>NZ_CP040968.1:0-1275319 GCF_006365315.1 Candidatus Methylopumilus universalis
ATGGAAAATTTTTGGACTCACTGTCTCGAACGCTTTAAAAAAGAGCTCTCCGCTCAGCAATTTAATACCTGGATTAAGCCACTTAGGTTCGAACACGACCAAGATAAAATTAAAATATTAGCCCCCAATAAGTTTGTGCAACAGTGGGTAAAAGATCGCTTTGCACAAAAAATTGAATTGCTAGCTAAAGAACTGCTACCCCAGGTCACTAAAGTAGAATTCGCTATACGCGCTATTAAAGAATCTATATTGCCTAAAAAAGAGGCAGTTTTATCAAAAGCTTTAGCCATATCTCCCCAAAACAATGTGGCCGATGCACCCCCTCATGAAACAACCAAAAAAAGTGCGGGTGGCACGCTTAAAGAAGTCAAAGCATCTGGCCTGAATACTCAATTTACATTTGAAAGCTTTGTGACAGGCAAAGCCAATCAATTAGCTTGCGCTGCAGCAATGCAAGTAGCTGAAAATCCAGGCAAAGCATATAACCCGCTTTTTATATATGGCGGCGTGGGCTTAGGTAAGACGCACTTAATTCAAGCGATTGGTAATCATCTAAAACATATCCAGCCTGACGCAAAAATTAAATATCTTCACGCCGAGCGCTACGTATCCGATGTAGTTAAAGCTTATGAAAATAAAGCTTTCGATGCTTTCAAAAAAAATTATCATTCATTAGATTTGCTATTGATTGATGATATTCAGTTTTTTTCGAAAAAAAATCGCACACAAGAAGAGTTTTTTTATGCATTCAATGCGCTCATTGAAAATAAAAAACAAATTATTATTACATGCGACAGCTATCCAAAAGAAATTGAAGGTGTCGATGAGCGCTTGAGAACCCGATTTAGTTGGGGACTTACAGTGGCGATTGAACCGCCTGAACTTGAAATGCGCGTTGCCATTCTGCTAAAAAAAGCAGAAGAAAATAAAATGAAAATTTCTGAAGAGGTTGCATTCTTTATTGCAAAACAAATTCGCTCTAACGTGCGTGAATTAGAAGGCGCATTAAATAGAATATTAGCGATGTCTAATTTTACAAAATCAGCGATTGATATTCATTTAGCCAAAGATGCATTGAAGGATCTAATTGCAGTGCGCGGACGTCAAGTGAGTGTTGAGAACATCCAAAAAACAGTGGCTGAGTATTTTAAAATTAAAATATCTGACATGTTAAGTAAAAAACGTTCGCGCAACTATTCAAAACCAAGACAGCTTGCTATGGCATTAACAAGAGAGCTAACTAATTTAAGCTTTCCTGAAATTGGTGAGGCTTATGGCGGTCGACACCACACAACCGTAATGCATGCATGTGAGGAAATTGAGCAATTACGATTAAGCAATCAATCAATTGCACAAGACTTAGGAATACTTAAACAAGTACTCAAGGGCTAATTAAACCCTGTGGAATGGCTGTGGACGAGTTGTGGGTAAGTCGTATTTTTAAAAAATATGCGTTTTTTATCCACAATTCATCCACAAGTAATTACAATAGAAATGCATAGTTATTCACAAGATAACCATATGTTTATATTAAGGTTTATAAGGTTATCCATAGAAAACCTCACTATTATTACTATTATTAGATTTATATATTAAAAAACATTAAATAAAGAAGAACGATATGAATATAAAAATTAATCGAGATGCATTACTTAAACCTCTCGCTAATGTTGCAAGTATTGTGGAACGTAAACACGCACTTCCAATTCTTTCGAATATTTTAATTCAAGGTAAGGATGGTCAGGTGCAACTCACCGCTACTGATTTGGAGATGCAAGTATCTTTAAGTTTTAAAGCGGACCTAAAAGAAGAGATTGCTACTACCATATCTGCAAGAAAATTTTTTGACATCACAAGATCATTACCTGATGACTGTGTAATTGATATTGCAATTAAAGATAGCCGTGTTGCAGTTAAGGCTAATAAGAGTCGTTTTGCTATTCAAACATTACCCGCAAAAGATTATCCAGTAATGACAAAAGCCTCAAGTGAAGCTGTGGTAATTACAATTTCTCAAATTCAACTCAAACGTTTATTAAAGCAAGTTGAGTTTGCAATGGCACAACAAGATATTCGTTATTATTTAAATGGTTTGTTATTTGAAGTGAATGGCAATCAACTTAATATTGTGGGCACTGATGGCCATCGTTTAAGTTTTACATCAATTCATTTAGATCAAAACTACAATAAAACAGAAGTGATTCTTCCTAGAAAAACAGTGATTGAATTAATTAAACTTCTTAACGAAACAGAAGAGTTGGTGTCAGTCGAGCTTTACAAGGGCCAAGTTAGTTTTAATTTTAATGACATACAGCTTATTTCAAAAGTTATTGATGGTAAATTCCCAGATTACACTCGTGTTATTCCTGAGGGGCACAACAACCAATTCACAATTGATCGATCACAGTTTTTAACTTCATTGCAGCGCGCATCAATTTTATCAAACGAAAAATATCGCGGCATTCGCATGATGATTGCAGATAATAATTTGAAGTTAATTAGCACAAATACAGAACAAGAAGAAGCTGAAGAGGAATTAGAAATCCAATACCAACAAGATCCTATTGATATTGGTTTTAATGTGACATACTTAATTGATGTGCTCACAAACATTCAAGAAGACAAAGTAACTCTAGCATTCTTGGATACGAATAGCAGTTGCTTATTTACAATACCGAACAATAATGACTACAAATATGTAGTCATGCCAATGCGCATTTAATTCAATTTAAAATAAAGAGAAACTCATGGCTCAAAAGATAGACAATCAAGAATACAACTCAGACAGCATTAAAATCTTAAAGGGATTGGATGCGGTAAGAAAAAGACCGGGTATGTATATCGGCGACACTTCCGATGGCAGCGGTCTTCATCATATGGTCTTCGAGGTGCTTGATAATGCGATTGATGAGTCTTTAGCGGGTCATTGCGACGATATTAAAATTATTATACATCCAGATAATTCTGTGAGCGTTTCAGATAACGGTCGCGGTATCCCAACAGACATTAAAGAAGACGACGAATTTAAACGATCTGCTGCTGAAATTGTAATGACAGAATTACACGCAGGCGGAAAGTTTGATCAAAACTCTTATAAAGTATCTGGTGGCTTACACGGTGTAGGTGTATCTGTAGTGAACGCGCTATCAGAATGGTTACGCTTAAAAGTTTGCCGTAATGGCAAGGTGTATCAAATGGAATTTAAACGTGGCGAACGGGTAGCTCCTTTGGTTGAAATGGGCACCACAGATCGTCGCGGAACAGAGGTTCATTTTTTCCCGTCAGCTGAAACATTTACCAATATAGATTTCCATTATGAAATTTTAGCTAAACGTATACGCGAATTATCATTTCTTAATAATGGCGTCAAAATGGAATTGATAGACCAAAGAAATAACAAGTCAGAAAACTTCGCATATTCAGGCGGGGTAAAAGGCTTTGTAGAATACATGAATCGATCTAAATCTGTGCTTCATAAAAAACCATTTCACGCGATTGGCGAAAAAGAAGGTATTAGCGTTGAGGTGTCGATGCAATGGAATGATTCCTATGGAGAAAATGTCCAGTGCTTTACAAATAATATTCCTCAAAGAGACGGGGGCACACACTTAACAGGCCTGCGCACAGCCATGACAAGAACGCTCAATAATTTTATTGAGCAAAATGAGCTCGCTAAAAAAGCAAAAGTAGAAACAACAGGCGATGATATGCGAGAAGGCCTCACATGTATTCTTTCGGTAAAAGTGCCAGAACCTAAATTTTCTTCACAAACAAAAGATAAATTGGTTTCAAGTGAAGTCCAACCTGTAGTATCTGACGTAGTTGCTTCAAAGCTCGCTGATTTCTTAGCCGAAAGCCCAGCAGATGCAAAAATTATTTGTAATAAAATTATTGATGCAGCTCGCGCTAGAGAGGCTGCACGTAAAGCACGTGATATGACAAGACGTAAAGGCGTTATGGATTCGATGGGCCTTCCGGGCAAATTGGCAGACTGCCAAGAAAAAGACCCGTCATTGTGCGAAATTTACTTGGTCGAGGGTGACTCTGCAGGAGGCTCAGCAAAGCAAGGCCGTGATCGAAAAAATCAAGCGATCTTGCCGTTAAAGGGAAAAATTCTAAATGTGGAGAAAGCGCGTTTTGATAAATTATTATCCTCACAAGAAATTGCAACCTTAATTACTGCGCTAGGCACTGGAATTGGTAAGGACGATTTTAATGTTGAGAAACTTCGCTATCATCGCATTATTATTATGACCGACGCTGACGTTGATGGCGCTCATATTCGTACCCTGTTATTAACATTCTTCTATCGCCAAATGCCAGAGCTTGTAGAGCGAGGACATATTTATATTGCACAGCCGCCTCTTTTTAAAGTGAAACAAGGTAAGCATGAGCAATATCTCAAAGACGAACAAGAGCTTGATCAATACTTACTTGAGTCTGCCATTAAAGATGCAACCTTGCTTACTAAAAAAGGCGGCAGCAATTTAACAGGCGATGCATTAGGGGAAATTGCAAGACAAATGGTGTTAACTGAAGCGGTCATTCGTCGCATTGCGCCGCATTATGATGAAGCGGTGTTACGTGCAATTCTTCATGTAGGCGCTATAGATTTAACAAGCGAGCCTAAGGTTGAAAAAGTCGCGCAAGCAATAAGAGAGCGCCTCATCAATAAGAGCACAGAAAAATCAGAAGTGATTGTATCGCTCGATGAAGAAACTAAAACTTATAAGCTAGCTGTTCATAAATTTGTTCATGGCAATTTAGAGAGCTGTGTGATTGATGCATTATTCTTGTCGAGTGGTGATTACCAGCAACTATTAAAAACATCACAAATGTTAGATGGTCTTGTGGGTGCGGGCGCTGTAATTCAACGCGGAGAAAAATCAGAATCAATTTCTAATTTTAAAGAAGCGCTTGATTGGTTGTTAGGCGAAGCAAAACATAATTTAAATATTCAGCGCTATAAAGGTCTGGGTGAAATGAATCCAGAACAACTTTGGGAAACAACGATGGATCCTAATGTGCGTCGCTTACTTAAAGTACAAATTGATGATGCTATTTCGGCTGATGAAATATTTTCAACGCTCATGGGAGACCAGGTTGAGCCGAGACGTGCATTTATTGAAAATAATGCATTAGGAGCAAGTAACCTCGATATTTAGTTTTGGTTAATTTATGACGCTAAGTGAATTAAGATTTGTGGTGGCTTTGGCTAAAGAGAAAAATTTTAGACGTGCCGCAAACAAATGTTTTGTGAGTCAACCAGCATTAAGCTTAGCAATTAAAAAATTAGAAGAAGAGCTTAATGTTTCTTTGTTTGAGAGAAGTCGCACCGAAGTTACTATAACTGAAATTGGCGAAAAGATTGTTGAGCAAGCCAATATTATTTTAGAGCAAGTTGAAAAGATAAAATCATTCGCCAAATCTGGCGGTGACCCTCTAGATGGATTAATTAAAGTTGGAATGATTCATTCGGTCGGCCCTTACTTGTTGCCGCAAATTATTCCTATCTTAAGAAAAATCGCGCCAAAAATGCCCCTTGAGGTTGAAGAAAATATTACCGCGAGTCTGGAGCTACAATTAAAAAATGGACAAATTGACGCAGCGATTGTAGCTTTGCCGTTTAACATTCCAGGTATACATGTTTTGCCGCTTTATAAAGAAGAGTTTGTCGTCGCTGTTCCGAACAATCATCCTTGGGCATCACGTAAAAATATTCACCCAAAAGAATTAAGCGACGAAAAAGTATTGCTTTTAAATAGTGGGCATTGCTTTAGTTTACAAGTGGTTGAGTCATGCCCAGATTTATCGAAAAAAGGAGAGGTGCTACAAGGTAATTCACTTGAAACGATTCGTAATATGGTGGCATCGAATTTGGGGATTACAGTGTTGCCGAAAAGTGCAACATCAGATCGCTACCAAAATCATTTAATAAAAGTCATTCCTTTTATTAAGCCTGTTCCTTCACGAACAATTGCAATTGCCTATCGAAAAAGTTTTGTGCGAATGAACGCTGTAGAAAAAATCTCAGAAGCAATACGATTGATTAAAACAGATACGATTGAAATGATATAAGAAGCGTTATTTATAGGTAACGCTTCTTAATATGGATAAGCGATTAACGAGCCGCGCGTCTTCTTTTTGGAGCCGCTTTACGTTTAGCTGGTTTTTTTGCAGCAACTTTACGAGCTGGTTTACGTCTAGCAGCTGGTTTTTTTGCAGCAGGTGATCTTGCAGGAGCTTTCTTAGAACCAAGACCTAAAACAGATTTGAGTGGACATGAAGCTAAAACACCAGTGCCTAATAAGAAAACACCAACGACTTCATCAACAATACCATATTCAAAAACAGAGTAACCACCAATTGCTTGACCTAATACAGCAGCGCCAACAGCAATACGAACTACTCTTTCTAAACCTTTAACATTCGTCTTCATTTACTATCCTTTTTATTAAGAGGAGTTTGCATCATAAACGAATTAAAAAATTTAGGAAATACTTTTTTTAGTGCCTGACAGCAAAATCCAGCCTTCGCGCTCAATAGGTTTGTTTAAATTAAACCATGCGCTATATATTTGAGTCAGCATCTCGACTTGTTCTTTCAATATACCAGATAACGCAATTTTTCCTTCTGGCCTGCAAGCCTTTGCTATGATGGGTGCCAGGACGGATAGCGCGCTTGATAAAATATTTGCAACCACTATATCAGCTTCAAAAGTTAGTGATGACTCTGAATTGTAAAATTGAATATCGACATGATTTTCTTGTGCATTATGTTTGCTTGCAATAATGGCTTGAGGATCAATATCAACACCTATTACTTCTTTTGCACCACATTTTTTTGCTGCAATAGACAAAATACCTGAACCACATCCGTAATCTAAAACACGATCATTAATATTCACTTCTTTAATAAGCCACTCTAAGCATAAGTGTGTTGTAGGGTGACTTCCTGTACCAAATGCTAACCCAGGATCTAAGATAATATTGATGGCATCAGGATTGGGTGAAGTATGCCAACTTGGTACGATCCAAAGCTTATCAAAAACACTGATGGGTTCAAATTGTGATTGAGTCAAAGCAACCCAATTTTGTTCTTCGACAGATTCAACTGTGAAATCAATATTAGATAAACCGGTAATAGTTTTCAGTTCATTGATGATAGTGTCGATAGATACATCGGCATTAAAAAGAGATTCAACCGTATTGTGTTGCCAAATTGTGTTGCTTGGAATGTTAGGCTCACCAAAAAGTGCTTCTTCATTTTCACTATTAAGATAAGAGTCTTCGATAGAACATGAAAGAGCGCCGAGTTCAATTAAAGCATCACTCATGCTATGTGCATATGCTGCACTTGCTCGGATTTTAAGATTAATCCAAGCGGCCATTTATTTTTTTTGTATGCCGAGTTTTTTTTCTAAGTAATGAATGCTGACGCCGCCATTATTAAATGCAAGATCAGCCATGAGGTCTTTGTGTAAAGGAATATTTGTTTTAATGCCTTCGACGACCATTTCAGATAAAGCAACACGCATTCTCGCAATTGCTTGATCGCGCGTATCACCATAGGTAATTAATTTACCGATCATAGAGTCATAATTGGAAGGGACTGTGTAGCCCCCGTAGGTATGAGTATCTACTCGCACGCCAGGGCCTCCAGGCATATGAAATGTAGTAACTTTTCCTGGAGAAGGGACAAAGCTATAAGGATCTTCGGCATTAATTCGACATTCAATTGCATGGCCTTTAAAGACAATGTCTTTTTGTTTAAACGGTAATTTTTCACCGGCAGCAATCTTGATTTGTTGTTGAACAATATCAATGCCTGTTATGAATTCAGTGACAGGGTGTTCAACTTGTAATCGTGTATTCATTTCAATGAAATAAAATTCATTATTTTCATATAAGAACTCAAAAGTACCAGCACCACGATAGTTAATTTTTCGGCATGCTTCCGCACAGCGCTCACCAATTTTTTCACGAATTTTTTGTGATAAACCAGGCGCAGGGGCTTCTTCAATAATTTTTTGGTGGCGACGCTGAAGTGAGCAATCACGCTCACCAAGATATACAGCATTACCGTGCTCATCAGAAAGAACTTGAAATTCAATATGACGCGGCTTTTCTAAAAATTTTTCCATATACACAACAGGGTTGCCAAAAGCAGCTTGTGCTTCCTGTTTCGTCATATTCACTGAAGCAATTAAAGCAGCCTCCGTATGAACTACGCGCATGCCCCTGCCACCACCACCACCAGCAGCTTTAATAATGATGGGGTAACCAATTTTTTTAGCAATGGCGATTATTTCTTTGGGTTCATCAGGAAGTGCACCTTCAGATCCAGGAACACAAGGCACGCCTGCTTCTTTCATGGCATTTTTTGCGCTGACTTTGTCGCCCATGAGACGAATCGTTTCTGGACGAGGACCAATAAATACAAAACCACTTTGTTGAACGCGCTCTGCAAAATCTGCATTCTCAGACAAAAAGCCATAGCCAGGATGGATGGCTTCTGCATCTGTCACTTCTGCAGCGCTAATGACAGCCGGGATATTTAAATAACTTTGCGCAGAGGGTGCTGGACCAATACATACTGATTCATCAGACAATTTGACGTATTTTGCATCTCGGTCTGCTTCGGAATGGACGGTCACTGTTTTAATGCCAAGCTCGCGACATGCGCGCAATACTCTCAGTGCTATTTCGCCGCGATTAGCGATCAGTATTTTTTCAAACATAAAATAAGTTAGCCGATAATAAAGAGAGTTTCGCCGTATTCGACGGGCTGGCCATTTTCAACCAAAATCTTTTTAATCGTGCCAGTAGCATCAGCCTCAATTTCATTAAGTAATTTCATAGCCTCAATGATACAAAGAGTGTCACCTTTAGTAACTTTAGATCCTACATCGACAAAAACTTTCGCATCAGGCGAAGGCGAGCGATAGAATGTTCCCACCATAGGTGAATTCACTGCATGACCATCTATTTTTTCTGCAACAGGTTTAGTTTCTGAAGTGGCTCCTTCTGATGGAGCAGCCATTTGAGGCTGATGGCTCATTTGTTGAGGCGCTTGTATATAGTGTGTCATAGGTGTCGCTTGGTTCATAAGTTGCCGGCTGATTTTTACCTTTTCCTCACCCTCGGTGAGTTCAAGTTCGGCGATACCAGACTCTTCTACTAAATCGATTAATTTTTTAAGTTTGCGTAAATCCATAATGACCTCTTTTTTAAAACTTTAAGCGTTAATTGCAAAATTAAGGGCTGCTATATAACCATCTGCACCTAGGCCGCTAATAACTGCGACTGCGATATCAGAAAAATAGGAGTGATGCCTAAAAGGCTCCCTTGCATATACATTAGATAAATGAACTTCAATAAATGGTACTTTGACAGCAGAGAGTGCGTCACGCATTGCAACGGATGTGTGGGTATAAGCTGCCGGATTAATAATTAGAAAATCAACTTTGTCATTGTGAAGCGACTGTATTTTGTTTACCAAGTCTCCTTCGCTATTGCTTTGCATCGTTTCAAGCTTAATAGACTTCGCAGATGCTATGGTTTTTAACGCTTGATCGATGTCTTCTAAGGTCTGTTTGCCGTAGTGTTGTGGCTCACGCTCACCTAGGAGATTTAGGTTGGGCCCATGCAAAACTAAGATTGATTTTGTTGCCATGTGTCGCGTTTTTCTTGAATCTATGGAAGTTAATTTTGCCGAAAATAACGTTTTTTGTCTACAAATTAGACGAAATTAAGGAAAATTAAAGGTTTTTTGAGGGTTGCAATAAAGGCTTGGTTATGGCATCCAATTGGTCTTTATTTACGCGACCGAGAATTGTTTTTTGGATGTTACCTTCTGAATTGATGATTACAGTATAAGGCAAAATACCCTCCTTGTTCCCTAAATTTTTACTCAAAATCACCCCTTTATCTTCATCTACAAATATAGGATAAGTTACTTTGGTCTTTTTAAGATAGGATTGCACGGCTTTTTCCTCATCAATCGCAATGCCAACCACCACAAGGTTTTTAGACTTATTTTCAGTATAGAAATTAGATAATTCAGGCATTTCTTCGCGACAAGGCTCACACCAGGTTGCCCAAAAATTGAGCACAATGGTTTTATCTTGAAATTGTTTGAGGTTTTGAGGCTTGCCATCAGGATCATTTATGACCGATGCAAATAATGGGGCAGATGAGGAGCTGTTTTTTTCTGCAGGTTTTAAAAAAATGCGAGAAAAGGAAAATCCTAAAAAAATAATAGCAACCACATAGATGGTTATATGCAGTTTAGTTTTATTGATTTTCATGTTGGAGCGTTTTAAGGTGATCTAGCATTTGGGATGCATTCTTAAAGCCTACAATTCTAAAAGTTCGTAATTCGTTATGCTGCTTATCAAAAAATAATATGGCTGGCGGGCCGTAAAGATTGAAATGTTTTAATAAGGCTTTATGTTGAGTAGTATTTTGAGTGACGTCAACTTGAAGCAAGCTATATTCATTAAGGTATTCTTTGACCTTTGAGTTATTGAAAGTAAGTTTTTCATATTCTTTACAAGATACGCACCAATCCGCATAAAAATCTAGCATGATCATTTTGTTATCGCGCTGATTTAGTTCGCGAGATAAATCATCAAGACTTTGAATTTGCTTAAAGGGTAAAACAGAAACGTGATTAGGTTTCGTGGTAATAGAAATATTTTCATCATCAGATATATTCATTTTTTGAAGTGTTAGTCCAAAAAGTAAAATCGAAGCAATAAGTGTTACAAAGGCCAGTAGATGAACCCAAGACATCGATTTATATTTGAAGCGACGAACTGCAAAAAATAAATAAATAGAGAGTGCGAGCAATAAAGCGCTGTAAGCAATTTGATCCGTATTTTCAGGGAAAAGTGGGCTCATGATAAATAGGCCCATGGCAATTAATATAAAGCCAATCAGCTCTTTAATAATAATCATCCAATGACCACGCTTAGGCAGCCATTGATCAGAAAAAATACCAATGAGAAGAAGCGGTATGCTCATGCCAATAGAAAGTGTAAATAAAGCTAAGCCGCCTAAGACAAAATCTCTTGATTGATTGATATAGATAATTGCTCCTGCTAGAGGAGGTGCAATGCAGGGGCTTAATACAAGCGATGAAATCATTCCGATAATAAATACATTAAGATACCTACCCCCTTCTACGCGAAGGATAGATGTCGCAATAAAATTTTCAATGAAGTGAGGTAATTTGAGAGCATATAAATCAAACATAGAAAGTGCTAAAAGAATAAAAACAACACCGAGAACAATCATGAGCAAAGGACTTTGAATGCTTGACGTAATTAAATTGCCTGACAATCCCGCAAAAATACCTATCAAGGTATAAGTAAAAGAAACGCCACCCACATAACTGAAAGATAGAAAAAAATCTTTTAAACGCGTTTGATGAGAGGGGCGCTTATGTGAAGCAAAAATAATACTTGATAAAATAGGAATCATGGGAAGAACACAAGGCGTTAAAGAAAGCAAAAGCCCCGCAATAAAAAACCCTAACAAGATAAGACCAATATGTTGTGACTGCAATAAAAATTGCATCGTATCAACTTCAGAATTAGAGCTAGTCGCGTTTAAGGTTTTAGTTTGAATACTATCGAACTTAAATTCTTTTGAAATAGGAGCGTAACAAAGACCTTTTTGGCTGCATCCTTGATAAGTGAGGCTTATTTTTTTTGGTGGATGAGTTGGATCGAATGGAATAGAAGCATTTAAGGTGCTATGGTAAATTTCTGTTTTTCCGAAATGCGGGTCTGTTTTAATTTCTGCGGTTGGCAAAAGGATTTGATTTTGAGGAATATGATCAAATTCAACTTTTAATTTGTTGCGATAAAGATAATAGTCTTTCGCAATAAAGAAAGCTGCTTCGATAGATTGAGGATTTTTTTTGATTGTTAATTGAAAAGCTTCATCAGGCTGTAGGAAAGCATTTTTATCTTTTAAGAATAAAGATTCGTCAGCATTTGCGATGTTGATGAGTAAGCCGATAAAAAATAAACTGAACAAAATTGTTATTTTTTTTGATAAAGAAAAAATACGGCTAAACATGAATAATGACCTTTAATTAATAAGAAGTTATTAGGTTGGAGTTAAATCATCACAAAATCGTTCCTTAAGTATGATTCAATCAAGCTCTTAAGCACAACGATCATTTATTACATATAATTCTAACTAAATTAATAGAATAACCTAATGCGATTACTTTTTACTATTCTTTTATTATCCTTCCCAGTCATTGAGATATGGGGCATTTTTAAACTAAGCGCTCTTTATGGGTGGTGGTTTTTTCTTTATATGATTTTAGTTACTTATCTTGGTTGGCGGTTAATCAAAGAGGAAAAACAGTTAGTTTTTGCAAAGCTAATGGGCGCTATGACTCAAGGTGGTAATCCAATTAAAGCCATGATTTGTAGTGCACGTAATTTATTTGCAGGCATCTTATTTATTATCCCTGGCGTAATTACAGATTCCTTAGCAGTCATATTGTTGCTTATTCCTATTAAAAATAACTCTTCTCAAAATGTTCATCCATCAGAAGATGATGTGATCGAAGGTGAGTATCGTCGTGATGATGAGCTTTTAAAATAATGAGTTACTCCATCAAGCTCTTACCAAGTGGCCACGTTTTTCAGGCTAAAGGAAGTCAAACCATCGTAGAGGCTGCTATAGATGCAGGTGTTCATCTACCTTATGGTTGTCGTAATGGCGCTTGTGGCGCATGCAAAGGTAAAATAGTTGAAGGAAAGGTACATTTAGAAGATTATCAGTCATCCGTGATTTCAGAAGAAGAAATTAAAAATGGTATGACATTGTTTTGCAGGGCTGTGGCCATAGAAGATTTAACCATTGAAATTAAAGAGCTGGCCATTGTTAATAATATAAGACCTAAAATCTTTCCAGTACGTGTTGAAGCTTTAGAAAAGCTGACGCATGACGTAATGCTAATGAAACTAAAGCTTCCAAGTACAGACAAACTGCAATTTGTAGCAGGACAATATCTAGAGTTTTTACTTAAAGATGGAAAGAGGAGAGCATTTTCAATTGCCAGCCCTTCTCACGAGTCTTCCCTGCTTGAGATACATCTCAGACTCATCCCAGGGGGAGAGTTTACAGAATATGTATTTCAAGAAATGAAAGAAAAATCTATTTTGCGCGTGGAAGGACCCTTCGGTAATTTTTTCTTGCGTGAAGACTCTATGAAAACTATTATTTTTGTAGCTGGTGGAACGGGCTTTGCACCGATTAAGGGCATGATCGAAGAGTCCATTCAAAAAGGTATGAAGCGGCCCATCAAGCTTTATCGTGGTGCGAGAGCATTGGAAGATTTATATATGGATACGTTATGCAAAAAGTGGGCAAACGAATTTTCGCATATTGAATATATCCCTGTGCTTTCCGAGCCTCTTCAGGAAGATGCCTGGCATGGGCGAAATGGATTAGTGCATGAAGCTGTATTAAAAGATTTTGTAAATTTAAATGACTATCAATTGTACTGCTGTGGTGCTCCGCAGATGGTAGAAGTAGCACATAAGGCATTTATTAAAGCAGGGCTGCCGGAGCATGAGTTTTATTCAGACGCGTTTACGTTTGCAGCACCCGTAAAAAAATAAACAGGTATAAAAAAAGGCGCTAAAAGCGCCTTTTTTATTGATACAGAAAAGCAAATTACTTAGCAGCTTTAGCATCAGCAGCTGGTTTAGCAGCTGGAGCAGCTTTAGCATCAGCAGCTGGTTTAGCAGCTGGAGCAGCTTTAGCAGCTGGAGCAGCTTTAGCATCAGCAGCTGGTTTAGCAGCGTCGTTAGCAAATGCGTTTAATGAAAGTGCGAATAAACCTGCAACTAATGAAGCGAATAACTTAGACATGTAATTTCCTTAAATATAAAATAAAATAAAATAAAATATGTATCAAACTGTAACAATAGTGATACACATCAACCGTGTATAAATCACGATTTGCGCGAATTATACATGAGCCATAATTTTTATCTACAAAAAAACGACTGAATGATAAGGACTTAATTTTTCGGGAAAAGTTCCTTGAAGCCTAAAGAGCTTGCGAATAAAGCACTGTTTAATTAAAACGACTTTTCAAAACAGCATTATAAAACTCAATCATAGATTGCTTCACAGACTCCCTAGCTAAATTAATAGTATCAAAAAATTGTGCAAGGTGTCCTAAAAGCGAAGCATAAACTTCATGATCAAAGTAAGAGTTTACGAAAAATCCAATTCCAAAAAAAATTAAAGTAATAAAAGATTGGATTATTAAATGACGGGGTAATTCTTTAATGAAAGGATTATTTCTTTTACCTATTTTCTTAAATTTAAAATTTTTAAAATGAAAAAGGTAATAACTTAAAATTTGAAATGTAGTGATTGGTAAAAGCCAAGTGTAATTAAGGTCACTTAAGCCCATTGCAAAGGACAAAATGATACTTACCAGCCATCCAAGCTTTCCAATAAGTTTCATATGAGGCATATTGAATTAAAGACTTGCCAATTTAACATCTAAGTTATCTCGCACAATCCATAATGCGCAGATGTAATCGGAGGATTTGAAACTAGTGATCGATTGTCTCTAAAAGCTTTTTCATCATAGACTGATCAGAAGGCTCATCCGACGAAAAAGTCATAAAAGATTCTCTCTCAAGAACATTCACCATTCTCGGATGATTTACGATAAAAAGTACGTCCTTTAAAAAACTCATATCTTTTAAACGATTTAAACGAACAAACTCTTTACATGCCTCAGAGCTTGTAATAAGAATTGCTGAAATATGAATTTTTTCAGAGAAAGCTTTAAGTAAATCTAAATTGGTTTGCGGAAACGTGCGGGTATAACATTCTGCGTATGTAACTTCAGCACCTCGCGCTCTTAATATTTCAGCTAAAGTTTCGCGGCCGCCTTCACCCCTAAAGATTACAATTTTTTTATTCTTAATATCATTCATTTCTTTGGTGGCAAGCAAACCTTCGCTATCGAAGTTCTCATCTGGTATAAGAACATGATTTACATCAAATAATTTCAGTGCTTTTTGAGTGGAAGGACCAATTGCTGCAAACTTTGTTGATTCGGGTAACGCATGAAAGGCATGTTTGACAGCTGGCATTCCAAATTGCACTGCGTTAGAGCTAATAAAAATAGCCCAATCATAATGATTTAATTTTAAAACGATATTTTGAAAATTTTCGTTTTGACTTTTTGATTTGATTTCAAGCAAAGGAAACTCGATAGGATGTCCTTGATGTTCATTCACTAAGGCTTTGATCTCACCTGTTTGATGAGAAGGCCGTGTAATCACAATACCAGTTTGATGGAGTTCTTTTTTACTCATATAACAAGATTCGCTAAGATTTTATCTGCGCCTTGATCAAGCAGTTGCTTAGCAAGTTTTTCACCAAGCTTTTCAGCATCTGCAATAGAGCCTTCAATTTTATCTTTAATCATTTCTTTCCCATCTATAGAAGCTACAAAACCTTGAAGCTTAAGAATTTTATTTTCAATAATTGCATGTGCACCTAGAGGCACATTGCAACTGCCACCCAAAGTTCTGCTCATAGCCCTTTCGGCTAAAACGCAATAAGCCGACTCTTGATGATGAAGTGGTTTTAATAGCTCAATAAGGTCGGAACGCACTTTTAATATTTCAATAGCAAGTGCGCCTTGCCCAACAGCAGGAATTGAATTTTCAGGAGACATATACTGCCGAATACGGTTTTTTAATTTCAGACGAATAAGCCCTGCTGCTGCCAATATAATGCCTTGATATTGTTTTTTATCGAGCTTTTTTAAACGTGTTTGGAGATTGCCTCTTAATGGCTCAATCACAAGCTCAGGGAATCGACGTTGTAATTGACTTTGTCGGCGAAGACTTGACGTGCCCACAATACTTCCCGGCGGCAACATTTCGAGCGCACCAAAATCATTAGAAATAAATGCATCTCTTGCATCTTCTCTTTTACCAATAGCCGCAATCATAAATTCATCACTTAAATGCATAGGCAAGTCTTTAAGTGAATGCACTGCAATATCAGCTTCTTTATTTTGAAGAGCCACTTCTAATTCTTTAATAAAGAGGCCCTTGCCACCAATTTTGGAGAGAGATTTATTAAGTGTTTTATCGCCTTGAGTTGTCATGCCAAGAATAGTGACTTCTAATCTTGGATATAAAGATACAAGTTCCGATTTGATATATTCGGCTTGCCACATTGCAAGCTCACTTTCGCGTGTCGCGATGGTTATTTGTGTAGGCTGGGTCATAGTTGAATTTAAAACGAATGTGCTATTTTATCATAAGCTAGGCCATTGAAAATTTAGAAAATCATAAGCTTTAGCATATACTTTCAACTATGGCTAAAAAAGATATAAAAAAAGCGAATTGGTCAGGCAGATTTAATGAGCCTGTGACTGAACTCGTCAAAAGATTTACGGCTTCTATAGGCTTTGATCAAAAACTAGGTCTTTATGATATTGAAGGTTCAGTGGCACATGCTGAAATGTTAGCTGCACAGAAAATCATCACACAAAAAGATTTAAAAGCGATTCAAAGCGGATTACAAAGTATTCAAAAAGAAATTTTAGCTGGTACCTTTAAATGGTCTTTAGATTTAGAAGACGTACATTTGAATATTGAGAAAAGGTTGACTGATAAAATTGGCGAAGCAGGTAAGAAATTACATACAGGCAGATCGAGAAATGACCAGGTCGCAACTGATTTGAGATTATGGTTAAGAGCAACTATAGATCAAACGATTCAAAAAATTAAAACACTTCAGTTATCCATCGTTCAGCTAGCAGATAAGCACCAAAAAACAATTATGCCCGGATTTACTCATCTGCAAGTCGCACAGCCTGTGACTTTTGGTCATCACTTAATGGCTTATTATGAGATGCTGCAAAGAGATCTGACAAGATTTGAAGACGCTAGAAAAAGAATGAATCAATTACCTTTGGGTGCAGCAGCACTTGCCGGGACAAGTTATCCCATCGATAGAAATAGGGTTGCTAAAAAACTGAAATTTGACGGCGTCTGTGAGAATTCACTAGATGCAGTTTCAGATAGAGATTTTGCAATTGAATTTACTTTTGCAGCATCTTTACTTATGACCCATTTATCAAGATTTTCAGAAGAGCTCATCATGTGGTCGAGCCCCATGTTTGGATTTGTTGAAATCGCTGATGGATTTTGTACCGGATCATCCATCATGCCGCAGAAAAAAAATCCAGATGTACCTGAATTGGTGAGAGGAAAAACAGGCAGAGTCACCGGCCATTTAATGAGCCTTCTCATGCTGATGAAAGGGCAACCACTTGCTTACAATAAAGACAATCAAGAAGACAAAGAGCCTCTTTTTGATACTGCAAATACTATTTTAGATGTGCTGACTATCTATGCAGACATGTTGAAAAGTATTTCAGTCAATGAAAAAAATATGAAGGAAGCTGCTTTAAAAGGTTACGCGACTGCAACAGACTTAGCAGACTACCTTGTGATTAAAGGTATGGCATTTAGAGACGCGCACGAGATTGTTGCAAAAGCCGTAAACGCAGCTATTAAAAAGAAATGTGATTTATCCGAACTTAAGATAGATGAATTGAAAAAATTTAGTAAAATGATTTCAAGCGACGTATATGGCCATCTAACGCTTGAAGGTTCAATTAAATCCAGAAATCATATTGGTGGCACATCTTTTGAGCAAGTCAAAAAATCGATTGAAAAAGCTAAAAAAAGATTAAAACAATAATTGTTTTAATTATTTTCTAACTTTATAGGCCAGCCCCCACCTAAAGATTTAAATAATTCAACGCTCGCAATTAATCTTAATTGTCTTTTTTGAATGTATGAAATCGACGCATCATTGTAAACACGCTGTGCATCTAAGTATTCTAAGTAACTTGAATAGCCAGCTTTGTAACGATTCGAAGCAATATCCATAGCTTTCTTCGCCGCATCTTGTGTGAGTTTTAAATCATTTTCTTGTTCGGTATATTCTTTTAAAGATACAAGTGCATTATTTACTTCTTTAAAAGCATTTTGTATAGAAGATTCATAATAGCTAAGCGCTTGTTTTTGTTTGGCTGTTGCTTGACTGACTCTTGCTTGAGCTCTTCCTGAGTCAAAAATCGGAAGTGTTAAGCCTAAGCCTATTCCCCATATATCTGAACCAGTTTTATTAATATTTTTTAATTCAGCACTCTCTCTTCCAAAATTTGCCGTAAGGATAATATTTGGAAAAAGTGCTGCTTTAGCCACACCAATATTTGCATTAGCTGCAATCATTATTTGTTCAGCTTCTTTTATATCTGGCCTTGATTCCAATAGCGATGAGGGCATATTAGCTGGCGGTATTGGAGGCGTGACCAAAGCATCTATTCTATTTTCAGGAATATTTAAATTCATATCGCCTGATAAAAGAATAAGCTGATTAGAAACGACTTCACGTTGACGAATAAGATCGCTCAGTTGAGCAGATAAATTATTAAAAGCCGCCTCAGCTTGATGAAGATCGAGCGCAGATATAAGTCCGCTCTCTAAGCGCTTTTTAGTGAGCTCTAAATTTTCCTTACGGTATCCAACGTTATCTTTTAGAGCCAATATTTGTGAATCAATACTCCTTAATAATAAATAATTACTTGCAAGCGTGCTTTGTAAGCTTAATACAACAGTGTCTTTTGAATATTGAGATGCAATATATTCTGCCCGAGCCGATTCTTTTGCTCGACGTAATCTTCCCCAAAAATCTAGCTCAAATGATGTGCCAAGTTGAATATTGAAATTTTTACGAAAAGGTTTTACAAAATTTGAGGGCACAATACCATTTTCAGTGGCTTTAGTCCGATTGCCCTGCGACGTTAAATCTATCGATGGTATTAAAGCTGCACCTATTTGTTGTAGGTATGCATCAGCTTCTTCCAATCGCGCAATCGCAGCATTAATATCAACATTTTTCTTTAATGCTTTGTCCATCAACTCATCAAGCGCTGGGTCTTGATAAAATTTCCACCACATACTTAAATCTGTCACTTCATTGTCTTTATTTATTTCTTGGTGATAAGTGTTGGGCAAATTAATTTCTGGGCGCTTGTAATCCGGGCCGACTAAAGTACAGCTCATCAGACTAAAAGATAAACAAAGGAAAATAAATCGCATTTTCATTTTATTTTTTATCCTCATCTATATGACCGTGATGACGAATATGATTTCCAGTTAACCAGACAAAAAACAGTGGAATAAAAATCGTTGCAACAAATGTTGCTAAAATCATACCGCCAAAGACTCCGGTTCCCATCGATTGACGAGCCGCTGCACCTGCTCCTGTTGCGACAACAAGAGGGACAATACCAAAAACGAATGCCATCGATGTCATTACAATAGGCCTAAATCGGAGACGTGCAGCTTCAACTGCAGCTTCCATAATGGGCATACCCTCTTCCATTTTTTGACTTGCAAATTCCACAATTAAAATTGCATTTTTAGCTGCAAGGCCAATTAAGGTGATTAGACCAATCTGAAAATAAATATCATTTGGCATGCCGCGAATCATGATGGCAATGAGCGCGCCAGTAAGGGCAAATGGCACAGCCATAATTACTGCAAGGGGCAATGCCCATGTTTCAAACTGTGCCGCTAAAATTAGGAATACCATAATTATGGCAAAACCAAATGCAAAGAGCGCCGCAGAACCTGTGCGCTTTTCTTGATAGGCTTGTCCTGTCCAAGCCATTTGATACCCTTCAGGTAAACTTTCTTTTGCAATTTTTTCAACAAGCTTAATGGTGTCGCCCGAACTAACTCCAGGAGCTCCCCCTGCTAACACTTTTGCAGAAAGAAGCCCGTTAAAACGTTCTAGTTGTTCAGCACCTAAAATACTATTAACCGAACTTACCGCCGAAAGTGGAACCATAGCTCCTGTATTTGATCGCACATAAACTTTACCTAGATCGTCAGGCTTCATTCGATAAGGGGCTTCTGCTTGAAGTTGCACACGATAAGTTCTACCCGACTTATTAAAGTCATTGACATAAAGTGATCCCATAGTGCTTTGTAGGGTTTCATAAATGCTTGAAATAGGAATGCCTAAGCTCATGGCTTTAGCTTCATCAACTTCAACAAAAAGTTGAGGTACGGTAGGCCTAAAAAAAGTATTTATTCCTGTAAGGCGAGGTTCTTTATTAAGTGCTTCAATAAATAAATTAACAGCTGCAAATAAACGTAATGGATTTGTATCGCTGCGACTTTGAATATAGATTTCCATGCTGCCAGAATTACCTAATCCACGAATGGACGGAGGGTTAAACGCAATGGCAAGACCATCGGGTTGCATCATACCAATGCCGAAAAGTTTTTTGACGATATCACTCGCAGAGCTGTTTCGTTCTCCCCAATCTTTTAATCTAACAAACATCGTAGCTGAGTTTGATTTATTCCCTCCGCCAATGAGGTCATAACCATTGACTGCAAATTGGAAAGTGCTTGCAGGGTCAGAAGCAATTGCGGAACGAACTGCTTCCGTTGTTTTGGAAGTACGACTAATTGTAGCGCCATCTGGCAACATTACTGCTGTAATGACATACCCTTGATCTTCGGAAGGTATAAAGCTTGTGGGTGTAAATTTAAAAAGAGAAACAGAACTAATCACGATACCAATAAAAACAATAGCGCCAATAAGACGGTGACGCAGGGTGCTATTAACGACCTTAATATAAAAATGAGTTAAGCGATTAAAGCCGTTGTTAAAACGATCAAAAAATTTAGAATGAATATTGTTTGGATTTAAAATAATGGCACATAATGCTGGCGTGAGTGTAAGTGCCACAATGCCGGATATCACTACAGCAATTGCTACCGTCACTGCAAATTGACGATAAAGCTCTCCTGCGATACCACCCATAAATGCAACTGGCACAAATACAGCACATAAGACTAATACAATTGCAACGACTGCAGCAGCGACTTGTTCCATTGATTTAATAGCAGCTTTAATTGGAGAAAGTTTTTCTTCCGACATCAGGCGCTCAATATTTTCTAAAACGACAATGGCATCATCAACTACGATACCAATAGATAAGACCATAGCAAAAAGTGTCAGTGTGTTGATTGAAAAACCAAAAAGATATAAACCTGCAAATGTACCTATGAGAGATATTGGTACCGCAATAATAGGAATTAAAGTGGCACGCCAATTTTGTAAGAATAAAAATACGACAAGCACTACAAGAAGCATTGCCTCACCCAACGTTTTGAATACTTCTTTCATAGATGCTTTTACAAAGTTACTTGTGTCGTAAGGAATTTCAAAATCCATACCCTTAGGAAAGCGCTCTTTGAGTTCCGCCATTTTTTCCTTTATACCCTTGGCTGTATCAAGCGCATTAGCACCTGTTTGAAGGAAAATAGGAATACCTACGCCGGGTTTGCCATTCAATGTTGTATTAATGTCATAGGTTTGCGCACCCAGTTCAATACGTGCAATGTCCTTGAGATAAAGAATGCCATTAGGCCCGCCAGCTCTTACGATAATATTTCCAAATTGATTGGGATCTAACAACCGACCTTTTGCATTCACTGTATATATAAGCTGTTGATCAGTGACCGAGGGTTCTTGACCAATTTTACCTGCCGCATATTGCGCATTTTGGCTTTGAATGGCAGCTGCGATATCACTCGTTGTAATACCAAGTTGTGCCATGCGATCTGGTTTTAGCCAAATTCGCATAGAGTAATCGCGTGCACCAAATATATTAGCGTCACCTACACCTTTAACGCGTTTGATTTCATCTAATACATTTAGCGTTGCATAGTTACTTAAATAAAGCGGATCAAATTGTTTATCTTTTGACGTGAGCATGACCACTAAAAGAATGTCATTTGATTTTTTTTGCACAATAACACCTGTGCGTCTTACCATTTCTGGTAAGCGAGGTGAGGCAATGTTGACACGATTACTTACATTGAAAGTAGCTTGATCAATATTGGTACCAATTTCAAAAGTCGCAGTTATATTAAGGGTGCCGCTGGAATCTGTGCTCGAATTAAAATAAAGAAGACCTTCAACGCCACTTAATTGTTCTTCAATAGGCCCCGCTACCGTCTTAGAAAGTGTTTCTGCGCTTGCACCAGGATAGCTTGCTGTAATAACGACTGTAGGAGGCGCAATTTGTGGATATTGTGCAATTGATAATTTAAAGGCAGCCGCAATACCAGCGAGAACGATAATGATTGAGATTACCGCAGCAAAAATTGGCCGCGTGATAAAAAATTTACTCATTATTTTTTGAAGCTAGGCATGTTAGTGACAGGCATGCCAGGACGTACTTTAATCAGATTGTCGATAATGACCTTATCGCCTGCTTGCAGTCCGCTTAGAATAACCCAATCCTTACCTTTCCATTCACCTGTGACAACAGGGCGAGGTGTGGCTTGATTTTTTTCATTGACGACAAATACAAATTTACCTTGATCTGAATTAAGCACTGCTAATTGTGGCAATAAAAATACACCATCTTTTTTACCTGTAGTTACGCGCACACGAACAAACTGGCCAGGTAAAATTTGGCGCTCATTATTTTCAAATGTTGCCCGGAGCTCTTGAGTGCCAAGTGATGGATTAATCTCGCTTGCGGCAAAATTTATTTTGCCCTTTTTTGGGTATTCACTACCATCGGAAAGAGTGATTGAAACTTCTTGAACATTTTTTTCATTTAATGCCCCACCCAATTGCTTAAGTTCATTATCCGAAAAACTAAAACGCACCCAAATTGGATTGACTTGAGCTAATGTCGTAAGCAGGCTTGTATTCGCAGAAATAAGTGCGCCTTCAGAAAATTGAAAACGACCGGAAATACCATCGACAGGTGCGGTGACATTGGTATAAGAAAGATTAAGTTCCGCCTGTCTTAAATTGGCTTGACTTTGACTTAGTGCCGCGACAGTAATCGACTCATCTGAAGTTGCATTATCAAATTCACGCTGACTAATCGACTGAGATTCAATCAAACTTTCTAAACGTTTTTTTTCACGCTTTGCTTGCTCAGCTCGCGCAAGGCTTTGATTGTATTGAGCACGCGCTTGATTTAAGGCTATTTTGTATGGCTCGGGATCAACGACGAATAAGGTTTGACCCGCTTTAACTGCTGAGCCTTCATTGTATTTTCGTTTTAATAAAATACCGCCAACACGAGGCCTAATTTCCACCTCTTTTGCACCTTCGGTTTGGCCTACTGCTTCAGCTGTAATAGGAACACTCGAAGGTGTTGCTTCAACCATGGTTACTGGCAATACAAAATTAGGCGGCATGCCACTTTGCTCAGGAGGTTTTTGACAGCCAGTTAAAGAAAACAATAAAAAGCCGAGGAATAAAATAAATCTAGATGACAAAAAATGCTGTTGCAACTAAAGCCCCTATTCTAAAAATAAGACATGGAAACGAACGTTTCTTGTAAGGCCCTATTTTACAATTAAATCAATGAATAAGAAGGATTTAAATATATGAAACTTTTATGATAATAGATGAGCTAAGCCAAAAGCCGCCGAAGAAGCAATGCCACCAATCAAAAGGGTTTGCATCGCTGAGCGCCCTTGATTCACCCCTGTAAACCGACCTTTAATCCAACCAAAAAGTACGAGTGCAATACTTGTTGCGATCACCGACATTTTTAGTGCAGACATGATGTCAGATATAAAGAAATAAGGCATCAAGGGAATGAGCCCACCTACAATATAAGAGGTTGCAATAGTGGAGGCACTGATCATGGCTCTTTTTGGGTCAGGCTTTTCTAAATTTAATTCAAATTTCATCATGAATTTTAGCCAGCGTTCACGATTAGAAGTGATGGACGTAACGACTGTTTTAAGCGCACTCCCTTTAAGTCCATATTCTGAAAGTATTTCTTTAACTTCTAAAATCTCACGCTCACGTAAATGTTTAATTTCATAGGCTTCACGTTTTAATTCAGAATCATAATGTTCAATATCTGTTTTTCCAGCAAGATAGCCACCCAAGCCCATCGCAATAGAGCCCGCCGCAACTTCAGCTAATCCTGCTGTGACAATAATTGCTGAAGAATCAACAGCTGCAGATAAGCCAGCAGCTAGTGCAAATGGCACTGTGAGCCCGTCCGCCATGCCAATCACAATATCGCGAACCACTGCAGTTGAGGTAAAGTGTGTTTCAGAATGATGCGAATGATGGTCGTTTGACATAAAGATCTCTTGAAATTTTTATATTAATTTAAGTTAAAAATACTATATATTAGATTTTGTAATTAAAACATTTTTAAATATTTAAGGACTCAAAAATGAAACAATGTACCTACAATATATTAGCTTTATTAGTGTTTGCTTTGTCTTTTTCTTACGTCCCTACAGCCGCGTTTCAATATCATTGCGTCTATGACGGCGTGACAACTTTTAATGTGCCCATCTTTATATTTCAACAGGTTTTTTTAGCAGTTATCTTATTCATCATTGGCCGTTACAGTTTTCGCGATGGCAAAATGGTCTGCTGGATGTCATGTAGCCAAAAAAATAAGAAAAAGAAAAAATAGTTAATCAAGCTTAGCTTTGTGTTTAGATTGCCTTTTAAACTTTGTTTTATCTTTTTCAATTTTAGGTTTAAAAGGCAAATCAGCTCGAAAAAGAGCGTAATGAGTCTGAGAGCGTAGTTTAAGTTTACGAATTTGTTTCATATAACGTCACGCAATGATATCTAATATACCCCGAGTAATAAATTCAATCGCCATAGAGCCTAAAAGCAATCCCATGACGCGCGTAATAATTTTTGTACCAATCGCACCAATTACCCTAGAAATATTTTCTGCAAAACTTAATGTGAGCCAGATTAAAAGAGATACAGCTAAACAAGGCAAGATAAGAAAACTCTGATTAATCAAATTTGGTGCCTGATGTGCCGCAATAATCATATTACTCATAGCGCCAGGACCCGCAAGAAGGGGAATGCTTAACGGTACAAAAGCAATCAGATCCTTGTCTGATTTTCCATTTTGACCCGACTCAATAACTTGATGTTTACCTAACATCATAGAGATCGCCATAATTAATAAAAGAATGCCACCACAAATTTGAAAGCTTGGCATGCTGATACCAAACATATTTAAAATCTTATCGCCTAGGAAAAGTGAGGTAACAAGAATAATAAAAACAGTAATGGCTGTCATTTTGACAACATTTTTTTTATTAATTTTTTTATGCTGACCCGTGAGGCTTAAAAAAAGTGGCAAGCAACCTATAGGATCTACAATCGCGATAAGTGCAATCGTTGTTTTTATAATAAAGGTCCATTCAATCATGATTTATTCCTTATTTAAAAATGTCATAACGTCTAAGTATGGTTGCAGCAATAAGCACGCAAATAACTGTTAAAAGCTAACCGTGGTTTCAATCTGTAAATAACGTAATTTTTTTGCAATACCTTCAAGAACTTCTTTGCTGATGCGTCCCAAGCGCTTTGCTTGAGGTTGCAACGAAGGTCTAGCAAGCCCATAAATATGTACACCTTGGATATCACTTTTGATTTCGCTCATTAATTGCACATAAGCATCAATATCTTTTTCGCTTGGATTCTTTCCATCAATGCTGAAAATACAGGTTTGAACAAAAGTTGGACAGGCAGTTGCACAGTTTTTAAGTCGTTCCAAGATTTGATGGCGCTTTAGATTGACTTGATTAATTATTTGAATACTTTCTTCTGTGACAGCATCAACTTTAAACCAAACTTCACCATTTATTTCTTTTAACATCTCCACGCTTTTAATCACAGGAGATTGATGCATTAAACTTCCGTTAGTTATAAGACGTAATTTAATTTTATGGAGTAAGTTAAATTCTTCGAGTACCTTTTTAACAATTAAAATAATTTGTGGAAATTCTTCGGCACTTGTAGGTTCTCCATTACCTGAAAAAGCAATGTCTTTTAGATGACGATCTTCAATGGCTACATTTTTTTCCATATAATCGCCATGAATGATTTCATGGAGAAAAAAACGTAGTTCATCTTCAAGCACATCGAGCTCAATGGGGGGAGGTGAGCCACGGGTAAGATTTGGAATTTCACAATAAATGCATTGCCAATTACAAGCATTATTTACATTTAAGTTGACACCAATTGATAAGCCGCCGGCACGTCTTGAAATAACAGAATAAATATATTTAAGACCACTTAATTCCCGGCTGTGATCATGAATACTAAGATACTGTTTAGATACGCTCATAACTATTTAAGGGAGTTGAGGCGGTCTATTAACGGAGACAAGTCATAGCCAGCAATCTGAGCTTTGCTTAAAATTTCATCAATAGGTAATATTTTTGCATGTGACAAAGCCCAAAGCGTTGAGCACCGAGTACCTGTTCGGCAATAAGCAAAGACAGGTTTTTGAGCTACTTCAAAGTTGCAACTAAATTGCGCAATATCGCCATCGGAAATTTGCCCGCCAATTACAGGCTGATGGATGGCTTTGATGCCTAAATTTTGAGCCTCTTTTTCAATAGTTGAAAAAGCTAGTTGTCCTTCGGATTCTTGATCAGGACGATTACAAAAAATAGTTTTGTAGCCTTGTGCTTGAATTTCTTTTAAGTCTTCAATCGTGATTTGATCAGAGACGGTAAGTTCGTTATTTATTTTTGCAAATTTCATAATTTCATTCTACTTTAAAAAAATACTCAATAGGTCATTTAAGAATCGCTGACCTAGAAGTGTTGGCTTAATCATTTCATGATCCTTGGTAATCAGTTTTTTATCTATCGCAGTTTTGAGTTCTTTATTAATAGATAAAATATTTAAACCTGTTTTTTCTTCGAAACTTTGAATGCTAAATCCATCAATAAGACGTAAATGATTCATCATAAATTCAAAAGCTAAATCATTTTCATGAATAATTGTTTCTGATTCAATCATATTCTGCGTTTTTATATGCTCCATATATTGTTTCGGATTTTTATATCGACTCTCGCGAATCATATTGTCATGAAAAGTTAGCTTGCTATGAGCACCCGCTCCTATACCTAGATAATCACCAAACTGCCAATAATTAAGATTATGTTGGCATTGTGATTTAGGTTTTGCAAAAGCAGATGTTTCATAATGCTCATAACTATGCTGGCTTAAAATATCTTCAATAGTTTCCTGCATTATTGCACTCTCATCATCGAGTGGTAATTTGGGGGGATGTTTAAAAAAGAATGTATTAGGCTCAATTGTTAAATGATAAAAAGATAAGTGCTGTGTATTAAAAGAAGTTGCAGTTTTGGCATCGTCTATCGCTTCATCTAATGTTTGCTGAGGTAATGCATACATTAAATCTAAATTCACTTCATCAAAATGACGCATTGCAATTTCAATACCTTTTTTGGCTTCACTGCTATCGTGGATACGACCTAATGCTTTGAGATGGGTATTATTAAATGATTGAATGCCTAAAGATACTCTTGTGACGCCAGCATCTTTATATCCTTCAAAATGATTGGTATCTATAGTTCCTGGATTGGCTTCAAGTGTAATTTCGGCATCATACAAAATAGGCGTCAGCGCACGAACCTGACTTAAAATTTTCTGAATAGCTTTCCCACTAAACAAACTTGGGGTGCCACCTCCAAAAAAAATGGAGTGAATTTTTCTTCCCCAAATCTTAGGTAATGAAATCTCAAGATCCTTAATAAGTGCATCCACATACATGGATTCTAAATCAGTAAAATTTTGAGCTTCTTTATGTTCGTGCGAATTAAAATCACAATAGGGACACTTTTTGACACACCAAGGAATGTGAATGTAAAGGGAGAGTGGGGGTGGCATGGCGAGTCTTGATGTTTGACTCATAGAAGACTTATTTATTTTTTAAGTATGGATTAATAAGATCATCAACCATTTGATGAAGTGCTTCTTTCATTTGCTTTTCAGAGACTTCCATTAAAAGACCATCTTCAATAGCGTCTTGAGAAAGCTGCTTTAATTCATCAAAGTTTTCTTTCATGACTTTAATTTTTTCTGTACATGACACGACGGATTTATCGTCACGAATCCAAGTAGGCCATTTATTTTTTAATTTATCCATAAATCTGATTCAGTTTTAATTTAAGTTTATGTAACGCTTGTCCGCGATGACTAATTCGATTTTTGACGTCTGACGGTAATTCTGCCACAGCTTTTTCAGTCATATGATCTAAAAATAACGGGTCATAACCAAACCCACCGGAGCCTCTGGGGGATTTTAAAATCTCCCCATGCCATGTTCCTTCAACAACAATAGGTTCAGGATCAAATTCATGTTTTACAAATACAATGACACAAGTGTAATGTGCTTTTCGATTCGACTCGTTTTCTAAACTTTTTAAAAGTTTTTCATTATTTTTTTGATCTGATGAAGGCTCACCTGCGAATCGGGCCGATAAGACACCAGGTTTGCCGTCCAAGACATCCACGCAAATACCTGAATCATCTGCAATGGCAGGTAATTTAGACAAGCGACTTGCATGTCTTGCTTTAATAAGTGCGTTCTCAAGGAATGTATAAAAAGGCTCTTCAGCGGCATCAATTTTAAAATGCGATTGAGGAAGTATCTCAACGTTCATATCTTCTAAGATCGATTGAATTTCGATGAGTTTTTTGGCATTGCTTGTTGCAATGACGATTTGATTCTTCATGAAATTACTTTAAAACATTTTTTTGTAATTGAATGAGTTCTTTAATGCCTTGTGCTGCAAGGTCAGACATCTGGTCCATCATTTCACGTGAAAAAGGCGTTCCTTCTGCGGTACCTTGAATTTCCACAAAACCCCCTGAGCCCGTCATGACAATATTCATGTCTGTGTCACAACTTGAATCTTCACTGTAATCCAAATCTAATAGTGGGTTTCCTTCGTGGAGCCCTACAGAGATAGCTGCCACAGAATCAATGAGCGGCGATTCTGAAATGAGTTTTTTATCCATCAGATGTTTAATAGCATCATGCACCGCGACATAAGCACCTGTAATGCTAGCTGTGCGTGTGCCACCATCGGCTTGAATGACGTCGCAATCAATTTGAATGGTGCGTTCGCCTAGTTTTTTTAAATCAATAATCGCGCGCAAGCTACGCCCAATAAGACGTTGTATTTCTTGCGTCCGACCAGATTGTTTTCCGCGCGCCGCCTCTCTATCCATTCTCGATCCTGTCGATCTTGGGAGCATGCCATATTCAGCCGTAATCCAACCTTGACTTTGACCCTTTAAAAAAGAAGGTACTTTTTCATCAATACTTGCAGTGCAAAGTACATGTGTGTCACCGAATTTAATCAAGACGGAGCCTTCTGCATGTTTTGTGTAATGCCTAATAATTTCAACCGGTCTTAATTGGTTGTGAGCGCGTTGATTTAATCTCATAGTCTTCTTCCTCGATAGAAGTCGTCATTATAAGCTAGCTTTAATTGATTGATATCTTGTCATTTAAAGGTTTTAGTCGCAAATGCAACTATAGATTGATAAAATGACATTTAAACATCGAATTGGATACCCTATGGCTTTAAGTATGACCGGTTTTTCCTTTAAAGAAGCAGATACTGAGCAAGGTATCTTGCTCCTTGAATTTCGGTCTTTAAATAATCGATATCTAGAACTTCAGGTTAAATTGGATGAATCTTTAAGATCTTTCGAGCCTATGATTCGAGATCTGATATCAGCCGAAATTAAAAGAGGCAAAGTAGATTGCAGAATCTATTTCAAATCTAAAACACATGCACTTGATGTTAAAAATGTAGATCCAGCGAAGTTAAAACAACTCGCTAGCTCAGTCGATGAAATTGCAAAACATTTCTCCCATGTACAACCGATTAATGCCCTCGACATCTTAAAAACGAGTGAAATCATGCATGACCAATCCGTGGACATGAATATGCTCGAACAAGATCTTAAAAAAAATCTCAAAGAAGCCTTATTAGAAATTCAATTATCTAAAGCGCGTGAAGGTGAAAAATTACAAAAGATTTTATTGGATAAATTGAAAGATATTGAGGTACTCGTAGGCGAAGCTAAAAAAATTCTACCCATTTTAATCAAAGATTATCAAACTAAGATTGAAGATAAATTTAAGCAAGCTTTGATCGCGATCGATGATGATCGATTGAAGCAAGAGTTTCTTATCTTTATTCAAAAGATGGATATTGATGAAGAGCTTAATAGAATTACATCCCATATTGATGAAGTTAGACGTTTACTTAAAGCTGATGGGGCCATTGGTAAAAAACTAGACTTTATGATGCAAGAACTAAATCGTGAGGCCAATACTTTAGGTTCGAAATCCATTTCACCTAAAACGTCACAAATATCAGTGGATTTAAAAGTTTTGATTGAGCAAATGCGCGAACAAATTCAAAATATTGAATAATAACGACTAAAGAATATCTATGAGCCAAGCCCATTTATTTATTATTGCAGCAGCTTCCGGTGCCGGTAAGACGACACTTGTAAAAGCCCTATTAAATAAAGACAGAGATCTTCAAGCTTCTGTGTCTCACACAACTCGCAAACCTCGGCCAGGTGAAGTAGATGGTGTGGATTATCATTTTGTTGATGAAGCAACCTTTATAGATTTGAAGAAGAAAGGTGAATTTTTAGAATCTGCCGAATGCCATGGTGGTATGTATGGCACAAGTAAAAAATCAGTGCAGTCCATTCTCGATCAAAAAAAAGATGTGATTCTAGAAATCGATTGGCAAGGCGCCCAGGCTCTCAAAGCCCAATTTAAGGAGGCTGTATCAATCTTTGTATTGCCACCTTCTGTTGAAACGCTTGCAGAAAGATTAAATAACCGCGGACATGATAGTGAAGAAACGATTGCAATGAGACTTGCGGCTGCGCGAGAAGAGATGAGCCATGTAGATGAGTTCGATTATGTTACAATCAATGATGACTTTGAAGTAGCGCTCCACGATCTTATGGCTATTATTCGATCCACTCGATTAATGTGTCATATTCAGCTTACACGACATAGCCACTTAATTAAAAACTTGACTTGAAATTTGGAGAAATAACATGGCACGAATTACAGTAGATGATTGTTTAGAGATGATTCCTAATCGCTTTAAACTTACTTTAGCTGCCGCTTACCGCGCAAGACAATTAGCTAATGGTGCTGAAGCTTTAGTAAGCACGCATGGCTTAAGAGACAAGCCTACGGTATTAGCATTAAGAGAAATCGCAGCAGGTAAAGTTGGTCTTGATATCTTAAATAGAAAAACAACATACTAAATTTCTTAAATAGGGCTTAAAGCCCCCTCAAGAGAAAAAGACCATGGCTAGTACCGCTCATTTTAATAAAGCGGATGCTCAAAAAACACCGCCACTTCCGTTACTGCCTGTCGATAACGAAGCGTCGGAACTCACAATCCTCCTTAAGACTTATTTAAAAACGAAAGATATCCAGAAGATATGGGATGCCTATCGATTTAGTGAAGAAGCACATCACGGCCAATCCAGAAGAAGTGGTGAGCCGTACATTGTGCACCCTGTTGCTGTAGCATGTACTTTAGCTAAGCTTCATCTTGATGCCCCTACAATTCTTGCAGCCCTTCTTCATGATGTTGTTGAAGATACAACCATTACCAATAAAGAAATTGAAAAAAAATTTGGCAAACAAGTCTCTGTATTAGTCGACGGTTTATCTAAGCTCGACAAAATTGAATTTCAAGATGCGACAGAAGCGCAAGCCGAAAATTTTAGAAAAATGTTACTGGCAATGTCAAATGACGTTCGTGTTATTTTAGTAAAGTTAGCTGATCGTCTTCATAATATGCAAACGTTAGATGTTTTAAGACCTGAAAAACAAAAACGTATCGCGCAAGAAACTCACGATATTTATGCACCTATTGCAAATCGATTAGGTTTAAATGCCATTTATCAAGAGCTTGAAGATTTAAGTTTTAAACACCTCTACCCCATGCGCTATCGTGCGATTCAAAAAGCTATGAAAGCTTCTCGAGGCAATCGTCGCGAAGTCGTTAAGAAAATTACGGCAGCTATTCAACAAAAATTAACTGAGATGAAAATGGATGCAGAAGTCTCAGGGCGAGAAAAAAATACTTATAGTATTTATAAAAAGATGAGCGAAAAAAGCATGTCTTTTGCACAAATCAACGACATCTATGCCTTTAGGATTATTGTGAAAGAAGCGAATGATGCTTATTCTGCATTAGGCGCATTACATAGCTTATATAAACCTCTTCCAGGGAAATTTAAAGATTACATTGCCATTCCAAAAGCTAATGGTTATCAATCTCTGCATACAAGTTTATTTGGACCTTTCGGCACCCCTATTGAAGTGCAAATTCGTAGTGAAAAAATGCACAAACTTGCAGAAGCAGGCGTCGCAGCGCATTGGCTTTATAAAACGAAAGACGCACACCTTACTGAACTTCAACAACAAACGCATCAATGGTTAAAACGTCTTTTAGAAATTCAATCAGATAGCGCTGATTCACTCGAATTCTTAGAGCATTTAAAAGTTGATCTTTTCCCTGACGAAGTTTATGTATTCACTCCCAAAGGAAAAATTCTGGCATTACCAAAAGGTTCAACAGCAGTTGACTTTGCATATGCGGTGCATAGTGATGTAGGTAATTGTTGTGTGGCTGCAAAATACAATCAAGAACTTGTCCCTCTTCGTGCTGAAGTCCATAACGGCGATCACATAGAAATTATTACCGCCCCTTTAGCTAAACCCAATCCAGCATGGCTTAATTTTGTGATTACAGGAAAAGCAAGATCACACATTAGACAATATTTAAAATCGATTGAATCAGAAGAGTCTTCGAGACTTGGCGAAGGTATGCTTAATCAAGCACTCAAAGCACTTCATATCAGCCCGTCATCGATCAAAGAATCTCATTGGAAAAAATTAATCAGTGATTATGGCGTTAAAACCAAAGAAGAGATTTTGGCTGAAATTGGTTTAGGAAAGCGTATGAACGTGATGGTGGCTCATCAATTGATTAGTTTTATGGATGGGGTGAGCCATGTTAAAGGCAAACATAAGCAATTGGATGTCATCACCATTAAAGGTTCTGAGAGTATGGCGATTCAATTGGCAATATGTTGTCATCCAATTCCAGGCGATCCTATTTTAGGATTTATTAACAAAGACAAAGGGCTTGTTGTTCACACGCATGATTGCTTAGCGATTCGTAAATTCAAACTTGATCCTGATAAATGGCTTGATGTTGAATGGGATCCAAATCCAGATCGATTATTTAAAGTCAATTTACAAATTATGGTATTAAATGAGCGCGGCATGCTCGCTAAAATTTCATCCGTGATTGCAGAATCAGATTCAAATATCGATAATGTGAATGTTGAAGAATCCGATGGTGGACACTTTGTAAATGTTAACTTTATTGTGCAGGTTCATAACCGTATTCATTTGGCAGATCTCATGCGAAACTTAAGAAAGATTAGTGATATTTCTAGAATTAGCCGCGTCAAGATGAAAACCTTTTAAGCAACTTATTAAAAAAGAAAGACTTAAGAAATGACAAAAGAAATTATTCAAACTACAAATGCCCCAGAGGCGATTGGTACATATTCTCAAGCTGTCAAAACTGGCAATACTATCTACTTGTCAGGGCAAATTGCACTCGATCCCGAATCTATGAAGTTAGTTGAGGGCATTGAGGCACAAATTCATCAGGTATTTAAGAATTTAAAATCAGTCGTTGAAGCTTCTGGCGCTCAATTAAGTGACATCGTTAAAATAAATATATATTTAACAGATTTGTCGCATTTTGCTTTGGTTAATACCATCATGGGCGAATATTTTACGAAACCCTACCCAGCAAGAGCTGCAGTAGGTGTTGCATCGCTTCCTAGAAATGCACTTATTGAAGCTGATGGTGTTGTTGTTATTTAAATTATTTCTATTTAAGAGTATTTCAATCTGACTTCTCTAGCCGAGCTTAAGCTTTTTACCCCTTCAGTATTAAATAAGCTCAAAAAATTGGGCGTTGAAGATGTATTTAGTTTAGCTATGCATCTTCCAATTCGTTATATCGATGAAACTATCGTGACACCTATTCGTGATATTCAAATGGGTGAGCTATCTCAAATAGAAGCAGAAGTTATCAGAGCTGAAATTGTTTATAAGCCCAAAAAAATGCTTATAGTACAAGTTAAAGATGCATCTGGTAGTTTGCAGCTTAGATTTTTACATTTTTATCCAAGTCAAATGAAAATATTTGAACCAGGGTCTCGCATTCGTATTTTAGGAGAGGCTCGTCATAATTTATTTGCATTCGAGATGATTCATCCACAATGTAAATTAATCAGAGACAGCGATGTCTTGCCTCAGTCATTAACGCCTATTTATTCATTAGTTGCAGGTGTGGGACAAAAAATAGTCAAAGATGCGATTGATAAGTTGTTTCATCACTTTGATTTAAAAACTTATTTAAAAGATTTATTTTTACCATCCATTTATGAGAAATTATACTTACCAAATCTTTATGAAAGTTTAGAAAGTATTCATCATCCAAAAGATTTTAAAGAAGTTGTAAGTCATGAGGCTTTTACAAGCAAGCCTTATCAAAGAATTATCTTTGATGAATTTTTAGCACAACAATTATCATTAAGATCTAATTATTTGATAAGACGAGCACTTTCAGCTATGCCATTAAAAGCTAAAAATAAACTCACAACCATTTTTATGGATAAGCTCGAATTTGATTTAACTGATGCGCAGAAAAAAGTCATTCAAGAAATTAAAAATGATCTTGAAAGAAATTATCCGATGCAAAGGCTATTACAGGGTGACGTAGGTAGTGGTAAAACAGTAGTAGCAACAATCGCAGCTCTGCAAGTTGTTGAGAATGGAAGTCAGGTTGCTTTTATGGCGCCTACTGAAATTTTAGCGGAACAACACTATCGTAAACTTTGCGAGTGGCTAACTCCTTTAGACATAGAGGTCGCATGGCTAACAGGCAGTCAGTCCAAAAAAGATCGTGAGATTTCATTAAAAATGACGCAATCCGGTGAAGCACATATTGTAGTGGGCACGCATGCACTTTTTCAAGAGCACGTCATCTTTAATAAATTAGGTTTAAGTATTATTGATGAACAGCATCGATTTGGTGTTGAGCAAAGATTGGCGTTACGAAAAAAAGGTCAATTAGATAAAGCAAATGAACCTCATCAATTGATGATGAGTGCTACACCAATTCCTAGAACACTTTCTATGAGTTATTTTGCAGATCTTGATGTGTCTATTATTGATGAATTGCCTAAAGGCCGTGAAGCGATTGTGACAAAACTTTTTTCAGAAGATCGACGCGATGAAATTTTAAAAAGAGTGCATGAGGTATGTCATACAGGCGCTCAAGTTTACTGGGTATGCCCTTTGATTGAAGAAAGTGAAGTATTACAACTTCAAACCGCAGAAGAAACATATTTAAATATGCAGTCTCATTTTCAAGATTTGAAAGTGGGCCTGGCCCACGGGCGAATGAAGTCATCAGAAAAACAAAAAGTCATGTCTGATTTTGTGAAGGGCGATATTCAATTATTGGTAGCGACTACAGTGATTGAAGTAGGTGTTGATGTGCCCAATGCCACATTAATGGTGATTGAAAATGCAGAGCGCATGGGTCTTTCGCAATTACATCAGCTTAGAGGTCGTGTGGGACGTGGCTCACTAAAAAGTACATGTATATTATTATTTCAAAAAAAATTATCAGAGCTTGCACGACAAAGACTCAAAGTGATTTTTGAAAATACGGATGGATTCATCATTGCCCAAGAAGATTTAAATATAAGAGGGCCTGGAGAGTTTTTAGGGGTGCGTCAAAGTGGCGTGCCTATGTTACGTATTGCAAATCTTAATCGTGATTATAAATTATTAGAAGAAGCCAAAACGATCGCTGATCAATTATTAGAAGATTATCCAGAAGCATCTTATCTTCATTTAAAGCGCTGGCTAAATCATGCGAATGAAAGGGTGAAGGTATAAAATGGTTTGGTTAAAATCACCCACAGTTGAAGGTAACGAATTTTCATGGTTGACAGAAGAAGGTTCTTTAACAGAACGATTACAAAAAGAATTTAATGATGTCAAAGTTGATGTGATCTATGAAGGTAATGCTCCCGAAGAAAAATCTAACTATACCCGCGAAGTCATTATTAAGAGTCATAATAAGCCAATGATTTTTGCAAGAACTTCATTAAAAGATAATGATCTTAATGGCGTCTGGAGTTGTTTAAAAACACTTGGCCAACACTCACTCGCAAATATTTTATTTAAAGATGATCTAATTTTAAGACGCTCCCTGCTTTATAAGTTATGTGAGCCTCCTGATGATTTGTATTCATATTTAAAATCACTTGATTTGCTAGATCATGAAACTATATGGCTAAGAAAATCAGAATGGGAAAAAAACGGTAAAGTACTTTTGCTCATCGAGGTATTTTTGCCAAATCTTTTCAATTAAAGATGAAATTACTGAGAGCTTAATGTTTTAGGCTATAATTTTTTAATTACTAAACTCTTCGACTAATTTTTAAAGCTATAAGCCATTGAAATCTCCCGCCTTTTTTTATCGTGAATTTGACTTGCCGCGTGCAATTGCTCTATCGATTCTTGTTCATCTTTTGGTCCTTTTTCTTCTGTTACCAAAAATGAATAATCATGATTTGAAGATGCCACCACCTATGCAGGTAAGCTTGGCTGAGCCTAAATCAACAGAAAATAAACCAAGCCCAGAAAAAGAGAAATCTCCAGAATCGCCAAAGCCTGAAGTAAAAAAGCCAGAGCCACCTAAGCCGGAAATTAAAAAGGAACCACTTCCCATCCCTGACAAAACGCCAACGACAGTCCCTTTAAGTAAACCGCAAGTTTCAGTTAAACCAAAAGAGGAGCAGGTAACTGAAACAAACCCAAAGCCCGAAGCTAACCCAACGCGGGTAATTACAAAAGCTGCTGATGCTCCACAAGAGACAAAAACAGTAAATGCCCCTTCGCCGGATAAAGTAACTGAAGCAACCAATGATTACAGTAGTTTATTGGCAGCAGCCATTGCGAAATATAAACAGTATCCAAAAATTGCTCAAATGCGCGGCTGGCAAGGATTGATTATTATTGAACTGCAATTAAATCCTCAAGGCACAGTGATTTATTCCCAAATTAAAAAAAGTAGTGGTTATGACGTGCTAGATCAAGAAGCGCTTGAAATGATAAAAAGAGCATCCCCTTTCCCACAGCCTCCCGAGGCGCTTAGAAGTAAAAACTTTACTGTTTTAGTTCCAATTTCATTCAAACTCGAATAATTTTTGCACGTTTTTTGTGTATTTTCCCCGATAGCTTACATATTTTTGTAAGCCATAATTGATATATGAAGTGACCATGTAAATTTAGATTAAATCCATGTAAAATCAACGTAATATCAACTTTTTGCTTATCTAAATATGAATAAAATATTTAGAATTAAATTGAATTTAAATTCGAATACTTTCGTTGTTTGCCACGAAAAAAATAAATCACGTCTGTCGAATTCATCCTCAGCTTCTCCAAAAGGGACTGAAAGCTTAATTATTTTTATTACGCAGCATTTCAAATTTAAAAAATTTATTTTCTTATCAAGCGTCATTTCGCTTTTTACACCGCTTCATCTTTTTGCAAATCCGCTAAGCACCGAATTGCCAAAAGGCGCTGATGTTGTTATTGGTAATGTCACGATTGATACAAATCAGAATCTTCAATCGTCAGTAATGAATGTGAATCAGGCATCGCAGCGTGCTGTAGTTAATTGGAATTCTTTTAATGTTGGATCTGATGCAACGGTTAATTTTAATCAGCCTAATGCAAATGCATCTATATTGAATCGAGTTAATAATCAAAGTCCGAGCCAAATCTTCGGAAAAATTAATGCTAATGGCGAGGTCATTCTCATGAATCCTGCAGGGATTTATTTCGGAAAAGGATCGTCACTGAATGTAGGTGCAATAACAGCTACGACTCATAGCATCTCTAATGATGATTTTATGAAGGGCCTCATGACCTTTGATCGAAAGGGATCCACTGGAAGTATTATTAACGATGGGTCAATCACGGCTAATTTTGATAGTTATATTGCGCTGCTTGCCCCTGAAGTTAGAAACTCAGGATTACTCATTGCCAAAATGGGCACGGTGGTAATGGCATCAGGAGAAAAGATTACTTTAAATTTTGATAGTGACCATCACTTAGGAAGCATCACTAGCGATCCGTCAACCATAAAAAGTTTAATTGAAAATAATTATGCCGTTGAAGTGGAAGGTGGTCGCATTATTCTCTCAGCTAATGCAATCAATACTATTGCTGGAAGTCTAATCAATCAGAATGGTTTATTAAATGCGGGTAGTAATGCAACACAATTAGTAAAGCAAGGTGGGCAGATTTTATTATTAGCTGACACTATTAATTTAAATAACGGTTCACAAACATTAGCCAATGGATTGTTTGGTGGTGGTGAAATTCTCATTGGCGGCTCTTGGCAAAATTCAAATCCAACATTCATGCAGGCCCTAAAAACCTCTGTAGCAGATTTAGCTTTAATCCAAGCAAACGCGACTGGTAAAGGTGATGGCGGAACAATTGTCATTTGGTCTGACATTACAAATAAAAATAGTTTAACGAATGTTCAAGGAACTCTTGAAGCTAAGGGTGGATTGTATGGTGGTGATGGAGGAAAAATTGAAACATCTGGGCATCAAGTTTATTTAGACGGGATTAAAATAAGCGCTTCAGCTACTCAAGGATCGTCAGGTACTTGGCTAATTGACCCTTATGATGTTGTTATTGGAACTTCTTCGAGTGGCACTGCATACAGTAATGATTTTGTACCGGGTACTTCATCTTATATTTTGGCGTCTAATATAAATACTTCGCTTAATGCTGGAACGAATGTATCTATTTCAACCGGCAGTAACGCAGCAGGCACACTTACCTTAAGTTCGGCAATCAGCAAAACAACCGGAGGTGATGCGACACTTTCATTAACTGGCGGAACAATTAACATTAATGCAGCAATTTCTGGATCTGGTGCTGGCAAACTCGGAATCACCCTTGATGGAATATCTACGAATTTTTCAGGTCAAACACTTACGCTTAATGGAGGCGATTTAAGTATTACCAATACCGGAACAAGCAGTGGCAACATTATTACAGGCTCAGGTAACTTCACTAAAGATGGTGCAGGCACTTTAACGATTAGTAATTCAAGTTCATTTACAGGCACTACAACGATTAATCAAGGCCGATTAACAATCGACGGTTTAGTAGGTGGAAACATTGTTAATAATGCAGCATTAACGTTGAATTCGGGCGGCACTTATGCTTCTGCTATAAGCGGCACAGGAGGTATGACAGTAGGGGGAGGAAATCTTTACTTAACTGGTACAAATACTTATACCGGAGATACAAATATTAATAGTGGTGCGAATCTTTATATTGGTAACGCCTCAACTACAGGAAGTCTTAATAGCTCAAGTCGTATTGTGAATGCAGGAACACTTTACTTTAATCGCTCCGATGCAGTGACTATTGCAAATAGAATTAGCGGTGCAGGTGTGGTACAACTTGAAGGTGGTACAGATGTAACATTCACTGGAGATAACGATTATACCGGCTACACAAACTTGTATATTGGCTCAACTTTATCTCTCGGGAATGGCGGTACAACAGGAAGCATTAACAACACGGCATATATTAATGCGTTTAAGTCCACATTAAAGATTAATCGTTCAGATGACGTAGCATTTGATCGACAACTAGCGCAATGGGGAAATTGGGATACAAATTATTTTATACAACAGGGTAGTGGTACTACCACTCTTTCTAATACTGATACAAATTGGTTTGCACGAAGCACCATTAATAATGGTGCGTTAGCAATTACTGGCCAAGGAAATAGTGGCAATAGTTTTATTATTAACAATAATTCAATTCTCTCATTGGGATATTCTGGAAATCAATCATTCGCAAGCGTATCAGGCAACGGTTATTTAAATAAAAATGGTATAGGCAGTACAACGATTAGTAATTCAAGTTCATTTACAGGCACTACAACGATTAATCAAGGCCGATTAACAATCGACGGTTTAGTAGGTGGAAACATTGTTAATAATGCAGCATTAACGTTGAATTCGGGCGGCACTTATGCTTCTGCTATAAGCGGCACAGGAGGTATGACAGTAGGGGGAGGAAATCTTTACTTAACTGGTACAAATACTTATACCGGAGATACAAATATTAATAGTGGTGCGAATCTTTATATTGGTAACGCCTCAACTACAGGAAGTCTTAATAGCTCAAGTCGTATTGTGAATGCAGGAACACTTTACTTTAATCGCTCCGATGCAGTGACTATTGCAAATAGAATTAGCGGTGCAGGTGTGGTACAACTTGAAGGTGGTACAGATGTAACATTCACTGGAGATAACGATTATACCGGCTACACAAACTTGTATATTGGCTCAACTTTATCTCTCGGGAATGGCGGTACAACAGGAAGCATTAACAACACGGCATATATTAATGCGTTTAAGTCCACATTAAAGATTAATCGTTCAGATGACGTAGCATTTGATCGACAACTAGCGCAATGGGGAAATTGGGATACAAATTATTTTATACAACAGGGTAGTGGTACTACCACTCTTTCTAATACTGATACAAATTGGTTTGCACGAAGCACCATTAATAATGGTGCGTTAACTTATGCAAATTCATCTTCATTTGGAAATAGCGGCGGAACTATTGTTTTTAATGGTGGATCTTTAAAATACATCGCAGCGAATAAAACAGATTATTCAAGTAAATTTAGTACAACAGCTAACCAACAATATTCGGTTGATGTGAATGGTCAAGCGATCACTTGGGCAACAGCCTTAAATAGTTCTGGTGGAAGCTTAACAGTTAGTGATTCTGCAGGATCTGGCTCATTAAATTTAACAGCAAATAATACTTATAGCGGTGCAACCAATATCAACGGAGGCAATTTAACTTTTAGCGGAAGTGGAGCTGCTGCAAGTTCAACTGCTTTAAATATTGGAGGCAGTGCATCGTATACGTTATCGGATACAACAGCACTTTCAAATACAGGCTCTATGGCACTGAGTGTTGCATCAGGTGGTAATTTAACGTTATCTGCAAATCGAACTTTTGGTTCAATTTCGGGTGCCGGCAATATTGCTTTAGGAGTTAATACAATTACCACAGGCTCTAATAACAACAGCACAACTTATTCAGGTGTAATGAGTGGCACAGGAGCTTTAAGTAAAACGGGCACAGGCATATTGACTCTCTCAGGTTCAAATACTTATTCTGGTGGAACTACGATTAGTAACGGTACGATTAAACTTGGCTCAGTTGCCGGATTGGGCACAAGCAATGCAACTGTATCTTCTGGTGCTTCGCTTGACTTAAACGGACAAACAGCAGTTGCTAATAATTTAAGTTTAAATGGAACTGGGGTAAGCAGTTTAGGCGCTCTCTATAATTCAAGCACAAGTGTAGCAAGCACGTCTGGAAATATTACCCTAGCTGGAAATACTACAATTAAGAGTTTAGGTGACATAACATTAAACAGCACTGTTCAAAGTTCAAACAATGGTTCGCTCACGATTGATGCAACAGGCAAAACGGTAACTCTTAATGGTCTCATTGGGGCAGACCCAACAACTCTTACAGGAACGAGCTCTCTCAATCCATCATCTGTCACAATTACTGGCGATACAATCAATTTGAATAATGACATTACAGGCGGTTCACAAACATTTAATGGTGCTATTAATATAGGTGACAATGGTACGAACGGCACAACTAGAACTGTGTTGGCAGTTGGCACTTCCCCTTCGACAACTTTTAATGGCACGATCAACGATACGGTAGCAAACACTCATACATTAAATACAAGAGCAGTAACAACGAGCATTAACAACACGCCAATGATTACCTTTAATGGAAATGTGGGCCAAGTAAAAGCATTGGCTGGTATGGAAACAACCGCTATGTATCAACCTTCAGCCTCCGGCTCAGTTTATGGCACACTTCCCACAACTATAGATACATCATCTAATTATTCGGGTACAGTCAATGTGAATGGAGCTTTTAAAACAACAGGCGACCAAACATTCACAGGCAAAACACTTGATTTTGCGACCAATCAGCCTGCCACTGTTTCTGGAAATATTAATATTTATGGATATAGCGCAACCTCAGGAGGAGCAAACACTTCTACAATCAATATTCCAGGATTTAAAGTGACATCAGACACGCAAACAATCAAGGGCTTATCGGCTGACCAGTTACTGACAGTGACGAAAACAATCGACAAGACCATTGACCCTAATTTTGTGGCAACCGTCTCGGGATCGGGGGGTTCAGCAGGCACCAATAATGCTGGACGCGTAAAGTTTGATGCAGGAATCGGATCGAAAATTATTAAAGACATCGCTATGCCTAAATCTACTTTCTCTTTACCTATTCAATCAGGTGGCTCACTCAAACCTTCCATTAACATTGGTGAAGTTTATGTAGATGGATTATCGAATAATATTGGTGCGCCAGTGATCACAAATAATTTTTCACAACCAGGTGCTGGCAATGCATTTATTCGCCAACCTAAAGATGAATAAGACTGCTACTTCAAGGACTAAAATCCAATTTTGATTAAATTGTATTCTTATTTTTTATTACTCATTTATGTTGTTTTAAATGCATTATTTTCTATTGCTTATGCAGTAACGCCAAATACTGGAACAGACGCAGGAGATACTCTGCGTCAAATTGAACGCATACAAGAAATAGAACGGCCTAAAGTTCCTAAACTGATTGAGAAAAAAGAAGAAAAGCCCCCTCTAAAAGAGGGCGAAAAAGTCAAAGTTACAAGTTTTGTATTTAATGGTAATAAGATTATTGCCACGGAAGACTTAGAAAGTTTTGTAAAAAAATATATAGGCACTGAATTAACTTTCGATGAAATTAATCAAGCTGTCGTCTCAATTAGTCTCTTATATGAACGAAAAGGTTATTTAGCACAAGCTACATTGCCTGAACAAAATATTACTGACGGTATTATTCAAGTTAATATTTTAGAGGCCCATTTTGGTGGTACTACTTATTTGCCTATGGGTAACGATGAGAAGCCTTATGTGAGAGAGAGTCGCGTGATGGATATTGTTTATCCATCTTCAAAAGTAAATGGCCCATTAGACTTAAAGCGTCTCGAGCGAGGCGTGCTATTGGCAAATGATTTGCCTGGCATAGGTGTGGGGGCCAACTTAAAACCAGGACAAGAAGTGGGGCATACAGATGTAGAAGTGCAAATTGAAAATAGAGCAAGATTTAATACCTCAATATTGGCAGATAATTATGGTTCAAGAGCAACAGGCTATGAACGAGTTTTAGTCTCAGCTAATTTATTAAACCCATTAAGATTAGGCGATGATTTAAACGCGACTATTTTAAAAACAGCAGGCACAGAATACATGAGACTCAATTATTCAATGCCTGTTGGTAATAATGGTTTAAGAATTGGATCGAACGCTACGTACCTAGAATATAAAGTTATTACAAATGAATTTAAATCTCTAGAGCCCAATGGCCATTTAGCTGGGTTTGGTCTTGAGGCAAGTTACCCTATTTATCGATCAAGAGATAAAAATTTAAATCTTGATTTTGATTATGATACTAAAGCTTTTAAAAATAATACCAATACTGAAGTGGTAAGCGATTATTTCACACGTATTTTTTCAGCGAGTTTATCAGGAGACTTTGTAGATCAATGGCTTCTGGATGGCGCAACAAATAACGCGAAATTCATATTTGATCACGGCAAGAATGATCTTAAAACTTCACCAAATTATGTAACAGATATTTCTAATAGCCACACACATGGCATTTTTAATCGCGCGCAATTGAGTTTTAGACGAGATCAATTTTTAAAAAATGATTACACGTTCGTCATTAAAGGATCAGGGCAATTGACTGATCACAATCTTGACTCATCACAAAAATTTTATTTAGGAGGTCCCACTGGCGTTCGCGCTTACCCTTCGAGTGAAGGATCTGGGAGTGAGGGCTACTTATTAAATCTCGAGCTTAAAAAAGATTTACCTTTTAATTTCTCAGGCTCTATTTTTTATGACGAAGGTTATGTGCGTCAAAATATAGACAACTTTGATGCATCGGGTGTAGTCATTAATGCCTTGAATACCTATAAACTAAAAGGATATGGATTAGAGTTCACATGGCGAGGACCTCTTAAGACGAATGTAATTTTTACTTATGCTAAACGAGATGGAACGAACCCTAATCGTGTTCAGGATACTGGCAAAGATCAAGATGGCACGCTTTATAAGGATATTTTTTGGTTAAGGGCGGTTGCTAGCTTCTAAATTTCGATACACTTAGCTTTATCTCAAAAATAAATCGGTAGTAAATATGTTTCATTATTTGCGTTTAATGCGCCTTGATAAGCCTATAGGTATTTTCTTATTGTTATGGCCAACTTTATGGGCACTCTTCATAGCAAGCCATGGCAATCCAAGTATTCAACACCTTACTATTTTTATTTTAGGTACTGTGCTGATGCGTTCAGCAGGATGTGTTGCGAATGATATTCTCGATCGCAAATTTGATTTTCATGTTGCGCGCACAAAATTAAGACCCTTAGCTAATCAATCCATCCCAGTTAAAAACGCATTTTTTTTATTGATTACTTTGTTATTAGGTGCGCTGATATGCGTTTTATTTTTAAATAAAAATGCATTTTACTTTTCATTAGTTGCTTTATTTTTAGCGCTCACTTATCCACTCACAAAAAGATTTTTTGTCATGCCACAAGCCTATTTGGGATTAAGTTTTGGTATGGGTATTCCTATCGCCTTTGTCGCAAATGATATTTCCTTATCTATAACAACATGGCCTCTATTTTTAGCTAATGTATTTTGGGCGATTGCTTACGATACGCTTTATGCGGTGACAGATAAAAACGACGATTTAAAAATTGGCATTCGTTCTTCTGCTATTTGGTTTGGGGCATATGTGAAAGAAGCCATCATGTTCTGTTATACCTGTATGATGGGGTGCTTGATTTGGGTGGGGCAGTTAGAAAATTTTGGCTGGCCTTTTTATGGATTTATAGGGTTAAGCCTCATTTTTATTGGGCTTCTTTATCGTCAAATCCTGACACTTAATCCAAAAGCCTGTTTTGATGCATTTTTAAGCAATAACTATCTAGGTGCGTTTGTCTTTTTAGGGATATTTTTTCACTATCTTCATGTGAACTAAATCATTAATAAAATTGACAAAATAGGCAGTTTTGGCATAGAATTCACCTCTTTTTTTAAATTTATAGCGCAAAAGTTGGTATTGAAATGAAGACATTTTCAGCAAAATCCCATGAAGTAAAACACGATTGGTTCGTTGTAGACGGAACTGACGCAGTATTGGGTAGATTAGCAAGTGCGATTGCACATCGATTACGTGGCAAACATAAAGCCATTTATACGCCGCACGTAGATACGGGTGATTACATTGTTGTGATCAACGCGGAAAAGATTAAAGTAACGGGTAACAAAGGTGACGGAAAACTTTACCATCGCCATTCAGGTTATCCAGGCGGCATTTCAACAACGAACTTCTCTAAGATGCAAGACCGTTTTCCAGGCCGCGCTTTAGAAAAGGCAGTGAAGGGAATGTTACCAAAAGGACCTTTGGGTTATGCCATGATTAAAAAGATGAAAGTCTATACAGGCCCAACCCATGATCATGTGGCACAACAACCACAACCATTAAGCATATAGTTAAGGAAACACTATGATAGGTAAATACAATTACGGAACAGGTCGCAGAAAGAGCTCAGTAGCTCGCGTGTTCATGAAGCCAGGTAAAGGCGTAATCACTGTGAACGACAAACCTGCGGATGAATATTTTTCACGTTATACCTCCCGTATGATTTTTCGCCAACCACTCGACTTAACCAACACGTTAAGCACATTTGATATCAATGTGAACGTTATTGGTGGCGGTGAATCTGGTCAAGCAGGCGCCGTGCGTCATGGCATTACACGTGCATTGATTGACTATGATACAAATTTAAAAAGCACGCTTTCACAAGCTGGTTTTGTAACACGTGATGCACGCGAAGTTGAGCGTAAAAAAGTGGGTCTTCGAAAAGCTCGTAGACGTAAACAATTCTCGAAACGTTAATTGTTTCAAGTTCCAAAGAGCAAAAAGGCCGCTTTCAAGCGGCTTTTTTGTTATATAGAGTTAAATAAATTTTGTTAGTATGGTTTTTAAGGATTAAAACTTCTTTTAAATTAAAGGTGCCAAGTGATGAGTAATAAGTCCAAGATTAAAGTAGGTGTGGTCGGTGCGACTGGTTATACCGGCGTTGAGCTATTAAGAATTCTAGTTAAACATCCTCATGTGACGATTCAGGCTGTGACATCTAGAGCAGAGGCTGGTTTATCGATTGCGACCTTATTTCCAAGCTTGAGAGGTCTCATTGATCTTAAATTTGAAGATCCGAAGGCAGCTAATTTAACGAATTGTGATCTCGTTTTTTTTGCAACGCCTAATGGTATTGCCATGCAAGAAGTACCAGCACTTCTTAAAGCTGGGGTAAAAGTGATCGATTTGGCAGCTGATTTTAGGCTAAAAGACGCTAACGTCTGGGAAAAGTGGTATAACATGCCGCATTCATGTAGCGATCTACTTAAAGAAGCTGTTTACGGCCTGCCGGAGATGAATAGAGAAAAGATTAAAAAGGCATCACTTGTGGCTAATCCGGGCTGTTATCCCACAGCCATTCAATTGGGATTTATCCCATTAATTGAATCAGGAGTGATTGATCTTGATGATTTAATTGCAGATGCGAAATCAGGCGTATCTGGAGCTGGCAGAAAAGCTGAAGTCCATGCATTGATGGCGGAAGCTTCTGATAACTTTAAAGCATACGGAGTTGAGGGGCATAGACATTTACCCGAAATCACGCAAGGACTCAGCAGTGTTGCGAATCAAGCAGTGCATTTAACTTTTGTACCTCATTTAACGCCTATGATTAGAGGTATTCACGCGACACTTTATGCAACGCTTACTAAAAAAACAGATATACAAGCACTTTTTGAATCAAGATATAAAAACGAGTCTTTTGTAGACGTTATGCCAAAAGGGTCTCATCCAGAAACAAGATCTGTAAGAGGCTCAAATCAATGTCGCATTAGTATCCATCAGCCGCAAGGAAGCCATAAGGTTGTGATTTTATCTGTCATTGATAATCTCGTGAAAGGCGCGGCAGGACAGGCTGTTCAGAACATGAATCTAATGTTTGATTTTCCAGAGATTTCTGGACTTGATCTTGTGCCCTTGATGCCATAAAGTGTTGTTTCTATGAGAAAAGTTAAGCGAACCTATACCAAATATTTTGGTATCACCCGTCGAAGAATGCGTATTAAAACAGGCGCTTCTTGGCACACCTATTTGATGATTGCAGCATTCTCATTTATAGGCGGCGCAGGATTTACTTATTGGGAGTTAAATGGCGGTTCAGTGATTGGCTTTATTTCAAAAATTGAAGCATTAGAAGCAGAAAATCAATCTATACAAGGCCAGTTGTTGCAACAAAAAATTGAGATCCAGCTCAAATCGATTTCAGGCGATAAAGTTTCAGGCGATATTTCTAAGCTTCAAGAAGAAAACAATAAGCTAAAAGAAGACATTCTTTTTTACGAAAAAATTGTAGGCAAGAAACGATAAAGGATATTTCATGTTTTTTAATAAAAAAAATAAAGCGCGTACGATTGATACACTTATTGATAAAGACATTTCGGTACGCGGCAATGTGACGTATTCAGGTGGTATTCGTGTGGATGGTTCAATTCAAGGCAACCTCACTGAACTTCCAGGCACAGCAGGTACTCTTATTATGGGTAATAAAAGCCGCATTAAGGGAAATATTTCTGCACATACGGCAATTATTGGCGGAGACGTGAACGGTAATATTATATGTGCTGAATATTTAGAGCTTCATGCAAATGCTAGAATCATGGGTGATATCGAATATAAGGTGATAGAAATTCACGCAGGTGCTAAAGTGTATGGACGGCTTAAAGAAGTAGCTAAAGATTATCAGTCACAAAAAAAGAAATAATGAGGAGTCAATAATATGAATCAAATCGTTGAATCAAAAGAAATGGAAATGCCGACCCCACTTATTTTTACAGATAATGCTGTAAAAAAGGTGAAGGCATTGATTGAAGAAGAGGGCCAGCCAGAGCTGAAGCTTCGTGTATTCGTAAGCGGTGGCGGATGTTCAGGATTTCAATATGGATTTACATTTGAAGAAACTACAAATGAAGATGATACGCAAGTCACAAAAGATTCAGTGACTTTGCTCATTGATCCTATGAGTTTGCAATATTTAATGGGTGCTGAAATCGACTATCAAGACAGTGTTCAAGGCTCACAATTCGTTATTAAGAATCCAAACGCACAAACAACATGCGGTTGCGGTTCTTCCTTCTCAGCTTAAAACTACTTACTCTTAGGAACGTCGCGCCGAGCTTTACCTGTGTAAACTTGGCGTGGTCTGCCAATTTTATTGCCAGGCTGCCCTAACATTTCATTCCATTGAGCGACCCAGCCTGCTGTTCTTGCAAGGGCAAATACGGCAGTAAACATCGAATTAGGAATACCCATAGCTCGCATCACAATGCCAGAATAAAAATCCACATTCGGATAAAGTTTTTTCTCAATGAAGTATTCATCCTCAAGTGCAATTTGTTCTAACTTCATTGCAAGCTTGAAAATAGGATCATCTTTTAAACCAAGTTCATTTAGCACTTCATGGCAGGTTTTGCGCATGATTTCTGCACGAGGATCTTTGTTGCGATAAATGCGATGGCCAAACCCCATCATACGGAATGAGTCATCTTTATCTTTTGCACGTTTGATGAATGCACCAATACGACTTTCATCCTCAATTTCTTCGAGCATTTTCAAAGTAGCTTCATTTGCGCCACCGTGCGCTGGACCCCAAAGAGATGCAATACCTGCAGCGATACATGCGAAAGGATTAGCCCCTGAAGAGCCCGCGAGTCTCACTGTGGAAGTTGATGCATTTTGTTCATGGTCTGCATGAAGAATTAAAATGCGCTCAAACGCTTTAGCAAGTACTGGGTTAATTTTGTATTCTTCACATGGCGTTGCAAACATCATGTGCATAAAATTCTCTGCATAACTTAAATGATTTTGCGGGTAGGTAAATGGTTGTCCTGAACGATATTTGAAACTCCATGCTGCTATCGTAGGAACCTTTGCTAATAATTGGTGCGCTGCAATTAAACGATGCTTGGCGTCTGAGACATCCATACTATCATTATAGAATGCAGACATAGAACCTACGACGCCGACCATGACTGCCATAGGATGCGCATCACGTCTAAACCCACGAAAAATATTATTGAGTTGATCGTGGAGCATTGTATGGCGTGTAATGGTGGTCGAAAATGTTTCTTTTTCTTGAGGCTTTGGCAATTCACCGTGCAACAAGAGATAAGCCACATCTAAAAAATCATAATGTTCTGCAAGTTGTTCAATAGGATAACCACGATAAAGAAGAAGGCCTTTTTCGCCATCAATAAAAGTGATTTCAGAGCTACACGAAGCCGTCGACATAAAACCAGGGTCATAACTAAATACTTGATGAGTCCCTAATTGACGAATATCAATCGCATCGTTACCCATAGTACTTTTTACCAAAGGCAATTCTATGGATGTTGATTCTTGATCGAAGTTTAATATGACTTTAGTTGATTTCATTTTTGAAAAATAAAATTAATTATTAATGAATTATAACTTCTCAGAACACTTTTGCTAGCGCTATCTTTATGTGGGATAAAGTGCACCTAAAATGCGCAAGCCTTTAGCGCCAGTAACTTGAGGTAAGTTACCTGGTTTTGAAAACAGTGTTTGTTTCGCAAGCCATGCAAATGCCGCGGCCTCTACATGTTGAGTCGATAGGCCAAGAGTATCCGTGAGTTGAATTTTTACTTGAGGCATTAATGACTTTAATCGCTCAACTAAGAAACTATTTAAAGCACCACCGCCACAGAGATAAATTTCTGAGATATTTGCGTTATGTGTTTTTATGGCGTTTGAAATACTCAATGCGGTTAGTTCTAATAGCGTTCTTTGGATATCTTGAATGGAATAAGATTTTTGTAAGTGTTTATTGAGCCAAGCTTCATTAAAGTGATCACGACCTGTGCTTTTAGGCGCATTTTTTTCAAAGTAAGTATCATTAAAAAATGCATCAAGGAGCGTTTGAATAAGCTGACCTTCCCTTGCCCAAGAACCATCTTCATCAAATGCTTTATGCAGATGCGTTTGACTCCAGTGATCTAATAAAATATTGCCAGGCCCACTATCAAAGCCTGATGTGGAAGTTTCGGGATTTAATATGGTGATATTCGCAATCCCACCGATATTTACAATCGCGCGATGAATCGTTGGGTGCGAAAAAATTTCTTTATGAAATGCGGGTACTAAGGGAGCGCCTTGTCCCCCTGCTGCAATATCTCGGCTTCGAAAATCCGCAATCACATTGATATGGCAAAGCTCAGCTAAGAGCGCAGGATTTCCAATTTGCAAGGTGAAGCCTTTTTGTGGCTGATGGCGAATGGTTTGTCCATGAAACCCAATCGCTTTGATATCTTTGGATGAAGTACCTGTTTTTTTAAGCAAAGCTTCAATAGCTTGATAGGCTTTTTGGCTCACTATATTGCCTGCAATGAGGCTATCTTCGAGCTCATTGGTATATGGCAAATGAAGCCCTAGAAGGCTTTTTTTCAATGTATCTTCGTAGGCGACATAACTATGACCCATCATTTTGATGTCTTGAGGTGAGTCACCAAAACTAACAAGCACAGCATCCATCCCATCAAGGCTGGTGCCAGACATAAGACCTATAAATAATTCATTCATGTGTAGGATTGTAAATGGTTTATTTCCGCTATTTTCCATATTGGTAAAATAATTTAGGCTAAAATGATGGCAATCATTAAACTTCAATAAAACCATTCGGAAATATTTGTGGCTACTGAAATCAATCAAGCGTTAGCACTCATTAAACGAGGCGCCGAAGAAATTCTTCTAGAAGAAGAGCTTCTCGAAAAACTTAAAAAAGGTCAGCCTTTAAGAGTGAAGGCGGGCTTTGATCCTACAGCCCCTGATCTTCATTTAGGCCATACCGTTTTATTAAATAAACTCAGACAATTTCAGGACTTAGGCCATCACATTTTATTTTTAATTGGCGACTTCACGGGCATGATTGGTGACCCGACAGGCAAAAGTGCAACACGCCCTCCTTTGTCTCAAGATGAAGTGAAAAAAAATGCTGAGAGCTATGCTGAGCAAGTTTTTAAAATATTAAAGCGCGATCAAACCGAGGTCGTTTTTAATTCAGAGTGGCTGACTGATTTAGGCGCAGCCGGCATGCTCAAATTAGCTGCAAGTCATACCGTTGCTCGTATGTTAGAGCGCGATGATTTTAGTAAGCGATATAAAAACAATCAACCTATTGCTATCCATGAGTTTCTTTACCCTCTTCTTCAGGGCTATGACTCTGTCGCATTGAAAGCAGACGTGGAGTTAGGCGGTACTGATCAAAAATTTAATTTATTAATGGGGCGGGAGTTACAAAAGCAATCAGGTCAATCCCCTCAGTGTGTGATTACCATGCCCCTTCTCGAAGGCTTGGATGGCGTTCAAAAAATGTCTAAATCGCTGGGTAACTACATCGGGATTAATGAAGCGCCTGAAATAATTTTCGCAAAAATTATGTCCATTTCAGATGAATTAATGTGGCGATATATAGAGCTACTTTCTTTTGCATCAATGGATGAGATTGCTGGATGGAAAGCGAATGTCAAGGCGGGCCAAAATCCTCGCGATATTAAAGTCACTTTTGCTCAAGAAATTGTAGCGCGCTTTCATTCAAAAGAGGCGGCTATTGAGGCCTTAGAAAATTTCCAGACACGCTCTAAAGGAGGCATTCCAGACAATGTCCCTGAGGTAAATATTACGATTCAAGCAGATACGATTGGCATTTTGCAGCTTCTTAAAGAGGCCTTGCTTGTGGCGAGTACATCAGAAGCTATGCGCCTCATCGAGGGCGGCGGTATCAAAATTGACGGAGAGCGTCTTGAAGATGGTAAAAAAATGATTTCTAAAAATAGTGAATTTGTGGCCCAGGTGGGCAAGCGAAAATTCGCGAAGATTAAAGTTCTTTAATGTGATGGATCATATTGATTTTGAATGAAGTTTTGATTTCAATTATCTGAATTTATTGATATAATTCGGCATGAAAATATTGATGGGCTTTAAGCCCATTTTTTGTTTCTGCAACTTGGGGAATTTTAGGAAATCAGCCTTGTAAGATGGAAAAGCTTGAAACATTAATTGAAAAAACCGTTCAGCAGCTCGGCTATGAATTGGTAGATTTGGAGATTTCAAATCGAGGAAAGCTTTTGCGTGTTTATATTGATAAGCCTGATTCAGTGACGATTGATGATTGCACTTTAGTGAGCAACCATTTAGGTCACGTTCTTACCGTAGAGCAGGATTTAGATTACGACCGACTAGAGGTGTCATCCCCTGGTATGGATCGCGTGTTAAAGAAATTAGCTGATTTTGAACGCTTTAAAGGTGAGCGAGCTTCTGTGAAACTTAGAATGCCTTTGGATGCGCGTAAAAATTTTTTAGGCACGATTGATGGAACAGAAAAAGATACTGTTCTTTTATTGTGCGAGGGTGAGCTCTATCGCTTCGCTTTATCCAATATTGATAAAGCTCGATTGAGCCCAGAATTTAAACGTTAGAAAATGAGTTGCGGAGATTGAAATGAGTCGCGAGATTTTATTGTTAGTAGATGCTTTAGCCCATGAAAAAAATGTGAACAAAGATGTGGTCTTTGAGGCGCTTGAATCAGCCTTGGCTTCAGCTACAAAGAAAAAAAATACAGAAGATATTGATGTGCGCGTAGAAATCGATCGTGACACAGGCGAATATAAATCTTTTAGACGTTGGACGTTTTTAAATGATGAGCTCATTGAAAATGAAGATGCTCAAATTTCTCTTTTAGATCCTCGCGCTGAAGGCAAAGCTGAAAACGATACGATTGAAGTTCCTCTCGAATCGATTGAGTTTGGACGAATCGGTGCACAAGCTGCAAAACAAGTCATCTTGCAAAAAGTACGCGAAGCGGAAAGAGAACAAATTTTAGAAGATTTCTTAGGTCGCAATGAAAAATTAGTGACTGGTGTGATCAAACGTATGGATCGAGGTAATGGCATCATTGAAGTGGGTCGTATTGAAGCGGTACTTCCTCGCGATCAAATGATTCCTAAAGAAAATTTACGTATCGGCGACCGTGTGAGAGCTTATCTGACAAGCGTTGAAAGAAGTCATCGCGGACCACAGCTTATTTTATCTAGAACAGCACCTGAATTTCTTGTGCGTTTATTTGAACTTGAAGTGCCAGAAATTGAAGAGGGATTATTAGAAATCAAATCTGCATCTCGTGATCCAGGATTGCGTTCAAAAATTGCTGTGAAAGCAAACGATCAAAGAATTGATCCAGTAGGCACTTGTGTGGGCATGCGAGGATCAAGAGTTCAAGCAGTGACAGGCGAGCTTGCAGGAGAGCGAGTGGATATTGTTTTATGGTCCATGGAGCCAGCACAGTTTGTCATCAATGCGATGGCGCCGGCTGAAGTCTCAAGTATTGTGGTTGATGAAGAAAAACACAGTATGGATGTTGTGGTGAATGAAGAAAATTTAGCGCAAGCGATTGGGCGAAATGGACAAAACGTTCGTCTTGCGTCTGAGCTCACAGGTTGGAATATCAATATTCTGACAGAAGAAGAATCTTCTAAGAAAAATGAAGAAGAATATGCAAGTACGAGCCAATTATTTATGGCGAAACTTGATGTGGATGAAGATGTGGCTGACATTCTTGTGCAAGAAGGATTTAGCACGCTAGAAGAAATTGCTTATGTGCCATTACAAGAGATGGTGGAGATTGAAGCATTCGACGAAGACACAGTGAATGAACTTCGTTCGCGCGCGAGAGCGGCGCTTCTCACTGAAGCGATTGCTAAAGAAGAAAAAGTTGAAGAGGCGGCAGAAGACCTTCTCACGATGGAAGGCATGGATGACGCGACGGCTAACCTTCTGGCTTCAAAAGGTATTTCGAAAATGGAAGATCTTGCAGATCTTGCTGTAGATGAATTGGTTGAAATGACTTCAATGGATGAAGAGCGTGCGAAACAGTTAATCATGACTGCTAGAGCGCCTTGGTTTGTTTAAAGGCACATTCACCCTACGATGAATATTATGAGGTACTAAATGGGACAATCAACTGTCACTAAATTTGCTGAAGAATTAGGTTTGCCTGTTGATTTATTAATCGAACAGCTTAAAAGTGCTGGCGTCAATAAATCAGTAGCAGAAGATTCATTAAGTGAAATAGATAAATCAGCGCTTCTCGAATATCTTCGTAAAGAGCATGGCCAAACTCAAGTGCCAAAAAATAAAATCACTTTAACGCACAAACAAAATAAAGAGATTAAAAAAACGGATAGCACAGGACGTGCTCGCACCATTCAAGTTGAAGTTCGCAAAAAACGTGTTCTCGTCAGACGAGAAGATGGGCAACCTGTCGATACACCAACTATTGTGGAATCTGCACCCGTTGAGACAGTCGCTAAAGCTCCAACAAGAACACACGTGCTTGGTGAGGAACAGTTATCAATTAGAGAAGATGAAGCTAAGCGACATGCAGCACTTGCAGCAGCTCAAGCCGATGATATTAGAAAAAAACAAGAAGCAGTTGCGAAAGCGAATGAGGCCCCGGCAGCTAAATTAAGTGAAGGCACACTTCATCGCCCCGCTTCTAAAGCAGGGGTTAAAGTTGAGACCAAAGAAAAGCAAGTAGATAAGAGTGAAAAAGATTGGTCCGATCGTGAATTTAAAAAACGTACGCTTAAAGGCCGTGGTGACTCCAGCGCTTCCTCAGGATGGCGCTCACCTAAATCAAAATCAAAATCTCGCGAAGAGAATGAAGAATCAACTTTTGTAGCGCCTACTGAACCGATTATTCGAGACATTCATGTGCCGGAAACGATTTCGGTTGCTGACTTAGCACATAAGATGTCAGTGAAAGCCACTGAAGTCATTAAAGTACTTATGAATATGGGCATGATGGTGACCATTAATCAAATTTTAGATCAAGACACTGGAATGATTGTAGTAGGTGAAATGGGACACACTCCCGTTGCAGCCTTAGATAACGATCCTGACGCGCTGATCGAGCAAGATTCAAACATAGAAGCTATATTCGAAACACGTCCGCCAGTGGTCACTGTCATGGGTCACGTGGATCACGGTAAAACATCATTGCTTGATTATATTAGAACGACACGTGTGGCTTCTGGTGAAGCAGGCGGCATTACACAACATATAGGTGCGTACCATGTAGAAACACCCCGCGGTATGGTGACCTTTTTAGATACACCAGGCCATGAGGCTTTCACTGCAATGCGGGCTCGCGGCGCTAAGGCTACCGACATTGTGATTCTAGTGGTAGCAGCAGATGACGGCGTGATGCCACAAACCATTGAAGCAATTCATCATGCAAAAGCAGGCAATGTGCCTCTAGTGGTTGCAATCAATAAAATTGATAAACCTGAAGCCGCGCCTGAGCGCGTAAAAATGGAACTTGTAGCGCAAGAAGTGGTGCCCGAAGATTTTGGTGGTGACACTATGTTTGTGGAAGTTTCAGCAAAATCAGGACAAGGTATCGATAAACTTCTTGAATCAGTGCTTCTTCAAGCTGAAGTGCTTGAATTAAAAGCACCTAAAAATACGCCTGCCAAAGGTATTGTCATTGAAGGCCGTTTAGATAAAGGTCGAGGCCCTGTAGCAACGATTCTTATTCAGTCAGGTACATTAAAACGTGGCGATACATTGTTAGCGGGATCAGCTTTTGGCCGTATTCGTGCGATGCTTGATGAGACGGGTAAAGAAATTAAAGAAGCAGGACCTTCTATCCCTGTTGAAGTATTAGGTTTAGCAGATGTGCCGAATGCAGGGGAAGAAGTCGTTGTGCTAAATGATGAGCGCAAAGCCCGTGAAATTGCTCTATTCCGTCAAGGTAAATTTAGAGATGTGAAGTTAGCAAAACAACAAGCTGCAAAACTTGCAAATATATTTGATCAAATGGCTGAGGGTAACGTAAAAGTTTTACCGCTCATTATTAAATCTGATGTTCAAGGTTCTTACGAAGCGTTATCTACATCATTACAAAAATTATCTACTGACGAAGTTAAAGTAAATGTCATTCACATGGGTGTGGGTGCAGTGACTGAATCTGACGTGAACTTAGCGAGTGCATCGAAAGCCATTCTCATTGCATTTAATGTAAGAGCGGAAGCAGGTGCCCGTAAATTAATAGATTCACTTGAAGTCGATGTGCACTATTACAGTATTATTTACGAAGCTGTCGATCAAGTGAAAGCGGCCCTTGGCGGATTGTTATCGCCGGAGCAAAAAGAAAGCGTCATCGGCATGGTTGAAATTCGTGAAGTATTTAAAATTTCTAAACTGGGCTCTATTGCCGGTTGTTATGTTCAAGATGGTGTGATTCGAAGAAGCTCAATGGTGCGTGTCTTAAGAGATAATGTCGTGATTCATTCGGGCGAACTTGATTCATTAAAACGCTTCAAAGACGATGTCAAAGAAGTTAAAAATAATTTTGAGTGCGGACTCTCTATTAAAAACTTTAATGAAATTGAAGTGGGCGATATGCTCGAAGTATTTGAAGTTGTTGAGATCGCGCGTAAACTTTAACCATGGTGAATCGCTCTTATGCGAGAAGTGATCGCATTTCAGAACAAATCAAGCGCGAACTCGCAGAGCTTATTCAGTCAGAATTAAAAGATCCTGCAGTGGGAATGTTGACTATTACTGAAGTGCAAGTTACCCCTGATTTACTCCACGCTAAAATATATTTTACTTCCCCTACTAATGATCCTTTAATCATGCAAGGCCTCGATCGCTCGACAGGTTATTTACGTGCGCAATTATCAAAACGGATGGCAACACGCGGCATTCCACAACTTCATTTTGTGTATGATACGTCGATTGATGAGGGGATGAAGATTTCACAGCTCATCAAAGACGCACTGCCTCCTCAGTAATTTATTTCCATGCAAAAGAAGTCCACGAAGCGCGAGATTGATGGCGTTTTTTTACTTAATAAGCCACTTGGATTTTCATCCAATCAAGCCTTAAAAAAAATTCAATGGTTATTGAACGCAAAAAAAGCAGGACACACAGGCACGCTTGATCCTATGGCCTCAGGGCTGCTCCCTATTTGCTTAGGTGAGGCTACAAAATTTTCACATCGCCTTCTTAATGCTAATAAAACTTATATCGCTACAGTTCAATTAGGTGTGACAACTACGACAGGCGATCAAGAAGGAGAAGTGATTTCAAAAAAAGAAGCTGTCTTCAATGAAGCTCAATTAAAAGAAACACTGCAAAAATTTATAGGTGATATTACACAAATACCCCCGATGTATTCTGCATTGAAATTCGAAGGCAGACCTCTCTACGAGTATGCAAGGCAAGGTATTGAAATTGAGCGCAAATCTCGACAAATTACCATTTATGACATCGGGCTTATGGAATTTCAAGGCAGCGTCATGACGATTGAGGTTTCTTGCAGCAAGGGCACTTACATTCGAACTTTGGCAGAAGATATAGGGCACGCACTTGGATGTGGTGCCCATTTAAAAGGTTTGGAACGCACCCAAACGGCCAATTTTCAATTGACAGAGGCTCTGACGATTGAAGCACTTGAAGCTATGGACTCGATATCTCGAGAAAAAGTACTTTTGCCCATAGACGCTCTATTAGAAGGCCTACCATCGATTGAACTAACTTCAGCTGAAACAGAATTGATTAAAAAAGGGCAAAGCATTGATTTTATAAGTAAAAATGAAGAAGAGTTACGTTTATACAGCGTTTCAGGCCAGTTTGTAGGAGTGGGTCAGCCCGACCTTCAAGGACGTCTTTTTCCTAAGCGCTTAATCGCAAATATATTATAAAAAACATATTGTTAAATCAAAAGAATACAATTAAAATACGCGGTTCTGAATGAGGAGAGAAGATTAAATGGCATCAACAGCAGCAGAAAGAGCCAAAGTTGTAAGTGAATATCAACAGGCAAAGAACGATACAGGATCCCCAGAAGTGCAAGTTGCACTTATCACAAGTCGTATTGGTTATTTAACAGACCATTTCAAAACCAATGCAAAAGACCATCACTCACGTCGTGGACTTTTAGCGCTTGTAAGTCAACGTAGAAAATTATTAGATTACCTTAAAGGTAAGAGTTTAGGCCGTTATCAATCATTGATTGAACGCCTTGGTTTACGTAAATAATTTTTTAACTATTTAAATTAATTAGTTTAAGAGATTTATTGATTCGTAAGTTTTGAAGCCGATTGCAATCCTTCTTTAAAGGAAGATGCGTCGGCTTTTTTATTGGATGTTAAATGTTAGTTAATGTATTCGTTATTAAGAAGTGAATAGCGGATGAAAAAAGAAAAGGGTAAATTATGTTTAAAGCAATTAAGAAAAGTATTCAATTTGGTGCACACACCTTAACACTGGAAACAGGTGAAATAGCAAGACAAGCTGATGGCGCAGTATTAGTAAGTTATGGCGATACAGCGGTATTAGTGACAGTTGTAGGAAGACACGATGTAAAAGAAGGCCAAGATTTTTTTCCACTCACAGTTGATTATCAAGAAAAAACATATGCTGCAGGTAAAATTCCTGGCGGTTTTTTCAAACGAGAAGCACGCCCAAGCGAAAAAGAGACACTAACCTCACGTCTAATTGATCGTCCATTACGTCCTTTATTTCCAGAAAGTTTTTACAACGAAATTCAAATCGTAGCGATGGTAGTGTCATCTGACAGTGAAATTGATTCTGATATTCCAGCAATTATTGGTGCTTCAGCTGCATTAGCTATTTCCGGCATTCCTTTCTATGGACCTATTGGTGCTGCGCGCGTCGGATATATTAACGAAGAGTATGTGACGAATCCAACAGCATCACAATTAAAAGAAAGTGAGCTCGATCTTGTGGTTGCGGCAACAGATTCGGCTGTATTGATGGTGGAATCAGAAGCAAAGGAATTACCTGAAAGCGTAATGTTAGGCGCTGTGCTTCATGGTCATAAAGAAATGCAAGCTGTGATTAAAATGATTAATGAACTAGCTAAAGAAGTTGGCAAAGAGCCATGGGATTGGGTTGCTCCTGAGCCTGATAAAGCTCTCATTAAAAAGATTCATGATTTAGCGGCAAAGGATGTGCATGCTGCATTTCAAATTAAATCAAAAGGCGAACGCTCAGCTAAGTTAGATGAAATTAAAAATAAAGTATTCGCAAAGCTTATTACTGAAGATACAGATACTGCTGAAACTAATAAAATTAAAAATGAATTTTTTAATTTAGAAGCAAAAACAGTGCGCACACAAATTTTAGATGGAGAGCCACGCATTGATGGACGCGATACTCGCACAGTCAGACCGATTGCAATTAGATCAAGCGTTCTTCCAAGAACTCATGGTTCAGCACTTTTCACGCGTGGTGAAACACAAGCGCTTGTAGTTGCTACATTAGGTACAGGTCGCGATGAGCAAACTATTGATGCACTTCAAGGTGAGTATTCAGATCGCTTCATGCTTCATTACAATATGCCTCCTTACGCAACAGGCGAAACAGGACGTGTAGGCACACCTAAGCGTCGTGAAATTGGTCATGGTCGATTAGCTAAGCGTGCATTGATTGCAGTACTGCCTTCTAAAGAAGATTTTAGTTATACGATGCGTGTCGTTTCTGAAATTACAGAATCAAATGGATCAAGCTCTATGGCATCTGTATGTGGCGGTTGTTTAGCATTGATGGACGCAGGTGTCCCAATCAAAGCCCACGTAGCAGGCATTGCGATGGGTCTTATCAAAGAAGGTAATCGTGTTGCTGTTCTTACAGATATCTTAGGTGACGAAGATCACTTGGGTGATATGGACTTTAAAGTAGCGGGTACTGAAGACGGTATTACAGCTCTTCAAATGGATATTAAAATTACAGGTATCACAACTGAAATTATGCAAGTTGCATTAAGCCAAGCAAAAGAAGGACGTGAGCATATTTTGGCGATCATGAAAAAAGAAATGAAAGGCAGCCGTCAAGAGCTATCTACATTTGCACCAAGAATTATTACTGTGAAAATTCATCCAGATAAAATTCGTGAAGTGATCGGTAAAGGTGGATCAGTGATTAAAGCCTTGACAGAAGAAACAGGTGCTACGATTGATATCGAAGATGATGGCACTATTAAGATTGCTTGTGTGGATGGTCTTCAAGGCGAAGAAGCAAAGCGCCGTATTTTAGAAATCACAGCAGAAATTGAAGTAGGTCAAATCTATGAAGGCACTGTGATTAAGATGTTAGATTTTGGCGCAATTGTATCTCTTCTTCCTGGTAAAGATGGTTTGCTTCACATTTCACAAATTGCACATCAACGTGTGAATGCAGTGACTGACTTCTTGTCTGAAGGACAAAAAGTTAAAGTGCAAGTGATTGAAGTGGATGATAAAGGCCGTGTTCGCGTAAGTGCTAAAGCACTGATTGAGCCGCCGCCTGCTGAAGAAAAAGCAGAAAGTAAGAAAGAAGACTAATTTGTTTTAGATAGATTTAAGACAATAAAAAACCCGGGATTCCCGGGTTTTTTATTTTAACAAATCATTATCCCGCCATTTGTTTTTCGCGGATTTCATCAAGCGTTTTGCAATCAATGCAAAGTGTTGCGGTAGGACGTGCTTCTAAACGTTTTAAACCGATTTCTTCACCACAGCCTGCGCAGTATCCATAATCTTGGCTTTCGATATTTCTTAAAGTCTCATCTATTTTTTTGATAAGTTTGCGTTCACGATCACGATTTCTAAGTTCAAGCGCCATATCAGATTCTTGGCTTGCGCGATCATTAGGATCTGCATGTGAAGTCAGTTCATCTTGCATCGTGTGCACAGTGCGATCGATATCCTGGCTTAATTCCGCTTTCCATTCATTAAGAATCGAGCGGAAATGATTAAGCTGGCTTTTGCTCATGTAGCCTTCACCTTTTTTAGCTTCATAAGATCTAAATTGTTTTAGGCCTTTTTGAGGTGAGCCTTTAACTTTAAGCGGGACAATTTTTGCAGGGGTAGGCTTCTTAGCTACAACCATTTTAGGCGCTGGTTTTTTATTCACTACGACTTTTTTAGCTAAAACCTTTTTCGGTGCCGGCTTTTTCTTAGCAACGACTTTTTTAGGCGCTGGTTTTTTCTTAGCCACTACTTTTTTAATTGGAGCTTTTTTCTTGGCTACAACTTTTTTAGCTATAACCTTTTTCGGTGCCGGCTTTTTCTTAGCAACGACTTTTTTAGGCGCTGGTTTTTTCTTAGCCACTACTTTTTTAATTGGAGCTTTTTTCCTAGCTACAACTTTTTTAGCTACTTTTTTAACTGCCATTTTTTAATCCTAAAGTAAAAACAAATGAAAATAATCGCGAAAGTTTACACTGATCGACTATGAAAGCAAGATGTAATTGACCTATTTTTACGACTATTTATTGGGTAGATAGCTTTTGTGCGAGAAGCGTATTTTCCATTAATGTTGCAACCGTCATAGGACCTACCCCCCCTGGTACAGGGGTGATAAAACCGGCCCTTGTTTTGGCGATATCAAATTCAATGTCACCTACAATCTTTCCACTCTCAAGCCTGTTAATGCCAATATCAATGACAATTGCCCCAGGTTTAATCCAACTTCCCTTAATCATGCCTGGAATACCAACCGCAGCTATAACGATGTCTGCCAATTCAATTTTTTGTTGGAGATGTTGGGTATAGCGATGACATATAGTGACAGTACAGCCTGCTAACAGAAGCTCTAAGCCCATAGGGCGACCTACATGATTGGATGCACCCACGACGATTGCATCAAGTCCTCGGGTTGAAAGCTGGGTGGCTTCAATAAGTTTCATGACACCGTATGGAGTACAAGATCTTAATTGGGGCTGCCTTATTGCTAAAAGACCAATATTCTTAGGATGAAATCCATCGACATCTTTATGTGGTGAAATAGTCTCAAAAATGACGTCATTATTAATATGAGCAGGCAAAGGCGACTGAACTAAGATGCCGTCGATATTGGCGTCATTATTTAATGTTTCAATAAGCGTTATAAGTTCTTTTTCAGATGTTTCATTAGGTAAATCATAAGCAATCGATTTCACACCTATTTTTTCACAGGCCAACCGTTTATTTTTGACATAGATGGACGACGCAGGATCAGAACCTACAAGAATGACCGCTAAGCTCGGATTTTGAATACCTTCTTTTGATCTCACGCCAATTTCTTTTTTGAGATCTTGAAGAAGATTTTCAGCAACCGATTTTCCATCAATTATCTTGGCTGTCATGGATTGATCAATGAATAAAAGACATCATTTTAACATATTGAATTTTTAACTATATCCATACTGGTTGAATCTTTTGTAAGAAGAGGTATCGAAGAGTATGATTAATATAAATTATTTTTTAAAGGAGCTTAAGGCTATGAAGAAAAGTGTCTGGTTAATTTCACTGGGATTAATTTTTGGTTTAAATACACCTATTTTTGCAGCACATGATGGTGCGGGCGAACATTGTAAAATGCATACAAAAAAATCATTTGAAGAAGCGGATATTGATCGTGATGGAACGCTTGATCGTGAAGAAGCAAAGGTTGTTTGCAAAGAAGATTTCGATCTTATGGATAAAGACCGTGATGGCACATTGTCCAAAGAAGAACTTAATGCATGTAAGGGTAAAAAAGGTAAATCAGGCCATAAAAAAGCCGCTAAACCAGCGTAAATAGAAGAAATCATGAGGGCTAAGATGGCCGCTTCATTTGACCTACGCCCTTAATTAGGCTATATTCTCGGCCTCGGGGTGTAGCGTAGCCTGGTAGCGCGCCTGCTTTGGGAGCAGGATGTCGGGAGTTCGAATCTCTCCACCCCGACCAGATTTAGCATCTTACTTTTTATAGAAAAAAAGGATTTTCTGTAACACGCTTTGTGTTGTTAAGCTGCCCGTAGCTCAACTGGATAGAGCACCAACCTTCTAAGTTGGGGGTTACAGGTTCAATTCCTGTCGGGCAGGCCAATTTTTAGTTCATTGGTGGCTGTAGCTCAGTTGGTAGAGTCCAGGATTGTGATTCCTGTTGTCGTGGGTTCGAGCCCCATCAGCCACCCCAGTTTTTTAAATGCATTGAATCAACAGTTAATAGACGATATAGTCATTTCAACTTTAATTAATGTTTAATGCATGCATGGACGATCAGCAACTTCTTCGATATAGCCGTCATATCTTATTGCCTGATATTGAGTATCAGGGGCAAGAAAAACTTCTTCATAGTCATATTCTTATTGTAGGTGCAGGTGGTTTAGGCGCACCTATTGCAATCTATTGCGCAGCTGCTGGCGTTGGAAAAATGACCATATGTGATTTTGACGATGTAGATTTAAGTAACTTACAAAGACAAATCATTCATGACACACAATCAGTCGGTGTGAATAAAGCCTCTTCCGCAAAACAGTTTATTCAATTACTTAATCCAGATGTAGAAGTTATTGCAGTGACAGAAAAACAAACTGAAGCAAGTATGAAAGTCATTGCAAAAGATGTGGATGTCATTATTGATGGCTCAGATAATTTTGCGACAAGGTATGCGCTTAATCGAATTGCAGTGGAGTTAAAAAAGCCTTTAGTTTCCGGTGCTGCTGTAGGATTTGAGGGCCAGATTAGCGTCTTTGATATGAGACATGATAAGAGCCCTTGTTATCACTGTTTATTTCCAGATACAGGCGATCGCAATGAAACACGCTGTGCTGACAATGGTGTTTTTTCGCCTACAGTAGGCATGATTGGAACTGCTCAAGCTGCTGAAGTAATGAAAATTATTTTAGGTATAGGCGAGTCTTTAGAAGGTCGCTTACTATTGCTTGATGTGAAATCCATGCAATGGAAAAATATCCAACTTAAAAAAGACCCATCCTGCACCGTATGTTCTAAGTGATTTTTTATGGCAGACATCTGCCATGAGGCCTGATATCACTTATCCCTATGTTAAAATGAATCTTTAACAAATCCTCTATGTGTTTTATTCATGGAAAATAATCTGTCTAAACCTTTTAGCCCAAAAGATATTGAAAGTCATTGGTATGATTTTTGGGAATCAAAAGGCTTCTATCAAGCAGGCTTAGATACTAAGCAAAAAAATTCATTTTGTATTTTATTGCCGCCACCCAACGTGACAGGAACGTTGCATATGGGGCATGGATTTAATCAAACTCTGATGGATGCATTAACTCGCTATCACCGCATGAAGGGCGAAAATACCTTATGGCAGCCCGGAACTGATCATGCAGGTATTGCGACACAAATTGTGGTTGAAAGACAGCTTGATAAAGAAGGCATTTCAAGACATGACCTTGGACGAGAAAAGTTTCTAGAAAAAGTATGGGAATGGAAAGCATATTCAGGCGGCACCATTACTGAACAGATGCGTCGCTTAGGGACTTCGCCAGATTGGTCACGCGAACGTTTTACAATGGATGAAGGCTTATCAAAAACGGTGACTGAAACATTTGTCAGTTTATATAAAGAGGGACTCGTTTATCGCGGTAAACGTTTAGTGAATTGGGACATTCAATTACAGACAGCGGTATCTGATTTAGAAGTCGTTCAAGAAGAAGAAGATGGATTCTTATGGCATATTCAATACCCACTCGCATCTGGTGAAGGCCATTTAACGGTTGCAACTACCAGGCCGGAAACGATGTTGGGGGATGTAGCTATCATGGTTCATCCCGAGGATGCGCGCTATCAAAAGCTTGTTGGGCAGATGGTAAAGCTCCCTTTATGTGATCGTGATATCCCTATCATCTCAGATGATTATGTAGATCAAACCTTCGGGACAGGTGTTGTGAAAGTGACCCCTGCGCACGATTTCAATGACTACGCAGTGGGCATGCGCCATAAATTACCTATGATAAGTGTTTTGACACTTGACGGACATATTAATGAATCAGCACCAAAAGTTTATCAAGGCCTAGAACGTTTTGCTGCACGTAAAAAAATTGTAGAAGATTTAGAGGCTCAAGGTTTTCTTATAAAAACTGAGAAACATAAACTTAAAATTCCACGAGGTGACAGAACAGATGTGGTGATTGAGCCGATGCTTACCGACCAATGGTTTGTAGCGATGACAAAAAAAACGCATGACGGAAAAAGCATTACAGAAAAAGCACTCGATGTTGTAAAGACAGGTGAAATTAAATTCTACCCAGATAACTGGGTGAACACTTATAACCAGTGGTTAAACAATATTCAGGATTGGTGCATTTCAAGGCAGCTATGGTGGGGGCATCAAATTCCAGCTTGGTATGGTGATGAAGGTCAGATATGGGTTGCACATAACGAGGAAGAAGCAAAAGCTTTAGCAGCAAAAGATGGCTATCAGGGAAATTTAAAGCGTGATCCAGATGTCTTGGATACTTGGTACTCATCCGCACTTTGGCCTTTCTCAACGCTTGATTGGACGCCTGACTATCCAAAAGCATCCAACCCAGCGCTCGATCTTTATTTGCCTTCGACAGTATTGGTGACAGGTTTTGACATTATCTTTTTCTGGGTCGCTCGAATGGTCATGATGACTAAACACATTACTGGAAAAATTCCATTTAAGCATGTGTATGTACATGGACTCATTCGTGATGCAGAAGGTCAGAAGATGAGTAAGTCAAAAGGAAATGTTTTGGATCCTATCGATTTGATCGATGGCATTTCTCTTGAAGCGCTTATTGAAAAAAGAACAACTGGGCTTATGAACCCGAAACAAGCCGAATCCATTACTAAAAAAACACGCAAAGAATTTCCAGAAGGTATCGCTGCATTTGGCACAGACGCCTTACGTTTTACTTATGCGAGTTTAGCAAGTCCAGGACGCGACATTAAATTTGATCTTCAGCGTTGTGAAGGCTATCGAAATTTTTGTAATAAATTATGGAATGCGACACGCTTTGTTCTTATGAACTGCGAAGGCAAAGAAAATGGTTTTGGCGAATGCGTCGATGGTTATCTTGAATTTTCAAAAGCCGATCGTTGGATTGTGAGCGAATTGCAGCAGAGAGAAACTGCTATTGAAAAAGCATTTCTAGATTACCGATTTGATTTATTGTCACAAGAGCTTTACCAATTTGTATGGGATGAATTTTGTGATTGGTATCTTGAGGTTGCTAAAGTTCAATTACAAATGGGTAGCGAAGCAGAGCAAAGAGCAACACGACGAACACTTTTACGTGTACTCGAGATTATTCTGCGATTAATACATCCAGTGATGCCTTTTATTACTGAAGAAATTTGGCAAACGATCGGCCCTATGAATGGGAAAAAAGGCCCTTCGATTATGCTAGAACCTTACCCACAAAGTGACAGTAAAAAAATTGATCAAGACAGCATTCACTGGATGTCGATTTTAAAAGAGATGGTAGATGTATGCCGAAAACTTCGTGGCGAAATGAATATTTCCCCGGCACAAAAAATTCCACTTGTGATTGCAGGCAATAAAAAATCACTTGAGCTTTACGCGCCATATCTTAAAGCGCTTGCTAAATTAACTGATGTTGAAATTGTGGAAGAACTTCCAGCCATCGATGCCCCAGTGATGTTAATCAAAGATTTTAAATTAATGCTTAAGGTTGAGGTGAACGCCGCAGAAGAAAGGGAAAGAATTACAAAAGAGCTTAATCGGATTCAAATTGAAATCCAAAAAGCTAAAGGTAAGCTAGAAAATGCTAGCTTTATAGATAAAGCTCCTGAGGCAGTGGTAGCACAAGAAAAAAAACGTTTAGAAGAGTTCGAGGAAAGCTTTGAAAAGTTAAATAGGCAACTAAAAAAGTTAGCTTAAACGACGTTTCTTAATAAAAAAAGTAATGGCACCATTTTCATCTTGAAGAGATAAAAGCTCGTGCCCTGTCTGACGACAGAATGCATCAAAATCTTTTTTACTTCCAGGATCTGTGGCAATAATTTTTAAGACCTGATCAGATTTAATTTCATTCAAGCCTTTTTTACATCGCAATATGGGAAGAGGACATTTAAGCCCCGTTGCGTCTACTTCATAATCATAATGCATATTATTTAAGTGCTGAGAAAGTGTAGCCGGCATTTGCCCAAGCAATAACACCGCCTGCTAAGTTATACACGTCATGATAATCATGTTCAGCCAAATAAGATGCAGCGTGAGCAGAGCGAACGCCACTATGACAATAAAAAACAATACTCGATTTTTTGGAAAGTTTGTCGAAAGCCTGAGGAAGGCTTACAAGTGGAATATGTTGCGCGCCTTGAATAATACCTCTTGCAACTTCATCATCATTTCTTACATCAATTAAAACTAAATTATCTTGCTTGATCATGCCGTGTAAGGTTGCGGCATCAATGGTCATAAAAGAACTCATGAAGTTAAATATTAAAGAATTATTTGAATGATCAGCGCAATGACATTTGTTGCAGCAAGCGCTTGAAGACCCCAGAGTGTGAATTTCATACCCCTCACTCTAAGCTCCATATTGGGTGTTGCTTCCAGAAAAGCTTTTGCATAAAAAAGTCGGCCCGTAGTAAATACACCACCTAAAAGCAAAACAATCGTCCAATGAATATGGTTGGCTTCAAGGCATCCTAAGAGAATGAGACCTAAAGGAACATATTCCGCAAAGTTTCCGTGGGAACGAATCGCTTGCTGTAAGTCTTCTCGACCGCCATCACCCAAAGACACTTCATTTTGACGTCTTAAGTTAATGACGTTTAATGTTAATTTAACGTATACAAAGGTAAGAATCGCGGCGTAAATAGCAGTAAGTTTTAACATGATGTTTAAATTAAATAATCTAAGATGCCTTCATTATAACATCGAGACGTGTGCCGTATAAATGGGCGGTTAGTTAATTTTTAGTGCAATGGCTTCTTGAAGTTTGAGAGACAGATCTTTTCTTGATTGCGAGGGTTTGATGGGATGCCCAATATCTACCACGACCTCGATTCGATTGGATTTAGCAACCCGCTTAAATGATTGGAGCAGACTCGTAGCCCCGTGAAAACTCGTACGATTTGTCAGTACGTTATTTTCTTTATACTTGATTGAGAAAGGCAAAAGTAATTTGTCAGCCTCAAAGGCCGATTGAAATAAGCTGCTCTTAAAAGGAAGCACTTGGTATCCTGTTGACGTAACGCCTTCAGGAAAGATGCATATCGATTGTTTTTCATTTTTAAAATGATGGTTCATCGCTTGAATGACTTCAGGCAAATTTGATTTGCGATTGCGGTCAATAAAAATAGCACCTGAAATTTTAGCGAGCATTCCAATAATAGGCCATGTTTTGACATCGGTTGCTGATACGAATGTGACGGGTTTTAAAGAAAAGATTACAGGAATATCAAGCCATGAAATATGATTTGAAACGATAAGATAGCTATCTTTACCTAAAAACTTTAAGACTTCTCCAGTGAGTGTAATTTTAATTTCTAAAATACGTAAGAGACGTTTCGCCCAGAACTGAATAAGAAGATGTGTGATATTTCTTGGCAGAATAATCATCATGACGCATAGGATCAGCGCCAGAAGAAGATGGAGTGCCATTAAAACAGATTTAAAAATAAAATTCATAGTGGATTATAAGAGTTCGATGCCGTAGGGTTTCACAATTTTTGCAAAAATATAAAATGCAACTAAGGTCATGACAACAGATATCCCAAGTGTTGGCCAAAAACCAAATCGCTTAAGTAAAAAAGGAAATGCTAAGAACATGGGCAAAGTAGGCACGACATACCAAAAAGTATACCAAGCATGATTTGCAATTTTAGATTCCGGTTGTTTTTCTAAATATAGCCAAATTAAAGTCAACACTGTGACAAGAGGAAGTGCTGCAATGAGCCCACCTAATCGATCACTTTTCTTAGCCACCTCAGAAATAAAAACAACCATACCTGAGGTGATTAAAAGCTTAAATAAAATCCACATTAATTTCCCTCTTCTTTTGTTACTTGAATGCCAGGCTTTTCTTCAGGATAGGCTTTTAAATAAACTGCCAAGTCTGGATCCAGCGTATCCCAATTGACCAAGCTTGCTACTTTTTTATAAATTTTATGCATAAAGTGATTTCGGTGTTTACAGAAATTTGTAAGATGCACGAGTTCATGACCCGTTTCGATTTTAGCAGGATATGCTGTTTGGCCACTTTGAATTGTTTTGGCACCAATCTTATATGCCCAATTAACAGCTTCAATCCATAAACGGAAATAGATAAACCAATCTCTAGGGGCGTCATAATCAATACCAATAAATTTGTTAATCACATGTTCTTTAAGATCAAAACAAAGCATAAAAGCTACAATTTCTTGAGAAGACTGGTGCCTTAAAATAATAAAGTGCGCTTCTTTTTCGCGAGAAATAAATTCAAAGAATTCAGGCGTGAGTTCTTCAAATTTAGTTTTACCTTTTAAATAAGTTCTTGAGAATAATCGGTAGAGCTGATGAAGGGTTTGATTGTCAGGTAAATGAACTACGCTCACATCAAGGGGAGCTGGAAGTGCTTTCTTTAATTTTTTGCGAAATTGGTATCTTCTAGACCCTTTGAGAGAGTTTATATAATCATCAGCATTTTCGCCTTCTAGTTTTAAAAGTGCCGACGGAAAACTTATAAGAGGAAATAAATTTTTAGATTTAGAAATAGAAGCAAGTGTTTGATGGTATGTATTAGGGAAGTCTTTCCATACCAACATAGCTGCTTTGTATTTTTGTGCTTGCGTCTCAGCAGCTTCCTGAATACAGAGAAAAATATCACCTTGTGTTACTGTCTGAGCTTTTAAAATTTTTGGATCAATCCCGATATGCCCCTCATCAGAGCAGGCACTCCCTATAAAAAAAGTACGTTGATATAAGAAAGACGGGATAACTTTACCGATTAACTTTACGATAGGTAAAATAATCGGAGGCATTACAAGCTCGATGGGCACATCCATTATGAATGCAGGCGCAATGGCGATCGGCTCTCCATTTAAAGAAATCAAGCCGTAAGTAAAAGTGAATTGCTCTTCAAGATGAGCACACTCAAGTGATCTATACCACCATTGACCTTCGTAAGGTGCTGGAAAGCAACTATCCCATAACGCCTGTGGTATTTGCGATTCAGAATTAAGCCATTCAAGAGAGAGCTGTTGTATCATTTATAAGAATTATACTTAAAACATCTTGATTCTCGACTTATGCAGAAATTTTTATTTTTTTTAATTGCACTTTTTTTTAGTGCCTCACTTTTCGCAGTTCATTCAGATTACTGTGTAAGCTGTGAACGGGACAAACGTGGCCACATTAAAAGAAGTCTTGAAGCCAAGAAAGCTTTCAAAAAAATGCAGCCATGCCCTTCGACAGGCAAGCCTTTTGGAGCTTGCCCTGGTTATATTATTGACCACATTATGCCTTTGAAGCGAGGCGGCGCTGATGCTCCATCGAATATGCAATGGCAGACCGTTGAAGAGTCAAAGGAAAAAGACAAATGGGAGTAACTTTTTATATGAAGCGTAATTTGAAGTAGAATAATCCATATCATGAAACGACAAATATTTTATATCGATTATCCGCAAGAGCATCAAGGCGATGCATTACATGCCTATCAATGTAAGTTTTGCAAAATAGATACCGTAAAAATTAATGGATTACTTGAAAATCATTTGCCCAGTTGTATCTATAGGACTGAAAAAGAAAAAACGATTACTGAGTAAGTCCTCGACCAATTAAAGCAGCACCAATCACACCCGCTGAGTCACCCAGCATGTTTTTAACAATCGGCGTTGAAGGCATATCATTAAAAATACGCGCATAAACTTCATCAATACCCTCCTTATATAAACTTTTTTCATTGGAAAGTCCGCCGCCTAATACAACAATATCTGGGTCTAAGATATTAATAAGATTAGCTAAGGCTTGACCAAATCGGGCATAAAAATCTTGTTTAATATTTTTTAGAGATTCGTCTTTCAATGAAGCATTAAAAAAATCAATCGCTGAGAGCTTCTTACCTGTTTTATCTTGAATTCTTTTTTCTAAACCACCACCCGATATAAAACTTTCTACACAGCCATTCGCACCGCAGTAACAGGGATAACCTTGAGGGTCGATCACCATATGACCCCATTCACCGGCAATATTTTGTGGCCCCTGTCTAATTTTTCCATCAAATACAATGCCACCACCACAGCCTGTTCCCATAATGACGCCAAATACAGAAGGGTATCCTTTACCTGCTCCCATTAACGCTTCTGCAAGAGCAAAACAGTTAGCATCATTTTCAATCAGGATGTCATGCACTAATTTGTCTTCAAGAAGGGATTGGAGCGGTAAGCTATTTAAGCAAAGTGTATTAGAGTTTTTAAGGAGATGTGTTTTCTTTGAGATCGAACCAGGCGTGCCTAAGCCTAGAGAATGTGTTTTATTTTGTATAGATACGAGGGCTTTTGTATAGAGCGCATGAATTTGGTTAAAGATATGCGCGCTACCCAAATGGGCTTCAGTAAGTAATCGTTCCCGAAAAAGTATTTTGTCCTGACCGTCTAAGACAGCCACTTCAATCTTAGTGCCACCCAAGTCAATACCGATATGATAATGAGATGCCATTTAATTATTCTGAAAATGACGTCTGATATACCAAATGATGAAAATGATTGCTCCACCTGCAATGACATAATGAAATTCGTGAAAGTAAACTTTTAATGTGTCCCAGTGCTCACCAAATACCATGCCTGTATATGCCAGTGCCCAGCACCAAATAAAGGAGCCAACAAATGTGTAGATAATAAACTTAGTCATATTCATACGTGCAATCCCTGCAGGAAGCGCAATAAAAGTCCTAACAGCTGGAAGGAGGCGGCCTATAAAAATAATAATCTCACCATAATTTTTAAACCAATCATCTGCCATCTTTAAATCTTTTTTAGAGATGAGAACGAAACGGCCATATTTTTCAGCAAGCTGTCTGCCGCCTGTTTTTCCAACATAGTAGGCAGGTATAGAACCCAATACACAGCCTAGCGCGCCCATTAAGGCAACAACCCAGAGCACCATCTCGCCTTTAAAAACAAGATACCCTGCGAAAGGCATGATAATTTCAGAGGGTAATGGAATGCACGCTGACTCAATCGCCATCAGCAATACGATACCTCCGTACCCCATAGTGGATATCACACTCATAATCCAAACAGCCAATAATCCAATTAATTTTTCTAGCATTACGCTTAACCTAATCTAAGTTGATATCGAATTCTATCTTATGTTTCATAAACCTTTAGTGAATCCGCAAATTTTTACTATAATGAATTACATAATTTTTAAACAAACATATATGAAACAGATAACGCTATTATTTTTATTTGTCATACTCTCAAGCTGCAGCATGATGACCTATACGAATCAGAGTAAACTATCAAATACGAGCAAAACTTATATTATTAACTGTGCTTTTTGGGAAGCTTGTTATGCAAAATCAGAAAAGTTATGCTCAAACGGGTATAGCCTTGTAGATAAATCAGCAAGCTTGCCTTACAGTCTAGAAATTTCATGTAAGTAATTTTAGCTATCAAACGATCAAATCCATCATGCATGAAATAAATGCGCAAAAGCCAAATACGGTAGCTTGGCAGTTTAATCATAGCTACACAAAATTACCCAAAGATTTTTTTGCTGAACAGCTCCCAGTAAAAGTATCAAATCCAAAACTTATTTTATTAAACGAGCCTTTATTAAAATCTCTAGGATTAGATAAAGAAGCCTTAAGTCGAGAGGCTTGGGGCAATATTTTTTGTGGGAATGAACTGCCTGAAAAAGCCCACCCTATTGCAGAAGCCTATGCAGGACATCAATTTGGACACTTTGGTATATTAGGTGATGGCCGGGCTGTTCTCTTGGGCGAACACGTCAATCCGGAAGGAGATCATTTTGATATCCAATTTAAAGGATCAGGACAAACACCCTACTCTAGACGTGGTGATGGTCGCGCCGCATTAGGGCCTATGTTAAGAGAGTTCATCATTAGTGAAGCGATGTTCGCACTTAAGATTCCTACCACAAGAAGTTTGGCAGTAGTGACGACAGGAGAAAGTGTGATGCGGGATGAAGTGTTGCCAGGCGCAATACTGACGCGCGTAGCGAAAAGCCATATTCGTGTAGGTACTTTTCAATTCGCTTCTACATTAAATGATATCAATAAATTAAAAGCGCTCGCTGATTACACGATTTATCGCCATTATCCTGAGTGCAAAGCAAAGGACAATCCCTACCTTGCATTTTTAAATGCAGTGATTGAAAGACAAGCATTGCTTATTAGTCAATGGATGCATGTAGGTTTTATTCATGGCGTTATGAATACAGATAATATGTCCATCAGTGGTGAAACAATTGATTATGGTCCTTGCGCATTTATGGACCATTACCACCCTGAAACCGTGTTCAGTTCGATTGACCGTCATGGTCGTTATGCATATGCGAACCAACCCCCTATAGCGCAATGGAATTTAGCAAGATTTGCAGAGACTTTAATTCCGCTTATAGATCACAATACTGATAAATCAATTGAGTTAGCTTCTCAGTCTGTTAATAATTTTTCAGATCAATTTCAAAAGGCTTGGTTAAGAGGTATGCGAGAGAAACTAGGTTTATTTAATGAGGGTGCAAACGACATTGAATTAATCAATGAATTACTAGTGCTTATGCAAAGAAATAAAGCTGACTATACCCTTACATTTAGACATCTTTCGTCGGATGCAATTTTAAAGGATGCTATTTTTAAAGATGCATCATTTAAAGTTTGGTATAAAAACTGGATACATTGCATTCAAAAACAAAAAGAAGGTGAAGAGACATTAAAACTCATGATGTTAAAACATAATCCAGCGGTCATTCCGCGGAATTATTTAGTGGAGAAAGCTTTATCGCTAGCAGTGGTGGATCAGGATTACCGTTTCTTAAATAATTTTATTGCAGCGCTTTTGAAGCCTTATGAGGACTCGAAAGTATTTGGTGAGCCACCATTAGAGGAAGATAAGTCTTATCAAACATTTTGTGGGACTTAAAAAAATAAAATCACACATAAGGCATGTAAGCCTTATGTGTGACGATTGAAACTATTTTGTTTTTTTAGCTTTAGGCGCTTCTTTTGCTTTTGAAGGCTTAACAGATTTTGCAAGTTGCGCTTTAAGATCTTCAAGATCTTTGCTTTGAGCCGTTACTTTTGCTTCTAAGTCAGATACAACAGCTTTCTTTTGAGCGTCAGCTTTTTCATAGTCGGTCACTTTTTGGTTTAGCGTTGCAATTTGACCATTTAGATTTTTAATTTCTGCAGTTTGTAAGCTCAATTGATCTTCAGCGTTATAAGCGCTATACGAAAAGTAACCCGCTACAGCGATTAGGATTGCAATGATGATGTTTTTAAAAGTGCCAGAGTTTTCCATCTATGATTCCTTCTTGATTATGTTGAATTTTAAAGTATGTGTTTATACACATACTCTCTTAGGTAGGCATGATATAAGAAAGTTCAGCAATCTCAAAGAAAACGAAGGCTTTTGAGAAAATAAAAAACCCGCTTAAAAGCGGGTTTTCTTTAAAACAAGCAATCAATTATTTTGAAGCAATCAATTTTGCTGCTTTTGAACAGAGTTCATCGCTTGATTTGTTTACCATGCCTAAAACATCTTCTGAGCGAAGATTTGCTTGGGACAGAGCTTTCTCAGCTTCGGTCTGAGCTTTGCAAGCAAGTGCGAAATCATTATTTTTAATAGCGATAACACTTAAATTTTGTAAGCGAGCCGCGCGTTCTAATTCATGAAGTTTTTCATTGCTTTGAATGAATGTGGATGCAGCCACTGTGGTTGAGATTGCTGCAACAGCAGCGACAATAATAAGACTTAAACGTACTGACTTTTTCATTTCTTTATCCTTTTGGGTTGTATTAATGATGTGCACTTTTGATGCACGTGATCATCTTAGTAGATAATTGTTAACAAATTATGACATTGGCATATCTTTTGCTAGGTTAGAGAAATTACTAAACTATAAATAAAAAAAGCCAGCGAGAGCTGGCTTTTTAATTTGATCTAAATTATTTAGATTGTGTTTTTAAAGCCTTGTTGCACAGCTCTTGATTGCTCTTATGAATCATTCCAAGTAAGTCTTCAGATTTTGAGTGAACTTTACCTAAATACTCTTCTGCTTCGGTTTGTGATTTGCAAGCAAGAACATAATCCTTATTACCAATAGCAATTAAAGTTAAATTTTGTAAGCGTGAAACAGCTTCTAATTCTTTAATCTTTGTTCTGGCACCAACATATTTAAATGCGACGGCTGCTGTGGCAACCAATCCAATAAGTGCAACTGCTATTGTTACTTTTGTATTTTTTTTCATTACTTTCCTTAGTTAGTGCTTTTTAAAATTTGAATGGTGGCCAGGGGCAGAATCGAACTGCCGACACGCGGATTTTCAATCCGCTGCTCTACCGACTGAGCTACCTGGCCAGATAAAATCTCACGATAAAAACCGTGAAGAAGCGGAATTATAGCAAAAATGCTGACTTTTACCGAGTTTTAGCCCTGAATTTAGCCAATATCAGCGTCTAGTTAAGGGGCGGAAGGGATTCTAAACCATCATTTAAGAGAACATTTGGGGCTGGGGTAGAGATGTCATAATTACTTCGTTATCATCCCTTATAATTTTGGTATGAAATCCTACAATATTCTTTTTCTTTGTACCGGCAATTCTGCCCGTAGCATTTTGGCTGAAGCACTAGTGACAACTTTAAGTGGCGGTAAGTTTATTGGTTATTCAGCAGGCTCTAATCCAGCAGGACGAGTAAATTCATTCGCTTCGGAGTTAGCCATAGAAATGGGCTATCCAAAAGAGAAGTTACGATCCAAGAATTGGGATGAATATAGTTTGCCTGATTCGCCTCAAATGGATTTCATTATTACGGTATGTGATAACGCAGCTAATGAAGCGTGTCCTATTTGGTTAGGTCATCCATCAATAGCACATTGGGGATTTCCTGATCCTGCGAGTATTGAAGGAACAGATCTGATTAAACGAGAAGCATTTCAAAAAATATTATTAGGATTAAAAAAGAATATTGAAGCACTTATTCAGTTACCTATCGATCAACTAGATTTGTTATCCTTAAAGAAAGCTATTCAAGACATCCATGATGAATAAAAAATATTTAACAGAATTCCTTGGCACCGCCGCATTATTATCTGTCATCACAGGCTCAGGTCTTATGGGGCAAGCACTTTCCTCTGGTAATAATGCCGTGACACTCCTTGGTAACAGTATTGCTACAGGCGCTGGGCTTTATGTATTAATTATGATTTTAGGCCCCATTTCAGGGGCACACTTTAATCCATTAGTCAGTGTGATGGCATACACCCACAAACAATTAAAACGCAAAGACTTAGTGCCTTATATTGCTTCACAGATTGCGGGTGCAATTGCGGGTGTTTGGATGACACATTTGATGTTTAACCTACCCATTCTTCAAACATCAACAAAGATAAGAACTGGATTAGGTGTTTGGGTCAGTGAAGTGATGGCAACACTGATGTTACTTACAGTGATTTATCTAGGATTGAAATATGCCAAGAAACATATAGCGATGATTGTGGCCTTAACAGTGACCGCAGGCTATTGGTTTACTTCTTCTACTTTTTTTTGTAATCCTGCCGTGACATTTGCCCGAAGTTTAACAGATACATTTGTAGGTATTGCCCCACAAAATATTTTAGGATTTGTCATTCCGCAAATTATTGCGCTCATCCTCATACTTCAAATCATTAAAAAATAGTTTTACACACTACTTCCGCATGCAAAATAGATGCGAAGAGCAGTTAGGTGATGAATATTATTTTTTGAAAGAGCATTCTAGAACACCTACTACCTCTTCCCCAAGATATACCATCATCGCCCCATTGGTTCTATTAAAAGTATAAGCATATTTATCATTCCAAAAGCGCATACTTTTCTCGTCAATAGATACTTTAGTTTGGGGGATTTTATTGACTATAACAATTTGCTTTGCTTCATCAAATTGCACAGACAAAGCCCCACCATCAATTGCATTACAAAAACTAGTCTGCATTTCAGCATATAGATTAGATGCAAAGAGAAGTGATAGAAGTAAAGTTAAAAATTTCATTTGATATCTTTCATTAAGTCAAATGGGCGTTGCGGTTAGGCTGAAAAAATAAAATTGGATTGAAGAAATAAAAAACTGTAAATCCTACCGCCTAAATATTTACAGGGCAGTAGCTTTTTTCGAAACAAACTGTCTTTTAAATAAAGATTGAATGCCCCAGTAAGCCAAAAGGTAGCACATCGTATAGATAAAGCTTTGCGGCAGATATTCCCATCCTGTTTGAATACTCTCTTTAATAGTGATATCAGGGAAAGTACCAGAGAGTAAATTATAAGTTTGAGTTGAAATTACAAATGTTATTAGCGTTGCAATAACACCACATGCCGTAAACCTTAGGAAACTTTTCGTGTTTGAAATACGCAAACCAAAAAACCACATTATTCCGTAAGAAGGTAATAATCCTAAGTAACCTAAATTAACAGGTATCTGATATGAACTATTGATTAATAGAGTTATTAAGTCAATCAAGAGACTAAATACAAAAAGAGAAAAAAACCACTTAGGATTTTTTAAAAGTAAGCCCCCAATTAAAAAAAGTGCAAAACTTGCATCAGGAAGAGCATATGGGCTTACAACATGACTACCCCTTGTTAGAATCATACAAAGTGTTATAAAGCAAAAATAGATGTATTTAGTATTGTTATTGATCATAGTGTTATAAAAAAGTTAATTAGTTATTTAAATTCGTATTCAGCGCTTATATATAAACTTCTTCCATTGGCTGGATAGTAAAAATAGTCTGTCTTACTAAAGTTTAGAATACCAGATTGTGCGTATTTTTTATCGAAAATATTTAATCCAGTTAAATTTATCTTAAATTCATTAATTTTCCACGTGGCTTTGGCATCTAAAGTCAAATACTGAGGCATCTTATCTTTAGTATTTTGAATGTCATCAGCAAAGTATCTTGAACCAACATAATTTGCCTGAAGAAGATATTTGCCATACTCCTGATTATTCCACCCCAAAATAAATGAGCCAGCCTCTTTAGGGACTGAAGGAACGAACTTTGAATCTAATGAACCCGACGTAAATCTTGCATCTAGATAACTATAGATAAATTTTACGTCCACACCTTCTGTTATTTTAAAATTTAAATTTGTTTCTAAGCCTTGCCTAAGGGTTGGATCGTAATTTGTATTAGCCCCTAATAAACTGTTATAAGCTATTTCATTCGTTAATTCTGTTCTAAACAAAGCAACACGAGCATCAAAAACATTAGATTTGTATAAAAGACCAATTTCATTATTTTTAGAAATTTGTGCCTTGAGAATATTTCCATAAAATGTGCTGATATAGTTTTGATCATATCCATAAAGCTCGTCTAAATTTGCAAATCTAAATCCCTGATTATTTTTTACATAGCCACCCCAGTTATCTTTAAAATAATTTAAGCTGATTTCATAAGCTTTTTTATTTTGAGATGTTTCTCCTTGAACGTAAGGATTGTATTGCCCATAAGAAGTATAAGCATCTTGATTTGCTTTTTGTTCGTTGTGATGTGACCTTAATCCAGAAGTGAGATTCAGGTAACTTGCAAGCCAGGTAGTGTTTTGCAAGTAAATACCATAAGATTTATCTTCCGCAGATTGATTGGCATTTCCAAAATTGTTAACATTTAATTTTCCTAAAATATAATCAAATCCAAAAACTGAAGAACTTTTAAGACCGGAAAAATTGTGATCCCATTTAATTCTAGGGGAGAAAGTATATGTATCAATAACCCTATAAGATTTGGAAGGGAAATCTGGGTTGTCAGATTTAAAACCTTGTCTTGAGACTGAAAATTCAGATGAAAACTCAAGGGAATCACTAATTTTAATATTTAATCCGGGTCTAACTTTAAATCCATCTTTTCTTTGAAAATTGTTTTGAAATCGAGCCGCTTTTGGATTTGCATTAAAAACACTGCTACTGATTGCGCCAGGAGTACCATTTTCTTGTTGGTATAATGAATAATCAATAAAGGAATCATATCTATCTGAAGATATTCCTACTCTTCCGGAAATTGCATTTGAAACACTTTGTGAATTTTCACGATAGCCATTTTCTTTAGAAGAACTAATGCCTGAATTATAATAAAACCCCTTATTGCTACCTGATAAATATGCATCTAATCCAATAAAATCATAGCTCCCCAAAGTTGTTTTTATAGAACTAGAATTTTTGCCAGATTTATTTGTAACAATATTAATAACTCCACCAGAAGCCTTATCTCCAAATAGAACCCCGCCACTTCCAGGAAGTATTTCTATATGATCAATATTTGATAATGGAATAGATGACCATTGAATGCTGCTTGAATCTACATTATTTAATCTTTGACCATCAATCAGTATTAAAGTATTTCCAATTGCAGACTCTCCAAATCCCCTCATATCAACAATTGCATCTATACCTTGATTACCATATTGAGAAGACACTTTTATACCAGCCTGTGATCTTAAAAGATCTGGTATAGACGAGTATGGTGAATTATCAATATCATCTCGGGAGATAATTTTAATACTTTGATTGGCATTAAAATCTGTTGAGCTAAATCGATTAGCAGTCACAACGACACCGCTTGGTTTAACAGCAGTTTCAGCAAAAACATTTGCTGTAAAGAGTTGAGTTACTAATAGACTCGGTAGAATAATTTTTTTCATAGTATTTCCAAATAATCATGCAACCCCGCATGAGATTAAAAAATAGAAATACCTTAAGGAGAAAATAAATGTGAAAAGTACTCACAAATCAAATACCACTCCCCGTAGTATTTCTGTGTGAGTTACTAGGCCGGTCTCCGGACTCGTAAGATTTGATTCACGGCCTTCCCGAAATAAATTCAGTGGCATGTATGTATGAATCCACGCTTACTTACCGTTGCGGGGGCAGTATAGGAATTGTTGTTACACTCACCTATTTCCCAGTTTCAATGTTTTCCTAAATGAAGATAAACCTTAAGAAGACATCACCTAACAACTTGAAAACATCGTAGCACATCTTTGCTATACTCAAACTTAACGATTTATAAATTTATTGATTGCAATGCAAAGGATATTTAGTTATGGCAAGAACAGTTAAATGTGTGAAGTTAGGTAAAGAATTAGACGGTTTAGATTTTCCCCCTTACCCAGGGCCTTTAGGTAAACGTATTTTTGAGAGTGTATCTAAGGAAGCTTGGGCTGGCTGGCTTAAGCACCAAACCATGTTAGTGAACGAGAACCGATTAAGTTTTGTGGATCCTGCGGCGCGTAAATATTTAACCGAACAAACGGAAGCTTATTTTTTTGGTGACGGCGCGGATAACGCATCGGGATATGTCCCACCTAAAAGCTAATTAAAAACGAAGACGAAAAAAAACACTTCCGAGGAAGTGTTTTTTATTGTGCAAATTGATTATTCAGCAATCGTCTTTTTAATTTCTTTGATTGTTGAGTGTCTAATGTCAGCACCCTTCACGGCATAAACGATATGTTCTGAAATATTTTTGCAATGATCACCAATGCGTTCGAGCGCTTTGACTACAACAAGTAACTCTAAAGACACTGAGATAGCTTTTGAATCTTCAAGCATATAGGTGAGAAGCTCTCTAATGGTTGCGCGATACTGATCGTCTACTGCTTCATCTTTCTTTGCGATCTCAATTGTTTTACTAATATCTAGTCGCGCGAATGAATCTAATACGGTTTTAAGCATCGAATGAACAGCTTCTACCATCAGTTTAATTTCACCGATTTTAATTTTTTTAATATTTGGATTTTCGTTAACACGAATAGCTGTGCGAGCAATCTTTGTTGCCTCATCACCAATGCGCTCTAAGTCTGTGATGGCTTTAAGAATTGTGATGATCATACGAAGGTCGCCTGCTGCAGGCTGCCTTTTCGCAATAATACGAGATGCATCTTCGTCAATTTCCATTTCAAGGCCGTTGACTTTCTCGTCGATTTTAATCACTTTATTCGCTAGTTCGACATCGTCCTTTTTAAGAGACTCAATAGCAGAAAGAATATTCTCTTCGACTAAACCGCCCATTTTTAAGACCTTCGCTCGTACCGCTTCTAATTCTAGGTCGTACTCTTTATAACTATGTTCTGAAGCCATTTTTAGTAATCCTTTTAAACTCTTACAATTTCACACCTTATATAATATTACTTATATATGACATTTTTAAGACTTAATAAGCTTATTTTTTGATAGTTTTAACCCCGTCTTTTGTGGCCAATAATAATATATTGGCTGGACGAGCCGCAAATAAACCGTTAGTAACGACTCCTACCATTTGATTGATAGTCGCTTCCATTTCGACAGGGTCTTTAATGACAAGACCATGAACGTCCAAGATGACGTTCCCATTATCGGTTGTAAAATTTCGTAACTGAGGCTGTCCGCCTAGTTTGGTAAGTTCTCGAGCCACATAGCTTTTAGCCATTGGGAGAACTTCGACAGGTAAAGGGAATTTGCCTAAGACAGGCACATATTTTGTTTCATCACAAATACAAATAAAGGTTTTAGCAACTGCCGCCACAATTTTTTCTCGAGTTAAAGCCCCGCCACCACCTTTGAGCATATGCATATGCTCAGTGATTTCATCGGCACCATCGACATAAATATCCATACTATTGACACTATTTAAGTCAAAAACCTCTATGCCATGTTTGCGTAAACGATCTGCTGATGCTTCACTACTAGCCACTGCGCCATCAATTTTATGTTTTACTTTTGCCAACTCATCGATGAAGTAATTAGCAGTAGAGCCAGTACCTACACCAATAATGCCAGACTTCACATATTCGATCGCAGCCTTTGCAACCTGTTGTTTTAATTCGTCTTGCGTGAATGCCATTTTTACTTAAACCCTTATATTTTATTTATAATGATGCTTTAACATCTATCATACACGCCAAGGCGACTCTTGAAAATTAGCATATGAAGAATGACTACGTAAAACGTATTAATGAGGCGCGAGTATATGACGTGGCAAAGAAAACACCACTCGAATTTCAGACATATCTTTCAAGCCGTTTTCATAATCAGATTTTTTTAAAGCGGGAAGATTTACAACCTGTCTTTTCATTTAAATTACGCGGCGCCTATAACAAGATGGCGGGCCTATCTAAACCGCAGCTAGATAAAGGCGTCATCACCGCTTCTGCGGGAAATCATGCGCAAGGCGTTGCGTTAAGCGCACAAAAACTAGGATGTCGCGCTGTAATCGTCATGCCTACTACAACCCCCCTTATTAAAATTGATGCTGTAAAACATCGAGGTGCTGAAGTAGTGCTATGGGGTGATTCTTATTCTGATGCTTATCAACATGCGCTCGAGATTGAAAAAAAAGAGGGCCTCACTTTTGTGCATCCTTACGATGATCCCGACGTCATCGCGGGACAGGGAACGATTGCTAAAGAAATTTTAGATGAATATAAAAAACCTATTCATGCCATCTTTTGTTGTGTTGGCGGAGGTGGACTTCTTGCAGGCATGGCAACTTATATCAAAGCGATGCGACCTGAAATTAAAGTGATCGGCGTTGAGGCCAAAGACGCAGAAGCTATGAGCTTATCTTTAAAAGCAGGCAAGCGTGTGGTGTTGGATCAGGTAGGCCTCTTTGCTGATGGCGCAGCCGTGAAAGAAGTAGGCCAGGTGACCTTTCCACTCTGTCAGGCTTATGTCGATGAAATGATTGTGGTGGATAACGATGCCATTTGTGCCGCCATTAAAGACGTTTTTGAGGATACGCGCTCTATTCTGGAGCCGGCAGGAGCTTTATCAGTTGCAGGCATGAAAGCTTATATCAAGAAACATAATTTAAAAGATGAGACTTTGGTAGGCATTGCATCGGGCGCTAATATGAATTTTGATCGTTTACGTTTTGTAGCGGAGCGAGCTGAAATTGGTGAAAAAAGAGAAGCTGTGCTTGCAGTCACCATACCTGAAACTCCAGGAGCCTTTAAAAACTTTTGTAGGTTATTAGGTCAGAGGAATATTACTGAATTTAATTATCGTTTTTCAGATCCTAAAAAAGCGCATATTTATGTGGGTCTTGCAACCAATGATAAGGACGAGCCATCACAGATTAAAGCCATGCTTGATAAGGAGGGCTTGCCTACCATTGATCTTACAAATAATGAGGTTGCAAAACTTCACTTAAGACACCTGGTCGGTGGACACTCACCTCAAGCTAAGAATGAAATGGTTTTTAGATTTGAGTTTCCAGAAAAGCCGGGCGCCCTCATGAAATTTTTAGAGACCATGGGACACAATTGGAACATCAGTTTATTTCATTACCGAAATCATGGCGCTGACTTTGGTCGTGTTTTAGTTGGTATGCAAGTCCCACCCGAAGATGAAATTAATTTTGAAGTCTTTTTGAATCAATTAGGCTACCCCTTCTGGGATGAAACAGATAATCCAGCCTATAAACTTTTCTTAGGTTAGTGCTTCCTTATTTTCATGAGGCGTTAAAGGGATAAATCCCCTGGAAGATTGTGAATAAATATTTAATAATTAAAAGCAAGATATTTTAGGAGAATCAAATGCAGGTTATAAAACCAGTTGTCATATTAGGATTACTTATTTCATCCTTATTAGCAAATGCTGAAGATCGAGGTAGGGCTTATGTATCTAACCAAGAAGGTGGTGTCAGTATTATTAATTTAAACACCATGGAAACAGAAGGCACAATTGATATTCAAGCAAAAAATCCCCGTGGTATTGGCATCACAGAAGATGGCCAGTATTTAATTACTGCAAATAAAGATGACGAGAATTTGTCCGTGATTGATTTAAAAACGAATCAATTTGTGAAACATATTTCAGTAGGTAAAAATCCAGAATTTGTTCGCGTATTTAGAGGACAAGTCTTTGTATCAACTGAGCCAGCCTCGACCGGTAAACCACCTGTGGCAGGCAAAGAAGATGATGATAAAGATGAGCCAAAAATCCCTGCACGTATTGCAGTGGTTGATTTAGCCAAGGGCAAAAAGATTCGAGATATTGTCGGTGGCCCAGAAACAGAAGGGATTGAATTTAGTAAAAGTGGTAAAGAAATTATTGTGACGAATGAAGCTGATAACACAATCACAGTCCACAACTTTAGTAATGGTAAATTATTAAAAACGATTTCAACTAAAAAATACGGAGATCGTCCACGTGGCATCAAAGTAGCGCCCAATGGAAAGTATTACGTCTCCACTCTGGAGTATGGAAATAATTTTATTGTCTTAGATAGTCAATTTAAACATCTTAAAACTGTGCCGACAGGTGAATCGCCTTATGGCATTAGTTTTGATCGAGAAGGCAAACGATTATTTGTCGCATCTTCGAAAGCAAAAACATTAGAAGTATTCGACACCACTAACTTTGAGAAAATTAAAGAAATTCCAACAGGTCGACGTTGTTGGCATTTTAGTTTTTCACCAGATGAAAAAGACATTTTACTAGCTTGTGGAAAATCTGATGAAGTGCTTGTCATTGATGCAGAAAAATTAGAAGTGACTAAGAGAATTCCTAATAAAGAAATTCCATGGGGTATCGTTGTTTATCCTAAAGCTATGGGCAGTTTAGATAGCGTTAAATAAAAAATAGGTGTTTATTTTAAAAGCCCAATATTTATTGGGCTTTTTTTATTTCAAATATTTCTCAATAAATTTCCACTCATCTTCTGTCACCGGAGTAATGGAGAGACGATTTCCTTTTTGAAGTATGCGCATATTTTCTAGTGCTTTAAACTCTCTTAGTTCTTTTAGACTTAATAAATTTGTTTTTTTAACAAGGGCCACATCTACATTGAGCCAGCGTGGATTTTCAGGTGTTGATTTAGGGTCAAAATACTTATGACCTTTTTGAAATTGAAAACGATCCGGATAAGCAAGCTTAGTTATCTTTACAACACCGGCAATCCCAGGTACATCACAATTGGAGTGATAAAAAAATGCAAGGTCGCCCACCTTCATTAAATCTCGCATAAAGTTTCTTGCTTGATAATTTCTAACACCATACCAATCAATGGTTTGTTTGGGGAGCTTTGCCAAATCATCGATTGACACATCGGATGGTTCGGATTTCATGAGCCAATAACGCATAGTTTTAAATAAAATAAAAGGTGGATAAAAGAGCTATGTTGATTTTCTTAAGTGTTGCCTAGACCAGCATCCTGAACCAAAGGTTCAAGGGGTAAAAGCCTAAGGTGCATTAGGTGCAATCGCCAAGGGTGTCTTAAAAGAGCACCCAATTTAGATCGCTCACACCGCAACCTGATGAGCTAAAACCGATGCTATAGACTAGTTCAAGGAATTATTAGCCTAAGCAACACTTAAAAAAACAAACGTGCTCATCGCAATGTTTAGTAAAGAATAGGCAGATCTTTAGTTTTGTGCAAGCACTTCGTCGATTTGATGTTCAATCGATGAAATTTTATGGCGGAATTGAGATAAGCCTTCACCGTCGGAAGTGTTTGAATTGATAAGTTCATTGGTGATATTAAGCGCTGCCATGATGATGATGCGATCAATTCCTACAATAGAGCCTTGAGATTGAATGAGATCAATTTTCTGATTTAAATATTGGACAGAATCTAACAGACTTTTTTCTTGGCCTTCAGGACATGCAACGATGAATTCGCGTGCCATGATAGTGACAGTAATATTTTTTGAGCTCATCGATTTTCTTCAGGAAGTTTTTTCATCATTTTTTCAAGACGAAGACTTGCTTCTTTCATATTGGACTGAAGTTTTATAAGTGTTGCTTCAGTCGATGCGAGCCGAGTCTCGAGCCCCTTATTTTTTCCCTGAGCAGATTCAATTAAGCTGATGAGCTGCTTAATTTTTTTCTCTAGTGCGATGAGTTGTGCTTCCATACCTTCACTATAGTTTAAAGAATTGAAGTGCGTCAATAGCGACTAAATAAATTAAATGCATCATGATTTCTTTTTAGCTCTTGGATGTGCTTTATCGTAAATATTTGCAAGATGCTGAAAGTCAAGATGGGTATAAACTTGCGTGGTGCTGATATTGGCATGACCTAACATTTCTTGCACTGCTCTTAAATCTTGACTTGATTGCAAAACGTGTGAGGCAAAGCTATGTCTTAATAAATGAGGGTGAACCGTACTATCAATACCTTGCTTGATAGCCCACATTTGAATGCGATACTGAATAGCGCGAGCTGTCATGCGCTTACCACGCTCCGTAATAAATAAGGCATCCATTGATTTGTCATCTGTTTTGATAGTTGCACGTTTTTCAATCCAAGATTGAATGGCATGCATTGCTTTTTGGCCTATAGGGACCATACGCATTTTATTGCCTTTGCCGGTGACAGTGATAACACCTTCTTGAAGATCGAGATCGTTGATATTGACATTTACTGCTTCACTTAAACGTAGTCCAGATGAATAAAATAATTCTAAAAAGGCTTTATCTCTTAACCCTAGTAATGTGGTGTCATCAATAGATACGAGTTTAACCATCTGCTCAATTGATAAAGTTTGCGGTAATGTCTTGGCACTCTTGGGTGCGTGGACATCTTTGACAGGATTTTCTTTAAACTGGTGGCGCTCAATCAGGTAATTAAAAAATCCTCGCCATGCAGACAACATACGTGCGATAGATTTGCCATGGAGTCCTTGGCTATTAAGTTTAGCACTTGCTCGTCTGATGTCTTGGATAGAAAAGGATTCAAAACGATCATGCTCGACAAGAACTACAAGCTGGGCAAGATCATGGGCATAACTTTTAATTGAGTTGCTGCTAAGACCTTTTTCAAAGGTGAGGTAATCGATATAGCTTTTTTGGAAGTGATTATGTTCCATAAGTTTTAAGTGATCTCAATATCTCCCTCATAGAGAGTGACAGCCGGGCCTTTCATCATTACAGGATATGAAGATCCTTTCCAATCGATAGATAATGATCCTCCTGGCATATCAACTTTCACAGGTGATATAAGTAAATGACGTTTGATTCCTGATACTACCGCAGCGCATGCCCCTGTTCCACAAGCAAGTGTTTCGCCTGCGCCTCTTTCAAAGACACGCAAACGAATATGATGAGACGATACAATTTCCATAAACCCAACATTGACGCGCTTTGGAAAAAGCTCATGTGATTCCAAATAAGCACCTAATATTTCAACATGAGCTTGTTGAGTATCTTTGACTGTGATCACTGCGTGAGGGTTGCCCATGGATAAAACTGCCATATTGATTGTTTCTTTTTGATGCGGTAAATCTATTGAAATAGGGTATTCATTTTTTTCGACATCTGAAATAAATGGAATAAGTTTAGGATTAAAAATAGGCTCACCCATATTCACTTCAATCAGATGCTCAGCGTCTTCAGTGAGCTCAATAACACCTGATTTTGTTTCCACGCGAATGGATTGTTTATCAGTTAAGTGCTTATCTTTTACAAATCGGTAAAAACAACGCGCACCATTGCCACATTGCTCAACCTCACCACCATCTTGATTAAAAATACGATATTTGAAATCAACGTTTTCAAGGGCTGTATGCTCAACAACGAGAAGCTGATCAAATCCGATCCCGAGTTGTCTGTGAGATAAAGATTGAATCGTATCTTTAGATAACTGGAAAGGAGACTTAGTATGATCGAGCACTACAAAGTCATTACCAATCCCATGCATTTTTGTAAAATGAAGTTTCATAAAATGATTGTCTCTTATTTGTTTGGCTTTTTAAATCGTTGATAATTCCAAAGATACTGTGTTGGATATTTTCGAATGAGCATCTCAAGTCGATTATTAATACCTTGGGGGGAGTGATCTTGACCCAAAGGTTCAATATAGACTTCGTATCCCTGGCCTCCAGAAAGTCTATGACCAAAACCAATCAGGACAGCGGCATTCGAAGATTCTGCAAGCTTAGAAACAAGAGTCATAGTATAGGCGGGTGTATTAAAAAATTGAGCCCATACGCCCTGACCTTCATTGGGCACTTGATCAGGCAAGACACCAATCGCTTCACCCTTTTTTAACGCTTGCATTAATTGCTTAACGCCATGGAGGTTTGCTTCAGCAAGATGAATTTGGGGGTGACGCCTTCCAGATAAAACAATATTTGCAAGCCAGTTATGTTTTGGACGTTTGAATAGAACTGTGATGGGTTGAAAGTTTGCGTAGTATTGTGCGGTAATTTCAAAACAGCCTAAATGAGGAGTTAAAAAAATAATACCCTTTTTCTTTTTGAGGGCAGCTTCAACATGCTGCCATCCGTAACATTGTTTGACCCAGCGAAAATTTTTTTGAGGTGAGTTAAACCAAATCGCAGGGGCTTCCATAAGACACTTTCCAATTTCGCGGATCGATAATTGTGTAAGTTTTTTTAAATCGTTTTCATCGGATGAAATAGAAGCACGTTTTAAATTAGCATCTATACGCTCTTTAAATCGACGATCAAATTGATAAGCGACTCGACCTAAAAATCCCCCTAATCCATGCAAGATAAAGAGAGGTAATTGAAAGAATATGGTAATGAAAAATAAGGATAGTCTTGATAGCATAATTGTATTTAAAGCTGATATTTTGCTATTCTAAACGCTTTACGTAATTTAGAACTTGGAAAAAACCATGAGCGAGCATTTATTTACTTCGGAATCTGTTTCCGAGGGCCATCCAGATAAAGTAGCTGATCAGATATCAGATGCGATCCTTGATGCTATCTTAGAACAAGACCCTACGGCTCGTGTTGCAGCTGAAACATTAACAAACACAGGGCTTGTTGTATTAGCAGGAGAGATCACCACGACAGCTAATGTGGATTACATTAAAGTTGCTCGCGATACGATTCGTTACATTGGCTATGACAATACTGATTACGGCATTGATTATAAAGGCTGTGCTGTCCTTGTCGCTTATGACAAGCAGTCGCCTGATATTGCGCAGGGTGTGGATGGTGCTTTAGATGACCCACTAGACCAAGGCGCAGGTGATCAAGGTTTAATGTTTGGTTATGCCTGTGATGAAACAGCGCAGTTGATGCCAATGCCTATTTGGCTATCTCACCGTTTAATGGAAAGGCAATCTTATTTAAGAAAAGATGGCAGGCTTCCATGGTTGCGTCCGGATGCTAAGGCACAAGTCACTTTAAAGTATAAAGATCATAAGCCGCATTCGATTGACACAGTTGTGCTCTCAACTCAGCATGATCCAGAGGTATCTCTCGAGACCATTCGGGAATCAGTGATTGAGGAAATTATTAAACCTATTTTGCCTAAAGAGCTTATTAAAGGGGACATCAAGTACCTTGTAAATCCTACAGGTCGATTTGTCATTGGCGGGCCTCAGGGTGATTGTGGACTCACTGGACGTAAAATCATTGTGGATACCTACGGCGGTTCAGCACCTCATGGCGGCGGGGCTTTTTCAGGAAAAGATCCAAGTAAAGTCGATCGTTCAGCGGCCTATGCAGCTCGCTATGTCGCTAAAAATATTGTGGCAGCAGGCTTGGCTTCTCGTTGTTTAGTGCAAATTTCATATGCGATTGGTGTTGCAAGACCGACCTCGGTCATGCTGGAAACTTACGGCACAGGTAAGATTGCAGACGACAAATTGACCGCATTAGTTCTTGAGCATTTTGATTTAAGACCTAAAGGCATTGTGAAAATGCTTGATTTATTGCGTCCCATTTATAAGAAAACGGCGGCTTATGGACATTTTGGACGTGACGAGCCAGAATTCTCATGGGAATCAGCAGATAAAGCTCAAATCCTTAAATCAGCAAGTTAAATATTTGAACTTTAGTAAGTATTTGAGTCCTAATTACTTTTAATTTATAATGCAATTCTTCTGAGGAACGCTGCGAGGTTTTTTCATAAAATCCCAGGCTCAGATTACAAGTTTACTTGTAAACGGCGTTCACCAATTTATAACCGTGCCAGTCACGGGATGTTGGTGGATACCGAAACATCCCAGCTGGTCACTTAGCATTCAAAAGGAATTTAAAATGAATACAGTGACTAACCAAAATTTAAATACACAAGACTATCTTATTGCCGATATTAATCAGGCTGACTTTGGCCGCAAAGAAATTACCATTGCAGAAACTGAAATGCCAGGTCTCATGGCTATTCGTGAAGAATATTCAAAAACAAAACCATTAAAAGGTGCCCGCATTAGCGGCTCACTTCATATGACGATTCAAACAGCAGTGCTCATTGAGACACTTAAAGATTTGGGAGCCGAGGTGAGATGGGCATCTTGCAATATCTACTCAACACAAGATCATGCAGCAGCAGCTATAGCTAAAAGCGGCACACCTGTCTTTGCTTTTAAAGGTGAAACACTTGATCAGTATTGGGAATACACGCATCGTATTTTTGAATGGAGCGATGGCGGCTATACCAACATGATTCTTGATGATGGTGGTGATGCAACTTTACTTCTTCACTTAGGTACGCGCGCTGAAAAAGATGCCGCATTGATTTCGAAGCCTTCAAGCGAAGAAGAGATTTCACTTTTTAATTCAATCAAGCAAAAGTTAGCAACAGATCCTCATTGGTATTCTGAAAGGCTTAAACACGTTCAAGGGGTAACCGAAGAAACGACTACAGGTGTTCATCGTTTATATCAAATGCATAAAGAGGGTAAATTAGCTTTCCCTGCAATTAATGTTAATGATTCAGTGACTAAATCTAAATTTGATAACCTTTATGGCTGTCGTGAATCTTTAGTAGATGCTATTAAACGTGCAACGGACGTAATGATTGCAGGTAAGGTAGCTGTTGTGGCTGGATATGGAGATGTAGGTAAGGGTTCAGCACAAGCACTCCGCGCTTTATCGGCACAAGTATGGGTCACTGAAATCGATCCTATTTGTGCACTTCAAGCTGCAATGGAAGGTTACCGAGTCGTGACTATGGATTACGCCGCTGAACATGCCGATATTTTTGTAACAGCTACAGGTAATTATCATGTCATTACTCATGACCATATGTCGCGTATGAAACATCAAGCAATCGTTTGTAATATTGGCCACTTCGATAATGAAATTGATGTGGCGTCTTTAAGTGATTGCAAATGGGAAGAAATCAAACCGCAAGTGGACCACGTGATTTTTAAAGACGGTAAACGAATCATCTTGCTTGCAAAAGGTAGGCTCGTGAATTTAGGATGCGGCACAGGGCATCCAAGTTATGTAATGAGCTCTTCATTCGCAAATCAAACGATTGCTCAGATTGAATTATTTGCGCACTCTGAGAAATATCCGGTTGGCGTATATACATTGCCGAAACATTTAGACGAGAAAGTTGCTCGCTTACAATTGAAAAAATTAAATGCGGAACTTACGACTTTGTCTGAAGTGCAGGCTAATTATATTGGCGTTAAAGAAGAAGGACCTTACAAGCCTGAGCAATATCGTTATTAATCATGGCTAAGAAAATTTCTTACAGTTTCGAGTTTTTTCCTCCCAATACACCGGAAGGTATTAAGAACTTAAAAGATACTCGTCAGCAACTCTCTGCATTTAAGCCCGAATTTTACTCGGTGACATTTGGTGCAGGGGGCTCTACGAGAGATCGGACGCTTGAAACAGTATTAGAAATAAAACAAGAAGGCTTTAATGCAGTACCTCATATTTCAGGTATTTCATCGACAAAAGCAGAAATTAAAACTTTACTTGATCTCTACCAGCAAAATAATATTAAGCATCTTGTAGCCTTGAGAGGTGATGTGCCGCAAGGAGCATTGCCAAGTGGAGAGTTTAAACATGCTAATGAATTAGTAAGTTTTATTCGACAAGAAACTAATGATTACTTTCATATTGAAGTAGCAGCCTATCCTGAATATCATCCTGAAGCGCCCTCAGCACAAATAGACATTCAAAACTTTAAAAATAAAGTGGATGCTGGGGCCAATTCGGCTATTACACAATTCTTTTTTAATGCCGATGCATATTTTAGATTTATGGATGAATGCTTAATTGCAGATATTGATGTGCCGATTATTCCAGGTGTTATGCCAATTTATAACATTAATCAATTAGCTCGCTTCGCATCTAATTGCGGCGCAGAAATTCCTCGCTGGCTCAGAATTAAATTAGAGAGCTATGGGGACGACTTACCCTCATTAAGATCATACGGTGTAGATGTGATATCTGAACTTTGTGAAACGTTGATTGGATGGGACGTACCGAGCTTACATTTTTATACGTTAAACCAAGCAGGCATTATTTCCCGCATCATTCAAAATATAGAAAGTACTTAGTGTAAAACTAAGTTGTGATCTTGGTAGATTGCATCTTCGATAAATAAAAAGTCTTTTTCACGACCTTCATTCCAAAGCGCCATCATCACAATCCAACGCATTTCCTCGATATTAATATGCTCTTGTTTCAGTGCCATAGCTCGATCCAGGATAATTTCTCGTTCATTTGTGTCAAGCACCTTGGCTTGTTCTAGGAATAATACAAAACCTAAGCTTTCAGCACTTATCTTTTTTTGTTCATTCTCGGAGTACATGCGATAGCCCAAGGAAGAACATGCGTTATTTTTTACAGGGATGGCATTAGTCATTGCTTTTAGCTGATTAAACCAAGTAAAGGCATTTTCAATATCTTGATTATCAAATCCGGCAGCTTCAAGTTCTGCAGTAATGCTTTTGAAGTCAGGCAAATTTTGCGTACTCAGATAATTTTCAAACATATAGATCAGCAGTTCTAGCATAAAGATTCCTTTACGATAGTGAATGAAAAATTACTTAGAAGTAAGTGAAGGCTAAATGAATTTGAGTCAGGTAATTGAGCTATTAGCAAAGTATAATATTCTTAATATGTCTAATAAATTTAAGGTGTTTAGACCTTGTAGATAAGTTATCAGCAATAAATAAAATAATCAACATTTATGGCAATTTTAAATATATTAAATTATCCTGACCCAAAACTGCATACTATTGCAAAACCAATTGAGGTTGTGGATAACTCAATTAGGAAGCTTATCGATGATATGGCGGAAACGATGTATTCTGCGCCAGGCATAGGATTGGCTGCAACTCAAGTTGATCGTCATCTTCAATTAATTCTGGTGGATATTTCTGAAACAAAAGACAATTTAAAGGTTTTTATTAATCCTAAAATTATTGAATCATCAGGGCAGCAAGTATATGAAGAGGGCTGTTTATCAGTGCCTGATGTTTTTGAATCAGTGAAACGTGCCGAACATATAAGAGTTCAAGCGCTTGATCGAGAAGGAAAATCTTTTGAGCTTGAAGCAGAGGGTTTATTGGCTGTTTGTATTCAGCATGAAATGGACCATCTTCTAGGTAAAGTATTTGTAGAATACTTATCATCATTAAAACGGAATCGCATCAAAATAAAAATGAAAAAACGCGCCAAAGAGCATTTGGTTAATGCTTAATTTAGCGACATCTATATAGTGAATCCCTTAAAAATTATTTTTGCCGGCACTCCTGACTTTGCTGTCCCAGCTTTGCAGGCTCTTTATGATAAAAATTATAAGGTAGTTGGTGTTTTAACTCAGCCTGATAGGCCATCAGGCCGCGGTTTGAAGCTTCATCCGAGCCCCGTAAAGCTTAAAGCAAATGAATTAAGTATCCCTGTTTATCAGCCTTCAGAATTAAAAAGCCAACAATCATACGAGACTTTGGCGGCAATCGATTTCAATGTGATGATAGTGGCAGCCTATGGACTGATTATTCCCCAAGCCATTCTAGACCTTCCTTCTTTGGGTTGTTTTAATATACATGCGTCTCTATTGCCGAGGTGGCGAGGTGCTGCTCCAATTCATCGTGCTATCTTGATAGGTGATAAGACAACCGGAGTCACTATTATGCGCGTAGTTCAAAAATTGGATGCGGGCGACATGGTTAAAAAAGCTGAAATTCAAATCAGCGAAAAGGATACAACTGAGCAGTTAACAAAAACACTTTCAATATTGGGCGCCAATTTAATGACAGAAGTCATGGATGAATTAGCCAAGAAAGGTGAGCTTCAATCTTCGCCTCAAAATGAAGCGAATGTAACTTATGCCGAAAAAGTAACTAAAGAAGAGTCAAAAATTAATTGGCATGATCCCGCCTTAGTAATTGCAAGAAAAGTCAGAGCATTTAATTCATTTCCAGTTGCACAAACTGAATATCGTGAAGCTGTATGTAAAATTTGGCAGGCTGAGGTTGCCATAGACGCTAATGAAGATGCCAATATAGGCGAAATTATAAAGCTTGACGAATTTATTCATGTGAAATGTGGTGAAGGTATCTTATCAATTAAAGAGCTTCAAATGCCCGGGGGGAAAAGACTTAAAGCCAAAGAATTCATTCTGGGGCATCGACCTATATTGGGAGACGTCTTTAAGTCGTAACTATTTTGCATCAATCTCAACTTATTGCAGCAGATTGTGTGTCCGAAGTTATAAAAGGACATAACTTAAATCAAGTTTTTGAAAGGCGTTTCGAACATCATCAGAATATTACGACACAACAAAAATCGGTTGCGATTTTTTTGGCATATGGGGCCATTCGATTTTTAGGTGAAAATCAATTTTTTATTCAGCAACTCATTGATAAAAAAATAACAAATAAAAAAATCGAAGCTTTACTTTGTGTTGCCTTATTTCAATTGAATCATGACCAATCCACTGATTTTACAGTAGTGAATGAAGCTGTAGAGGCAGCTAAATTGATCAATAAATCCTGGGCAGGTTCTTTTGTAAATGGAGTATTAAGAAATTTTATTCGTCAAAAAGAAAATTTACAAACAGAATTAAAAAATAACGAAGAGGCTTTTTATTCATACCCCGTATGGTGGATTAATCTTATTAAGCAAAATTATCCCAAGGACTGGGAAAGTATATTATTGAATGGAAATAAGCACCCGCCCCTGACGTTGAGAATTAATGAAAGAAAAACTAATCTTAAGCAATATGAAGAAAAACTTAAATCAGAAGTGATTTCTTATCGAGTTTTAGGAAATACTGCATTAGAGCTGGCCCAGCCTACTCCTGTAGAAAAAATACCTGGATTTATGGATGGCGAAGTTTCTATCCAAGACTTTGGCGCTCAGCTTGCTGCAAAACTTTTAGATTTGCAAGATGGCCAGATTTGTCTTGATGCCTGCAGTGCGCCTGGCGGAAAAACTGGGCATATGCTAGAAATTGCCGATATTGAGTTAGTGTCTATTGACCAGCAAAAAGACCGTCTATATAAAGTAAAGGAAAATTTAGAGAGATTGCACCTTCACGCCTATTTGAAATGTGCAGATTTAACAGCAGTGAATACATGGTGGAATGAAAAATTATTTGACCGTATCTTACTAGACGCGCCATGTTCAGCATCGGGGGTCGTTAGGCGTCACGTAGATATAAAATGGTTAAGAAGGCCGCGTGATATTGAAATGTTTGCTAAACAACAAGAGGCTATGCTTGAAGCTATGTGGCAGCTATTAAAAAAGGGTGGTAAATTACTTTACGCGACATGCTCTATCTTTCATGATGAGAATCAGAAGGTTATAAATCATTTTATTAAAGAGCATACGGACGCAAAAGAAGTAAAATGGTCTGTTGATTCAGAATATAGAAAATATGAAAATCAACTAATACCAAGCGAAAATCATGACGGATTCTTTTATGCATTGCTTGAAAAAAATTAAATTAAGTATTTTCTTTAGCCTTTGGATGGCCTTGTTCTTACCTTCATCTATTGTTGCGGCCGACAATAGCTTAATTATCAAAACTGCTGAAATTAATAGTCAATTCGAAGCCTATTTTTTAAATGCTGATTTTGACTTATCTTTTAATGATGATTTAGATGAAGCAATTAGAAAAGGTATTCCTATTAATTTTGTTATTGAATTTGAGCTAAAAAAACCCAGAAAATATTGGTTTGATGAAGAGGTTGCTAAAAAAACAAAAGAGATTCTATTAAGTTACCATGCCCTATCAAAACAATTTATTCTCGCTGAGTCTGAAAATCGTCTTATTGCTTTTGATAATTTAACTCAAGCAAAAAATGAACTTAAAAGAATAAAAAATTGGCGTATTTTTGATAAATCACAGATTGATGATACTGAAAAGTACTCGGCTTATCTTCTAGTTAAATTAGATCAGACTAAATTACCAAAACAGCTTCAAGCAGATATAACAAGCAATCAAGAATGGCAATTAGCTTCTAAACAATTCCAATGGACATTCGTAAATAAAAAATGAGATATCTTATTGCCATTGCTGCTTTAGTTGGTGCATTGCTTTTATTTCTTTTGTCGAAAGCAAGTTCAAGTTCTGAATTTATTTCAGGTAGCTCTTACACAATCGTTCTAATATTAAGCGGCTTTTTTATTTTGAGTCTGATTGCAATCATTGCAAATCAGATTAAGAAACTATTTAGAAATATTAAAAAAGATGTGATGGGAAGTCGATTATCCATGCGTCTTGTTATTTCCTTTACGCTTATGGCAGTTATACCAGGCTTAATTGTTTATTTAGTTTCTGTTAATTTCTTAACGCGTTCAATTGAGTCATGGTTTAATGTCAAAGTCGAATCAGCCCTAGATGGTGGCTTAAAACTGGGGCAAAAAGCATTAGATATCATGTTAACTGACCTGGAGTTAAAAGCGGAGCGTATGGCACTCTCGCTCTCCTCATTGCCTGCGACATCCCAATATGCTGCACTTAGTGATCTTCGCGAAAAAACAGGTGTTCAGGATGCCACAATCATTTCTGACCAAGGAAAAATTATAGCTGTATCAAGCAATGATGCAGAGTCATTTTTACCTGCATTGCCGACTTTAATACAATTGAAGCAGGCAGAAAATAATATCTACGGGAAAATTGAGCCGATAACAAATAAAGGCCTTTATTTGAGGGTATTGGCACCAATTAATGGGACTTCAGTCTCGAACGAAAGATTAATTTTACAAATTTTACAACCAGTACCAAACTCCCTGTCGACATTGGCTGAGTCAGTGCAGGACGTATTCCAAGACTACCAAAAGCTTTCCTATAGCAGGGATTCATTAAAATTAATTTTTTCAATTACATTAACCCTTGTCCTTATGCTTGCCATCTTGACTGCTGTCGCCATCGGATTTTTACTTAGCAGAAAATTATCAGAGCCATTAGCACTTCTTGCTGAAGGTACCAAAAAGATTGCAAAAGGAAATTTTAAGACAATGCTTCCCGAAAAAGGCAAAGATGAGCTAGGTGTGCTCGTGAGATCTTTTAATAGCATGACTAGACAATTAGACCAGGCTACCCAAACATCAGAAAATAATCAGATAAGACTTGAGTCTGCTCGATCATATCTTGAAACTGTATTAGCCCATTTGTCTTCAGGAGTGATTGTTATTAACGATGCAATGGAAATTAAATCATTTAATATTGCCGCTTCTAAAATTTTGCAGGTTGATTTGTCAAAAAATAAAGACCAATTGCTAACTTCAATTTCAAATAAAAATAAATTATTAAAAGATTTTGTTGTGAGCATTCAGGAAGAAATCAAGACATCAAATAGGAAGATGCAACCAGAAATCATAAAACAATTTGAAATTAGATATGAAAAAAATAATCAAGTGCTTTCCCTACAAATCACAACTCTCCCACAAAATAAAGTTAACAACTATGTCTTAATGATCGATGATATTACTATGATGATTCAAGCTCAAAGAAATGCTGCTTGGTCTGAGGTTGCGAGAAGGCTTGCGCACGAAATTAAAAATCCACTTACACCAATTCAACTTTCAGCTGAAAGAATTAAACATAAATTAGGATCTAAATTAAATAAAGACGATACAGAGATTCTAGATAAGGCTGTCTCAACTATTGTGAATCAAGTTGATGCAATGAAAACTATGGTAAATGAGTTTAGTGAATATGCCCGCGCACCTAAATTAAATTTAGAATCAACAGATATTAACGAAACCATTATAGAAATTTCTCATTTATTTGAAAATTCAGGAATTAAGATAACAACTAATTTATTAAAAGGGTTGCCTAAAATAAAAGTGGACGCGAATATGATGAGACAGGTACTAATAAATCTTATTCAAAATGCGCAAGACGCTATGGTTAGTAATACAAAAAAACCGAGTATTAAAATTAATACGAATAAGTATAAAAATTATCTCGTCTTATCCATTGAAGATAATGGCCCAGGTTTTTCAGAAGACATACTAAAAAAAGCATTTGAACCATATGTCACAACTAAATCGCATGGCACTGGTCTTGGCTTGGCTATTGTAAAAAAAATAATTGAAGAGCATGAAGGAATCATTGTTGTAGAAAATATAAAAAGTGGCGGCGCCCATATTAATATTCAACTGCCAATATCTAAAAGTAAATAATTATGAGCATAAAAAAAATACTAGTTGTGGATGACGAGTTAGGCATAAGAGAATTACTCAGAGATATTCTCATTGATGAGGGTTTTGAAATCTTTGTGGCTGAAAATGCCACAGAAGCTCGTGAGCTTAAAAAAAATAAAATGCCTGATTTGATCTTATTAGATATATGGATGCCTGATTGTGACGGCATTACTCTTCTTAAGGAGTGGGTAAATGAAAAATTTATGACTAGTCCAGTTGTAATGATGTCAGGGCATGGAACAATCGACACAGCCTTGGAAGCAACTAAAATCGGAGCTTTTGATTTCCTCGAAAAGCCCATTACGCTGCAAAAGCTTTTAAAGACAGTAAATGAAGCCTTAAAGCATGCAAATAATTTACCGAAAATAGAAATAAATTTACTTAACATTGGCAAGAGCGAGGTAATACAAGATCTTAAAAAAAGACTCGATAAACTCATTTCATTAAAAACACCCCTTCTTCTTGTGGGTCCCCAGGGTGGCTGTGCCAAGATTTGTGCTCAATACTTACACCCAAAAAATCAACCTTGGATTGATGTAAAAGATTTTGAGGTTGTTTCAAATGCACCAGCTGATCTTCTCGATCAACATAGAGGCGGTTCAATCTTCCTAAATGAAATTTCTCATTTAACTAAATCTCAGCAAAAAGGCTTAAATTTACTAATTAGTAAAGCGGCTAATTATGATGTAAGAATTATTTGTGCTACTTCAAAATCACTTACTCAGGAGAATGATGTTGATTTTGATGAGCGTATTTTGAATGAACTTTTGCCTGGGTCATTATTACTTCCTTCAATCAATGAGCATAAAGAAGATATTCCAGAATTAGCATCATCCATCTTGACAATGCATCTTACAAAATCTGATAAATCAGAGTATAAAGTTTTTGATGTTGCTGCTTTAAACATGATGCGCGGCATGAATTGGCTTGGTGATATTGAGGAGTTAGAAAGCTTTGTATTTAATTTAATGCAAACGAGTTTGCTTGAGAAAATTACCGCAGAAGATGTTAAGCGCGTTTCAAATCAATTTAATTTGTTACATGATAAAAATAAAACTTCAAAAAGAATTAAAGGCAATAAAGATGAAGGTTTGGGAGATATTTTTAATAAATCATTAAGAGATGCGCGCGATGAGTTTGAAAGAATGTATTTTAAGCATCACCTAAATCAAGATGATCAGAGTATGGCAAAACTTTCAGAAGTGTCTGGCGTTGAAAGAACCCACCTTTACAGAAAGTTGAAGCAACTTGGAATCAAAGTAAAGTAAATCAGAATTCTATGATGACAGGAGTATGGTCTGATGGGCGCTCGGATTTTCTTGGCTCTTTGTCAATGACGGAATTTGTAGTTTTGTCTGTTATATTTTTATTTGTGAGTATGTGATCAATGCGCATACCAAGATTTCGCCTGAATCCAGCCATTCGGTAATCCCACCAGCTATATTGAATTTCAGAAGGATTAATGACTCTAAAATTATCTGACAATCCTAGGCCAATAATTTTTTGAAATGCTTCCCTTTCTTTTGGACTGACAAGAATATTATTCTTCCAGGCCTCTGGATCGTGACAATCAATATCTTGAGGGGCAATATTAAAGTCGCCTGCAATAATAATGTCTGGAAAAGATACCATTTCATTTTTAAGCCATAGGGTGAAATGTTTTAACCAATCGAGCTTGTAGTGATATTTTTCTGAATCTACAGACTGCCCATTAGGAACATAGACACAAACTATTCTTATTTTTCCATAGTCCGTATTTATAGTTGCTGCAACTAATCTCTTTTGCTCATCCTCGAAATCAGGGATATTATTTTGAATATCAAAAAGCTCATATTTACTTATAATCGCAACCCCATTGTAAGTTTTTTGTCCATTATGGATAGCATGATAACCAAGGGCGCTTATGGCTTCATGAGGGAATTTAATATTCTCTTGTTTTGTTTCCTGAAGCAAAAGCAGGTCAGGCTGCGATTTTTTAATCCAATCTTCAACCTGGCCTATTCTTACTGTAAGAGAATTCACATTCCACGTTGCGAGCTTCATAACATTTAAGCCATGCCGCTATGTCTGAGCAAAGCATCAACAGAGGGTGCACGACCACGAAAAGCAATAAAAGATTCCATAGCGGGTCTAGAGCCGCCCTTTGATAAAAACTCATCTTGAAACTTTTGGCCAGCATTGCTCGACAAGACACCTTCTTCTTCGAATAAACTAAAAGCATCAGAAGCTAAGACTTCTGCCCATTTATAACTGTAATATCCTGCTGCATAACCGCCAGCGAAAATATGAGAAAAGCTGTTAGGAAATCGATTCCAGGTTGGAGGCCTTACAACGGCCACTTCGTCCCGAATATTTTCGAGCAGTTTTAAGGGGTTAATTTTATTCTGATCGTTATATTGAGTGTGCAATCTTATGTCGAATAAAGAAAACTCAATTTGCCTTAAAGTTTGCATGCCTGATTGAAAATTTTTAGCTTCAATCATTTTATTAAACAAAGCTTCAGGTAAGGGGTTCTTATTATCAACATGCTCGGTCATGTGCTTTACTACATCCCATTCCCAGCAAAAGTTCTCCATAAATTGGCTGGGCAATTCAACAGCATCCCATTCAACACCCTTAATTCCTGAAATACTATACTCATCCACTTTGGTTAGCATATGATGAAGGCCATGACCGAATTCATGGAAAAGAGTAATGACATCATCATGAGAAAATAAAGCCGGTTTATTTTCAGAGGGAGATGAAAAATTACATGTTAAGAAAGCGACTGGAAGTGATGATTCGAGAGTGTTTTTATATCGCGATATAGCTTCATCCATCCACGCTCCGCCTCGTTTATGGTTCCGCGCATATAAATCAAAATAAAATTGGCCAATTAATTCATCATCTTCATTTTTGATCGAATAAAAGCTTACATCATTATGCCAAGTAGGCGTTTCTGTTTTAATAATTTTCAATTTAAAGATTGTTTCAACGACTTTAAATAAACCCTTTAAAACCCGATGCTCAGGAAAATATTGTTTCACTTCATTTTCTGAAAAACTATATTTGGCTTGGCGAAGTTTTTCAGATAAATAAGCGATGTCCCAGGCTTCCATCTTTTCTATATTTAACGTTTTGGAAAAAGCATTAAGTTCTTCGATGTCCTTAAGAGCAAAGGGTTTTGCTTTGTGAGCTAAATCCATGAGAAAACTTACAATTTCTTCATTTGATTTTGCCATTTTAGTGACAAGAGACATTTCCGTAAAATGCTTGAATCCTAGTAATTTTGCTGACTCATAACGAAGCGCAAGTATTTCGTCAATGAGCATTGTATTATCAAACTTAGGAGATGCAAGCTCAGATGCACGGGTAGCATAACCACGGTAAAGCTTCTCTCGTAAATTTCTATCTTCCGCATATTGCATCACTGGTAAATAAGATGGGAAGTGGAGCGTAAATTTATAACCTTCTTTTTTGTCCTCAATAGCTTCACTTCGAGCTTTTTTAATATTTTCTTCAGGAATGCCTTGAAGATCATTAGCATCGATCACAAAAATAGAAAATTCATTGGTTGCATCCAAAATGTTTTCTTCAAACTGAGTTGAGAGTTTTGCAAGTTTTTCTTGAATAACCTTAAATCGCGCCTTCTCTAAATCATTAAGTTCTGCACCACCTAATTTAAATTCACGTAAAACGTTATCAATAATGCGCTTTTGTGATGATGTAAGTGACTTAAATATTTCACCCGCTTTAAGCGACTGATATTTTTTATAAAGCGTTTCATCTTGAGAAAGATTTGTATAGAACTCAGTAAGCTTTGTAAGATTATCGTTGTATACTTTTCTTAAGTCATCTGAATTAACAACTGCATTAAGATGCTCAATTTGACCCCATGCTCTTGAAATTTTTTCACTAATCATTTCAATAGGCTCTACAAAATTCTCCCATGAAATAGAGCCGCTCATTTCTTTAAGTGAGTTAATTAAGCTATTCGCTTCTTTGAGAATGCTTTCAATAGCTGGTGAAACATGCTCAGGCTTAATTTGATTGAAGAGAGGAAGGCTTTGGCGGTATAAGATAGGATTAGTCATCATTTTTAAAAAAATAGTTACTTATTAGGATTGATTAATCTTCTTAAGTAAAGTTTCAATTTTATCGACTTCGTTTAAGTTAAGCAGTCTTAGAACAGAAGTTTTAATGTTTTTGATCGAGCTATTTAAAACCTGTTCTTTTACGCTGAGGATATGAGAGGGATGCATTGAGAGTTGCTCAACACCCATACCGATCAATAATTTGGTCAGTTTGGGTTCTCCTGCCATTTCGCCACAAACAGCGATAGATTTTTTATATTTATGTGCAGACTTTATAGTAAGTGCAATCAATTTTAGTACAGCAGGATGAAGAGGGTTGTATAGATGCGAAACTGCATCATCTGTCCGATCAATCGCAAGTGCATATTGAATTAAGTCATTTGTCCCAATAGATAAAAAATCCAGTTCTTGAGCAAAAATATCTGCACTAATTGCTGCTGCTGGTATTTCAATCATGCCTCCAATAAGAATCTTTTCATTAAACTTTACTTTATCTTTTCTTAAGCTAGCTTTTGCCCTTTCTAAAAGAAGTTTGGTTTGGCGAAGCTCACTGATACTACTTAACATAGGGAAAAGAATTTTAATATTTCCAAATTGAGAGGCTCTTAAAATGGCGCGAAGTTGGGTCATGAAAATTTTGGGCTCGGACAAGCACAATCGAATAGCCCTCAATCCCAATGCCGGATTAGGGCTAATTTTTTTATTATTTAATGCTGTTTGTTTGTCAGCACCCGAATCTAAAGTGCGAATAGTGACAGGCCTTTTACCCATTGCTTCAGCTACTTTTTTGTAGGCCTGAAATTGTTCTTCTTCATCTGGCATATCTTGTCTATTCATAAATAAGAACTCTGTTCTGAATAGACCGACTCCAGTAGCACCTGAAGCATTCACTGAGATAATGTCGTTTGGGACTTCAATATTTGCAAAGAGGTGTATTAAAGCCCCATCTTTTGTAATTGATTTTTTCGTCTTAATACGCTGAAGCTTTTCTTGTTCGTCACTCCATGAATCTTGTAGTGATTTATAGTACTTTTGAATTTCTAGTGTTGGATTAACAATCACCACACCTTGAGAGCCATCAACGATGATTAAATCATTATCACGTATTAAAGTTCTGGCATTTTGCAACGCCACAATGGAGGGTATATTCAAACTTCTTGATAAAATCGCAGTATGGGAAGTTACACCGCCGCCATCTGTAACAAAGGCTGCGTATTTATGATTTTTAAAGTGCAGTGCATCCGCTGGTGAAATGTCATGTGCAACTAAAATTGTTAATTTTTCTTTATTTTTTGCAGCAATTTGGTTTGAGTGGCCTAAAAGTATTTTAATGACTCTTTCAACTACCTGTATAACATCTTGCTTTCTTTCCCTTAAATATTGATCTTCAATTTGATCAAATTGATTTACCACACTATCCATTTGTTTCTTAATGGCCCATTCTGCATTACATTTTTCGTTTTCAATAATAGATTTCGGCAAAGAAGACAATGACTTATCGTTTAGTATCATTAAGTGTGTATCAATAAAAGCACTTAACTCTTTTGGTGAATCTGAAGGTAGTTGAGATTTGATTTTATTAAGTTCAACTCTTACAGCAGCAATAGCATCTTCAAATCTTTTGACTTCAAGCGGAATATTTTTGATTTCAATATCATATTGAACAACTTCAAGGAGCGCATTTGAAATTAAATGTGCTCTGCCTATAGCAATGCCATTTGAAACCCCGATACCATGAATGCTAAATGGGGCCATATTACTTTATTCTCCCTCGCCGAAAAAATCATTGATGAGAGCAGAAAGAGAATTTAAAGCTTCTTTTTCATCTATACCTTCTGTCGTAATAGTGACAATTGAGCCTTGGCTAGCTGCAAGCATCATCACACCCATAATACTTTTTGCATTCACTTTTTTTTCATTTTTTTCAATCCATATATCTGACTCAAATTGATTGGCTATCTGGGTTAGTTTTGCCGAGGCTCTTGCATGTAAGCCAAGTTTGTTGATGATTTTAATAGAAAGTGTTAGCACGATTGATTAGCTTGAATATGAATGATGCCATCTTGAGCGCCCTGAATCGCTTTTGAAATAAGAGAGTCAAAAGATTCATTGCGATAACTAATAGTGCGGATTAGCATAGATAAATTAACCCCTGCAATTGCACTGACTTTTCCTGGCTTAATTATTTTAGTAATAATATTGCAAGGTGTTGCCCCAAATATATCTGTCAAAATTAAAACACCATCACCCTGATCTAAAAGATTAATTCTTTCAGATATTTGTTTAAACATACTTTCATGTGTGCAGTCATTTTCGATTGAGAGAGACTCTAAAAATAACGGCTTATCACCAAGAACATGTGTTGCACATTCAATAAGAGATTTTCCGAGTTCCCCGTGCGTGATAAGAAGAATACTGATCATAGGTATTTTAATGATTAATATCTCTGTGACGAATAATCACTTGAGATTTTGGGTTGGAAAAGTTGGTAAATAATTTATTTGCAATATAAACAGAGCGATGTTTGCCACCAGTGCATCCAATAGCTATATTTAGAGAATGTCTTTGGTCTGTTTTGAAAGCGTTGAGCCATTCATTTATGAAGTGATTAATATCATGAAACATCTTATCAACCTCTTTGTAGTTTTCAAAGAAATCTGCAACAGGCTTATCTATGCCCGTTAAGTTTTTTAGATTTGACTCATAGTGTGGGTTTGGAAGACAACGCACATCAAAGATAAAATCCGCATCAAGTGGGATACCAAATTTGTATCCGAATGAACTAAATTGTAAAGCCAAGTGATCTTCTTTTAGCTGAGTCAATTCACTCAACGTCTTTTTCAATATATTGGCTGACATATTACTTGTATCAATTTTGTATCCAATTTCAGCCAAAGGTGCGAGCATGGAGCGCTCTTTTTCTATAGTTTCATCAAGAGATAGCTTTTCATTTGCTAGCGGATGTCTACGTCTCGTTTCACCAAAACGTCTTACTATAGACTCTGTTGATGATTCCAAATAAATAAGCTTTGTTTTAATTGATAAAGACTCAATTTCTTTGATAACAAAAGGTAATTTTTCAATGTCAATACTTCTAATATCAACGCTAATAGCAACTTTATCTTGATGCTCATGATTAAGATGTTGAGAAATGCTAGACAAAAGTGTGACGGGTAAATTGTCAATACAGTAAAAGCCATTATCTTCGAGCGCATTTAGGGCAATGCTTTTGCCCGAGCCTGATAATCCTGAAATAATAATAACTTCCATAATTAATGATCTAAACTTAATTGAAGATTAAGTTTTTGTGAAAAAATCTCTGTTGTATTTGATCCTTTATTCAGCAATATATAGTTTTTAACTGCAGTTTCAATTAAAAGACTTATATGCCTTGCTTGATTTACAGGAAGCTCAATCTTAGGAACGGTAATATCAAAAAGCTTATAAGTGTTTATATTCATTGTCAGTCTCGAATAGACAATTTTTTTTTGGAATGATTTCAATTCAATTACTAAAAAAAGTTTTTCTTTTTTTATTACACTTCTATCGCCGAATAATTTTTTAATATCAAGTATGCCTAAGTTGCGCACCTCCATCATATTTTTAAGGAGTGATGGCGCTTGGCCTATGAGTGTATTTTTGTCTTGTTTGTAAAATGCAACACTATCATCAGCAATAAGCTTGTTGCCTCTATCAATTAAATCTAGGGCTACCTCGCTTTTACCAATACCTGATTTTCCAATAATTAGAATACCTTTACCTTTAATTTCAACAAAAACACCATGTGCATGTTTTGTAATTTCAGGGGCTTTAGATTTTAATAGGCCTAAATTAAAAAATTTCGATAAATACATTATTCTATCGGCTGATGTTTTAAGCCGCCTTCTACTCGGTGGTGGTCTTTATGAAGTTCTTTATATTTAATGACTTGACGATCTAATTTATCCGATAGTAAATCAATGGCGGTGTACATATTTTCGCCTCTGCACTCGGCATGAATATCACTCTTTGGCAGATGAATTGTAGTCTCTGCAATATGTTCTAGTTTATTAACTGTGAGTGTGACCTTTGCATCAATAACATGATCAAAATGATGAAAAATTTTAGCTAATTTAGTTTCAATATATTCCTTTAATGACGGAGTTATTTCTAAATGATGGCCAGTTAAATGAATATTCATGTTATTTCCTTAAGGTTAGTGTTATAGAATTTTTCTAAGGTTGGTTGGAGCAATATTTAGTATTTCTCTGTATTTCGCTACAGTTCTGCGGGCGATATTTATATCCTGATTCTTTAATAATAAAACAATCTCGTTATCTGAAAGTGGTTTTTTGGGATCTTCTTGTTTAATAACTTCTTTAATTTTAGCCCTAATTGCAGTAGATGCAAGTTCATTACCTGAGCTATTATCAATTGAACTTCCAAAAAAGAATTTGAGCTCATAAATACCCCGAGGAGTATTAATATATTTATTTGATGTAACTCTGGAAATCGTGGATTCATGAAGACCAACTTCTTCAGCAATTTCTCTTAGAATAAGAGGCTTCATCATTGATTCACCATAGTCTAAAAAATCTTTTTGATGTTTCATGATGGCTTCTGAAACCTTAAGAATTGTCACAAAGCGCTGTTGAATATTTTTCACAATCCATTTTGCTTCTTGTATTTGATTAGATAAATGATGGGTTGAGTCAGCTTCTGAATTTTTCATTAAGTCTCGATAAATATGATTTAAGCGGAGCTTTGGAATTGCTTGTTCGTTTAATGAAACTTGCCATTTAGCCTTGACTTTTTTTACATTAACTTCATGTTGAATGAAGTGATGACTTTCAATAGTAGAAAATATATTTCCAGGTTTTGGATTGAGACTTTTAATCACTTTCTGAACTTCTCTGAGTGATTCATCTTCACAGCCTAATATTTTTTTAAGCCTAACAAAGTCACGAGCGGCTAGAAGATTGAGATGATTCTTAATAACTTTAATAGAAAGTGTATGAACCGGAGTTTCCTCTTTACTTTCAAGCTGAAGCGTCAAGCATTCAATAAGATCTCTTGCGCCAATTCCAGGAGGCGCTTGTTTTTGAAGTAATTTCAATAAAGATTCTATTTCTTCAATATTTACCTCATACTCCTTTGGAATGCTTGCTAAAAAGTAATCAAGGCACTCTTCTAAATAACCATCTTCATTGATTGAATCTATTAGAAGAGAAATAATTGCTTGATCTTTTTCACTAATTGGAAGTAAATGAAAAATATCTTCAAGGTATTGTTTTAGAGTTTGTGTCGCAGACTCTCGATAATCATTTGAATCGGCATAATTATTATCTTTTGCATATTCGTCACCCCAATTGATTTCGTGCTCATAAATGGGCTCCTGGATTTCTTGATCGTTTAAAATTTCGAATGAAGTTTCTTCCTGAGGAATTCCTACAATATCTTTACTATCTTCCTCGTCTTCCTCAAGCATTTCAATTAAAGGGTTCTGCTGAATAAGGATTTCAAGTTCTTGATTAAGCTCTACCGATGACATCTGAAGAAGCTTAATGGACTGTTGGAGTTGAGGGGTAAGCGATAGGTTCTGGGACGCTTTAAATTGAAGATTTTGTTTCATCGCCTAAATAGCGCTAATTTAAATAGTTATAGATAAAAGTCCTTGCCCAAATAAACATCTTTGACATTTTGATCGTTAACAAGAGTTTTAGGTAGGCCGGATGCGAGAATTTTCCCTTGATTTACAATATACGCGCGATCACAAATGCCTAAAGTTTCACGAACATTATGATCTGTTATAAGAATCCCAATTTGTTGTTTAGCAAGATATTTAATGATTTTTTGAATATCAATGACCGCGATCGGATCAATACCTGCAAAAGGTTCATCCAATAGAATAAATGTGGGATCAGAAGCAAGGCATCTAGCAATTTCAACGCGACGTCTTTCGCCACCGGAAAGGCTAATTGCAGGACTATTTCTAATATGACTAATACCTAATTCTTGAAGAAGCCCTTCAAGCCTTACATTCATTTTTTCACGCGTTAACTCTTGCAATTCTAAAATGGCTAAAATATTTTCAGCCACTGTCATTTTTCTAAAGATCGAAGGCTCTTGAGGAAGGTAAGAGAGACCTAATTTTGCTCGACTATGAATGGGCATTATGGATATATTTGCACCATCGAGCGAGATGCGTCCTCGATCAGTCGGGATAAGTCCTACAATCATATAAAAACTTGTTGTTTTCCCAGCACCATTGGGACCCAGCAATCCTACAATTTCACCACTTTTGATAGTTAAAGATACATCTTGAACGACAGTTCTTTTTTTAAAAGTTTTTTTAAGGTTTTCAATGACTAATTCACTCATAGCGACTTATTATTCCTGTATTTTTTTCTTGGGTTGAATAATTGCACGCGTTCTGCCGCCCGGCACAGTCTCGCCCGCTTTATTTTTAGTGTTACCTGACATTGCTTTTGCAAATTCAGCATTTGCGTCGTACATGATGTAATCACCTTGAACGACATCCCCACCTTTTTTTACCCACGCTTTACTATATAAATGAACTTTGTCCATGCGGCCATCATATTCAATTCTCTGGGCGCTTCCTTCAATATATTCATTTTTACCTTCTTGTTTTTGTTTAAAAGTTGTGGGATTGCCGACACTTGTACTATGTTGAAAGCCTTGATTGTCTTCTCGGATGGTAAGTTCATCAGCTTTAATAAGAAGTGTACCTTGCGTCAAAATGACATTGCCAGAATATACACTTGTATTCTTTGAGTCATCAGAAGTCATTGTGTCAGATTCAAGCTCGATAGGCTTATCTCGGTCTGCCTTTTCTGCAAAAACGTAAGACGAGCTGATGGTAATGATGCATAAGCTAGCAAAGATAGTTTTCAGTGACGATACTTTTAAAAAAGATAAGCACATTATTTTTTTAGATTCTTATTTTGAATAATTGGATTAACGTTTAAATTTGTTTTTTTAACAGGCTTTTCATAATGCACACGAACTTTACCTAATAACGTCATTATTCCATTCTTTTTGTCATAATTCATACCAATTGCATTAACGACTGTTTTGGGATCTTGAGTAATGCGAACAGGCCTTTTTGTAAATGCTTGGTCTTTATTTGGCAATACAGTCAACTGATCTGTAAAGAGCTCCATTTTTGGTTTTGTTTCAGACTCGAGACGGACCACTTTTACATTATCAATAATTTGTACTTCTTCACCGTCGGTCGAAACAAGACCAATTCCACCTTCAATTTTTGAGCTAGGTAGATTATTTTTATATCTAATAAAAAGAGGTTTTTTAAGCCGCGTCGTATCATCTTGAGCAAAATGTGTCATTTCATTTGCAGATAAAATGAAATGAATAGATCCATTTGATTCAGTTTGTATTGTTTTGAAATTTGTTAAAAAATAATCGGGGCTGTTGCTTAGTTTATTTCCCCTTTTTTCACTTTCATTTTCAACAGAAACTTGAACCCAGTAAGAAATAAAAGCTAAGATTGCAGCAAAAAAAATAGGAAATAAAACAGAGAAGCGATTGATCATTTAAAGTAAGGTGCTACGATTTCATCATAAGTGCCTTGAGCCTTCATAATAAAATCACAAGCCTCACGAACGGCGCCATAACCAGCAATCTTTTCTGTAACAAGATGCGCAATTTTTTTAACTTCATCGTGCCCTGCAGGAACAGTAATAGCCAAACCTGATTGCAACATAGGAGGCAAATCTACAATATCATCTCCCATAAATGCGCATTCTTCAGGCTTTAATCCTGTCTTTTGAACGAGGTCAGCAAATGCTTCTTTTTTATCTGCAATGCCTTGGTAAAAGTAATCTACCTCTAAATTTTCAGCGCGAATAAGAACGCTATTTGAATTCCGGCCAGTAATAATTGCAAGCTTAACCCCACTTTTTTTTAGTAATCGCATACCTAAACCATCTTGAGTATTGAACATTTTGTATTCTTGACCATCATCCCCAATAAATAGAGAACCATCCGTCATAACACCATCAACATCAAAAATAACGAGTTTGATTTTTTGCGCACGCTCTTTTAGGTTTGAATTCATTAAATGACTTTCGCTTTAAAGAGGTCGTGCATATTAAAAGCCCCTACTAATTTATTCTCTCTGTTCACTACAAGAATGCCATTAATTTTATTGAGATCCATTAAGTTGATTGCATCAATAATGATTTGATCATCAAATATTGTCTTAGGGTTTTTGTTCATAATTTCTTTAATAGACTGTTTTTCATAATCTACTTTTTTAGAAAGCTGTCTTCTTAAATCACCGTCAGTAAATATACCTATGGGTTCGGATTGAGCATTTACAATCGCTGTAAAGCCTAAGCCCTTAAGAGATATCTCAAGTATCGCATCAGAAAGTAATGCATCTTCTTTGATTGAAGGCGCTTTATCGATTTCTCTCATAATATCTTTTACCCGAACAACTTGTCTTTTGCCTAAACTGCCACCTGGATGTGATCGGGCAAAATCTTCAGCGGTAAAAGCTCTTTGATCAAGAACACAAATTGCTAAAGCATCTCCTAACGCAAGGGATGCTGTGGAGCTAGCGGTAGGGGAAAGCCCTAAAGGACAAGCTTCTTGAGACACATGAGCGCTTAAATGAATTTCGGATTCTCTAGCAAGCTCAGAATCAGTATTGCCTGTAATTGAAATAATTTTTGCACCGATTCTTTTAATGACAGGCAGGATAGATAAAAGCTCATCACTTTTACCAGAATTTGATAGAAAAATAACTACATCATTAGATGTAATCATGCCTAAATCACCATGGCTAGCTTCTGCAGGATGCATAAAAAAGCTTGGCGTGCCTGTACTTGCGAAAGTAGAAGCTAGTTTTCTTCCGATATGCCCCGATTTGCCCATTCCACTTACCACAACTCTGCCATCGCAATGTAAAATGAGCTGAACCGCGTTGACGAAATGATCATCAAGTCTATTCGCTAAAGATAAAATTTCTTGTGCTTCAATTTCAAGAACTTGGCGAGCGCGTTCAAGAGTATTTTTTGATGATGTCTTAGTCATAATGACATTGTAGAGGGTAATAGATACTCGTGTAAAAGGGTTTATATATGCTTTAAGCCTAAAAATTATTGATTAATATTGGATAAATGAATGTTTGACTCTCTTCCCCTGGTCCTGATTTTACTTGTAAGCTCAGTTTTACTAGTTGGACTATTCCGATATTTAAAATTACCCGCGATGATTGCCTATTTTGTTGTGGGATTAATTTTAGGGCCTCATTTGATTGGTGTTCTGCCTGATTCTGAGTCTAGTCGCCATGTTGCTGAGTTTGGTATTGTATTTTTGATGTTCAGTATTGGCCTTGAGTTTAGCTTGCCTAAACTTTATTCCATGCGACGTATCTTGTTTGGCTTAGGGGGTGCACAGGTACTTATTACTTTATTTGCTTCTATTAGTCTTGCCTGGTGGTTAGGACTTCATTTAACTTCAGCATTCGTAATCGGCAGTGCAATTACTATGTCATCAACAGCAATTGTCTCAAAAATTTTAATGGAGCGCGTTGATTTAAATTCAAGACATGGTCGATTGGCCATTGGTATTCTGCTCTTTCAAGATATAGCTGTTATTCCAATCTTAATATTGATCCCAGCGCTTGGGGCTTCATCAGGTGATATTGGGACTATTTTTTTAATGGCACTTTTAAAGGCCATTTTTTTACTTTCTATTCTTTTTAAATTCGGTAGACCTTTAATGAACTCTTGGTTTGCTTTGGTAGCAAACCATAGGTCACGTGAATTATTCATTTTGAATGTCTTGATGATTACCCTTCTTTTTTCTTTCGCTACAAAAATGGCTGGATTATCTTATGGTATTGGAGCATTTATGGCTGGCATGCTCATTTCTGAAACTCGCTATCGTTATCAAGTTGAATCAGACATTGCAGCCTTTAGAGATATTTTATTAGGACTCTTCTTTATAAGCATTGGTATGCTGCTAAATCTTCACCAAGTAGCTTCGAATATCGGTTTTATCACTTTAGTTACTTTAGGATTTATTTTATTCAAAGCGTTTGTGATTATGGCCCTTGCGCGATTGTTTAATTATGAAATTGGGGTAGGTATAAGAACGGGGCTTATATTGGCCCAAGCAGGAGAGTTTAGTTTTGTGATATTAGCCCTTGCCAGAGAAGAGCATGTCATAGGAGCCCATGCTTTCCAAATTATTCTAGCTGCTTCATTACTTTCAATGATTTTAGCCCCATTTATTATTCAGTATAACGGCCGTATAGCGCGTTATCTATCAAAAAGCTATAACCGTAATAGTTCTGACACAGTTGAGGCGATCCAATCGGTAGGCCGCACTTTAAAAGACCATGTAATTTTGTGCGGTTATGGAAGAAGTGGGCAGTATTTAGGGCGATTTTTGAAAGAAGAGAATATTCCTTTTATTGCGATTGATATCGACCCAACGCGAGTGAGTGATGCATCAGCTGGTGGAGAGCATGTGATGTATGGCGATGCAAGTAGAAGAGTTGTTTTAGACGCTGCAGGGATTAAAACAGCTAAAGCACTTGTGATTAGTTATGCTGACTTTAGGGCCACTATGAAAGTGCTTCATGTGATTCAAGATACATATAAAAATATACCAGTCATTGTAAGGACGCTCGATGACACACATATGGATGAGATTAGAAATGCAGGAGCCAGTGAAGTTGTACCAGAAATTTTAGAGGGTAGTTTAATGTTAGCCTCCCATGCGTTAGTTGTTTTAGGTGTTCCTTTAAATCGAGTCGTAAAGCGTATCCGGTCTTTTAGAGAAGAGCGTTATAAAATGTTTAGAGGTTATTTTGCCGGTATCTCAGACGCAGAAGCTGAAGTGACAGAGCCACAACTGAGACTTCATGCGATTGAAATTACAAAGGAATCTCATATTCATTCATGGAAACTTAATCAAATTCCATTCGCCATGCTTAATGTAGAGCTTAAGTATTTGAGGCGTCCTAATATGTTAGAAGATATAGAGCCTAGAGACGACATTGTTTTATCTTCAGGGGATGTTCTTGTTGTGTTAGGTGTTGCAAATAAACTTAACGCTTTAGAAAAATACGTTCTGACTGGCAAATAAAGTATGACAAAAAAAGTTGCTGTCATTGGCGGCGGTATCGTGGGATGTATAACTTCATTCTTTCTTATTAAAGAAGGATATGAAGTTACTTTAATTGATCAGACTGCCATAGGCCAGGAAGCTTCGTGGGCTGGGGCTGGCATTCTCTCCCCTTTATTACCTTGGAACTACCAAGATAGCGTCAATGATCTTTGTTTTGGAAGTGCTGATTTTTATCATCAACTTTCTGAAATTTTAAAAAAAGATACAGGCATTGACCCTGAATGGGCTGAGTCAGGAATGTTGATATTCGACGAGCATGATAAAGATCTCGCGATGAATTGGTGTCAAAAAAATTCTATTGAAATTAAACAAATTCAAATAGAAAAAACATCATGCTTGCTTTTGCCGCATGTTGCCCAAATTAGAAATCCCCGCTTATTAAAAGCCTTAAAAAAATACTTAATTAAAAATAATGTCGTGATAATGGAGCATCAAAAAGTTAGCCCAATTTCTGATTCAAATAATTTTATTCGCCATCTTCAAATCGAAAAAAATATTAATTTGGAAGCAGATTGTTATGTTGTGGCATCTGGGGCATGGAGCTCAAACGTTTTAAATGAAATTGAGATGCCAAAAATTCGACCTATCAGAGGGCAGCTTATTCAATATCCTGCTATTAAAGAAAGATTGCCATACATCCTTTATAAAGATGATTTCTATTTGGTGCAAAGACAGGATGGCGTTGTTCTTGGAGGAAGTACAAAAGAAGACGTTGGTTTTGATAAAGGCATTACAGAAGAGGCTAGAAATTCTCTTCAGCAGAAAGCCGAATCTTTAATGCCTATTTTAAAAAACTACAAAATAGAAAATCAATGGAGTGGTCTGAGGCCAGGCTCCCTAGATAATGTGCCCATGATAGAAAAGCATCATAAATACAATAATGTATACTTAAATGTCGGTCACTATCGTTATGGGTTGACGATGGCCCCAAAAGCAGCAAGAATAATTAGTGATTTAATAACTTTAAATGGATAGGTGCTATGCGATTAAATATTTTTACAATTGTACTTCTATTCATCACAAGCTTTAATGCTATGGCGATTGAAGAACCAGAATTTATCAGCATTGAAAAAAAAGATGCATTTGAAATTAGAGAGTACCAGCCTAAATTAATAGCTCAGGTTCTTGTTAATGGAACATTTGATAGCGCATCGAGCAAAGGATTTCGTTTGCTAGCCGATTTTATTTTTGGAAATAATAAAACAAATGAAGGGTCAAAAAAGATTGAAATGACAGCGCCGGTAGTTACGCGCGATGCTTCTGAAAAGATAGAAATGACAGCACCAGTTATTTCTGAAGAAACAGAAAAGGGATGGTATGTTAGCTTTAATATGCCGAAGCAATATACAAAAGAGACTCTTCCTGTTCCTAATAATTCAGAAGTTAAGATTATCGAAATTCCTGCAGAAAAATTTGCAGTTATTTCATTCTCTGGTTTGGTACGAGAGAAAAAATATGTCGAGATGTTAAGTTTACTTTATGAAGAAATGAAAAAAAGAAACTTAGATCCAAAAGGCCCTGTAATACTAGCTCGCTATAATCCGCCTTGGACTCTCCCATTTCTGAGAAGAAATGAATTGATGATTAGATTTTAAAAAAAAATTAAAAATATTTGCATTCCTGGATTTTCTTCTTCTTCATCAGTCTTTTGAAAGCATTTACCGTTTCTTTAATGCTAATAGCTTCAATCCCTTTTTTTGGAGGAATGATCTGAATGTATCTTTCAGATTTTGGCCCAAATATCACATGATGATTATCTCTGATAGCGTTAATTGAATATAAAGCCAAGACTGGTATATTCCAAGCAACTGCTGCATGGACAGCATATGTATCGGTTGTGATAACAGCATCAACATGTTTAATAACGGCAAGATTTGAATCGATAGAATCTTTATAAGGAACAATTTTTAGGTTCCCATCAATTTTAGAATATTTGTCTGAAAGACTTAATTCATTTTTTTTACTGGTGCTTAATATCAAAAATTGATGTTTTGGATAATATTTTCTTAGGCTAATAATTAATTGGCTAATCCATTCATCAGATAAGCATTTATCTTTTGAACTCCCCCGACCGTTAATAATAATATTTTTGCTAAGCTCAGACTTGCCCAATTCATTTTTAGCGATCCGCTCGGTATTTTTATTCAGCTTAATATCGTAATGATAATGTTTTATCTTACTTCCAATCCAGCGAAGGAAAGTAAAATGTCTATTAGATATGTGGCAGTTAGACCAGGGGCCTTCTAAAACAATATCAGAGGTATTCTTTATTATAGGATTTGCAAATAGTATTCTTTGTTTTGCATTAATTAGACTAGATATTTTTTTAAATGATGATTTATTAACATCTAGTCCAAAATAAACAAGATAATCATATTTTTTAAATCTCGCTATGAGACTTGTATATGCTCGAATCAAAATGCTGCGACTAGGGCTTACATGAAGCCATTTCACATTAGGATGATTTTTATATAAAACAAGATTAGTATCACCACAAAGAATACCTATCGCTGCATTCGGCCAGACCTTAACAATTGCATTCAATAACCCAGTGAGAATTATAGAGTCTCCTATTTTATTGTCATGAGCTAAGAGTAAAATTTTAGGGTGCATAATTAATGTATAGAAAAAGATCTAGTATTGGTTATAATTAAATTCATTATTCACTTTAAATTTAGCTTAAATGAAACCAAATAAGTTTAGCAAACTCACTCAGCAAAGTCTTACTTTAGTTGGACAGGTTGTTTTAATAGTAATTGCTGTTTCAACTATTTTTGCTGTATTACACGAAATATTGCATATTTGGGAGGCGGGAGCTATTGCGGTAGGTGATTTATTGATGCTCTTCTTGTACTTAGAAGTTATATCAATGTTAAATCATTACTTAGGATCAGGAAATCTTCCGGTTCGCTATCCTTTGTATATTGGTATTATTGCGTTAGCTCGTTTTCTTGTTTTAGATATTCAAGAAATTGATGCGCTTAAGATGTTTGCTCTTTCAGGATCAATATTGCTCATTGCAATTGCTATATTAATTGTTCGATATGGGCACGTTCGATTTCCCTACAATGAAGACAATTAAGATATTTTCTTTCATTGGAGCGGGATTGGAATTACACTTTTATTTCTTCGTTTTAAGCGCTTTCTTAGGTTTTGCCTTAACCTCTCGCTTATAAAGTCCAGAGCGTCCCCCAGACTTTTCCACTAAGTGGATATTTGAGATCACCATCGTACGGTCTACTGCTTTCACCATGTCATAAATGGTGAGAAGGGCGATGCTAATGGCTGAGAGGGCTTCCATTTCAAGTCCTGTTTGTGCAAAACATTCACAAGATGATTGACAAACAATCGTATTATTTTTTTTATCAATGTTAAAGTTTATATCAATTTTAGTCAGGTTGATTGAATGACAAAGAGGAATAAGCTCCCAAGTTTTTTTTGCTGCTTGAATTCCTGCAATTTTTGCAGTGCTAAGAACATCACCTTTTTTAATTAAATTAGCTTGAATTAGTTTTAAAGTTTCTTTGTTTAATTGAATTGTGCCTTCGGCTATTGCTTTTCGATGGGTAATTGCTTTATCAGTAATGTCTACAAGTTGCGCATCACCTTTTTGATTAATATGAGTTAGTTTTTTCATAAATTTAATTAGTTTATCTTCTCAAACTTAGATGTAAGTGATTATTAATCTAGGTATCATACCAATGATGAAATTTATAATTACATTTTTAATAAGTTTTTTTTGTTATCTATCTGTTTTTGCTAATGAATTACCTGATTTGGGTGATTCATCTCAACTCATTATATCCGCGAAAGAAGAACAGGCTATTGCTAGAGCAATTTTAAAGGAAGTAGCAGTTAGCCCTGAAATTGTTCAGGATATTGAGGTGATTGATTATCTGAGAAATTTAGGCGATAGATTAGTGGCATATAGCCCGAACAAAAGACAACAGTTTAATTTTTTTGTAGTTAATGAGTCTTCAATTAATGCTTTTGCGATGATTGGTGGTGTGATTGGCGTTCATACAGGTTTAATTTTAGCTTCAAATAGTGAATCAGAGGTTGCTAGTGTATTGGGCCATGAAATTGCTCACGTGACACAAAGACATTTACCAAGAATGATTGCTCAGCAAAAAAATGATTCAATTAAAACTGTATTAGGTATTGCTTTAGCTCTTCTTGTCGCCAGAGCCAATCCTCAGTTGTCAGCTGGCACAATGACAGCTGCTTCAGCTATGGGAGTTCAAAAACAATTGGACTATACGAGAGAACATGAAAAAGAAGCAGACCGGGTAGGTTTTCAAATTTTGACTGACGCGGGTTTTGATGGTCGATCAATGGTTTCATTCTTTAACACTCTTCAAAGAGGCTCTCGTTTTTCAGAAGGCGCGGCACCTAGCTTTCTAAGAACTCACCCTATTACAACTGATCGTATAAGCGATATTTCAAATAGAGTCAAAGAAAGTCGTTATAGACAAATACCTGATAACCCTGATTTTATATTTATTAAATCAAAATTGAGAGCTTCAAATGGTACGCCTCAATCTGCGGTCGATGAGTTTGAAGGAAGCATTAAAGATAAACGTTATATGAATGAAGCATCCGAGCGATATGGGCTGGCAATCGCTTACATGAGGAAAAGTGACTTTGTCAGGGCCCGGCAAGAAGTTGAGTGGCTAAAAACGAATACTAAAAAAAATGCACTGATTGAAACGCTTGGTTGCAAACTAGAGGTTTCCACTAACCAACCAGTCCAAGCATTAAATCATTATTCAAAAGCGCTAAATATATACCCCAACTATCGAGCTTTAATTTACGGACTAGCAGAACATTACCTAATGACAAATGAACCTGAAAAATCTATCAGACTTATTAATGAAAAGTTAAATACCTATCCTGAAGATAGCTATTTCTATGAATTGCTTTCTAAGGCTTATGCAAAAGAAGGAAAAGAATTGCTTCAATATCAAGCTCAGTCCGAGGCTTACTATCGTAAATTTAACTTGCCCAGAGCAATAGAGCAGATGGAGTTTGCTGCTAAATCTAAAGATGGTAATTTTTATCAAAAATCGATTGTGGAGTCCCGTTTAAAACAATTGAAATTTGAGAATAGCCTCGAAGACATCAAAGATAAAAAATAAAATTATATTTTTAGTCTTACCTAGACCTTAAATATATTATTTTACTTTGATAAGTAATATATATCATATATATAATAACAATTGATTTTACATATTAAATTGACCTACCTATAATCATCATTTTTAAACCAACCAAAGAAGGAGAAGACGATGTCTTCATTAGTTAATACCGAAGTAAAACCGTTTAAAGCAACAGCATTTCATAACGGTAAGTTTGTTGATGTTTCAGAAGCAAGCCTTAAAGGCAAATGGTCAGTGGTAATTTTTATGCCAGCCGCATTTACATTTAACTGCCCAACAGAAGTTGAAGATGCTGCTGATCACTATGCAGAATTTCAAAAAGCAGGCGCAGAAGTTTATATTGTGACGACAGACACACATTTTTCCCATAAGGTATGGCATGAAACATCGCCTGCAGTTAGCAAAGCTAAGTTTCCATTAATAGGTGATCCAACGCATCAATTAACACGCGCTTTTGAAGTGCATATTGATGAAGAAGGTCTTGCTTTGCGCGGTACTTTTATCATCAATCCAAAGGGCGAAATTAAAACGATGGAAGTGCATGACAATGCCATAGCTCGTGACGTTAAAGAAACATTACGTAAGCTTAAAGCCGCACAATATGTGGCTAATAATCCAGGCCAAGTATGTCCAGCTAAATGGCAAGAGGGCGCTAAAACAATCGCTCCATCTCTAGATCTCGTAGGCAAGATCTAATTACAAAAAAATGAACCCCAGGCCATATAGGCCTGGGAATTTCATAAACATCTTAGGTAAATAAATGGCTCTCGACATAACAATTAGAAATCAATTACAAGATTACATGGCTAGACTTGTGAGCCCTATTAAGCTTTTAGCAAATGTTAACGAGAGCACTTCATCCCAAGAAATGTTAGGGATGTTAGAGGAAGTTACTTCTTTATCAGAAAAAATAACTTTAAATAAGGAAACAGATGTTTCCAAAAGAATCCCATCTTTTGAGGTCAATCGAGAGATAGACCCTACAGGCATAACTTTTGCAGGTATTCCGTCGGGGCATGAATTTACGTCATTTGTTTTGGCTTTGCTCCAAGCAGGAGGACATCCATTAAAGTTAGATGCCGAAAAAATAGAACAAATTAAAAACATACAAGGTACGTTTCATTTCGAAACTTATATTTCGCTGAGTTGCCATAATTGCCCTGATGTTGTTCAGGCGCTAAATGCAATGTCTATTATTAATCCCAATATTTCTCATACCATGATAGATGGCGCCTTATTTCAGAAGGAAGTGGAAGATAAACAAATTATGGCTGTGCCTACTATCTTTCTTAATGGCGAGCCTTTTGGCCAAGGAAGAATGGAGCTTGATGAAATTGTAAATAAGATTGACTCAAGTGCTAGCTTAAAAGAAGCTGAGAAAATTTCTAAAAAAGAAACTTACGATATTTTAATTATAGGAGGCGGTCCAGCGGGAGCGTCAGCTGCTATATATAGCGCTCGAAAAGGCATACGAACAGGAATTGTGTCTGAGCGTTTTGGCGGACAAGTTATGGACACTTTAGGCATAGAAAATTTTATTTCGGTCAAAGCCACAGAAGGACCAAAGTTAGTCTCAGCTCTTGAAGAGCACGTAAAAGAATATGAAGTCGATATTATGAATTTACAGCGTGCAAAGAGCATTCAAAAAAATGATGAAAATGCTTTGTTTGAAGTAGAGTTAGAAAATGGCGGAAAGCTTAAAAGTAAATCAGTCATTGTTGCAACGGGCGCAAGATGGAGAGAGTTAAATGTTCCTGGCGAAAAAGAATTCAAAGGTAAAGGTGTAGCTTATTGCCCACATTGCGATGGACCTTTATTTAAGGGCAAACACGTTGCAGTTATAGGTGGAGGAAACTCTGGTGTTGAAGCCGCGATTGATCTTGCAAATATCGTTGGGCATGTCACGCTTTTTGAATTTGCTGGAGAACTCAAGGCTGATGATATCTTACAAAAGAGACTCTATAGTTTGTCAAATGTTGATGTCATTTTAAATGCACAAACATTAGAAGTTCTTGGCTCTGATAAAGTGAATAGCATGATTTATCTTGATCGAAAAACAAACGAAAAGAAAACGATTGCACTTGAAGGTATTTTTATTCAAATTGGACTATTGCCAAATACTGACTTTGTAAAAAATACTGTAGATCTTTCTAAGTTTGGAGAAATTATTATTGATAGCCATGGCCAATCGTCATTACCAGGGCTATTCGCAGCTGGGGATGTAACCACCGTACCTTATAAGCAGATTATTATTGCAATGGGCGAGGGTGCTAAGGCTTCTTTAGGGGCTTTTGATTACTTGATTCGTCAATAAGATTAAATTTTATTGGCTGCAATAATTTCTTTAAGCAGCGGAAGAGTAATAGGTCTTTTGTAACTTAAAGACCATTTATCTAAATCTTCTAAAATAGAAAATAAATTTGGCATATCTCTTTTTAGATGCTTTAAGCAATAGTCAACAATATCGCCGTTAAGTTTCATACCTCTTTCATCAGCGTGTCTTAGAAGTGCTAATTTTTTTTCTTCATCTGAGAGAGCTATAACTTCATAAGTTATTCCCCAAGCAAGTCTCGTGGCTAAATCATCTCTTAATTTCATCTGGAGCGGCGAATAAAGTCCAGTCACAAGCATGTTCTGATGAGATTCTTTGCATCGATTATATGTGTTGAATAATTCAATTTGATCTGAGTCATTAAGTAAATGAACGTCATCATGAATCACAAATCCATGATCAGATGCAATTTGAGCCAAATGTGATTTACCTGAACCATCGTTACCCCAAAGATATATGAATTGAATAGGTAGTTTATGAGAGATGATTTGCTTTAAGGTATGAATTACTTCGATATTTTGACCAACCACAAAATTTTCAAAAGATTGTTTTGGGGTTGGAGATAGAGCTAATAGCATCTGTTTCATATCTATGAGAAAGCTTATTTAAGTAAAGATAGCCTTAATTATGCACATCTTTAAAATATATTTCGGTTAAAATTTCAATTATAACGACTAACCCAAATGTTTAATGAAAGAGAGTTAATCTTTTGAATAAAGATGATACAAGAAAAGATAATCAACCCATCACCTATAGAGATGCAGGGGTAGATATTGAGGCTGGAGATGCGCTTGTTGAAAGAATCAAGCCTTTTGCAAGAAAAACTATGAGAGCCGAGGTTTTGGGAGGTATTGGAGGTTTCGGATCTTTATTTGAAGTACCTAAAAAATATAAAGAGCCTGTTCTCGTTTCGGGTACAGACGGGGTCGGTACAAAACTTAAATTAGCATTCGAATTAAACAAACATGACACAGTTGGGATTGATTTAGTTGCTATGAGTGTTAACGATATATTGGTTCAAGGCGCTGAACCCTTATTTTTTCTAGATTATTTTGCATGCGGAAAACTTGACGTAGAAACAGCATCGCAAGTTATTAAAGGCATTGCTGAGGGCTGCGCTCAGTCTGGATGCGCTCTTGTGGGTGGAGAAACAGCAGAAATGCCAGGTATGTATCCTGAAGGTGAATATGATCTAGCTGGGTTTGCAGTAGGTGTTGTAGAAAAAAGTGAAATCATCGATGGCAAAACAATTCGATCTGGCGATGCGGTTATTGGCCTTGCTTCTAGCGGAGCTCATTCAAACGGATATTCGCTGATTAGGAAAATTATTAGTAATGAAAAGGCTGATTTTTCAGCACCCTTTGATGGAAAAACATTAAGAGATATTGTAATGGAGCCCACTAAGCTTTATGTAAAATCTATTCTTAAGCTGAAAGAGACAGTCAAGATTAAGGGTATGGCCCATATTACGGGTGGAGGCATTACAGAAAATATCCCACGAATTTTAGGCGAAGATTTAACAGCAGAAATTAAATCATCAAGCTGGCCATTACCAAAACTTTTTACATGGCTACAAGACAAAGGGAATATTTCTAGTGCAGAACTTTATCGTACATTTAATTGTGGAATAGGTATGGCTATTATCATTGATCAAAATGATGTGGCTCGCGCAAAGAAAATCTTAGAAGAATCACAAGAGACTGTTTACGAAATAGGCATCATTAGGAAACGTGAAGCTAATGAAGACCCTACTGTGGTGATTTAATTTAAACATGAAAAGATTATTGCCATTCAAAAAGTGGCTAGCAGTTTTTTTGATTTTATTTAATACGTTAGCTTTTTCAAAAGAACTCCCCAATATTTTAGAATTGAAGTACGACCTCACTCAAAACGGAGAGTCGCTGGGAACAGTCATTGAAAAATTTATGATTGATGAGCTAGGTAACTATCATATTGAGAGCATTACAAAAGGGGTTGGTCTATACGCTCTGTTTGGAGATCGTGTATTGATGAGCGAAGGCAAGATTACAATTGAAGGCTTAAAGCCAAAACGATTTGAAGTTCATCAAGGAAGTAACGCGAGTAAAAATGCAATCGTTGATTTTGATTGGGATAATCAAATATTAATTACTCAGTATAAAGGCAGTGAAACAAAAGAAAATATAGAAAATAAAACACAAGATTTGATTAGTTACTTATACCAATTTAATTATGAAAATTTTGACGAGCCCATAATTGAATTTGTGGCTGCCACAGGCAAGAAATATAAAAAATATCAATTCAGAGTTGTAGATAAAAAAGCTGTACTTTCGTTAGGCAATACAAGCTTTGAGACCACTTCAATTCAAAGTATCGCAGAAAAAGACGGAAAGCCAGAAACTCAAATATGGTTGAGCAATAAGCTTTATAAGCTGCCTATTCGTATTCGTTATCAGGAAAAAAATGGCTCAACATTAGAGCAAAACTTGGTGCAGACGAATATAGATCTAAATGCATTTTAATCACACAAAAAAACTTCTGAAAAGTAACCACGTAAAATTTTTGCTAGCGATTGTAGTTTCAATTCTAGCCCATCTTTTTTTGTTGGGAGGTATAGATGTATACAACCCATTCTTTTTAAAAGACTCAGATAGTCTAAATATTATTATTGTAAGTCATCTTGAAATTCCTTTGAAGAATGATCAACCGATAAGTCGAAAGATATCAGCCATCTCAAAAAAAAGCATTAAGAAAAACAAAGAAATAGGTAACAATTCGATTAAAAAAGAAGAGGGTAAAGGGGGTGATTTAGATCAGAACCTTGAACATGATGATTTAAACCAAACTCTCAATAGCGACGAAAAAAAAGAAATCCACTATAAAAAAGTGATTATTGATTATGATGTAAGAAGAGGGTTGGATGGCTCACCTATTGGAGCTGCTAAAACGACCTATTTAATAGATCAAGATAATCGTTACAGTATTAGAAACGAAGTTGAGGCAAGGGGATTTGTGTCTCTTTTTTATTGGAATAAATTAGTACAAACAAGCAACGGGCTAGTCACTTCAGAAGGTTTGAAGCCACTTAATTACCATTATCAATTCGGCAGCAAGATAGATAATTCAGCAGCATTTGATTGGGAATCTAAAAAAATAATTACTACAATGAATGGAAAAGTAAATGAGTTTGAAATATTGGAAGGCTCACAAGATATGTTGAGCTTTATGTATCAATTCATGTTTGAGCCCCCTTTAACAAAAATGAAACTGTATATTACAAATGGAAAATCTTATAAGCCCTATGATTATGCTTATATTGGAGATGAGATTATCGAGACTGATGTTGATAAGATAGCAACTATGCATATAGCAAAGTTTAATTATAACAATGAAGAAAGAATTGATTTGTGGCTTGCAAAAGACTATAGGTATCTTCCAATCAAAATAAGAAAAACAGAAAAAGATGGAAGTATTTTAGATCAATCCGCAAAAAAAATAGAAACTGAAAGTCTAGGTTTATAAATATGCTTAATCTGAATTTAATGCAACATTGTGCAAATATTTTGGGGGAAGTATTAGATTTTCATGGCCCTGCGGATATGAAATTGAGTAACTATTTTAGGGAGCATGGCGAACTGGGACAGAAAGATAGAGGTGAAATTGCTGAATGTATCTATGGTGTGATTCGGAGATTTAGATTTTTAAAGAAAATAAATGGAGATGAAAATAACTATAAAAAACTAGTTATTGCCTGGCTAATAAAAATTGAAGGAAGAAGTATTCGAGATTTGGAGCATGAATTAAGTAAAGAAGAAGTTGAATGGGCCAAATCATTAAAATCAAAAGATACAGAAGGATATACATGGCCAGAAAAATTAAGTTTACCCGACTGGCTTTGGGATTTATTAGTTGAACAATATGGTATAGATGAGGCAATACTTCTAGCTAGAAGTTTTCTTGAGCCAGCTAAATTGGATATACGAGTTAATACAATAAAAATAAGTCGAGATGATCTGGTTAATGAACTTGCAAAAGATACAACTGATATTGAAGTTATGACCTATTCCCCATCTGGCATCAGAATTGCCCGAGGGACGTCGTTAAGTCGGAATAGATTATTTTTAGAAGGAAAGATTGAAGTTCAAGATGAAAGCAGTCAAATATTAAGTTTCCTGGTAGATGCAAAAAGAGGAATGATGGTTGCAGATTTTTGCGCTGGCGCAGGCGGGAAGAGCTTAGCCATTGGGGCAATTATGAAGAACACTGGCCGTATATATGCTTATGATATTTCTGAAAAACGAATTATTAATTTAGGTAAACGACTAAAAAAATCAGGATTATCTAACTTATTTGCACAAAAGATTAAAAATGAAAAAGATGCAAAGTTAAAAAAGTTACATGGAAAATTTGATCGAGTGCTTGCTGACGTTCCTTGCAGTGGAACTGGCACATTTAGAAGAAACCCAGATTTGAAATGGAAAAATTCTATTCAGGACTTGGATGAGCTTAATTTAAAACAGTTAGCTATTCTTGAAGAAGCTAAAAAACTAGTAAAAAAAGAAGGCCGATTAATTTATTCTACATGTAGTCTTTTAAAAAGAGAAAATGGCCTCATTGTTGAAAGTTTTTTAGAGAAAAATAAAAATTTTAAAATAATTTCAGCGAAGGATATTTTGATAAAAAATCAAATATCTCTTTCGACAGGTGTTTTTTTGGAACTGACTCCGCATAAACAGAAAACAGATGGATTTTTTGCAGCAGTTTTAGAGCGTACTGATTAAATGAATAGATTAACGTTTATAGCGTAATTTTTCAGCATAAGATTCTATTTTTATCCAGTCAAAGTAAGGACCTGGGTCTGTTTTTCGTGATGGCGCAATATCAGAGTGACCTACAATACATTCAATCGGATATTTTTTGAGTATGCTTTGAATAAGTTTTTCTAAGCACTTATATTGCTCAGGTTCAAAAATATCATAGTCGCTACCTTCCAGTTCAATCCCAATCGAAAAATCATTGCAATTATTAACTTGATTCCAAGTTGATTCACCTGCGTGCCACGCCCGATCCAAACATGACACAAATTGAATGAGTGAACCATCTCTTCTCACTAAAAAATGAGATGATACTTTTAGATTTGAAATAGATTTAAAGTATTCGTGGTCGTCAGGGTTAAGTTTATTTGTAAATAAATCAATGATACTATTGTCGCCATAAGTTCTGGGTGGGAGGCTAATATTATGAATTACAATCAAATTAATATTAGACTTATTCGGTCGATTGTCAAAGTTAGGCGATAATATAACCTTTGCTTGATCTGCAAATCCTGAATCGTTTATCAATAAAGATGTAAGCATTGTTGATTTGAACCGTGTTTAAAATTAAAGGATTGAAATGATTTTTTTAGAATTATTTTTTATGTTATTAGTTATTTTAGTCTCAGCTGAGATATTTACCAATGCACTTGAACATTTAGGAGAAAAATTAAAAATTTCAGAGGGCGTCACAGGATCAATTTTTGCAGCTATAGGAACTGCACTTCCAGAGACATTAGTCCCGCTATTAGCACTTTTGTCTTCTCATGGAGATAAGGAAACTAACCACCAGGTTGGAGTTGGAGCAATTTTAGGTGCCCCTCTCATGCTCTCTACTTTAACAATGTTTATTATGGCTATCTCTGTCATTGGGCATAGAGGATTTGGAGGGCATTTAAAACCTGAAAAAACCGGATTGATTAGGGACTTAGATTTTTTTATATGCTCATTTATCTTTGCTGGAATAGCTTTATTTATTCCACACACGTCGGAGCTTACTAGAGGCTTAATAGCATTTTTAATGGTTTTTTCATATTTTATTTACATTTTAATGACTATTAGAGCATCAAAAAAACTTGTTAATGAAGGCCATGCGACTGAAGCATCAAATCCTATGTTTATGGAAAGAATTGGTCTTCCAAATAATTATTTGATTATTTCCATTCAATTACTTATTGGCTTAGCTCTGTTGGTATTTGGAGCAAAAGGATTTATTTCTGGTATTGAAGAGACTTCATCTATTTTAGGAATTTCAGCACTTATTTTGTCAATGTTAATTATTCCAATAGCGACTGAGCTCCCTGAAAAAGTAAATAGTATTTTTTGGATTCGCAAAGGTAAAGATACGCTTGCTTTTGGCAATATAACTGGCGCGATGGTATTTCAGGGAACACTTCTTCCCGCAATTGGCATACTTCTAACGCCATGGGAGCCAAGAAAAGAAGTTTATTTATGTATTTTTATAACACTTCTTTCTTCTTTATGGATCAGAATCCTCATTCAAAAATCTAGTATCAAAATTTGGCATTTAGGTATAAACGGTATTTTTTATTTTACATATCTATATTTTGCACTTCATTGATTTAGTTTTTATTTGTGAATAAAGATAATCCGTCGCTTATCCGAGTTTATAGTTCTTTAATATATGAATTATTTGCTCTAGTACCTATATGGATGGTGACAGGGTTTATTTTTATATATTTCTTTGATGAATTTTTTGGCGCATATCGTAAGCCAATATTTCAGATTTACTTATGGTTTATCTCAGGAATTTATTTAACCTATTGCTGGACTAAATCGGGCCAGACTCTCGCAATGAGAGCATGGAAATTAAAAATAGTATCTAGGAGCGGAACCCTTAATCAAAAATTAGCATGGAAACGTTATATTTATGCAACCTTGGGCGTGCTTATGGGAGGTATAGGTTTCTTATGGGCACTTACTAATAAGAAACATTTGTATCTTCACGATCAAATTTTAAATAATTATTTTATTGATGTTCAGTTTTATAAATCATCATCACACCGATTGAAAAAAAGATAAGCGTAGGAATTGCTGCACAGGAAAGTGGGTGCCAGTCATTAAGAAGGCCGATATATCTAAATCCTGAGTTCATAATCTGGTAGAAAATACCAAATAGAATGCCTAGAAATATTTTTACATTTTTACCACCAGAGCGTTCTTGAAAAAATCCGAATGGTATTGCAAACAATACCATTGCAATAGACGCTAGCGGATAAATTAATTTTTCCCATAAAGCAATTTCATACCTAGTAACTTTTTGCCTATTATTTTTCAAATATTTAATGAAATGGATAAGGCCCAGAGATGACATTTTTTCCGGAGAGACAAGAAGAACATTCATCATTTCAGGTTTTATAAGTGATTTCCAATTTGCACTTTTGAGTGAATTTGTAGAAATCTTATCTTGATTAAAAATTGTTTGATCCACATCCTCAAGTTTCCATTCAGATTCTTTAAAGTTAGCTTTTTTAGCATTTGTAATTGTTCTTAAATGAAAATTATTATCGAATTCGTATATATGTATATTTGATAGGCTTGAGTCTGGAAAAACATGCTCAACATTAATAAAGCTATTACTATCTTTAATCCACAAACCAGATCTAAATTCTTGAGTCACAATAGATTCTTTGGCTGTGACTCTTATTTCTTGAGCTTTTTTCTCTGTAAGGGGAGTTACAAGATCTCCCACTGCAAATGTAAATATAGTAAAAAATAGCCCTGTAAATGAGAGCGTAAATGCTATGTGCTTTATTGAGTATCCACTTGAGCGTATAACAGTTAATTCAGAATTTCCAGAAAGCTGTCCGATTGCATACATAGATCCAATGAGGACCGCGATAGGTACGATTTCATAAACATGTCCTGGAATACTAAGAACAACATAACTAAAAATACTAAGCAAGTTATATGTTCCTTTGCCGAAATCATTTATTTCTTGAATGAAATCAAAAAAAGAAAATATTCCTATGAGACCAATCATGATCCATAAAATTGGTATAGCAAGTTCTAAATTAAGATACCGATACAAAATTTTCATTTTGTATTTAAGATACTTTTTAGATTAAATAGCGGCTGATTGATCGATCGTTTATAAGTAAAGTAAATCGCTGCGAATAAAAAAATAAGATGAATTGGCCAAAAACCAATGGTCACACTTACTTTTTTTAGAGCGATGAATGTATTCATAATAGCTAAAAGATTATTGTAAATAATAAAAATTAAGACAGCAAAAATAATATTAAGAGATCTTCCTGCGCGAGGATTAGTAAAGCTTAAAGGAATAGCTAAGAAAACTAATAGAATGCATGATATAGGTGATGCAATCCTCCATTGAAGTTCTAATTGGTCGGCCAGAGTCTTTGATTTAATTACATCAGAAAGTTTTTTGCTATCAACAGTTTCTATGAAGGGCTCAACAGGTTGTTGGGCTGTCAATATGCCATATTGGTCAAATTCCGTAGTAGAGAACTCTTTTGTATTTGGAATGCCCTCGTACCTTCGGCCCTTTTGTAAAATAATATAGTTATCACCTTTGTTTGAAATTTCTCGATGACCGTTGCTAGCAATCACAACACCCAATTTATTATTGCGCTTTGTTTGAACAAAAATGTTTTTTACAGAACTCCCTAATTCATCAAAGCTTTCAATATAAAATACACGATCTAAACTTTTTGACTCTTTAAATGTCCCTGGATTAAGCCTTGATAATTCATCACGACTTTTTAATTGACTCTTAAATTGATCGGCTGTTCTTACCGCCCAAGGGTTTAAAAAAAGCGAGAGAAATGCCACCATAAATATAGCCGGCAGAGTAAAAGAAGCAATAGGCTTAATAATTTTTGCAAGACTCAAACCCGAGCTAAGCCAGATAATCATTTCGTGGTCACGATACCATCGAGAAAGGGTAAGAAGGACTGCCAAGAAAATAGATAGAGACAACAAAAGGGGCGAATATTTGATAAGATTAAGCCCTAGAATTGTTATGACTGAATCATTGGGGATAGCGCCCTTAGCTGCATATCTAAGATAAAATGTAATTCTTTGGGCCATCACGATACTTATAAGTATTAAAAGAGCCGTAATTGAATTAACAAGCAGTTCTTTTTTTAACGAAGTTTTAAATAGCATTGATTTTTCCCGTTTTATAAAATTCGAGAATATTTAAGGAATATATATGAAATTTAGCATAAAAACAGACCCCCTGGAGAAACAACGCTCAGATGTATTAGTTCTCGGAGTTTACGACTCACTTAAAGTTGCATCTGATAAATCAATTTTAAGCGCATCCACAATTAGTTATATTGCTTCTATTTTGAAACATGGGGATTTGAGTGGCAAGGCCGGTTCTTCTCTTATTTTATATAATGCTCCTGGGACAAAAATCCCAAAAATTCTTTTAATAGGTCTAGGCAAAGAAAAAGAGCTGGATGGAAAAAAATACCTTGCCGCAGTCAGGGCTATGATTGATGCTCTTAAGAAAATGGACGTTAAAACAATTGCATCTTACATACAAATTGCTCCAGTTATAGGAAGTGATATTGCTTGGAATGTTGAGCACTTTATAAATGAAGTTATGGACGCCAGTTATGAATTCGCCGAGCTCAAAACAATCAATAAAAAAACTAAAAAAACTTTTGATTTTCTGGTTAATGTAGATAAGAAAAATCAAAAAATCGCCGAGGGAGCGTTAAAGAAATCATTTGCATTAGCAAAAGGTATTGAACTTACAAAAACACTTGGCAATCTCCCCCCAAATATATGTACACCAACTTATTTGGGTAAAAAAGCCCAGGAAATTGGAAAAGAACATGGCATGAAGATTGATGTTTTGGATCAAAAACAAATTGAAAAATTAAAAATGGGTTCTTTTCTTGGTGTTGCTAAAGGTAGCAGACAGCCACCAAAATTTATTGTGCTTCAGCATAATAAAGGTAAAAAAACACAAAAGCCTATTGTTTTAGTAGGTAAGGGGATTACCTTCGATGCGGGTGGGATATCAATTAAACCTGCAGGTGATATGGATGAAATGAAATATGATATGTGCGGAGCAGCAAGCGTTCTTGGCACCTTTAAGACAATTGGCTTATTAAATCTCCCCATGAATGTTATCGGAATAATTCCAACGTGTGAGAATTTACCTGATGGTTTAGCTTTGAAACCCGGAGATATTTTAACCAGTATGTCAGGCCAAACAATTGAAGTATTAAATACTGACGCTGAAGGAAGATTGATCTTATGCGATGCATTAACTTTCGCAGAGAGATTTAATCCAGAGGTCGTAATTGATATTGCAACGCTCACTGGGGCATGTGTGATCGCTCTTGGACATCATGCTTCCGGCTTGTATAGCAATGACGATAAGTTAGCAAAAGATCTTGAATCAGCAGGCCAAATATCTATGGATCGTGCATGGCGTATGCCGTTGTGGGAAGACTATCAATCACAACTGGATAGTAACTTTGCTGATATGGCTAATATTGGGGGAAGAGCAGGAGGTAGCATTACTGCGGCTTGTTTCTTATCTAGATTTGCAAAAAAATATAAATGGGCTCATCTGGATATCGCAGGTACTGCATGGAAATCCGGAAAAGCTAAAGGAGCCACAGGAAGGCCAGTTGGATTATTAACTCAATATATTTTAAATAAAATATATTAAACCTACATGACTTATATAGATTTTTATTTTAATGTAGAAAATAAATTTAATAAAATTCACGAAATCTTAGAAAAAGAGATTTTTCGAAAAAGAAAAATACATATATCAGTAAGCGATTTAAATGCCGCAGAGTTATTAAGCGATTTTCTTTATACAGCCTCACTTACTTCATTCCTGCCACATACGATAGTTAATCACGAAAAAAGGACGTCTGTTCATATCGATTGGGAACATAAACCTTTAAGTGATGACTTTCTGGTTAATTTAAAGCCAGATATTTCATCTTTTTTTTCAAGGTACTTGAGACTTATTGAGATTGTATCTAACGATGAAGAAGATAAGAAAAAAGCAAGAGATCGTTTAAAGTTTTATCGCGATCGCGGTTATGAGATTAAGCTCATTGATGCTACAAAAGAAATTTAATTAGCGAGTAAGTTCAGCGTATTGAATAGCATCTAAAAAAAGCTCTTTGTTGTTTATGTCATCTTGAGATGATATTTTACAAATCCAAGTTTCATGAGGCTTGTCGTTAATTATTTCTGGAGATTTTTGAATATTAGGATTAATCTCCATCATCACACCATTAAGTGGGCCTATTAAATCAGAAGCAGTTTTGACTGATTCAATCACACCAAAGGCAATGCCTCTTAAGATTTGACTTTGTAATTCTGGTAGTTCTACAAAAACAATATCACCTAAAAGATTTTGTGCGTAATCGGTAATGCCAATTTCATAAGTAGCGTCCCCAATAGATTTAATCCATTGGTGCTCACGCGTATAAATAAGTGTATTGTGAATATTCATAATAAATTAGATAACAGCAATTTTATCTTTAAATACATTAAGTTAATGACAAATATGTTTTTTTTGTTTATTATCGCGTAAATTTAGTATGAATAGGAGATTACCGAGTGAGAGAACGTATCAGACTTTTTTTCATCCTAAGCATCACTTTCTTTCTTGTATTATCTGCAATTTCAGTCGAAGCAAAACAATCTAAATCTAATAAACCATCAAAAGCAGAATTAGCTGGTATATCTCGAGCAGATACTAAGACTAATAAAGATGGTCTTTTAAGGGTGGCCTCGTCAAACGCTCTGATTGTAAATCAAAATACAGGCGAAGTATTGTTTGCTAAAGATACCAACACTTTAACTTCTATCGCTTCTGTTACTAAGCTTATGACTGCCATGGTAACTTTAGATGCAAATCTTCCTATGGATGAAGAGATTGCCATCACCAATGAAGATGTAGATACGTTAAAAAATTCAAGTTCAAAATTGCCAGTGGGAACAGTGTTGCCACGATCTGAATTACTTAAAATTGCTTTAATTGCTTCTGATAATCGTGCAGCATCTGCCCTTGGGAGAAATTATCCAACAGGAAAAGCCGGTTTCGTAAATGCCATGAATATTAAAGCATTACAACTTGATATGACGCGCAGTGAATTTGCAGATCCTACAGGGCTTAATAATCATAATATGTCTACAGCTGAAGACCTTGTAAAGATGGTAAAAGCTGCATACCAATACCCTGAAATTCGAGAAATTACAACGACAGCTTCATACGAAGCTTACGTTAAAGGACATCATGCACCAGTAAATTTTAATAATACAAATGGATTGATTAGAAAGAGTGATTGGATTATTGGTTTATCAAAAACTGGTTTTATCCAAGAAGCTGGAAAATGTCTTGTCATGCAAGCTATGATAAGTGGGCAGCCTATGATTATAGTATTACTTAAATCCTATGGAAGTGCGACTCGAAGTGCAGATGCAAATAGAATTCGTAAGTGGATTGAAAAAACCTCTTCAATTTCTTATCTAAATCAATCTAAAAAAGACAGCTAAACTTTTTTAGCTTTTACGACCCTCTTCTTTGCTGCAGGTTTTTTAGTAGTTGCTTTTTTCTCAGATGCTTTCTTGACCGTTGTTTTTTTAGCTACAGTTTTCTTTTTACCCTTGCTCGAAGCTTCTTTATTGGTAATAAATATTAAAGCCTCTTCCAAAGTAATTTTTTCAATATCCTGATCTTTTGGTAAGGTAACTTTGGTAGAGCCTTTTTGAAGATATATGCCATAGCGACCATTAAAGATTTCAACCGAAAGGTTTTCTTCTGGGTCGTTACCCAAAATTCTTAAAGGAGCATTTTTAGCAATAGCTTCTGCAATTAGTTCCAGGGCTCGATCCAGAGTGATATCAAAAATAGATTCGGATCTAGGAATAGATTTAAATTTGCCATCATAATTTACATAAGGTCCAAAACGTCCAATATTTACAATCACCTTTTTACCTGTATCAGGGTGGAGGCCCAACTCTTTAGGAAGTGATAAAAGATTTAATGCTATACCTTCATTTAAGTCACTTAATGAAATTTCTTTAGGGACGCTAACGCGCTTAGGTTTCTTTTTACTGTCTTCCTCTTGGACGCCTACTTGAAGATAAGGCCCATAGGGCCCCACTAACAGAAGAACATCTTTTCCAGTTTCAGGATCTTTGCAAACAAGAACAGGTTCATTCGAAACACTTGAATCGCCATTTACATTTCTTGTATAGTCGCAATCAGGGTAGCCTGAGCATCCAATAAATTTTCCTCTTCTGCCAAGCCTGGAGAATAAAGGTTTGCTGCATTTAGGACAGTCTTCATGAATAGCTTCTTGTGTAATTTCAGCACGATCGATATTTGATTTTTCAATAATTGTTTTGTTGAAGTCATCCCAAAAGCTTTTCAGAAGAGGAATCCATTCTTTATTATTTTCTGCGATATCATCTAAAGAGCTCTCAAGACCTGCTGTGAAATCATAATCAACATAGCGGGTAAAATGCTCAGTTAAAAATTTATTAACCACACGACCTACATCAGTAGGCATAAATCTTTTTTTGTCGAGAATCACATATTCACGATCTTGAAGCGTAGAAATAATACTCGCATACGTAGAGGGTCTTCCAATACCATATTCTTCTAAAGATTTTACAAGGCTAGCTTCAGAGTATCTGGGAGGTGGCTCAGTGAAATGTTGATCCCCATAAATTTTATCAACAGTTAGAATTTCGCCAGTTTCAAGTGGAGGCAATTTAAGAGAGTCTTCATCTTCATTTGATGCATCATCTAAGCTTTCAGTATAAATGGCAATAAATCCTGGGAATATTAGTGTTTGTCCAGTTGCCCTAAATAAATTTGCTTCTGAGCCAATTGCAAGATCAACACTCACAGCATCAAACTTTGCCGGTGTCATTTGGCTTGCTAGAGATCGCTTCCAAATCATTTCATATAACTTAAATTGTTCAGGAGATAGTTTGCCAATAAGGCTCTGAGGTGTTCGGCTTATATCAGTTGGCCTAATTGCTTCATGTGCCTCTTGTGCATTTTTAGATTTCGTTTTATAAAAAATAGGTGCTTTAGGCAAATAATCTGCTTCAAAATTTGACTGAATGTATCCTCTAATTTGATTCATCGCTTCATTTGAGAGTGATAGTGAATCAGTTCTCATATAAGTAATTAAGCCTACGGCACCATTGCCAGTATCAAGGCCTTCATAAAGTTGCTGGGCAATTCTCATGGCTCGACTCGTTGTAAATCCAAGTTTTCGAACTGACTCTTGTTGAAGAGTTGATGTCGAGAAAGGGGGCGCAGGATTGCGCGTTCTTTGCTTTTTTTCAACACGAGTAACTTTTGTTTTCCCAGCACTTTCTAAAAGTAACTTGCCAACAATATTTTCGTGATCTTCTTTTGAAACAATAGTAAATTGCTCTACTTTTTTATTGTCGAGCTGAATGAGTTTTGCTTGGAATTTATTTTTAGACTTAATGGAATCTAAATGAATCGTCCAATATTCTTGGCTGATAAATTTTTCAATTTCAATTTCTCTTTCAATAATAAGTCTTAGTGCTGGACTCTGAACTCTTCCTGCTGATAGTCCTCTTCTAATTTTCTTCCAAAGTAGAGGTGATAAATTGAAACCTACAAGATAGTCGAGCGCTCTTCTGGCTTGCTGAGCATTGACAAGGGGCATTGATATATCTCGAGGATGTTCAATGGCATACTCGATAGCTGATTTTGTAATCTCTTGAAAAATGACCCGTTTAATTAACTTATCTTTAGTTAATTTTTTCTCGTTGAGTATTTCTAGAATGTGCCATGAAATAGCCTCTCCTTCTCTATCAGGATCCGTAGCTAAATAGACTTCATCAGATTTTTTTACGGCCCTTGCAATTTCATCCACATGTCTGGAGTTTCTTTCAATAATTGCATAATTCATTTTGAAATTATTATCTGTTTCAACGGCGCCTGTTTTTGGAATAAGGTCACGCACATGGCCATATGATGCTAAAACTTCGAATTTATTACCAAGATACTTTTGAAGAGTTTTGGCTTTAGATGGTGATTCAACAATTAAAAGTTTAGACATTTGGGGGTTTCTGGATCAAAAATTTGGATGAATAATAAATTTAAATCTTGATATATACAAGATGTCTATACTAACTTAGTTAGATAAATTACGTTAATTAAATTTAAATAGTGAATTTAAGAGGCAATATTTTCTGCAAATGAAGCAATATTATTTAAGCCGGTATTAAGATTTCTGATTAAATCTTCTGTAAAAAGAAGGTCATCATTTTCTTCTTCGTTAGATTGATTAAGATTTTCGAAGTCATAAAGACTTCGGTCCCCTAAGTGAGAGAGTTCAATATTAGATATGGCTCTGTATATATTATTAATTCGCCCAGGTTGCTCTTTCTCCCACTCCATCAGCATTCCTTTTATTTTTTTTCTCTGAAGATTTTCTTGTGAGCCGCATAAATTACAAGGAATAATAGGAAAATTCATACGAGAGGCATAGCTTGAAATCTCTTTTTCGGAACAATATGCTAAAGGCCGAATAATAATATTTTTACTATCATTAGAGATTAGCTTAGGTGGCATAGCTTTTAATTTAGAACCAAAAAACATATTAAGGAAAAGTGTCTCAACAATATCATCACGATGATGGCCCAAAGCAATTTTATTGATATTAAGTTCTTTCGCTGTCCTGTAAATAATTCCACGTCTTAAGCGAGAGCACAAAGAGCAGGTAGTTTTACCACTTGGTATTTTTTCTTTTACGATTGAATAGGTGTCTTCAGTAACAATGAGATGCTCAACACCTAAATTTTTTAAAAAATTAGGTAATACTTCGGCTGGAAATCCTGGCTGTTTTTGATCTAAATTCATCGCAATAATATCAAAATGAATAGGGGCTCTTTCTTTAAGTGCTAGTAAAAACATCAGCAATGAATATGAATCTTTTCCGCCGCTCATACATACTAGGACTCGGTCATTATTTTCAATCATATTAAAATCAGTGATTGCTTTGCCAGTTAAGCCTATAAGTTTATTCCGCAATTTGAGAAAGTTATTGGTTGCATTAATTGGAATTTGAGGAATCATAATGAAATAGATCTTCCACCATCGACAGCTAAAATATGACCTGTAATAAATGGGGCATCCAGCACTAAAAATTTGACTGCCATGGCAACATCTTCCGGCGTACCCATTTTTTTTAATAACGTTTGAGAAATAACTCTTTGTTTATAGATATCGTTAAATTCTTCATTATTTTCAGGCCACAAAACTGGACCAGGAGCAACAGCATTAACTCTTACATCTGGACTTAATTCTTGGGCCAAAGATTTTGTTAAAGTTGTAAGGCCTGATTTGGCAATACTATAAATAATATAATTTTTCTTCGGTTTATCTATATGTGTGTCAGTGATATTTATAATGCAGCCCTTAGTTTTAATAAGTTCATCTGCTGCGAGTTGAGATAAAAATAAAGGTGCCTTCAAATTGCTGCCGATTAGATCGTTCCAATTTTTTTCATTCATTTTCCCAATTTCGGTAGGGTAATAACTTGAGGCATTATTTATGAGGATATCTAATCTGCCATAAGTATTGATTGTTTGCTCGACTAGACTTGGCAATAGTTTCATATTCACAAGATCGGCTTGAATAATACTTGCGGAATCTTTACGAATTTTATTAAGATCTTCTTGAAGCTTTCTTGCTTCATCAGCTGAATGGCGATAGTGAATCATTAAATCGATACCGGATTCATGAAGAAGTTTGCAAATTGCTTGCCCAATTCTTTTAGCGCCGCCCGTAACCAGAGCAATTTTTCTATTAGATTTCATAGGTTTATGTATAAATGATTTCACTCTATTATAATCTAATACCTATGCCAACCATGCCTATAGCCTCGGAAATTGAGCTTCAATTAAGCGAGCAATTAAAAACAAAAATCATTCAGGCCATTCATTCTAGTCAAGGATGGATAAGTTTTGATCGCTTTATGGAGTTTGCACTCTATGACCCTGAATTCGGTTACTACAATGGAAATTTAAGAAAGTTTGGTGAAAAAGGCGACTTCGTTACGGCATCTGAAATATCAAGTTTTTTTGCCAAAACAATGTGCATTCAGTTTGAAGAAATTTTTCTATCGCTAGATAAAAATATAATAGAAATTGGTGCTGGATCAGGCAAGTTTGCTCTTGAGGTAATCCAGTCTTTGGACAGCAAAAAAATTGACCATTATTTTATTTTAGAAATAAGTCATTCATTGAGAAAGCGCCAATACGAACTTTTAATAAAAAATTTGCCTCCGCATTTGTTCAGCAAGGTACAGTGGATTGATAAAATTCCGCAAGAATATAATGGGATTGTTTTCTGTAATGAACTTTTAGATGCAATGCCTGTAGATTTGATAAAAAAATCGTCAGGGATTCCTTATCAAAAAGGTGTTGGTCTGGAAAATGATCTATTTATCTGGAAAGATAAGGCAATAAAAGATCTGTCTACATATGACCACATCAATCTAGAAAGTCTTCCAGACAATTATCTTGCAGAAGATGCAATTCATATTAAAAGTTGGATTAATAACATCAGCGAATCTATTAGTAAAGGCGTTGTAATAATTATTGACTATGGATTCAATCACAGTGAGTATTTTCACGAGCAAAGATCCCAGGGAACACTAATGTGCCATTTTAAGCATCATGCTCACGACAATCCTCTTATTCAGGTTGGAATCCAAGATATTACAAGTCATGTTAATTTTAGCTATGTGGCAAGAGAGGCTTCTAGCAAAGGACTCCATATTAATGGCTTTATTTCTCAGGCAAATTTTCTTATTAATTGCGGCATATTAGAGTTGCTTGAGAAAGTAAATATAGAAGATAGTCTCTTATATATGAAATCAGTATCGGAAATTCAAAAATTACTATCCCCTTCAGAAATGGGTGATTTATTTAAAGTGATGATAATAGAAAAGAATATAGATATAAATCTTGTAGGGCTTAAAAATAACAATAAAGTCAAAACGTTATGATTAATCAAGATAAAGAGGATATAAAGAGGCGACCTATTAGAAGTTATATTCTAAGGCAAGGAAGAATTACCAAAGCTCAGACGAATGCTATTCATGAAAGCTTTCAAAAACATGCTGTTATTTTTGAAAATAAATTAATTGATTTCAATGGGGCTTTTGAAAATAAAAGTAGAGATCTTATATTGGAAATTGGATTTGGTATGGGAACTTCTACTGCTGAGATTGCAAGGTCTAACTTGAATAAGAATTATATTGCGATTGAAGTCCACTCTCCCGGCGTAGGCAATTTGCTTAAGTTAATTCAAGAAAATAATATTTCTAATTTGAAAATTATTCAACATGATGCTGTGGAAGTTCTTAATTCAATGATTAAGGATGATTCTTTGAATGGTATTCATATTTTTTTTCCTGATCCATGGCCTAAAAAAAGACACCACAAAAGAAGGCTTATACAATCAAACTTACTAAAACTTATTGCGCAAAAGATTAAGAAGTCTGGATATCTTCATATCGCTACAGACTGGGAAGATTATGCTTTTTGGATTATTGATTTGTTGGATAAAGAAGACTTATTACAAAAGATGTCTGATGATTTTTTTAAAAAACCTGATTATCGTCCTTTAACGAAATATGAAAATCGAGGAATTAAACTAGGCTACAAAGTTTGGGACATGATTTATAGACGTATTTAGCCATTTCCCAATGATGGTTTCAGCGTCATCAACACCTTGTTTTTTTAAGCTGGAAAAAAGTTGAACCGTACATTCAATACCAAGAGATGCCCCCCACTTTTCATCTATTTCTTTTTGAACGCTACGAAGTATTTTATGTGAGGCTTCGCGAGACAGTTTGTCTGCTTTAGTTAATAAAATATGAATAGGTTTTTTATTTAATGAAAACCACTCTAACATTTGTTGGTCAAGAGGCGTGAGTGGATGCCTTATGTCCATCACTAAAACAAGACCAAAAAGACAAGAACGTTCCGACAAGTAAGTTGCTAGAGTTTTTTGCCAATGATCTTTGATAGCGTGAGGTACCTTGGCATAACCATAACCGGGTAAGTCTACTAGGAAACGATTTTCACCCAGAGAAAAGAAATTGATAAGTTGTGTTCGCCCCGGCTGCTTACTTACGAAAGCAAGACGATTATGATTAGCAAGCGTATTGATAGCACTGGATTTTCCAGCATTTGATCTGCCAGCAAAAGCAATCTCAATGCCAGTAGGGGGAGGCAAATCACTTAAATGGTGAGCAGATATAAAATATGATGCGTTTTGAAAAATAGCCATGCGCTTTACCTAACCTGTTCAATCCAATCAAAATGCTATCACGAGAATGGGATTTTAGATAAAATGAAGGTCTTGAAAATACTTTAAATACGGAGCTTTACGCAATGAGCAGTCGAAATGCTTTATTTATTCTCATCTTGTCTTTTTTAATTTCAAGTACTGCGATTTCAGAAACTATTGCTCAGAAAACTCCGCCGAAAGCAGTTGCAAATGTATGTGCGGCATGTCATGGAATCGATGGTAATAGCGCAATTTCAGCTAACCCGAAATTATCTGGACAGCACTCAGAATACCTTTATAAACAGCTAGCTAATTTTAAATCAGGCGCTCGCGCAAATGCTGTCATGTCTGGTATGGCAGGAATGCTATCAGATGCCGATATGCATTCTGTGGCAGAATATTTTTCAAAACAAACGTTAAGTTTGGGGCAAGCCAAAACAAATGGCTCAGGATCTTTAGGAGAAAAAATCTACCGAGCTGGTATCCAAGCTAATGCTGTCCCAGCATGTGCTTCATGTCATGGTCCCTCAGGTGACGGTTTGCCTATTAAATATCCACGCTTAAGCGGCCAACACTCAGAATATGTTTTAAATCAATTAAGACAGTTTAGATTAGGTGCTCGGGCAAACGATGAAGCAAAAATGATGCGAACTATTGCGGCTAAACTGACGGATCAAGAAATGGAAGCAGTAGCTGATTATATCCAAGGATTAAGATAAACCCTTCTCGTTCTTATTTAATCACTGCAACTTCTTTGCAGTTTTCGTAGTCGAAACTTTTCATTTTTAAAAATGAGTCATTTTGAAATCTACTACATTTAATGTCAGAAAAATAAACCAACTTCTGAGCTCAATGAGCTTTGCAGTCTCGATGCTTGTATTTTTGGGTATTGCATCAATCATAGGCACAATTCTTAAGCAGAATGAGCCATATGAAAATTACATTATTAAATTTGGTCAATTTTGGTTTGGATATTTTGAAAAGATTGGCCTCTATGATGTGTATCACAGCATTTGGTTTTTAACGATCCTACTTTTCTTGGTGATATCTACAACACTTTGCATTTCTAAAAATACACCAGCAATTCTTAAAGATTTTCTAGTATTCAAAGATTCTTTGGAGGAAAAATCTCTTCTATCCTTCTCGCACCATCTTGTTATAAAAAATAAAAAGAATGTGAATGTTTCAAAAATTCTTAATTATTTAAAGCAAGTTAAATTTAAGATTAAAGAGAAATCAAAAGAAAATGGTGATATTTTAATTGTAGCCAAAAAAGGTAACTATCAGCGTTTAGGTTATATTTTGACCCATGTGGGCGTAGTAGTAATTTGCTTGGGCGGACTATTAGATGGAAATTTAACTTTTAAAGCACAAGAGTTGCTAGGGTATAAAAAAATAGAAACATTAGATATACCAGCCTCAAAAGTCCCAGAGGTAAGCAGGTTGAGTTCTGACAATACTTCATTTAGGGCGAATATGACGCTTGTTGAAGGTGGTTCAGATAATGTTGCATTTGTGAGAATGAAGGATGGGTATCTTGTACAAGATTTACCTTTCAAAATAACTTTAAAAGATTTTAGAATTAACCATTATTCAACAGGCATGCCAAAATCATTTGAAAGTGATTTGGTTATTTCCGATCCAGAATTCCCCGAGGGTATAGCAAAAACAATTAGTGTGAACCACCCTTTTACTTATAAAGGTATTGCAATATATCAATCAGATTTCCAGGATGGTGGTACAAAACTCGATATTAAATTACGGAGCTTATTCAATTCGAATGCACCTCAAAAAATAGGTGGACAAATCTTTGAAAAAGTTAAATTGGATAAAGATCAAATTACCTATGAATTTAATGATTTTAGAAAGTTTAATATATTGCATTTAAAAGAGGGCGAGAAAGAAAAGCCCAGAAATGTAGGCCCAAGTGTTACCTATAAAATTAGAAATAACTCAGGACAGGCTCGCGAATACCTTTCGTATCAATATGCTATGGAAATTGATGGACGCTCTTTCTTTATTACCGGCATGAGAGAAACGCCGCAAGAAGAGTTCAGATATTTAAAAGTCCCTGCAGATAAAAAAGGGTCAATTGATGACTTTATGTTATTTAAAGATGCACTTCAAAATGAGGCTTTGATTTCGGCTGTCGCAAAAAAAATAGCAAATCAATCCATGAATGCAGACAAAAATGATACTGTTAAAGAATCGTTTGAAAATAGTGTCAATAAATTAATAACTTTATTTGCAAAGGGAGGATTTTCAAGTGTTTCTGAAAATTTAGATAAAAATATACCTCCTAGTGAAAAAGAAAAAGCCGCACAGACTTATTTAAAAATTATTGATATTGCATCAGTCGAGCTTTATAGAAATCGATTTAATTTTTTAGGCAAAGAGCTTGACCAAGGGCGCATTAAATTTATTCAAGACTCTTTAAATGCATATAGTGATATGTTTTTCTTTGGAGCCCCTTACTATTTTGAATTGACAAATTACGAACAAAAAGAGGCAAGCGGACTTCAGCTGACTAAATCGCCTGGGCAATTTTGGGTTTATTTGGGGTCTCTAAGTTTAGTGCTTGGTATTTTTTCAATGATTTATTTACATGAAAGAAAATTTTGGTTACTTATTAAGGCAAAAGGTGGCGTTATTCTTGCACTGAGCTCTAATCGCAAAAATATAGATTTTGAAAGTGATTACAAAAAATTAACTAACGATATTCGAAAAATTATTCAATGATAGGTGAGCTATGTTAAGTAAATTATTTAAATCTTTAAAAACGACTTCTCAAACATTTAATGTTTTATATCTTATCTTTTTGTTAGGAGGTGCTTTGTATGCACTAAAAACATTTCATAGCTACATGGATATTTATGAAAAGGTAATTTTATTCGGAAGTGTTGGTTTTTTTAGCTGGCTTGGTTGGAGCTGGAGTCATTTTAAAAAAATCACAATATTAGTTTTTATAATCAGTCTTTTCTCTATCCAGCTATATAAAGGGGTGTTAGTTAATAACGAACAAGTCTTTTTATTGAAATACTTAATAGCAAGTCAACCGGCCATTATGTGGATGAATGTGTTTTTTGTTTTATCACTTTTACTGTATTGGATAGGACTTCTTACAAAAAATAATTTCCTTAATGATATTGCATCCTCTTTTACATCAGTGGCTACTCTATTCGGATTTATTGGATTACTTGTAAGATGGTATGAATCTTACTTAATAGGTCTCGATGTTGGCCATATTCCAATTAGTAACTTATATGAAGTATTTATTTTATTTTGCTTAATCACATCGCTTTTATATCTATTTTACGAAGAAAAATTCAATACTAAAAAGCTAGGTGCATTTGTATTAATTATTATTAATGCGGCTGTAGGATTTATTTTATGGTACACATTTGATCGTCAAGCAGATGGAGTGCAGCCTTTGGTACCAGCGCTTCAATCTTATTGGATGAAAATACATGTGCCCGCAAATTTCATTGGATATGGATCTTTTTCATTGGCAGCCATGGTATCGGTAGCTTACTTACTTTCAGGTAAAAAAATACTCACTTCTTATTTACCAAAACTAGCTGTGCTTGATGATCTTATTTATAAATCTATTGCAATTGGATTTATCTTTTTTACAATCGCAACGATATTAGGCGCTATATGGGCGGCGGAAGCTTGGGGCGGTTATTGGTCATGGGACCCTAAAGAAACATGGGCGCTAATCGTTTGGTTAAATTACGCAGCGTGGCTTCATTATCGAATCGTAAAAGGCTTAAGAGGGTCTATTTTAGCCTGGTGGGCTTTGATTGGACTCATTATTACTACTTTCGCTTTTTTAGGCGTTAATATGTTTTTATCTGGCCTACATTCATACGGCGAATTATAATTCCATAGTAAAATGACCCTATAAAATTCACTTTCAAATATGACCCAAAAAAATATAGTCGAAATTAAAAAATTATCTTTTGGCTACGATAATCGTATGCTTCATAAAGATATCAATATGATTTTTCCGCGCGGTAAAGTCACGGCTATTATGGGTGGAAGTGGTTGTGGTAAAACAACTATTCTTCGTTTGATTGGTGGACAAATTAAACCTAAAGCAGGTCAGGTTTCTGTGGACGGCAAGATTGTCCATAAACAAGATAGGCAAGGCATTTATGAATTGCGAAGAAAAATGGGCATGCTTTTCCAGCATGGTGCACTTTTTACAGACTTGTCTGTATTTGACAACGTGGCATTTCCAATGCGTGAACATACAAAATTACCTGAAAGCATGATTCGTGATTTAGTGCTTATGAAACTTAATGCTGTAGGTCTTCGAGGCGCTCATAAGCTCATGTCTACTGAACTCTCAGGCGGCATGGCAAGACGCGTTGCTCTTGCAAGAGCTATTGCATTAGACCCAGATATTATTATGTATGACGAGCCTTTTGCAGGATTAGACCCTATTTCTATGGCAGTGATTTGTGACCTCATTAGAACGCTCAACGATGCGTTAGGGGCAACTTCAATTATTGTGACGCATGATGTAGAAGAAGCCTTTTCTTTTGCAGACTATATTTATTTTATTGCAGATGGCATCGTCGCTGCAGAGGGCTCACCGAAAGAACTATCAAAATCTAAACTACCTTTTGTGCATCAATTTGTTCATGGCGAAAAAGATGGTCCCGTTCCATTCCATTACAGTGCACCTAGTTATAAAAAAGATATTTACGAGTCTGTTTAATCATGAACCCAATTTTTAAAATTTTAAGTAGTTTAGGTAACCAAGTGACTTCAAGAATTTGGCGTCTTGGCTCTGCTACACGTTTATTTTTATTAACTTTAATTTATTCAGGTGAAAGTTTTAGGCGTATTCATTTAACGATCCGCGAAATTTATTTCACTGGCGTAATGTCTTTAATTATTATCATAGTGTCTGCTTTCTTCGTAGGCATGGTCTTAGGTTTGCAAGGTTATTACACACTTCAAAAATATGGCTCATCAGAATCTATCGGTGTTTTAGTGGCATTAGCGCTTCTGAGAGAGCTTGGACCCGTTGTAACAGCGCTCTTATTTGCTGGTAGAGCTGGCACTGCAATTACTGCTGAAATTGGCTTAATGAAGGCTACAGAGCAATTATCTGCTATGGAAATGATGGCCGTAAGTCCTATTGCTAGAATTATTGGCCCAAGATTTTGGGCGGGGGTCATTTCAATGCCTATATTGGCTTCCATTTTTTCAATGGTAGGGGTGATGGGCGGTTATTTAGTTGCAGTGCCAATCATCGGTGTGGATCACGGTGCATTTTGGTCACAGATGAACGTGAATGTTGATTTTAGATTTGATGTGGTTAACGGGCTGATTAAGAGCGTTGTATTTGGAATTGCTTGTACGATTATTGCCCTTTATGAAGGCTTTGACGCGCCTCCAACAGCCGAAGGTGTTAGTCGAGCCACCACAAGAACTGTCGTAACTTCTTCATTGACAGTTTTGGGATTAGATTTTATTTTAACTTCGTTTATGATTGCGCATTAATATAGGATTGGAGCAAATATGGATAAGACAACGTTAGATATTTGGGTAGGTTTATTTGTAGCGATTGGAATTGCTGCACTTATGGGTCTTGCTATGAAAGTTGGCAACCTAACAAGCAACACACTAGGGGAAACCTATGCAGTCACGGCAAATTATGAGAATATTGGAGGCCTTAAACCAAGAGCGCCTGTTAAGAGTTCGGGTGTTGTCGTAGGCCGCATTGATAACATCAAATTTGACACTAAAGTTTATCAGGCTGTTGTGACTTTAAAAATAGACAAAAGATATCCGTTCCCTAAAGATACTTTTGCAAATATTTATACATCAGGATTATTGGGTGAACAATACATTAGTTTAGAAGCAGGTGGCGACGATCACTTTCTCAAAGAGGGAGATCGTATTTCTAAGACTCAAGATGCGGTTGTATTAGAAAAGCTCATCAGTCAGTTTTTGTATAACAAAGCCACTGAAGAGCCAAAAAAATAATTAAAATTTAAAAGGAATTTTAAAGATATGAAAAAGTTTTTATTAGTGATCTTAAGTTTAATGATGTCGATGAGTATATTTGCTGCAGAGGCACCTGATGTTTTTGTTAAGAAAACAGCCGATGAAATTTTTGAAATTTTAAAAACCGATAAAGACTTAAAAGCAGGCAATAGAGAAAAAGCTTACAAAATTACTGAAGAGAAGATATTACCTTACTTTAATTTTGATCGTATCTCTAAGCTTGTATTAGGTAAAGCATATCCAGCCGCAACAAAAGAAGAGCAGGAAGCCTTTAAAAGAGAATTTAGAACCATGCTTGTAAAAACTTATGGCACTGCTCTATTAAAATTTAAAGATCAGACCCTCAATTATAAGCCAGCCCGATTTGAGCCCACTGACGAAGAAGTGTTAATTAAAACAGAGGTATTACAGCCAGGGGCACCACCTTTACCTATTGATTACATGCTTGAAAAAGATGGTAATTCATGGAAAGTTTTTGATATTATTATTGAAGGCGTGAGTTTAGTAACAAATTATCGCGGCCAATTTGGCAATGAAATTCGACAAAATGGCATGGCTTCTCTTATTGCAAAACTTGCCGAGAAGAATGCTAATTTTGATAAAACCGCAAACAAATGATCGAGTTTGATAAAAATCAATGGTATTTAAGTGGTGATCTTACGATTGAAAAGATACCTACTATCATTGATTTAATTAATAAACAAAAAACAGATAAAAAAATAACAATTGATTTTTCAAAAGTGACTTCAATTGATACTTCAACATTAAGTTTAATTTTTGAATTGCAACGACAAGCTAAGAAAACTCAATCACATTTTACTTTTAAGAATTTACCAAAGAATTTAAATAGCCTTGCTAAATTATACGGAGTGGAAGATCTCGTATCTTCCCTTCACTAAAGCTCTCCTCTTAAATTTCCATTTAAGAAACTTCCTTTACTCATTCTAATGAAAAAAGCCATTGTATTTAATAAAGTTAAAAAAAGCTTCGGTAAATTAGAAGCTCTCAAAGGTATTGATTTAACCATTGAAGAAGGCGAATTTTTTGCGTTGCTAGGACCAAATGGTGCAGGCAAATCCACACTTATTAATATTCTAGCCGGACTCGCAAAGCCATCTTCTGGATCAATCAAAGTCATGGGATATGACGTCATTCAAGATTATCAAAATGCGAGAAGATCGCTTGGTGTTGTGCCACAAGAATTAGTATTCGACCCTTTTTTTAATGTACGCGAAATGCTCAGATTTCAAGCCGGTTATTTTGGTAAAGGCCGTGAAAATGATGATTGGATTGATGAAGTGATTGAAGGCCTTGATCTTCAAGAAAAGGCTAATACAAATATGAGAATGCTTTCTGGTGGCATGAAAAGGAGGGCTTTAATTGCACAAGCGCTCGTGCATAAACCCCCAGTCATTGTTCTAGATGAGCCAACAGCTGGAGTAGACGTAGAGCTAAGAAACAGATTATGGCAGTTTATTAAAAAACTGAATCAAAAAGGCCACACCATTGTTCTAACCACACATTATTTAGAAGAAGCTGAGGCCTTATGCAGCCGCGTAGCTATGATGGATCAGGGCAAGGTAGTCGCATTAGACAAAACGAGAAATTTATTAAAGCGCTTTTCAGCGAAAAATTTAAAATTACGTTTAGATTTAAAAGGGAAAAAAATTCCAATAAATATTCAAAAGCTCATTCAGTCCAAAGATCATGATTTCATAACTTTCTTACTTGAAGAAATATCAGAAGTAGAATTTATTATGGGTGAATTAAAAAAAACAAAAATTAAAATATTGGATATGGAGCTTACAAATTCTGATTTAGAAAATGTCTTCTTGAAACTTACTGGAAGTAAAAGATGATCAATTTTAAAAATGAATTTTTAGGGACGTGGACGCTTCTTAAAAAAGAACTATTAAGATTCTGGCGCGTAGTTTTTCAAACAGTAGCAGCTCCAGTTATTACTGCAGTTCTTTACTTACTTATTTTTTCTCATGTTTTAGCAAACCACGTGAAGGTTTATGACAATATTGAGTACACTGCGTTCCTTATTCCAGGGTTGATCATGATGTCCTTATTGCAAAATTCGTTTGCAAATAGCTCATCAAGTCTTATTCAGTCGAAAGTCATGGGAAATATTGTATTTATTTTATTAACACCAATCACCTATCTTCAATTCTTTCTAGCCTTCTTAATAGCTTCAATTGTGAGAGGTGTTTTTGTAGGCGCTTGTATTTATTTATTTGCTCTTTTATATGTAGATTTGCCTATGTTGCATCCATGGATTATTTTTGGATTCGCAATGATTGGCGGCGCATTGCTCGGAACATTTGGCATTATTGCAGGTATATGGGCTCATCGATTTGATCAGATGGCAGTCTTCCAAAATTTTGTGATCATGCCATTATCTTTTTTATCAGGAGTATTTTATTCAATTCATTCCTTGCCGCCTTTTTGGCAAAAGCTATCTCAGCTCAATCCTTTCTTTTATATGATTGATGGTTTTAGGTACGGTTTTTTTGGGCAATCTGACGTTGCTCCATTGTTAAGCCTCTCAATCGTGACCTTCTTTTTCATTGTGTTAGCTTCCCTTACCTTAGGAATGTTAAAATCCGGCTATAAATTAAGAAGTTAAAAGATGACATCCAACGATATTAAGCAATCGATTATAGAAAAACTTGAATGTGAGTTTGTTGAAATTTTAGGTGAGGATGGCGCTCATTTTGAAGGCACGATTGTAAGTAGTTTATTTGAAGGATTAAATCGAGTTAAACAACACCAATTGGTATTTAATGCTTTAGGCGATAAGATGAAAAGTGACATTCATGCTTTATCTATGAAGACTTATACGCCAAATGAATGGGATCAATTAAAAACGTAATATTGAGGAGTAAGGCATGAGTGTGCAAGATAAGATACAAAAAACAATCAATGAACACAATGTAGTTTTATACATGAAAGGAAGCCCCAAATTTCCTCAGTGTGGATTTTCTAGTCTAGCAACTAAAATTTTAGATGCTTGTGATACTGATTTTCATGCTGTTGATGTATTGCAAGACCCGGAAATAAGAGAAGGCATCAAAGTATTTGCTAATTGGCCAACTATTCCACAGCTTTATATTCATGGAGAATTTATTGGCGGTGCAGACATTATTAAAGAGATGTATGAAACTGGAGAATTAGTAAAGTTATTAAAGGCTAATTCATAACTTGGATAAGTTAGTTATTCAAGGACAGTCCCCCCTTCACGGCGAGCTTGAAATATCAGGCGCTAAAAACGCAGCCTTACCTATACTTATTGCATCTCTTCTTACTGAAGATACATTGTCGTTAACGCATGTACCAGATCTTCAGGACGTTAATACAGCTAAGTCCTTGCTGAAGTATATGGGCGTTGATATCCAGGTTACAAAAGACAAAACCGACTTAACTGCAAAAGAAATTATTAATAAAAATGCACCTTATGAGCGAGTCAAAACAATGCGCGCTTCTATTCTTGTTTTAGGCCCTTTGCTTGCAAGATTTGGTGAGGCGCGAGTTTCATTGCCGGGAGGTTGCGCTATTGGATCTAGGCCTGTTGATATCCATATCAAAGGCTTACAAGCAATGGGCGCAAAAATAGATATTCATAATGGCTATATTGAGGCTTCGACAAAACATTTACCGAAGACTAAGTTACAAGGCTGTAAATTTTATATGGATATTGTGACTGTTACAGGTACCGAAAATTTAATGATGGCTGCTTCATTAGCCGAAGGGATAACCGTTTTAGAGAATGCTGCAAAAGAACCTGAAGTTGTAGATCTTGGACAGTGTTTAAATAAAATGGGAGCCAAGATTCAAGGTTTAGGGACTGACGTGATTACAATTGAAGGCGTGGACTCAGTTCACAAAGCAAATCATGATGTGATATTTGATAGAATTGAGGCGGGCACATATTTAGCAGCCGTTGCAATGACAGGTGGCGACGTACTTTTAAAAAATGTACAGCATAAATACTTAGATGCGATTACGCAAAAATTAATAGAAACCGGCGTTAAAATTGAGTCATACGAAAATTCGATACGTATTAAAAGTGATGGAAAGTTAAAGGCGGTAAGTATAAGAACTGCACCTTACCCTGCATTTCCTACAGATATGCAAGCGCAAATGATGGCATTAAATACTATTGCAGAAGGTGTATCAGAAGTTACTGAAACTATATTTGAAAATCGTTTTATGCATGTGCAAGAGCTTATTCGCATGGGGGCACAAATCGATATTAGAGGAAATACGGCGATTATTCGAGGCAAGGAATATTTAGAAGGGGCTTCCGTGATGGCAACAGATTTAAGGGCTTCCGCAAGCCTTGTTATTGCTAGTTTGGCAGCAAGAGGACAAACTACGATTGAGCGTATTTATCATCTTGATCGTGGGTATGAAAAATTAGAGGATAAATTAAATCAACTAGGTGCCAATATTAAACGGATTCATTAAGATGAAAATTACAATCGCATTATCTAAAGGAAGAATATTTGAACAAACCATCCCTCTTTTGGAAAGACTAGGGATTACTTGTAATGAAAATCCTGAGACGTCAAGGAAACTGATTTTAGATACTAATCAAAAAAATATAAAACTGATTATTGTAAGAGCTACAGATGTACCAACTTACGTTGAATATGGCGCAGCTGATATTGGTATTACAGGTAAAGATATCCTTGATGAATATATGGGCGAAGGGCTATATCAACCAATTGATCTTAATATTGGACGTTGCAAAATGATGGTCGCAGCTAAACAAGATTTTGATTACGCAGGCGCTGTAAAAAAAGGCGTTCGTTTAAAGGTAGCAACAAAATATGTAAAAACCGCTAAAGAGCACTTTGCAAAAAAAGGCATGCATATCGATTTAATTAAACTTTATGGCTCAATGGAGCTAGCTCCACTTGTAGGACTTGCAGATGTCATTGTAGATTTAGTCAGCACAGGGAAAACCTTAAAAGCTAATAATCTCATAGCTGTTGAAGACATTTGCGATATCAGTTCGCGACTAATTATTAACCAAGCATCTTTAAAATTAAAAAGAGAGCTATTGCAGCCTATTCTTGGCCAATTTGAAAAAGCTCTCAAAGCCTAATCGCACCTATGATTCAAATTAAAAAACTCAACACAGAAGATCCAAACTTTAAAGATCAGTTAAGTCAGCTCATTTTCTTTGAGGCTGAAGATAATATTCAAATCGAAAAGACGGTCACAGAAATTTTGAGTGATGTTAAAAAAAGAGGCGACGAAGCCGTGATTGAATATACTAAAAAATTTGATCATGTAGATTTTTCGCGCATGGCTGAGTTAGAAATTTCTAAAGAAGAACTAAGCTTGGCTTTGGAAAATTTACCTGCGGCATCGAGAGAGGCTCTTGAGAAGGCAGCTAAGAGAGTTTTTGAATATCACAAAAAACAGTTAATCAGTTCTTGGAGCTATACAGAAGATGATGAGACGTTACTTGGTCAAAAAGTTACATCATTAGACCGTGTAGGTTTATATGTTCCTGGAGGGAAAGCCGCATATCCTTCTTCAGTATTAATGAATGCAATTCCAGCAAAGGTTGCTGGGGTTCGAGAAATTATTATGGTGGTTCCATCTCCTCTTGGAGAAAGAAACCAATTGGTGTTAGCAGCTGCAGCACTTGTAAAAGTTGATCGTGTATTTGCAATTGGTGGCGCTCAAGCAATAGGCGCTTTAGCCTATGGCACGGAAACGATTCCTCAAGTCGACAAAATCGTAGGGCCGGGCAATGCTTATGTTGCAGAGGCTAAAAGAAGAGTTTTTGGTGTGGTTGGTATTGATATGATTGCAGGACCCTCAGAAATACTTATTATTGCAGATGAAAAATCTAATCCAGATTGGATTGCTATGGATTTATTTTCTCAGGCAGAACATGATGAGCTCGCACAATCAATTTTAATTAGCCCAAGCGCTGCCTTTTTAGATCAGGTTCAAGAAAGTGTTAACAAGCTGATTGAAAGCATGCCTAGAAAAAATATTATTGAAACTTCTTTAAAAAATAGAGGTGCAATGATTAAAGTAAAAACATTAGAAGAAGCGGCAGAGATTTCAAATTTTATTTCACCGGAACATTTGGAGCTTTCAGTAGATGATCCAGATCTGCTCGTTAATAGTATTAAACATGCCGGTGCTATTTTTATGGGAAGAAATACATGCGAAGCTGTAGGGGACTATTGTGCTGGACCAAATCATGTATTACCTACATCAAGAACAGCAAGATTTTCTTCGCCACTTGGCGTTTATGATTTTCAAAAACGCTCAAGCTTAATTAAATTATCCAATCAAGGCGCACGTAAGCTTGGAAAAATTGCTTCAGTCTTGGCGCATGGCGAAGGACTTCAGGCGCATGCAAAATCTGCAGAGTATCGTATAGATAATGAGTAAATTTTGGAGCAAGGTAGTTCATGTTTTAACACCATACGTTCCTGGCGAGCAACCCAAAATTAATAATCTTGTTAAGTTAAATACGAACGAGAATCCTTACGGGCCAAGCCCAAAAGTTATTGCTGCAATTAAACAGTTTGCGGATGACACTTTAAGGCTATACCCAGACCCAAATTCAGAAGCACTTAAAACATCAATTGCAGATTATTTTAAAGTAAAGACTAATAATGTTTTTGTAGGCAATGGTTCGGATGAAGTCTTAGCCATTGCTTTTCAGGCACTTTTAAAACATAACGCACCTATTTTATTTCCTGATATTACTTATAGTTTTTACCCCGTTTACTGCAAGCTGTATGAAATTGACTTTAAGGTCATACCTCTGAATGATTCATTTGAGATTGTATTAAATGATTATTTAATACCTAATGGAGGTATTATTTTTCCAAACCCAAATGCACCTACTGGCATTCCGATTACTTCAAATCAGATTGAAAATTTCCTCAAAAAGAATAATAGTTCTGTAGTTATTGTAGATGAAGCTTATGTCGATTTTGGTACGGAATCTGTTATTCACCTTACAGAAAAATACAATAATTTATTAGTCACCCATTCATTTTCAAAATCGAGATCATTGGCAGGATTAAGACTCGGTTACGCTATAGGACATGCAGACCTTATTGAGGCTTTGATAAGAGTCAAAGATAGTTTTAACTCTTACCCGATAGATCGATTAGGATTAGTTGCAGGCATTGAATCCTTCAAAGATGATTCATATTTTAAAAATATCTGCCAAAAAGTTATTCATACAAAATTAAATTTTATAGAAAAACTGACTAGCCTTAATTTTTCAGTACTTCCTTCAGGCGCTAATTTTATTTTTGCTAAACATACTAGTGTTGAGGGAAACATAATCGTAAGCAAACTAAGAGATCAAGGAATTGTGGTAAGGCGTTTTGATAATCCGATACGAATTTCTTCTTATATTCGATTCACAATTGGTTCTGATGAAGAAATGGATTCATTGCTTAAAGCCTTAAAGCTTATCCTAAGCACATGAAATAATTGATGTTAATTACATTTTTAATGAGTTAAAATATCTTATCTACTTTAAGTAAAAAAATATGACAAGATCAGCATCCGTTTCAAGAAATACAAACGAAACTAAAATTGAGGTAAGTATTAATCTTGATGGTCAGGGGAGTGCAAAACTCAATACTGGCATTGGTTTCTTGGATCATATGTTAGACCAAGTGGCGCGGCATGGTATGTTTGATTTAGAAGTCACAGCAAAAGGCGATCTTCATATTGATGCACATCATACTGTTGAAGACGTTGGTATAGTTCTTGGGCAGGCTTTCAATAAAGCAATCGGAGATAAAAAAGGCATTACCAGATATGGTTCAGCCATTATCCCTTTAGATGAAGCATTGTCTAGAGTTGTGCTTGATATCTCAGGTAGGCCCGGACTTGAATTTGATGTGGAATTTAAAAGAGCGGTTATAGGTGAATTTGACGTTGATTTAATACACGAATTTTTTCAAGGGTTCGTAAATCATGCAAATATCACGATTCACATCGACAATCTTAAAGGCGATAACTCACATCACCAGGCAGAAACAATATATAAGGCATTTGGAAGAGCCCTTAAAATGGCCGTTTGTATTGATCCAAAAATTTCTGGCATAACCCCCTCAACCAAAGGTAGTCTATAAACCTTTTTTCACCAAAATAATAATGATCGCAATCATTGATTATGGAATGGGAAATTTAAAGTCAGTATTTAATGCCTTTAAACAAGTCTCGCCTGAAGCTGATATTAAAGTTACAAGTAATCCTGCTGATATTAAAAAAGCACATCACGTCGTTTTTCCTGGCCAAGGCGCTATGCCTGATTGCATAAGAGAGCTTGATGAAAGAAATTTAAGATCCTCTGTTCTAGACGCGGCAAAAACAAAACCTTTTTTAGGAATATGCATTGGTTTGCAAATGCTATTTGATAAAAGTGAAGAAGGTAATGTGGACGGTTTAGGATTGTTGAGCGGCACCATTAAGCGATTTAATAATGAAAATACAGCGGACGAAAGCGGTCATAAGTTAAAAATTCCTCATATGGGATGGAATGAAGTGTCACAAACAAATAATCATCCTTTATGGCAAAACATCAGTAATAACGATCGATTTTATTTTGTTCATAGTTATTATTTAGAGTCTAAAGATAAAAATATCGTGTCAGCTGAAACGTCATATGCGCAAAAATTTTGTTGTGCTATTGCTAAAGAAAATATTTTTGCAGTGCAATTTCATCCAGAAAAAAGTTCTACAGCTGGCTTACAGCTTATAAAAAACTTCGTTCAATGGTCAGTATAGGTTTTTAGTTTATGTTAATTATTCCAGCGATTGATCTAAAAGATGGTAAGTGCGTTAGGCTTAAGCAAGGCTTAATGGAAGAATCAACAATCTTTTCAGAAAACCCTGGACAGGTAGCAAAGCAATGGGCAGATCTTGGCGCAAGAAGATTGCATCTGGTCGATCTAAATGGTGCTTTTGCAGGCAAACCAGTCAATGAATCGGCGATTAAAGCAATTGTAAAAGAAGTTGATGGTGCGATTCCAATTCAATTAGGCGGTGGCATTCGTAATCTTGATACTGTAGAAAAATACCTTAATAGCGGAGTTGACTACATCATCATAGGAACAGCTGCGGTTAAAAATCCTGGCTTCCTTCATGAGGCCTGTTATGCATTTCCTGGGCAAATCATTGTGGGACTTGATGCAAAAGAAGGAGAAGTGGCCATTGATGGGTGGGCTAAATTAACTGGACACAATGTGATTGAACTTGCAAAAAAATTTGAAGGATATGGTGTTGAAGGAATCATCTATACAGATATTGGACGTGATGGCATGTTAAATGGATTAAATATTGAGGCGACCGAAAAACTTGCTGAGGCGCTAACGATTCCTGTCATTGCCAGTGGTGGGGTGACCAATCTAGAAGACATTAGAAATTTAAGTTCAATTGCCTATTCGGGTGTCATTGGAGCAATTACAGGCAGGGCCATATACGAGGGCACGCTTGATTTTAAGGCAGCACAAGCGCTCGCAGATGAGCTTATCAAGTAAATGTCGCTCGCAAAAAGAATTATTCCTTGTCTAGATGTGACTGATGGCAGAGTGGTTAAAGGTATTAATTTTTTAGAGTTAAAAGATGCAGGAGACCCCGTAGAGGTCGCAAAAAAATATAACGAACAAGGCGCCGATGAATTAACTTTTTTAGATATCACAGCAAGTTCAGATAATCGAGGTTTGATACTTCATATTATTGAAAAAGTTGCAAAAGAAGTTTTTATACCACTGACGGTAGGCGGTGGTGTTCGAACTATAGAGGATGTAAGAAATTTACTTAATGCAGGTGCTGACAAAGTCAGTATTAATACATCAGCAATTGTTAATCCAGATATTGTTTATCAAACTTCATCTCGTTTTGGTTCCCAGTGTATTGTTGTTGCAATAGATGCAAAATTAACAGTCCAGGGAGATAAATCTTTTTGGCAAGTATTTACTCATGGAGGCAGAAATGCTACTGGGCTAGATGCAATTGAATGGGCTGCGAAAATGGCTTCATTAGGCGCAGGCGAATTATTAATTACGAGCATGGATCGAGACGGGACAAAAAAAGGGTTTGATCTCGAATTGATTAAGGCAATATCTGATAAAGTAGATGTGCCTATTATTGCTTCCGGAGGCGTTGGAGACCTTCAGCATCTTGTAGATGGTATAAAAATAGGTGGAGCTGATGCAGTCCTAGCAGCAAGTATATTTCACTTTGGAGAATATACAATCGATGAAGCAAAAGCATTTATGAAGTCTAATCACATAGAGATTCGTCAATGAGCTGGATACATTCAATTAAATGGGACTCTGATGGCCTTGTGCCGGTGATCGCTCAAGACTATAAAACAAATAAAGTTCTTATGTTTGCATGGATGAACGAAGAAGCTTTGGAGCTCACACAAAAAAATAAAAAAGCCTTTTATTGGTCAAGATCTAGGAAAAAAATTTGGGAAAAAGGTGAGGAATCCGGGCACACACAAAATGTTCGTGAAATAAGACTTGATTGTGATGGCGATGTTATTTTGATTAAAATCGAGCAAGTTGAAAATATTGCTTGCCATACTGGACGTGAAACTTGTTTCTACCAAAAATTAGATGATAAAGGCATTTGGGTAACTGATCATGTCGTCATCAAAGAGCCTAAAGATATTTATAAAAAATAAATAATATGAATACTATTTTAAAAAAGCTTACGGAAACACTCGAAGCTAGAAAAAAAGATGATCCGACTAAGTCATATACAGCTTCTTTGTATCGCGATGGATTAGAAGCTATTTTAAAAAAAGTAAATGAAGAGGCTTTCGAAACAATTATTGCCGCGCGCCAAGGAGATAATAAAGAGCTTATTCACGAAGTCGCCGATCTTTGGTTTCATACTTTAGTATTAATGGCACATAAAAATTTAAGTGCAGAAGATATTTTGAATGAACTTGCAAAGAGAGAAGGCACTTCGGGTATTGAAGAGAAAGAAAACCGTTCAAAAAGCAAAATAATATGACCTGCATTTTTTGTAAAATTATTGACGGTTCTATACCTAGCAAAAAAATATTTGAGAATGATGAGTTAATTGCTTTTCATGATGTTCACCCCATTGATAAGGTGCATTTTCTTATAACACCCAAAAAACATATTGAAAATTTAATGGCCTGCAATGAATCTGATAAGGACATCATATCGAATATGCTTCTATTAGCGCCGAAGTTAGCAAAAGATTTGGGATTAAAAGGTTTTCGAACAATGATTAATTCTGGTGTCGAAGGCGGTCAAGAAGTTTTTCATATGCACTTTCATGTATATGGTGGAAGTTCAAAACTAGCAAAAATTTAATAAGGGAGTTTTTATGGGCTTTTCAAGTATTACACATTGGCTAATAGTTTTATTAATTGTCTTCTTAATTTTCGGCACAAGTAAATTAAGAAATATTGGTAGCGACTTAGGCGCTGCCATTAAAAACTTTAAAGATGCTGTTAAGAATGAAAATACAACTAAAGTTAAAAAATCAATTCGAAGAACATCAAAAACAAGAGCCAGAAAATAAGTTTAATGTTTGATGTTTCATTCTCAGAATTAGTTGTTATTTTTTTTGTGGCACTTATGGTCATCGGCCCAGAAAAGTTGCCTAAGGTAGCTAAAGTCCTAGGCAAGCTCACTGGAAGAGCCCAAAGCTATATTGGCAAACTTAAAGAAGAAATTGAGCGAGAAGAAAAGTTTAAAGAGCTTCAAAAAATCCAGCGTGAAATTAAAAAAAAGTCGATTAAATCTCGGTGACTCACTTTAAACCTTTTATTCAGCAACTCATTGAATTAAGAAATACTCTTTTTAGGGCTGCGGTTAGTTTTATTATTATTTTTATATGTTTAAGTTTTTATGCAAATGATATTTACAGTTTTTTTTCAGCGCCAATCATTGCTAAGTTAACGGATGGGAACAGGCTGATCAGTACAGGTCTTACTTCAACTTTTTTAGTACCACTTAAAATCACAGCTTTTGTTTCGTTTTTGCTTTCACTTCCTTTTATTTTTTATCAGTTGTGGCGTTTTATTTCCCCTGGACTTTATAAAAAAGAAAAAAAATTAATTTTATTTTCATTTGTGAATGGATTTGTATTGTTCTTTATAGGGATGGCCTTTGCTTACTACCTAATTTTCCCAATTGTATTTAATTTCTTTATTCTCATGACGCCATCAAATGTAAGCTTGATGATAGATATTTCAAATTATTTAGATTTAATTTTATCCTTACTCATTTCATTTGGTTTGGCATTCGAAGTGCCTGTGATCATTCTTATATTAGTAACATTAGGATGGGTAAAGGTTAAAAAATTGGAAGAAGCAAGACCTTATATGATTGTTATTGCCTTTATCATTAGCGCTATTTTGACACCACCTGATGTTATCTCACAATTTTGCTTGGCTATTCCATTGTGTTTTTTATATGAATTGGGCTTATTTGCATCAAAACGAATTAACTTAAAGGCTTGATAAGCTTTAATTTAGCTTTGCCTGCTATTTAGATTTCGAATGAAACTTTGTATAATGAACTAACTTTCGCAGAGTTAATTTCTCTCAACCATATTAATTTCATAAAAGCATACTTAACAGAAGATCATGGCAAACCATCAAGACGATAAAATAGATAAAAAGAAAAGAAGTTTTTTAATTGCAGCTACTACTGTAACTGGCGCAATTGGCGCAGGAGCGATTGCCGTTCCTTTTTTATCAAGCATGACACCAAGTGAACGCGCTAAAGCAGCTGGAGCACCTGTTGAAGTTGACTTAAGTAAGATTGAAGCAGGATCTATGATCACGACTGAATGGAGAGGTCAGCCAGTTTGGATTATCAATCGCTCTAAGGCAATGTTAGATGATTTGAAAAAAAATGACCCTAATCTTTCTGACCCTAATCTTGATGTAGTTTCTCAGCAACCAAGTTATTGCAAGAATGCTACAAGATCTCTCAAACCTAATTTACTTGTCTTGGTTGGTATTTGCACTCATCTAGGTTGTTCACCAACCGCTAAATTAGAAATGCAAGGTGATATGGGCGAAAATTGGAATGGCGGATTTTTCTGTCCATGTCACGGTTCTAAGTTCGATTTAGCTGGGCGTGTATATAAGGGTTCTCCAGCACCAATTAATCTTGTAGTTCCTCCGCATAAATATATCAATGACAGCACCCTCTTAATTGGTGAAGATAATAAAGGATAAGGATTACTTAAAAGTATGAAATCAGAAATTAAAACAAAAAAATCTAAAGCCGGGTTAATGGCTTGGATAGATGAAAGATTCCCCTTGTCATCTTTAATTACAAACCATCTTACTGAGTATTACGCACCTAAAAATTTTAATTTCTGGTATTTTTTTGGAGCACTTGCCCTACTTACCCTGATTCTTCAATTGGTTACAGGCCTTTTGTTGACGATGCATTATAAGCCTGATGCAGAATTAGCATTCGCCTCTGTTGAATACATTATGCGAGATGTTTCATTCGGTTGGTTGATAAGATACATGCACTCTACAGGTGCATCTTTATTCTTTGTTGTTATTTATCTTCATATGTTTAAAGCTTTAATTTATGGATCCTATAAAAATCCAAGGGAGCTCTTATGGCTCTTTGGCGTAGCTATTTTTCTATGTTTGATGGGCGAGGCTTTCTTTGGATATCTTTTACCTTGGGGACAAATGTCTTATTGGGGCGCGCAAGTTATTGTAAATCTGTTTTCCACTATCCCATTTATAGGCCCAGATTTATCGGAGTGGCTAAGAGGTGATTATCTAGTTTCAGATGCAACACTCAATCGCTTTTTTGCTTTTCATGTGATTGCTCTTCCTATTGTACTTTTAGGTCTTGTATTTTTTCATCTGGTAGCGCTTCATGAAGTTGGCTCAAATAACCCTGATGGCGTTGAGATAAAAAAGAATCTCGATAAAAAAACAAGCATTCCTTTGGATGGCATTCCATTTCACCCCTATTACACAGTAAAAGATTTAATTGGTGTTTCGGTATTCCTTATTGTATTTGCGCTGATTGTTTTTTATTGGCCAGAAATGGGAGGCTACTTTTTAGAGGCCAATAATTTTATTCCTGCTGACCCACTAAAAACGCCTGCGCACATAGCGCCTGTTTGGTATTTCACTCCGTATTATTCAATTCTTCGGGCTGTCCCACCTGTTTTAAATTCACAATTTCCAGGCGTTGCTGCAATGGGATTATCCGTACTCGCATTTGCTTTTTTACCTTGGCTAGATAAAAGCAAGGTTAAATCAATTCGATACAAAGGCAATTTATTTAAAAGATGGATTGCATTATTTGTTGTGAGCTTTTTTGTTTTGGGATATTTAGGTACAGTTCCATCAAATGTTTGGGGACAATTCTCCAATGCAATTCCCTTGATTGGTGGGGTTGATAAAGCAACAGTAGTTGCTCGAATTTTTACGGTAACTTATTTCTTATTCTTTTTATTGATGCCCTACTTCAGTCAAAAAGATAAAACAAAACCAGTTCCATCAAGGGTCAGTAATAAATGAAAATTTTAACTAAATTATTTTTAATATTCGTTATTGTATTTTCTAATGTTGCATTTGCGAATGAGCATGTAACTTTAGATAAAGCGCCCATCGATTTAAATGATCAAGCCTCTCTTCAAAGAGGCGCTAAAACATTCATTAATTATTGTTTAAATTGCCATAGTGCAAACTATATGAGATACAACCGCTTAAAAGATATTGGTTTATCTGATAATTTAATTAAAGAGAATCTACTTTTCACAGCAGAAAAAGTTGGTGAGCCAATGAAAATTGCGATGACCAAAAAAGATGCTAAGGCATGGTTTGGAGTGGCTCCTCCCGATCTTTCTGTTGAAGTAAGGGCAAGAGGTGCGGATTGGATTTATAGTTATCTAAGAGGATATTATCGTGACTCATCTTCGCCTACCGGATGGAACAACACTATTTTTGAAAAAACGGCGATGCCTCACATTTTGTGGAAGTTGCAAGGCGATCAAAAGCTAAACCCAGAGCACCAAACTCTAGAGATTGTTAAATCAGGTTCGCTTTCGGTGAAAGAATATGATGCGCTTGTAGGAGACCTTGTAAATTATCTTACTTTCATGTCAGAACCCTCAAAGCTAAAAAGACTCCATATGGGGTATTATGTTTTGTTATTCCTCGGCTTGTTATTAGTTTTAACAGTCAAACTCAAGAAAGAATTTTGGAAAGATATTAAATAATTATGATGAAATTATATTCAGGCTCAATCGATCCTTTTAGCCATCGCTGTAGAATCGTTCTATTTGAAAAAGGTATGGACTTTGAAGTTGTTGATGTTGACTTAGCAAATAAACCGGAAGACCTCGCTATTCTAAGTCCTCATAATTCTGTTCCTGTCTTAGTAGAAAGAGATCTTGTATTAACAGACGCTAATATTATTAACGAATATATTGATGAGCGCTTTCCTCACCCTCAGCTTATGCCAGCTGATCCAGTGATGAGAGCTAGAGCACGTTTATTTTTAAGTGATTTTGAGAAGCAATTATTTGTGCATATTCCCGCTTTAGAATCCTCTGATGAAACTGCTAAAGAGATTGCAAAAAAACATGTGCGTGATAATTTACTTTTAATTGTTCCCATTTTTTCTAAACAACAACATTTATTGAGTGACGAATTTTCGATGTTAGATGTTGCGATTGCTCCTTTATTATGGCGATTGGGCCATTATGGTATTGAGCTTCCAAATCAAGCAGCACCATTACTCAAGTACGCAGAGAAATTATTCTCAAGACCACTTTATGCTGATGCAATGACACCTTCAGAAAAAGCGATGAGAAAATAATTTAGCATTAATGGCAAAATCAGCTTCAACCAAACCTTATCTTGTAAGAGCAATTTATGAATGGTGTGTTGCTGAACAACACACACCTTATTTGCTTGTAAAGATAGACCAAAATACCTTAGCCCCCAGAGCTTTTATTAAAGATGGAAAAATTCTTCTTAATTTAAGTCCTGGTTCTATTAAAGATTTGCTTATGGGAGATGAAGCAATTACCTTTACAGCAAGATTTAATGGCGCACCTGAAAATTTATACCTCCCTATTTCTGCTGTTGAAGGGATTTACGCTAAAGAAAATGGTGAAGGATTGTTCTTTGAAGCGAAAGAAGATCAAGAATTAGGTACAGCTGAAACAAAAAAATCACCCAATAAACCTAAATTAACTCTAGTTAAGAGCTAAAAAACTAGTTCAAATTTAAATAAATTGGTATAGTAGCGCCTCCTGATAACGCCGGATTAGCTCAGTTGGTAGAGCAGCGCACTTGTAATGCGAAGGTCGTCAGTTCGATTCCGACATCCGGCACCATCTTAGTTCGTATTTATTTCTTATCTATAAGTCCCTCATTAGTTTGACAAAAATCAAAAAAACCAACATAATTTAGGGTTCGGTTTGGAGGGGTGGCCGAGTGGTTAAAGGCGACGGACTGTAAATCCGTTCTCTCTGAGTACGAAGGTTCGAATCCTTCCCCCTCCACCATGAGTAATATGCTCTTTTGAGGTGACGTGGAGATTAGATCCATGGGTGTGCGGGTGTAGCTCAGCTGGTAGAGCATTAGTTTTCCAAACTAAATGTCGCGAGTTCGAACCTCGTCGCCCGCTCCAGATATATTGAGAATTTGGACACGCCCATGTGGCTCAGTGGTAGAGCACTCCCTTGGTAAGGGAGAGGTCGCGGGTCCGATTCCCGCCATGGGCACCAGTAGATATTTTTGAAGAATGTAATTAATTAAGGATATAACATTATGGCAAAAGGCAAATTTGAACGTACCAAACCCCATGTGAACGTTGGCACAATTGGTCACGTTGACCATGGTAAGACAACACTTACAGCGGCAATCACAACGATTCTTGCTAAGAAATTTGGCGGAGAAGCTAAGGCTTACGATCAAATTGATGCGGCGCCAGAAGAAAAAGCACGTGGTATTACAATTAATACAGCCCACGTAGAATACGAAACAGCGAATCGCCATTATGCGCACGTTGACTGCCCAGGCCATGCTGACTATGTTAAAAATATGATTACAGGTGCAGCGCAGATGGACGGCGCAATCCTTGTATGTTCAGCAGCTGACGGCCCAATGCCTCAAACTCGTGAACATATCCTTTTAGCTCGCCAAGTAGGCGTGCCTTACATTGTGGTCTTCTTAAATAAAGCAGACATGGTGGATGACAAAGAATTATTAGAGCTCGTTGAAATGGAAGTACGTGACCTTTTAACGAAATATGACTTCCCAGGCGACAAAACGCCAATCGTGATAGGTTCTGCAAAATTAGCACTCGAAGGTGACCAATCTGAAATTGGTGAGCCATCAATCTTTAAATTAGCTGAAGCACTTGATTCTTATATACCAATGCCAGAACGTGCAATCGACGGTGCATTCTTAATGCCAGTTGAAGATGTGTTCTCAATCTCAGGTCGCGGTACTGTAGTAACGGGTCGTGTTGAGCGCGGTATTGTTAAAGTGGGCGATGAAATTGAAATCGTAGGTATCAAACCTACACTTAAAACAACATGTACAGGCGTTGAAATGTTCCGTAAGTTACTTGACCAAGGTCAAGCAGGCGACAACGTAGGTGTGTTGTTACGTGGTACAAAACGTGAAGAAGTTGAACGTGGTCAAGTATTAGCTAAAGCAGGTTCAATCACACCACATACAAAATTCGCTGCAGAGATCTATGTGCTTGGTAAAGATGAAGGTGGTCGTCATACACCATTCTTCAATGGTTACCGCCCACAGTTCTACTTCAGAACAACAGACGTAACAGGCGCTGTTGATTTACCAGCAGGCACAGAAATGGTGATGCCAGGTGACAACGTGTCAATCACAGTAACACTCATTGCACCAATCGCGATGGAAGAAGGTTTACGTTTTGCGATTCGTGAAGGTGGCCGCACAGTAGGCGCTGGTGTTGTTGCTAAGGTGATTGAATAGTTTTAAAGATAAATTTTATATTTAGGCCAGTAGCTCAATTGGTAGAGTATCGGTCTCCAAAACCGAGGGTTGGGGGTTCGAGACCCTCCTGGCCTGCCATTAAAAGAAAGAAGTATTAATGACTGATAAGTTAAAAATTGTTTTTTCATTCTTACTTTTTGTAGCGGGAATAGTTGGGTTTTATCTATTAAGTGATCAAGCTTTAGTGCTAAGAATATTAGCAATTCTTGCCGGACTTGGATTTGCAGGGATAGTTTTTTGGAAAACAGCACTTGGTCAAAAGACATTTGGATTTATTAACGAATCCATTGTTGAAGCTAAAAGAGTTGTTTGGCCAACAAGAAAAGAAACAATACAAATGACAATTACTGTATTTATTCTAGTTGCTGTGATGGCAGTTTTCTTGGCATTGGTAGATATAAGTTTTTCATACATGATTAATTGGTTATTGGGACGGGGTTAGTAATGACGATGCGCTGGTATGCTGTCCAAGCTTTTTCTGGATATGAAAAGTTAGTTCAAAAAGGACTATCTGAAAGAATTGAGCGATCAAGTCTCCAGAGTTTTTTTGGTGATATTTTAGTGCCTGTAGAAGAGGTTATTGAAATGAAGGCTGGCCAAAAAACATTAAGCGAAAGAAAACTATATCCAGGCTACGTTCTTGTGCAAATGGAAATGAATGACGAGAGCTGGCATTTAGTTAAAAGTACACCAAAGGTCACTGCTTTCATTGGTGGTAGTGCACTAAAACCAACACCGATTAAAGATAAAGAAGTAGAGATTATTTTACAGCGTATGGATGAGAGCAAAACCAATCCAACGCAAAAACTAACCTTTGAAAAAGGTGAATCAATTCGAGTTATTGATGGACCGTTTAAAGAGTTCTCAGGAACGATTGAAGATATCAATTACGAAAAAAGCAAACTTAAAGTATCTGTGGTTATTTTTGGTAGAGCAACACCAGTTGAGCTTGAGTTTGGCCAAGTAGAAAAAGAAGTTTAGTAGTAAAGCAGTAAAAATTAACTAGGGAGCTTTTTTAAATAAAGCGTTTGCACCTAATTTAGGAGAATGAAATGGCAAAGAAAATCGTTGGCTATATAAAGCTACAAATCCCAGCCGGCAAAGCAAATCCAAGTCCACCTGTAGGACCTGCGCTAGGCCAAAGAGGCTTAAATATTATGGAGTTTTGTAAGGCATTTAATGCCGCTACACAAACTGTTGAACCCGGACTACCTATTCCCGTTGTGATTACCGCTTTCGCAGACAAGAGTTTTACTTTTGTTATGAAAACGCCACCTGCATCAATTCTAATTAAAAAAGCAGCAAAATTAGAAAAGGGTTCGCCAAGACCGCATACGGATAAAGTTGGAAAAATTACTAGAGCGCAAGCTGAAGAAATTGCCAAAACAAAAATGGCAGATCTTACAGCTTCTGATATGGATGCTGCAGTGCGAACAATCGCAGGCAGTGCTCGAAGCATGGGTATAGAAGTGGAGGGTGTATAAAATGCCATTAAATAAAAGAATTACAACATTAAGATCTAAAGTTGACCGTGATAAATCTTATCCCGCACAAGAAGGTCTTCAGCTTGTTAAAGAAACAGCAACAGCAAAATTTGATGAATCAGTGGATGCAGTGATTAATTTAGGTATTGACGCTAAAAAATCTGATCAACTTATTCGCGGTGCATTAGTGCTTCCAAATGGCACAGGCAAAACAACACGTGTTGCAGTGTTTGCCCAAGGTGCTGCAGCTGAAGCTGCAAAAGCAGCAGGGGCTGACATTGTAGGATTTGATGATCTCGCTGAAAAAATTAAAGGCGGCATGATGGATTTTGACGTTGTTATTGCAACGCCAGACGCGATGAAAGTTGTTGGTGCATTAGGTCAAGTATTAGGACCAAGAGGTTTAATGCCAAATCCAAAAGTAGGAACGGTAACGCCAGATACAGCTGCAGCAGTTAAGAATGCAAAAGGTGGACAAGTTCAATATAGAACTGATAAAGGCGGTATTGTCCATTGCACTATTGGTCGTGCATCATTTTCTGTGGACCAATTAAAAGGTAATTTGGCAGCGTTAATTGATGCAATTAACAAAGCTAAGCCACCCACAACTAAAGGTATTTTTGTAAAAAAATTATCGGTTTCTAGCACGATGGGTGCTGGTGTAAGAATCGATTCAACAAGTTTAGTGTAAGGAATTAAAAAAAAGCGAAAGCTTTTTTAAAAAGAACTTTGGGTTCACTGATACGAAAATATCGGTGAAGCTTTCAAAGACCGTAGGTGCTAACAAGTCTAATTCTAGTGATCGTTTGCTAGAGCCTACGCAGATGGCGGTACCCCTAAGGGATAGCATCCTGATAAAGGTCGCCGTAATGTTGGTATTAAGTTTACTTAATGCTTAATTTAACGGAAGGAGAAGACCTTGAGTCTTAATCTTGAACAAAAAAAGGCAGTGGTTGCTGAAGTTAATAAGCAAATCGCAGGCGCTCAAGCAGTTGTTTTAGCAGAAAACCGAGGTATTGGTGTTTCTGAGATGACAGCGCTAAGAGTTCAAGCCAGAAAATCAGGAGTTTATCTTCGCGTCTTAAAGAACACTTTAGTTCGAAGAGCCGTAGATGGAACTGCATTCTCTGACTTAGCTAATGAAATGGTAGGTCCAATAGTGTATGGCATCTCAACTGATCCAGTTGCAGTTGCTAAAGTGCTAAATGATTTTGCCAAGTCAAACGATAAGTTTGTTATTAAATCAGGAGCAATGCCGAATAAGGTAATGAGCGCTTCAAATATTGAGGCATTAGCATCATTACCAAGTCGTGAAGAATTACTCGCAAAATTATTGGGAACAATGCAAGCACCAATTGCGAAGTTTGTTCGTACGCTTAATGAGGTACCAACAAAATTTGTACGTGGCTTAGCGGCAGTTCGCGATCAAAAACCTGCGTAACTTTAACGATTAATTTAAATTTTTTTATTAGGAGTATTAAATGGCTATCTCTAAAGCTGAAATTTTAGATGCAGTAAGTGCAATGACAGTTCTTGACTTGTCAGAGCTTATTAAAGATATGGAAGAAAAATTTGGCGTTTCAGCTGCTGCTGCTGTTGCAGCTGCACCTGCCGCTGCTGCTGCTGGCGGCGCTGCTGCTGCAGAACAAACTGAGTTTACTGTGATGTTAACTGCTTCAGGTGAGCAAAAAGTAAACGTTATTAAAGCTGTTCGTGAAATCACAGGTCTTGGCTTAAAAGAAGCTAAAGACTTAGTAGATGGCGCACCTAAGCCAATTAAAGAAGGTGTTGCAAAAGCCGCAGCTGAAGAAGCACTAGCTAAATTAAAAGAAGCTGGCGCTACAGCAGAGCTTAAGTAATGCTAATTAGCATGGCTGACAGCTTGCTGTCAGCCATTGCTTTTTTGTTTTAAATAATTTTTAGATTAAAACTTATAAAAATTCATAAAACAATATTCTTCAATCTGAAAAGTTTATTGTTTTATGAAAATTACACCAGGAGACGCAATGAGCTATTCCTTTACTGAAAAAAAACGTATTAGAAAAAGTTTTGCTAAAAGAGAGCGTGTGCAAGATATACCATACTTGCTCACCATGCAGCTTGAGTCTTATGCAGCTTTTTTACAAAAGAATACGCATGCCGAACAGAGACTTAGCGAAGGCCTCCAGTCAACATTCAATTCAGTATTTCCTATCACAAGTCATTCCGGTAATGCCCGACTTGATTTTGTAACTTACAATTTAGGCGAGGAAGCATTTGATGTTAAAGAATGTCAACAACGCGGCTTAACATATGGTGTTCCATTAAGAGTCAAAGTTCGTTTAACTCTTATGGATAAAGAAGCATCAAAACCAACAGTTAAAGAAATTAAAGAGCAAGAAGTGTACATGGGTGAAATTCCACTTATGACAGATAATGGCTCGTTCGTTATTAATGGTACCGAGAGAGTTATCGTATCTCAGCTTCATAGAAGTCCTGGCGTATTTTTTGAGCATGACCGAGGCAAAACGCACAGCTCTGGAAAGTTATTATTTTCAGCAAGAATTATTCCTTATCGTGGCTCTTGGTTAGATTTCGAATTTGATCCTAAGGATTATTTGTATTTCCGTGTGGATCGTCGCAGAAAAATGCCAGTCACAATTTTGTTAAAAGCATTAGGTTATTCACCAGAACAAATTCTAGAAACATACTACGATTTTGATTCATTCCATGTGACTGCTAAATCAATTGATTTTGAATTAGTTCCTGATCGTCTAAGAGGTGAGATTGCTAAGTTTGATATCGCTGACAAAAGAGGAAATGTGATTGTACAAAAAGACAAGCGCATTACTGTTAAACATATTCGCGAAATGGAAAAAGCAGGCGTAAACAAAATTACGGTAGATAAAGATTTCATTTTGGGCCGCAAACTTTCAAAAGCAATTGTAGATAAAAATACAGGCGAAGTTATTGCTAGCGCAAATGACGAAATCACAGAGTCAGTATTGGATAAATTTATTGAAGTGGGTGTAGGACAAATTCATACACTCTATTCAAATGATTTAGATCATGGCGATTACATTTCTCAAACACTTACTTCTGATGAAGTTCCTGATCAATACAGTGCAAAAGTAGCTATTTATCGAATGATGAGACCTGGCGAGCCACCAACTGAAGATGCAGTTGAGGCTTTATTTAAAGGATTATTTTTTAATGAAGACCGATATGATTTATCTAATGTAGGTCGCATGAAATTTAATCGAAGAGCACATCCAAAAGCATATGAACAACATGCAAATTGGTTGCAAAGATTTTACAAACGCGTAGGCCCTCAAGGTGAAACTGGTGCAAATATTTTATCGAACGATGATATCTTAGCTGTGATTGGTGTTCTGATTGAATTACGAAATGGTCGAGGTGAAATAGATGATATTGACCATCTTGGTAATCGAAGAATTCGTTCTGTTGGTGAGCTTGTTGAAAATCAATTTAGAACTGGTCTTGTTCGAGTGGAGCGCGCAGTTAAAGAAAGATTAAGCCAAGCTGAGGCAGACAATTTAATGCCACATGACTTAATCAATTCAAAACCTATCTCAAGTGCGATTAGAGAATTCTTTGGTTCCTCACAACTATCTCAATTTATGGATCAAACCAATCCATTATCTGAGATTACGCACAAGCGAAGAGTTTCAGCCCTTGGCCCTGGTGGCTTAACAAGAGAGCGTGCTGGCTTCGAGGTACGTGACGTTCATTCGACGCATTATGGCCGCGTATGTCCAATTGAAACTCCAGAAGGACCAAACATTGGCCTCATTAATTCACTTGCACTTTATGCAAGAACGAATCAATACGGCTTCTTAGAAACACCTTATAGACGAGTTGAAAATGGCAAAGTCACTGCAAAGATAGATTATCTTTCTGCGATTGAAGAAAGTGAATTTGTTATAGCCCAGGCAAATACTGAGCTTGATAATAAAGGACACTTTCAAGACGATTTAATTTCATGTCGTCATCGTAACGAATTTACGATGTCCTCAGTAGATCCTATTCAATATATGGACGTAGCTCCTGGCCAAATCGTTTCTGTGGCAGCCGCATTAATTCCATTTCTAGAACACGACGATGCAAATCGTGCGCTTATGGGTGCAAACATGCAGCGTCAAGCTGTGCCATGCTTGAGAGCAGAGAAAGCAGTTGTAGGGACAGGTATTGAAAGAACAGTAGCAACTGATTCTGGCACAACAGTTCAAGCTAAGCGCGGAGGTGTTGTTGATTATGTCGATTCAAGACGTGTTGTGATTCGCGTGAACGACGATGAGGCTGCTGACGGAGAAGTTGGCGTTGATATTTATAATCTAACTAAATACACAAGATCTAATCAAAATACCAATATCAATCAAAGACCGCTTGTAAGAATTGGCAATAAAATTGCAAGAGGTGATGTGATTGCTGACGGCGCATCAACAGATGTGGGCGAATTAGCACTTGGTCAAAATATGCTTGTTGGATTTATGCCTTGGAATGGTTACAACTTCGAGGATTCGATTTTAATTTCAGAGCGTGTAGTAGCTGAAGATCGATATACATCGATTCATATCGAAGAATTATCTGTTGTATCTAGAGATACAAAATTAGGCCCGGAAGAAATTACACGTGACATTTCAAATCTTTCAGAAAGAATGCTTGGAAGACTGGATGAGTCAGGCATTATTTATATTGGCGCTGAAGTTGAATCAGGCGATGTGCTTGTAGGTAAAGTTACACCAAAAGGCGAGACACAACTTACACCTGAAGAAAAACTCTTAAGAGCAATTTTTGGTGAAAAGGCTTCTGATGTAAAAGATACAAGTTTAAGAGTGCCGTCAGGCATGTCTGGAACAATTATTGATGTTCAAGTATTTACTAGAGAGGGCATTGATAGAGATTCAAGAGCTGAACAAATTATTGATGACCAATTAAAACACTTCAAACAAGATCTAGCTGATCAATTAAGAATCGTTGAAGATGATACTTTTGGAAGAATCGAAAGATTACTTACAAACAAAGTCGCAACTGGCGGCCCAAAAGGGTTGAAAAAAGGCGAAAAAATCTCTAAAGATTTTCTAGCTTCAATTAATAGATACGATTGGTTTGATATTCGCCTAGGTAACGACGATGCTTCAAAACAATTAGAAAGTTTGAAAGATAATTTAGCAACTGCTAAAGAACAATTCGACAAACGTTTTGAAGAGAAAAAACGAAAATTAACACAAGGCGATGAGCTCCCTCCGGGCGTTCAAAAAATGGTTAAGGTTTACTTGGCCGTGAAACGCAGAATTCAGTCGGGCGATAAAATGGCTGGACGTCACGGTAACAAAGGTGTTGTTTCAAAAATTGCTCCTGTAGAAGATATGCCACACATGGCTGATGGCACACCTTTGGATATTGTATTAAATCCATTGGGCGTTCCTTCTCGAATGAATATTGGCCAAATTTTAGAAACTCATCTTGGATGGGCAGCTAAAGGCCTAGGTCTTCGTATCGGAGAAATGCTAAAAGAAGAAGTAAAAATTACTGAAGTTCGTAAATTTTTAGATCAAATTTACAACGATGCTTCAGGTAAAAAAGAAGATATTAAGTCATTAAACGATGATGAAGTTGTAGAGCTTGCTGAGCATTTGAAAAATGGCGTTCCATTTGCCACATCAGTGTTCGATGGCGCATCTGAGTCGGACATTCAATATATGTTAGATCTTGCTTACCCAGATAACGATCCAAAAACAAAACTGTTGCAATTCTCAGCAAACAAAACGCAAGTTAAATTATTTGATGGCCGCACAGGTGAGGCGTTTGAAAGACCGGTCACAGTAGGTTACATGCACGTACTTAAATTACATCATTTGGTTGATGACAAAATGCATGCACGTTCAACAGGACCTTATTCTCTAGTAACGCAACAGCCACTTGGCGGTAAAGCGCAATTTGGCGGACAACGTTTTGGTGAGATGGAAGTTTGGGCGCTAGAAGCATACGGCGCTGCTTATACCTTACAAGAAATGTTGACTGTTAAATCAGACGATGTTGCTGGTAGAACTAAAGTATACGAAAACATAGTGAAGGGTGAGCATAAGATTGATGCAGGCATGCCTGAATCATTCAACGTGTTGGTTAAAGAAATTCGTTCACTAGCTATTGATATTGACCTCGATAGAAACTAAGGAGATCACAGATGAAAGCTTTATTAGACCTATTTAAACAGGTTACACAAGAAGAAGAGTTTGATGCAATTAAGATTGCATTAGCATCTCCAGAAAAAATTCGTTCATGGTCTTATGGTGAAGTTAAAAAGCCAGAAACGATCAATTACAGAACATTTAAACCTGAAAGAGATGGTTTATTTTGCGCAAAAATATTTGGACCTATTAAAGATTACGAATGTCTTTGCGGTAAATATAAACGACTTAAACACCGAGGTGTCATTTGTGAAAAATGTGGTGTTGAAGTTACCTTATCAAAAGTGCGTCGTGAGCGCATGGGTCATATTGATTTAGCAAGTCCAGTTGCACATATTTGGTTCTTAAAGAGCTTGCCAAGTCGTTTAGGTATGGTGCTTGATATTGCTTTGAGAGATATTGAACGCGTTCTTTATTTTGAAGCATTTATTGTTGTTGATCCTGGCATGACTCCTTTAACAAGAGGACAACTTCTTACCGAAGATGACTATCTTGCAAAAATAGAAGAGTTTGGCGATGAATTTACCGCAGTGATGGGCGCTGAAGCAATTAAAGAATTGCTTAAGTCACTCGATATTAATAGTGAAATTGAAAAATTAAGAACTGAATTAGCTGAGACAGGTTCAGAAGCAAAAATTAAAAAAATTGCTAAGCGTTTAAAAGTGCTTGAAGCATTCCAGAAGTCAGGCATTAAACCTGAATGGATGATTCTAGAAATTCTTCCTGTGCTCCCTCCTGAGTTAAGACCTTTAGTACCTCTTGATGGCGGAAGATTTGCTACATCAGACTTGAATGATTTGTATCGCCGAGTGATTAACAGAAATAATCGTTTAAGAAGATTATTAGATCTTAAGGCGCCAGAAATTATTGTTAGAAATGAAAAGCGTATGTTACAAGAAGCAGTTGATTCACTTCTTGATAATGGAAGACGTGGCAAGGTTATGACAGGTGCTAACAAGAGACCATTGAAATCTCTTGCCGATATGATTAAAGGTAAGGGTGGCCGATTTAGACAAAATCTTTTAGGTAAGCGTGTTGATTATTCAGGACGTTCAGTGATTGTTGTTGGACCACAATTAAAACTTCACCAATGTGGTTTGCCGAAGAAAATGGCACTTGAGTTATTTAAACCATTTATTTTTCATAAATTAGAAGTGCTTGGCCTTTCTACAACTATTAAAGCTGCAAAGAAAAAAGTAGAAGAAGAAGGACCGGAAGTATGGGATATTTTAGAGGACGTAATTAGAGAGCATCCTGTTCTATTAAACAGAGCCCCAACATTACATCGTTTAGGTATTCAAGCATTTGAGCCTATATTAATTGAAGGCAAAGCAATTCAATTGCATCCCTTAGTTTGTGCTGCATTTAACGCCGACTTCGACGGTGACCAAATGGCAGTGCATGTGCCTTTATCTCTTGAGGCTCAAATGGAAGCAAGAACTTTAATGCTTGCATCTAATAACGTTTTATCTCCAGCCAATGGCGAACCAATTATTGTTCCATCACAAGATATCGTGCTTGGTCTTTATTACATGACGAGAGACAAAATCGCTGCACGCGGTGAAGGTATGAAATTTAGTGATGTAGCAGAAGTTCATCGTGCTTTTGATAGTGGGCTGGTTGATCTTCATGCGCGCGTCACAGTTCGCATTAAAGAAACTGAATTAGGTCTAGACGGCACAACAACTGACAAAATAAATCGATATGAGACTACGGTTGGAAGAGCAATACTTTCTGAAATTCTTCCAGCAGGACTTTCTTTTGATTTAATTAATAAAGCATTAAAGAAAAAAGAAATTTCAAAATTAATTAATGCAGGTTTTAGACGTGTCGGCATCAGAGAGACAGTAATTCTCGCAGACAAACTAATGTACATGGGTTATACCTATGCCACAAAAGCAGGTATCTCAATCAGCATTCATGACATGCTTGTTCCTCCAGAAAAAGAGCAGCTCATTGAAGCTGCTGAAGCTGAAGTTAAGGAAATTGAAAATCAATACATCTCAGGCTTGGTTACCCAAGGTGAAAGATATAACAAAGTAGTTGATATATGGGGCCGTGCAGGTGACAAAGTTGCTGACGCAATGATGAAGCGTCTTAAGGAAGAGCCTGTTAAAAATGATGCTGGTGAAAATGTAAAAGGCAAAGATGGTAAAGATCTTTATCAAGAATCATTCAATGCAATTTATATGATGGCTGATTCGGGCGCTCGAGGATCTGCAGCTCAAGTAAGACAGCTTGCAGGTATGCGAGGTTTGATGGCAAGGCCTGATGGCTCAATTATTGAGACACCAATTACTGCTAATTTCCGAGATGGCTTAAATGTTCTTCAATATTTTATTTCGACGCACGGTGCACGAAAAGGTCTTGCAGATACAGCATTGAAAACAGCTAACTCAGGTTATTTAACTAGACGTTTAGTTGATGTAACTCAAGATCTTGTTGTAACACAGCACGATTGCGGCACAGAAGACGGTTTAGTTACGAAAGCGCTTATCAAAGGTGGTGAAGTTGTTGAGCCATTAAGCGATCGTATTTTGGGTCGTGTAAATGCCCTCGATATTTACCATCCAGAAACTCAAGAAGTGATTTATTCAAAAGGTACGCTCCTTGAAGAAGATCATGTTGAGAAAATTGATGCACTTGGTATTGATGAAGTGAAAGTGAGAACTGCACTTACATGCGAAACAAGACATGGTATTTGTTCTCAATGTTATGGTCGTGATTTAGGTCGCGGTAAATTGATTAGTCAAGGTGAGTCTATCGGTGTTATTGCAGCGCAATCTATCGGTGAACCTGGCACACAATTAACAATGAGAACCTTCCATATTGGTGGCGCAGTTTCTAGAGCAGCATCAGTAAGCCAAGTTGAAAGTAAATCAAATGGCGTAATTCAATTTACATCCACAATGCGTTACGTTACCAATGCTCGAAATGAGCAGGTTGTTATTTCACGTAATGGTGAGTTGATTATTCAAGATGAAAGTGGTCGCGAAAGAGAACGTCATAAAGTTCCTTATGGTGCAAACCTAGTTGTACAAGATGGCAAACCTATTAAAGCAGGTGGCGTTCTTGCAACATGGGATCCTCATACACGCCCAATTATTTCTGAGTATGCTGGACAGGTTAAATTTGAAAACGTTGAAGAAGGTATTACAGTTGCAAAACAAATTGATGATGTCACAGGCTTATCATCATTAGTTGTGATTGATCCTAAGCAACGTGCAGGTCAGTCAAAAGGCTTAAGACCGCAAATCAAAATCTTAGACACATCTGGCAATGAAGTTAAATTAGCGGGTAGCGATATATCTGTTAACGTAACTTTCCAGCTCGGTTACATCATTACTGTAAAAGATTCTCAAGAAGTAAAAGTGGGCGATGTGATTGCTCGTATTCCACAAGAATCTTCTAAGACGCGAGATATCACCGGTGGTCTTCCAAGAGTTGCTGAATTATTTGAAGCAAGATCTCCAAAAGACGCAGGTATGTTAGCTGAAAGTACAGGTACAGTTTCATTTGGTAAAGACACCAAAGGTAAACAAAGACTTGTGATTACAGATCTTGAAGGTGTTTCAAAAGAGTTTTTAATTCCTAAAGACAAACATGTGACAGCGCATGATGGTCAAGTTGTCACTAAAGGTGAAACTATTGTGGACGGACCAGCGGATCCGCAAGATATTCTTCGCCTTCAAGGTAGGGAAGCTTTAGCAAGATATATTATCGATGAAGTTCAAGATGTTTATAGATTGCAAGGTGTAAAAATTAATGACAAACACATTGAAGTTATTGTTAGACAAATGTTAAGACGTGTTCGTGTCACTGATGCAGGAGACACTTCATTTATTCAAGGTGAACAAGTCGAAAGAGCTGAATTGTTAACTGAAAATGAATCGATAATGTCACAAGACAAAAAACCTGCTGAGTATGAATATGTGCTTTTAGGTATTACTAAAGCATCGTTATCTACAGACTCATTTATTTCAGCGGCTTCGTTCCAAGAAACAACTCGTGTTCTCACTGAAGCAGCAATTTTAGGCAAGCGTGATGAATTAAGAGGACTTAAAGAGAATGTAATCGTTGGTCGTTTAATCCCTGCAGGTACAGGTTTGGCTTATCATGAATCAAGAAAAGCTGCAGCTGCTGGGGAAAGTATGGACCCTGTTGAGGTACCTCTCGATCAGATCGATACTCCAATGGAAGTGGCACAGGAAACTAGCCCTGAAATTGAAGCGCCGACTGAATGATAGGTTGACATTATGCAGGAACCAAAATACAATTTGCGGCTTTTTGGGATCTTCGCGTTTAGCGGGGACTCTAATAAAGTCATCATCAATAGTAATTTAGAAATTTAAGGATTTAGGCGATGCCAACAATTAATCAGTTAATTCGTAAACCACGAAAAAAAGTTGAAAGTAAGAGCAAGGTTCCAGCTCTTGAAGCTTCACCTCAAAAAAGAGGTGTGTGTACGCGTGTTTACACAACAACTCCAAAAAAACCAAACTCCGCTTTGCGTAAAGTGGCTAAAGTTCGTTTGACGAATGGTTACGAAGTGATTAGTTATATCGGTGGAGAAGGCCATAATTTACAAGAACACTCTGTTGTTCTATTAAGAGGCGGCCGTGTAAAAGACTTACCAGGCGTTCGTTACCATATGGTTCGAGGAAGTCTGGATACAGCCGGTGTTAAAGATCGTAAACAGTCTCGATCTAAATACGGCGCTAAGCGACCTAAAGAATAAGTTTTTTAGAATACTAAATTAAGGTAAACATATTATGCCAAGACGTAGAGAAGTTCCCAAAAGAATCATCCTTCAAGATCCAAAATTCGGAAGCCAAGAAGTTTCTAAATTTGTGAATGTATTAATGACGAGCGGAAAAAAATCCGTTGCCGAAAGATTAATTTACGGCGCATTCGATCAAATTAAAACGAAAAGCGGAAAAGACCCTATTGAAGTATTCTCTCTCGCATTAACAAATTTAAGACCAGTTGTTGAAGTAAAAAGTCGGCGTGTAGGTGGTGCTAACTATCAAGTACCTGTCGAAGTAAGACCTTCAAGACGTGTGGCTCTAGCTATGAGATGGCTAAGAGATGCAGCACGTAAAAGAGGTGAAAAATCAATGGATTTACGTTTAGCAGCAGAAATTGTAGAAGCTTCTGAAAATAAAGGCGCCGCAATGAAAAAACGTGAAGAAGTTCACAGAATGGCAGAAGCTAATAAAGCGTTCTCACATTTCCGTTTCTAAACTTAATTAATTAAAAGGTAATTCTAAAGTGGCTCGCATAACCCCCATTAATCGATACAGAAATATAGGAATTAGTGCTCATATTGATGCAGGTAAAACTACAACAACTGAGCGTATTCTTTTTTACACTGGGGTGAACCATAAGATTGGTGAAGTGCACGATGGTGCCGCAACCATGGACTGGATGGAGCAAGAGCAAGAGCGAGGCATTACGATTACTTCAGCAGCAACAACTTGCTTCTGGAAGGGTATGGCAGGTCAATTTGACCAGCATCGAATTAATATTATTGATACCCCAGGACACGTAGACTTCACTATTGAAGTGGAGCGATCAATGCGAGTTCTTGATGGTGCTTGTATGGTTTATTGTGCAGTAGGTGGTGTTCAGCCTCAATCAGAAACTGTATGGCGTCAAGCAAACAAATATAAAGTTCCACGTTTAGCTTTTGTAAATAAAATGGACAGAGCCGGCGCAAACTTTTTTAAAGTTTACGATCAAATGCGCTTACGTTTAAAAGCAAATCCAATTGCACTTCAGGTCCCTATTGGCGCTGAAGAAAAATTTGAAGGTGTGATTGATCTTATTAAAATGAAAGCTGTTTATTGGGATGAATCATCTCAAGGTATGAAATTTGATTATCGCGATATTCCTGCAGACTTAGTTGATACATGTAAAGAATGGCGCGAAAAAATGCTCGAAGCCGCCGCAGAAGCCAATGAAGAATTAATGAATAAATATTTGGAAACTGGTGATTTAAGCGAAGAAGATATTAAAAAAGGATTGCGCATTAGAACGATTAATTTTGAAATTGTGCCTATGTTATGTGGATCAGCCTTTAAAAATAAGGGTGTGCAAGCTATGTTGGACGCAGTGATTGAGTATTTGCCTGCCCCTACTGATGTTGCAGCGCTCGTATGTGAAGATGCCAAGGGCCAACCCACAACTCGCAAAGCCTCTGATGATGAACCTTTCTCAGCGTTAGCATTTAAAATCATGACAGACCCTTTTGTAGGTCAGCTTATTTTCTTCCGCGTATATTCAGGCGTTATTAAATCAGGCGATACCATTTATAACCCAATTAAAGGCCGTAAAGAACGTATTGGCCGTATTCTTCAAATGCACGCAAATCAGCGTGAAGAATTGAAAGAAGTTCGTGCTGGCGACATTGCGGCAGCCGTCGGACTTAAAGAAGCAACAACAGGCGACACTTTATGTGATATTAACAATGAAGTTGTTCTTGAAAGAATGATTTTCCCTGAGCCTGTTATTCACGTTGCAGTTGAACCTAAAACAAAAGCCGATCAAGAGAAAATGGGTATAGCTTTAAATAGACTTGCTCAAGAAGATCCTTCATTTAGAGTGAAGACAGATGAAGAAACAAATCAAACAATTATTTCCGGCATGGGCGAGCTCCATTTAGAAATTCTTGTAGATCGAATGAGAAGAGAATTTGGTGTTGAAGCTAATGTAGGTGCACCGCAAGTGGCTTACAGAGAGGCTATCAAGAAATCAGTTGAAATTGAAGGTAAATTTGTAAAACAATCTGGTGGTAAGGGTCAGTATGGTCATGTATGGCTGAAAATGGAGCCAAATGAACCGGGTAAAGGTTTTGAATTTATTGATGCAATTAAAGGTGGATCAGTGCCTCGTGAGTTCATTCCTGCGGTTGAAAAAGGATTACGCGAAACACTTCCTGCAGGTGTAGTTGCTGGTTATCCAGTTGTAGATGTCAAAGTTACTTTATTTGATGGTTCATACCATGATGTTGACTCAAATGAAAATGCATTTAAAATGGCAGCTTCGATGGCATTTAAAGACGGAATGCGCAAAGCGGACCCTATCCTTCTTGAGCCTATGATGGCAGTTGAGGTAGAAACACCTGAGGATTATTTTGGTGATTTGATGGGCGACCTTTCATCTAGACGTGGCATGATTCAAGGTATGGAAGATAATGCATCTGGCAAAGTTGTTCGCGCTGAAGTTCCTTTAGCAGAGATGTTTGGATATTCAACAACCATGCGTTCCCTATCTCAAGGTAGAGCGACATATTCGATGGAATTTAAGCATTACACAGAAGCACCAAGAAACGTAGCAGAAGCAGTTGTTAACAAAAAATAAGTTAAAAATTTAAGGATATAACATTATGGCAAAAGGCAAATTTGAACGTACCAAACCCCATGTGAACGTTGGCACAATTGGTCACGTTGACCATGGTAAGACAACACTTACAGCGGCAATCACAACGATTCTTGCTAAGAAATTTGGCGGAGAAGCTAAGGCTTACGATCAAATTGATGCGGCGCCAGAAGAAAAAGCACGTGGTATTACAATTAATACAGCCCACGTAGAATACGAAACAGCGAATCGCCATTATGCGCACGTTGACTGCCCAGGCCATGCTGACTATGTTAAAAATATGATTACAGGTGCAGCGCAGATGGACGGCGCAATCCTTGTATGTTCAGCAGCTGACGGCCCAATGCCTCAAACTCGTGAACATATCCTTTTAGCTCGCCAAGTAGGCGTGCCTTACATTGTGGTCTTCTTAAATAAAGCAGACATGGTGGATGACAAAGAATTATTAGAGCTCGTTGAAATGGAAGTACGTGACCTTTTAACGAAATATGACTTCCCAGGCGACAAAACGCCAATCGTGATAGGTTCTGCAAAATTAGCACTCGAAGGTGACCAATCTGAAATTGGTGAGCCATCAATCTTTAAATTAGCTGAAGCACTTGATTCTTATATACCAATGCCAGAACGTGCAATCGACGGTGCATTCTTAATGCCAGTTGAAGATGTGTTCTCAATCTCAGGTCGCGGTACTGTAGTAACGGGTCGTGTTGGGCGCGGTATTGTTAAAGTGGGCGATGAAATTGAAATCGTAGGTATCAAACCTACACTTAAAACAACATGTACAGGCGTTGAAATGTTCCGTAAGTTACTTGACCAAGGTCAAGCAGGCGACAACGTAGGTGTGTTGTTACGTGGTACAAAACGTGAAGAAGTTGAACGTGGTCAAGTATTAGCTAAAGCAGGTTCAATCACACCACATACAAAATTCGCTGCAGAGATCTATGTGCTTGGTAAAGATGAAGGTGGTCGTCATACACCATTCTTCAATGGTTACCGCCCACAGTTCTACTTCAGAACAACAGACGTAACAGGCGCTGTTGATTTACCAGCAGGCACAGAAATGGTGATGCCAGGTGACAACGTGTCAATCACAGTAACACTCATTGCACCAATCGCGATGGAAGAAGGTTTACGTTTTGCGATTCGTGAAGGTGGCCGCACAGTAGGCGCTGGTGTTGTTGCTAAGGTGATTGAATAGTTTTTTAAAATTAATACCGTAAGGTATTCGCTCTTTGGAAAGGTAGTAAAAAATGCAAAGTCAGAAAATTCGTATACGTTTGAAGGCATTTGATTATCGTTTAATCGATCAATCAGCCCAAGAGATCGTTGAAACAGCAAAAAGGACAGGAGCTGTTGTTAAGGGACCTGTTCCGCTTCCTACTCGAATCGAAAGATTTGATATTTTAAGATCGCCACACGTCAATAAAACGTCGCGAGATCAATTTGAAATAAGAACTCATCAGAGATTGATGGATATCATAGATCCTACAGATAAAACAGTAGATGCTTTAATGAAACTGGATTTGGCTGCTGGAGTTGATGTAGAAATTAAGTTGTAAAATTTTAAAGCGTTAGGTATAATTTCGCGCTCTTTGTAGAAATCGGTCAATTGTAATCGGTTTCGTTTAATAATAATAATTTAAGGATACGATCATGAGCTTAGCGCTTATTGGTCGCAAAGTGGGTATGACAAGGGTATTTACAGAGGATGGCACTAGCATTCCTGTAACAGTTCTTGAAGTCTTACCTAACCGCGTGACACAGATCAAAACAATCGCTTCGGACGGCTATACTAGCCTCCAGCTAGCCTATGGTGCAACAAAAGCTACTAAGCTTGATAAAGCACTTACAGGACATTACGCTAAAGCAGGTGTAACAGCAGGTACTGGCTTACACGAAACTGCAATCAAAGAAGAAGATGTAGCGAATTTCCCTTTAGGGACAAATATCACTGTAGAAAATTTCAAAGAAGGCCAGCTTGTTGATGTTACAGGTACATCAATTGGTAAAGGTTATGCTGGCGTTATAAAAAGACATCATTTCAGATCAAATCGAGCATCACACGGTAACTCAAGATCACATAATGTTCCAGGTTCAATCGGTATGGCTCAAGATCCAGGTCGAGTTTTCCCAGGAAAGCGCATGTCTGGTCATTTAGGTGCTGTGAGAGTAACTACACAGAACTTGGAAATTGTTCGTGTTGATACTACAAAAAATCTAATCCTAATTAGAGGGGCGGTTCCAGGCTCCAAAGGCGGCGATGTTTTAGTTCGCGCAGCTGTGAAAGTGAGCAAATAATGGAATTAAAATTACTTGATAAAAACGGAAAGTCCGCTAAGAAAAGCGTCACAGTTTCTGATGCAACATTTGGCCGAGAATTTAATGAGGCGCTTGTTCATCAGTTGGTTGTTGCATATATGGCAAATGCACGAGTTGCAACTCGCTCACAAAAAACAAGAGGTACTGTAAAACACAGTACTCGCAAGCCTTACGCACAAAAAGGTACAGGCAATGCTCGTTCTGGTATGACTTCAAGCCCTATATGGCGTGGAGGTGGCAGAACATTCCCAAATTCACCTGATGAAAATTTCTCTCACAAAATGAATCGTAAAGCATATCGCGTTGGTATGAGATCTATTTTGTCTGAATTGGTAAGACAAGAGAGATTAAGTATCGTTGAGGAATTTAAAGTTGAAACGCCAAAGACAAAACAACTTGTCGATAAAATTAAAGACATGGGATATACGCAAGGTGTTTTAGTTTTAACAGATGCGTTTGATGAAAATTTATATTTATCATCAAGGAATTTAACTAACGTAATGGTTGTAGAAGCGCAATATGCTGACCCAGTAAGTTTAGTTCAGTTTCCAAATGTTGTGGCCACAGCTGGTGCACTTAAAAAACTTGAGGAGATGCTAGCGTGAGTCAAATAGTTCATACACAAGATCGTATTATTCAAGTTATTTTAGCGCCACAAATTACTGAGAAAGCAACATTCATTGCTGACAAATATAATCAAGTGGCATTCAAAGTAAGAACTGATGCGACTAAATCAGAAATTAAAGCTGCTGTTGAATTAATGTTTAAAGTTGAAGTAAAGGCTGTGACATTACTCAATGTAGGTGGCAAGGTAAAAAGAGCAGGCCGTTCATTTGGTAAAAGAAATGATTGGAAGAAGGCTTACGTAAGTCTTAAACCAGGCCAAGAGATTAATTTTGCGAGCGGTGAATAAGGATAAAAAATGGCTTTAGTTAAAGTAAAACCAACCTCCCCAGGAAGACGCGCAGTTGTTAAGGTTGTTAATCCAGACCTACACAAAGGCAAACCCTTCGCACCTTTAGTTGAAAAAAAGAATAAGCATGCCGGAAGAAATAGCCGTGGTGTTATTACAATTCGTCATCATGGTGGCGGCCATAAACAAAATTATCGAATGATTGATTTCAAACGAAATAAAGATGGCATTCCTGCAAAAGTAGAGCATCTTGAATACGATCCAAATAGAACTGCAAATATTGCACTTCTTTTATATGCAGATGGTGAAAGAAGATACATTATTGCTCCTAAAGGTGTAGCTGTAGGTGCTGAGTTAATAAGTGGCTCGGAAGCGCCCGTTAAAAATGGTAATGCTATGCCATTAAGAAACATTCCTGTAGGTAGCACTATCCACTGTATCGAACTACAGCCTGGCAAAGGTGCGCAAATAGCTCGCTCTGCTGGAACTTCTGTGCAGCTTTTAGCAAGAGAAGGTACATATGCTCAATTAAGACTTCGTTCAGGCGAAGTAAGAAAAGTACATGTAGATTGCAAAGCAACTTTAGGTGAAGTCGGTAACGAAGAACATTCTCTAAGATCTATTGGTAAAGCAGGTGCTATGAGATGGAGAGGCGTTAGACCAACAGTGCGCGGTGTAGTGATGAATCCTGTTGATCACCCACATGGTGGTGGTGAAGGAAAAACTGCGGCTGGTATGCATCCAGTGAGCCCTTGGGGAACTCCAACTAAAGGCTATCGAACAAGAACAAATAAACGTACTGACAATATGCGCGTCAGTCGTCGTCCAGCGAATAAGAGGTAATAAATATGGCACGTTCAGTTAAAAAAGGACCATTCATTGATGCACATTTGGCAAAGAAAGTTGAGGTTGCCTCAGGTAATCGCGATCGTAAGCCAATTAAAACCTGGTCAAGAAGATCAACGATCTTACCTAGCTTCATTGGTCTTACCATTGCAATCCATAATGGAAAACAACATGTACCTGTAATGATTACAGAAAATATGATTGGACATAAGTTAGGTGAATTTGCACTAACAAGAACCTTTAAAGGTCACGCTGCTGACAGAAAGGCTAAGGTATAAAATGGCTACCGAAGTTTCAGCAGTTCTAAAAGGTGTTCGTTTATCACCCCAGAAGGCAAGATTAGTTGCTGATTTAGTAAGGGGAAAAAAAGTAGATTACGCGCTTAACATTCTTAATTTCAGCCCAAAAAAAGGTGCAGAAATTATTAAGCGAGTAGTAGAGTCCGCAATTGCAAATGCTGAACACAATAATGGGGCTGATATAGATGAATTGTTTATTAAAACAATTTATGTAGATAAAGGCATTATTTTAAAACGTATCCGTGCTCGCGCTAAAGGCCGTGCAGGGAAAATAACAAAACCAACTTGTCACATTAAAGTGACAGTCGGCAACTAAAGAGAAAAAAATATGGGTCAAAAAATTCATCCAATTGGTTTCCGCTTAAGTGTTCAGAAAAACTGGACATCACGTTGGTATGCTAATAGTAAAAATTTTCCTGCAATGTTGAACAATGACATTAAGGTCAGAGAATTTTTAAATAAAAAATTAGCAAATGCTGCGGTAAGTAAAATTGTTATTGAGCGACCAGCCAAAAATGCAAAGATTACAATTTACTCAGCAAGGCCTGGAATTGTAATTGGGAAAAAAGGTGAAGATATTGAAACATTAAGATCAAGTTTACAGGCGCTTATGGGCGTTCCGGTTCATTTGAATATTGAGGAAGTACGTAAACCAGAAATCGATGCAACGTTAATTGCACAAAGTATTGCCCAGCAATTAGAAAAACGTGTGATGTTTAGACGTGCTATGAAAAGAGCAATGCAGAACGCAATGAGGCTAGGGGCTCAAGGTATCAAAATTATGAGTGCTGGCCGATTAAATGGTATTGAGATTGCAAGAACAGAATGGTATAGAGAAGGCAGAGTGCCTCTTCATACATTAAGAGCTGATATAGATTACGGTGTGGCCGAAGCGAAGACGACTTATGGAATTATTGGTATAAAAGTATGGGTCTTTAAAGGTGAGTTATTCGTAGACAATACAAAAGAAACTTCACAGACATTAGATGCTGCAAATCCAGCAATTGAAAAAGCTGCAGAAGAAAAAAAACTTAGAAAACCAAGAGTAAAAAAAGACGAAACAACAGCACAAGAACCAGAAAAAAAAGTGAGAAAGTCGAGGGCTAAAGATGTTACAACCGGCTAGACAAAAATTTCGTAAGATGCAAAAAGGCCGAAACAAAGGCATTGCAACGACAGGAAACAAAGTAAGTTTCGGTGATTTCGGTTTGAAAGCTATTGGACGAGGACGTCTAACAGCGCGTCAGATTGAAGCTGCACGTCGAGTGATGACGCGTCACATTAAGCGTGGTGGCCGAGTATGGATTCGTATATTCCCAGATCAACCAATTTCAAAAAAACCTGCTGAAGTTCGTATGGGTAACGGTAAAGGCAGTACCGAGTACTACGTAGCTCAAATTCAGCCTGGCAAAATGTTATATGAGATGGATGGAGTGACTGAAGCATTAGCGAGAGAAGCATTTAAATTAGCAGCAGCTAAGCTTCCAATTGAAACAACCTTTATTACTCGTCATATCGGAGGCTAATATGAAAACAGCTGATTTAAGAAAAAAGACAACTGAAGAATTAGGTACCGAGTTATTAGAGTTAAGAAGAGCTCAGTTCTCATTAAGAATGCAATTGGCAACCCAACAATTAAACAAGGTTGATCAAATTGCGAAAATTAAACGTGATATCGCAAGAGTGAAAACAGTTCTTGGCGAGAAAGTTAAACAGGCTTAAATATGACGGATACAAAAAAAGTTGTTAGAACCTTTACGGGCAGAGTTGTCAGCGACAAGATGGACAAGACAGTGACTGTATTGGTTGAAAGAAAAGTAAAACATCCTTTAATTGGCAAGGTAATTGTTAAGTCAAATAAATTTCACGCGCATGATGAAAAAAATGAAAGTAAGGAAGGTGATTTGGTTGTTATTACAGAAAATCGCCCTATTTCAAAAACTAAATCATGGGTCGTTAGTAAAATAGTTACAAAAGCAGTTCAAGTTTAGTTATAAGAAGTTGAGAATAAGAAATAAATAGCATATAATGCGAGACTTTTTTGGGGTTCATAAACTATAAGTTTATAAGCTAACCCCCCAATACTGACCGTAGTATATCGGCTAATTAAAAAGCTGGCCTTAGCAATAACGGATTAAGTTGGAGATAAATTCATGATTCAAATGCAGTCAAGATTAGAAATTGCTGACAATACTGGCGCACGCTCAGTAATGTGCATTAAGGTATTGGGCGGCTCAAAACGACGTTATGCAAGTATTGGTGACATCATCAAAGTAAGTATTAAAGACGCAGCTCCTAGAGGCAGAGTCAAAAAAGGAGAGGTTTATACCGCAGTTGTTGTGAGAACAGCAAAAGGCGTTAGAAGACCAGATGGGTCTTTAATTAAATTTGATGCAAATGCCGCCGTTCTTTTAAACGCTAAATTAGAACCTATTGGAACACGTATTTTTGGACCTGTAACTCGCGAATTGAGAACAGAACGGTTCATGAAGATCGTTTCATTAGCACCAGAAGTTTTATAGGAGCATACGGATGAACAAAATTCGTAAAGGTGACAAAGTCATTTTAAATACAGGTAAAGACAAAGGTAAACAAGGTGTTGTTTTAAGCGTACTTAAAACAGGACATGTTGTGGTTGAAGGTTTGAATATGGTAAAAAAACACACCAAACCAAATCCTGCAAAAAATATTCAAGGTGGAATCGTAGGTAAAGAAATGCCACTTAATATTTCTAATGTTGCTTTACTTAATAACTTGACTCAAAAAGCTGACAGAGTCGGAATTAAAAAATTAGATGATGGAAAAAAAATCCGTGTTTTCAAATCAAACAACGAAGCAGTTGACGCATAGGAAAAGAAATGGCTCGATTAAAAGAATTTTATAAAACAGAAGTTATTAAAAAAATGACTGAACAATTTGGTTACTCATCACCAATGCAAGTCCCTAGAATTGAAAAAATTACTTTAAATATGGGTGTGGGTGAAGCGGTAGCTGACAAAAAGATCATGGAACATGCTGTAGGCGACATGGAAAAAATTGCTGGTCAAAAAGCTATTGTCACAAAAGCTAAAAAATCAGTGGCAGCATTTAAGATTCGTGACGATTATCCAGTAGGTTGCAAAGTAACTCTTCGAAGAGATCGTATGTATGAATTCTTAGATCGACTTGTTACAGTTGCTATTCCTCGAATTAGAGACTTTAGAGGTATTTCTGCTAGATCATTTGATGGTCGTGGGAATTACAACATGGGTGTTAAAGAGCAGATTATTTTTCCTGAAATTGAATACGATAAAATCGATGCATTAAGAGGGATGAATATCACAATTACAACGACAGCTAAAACTGACGAAGAAGCAAAAGCATTGTTATCTGCGTTCAGTTTTCCATTTAGAAACTAGGTTTAGACTATGGCTAAAATGTGCATGATAGAACGTGAGTTAAAACGACGCAATATGGTTGAAAAATTTAAGACCAAACGTGCTGCTTTAAATCAAATTATTTCAGATATAAACGCATCTTCAGAGCAAAAACAAGAAGCGAGACAGAAACTACAAAGTTTACCCCGCAATTCAAGTCCAGTTAGATTAAGAAATCGTTGTTCTCTAACAGGACGTCCAAGAGGCGTCTACAGTAAGTTCGGGATTGGTCGAAGTAAATTAAGAGATTTAATGATGCGAGGCGAAGTGCCTGGCGTGATTAAAGCAAGTTGGTAATAGGAGAAAAATAATATGAGTATGAGCGATCCAGTTGCCGATATGCTAACCAGAATTAGGAATGGTCAGGGTACTAATAAAGTATCTATCACCATGCCTGCATCTAAATTAAAAAAAGCTATCGCACATGTTTTAAAAGATGAAGGCTACATTGAGAATTTTGCTGAACACGAAGTTCAAGGCAAGCCAGTATTAAATATTGAACTCAAATATTATGCCGGCAGACCTGTTATTGAAAAAATTGAAAGAGTAAGTAAGCCAGGTTTACGAGTTTATAAAGCAAGCCAAAGCATTCCAGAAGTTATGAATGGTCTTGGTGTTGCAATCGTATCGACGTCTAAAGGAGTTATGACAGATAGAAAAGCAAAAGCTGCAGGTATTGGCGGCGAAGTGCTTTGCTATGTGGCTTAAGGAGAGAATATATGTCACGTATAGCTAACGCACCCGTAGCGATTCCTCCTAAAGTAGAGGTTTCAATTAATGATTTAAATATTTCAATTAGTGGACCGATGGGAAAATTAAATCAGTTCATTACACCTAACGTTAAATTAAATAATGATGGCCAAGCAATTACATTTGCAGCAGCCGATGAATCTCAGCAAGCAAACGCAATGGCTGGCACTATGCGAGCTCTTGTTGCAAACATGATGAAAGGTGTTTCTGAAGGATTTGTAAGAAAACTAACTTTAATTGGTGTTGGATATAAAGCTCAAGCGCAAGGTGCAAATCTTAATCTTGACTTAGGTTTTTCACATCCTGTGAATTACAAAATGCCTGAAGGCGTTAAAGTTGAAACACCAAGTCAAACTGAAATTATTTTAAAAGGTTCTGATAAGCAATTAATAGGTCAAGTTGCTGCTCAAATTAGAGCGTATCGACCTCCAGAGCCTTATAAAGGTAAGGGCGTTCGTTATTCAGATGAGAACGTAATTATCAAAGAAACTAAGAAAAAATAAAGGTTGAGATATGTATAATACAAACCCCCGTTTACGTCGCGCTAAAAAGACAAGAGCAAAAATCGCTGAACTTCAAGTGACAAGACTAAGCGTTCACAGAACGAACACAAACATTTATGCGCAAATCATAAGCGCTGGCGAGAATAAAGTTTTAGCAAGCGCTTCTTCACTTGAAGCGGATGTTAAAAAAACTTTAAAGAATGGCGGCAATATTGAGGCAGCTGCTCAAATTGGCAAACGCATTGCTGAAAAAGCAAAAAAAATCGGAATTACAAATGTAGCATTTGATAGGTCAGGTTATCGCTATCACGGCAGAGTTAAAGCTTTAGCAGATGCTGCTAGAGAAAACGGCTTGTCTTTCTAACCCAATAATTTAAATAGGTCAAAACATGGCAAAAGATTTAGAAAATCAACAAACGCAAACAGACGGTCTAAGAGAAAAAATGATTGCTGTAAACCGAGTTACCAAAGTAGTTAAGGGCGGTCGAATCATGAGCTTTGCTGCGTTAACTGTTGTTGGTGATGGAGACGGTTCAGTTGGTATGGGAAAAGGTAAAGCAAGAGAAGTGCCTGTGGCAGTTCAAAAAGCAATGGACGAAGCTAGAAGAGGCATGCTCAAAGTAAAACTTAACAATGGTACTTTGCAACATGCAGTAATGGGTGAGCACGGCGCTGCAAAAGTATTCATTCAGCCTGCTTCCGAAGGTACTGGGATTATTGCTGGTGGTGCTATGCGAGCAATTTTCGAGGTAATGGGCATTACTAATGTTTTAGCAAAATGTATTGGTTCAACAAATCCTTATAATGTTGTAAGAGCAACATTGAATGGACTTGAGTCAATGAATACACCGGCTGAAATTGCTGCTAAACGCGGTAAATCAGTAGAAGAAATTAGAGGCTAATTAAATGGCAAAAACAAAAAAAGAAATTACAGCGGGTTTAAAAGTTACATTAATTAAAAGTTTGATTGGCAGAACTGAACCTCATCGCGCAACGGTAAAAGGATTAGGTCTTAGAAGAATACATCATACAGTTGAGTTGCAAGACACTCCTGCGATTCGAGGCATGATCAATGCAGTTAATTACTTACTTAAAGTCGAAAAGATATAAAGAGAAATTATGAAACTAAATACATTAAAACCAGCAGTTGGTTCTAAAAAAGTAGCAAGACGTGTTGGCCGAGGTATTGGTTCCGGTCTTGGAAAAACGGCTGGACGCGGACACAAAGGACAAAAATCTAGAGCTGGTGGATTCCATAAAGTTGGTTTTGAAGGCGGTCAAATGCCGATTCAAAGACGTCTTCCAAAACGCGGATTTAAATCATTAACTCATAAATTAACTGCTCGCGTTAGGACAAATGAGCTTAATTTAGTTGAGTCAGACAATATTGATTTGCTCGTACTAAAAGCGGCAAAATTAATTTCTGATAATGCAAAGACAGCAAAAGTATATTTGTCTGGCGAAGTGAAAAGAAAATTAACAATCCAAGGTTTATTGCTAACTAAGGGCGCTCGAGCTGCTATTGAAGCGGCAGGCGGAAAAGTAGTAGAAGTTTGAGAACTTAATTTTGGCTCAAGATAATTTATTAGGTGCTTTAGGCAAAACAAGCGAATTAAAAAATCGCATATTGTTTGTTTTAGGTGCCATTATTGTTTATAGACTTGGCGCGCATATTCCAGTACCTGGGATTGATCCGCTTGAGCTTAAAAAATTATTTGATTCACAAAGCGGTGGCATTTTGGGAATGTTTAATATGTTCTCCGGTGGCGCGCTAAAAAGATTTACTTTATTTGCATTAGGGATCATGCCTTATATTTCAGCATCGATCATTATGCAATTATTAACTGTAGTCTCGCCTCAGCTTGAACAGTTAAAAAAAGAAGGCGAAGCAGGCAGAAGATTAATAACAAAGTATACGAGATATGGCACAGTAATTTTGGCCGCATTTCAGGCGCTTGGCATTTCAATTGCGCTGGAATCTCAACCAGGATTGGTACTTGATCCCGGGTTAGCTTTTAGACTTACAACAGTTGTAACTTTAGTTAGTGGAACAATGTTCCTTATGTGGTTGGGAGAGCAAATTACTGAAAGAGGTATTGGTAACGGTATCTCAATTGTTATTTTCTCAGGCATTGTGGCTGGATTGCCAAGTGCATTGGGAAGCACACTTGAACTAGCTAGAACGGGTGCATTTTCAATCCCGTTAGTTTTTTTCTTGTTTGCGGCAACTATTTTAGTGACAGCACTGGTCGTTTTTGTTGAAAGAGGCCAGAGAAAAATTACTGTTAATTATGCGAAAAGACAAGTTGGCAATAAATTATACGGAGGTCAAACCTCTCATTTGCCTTTAAAACTTAATATGGCGGGTGTAATCCCACCAATTTTTGCATCAAGCATTATTTTATTTCCAGCGACTTTAGCTGGGTGGTTTGGATCTAGTGAAAAAATGTTGTGGCTTAAGGATATTGGAGCTGCGATATCACCAGGACAGCCGATTTATATTTTTCTATTCGCATTAGCGATAGTGTTTTTCTGCTTTTTTTATACCGCTTTGGTTTTTAATCCAAAGGAAACAGCAGATAATTTGAAAAAAGGCGGTGCGTTTGTTCCTGGCATCAGACCGGGAGAACAAACTGCAAAATATATCGACCAAATTATGGGTAGATTAACTTTAGTAGGTGCTGTGTATATAACGCTTGTATGTTTATTGCCTGAGTTTTTAATACTTAAGTTTAATGTTCCTTTTTATTTTGGAGGTACATCGTTATTAATTATTGTAGTGGTAACGATGGATTTTATGACCCAGGTTCAGTCTCATCTGATGTCATATCAGTATGAGGGATTACTTAAGAAAGCTAACTTTAAAGGTGGCGCTAATGCGCTTAGATAGCCTTTAATTAATGGCAAAAGAAGACACAATTGAAATGCAGGGGGAGATTATAGAAAATCTTCCAAATGCAACTTTTAGAGTTAAGTTGGAAAATGACCATGTTGTATTGGGTTATATTTCAGGAAAAATGCGTATGAATTATATTCGTATTCTTCCAGGAGATAAGGTGACAGTTGAAATGACGCCTTATGATTTAACCAGAGCAAGAATTACGTTCAGGGTTAAATAAGTAATATTTAATTAAAATTTAAGAGGTATAAAAATGAGAGTTCGCGCATCCGTAAAAACATTATGCCGAAACTGTAAAGTTGTCAGAAGAAGAGGTGTTGTGAGAGTAATTTGCTCAGATCCTCGACATAAGCAACGACAAGGATAAGGGTGGGTTGTTAATTGTTAAAAATTCAACAACCTGTTAAAATATAAGGCTTTTTATTTAATTTGCCATTTTTTTTTGGAGTAAGTTATGGCTCGTATTGCTGGGGTGAATGTGCCCGATCATCAACATGCAGAAATTGCTTTAACAGCAATTTATGGCGTTGGAAGAAACACCGCAAAGAAGATCTGTATTGCGGCAGGAATCATTGCGACTGCTAAATTAAAAGATTTGAACGATGCTGACGTGGAAAAGCTTCGTGATCAAGTTGCGAAAATTAAGGTTGAGGGTGACTTACGAAGAGAAGTCACAATGAACATTAAACGTTTGATGGATCTTAGCTGTTACCGAGGTGTAAGACATAGAAGAGGTCTTCCAGTAAGAGGCCAAAGAACTAAAACGAATGCAAGAACAAGAAAAGGCCCTGTTAAAGCAATTAAACAGGCTAAATAAAAGAAGGTTTAAGGATTATTTATGGCAACAAAAGCTAATGTTCGTGTAAAAAAGAAAGTTAAGAAAAATGTAGCAGAAGGTATTGCTCATATTCATGCATCTTTCAATAACACAATCATCACAATTACAGACAGACAAGGTAATGCATTATCTTGGGCAACATCTGGCGGCGCTGGATTTAAAGGCTCGAGAAAAAGTACACCTTTTGCAGCACAAGTTGCAGCTGAGGCAGCAGGTAAAGCGGCTCAAGAGTGTGGTGTAAAAAATCTTGAAGTAAAAATTAAAGGACCAGGCCCTGGAAGAGAATCTGCAGTGCGTGCACTTAATGCTGCAGGATTTAAAATTACGAGCATTCAAGATGTAACGCCAGTGCCACACAATGGTTGCCGTCCACCTAAGAAAAGAAGAATTTAATAAGTTGAGCATTGAATTGCTCATTGAATCAGGAGAGTTATTTTGGCAAGAAATCTAGATCCTAAATGTCGTCAATGTAGAAGAGAAGGTGAAAAACTTTTTCTCAAAGGCGAGAAATGTTTTACTGACAAATGCGCTATTGAAAAGCGTAATTTTCCTCCTGGCCAACACGGACAAAGAAGAGCGAGCCGCTTATCAGATTACGGCGTTCAATTAAGAGAGAAACAAAAGCTCAGAAGAATTTACGGAATATTAGAAGCACAGTTTAGAAGTTACTACGCTGAAGCGGATAGAAAAAAAGGCATTACTGGTGAAAATCTTCTACAACTTTTAGAGTGCAGATTAGATAACGTTGCATATCGAATGGGTATTGGAGCTTCACGAACAGAAGCAAGACAAATTGTCAGACACAACAGTCTTCTAGTAAATGGCCGAAGAGTAAACATTCCTTCCTATCAAGTTAAGCCAGGCGATGTTCTCTCAGTTGCAGAAGCATCTAAGCAACAATTAAGAATTAAAGGTTCAATTGAAGCTGCAGAGCAAAGAGGTTTTCCAGAGTGGATTGAAGTTGATGTAAAAGGTCTTAAGGGTACGTTTAAAAACAAACCACTACGCGATGATTTACCAGCAACAATTAATGAATCACTCGTTGTTGAGCTCTATTCGAAATAATTAAATAAGAATTATTGATAAGGATACATAATGCAAAATAGTCCTACAGAATATTTAAAACCAAGAATCGTAAATGTTGAAGTTATAAACCCGGTAAGAGCTCGAGTAACTTTAGAGCCTATGGAAAGAGGCTTCGGCTTTACTTTAGGCAATGCATTGAGACGCGTTTTATTGTCATCAATTCCTGGCTTTGCAATTACTGAAGTAAAGATTGATGGTGTAGTTCATGAGTATTCAACTTTAGATGGCGTGCAAGAAGACGTGGTTGATATTCTTTTGAATTTAAAAGGTGTTGCATTAAAACTTCATAATAAATCTGAGACAACGCTCACATTAAATAAAACTACCGAAGGTCCAGTGACAGCAGCTGATTTTGAAACAAATCACGATGCTGAAATTATCAATCCAAATCATTTAATTGCACACCTTACAAAAGGTGGAAAATTAAATTTAGAAGTTAAAGTTGAAATGGGTAGAGGATATCAACCAGTTCCAGCGAGAAGAAAATCAAATCAAGAAGATAAAACCCTAGGTTTTATTATGGTTGACGCTTCTTTTAGTCCGATCAATAAAGTAAGTTATTTTGTTGAGAGCGCTCGTGTAGAACAAAGAACAGACTTAGATAAATTAATCATGGACGTTGAAACTAATGGCGTTATTGACGCTGAACAAGCGATCAGAGATGCTGCGAGAATTTTAATGGGACAGCTTTCTGTATTTGCAAACTTAGAAAGTGCTTTAACTGAAGTTGAAGTGAAGCAAGCGCCCCAAGTTGACCCAGTCTTATTAAGACCTGTTGATGATTTAGAGCTCACAGTGAGATCAGCAAACTGTTTAAAAGCAGAAAATATCTATTACATTGGCGATTTAATTCAACGCAGTGAAAATGAGCTTTTAAAGGCCCCAAATCTTGGAAGGAAATCACTTAACGAGATTAAAGATGTTCTAGCTTCTAAAGGTCTAACTTTAGGAATGAAATTAGAGAATTGGCCTCCAGCAGGTTTAGAAAAAGCGTAATCATTAAATAAGAAAAATTTGAGGGTAAGAGTATGCGTCACGCAAATGGTCATAGAAAACTAAATAGAACGAGCAGCCATCGACAAGCAATGTTGAGAAATATGGCTACCTCTTTGTTAAAAAACGAGATTATTAAAACTACATTACCAAAAGCTAAAGAGCTTAGAAAAGTAGCCGAACCTCTTATTACATTAGCAAAAAATGCAACCTTATCTAATAGACGTCTAGCCTTTAGCCGTTTAAGAGATAGAGACATTGTCACTAAGTTATTCGCTGAGCTAGGCCCGCGATATAACACAAGAAAAGGTGGCTATTTAAGAATATTGAAGTGTGGCTTCCGAGATGGGGATAATGCGCCTATGGCTTTTGTTGAGCTTGTAGATAGGCCCATTGTTGAGGTTGCAACACCTGCTCCCAAAGAAGAGGCAGTAGCAGAATAAAGTATTATTAGATAAATAAAAAAAGCCAGCTAATGCTGGCTTTTTTTATTGTCTTTGTTAAAGCTTAAAATTATTTAATTTTTGCTTCTTTATAAACTACATGCTTTCTAACAACGGGATCAAATTTTTTGATTTCCATTTTATCAGGCATGGTTCTTTTGTTTTTTGTTGTGGTATAGAAATGTCCAGTACCAGCACTAGACTCTAATTTGATTTTTTCACGCATATTTATTCCTTAAATTTTCTGGCCAGCTGCACGCATTTTTTTAACAATAACATCAATGCCTAGCTTGTCGATTGTTCTGAGCGCTGCATTAGTAATTCTCATTGAAACCCAACGATTCTCGGTCTCAACCCAAAATTTACGGTTTTGTAAATTAGGTAAAAAGCGTCTTTTGGTCTTGTTATTGGCGTGAGATACGTTGTTTCCAGACATTGGTTTTTTGCCGGTTAATTGACATACGCGAGCCATAATTTAAATCCTTTATTTGTTACAATAATTTCGAAAAAGAGTGCTATTAAACCACATAACCCACTGTCTTTTCAAGTGAATTCGTTAGTTTTTACCTGTACTTCCAAAGCCGCCCTCACCTCTTTCTGTCTCAGGAAATTCGGCTACAAGGTTAAATTTAGCCTGGATAACCGGCACGATGACTAGTTGTGCGATACGCTCCATAGGGTTGAGTAGAAAGGCGTTCTCGCCACGATTCCAGCAAGAAACTAGCAATTGACCTTGGTAGTCTGAGTCTATTAAGCCTACCAAATTACCTAAAACGATACCATGTTTATGCCCTAAGCCCGACCTAGGAAGGATAAGCGCTGCATAAGCAGGATCCTTAATAAATATTGAAATACCAGTGGGTATAAGAAATGTTTCACCTGGATTAATCGTTTGTATATGCTCGGTACATGCTCTTAAATCAAGACCTGCTGAACCCGGCGATGCATAATTAGGCAGCATTTCTTCGATTCGCTTATCCAAAATTTTAAAATCAATTATTAGGCTCATTTTATTTGTCCGAATTTATGCGATGGGCTATTTCTTTTAAGATAACTTTTGCTGCAACTATTTTATTTGATTTTGGCACATCAATAACATCGTTTTTACTAATTATGGAAACTTTAGTATCTTGTAAGCCCATAGATTCATGAATTAAATTTGCCACAATTAAATCCAAATTTTTCGTCTTTAGTTTCTTTTGTGCATTTTCAATAAGATTTTCACTTTCTGCAGCAAAGCCTACTTTAAAGATTTTATTTTTAGATAACCCCACTTCTTTCAGAATGTCTATTGTAGGCTTGAGTTGAAGTGTCATATCTAAATTATTTTTTTTCAATTTCCCATTAAATATTTCTTTAGGTGTGTAATCAGAAACGGCTGCAACACTTATAAAAATATCTTGGTCATTGATATGCTGAAGGACAGCTTTATGCATCGAATGCGCATCTCTCGCATCAATCACATTTATATTTTCTGAAAAATCTTGATTGCCTGACGTGATTACAGTGACTGATGCGCCCATAGATTCTGCAGTATTGGCGATTGCAGAGCCCATATTGCCAGAGCTAAGATTTGTAATAGCTCTTACGTCATCTATCATTTCAATTGTGCCACCAGACGTTATTAATATTTTTTTGTTTTTGAGGATTTTAGGCGTGAGATGATTTTGAATTGATCTGAACAATTCTTCAGTATCTATCATTCTTCCAAGCCCTATATCACCGCAAGCCTGAGCCCCTGAATCGGGACCAAAAAATAACACACCATCTTTTTTTAATTGTGAAACATTACGTTGGGTAGCTTCATTGGTCCACATACGAATATTCATGGCAGGAGCAACGGCAATCGGACAAGCTCTTGCTAAGCACAAAGACGATAAAAGGTCATCAGCAAAACCATGCGTTAATTTGGCTAAGAAATTAGCGCTGGCAGGTGCAATAAGAATGAGATCGTAATCTCTTGATAGCTCTATATGAGACATCCCATTATTAGCATTACTTTTCCATAAACTTGTTAAAACTTCTTTGCCAGAAAGAGCCTGAAATGTAAGAGGTGTTATGAAATGACTCGCAGATTCAGTCATCACAATTTGAACATCGAAATCATTTTTAACAAGAAGACGAGTTAATTCAGCTGCTTTATATGCAGCTATACCCCCTGTAACGCCGATGATTATTTTATTAGATGCCAAGATAAGATTTACGCAGTCGAGATGAATTTAGTTATTTTAATTTTTATTAATTGCATATAATTAATAGATTGAATGGGAAGTCAGTATATCAAAGATATATAAGGCAATAAATTAATTTAGATATCAGATTGGATACATTGTGATTAAAAAATATTTTAAAAATATAGTTTGGATTCTTCTTGCTTTATTGGGGGCTTTAGCATTTTCAACAATTGCACTTAGCCGCAATGAGAGTATCAACGCCGTTTGGTTTATTACGGCTGCTGTATGCATATACATGATTGCTTATAGATTCTACGCAAGCTGGATTGCAGCAAAAGTTCTAGTCATTGACGAGCATAGAAAAACACCAGCTCTAAGACTGCAAAATGACAAAGACTTTATTCCTACAGATAAGTGGATTGTATTCGGCCACCATTTTGCTGCGATTGCTGGACCAGGTCCTTTGGTTGGTCCTACGTTAGCAGCCCAGTTTGGTTATCTTCCTGGCATGTTATGGATTTTAATAGGTGCTGTATTAGGAGGTGCTGTTCAAGATATGACCACATTATTTTTTTCGACGAGACGCAACGGAAAAAGTTTAGGACAAATGGCAAGGGATGAGATTGGTGTAATTGGTGGAACTGCTTCATTGATTGGCACATTTTTAATCATGGTTATTTTGATTGCTGTTTTAGGGTTGGTAGTTGTAAATGCTATGAAGCATAGCCCTTGGGCAACGTCGACAGTTGCCGCAACAATACCTATCGCAATTTTTATTGGGATTTATTTAAGGTCTATCAGGACAGGTAGAGTCCTTGAGGCCTCATTAATTGGATTCGGATTATTACTTTTGGCCGTTTTTGCTGGAGGATTAATTGACCATTCCCAGACGCTACGAACTTATTTTGATCATGATAGTTTGACGTTGGCATGGGCTATTATTTTTTACGGCTTTGCAGCAGCAGTGCTTCCAGTTTGGCTTTTGCTAGCGCCAAGAGACTATCTATCGACATTTGTAAAATTAGGTACAGTGATTGTTTTAGCGGTTGCGATTATAACCCTGCAACCAGAAATAAAAATGCCAGCCCTGACCCAGTTTACAGACGGTACAGGCCCTATTTTTGGTGGCAGTCTATTTCCTTTTGTTTTTATTACCATCGCGTGTGGATCAATTTCTGGATTCCACTCTTTAATAGCTTCAGGCACAACACCTAAACTATTGGACAATGAAAAATATATTCCAATGATTGGATATGGCGCGATGCTTTTAGAATCTTTCGTAGCTATTATGGCCTTAATAGCAGCAACAGTATTGGAACCAGGCATCTTTTTTGCAATTAATAGCCCTGTGGGAGTTGTTGGATCAGAAGCTGTCGATGCCATTCAAAAAATAAACTCATGGGGATTTAAAGTGACAGTTGAGGAAATGGAATTGCTTGCAAAAAATATGGGTGAAACATCACTTTTTGCTAGAACAGGCGGAGCCCCTTCATTAGCCGTGGGTATGGCAAATATATTTGGCAAGGCATTTGGTACAAACTTATTAGCGATGTGGTATCACTTTGCCATCATGTTTGAGGCAATATTTATTCTCACTACATTAGATGCAGGCACTCGTGTTGGAAGATTTATGTTACAGGATATGATTGGCAACATTTACCCGAAGTTTGGTCAAACTTCATGGATGCCATCAATTATTTTAAGTAGTGCAATCGTTGTAAGCTGTTGGGGGTATTTTTTATACATTGGCGTGATAGATCCTAATGGCGGTGTAAATATTCTGTGGCCTTTATTTGGTATTGCGAATCAAATGTTGGCAGCGATTGCATTATCTGTAGGCACTGGCATTCTTATTAAATCGAACAAATTAAAATACGCTTGGGTCACTGGACTACCTTTAATTTGGTTAATTATTGTGACCACTACTGCTGCTTATCAGAAAATATTTAGTCAAGATATTAGAGTTGGATTTCTAGCAGCAGCTAGAAATCTGACAGATAAAATAAATACAGGGCTCATCGAGGACAGTAAAATTTCCATTACTCATCAGCTAATTTTTAATCAAAAACTAGATGCTTTTATTACTCTCTTCTTGCTTATTATTTTGTGGACAGTAGTGATTGATATGTTAAGAATCTCATTTTTCAAAAAGAATTAATAAGCCATGCTAAGAGCAATTAAATTAATGTATGCATTTTTACGCAGATTATCAGGAGATGATCTCTATGATCTTTATTTATTGAATCATAAGCGGTGTTTAAAAAAACATAAGCTCATGAGTAAAAAGAATTTTTATCAAGCAACGCTTGATAAAAAATGGAGTGGTATAAAACGTTGTTGTTAGCTTTTTTTAAACAAATAAATGCCAGCAATGAGCATTGGAATAGACAGCCACTGACCCATTGAAAGATTAAGGAATAGCAGCCCTAGGAAATGATCAGGCTCTCTTGTAAATTCAATTAAAAATCTAAAAGTTCCATACAGTATCAAAAAAACAGCAGATATCTGACCCGTTTCCCTTTTTTGTTTTGAATACAACCAAAGCGCTATCAATAGAATAAAACCTTCAAAAAAGCTTTCGTAAAGTTGAGAAGGGTGTCTTGGCATACTGTCCACATTAGGAAAGATCATGCCTAAGAAAAATTGTGTGGGTCTTCCCCATAGTTCTGCATTAATAAAATTTCCAATTCGACCAAATACAAGCCCAAGAGGAACTAAAGGCGCAATGAAATCTAAAACTGATAGCAAAGATACTTTATATTTTTTAGCCAAAAGTATCATGGCAATAACTACACCTAAAAATCCCCCATGGAATGACATGCCACCTTTCCATAATGCAATGATCTCGGTCGGATCTTGAACATAGTATTGCAGTTGATAAAATAAGATATAACCTAATCGACCGCCTGCAATAACGCCAATAGCACCATAAAAAAAAGCATCATCCAACATTTTTTCATTCCAGGATAACCATGGACGCGTTCTGATTTGAACTTTACCTAATTGAAGAAATCCCACAAAAGCCAAAAGATACATAATTCCGTACCAATGAATTTGAAACGGTCCAAGATTAACTGCTACAGGGTCTATTTGGGGATGAATAAGCATAAGTTTATTGTCATTATAAGTTAAAATAATTGTTTAAATTGATTGTAATTTTAAGAGGTCATTATGCCCGTATATCGCTCTAAAACGACTACTCATGGCAGGAATCAAGCTGGTGCCCGCGCACTCTGGCGTGCCACAGGCATGAAGGATGGTGATTTTACAAAGCCAATTATTGCAGTTTGTAATTCATTTACACAATTTGTTCCAGGGCATGTTCATTTAAAAGATATAGGACAGCTTGTAGCAAGAGAAATTGAAAAACATGGCGGTGTTGCAAAAGAGTTTAATACCATCGCAGTAGATGATGGGATAGCTATGGGGCATGACGGAATGTTATACAGCCTTCCAAGCCGAGATCTAATTGCGGATAGCGTCGAGTATATGGTTAATGCTCACTGTGCAGATGCCATTGTTTGTATATCTAATTGCGATAAGATAACGCCCGGTATGCTTATGGCAGCCCTAAGAATTAATATTCCCGTAGTCTTTGTTTCAGGTGGCCCTATGGAAGCGGGTAAGGTCAATTGGAATAATGAAATCAAAAAATTAGATTTAGTGGATGCAATTGTTGCTGGCGCCGACCCGAAAGTATCTGATAAAAATTCTGATGAAATCGAACGGTCAGCATGTCCAACATGCGGTTCTTGTTCAGGCATGTTTACAGCAAATTCAATGAACTGTTTAACCGAAGCCTTAGGATTAAGTCTGCCCGGAAATGGAAGTACTCTAGCTACGCATGCAGCTAGAAAAAAATTATTTCAAGAGGCTGGAAGAGTTATTGTTGATTTAGCGAAGCGATATTACGAAGGTGAAGATGAAAGTGCATTACCTAGAAATATTGCAAGTTTTAAAGCTTTTGAAAATGCAATGACTTTAGATGTGTCTATGGGAGGCTCAACAAATACGGTTCTTCATTTGCTTGCGGCAGCCCACGAGGCTAAAGTAAATTTCACGATGAAAGATATAGATCGCATTTCAAGAAAAGTGCCTTGCTTAGCAAAAGTAGCGCCTGCCACAGATAAGTTTCATATGGAAGATGTTCATAGAGCAGGGGGTGTGATGGGTATTTTAGGAGAACTTGACCGTGCAACTCTAATTCATAGAGATGTTCCAACTGTCCATTCAAAAAGTTTAGGCGAAGCAATAGACCATTGGGATATTGTGACGACCAAAAATGAAGAAGTTAAAAACTTTTATCGTGCAGCTCCAGGAGGCATACCCACTACAATCGCATTTAGTCAAAGTATGCTCTACCCAACCTTAGATGATGATAGAACTGCTGGTTGTATTAGAAATAAGGAAAATGCTTATAGCCAAGATGGCGGACTAGCAGTTTTGTTTGGAAATATTGCACGTAATGGCTGCATTGTTAAAACAGCAGGTGTTGATGAGGGGATTTTAAAATTCAAAGGACGCGCGCGTATTTTTGAATCACAAGATGAGGCTGTAGAAGCTATTTTGGTGGGTAAGATTATTGCAGGTGATGTTGTTGTCATCACATATGAAGGGCCAAGAGGCGGGCCTGGTATGCAAGAAATGCTCTATCCAACTGCCTATCTAAAATCGAAAGACCTCGGAAAGGTTTGTGCTCTTTTAACTGATGGTAGATTTTCTGGTGGAACTTCAGGGCTGAGTATTGGACATGTATCACCTGAGGCTGCTGAGCAAGGCGAGATCGCATTAATTGAAGAGAATGATCATATTGAAATCGACATCCCAAATCGAACAATTAATTTAATGATTGATGATGCAACTCTGATTCAAAGAAAAAATAAGATGAATGCCAAGGGCAAGAATGCTTGGAAACCTAAACCAAGAACAAGAAAAGTTTCTCAAGCATTAAGAGCTTACGCATTGATGACCACAAGCGCAGATAAAGGTGCTATTCGTGACATTTCAAAGTTAGAGGAAATTTAATTTTTAAAATGATAAGTGAAAAAAATATATCAGCAGCTCAAAGTTACAAAATTACACAAAATGAAATTGGTTTAAAATTTATTACGATTGATAATGAGCTTGCTTCAGCAAAGATTGCGCTTCAAGGTGCTCACATTATGCAATGGAAGCCACATGATGTAAAAAATGAAGTGCTCTGGCTTTCAAGCAACGCGAGATTTATGCATGGAAGATCTATTCGGGGCGGCGTGCCTATTTGTTGGCCATGGTTTGGCGCCCATCCTACAGACGGAAGTTTTTGTCCGCATGGATTTGCTAGAGTTATTCCATGGCGCATTAATGAGATTATTGATTTGGAGAGTGGGGCAACTAAAGTGACACTTGTTATGCTTCCTACCCCCGAAGTGAATAGACAGCTTTCATATCAATTTAATTTAGAATTCTCTATCACGATTGGTAGTTCAATCCACCTTGATCTTAAAACAACAAATTTATCTGAACAACCTTTCTTAATTGGTGAGGGATATCACACTTATTTTGAGATAAGTGATATTGAAAATATTGAAGTGACTGGATTGGAAAATAAAATCTATTCAGACAAAGCTAGGGGGTATAAAAAATTCACTCAAGAAGATCAAATTAAATTTGATGCTGAATTCGATAGAGTTTATTTAAATACAAAAGATACATGTGTGATTCATGACCAAGGGTTTAGTCGGAAAATTACCGTACAAAAACAGAACAGTGAATCAACAGTTATTTGGACTCCGTGGGATAAAAAAGTTAAAACTATGGTTGATATGGGCACTGAACATGAATGGAAAAAAATGATCTGTGTGGAAACTGTTAATGCACTGGAAAATAGCGTTATGGTCTATCCAAATCAGTCTCATAACCTAATAGCCGAGTATTTAGTTCAGGAATATTAAGAGTCTAATTTTGTTTAAATTGCTTTTAATTTGAATAAGATTAGGAGTATCATAACAATCGCAAAATCAATTTAAGGGTGGAAATAATATGAAATCAGTAATTTTAGGTATTGCAATGATCGGTGCGTTCTTAGTAAATCAAGCTCAAGCCGCAGATGCTAAAGCTGCTGAAGCATTGGCTCAAAAAAGCGGATGTTTAGCTTGTCATGGTGTAGAGAAGAAAGTTCTTGGACCATCTTACAAGGATGTCGCAGCTAAATATAAGAGCGACAAAGGTGCTGAAGCGAAATTAGTAGCTAAAGTAAAAGCTGGTGGTAGTGGTGTTTGGGGTCCGGTTCCAATGCCGCCTCATCCTCAAGTTAAAGATGAAGATATTAAAACGATCGTACAATGGGTTTTATCGCTTTAATCAAGTTTTAAACTTAAATAAAAAACCGGCTTAGGCCGGTTTTTTATTTAAGTGACTATGTTTTATTGAATAAGTAAAGTAAAAAACAATCCCAATAAACACCCAAATCAAAAATCTTCTCCAAGTTTCATGGGGCAAGAAAAACATTAAGGCGCCACATGAAAAGATTCCCAAGAGTGGAATAAGGGGATGCCATTTATTCTTGAAAGTTGCTTTATTATTTTTGTGAAGTTTACGTATAAAAATGACTCCCAGAGAAACAATCACAAAAGCAGCTAATGTTCCAATATTAACAATTTCAGCTAAAGTGCCCAGCGGTATAAAACCAGCAATTAATGAGATGATCAGCCCGCAAAAAACAATAACTTTCACAGGGGTGTTGGTATTTTTATTTACCTCAGATAAAGCATGAGGAAGCAATCCATCTCTACTCATTGCGAAGATAATTCTTGTTAAGGCGTAGTAAAGAACAAGCATTACAGTTGTGAGCCCGGCAATAACACCAGTAGCGACAACTGCAGAGGCCCATTGAAAGCCTATTTTTTGGAGCGCATAAGCCACAGGCGAAGATACATTAAGTTCTTGATATGGAACAACGCCTGTAAGTAATAATGAAACAATAATGTAAATCACAGTACAAAAAGCAAGTGAACCAATAATGCCTTTGGGCAGATCCCTTTGTGGATTGATTGCTTCTTCAGCGGCAGTTGAAACTGCATCAAAACCAACGTACGCAAAAAATACCAATGAAGCGCCAGCGAGAACACCAACGGTTTTTCCATCAGGTAATGTCGAAAACCATCCATAAGGCATAAAGGGATGCCAGTTAGCTGGATTTACATTAAAGATAGCAACTGAAATAAATAATGTGATGGTTAGAAGTTTAATAAAAACCATCGCAGCATTAAATTTAGCACTTTGCTTTGCGCCGACAATAAGTAAGGACATCATGATTAATATAATGACCATTGCAGGAAGATTGACTAAACCTCCCAATGAAGGGGCTTTTGATAATGACTCCGGAAGACCAAGACCCATAGCGGTCAGAGCATTATTAAAATAGCCAGACCAGCCATTTGCAACTGCAGCAATAGACATTCCGTATTCCATTAGCAGAATCCACCCCATAATCCATGCAAAGAATTCACCAAAGGCAACATAACTATAGCCATATGCACTTCCACAGCCACCAATCGAAGATGAAAGTTCTGCATAAGCTAAAGCTGCAAAAGCACAAGCAAAGCCCGATACTATAAAAGATAAAATGACTGCAGGGCCAGCTTGGTTAGCGGCCGCAATACCGGTTAAAACAAAAATACCGGTGCCAATGATGCATCCTATACCAAGTAATGTAAGGTCTAGCGCACTCAAACATTTTTTTAAATGCGCTGGATGCTTATGGTTAATATTTTTTTTTCTAAGAATTTTTTTAAATAGATTATTCATGATTCAGCCAATCTTTATTCGTTAAAAAATATGTATATAATTTTTCTTCTTTACTGCCTGGATCTGGTTTCCAATCATATTTCCATTGAACCATTGGTGGCATTGACATTAAAATTGATTCAGTTCTACCGTTAGATTGCAAACCAAACAAAGTGCCACGATCAAATATTAAATTGAATTCTACATAACGACCGCGTCGATATAACTGGAATTCTCTTTCTTTCTCAGTGTACTGAATATCTTTTCTTCTTTGCAGAATGGGCAGATAAGCGTTTAAAAAAACATCACCCACCGATTTATTCAAACTAAAAGACTTATCAAGACCTAAGCGATTAAAATCATCATAGAAAATACCGCCAATCCCTCTAGGCTCTTTGCGATGCTTTAGATAGAAGTATTCATCACAATTCTTTTTAAATTCCAAATAAAAGTTTCTATCATATGAATCGAGCATAGTTTTAAGTGTCTGATGAAAATGAATTGCATCTTCGTCGAAGCCGTAATAGGGAGTGAGATCCATACCACCGCCAAACCACCATATATCTTCATAGCCTTCTTTTTTTGCAATAAAAAATCTAACATTCATATGCACTGTCGGCGCATATGGATTTTTAGGGTGAAAGACTAGCGATAACCCCATAGCCTCCCATTTTCTATCTGCCGCCTCTGGATGACTAGCGCTTGCCGATCTGGGCAACTTGTCACCTAAGACATGTGAGAATCCAACGCCAGCTCTTTCAAATACGTTACCATTTTCTAAGAGACAAGAAGTTCCACCGCCACCTTCTTTTCTTTGCCATGAGTCATTAATAAAATTTTTTCCATCAACAATCTGAATTGTTTCGACAATCTTAGTTTGAAGGTTATTAAAGTACTCAAAAACTACATTTGAATTAATCATATTATTTTCTAATTATTCTTTTACTAAAAAAATCTTGGATCGTTGTAGGTTTTTTTTCACTACCAATATTTCCTTTAATGATCTTTACTTTATCTCCATATAAATTTTTACATGCCCTAAGAGTTTTGATGGATTGTTTATGGCTTAAATTAGCACTTGTTGAGGTGATTGGAAAGTTGATTGAATTTAATAAATTCAAAGTGCTTTTAATTTTAGGAAGTCTTATAGCAATGTTTTGACTGCTACCCCTTAACCATAAAGGGCAATAATTAGACGCAGGGACTAACCAAGTATGAGGCCCAGGCCATTTATCCATCATTTCTTTTTTTTGTTTCTCTGACAGATCTCGCATATATGCACGCAAATGATTTATCTTGGAGCTAATTAAAATAAAACCTTTTGACCGGGCTCTTTTTTTTAAACATATAATTTTTTCTACCGCATATTTATTTTTTGGATCACAACCCAATCCATAACACGACTCAGTAGGGTAGGCTATAACGCCACCTTGTTTTAGATATCGGATTAAGCGTTGATTAGCCAATTTAATTATTATTTAATGCTCTGTAACCTATATCTTTTCGATATTGGACACCATTAAATTTAACAGTATTGATAGCCTCATACGCTTTAAATTGTGCTTCTTTGACAGAGTTACCAAGTGCAGTGACAGCTAAAACTCTTCCGCCGGAAGTAAGAAGCTTATTATCTTTGTATACAGTACCTGCATGAAAAATATAGCTGTCAGGAATAATTCGATCTTCAATATGAATTTCATCGTTTAGCCTTGGAGATTCAGGGTAACCTGCTGATGCTAAAACGACAGCTAGCGCTGTTCTTGTATCCCATTCAATTTCTAATGAATCAAGATGTCCGAGAGCTGCTTTGTATAGCATTTCAAACAAATCACTTTTCAGCCTCATGAGAATGGGCTGTGTTTCAGGGTCACCCATACGGCAATTAAATTCTAATGTTTTTACATCGCCCTTTTTAGTTATCATGAGACCTGCATAAAGAAATCCAGTAAAAGGAATACCATCTTTAGCCATACCATAAATAGTGGGGGAGATAATCTCTTCCATGACTTTAGAATAAATTTCGTTAGTTACTATAGGAGCTGGAGAATAAGCCCCCATCCCCCCTGTGTTAGGGCCCATATCATGATCTAAAAGCCTTTTATGGTCTTGACTTGTAGCAAGCGGTAGAATTGTTTTGCCATCACATACCACCATAAAGCTAGCTTCTTCACCCTCAAGAAATTCTTCGATCACAACTTTAGCCCCTGCATCACCAAATTTATTGTCTACAAGCATAAAGTCGATTGCTTCATGAGCTTCTTCGACTGTCATAGCAACAATGACACCTTTTCCAGAAGCCAAACCATCAGCCTTGATCACAATGGGCGCGCCATGCTCAGCAATATATTGATGTGCTTCATCTGGCATTTTAAATGTTCTATATTTTGCAGTAGGAATGTTGTGCCTATACATGAAGTCTTTGGCAAAATCCTTAGAGCTTTCAAGTTGAGCAGCTTTTTGAGTAGGCCCAAAAATATTCAAATTTTTAAATCTAAATAAATCAACAATACCTTTAGAAAGCGGTAGCTCCGGGCCAACAACAGTCAGATCAATTTTTTCTTTAATTGCAAAATCTGAAAGAAGATTAATATCGGTTAGATCAATATTTTTGAATTTTGGATTGAGATAAGTGCCGCCATTGCCTGGTGCAATAAAAATAGCACTTACTTTGATACTTTGAGAAAGTTTCCATGCCATTGCATGTTCTCTGCCGCCACTTCCAATGACAAGAACTTTCATAAATTAATGCCTAAAGTGACGATATCCAGTAAATAACATGACGAGACCTAATTCATCGGCAGCAGAGATAACTTCTTCATCTCTAAGGCTTCCGCCAGGCTGAATAACACATTTTGCGCCAGCCGTGGCAAGCACATCAATACCATCCCTAAAAGGAAAGAACGCGTCTGAAGCGACCACTGAATTTATTAAATCGAGATTTGCATTTTGAGCTTTGATCGATGCAATCTTGGTACTGTCTACTCTGCTCATTTGGCCTGCACCGATTCCTAATGTTTGATTATTTTTACAAAATACAATCGCATTTGATTTGACATATTTAGCGACGCGCCATGCAAAAAGCATGTCAGCCATTTGTTCTTGGTTAGGCTTGAGTTTAGAAACTATTTTGCAATGATCCATATCGATATTGAAATTATCTGGCGATTGAACGAGCAAACCGCCACCAATTTTTTTTAATTCAAAAGCATTGAAGTTGTTATCCAAAGTTACCTCTAGCAATCGAATGTTTGGTTTTGATTCAAATATTTTAAGTGATTCGGCCTCGTAAGAGGGGGCGATTACAACTTCCACAAATTGCGAAATAATTTGAGATGCAGTATTTTTGTCTAACGCTGTATTGCAAGCAATAATGCCGCCAAATGCAGAAGTTGGATCAGTTGAAAATGCTTTCTTATAAGCATCTAATAAGTCCTTAGAAGAGCCTACTCCGCATGGGTTGGCATGTTTTACGATTACGCAAGAAGGAAGCTTAAAGCTTTTAACGCATTCCCACGCTGTATCTGCGTCATTTAAGTTATTGTATGAAAGCTCCTTGCCTTGTAATTGTTTAAAGCTTGCTAATGATCCTTTGGTTACTATTTCATCAACGTAAAACGATGCACTTTGATGCGGATTCTCGCCGTAACGTAAATCCATCTTTTTATTAAATGCGAGGTTAAGTTTTTTAGGGTAAGTTACATTTTTATTTGTATCTAGTCCATTAAGATAATTTGAAATAGCTAAATCATATTTGGCAGTATGTTCAAAAGCTTTTTTAGCCAAAATAAATCTACATTCCAGATTAAGGGCGCCATCATTTTTCCTTAATGCATCTTCAATCATTTTATAATCCGAACTATCAGTTACTACAGCTACACCATTATAATTTTTGGCTGAAGATCTAATCATTGCTGGACCGCCGATATCTATATTCTCAATAGCTTCAGATAGCGGACAGTTTTCTTTGGATATTGTCGCTTCGAATGGATATAAGTTCACTACCACCAAATCAATTAAAGGAATATTAGATTTAATCATCGTTTGTAGATGTTTTTCGTCATCTCTTTTTCCGAGAATGCCGCCATGTATCTTTGGATGAAGTGTTTTTACTCTACCGTCTAACATTTCAGGGAAGCCAGTGTAATCACTGACCTCAATGACAGGAATATTATTTTCAGCAAATAATTTTGCTGTACCCCCAGTAGATAAAATTTCAACGTTGTACTTAATTAGTATCTTAGCGAAATCGATAATGCCTTTTTTGTCTGATACGCTTATAAGGGCTCTTTTTATTTTAATCATAACTAGATATCAATTTTATGTTGTTTTAACTTTTTTCTGAGTGTGTTTCTATTAAGACCAAGAATTTCTGCAGCCTTACTTTGGTTGCCTTTTGAAATGCCCATAATATAAGTTAATAGTGGCTTCTCTACGATACCAATGACCATATCGTAAACATTCGTGGGATGTTCGCCATCCAAGTCTTTGAAGTATTGATCTAAAGACTCGTTTACACAATCCGGAATATCTGTTTTCTTTTCCATTAAGCTACCAACATTTCTTCTTCATACTTTATATATGGGGATTCGATTGAAAGAAAATTAAAATAATCTTCGATTGTTTTAATTTGAGCATCGATTGTTTCAATTGTATTCATATGGTGTCTAAAATTTGCAGAATTTTTTAATCCTTTTGTGTACCAAGAGATATGTTTTCTAGCAATTTTTAATCCTGCGTTTTCACCATAAAAATCATAAAGCTCCTTCACATGAGCAATCGTTATATTTTTTATTTCATAAGTGGACGGGTTATCTAAATGCTTTCCTGTTTTAAGATAGTGATCAATTTCTCTAAAAATCCAAGGTTTACCTTGGGCAGCTCTTCCGATCATTACTCCATCTACACCGGTGTAATCTAAAACAAATTTAGCTTTTTCTGGTGAAGTAATATCACCATTCGCAATAACGGGAATTCTGACTGACTGTTTTACTTCGGCGATGGTGTCATATTCTGCATCACCCATGTACAAACAAGCTCTTGTTCTGCCATGAATAGCTAATGCTTTAATACCAATGTCTTCGGCAATTTTTGCAATTTCTATCGCATTACGATTTTTAGTGTCCCAACCAGTTCTTATTTTTAATGTGACAGGAACATCTACAGATTTAACCACGGAAGACAATATTTTTTGTACAAGCGGTTCATCTTTAAGAAGTGCTGATCCTGCCATGACATTACATATTTTTTTCGCAGGACAGCCCATATTGATATCGATAATTTGAGCGCCATGATCTACGTTAAATTGAGCTGCTTCAGCCATCATTTTTGGATCAGCGCCAGCAATTTGAACTGAAATTGGATCTACTTCACCTTCGTGATTGGCGCGACGAAGTGTTTTTTCGCTGCCGTATAGAAGAGAATTTGATGTCACCATTTCACTTACCGCCATGCCAGCGCCAAACTTTTTACAAAGTTGACGGAAAGGACGGTCTGTGACGCCTGCCATGGGCGCGACTACGAGATTATTTTTAATGGAAATGGAACCTATTTGCACTGTGTTTATATTTGCTTAGGGAAAGCTGCCTATTTTATAGGCAAATGGCTTTTTATAAAAGTGAAGTCTTCAAATTACTTATGCCATGCATAGCCTAAATTAACAATTTTAGTTTGTATCTCTAAAAGGGCTTCATCAACTGAATTTGATGGGCCTTTAACACCCAGCTCAATAGTCTTGATGGGCTTTAATTTGGGCAGGCTAAAAAGTTTAATTTCTGGATATTTTTTTACAATCTCATTCATCAAATCGATCAATTTACTTTCACTTACATCATTAATCCAAATCGAAGCTTCGGCAAAATCATTTTGATTTAATAGCTGCTGATAGTGGGTATTGAGAATCCATTCGACCATCGGCCAAGCCATTTCAGGAAAACCTGGCAGGAAATGATAATCATTAATTTTAAATCCAGGAATTTTATTAACGTCGTTTGGAATCAATAATGCACCCTCTGGAATATCTGCCATTAAAACTCTTTTTGGATAAGCTCCATCACCAAAATGTTCTTCAATAAGTTTTACAGCTTCATTATTTCTCATTAATTGAAGATCAAAAGCGATTGCAGCAGCCTGTCTTGTGAAGTCATCTGGTGTTGCACCAATGCCACCAAAAGAGAAAACAACAGTCTTAGAGTTTGTTGACTCTTTGATAGATTGAATAATACTTTTCGAATCGTCTTGAATATATTTCACCCAAGACAATAAAAGACCATATTTTTTTAATGTTTTTTTTAAGTATTCAAAATGTTTATCTTCTCTTTTGCCAGATAAAATTTCATCACCAATAATTAAAGCGCCAAATTCCATTCTAGTGAGCTGCATCCCAATTTAAACCAACACCGATATCTACAATAAGAGGAATATCAAGATTTGCAACGCCCTCCATTAAGACAGGCAATTCTTTTTGTAATATATTGATTTCATCTTGAGGGACTTCAAAAACAAGCTCATCGTGTACCTGCATAATCATCATTGTTTTTAAGTGTGTGTTCTGAGTAAGCCATTGATCAACTGCAATCATTGCTAACTTAATGAGGTCAGCGGCAGTGCCTTGCATGGGAGCATTTATTGCCGCTCTTTCTGCTGCAGCTCTTCTAATTCCATTTGAACTATTAATTTCTGGGATCCATAATCGTCTTCCAAAAAATGTTTCTACATAACCTTTATCTTTAGCAAATAATTTTGCTTCTTCCATATAACGTTTAACGCCAGGATATCTAGCAAAATAAGTCTCAATATAATTTGAGGCAGCACTGCGCTCAATACCAAGTGATTTTGATAAACCGAACACACTCATGCCGTATATCAATCCAAAGTTAATAACCTTGGCATAACGCCTTTGTTCTTGGGAAACGCTGTCTAGGTCGCAACCAAAAATTTCAGCTGCTGTTGATTTATGAATGTCTTCATTATTCCTGAAAGCTTCAAGCAATCGTTTATCTTGAGACAAATGAGCCATGATTCTTAATTCAATTTGAGAATAGTCTGCAGATAGAATAGATGAACCTTCATTCGCTATAAACGCTTCTCTTATTTTTCTGCCTTCCAGGGTTCGGATTGGAATATTTTGTAAATTAGGATCTGAACTTGCAAGACGTCCGGTGATTGCTACAGCTTGGTTATAGCTTGTATGAATGCGACCAGTGTTGGTGTTAATCATTTTTGGTAATTTATCTGTGTATGTTGATTTGAGCTTAGATAGACTTCGATGTTCAAGTAATAATTTGGGTAGAGGATAATCAAGGGCTAAATCTTGTAACACTTCCTCATCCGTAGAAGGCGCACCTGAAGGTGTTTTTTTTAAAGATTTAATACCCAGCTTATTAAATAAAATATCTTGTAATTGTTTAGGTGATGCGAGATTAAAGGGTTGTCCTGCTAATTGATAGGCCTCCTCTTCAAGCAGTAAAATCTTTTTACCAATTTCGTGACTTTGTATATTTAGTTTTTTGTCGTCCACAAGCACGCCATTTCTTTCAATTTTTAAAAGCACCCCAGCGGCGGGCATTTCGATGTTTTCGTAAATGAATTTTAGTGGCGCATCATTTTCAATTGCAGGATTAAAAAATTGATTTAATTGCAATGTAATGTCGGCATCCTCAGACGAATAATGAGATGCCACATCAATATCGACTTCATTAAATCTAATTTGATTTACACCTTTGCCTGCAACTTCTTCGTAACTTACACAGGTATGTCCTAGATGCCTCAAGCTTAAATTATCCATGCCATGGCTTTGATGGCTTTCTGTCACATAGCTTTGAAGCATCGTATCGTGCTTAATACCTTTAAGACATATCCCATGGTTTAAAAAAACATGCGCATCATACTTTATGTTTTGCCCAATTTTCTTGATCTTTTCATCTTCTAACATGGGTTTAAGTATATTTAATACAGTATCAACTGATAACTGATCAGGAGCGCCAGGATAATGATGTGCTAAAGGAATGTAGGCTGCTTCACCAGCAGTTATTGCTATCGATATCCCTACAATTTTTGCCTGCATAGAATCAAGTGAGTTAGTTTCTGTGTCGACACAGACATATTTTTTATCTTTGATTTTTTCTAGCCATATATGTAATAGATCTTTGTCGAATATCGTGTCGTATTTTATTTTAGAAATAAAATGACTGGGTGATTTGATAGATATTTTTTCTTCACTACTTTTGCTTGATAAATTTTCCTGATAGCTGCCTTCTTTAATTTCGTTAAGCCAATTTTTAAATTCAAATCTCTGATATAAATTTTCTAAAGTGGACGGATCCTGTGCTTTAGGTTTGAAATTATCCCAATTTTTGTCGATATCTAAATCGCATCGAATCGTAATAAGATCTTTGGCTTTAGGAATCCAATCGAGTGATTTTCTTAAATTTTCACCGACGACACCTGAGAATTGTGCAGCATTCTTTACGATATTGTCGAGTGTTTGATATTCATTAAGCCATTTCAATGCAGTCTTAGGACCGACTTTCTCAACACCAGGGACGTTATCTGAAGTGTCTCCAATAAGTGTTAAGTAATCGATAATTTGATTAGGCATCAACCCAAATTTGTTTTTGACACCTTCGATATCAAGCTTTTCATTTGTCATCGTATTAATCAAAGTGACATGCTTATTTACAAGTTGAGCCAAATCCTTATCGCCTGTAGAAACGACGACATTAAATTGATGTTGAGTAGCTTCCTTGCATAATGTACCAATGACATCATCAGCTTCAACTCCTTCTTGAATGATAATAGGCCAACCCATCGCTGTAATTGCTTCATGAAGCGGTTGGATTTGAGCTCTTAAATCATCAGGCATCGCTGATCGATTGGCCTTATACTCAGGGTAAAGATCATTTCTGAAAGTTTTTCCTTTTGCATCAAAAACGCAAGCGCTATAATCAGAAGGAAACTCTTTATGGAGTTTTCGGAGCATATTTAAGACGCCATAAATAGCCCCAGTAGGTTCTTGGTGACTGTTTCTAAGGTCAGGTAATCCATGGAATGCTCGATAGAGATAAGATGAGCCATCGACCAATAATAGTGTTTTCATTGTTTAACTTTGAAAGTTTTTATGTCAGCAGATAAAAAGATACCTAAATTTAACGGCCCAGAATTGTTTGATGAAACTCATAACGAGAGCGAATCCTGGTATGCATTTGAAATTATGTCAGAATTTGTTGGTGCCACCGAAAAACTTAAAAAAATAACCCCTGCCGTATCCGTGTTTGGCAGTGCTAGGGTTAGTGAAGACCATCCTTATTACAAGCTCACCGTCGATATAGCAGAGGCGCTATCCAACTCCGGATTTAGTGTTATTTCTGGCGGCGGTCCCGGTCTTATGGAAGCCGTGAATAAAGGAGCTTCCCTAGGCAAGGGCCCTAGTATTGGACTTAATATTAACTTGCCGCACGAACAAAAATCGAACGACTATCAGGATATTTCAATCAATTTTAAATATTTCTTTATGCGTAAAGTGATGTTTATTAAGTACGCTTCAGCTTACGTCGTATTACCAGGTGGATTTGGAACTCTTGATGAATTAATGGAAGTCATCACACTGATTCAAACAGGTAAATCAAGAAAAATCCCTATCATTTTAGTAGGAAAAGAGTTCTGGTCTGGCTTATTAGACTGGTTAAAAGACAAAATCGTAAATGAGGGCATGGCTGAATTAAAAGACTTAGATTTGATCCAAATTCTTGAGGGGCCCAAAGAGATAGTAGATGCGATATTTAACCACTATGAATCGATTGGTTTTACGCTAACGCCAGCGGAGAGAAAAGCTCAGCTTTACTTATAAATTATCAAATAAACCATACCATCTATAGGTTTTTTGCTAGAATCTTGTGTATGAAAATACAAAATTTAATTAAAGCTTTTTTATTGGCGACTGTCTTCATGAGTTTAAATGTAATGGCTGAAAAAAAACTCGAGCTTTTAGAAGAAGTGAAGCCGCCGCCAAAGAATTTTGAAAGCGATATTGTGGATGAACCTCAAATTACCATCACCAAAAAAGGTGCTGATACAGTCGAGGAATACCGCATTAATGGAGAGCTTTATATGATGAAAGTAACACCCCCTGCTGGTGGACCTTCATATTATCTATTGAAGGAAGACCAAGACGGTGGTTGGGCTAAATATGACGGCCCTAGCCAGCCGCTTACTGTGCCTAAATGGGTAATATTTAGATTCTAAATTTTTTTTGAAAGGGCTTTAAGCCCTTTTTTTTATGTCTGTCTATACATCAGTTAATATTGAAGAATTAAAAATCTGGCTTCAAGATTATGCTTTAGATAATCTCACTGATTATCAAGGTATCAAGTCTGGAATCACGAACACTAATTATTTTTTGATGACGGCACATGATCGTTTTGTTTTAACACTCTTCGAAAAAAACACCATAGAAGATCTCCCGTATTTTGTAGATCTCATGGCTCACTTAGCTAAAAATTCATTTTTGTGCCCCAAGCCGATTTTCAAAAATAACGGCACAGCTTTAAGTATTTTAAAAAATAAACCTGCTTTAATCGTGACATGCTTAAAAGGCAAAGAGCTCAACAAACCTGAAGTTAAGCATTGCAAGGCTGTGGGTGCAAGTCTCGCAGAGCTGCATATGAAATCAGCTAATTTTACAGCTCAACATCAAAATACAAGAGACCTTAACTGGATTAAAAAAACAGCTGAAACTTTATTTAGTGAATTGCCCCAAGATGAGAGTCTCTTATTAAGAGAAGAAATTCTTTACCAAGAAAAGAAAAATTATAAGCTGCCTAAATCCACTATTCATGGAGACCTATTTCGAGACAATGTGCTCTTTTTAAATGATCAAGTATCAGGGTTTATTGACTTTTATTATGCTTGCACAGATTATCTTATCTTAGATGTAGCGATCGCCGTAAATGATTGGTGCGTAAATAATGATGGATCTTTTGATGAGGCGAGATTGAATGCTTTCTTAGATGCCTATAAAAAGATAAGATCTTTTAATGATGATGAAGATCAAGCTTGGAATGATATATTGAGATTAGCGTCTCTTAGGTTCTGGGTTTCAAGACTTAACGATTTCTATCATATAGAAGAAGGTGAGCTTACCTTCATAAAAGACCCTGACCATTTTAAGAAAATTTTAAAGCAACGCATTAGCGGATAAATTTTAAGGTAAATTCATATGAAAAAAATTACATTCCGTGATTCCATTCGCTGGAATAAAGAGAGCTTCATGCTCTTCAAAAAGACGCCTAATCAATCATTGATGCTTAGCTTAGCTTATCTTTTTATTTTTATGCTCTTACCTTCAATGCCTATGATTCAAATTTTTTCAATTGCGTCTATCTTGATTTGGCCAGTTTTTTTGGTATTCGCGGTTAACTTCTACAAGACTCATGACAAAAATAAGGAAGAAAAATTTATAGCCGTTTTCGAAAAAATTAAACCTAGGCTGCCAACATTGCTAACACTTGGCTTCATTTGCTTAATTTATGCGGGTATGGTGACGATGGTTTTAAATTCTGAAATGCAGGGTTTTATTCAAATATCAGAAAAAAATAATGAGCTTTTGACAGTGATGAATAATTTTGTCCCCATGATAGGAAAATTAATCTTACTCCTACTTCCGCTTCTTATGGCTACTTGGTTCTCACCAATGCTGATCGTTTATAACAACTACTCACTTTTTAAAGCAATCAAATCTAGTATCGCCGGATGCTTAATGTATATTTTTCCTCTAGGTCTTTCATGGTTTATTTTTTCAACAATAGCAATATTATTTATGTTGTCATGTGGGTTATTGATTGGATCTCTCGCTTCATTCTTTCCCGCCATAGGACCCTCACTAATGGGAGCGATTATTTTCTTCGCACTTCTCGTGATTACATCAGTGATGTTTGCGTTTCAATATATTAGTTACCGAGATATTTTTAAGTCTGCTAGAAGTTATTAGTGTTTGAAGAGTTTTGCGTATTCCATTGCAAGCCATTTGGTACCTGCTTTGCTAAATTTAATTTGGATTCTTAAATCATCCGCATTTCCTTCATAACCTAAAACAGTTCCCTGGCCAAATTTTTCATGCATTACAGATTCACCAATTCGCCAGGAATGCTTCTGCTGAGAAGGTTGTGAATAATTCTCTTCAATCTGATCTACATTATTCTTAAAATTAATGGTGTTAATGTTTTTGACGAGATTCTCAGGGATTTCTTCTAAGAATCTTGATGGCATTCCATATCTTGTTTGACCATGGAGCATTCTTGATAATGCATAGCTTAAGTATAGTTTTGATCGGGCTCTCGTCACAGCAACATACATAAGCCTTCTTTCTTCCTCAAGCCCTTTGGATTCGAAGAGACTTTGTTCGTGCGGACATAAACCTTCTTCAAGGCCTGAAATAAATACTACATCAAATTCTAATCCTTTAGATGAGTGAATCGTCATAAGTTGAATAGCATCTGAACCTTCGCTTGCTTGCATATCACCACTTTCTAAAGAGGAATAATTCAAAAAATCTCCAAGTGGATTTGTAGACTCATTGTTATCATTGTTAAGAAAGGTTGCGGCCGCAGAAACTAATTCATTTAAGTTAGAGACCCTATCTAAACCATCTTTTTCATTGGTATAGTGATCCTTTAGTCCTGATTCGTTAATAATAAGATCAATCATTTGTGGAAGCGTTAATCCTTCGAAGCCGCTTTCAATATGTTTGATGAGATGGACAAAATAAGGCAAACCTTTTTTAATTGTGAGTGTTTGATCTGATGACTTCACTGCAGCATCCCAAAGGCTACAACCATCTCGCCTAGATGTATCTTGAAGACTTTCTAATGACCGACTTCCAATACCGCGTGTTGGAAAATTTACAATTCTTAAAAATGCACTGTCATCATTTTTATTTGCAATGAGTCTCAAATAAGCAATAGCATGTTTAATTTCGGCACGCTCAAAGAAACGTAATCCACCATAAACACGATAAGGTAGGTTAGATGAAAAAATATTATGTTCGAGAATGCGCGACTGTGCATTGCTTCTATAAAGAATTGCAATATGATTGAGCGAGACACCTTCCCTATGAAGCATTTTGATTTCATCTACAATAAACTTGGCTTCATCAATGTCGGTATGACCTGTATAAATTCGAATAGGATCGCCCTCTCCAGCCGAAGTCCATAAGTTCTTGCCTAATCTATTTTTGTTATGATCAATGATGGCATTTGCGGTATTAAGAATGTTACTTTTAGATCTGTAGTTTTGTTCTAGCTTAATAATTTGTTTAACATGGAAATCTCTTTCAAGATCTTTCATGTTGCCAACTCTAGCTCCTCTAAAGCTATAGATAGATTGATCATCATCCCCCACAGCAAATACAAAACTGCTGCTACCCGCAAGAAGTTTTAACCATTTATATTGAAGTTCGCTCGTGTCTTGAAACTCATCAATGAGAATATGCTTAAATCGATCTTGATAATGCTGGCGAATAGCTATTTTTTTTTCAAAAAGTTCATAGCATCTTAGAAGCAATTCACCAAAATCAACTAGACCTTCTTTTTGGCATTGTTTCTCATACTCAAGATAGATTTCATTTAATTTTTTTGAGTGTGTGTCATAAGTATCGGCATGCGCAGCCCTTAAGCCCTCATCTTTGCATCCATTGATATAATGCTGTACTTGTTTTGGTGCATATGTTTCATCGTCCACATTCATGACTTTCATAGTTCTTTTGATGAGAGATAACTGATCTTGGCTATCTAGTATTTGGAACGTCTCAGGTAAATCAGCATCTCTTGCATGCGTTTTAAGAAATCTATTACATAAACCATGGAATGTACCTACCCACATACCTCTTGTATTAATGGGAAGCTGCATAGTAATTCTTTGCAGCATTTCTTTTGCGGCTTTATTGGTAAATGTTACAGCGATAAGGCCAAAAGGACTCACCACATTTGTTTGAATAAGCCATGCAATTCTGGAGGTGAGTACTTTAGTTTTGCCACTCCCTGCGCCAGCGAGAATGAGTGCAGATTCATTTTGAAGTGTTACAGCTTCAATTTGTTTTTCATTTAAATCTTTAAATTGATTTTGGTTGGGCAGGGATAGGGTCATGAGGTGTAATGCTATCCTAATTTATTACTAGATAAAAAAAAGATTAAAAAAAAGACCTCCTAAGAGGTCTATTTTTATTAATGCTTTTGAGTTACATCATACCGCCCATGCCACCCATACCGCCCATACCGCCCATATCACCACCGCCCATTGCTGGAGAGTCATCTTTAGGAAGATCAGCAATCATACAGTCAGTCGTTAACATAAGGCCTGCGACAGATGCTGCATGTTGCAATGCAGAGCGAGTTACTTTAGTTGGGTCTAACACACCCATCTCAACCATATCACCATAAGTCTCGTTAGCTGCATTAAATCCGTAGTTGCCTTTGCCAGCTACTACATTATTAACCACTACAGATGGCTCTACACCAGCATTCGCAACGATTTGTCTTAAGGGCTCTTCAACAGCACGAAGCACAATACGAACACCAGCTTCTTGATCTGCATTTTCACCTTTAACTTTTGCAATCGCATCACGCGCTCTAATTAAAGCAACACCGCCGCCAGCAACAATACCTTCTTCAACTGCAGCTCTTGTTGCATGGAGTGCATCTTCAACGCGCGCTTTTTTTTCTTTCATTTCAATTTCAGTTGTTGCACCTACTTTAATTACAGCAACGCCACCTGCAAGCTTTGCAACACGTTCTTGAAGTTTTTCTTTGTCGTAGTCACTAGTAGCTTCTTCGATTTGTGTTTTGATTTGAGCGATACGTGACTTAATATTTTTTTCGTCAGCAGCACCATCAATAATGATAGTGTTTTCTTTGCCCACTTCAATTCTTTTCGCTTGCCCTAAATCTTCAATCTTAATTGTTTCTAATTTCAAACCTACTTCGTCTGAAATCACTGTAGCACCTGTAAGAATTGCAATATCCTCAAGCATTGCTTTTCTTCTATCACCAAAACCAGGTGCTTTAACTGCGACAGTCTTTAAGATGCCACGAATATTATTTACAACTAAAGTAGCCAGCGCTTCACCTTCAATATCTTCAGCAATAATAAGAAGAGGGCGGCTTGATTTTGCTACTTGTTCCAATGCCGGAAGAAGATCTCTAATATTAGATATTTTTTTATCATGTAAAAGAATAAAAGGATTATCTAACAATGCAATTTGTCGATCTGAATTATTTATGAAGTAAGGTGAAAGATATCCGCGATCAAATTGCATACCTTCTACAACGTCTAACTCATTTGTTAAGCCTGAACCATCTTCAACAGTGATTACACCTTCTTTACCTACTTTATCCATCGCATCTGCAATGATTTGTCCGATAGAGTGATCAGAGTTAGCAGATATTGAACCTACTTGAGCAATTTCTTTACTTGTTGTACATGGCTTACTTAATTTTTTAAGTTCAGCAACACCAGCTTCAACAGCTTTATCGATGCCTCTTTTAAGATCCATTGGATTCATACCTGCGGCTACTGATTTCATACCTTCACGAATGATCGCTTGAGCTAAAACAGTTGCCGTCGTCGTTCCATCGCCTGCGATATCAGAAGTTTTAGATGCAACTTCTTTAACCATTTGCGCGCCCATGTTTTCAAATTTATCTTTAAGTTCGATTTCCTTTGCAACTGATACACCATCTTTAGTGATTGTAGGTGCGCCGAATGAACGCTCCAGAACAACATTTCTACCTTTAGGGCCGAGTGTAACTTTAACTGCATTTGCTAAAATATTTACACCAGTAATCATCTTTTGGCGAACGTCGTCACCAAATCTTACGTCTTTTGCTGCCATTTTTTATTTCTCCAAAATATTTACGAATTAATGTTTAAGGCTTTATTCAACAATGCCCATGATGTCTTCTTCACGCATCACAAGTAATTCTTCACCATCGACTTTAACTGCCTGGCCAGCGTATTTTCCAAATAAAACTTTATCGCCTACTTTGACGTCTAGTTTTTTAACACTGCCATCTTCTAGGATTTTTCCATTGCCTACTGCTTGGACTGTTCCTTGGTCTGGTTTTTCTGTTGCGCCGTCAGGAATAACAATGCCTGATGCTGTTGTACGTTCTTCTTCAAGACGCTTTACAATTACGCGATCATGTAAAGGGCGAATTTTCATTTCATATTCTCCTAATAGTGTATTCTTTGAAAATTAATCAAAATCGAAAACATGAGCGATTAGCACTCAATGTCATAGAGTGCTAATAATAGGGACGAAAGTCTAAAATTTCAAGTGCTATTTCGTTAAATATCTGAATTTAAACATTATTTTTATATGAGTTATTACATAGAAAAGCAAGACTATCGAAACCTAGGGCAATCTAATTTGCTTATTTCACCCATTACTTTGGGGACGATGACCTTTGGTGAGCAAAATACAGAGGCTGAGGCATTTTTGCAGCTTGATTGGGCGATATCACACGGTATTAATTTTATTGATACGGCCGAGATGTATCCCGTTCCGCCAAAAGAAAATACTTTTACGGCGACCGAAATCATCATAGGTAATTGGCTAAAAAAACAAAAAAGAGATGACATTGTTTTGGCGACTAAAGCTGCGGGGCCTAGAAGATCACTCCATTGGATTCGCAATGGTCCTAAGGCGTTTGATGAGCAAAATTTTCGTGCGGCACTTGAAGGTTCTTTAAAAAGACTTCAAACAGATTATATTGATTTGTATCAGCTCCACTGGCCCGAAAGAAATGTGCCTATGTTTGGCCAATACAAATTTGATCCAAGCGGTGAAATGGAAGGTTCAAAATTAAAAGAATGGGTCTCTATAAATGAACAGTTAGAGGCATTAGCTAAGTTAGTGCAAGAAGGTAAGATTAAATATATCGGTATCTCAAATGAGCAGTCCTGGGGCGTGATGGAATTTATTCGTATTGCAAGAGAAAAGAATTTGCCTCTTATAGCTTCAGTTCAGAATTGTTATAACCTCATTAATAGGGGGTTAGAGTTTGGGATGACAGAAATCTTCTATCGAGAAAAGATCGGTTTTTTAGCTTACTCCCCTTTAGCTTTTGGACATCTCACCGGTAAATATTTAAAGAATATCGATGAAAAAGGTCGCGTCACATTGTTTAAAGGCTTCGCACAAAGATATGACAAGCCTAATGTCTTCCCTGCTGTGAGGGCTTATGAAGCATTAGCATTAAAACATGACATGACATTGACTGAGATGGCTTTAGCATTTGTTTATCATCAATGGTTTGTAACATCCACCATCATAGGCGCAACATCGGTTGATCAATTAAAAGAAAATATTGAGGCGTTCAAAAGAAGATTACCTCAAGAATTATTAGATGATATTGAAAGAATTCATCTTACTCATATGAATCCGGCACCTTAATGTATGAAGAATCAGCAGTTTATTGATAGAAGTTTAAAAAATTTGTGGCATCCATGCACGCAAATGAAAATTCAACAAGCCCAATCCCTTATCCCGATTAAGCGAGGTGAGGGAGTTTGGTTGTACGATTACAATGAAAAAAAATATTTAGACGCAATAAGTTCGTGGTGGGTTAATTTATTTGGCCACAATCAAAGCGAAATTAAAAAATACATCACAGACCAGCTTGATCTAATAGAGCACGTGATGCTTGCAGGTTTAACACATGAGCCTGCTATCCTTCTCTCCGAAAAGTTAAGTAGTATCACAAACTTAGGCCACGCTTTTTATGGCAGCGATGGATCTAATGCTATTGAAATCGCTATTAAAATGAGCGTGCATTATTGGAGGAATAAAGGGTGTCCTAAAAAAAATAAAATAATTTATTTGGAAAATAGTTACCATGGAGAAACGCTCGGTGCTTTATCTGTGACAGACATAAAACTTTTTCGAAAAAATTATGCTTCATTGATTAAAAAAAATAATCCTATCAAGACGCCAGACTGGCGATATGCTGACAAAGGTGAAACATCCGAATCCTATGCATTAAGATGTATTGAAGATTTAGAAATATATCTTCAAGACAATCATCAACACATAGCAGCTTTTATTATAGAGCCGCTTGTGCAATGCGCAACAGGCATGGGGATGTATCACGCAACTTATTTAGCAAAAGCCAGAGCGCTTTGTACAAAGTATCAAATCCATCTTATTGACGATGAAATTGCAGTTGGTTTCGGAAGAACAGGAAAAATGTTTGCATTTGAGCATGCACAAATAAAACCTGATTTTATTTGTCTCTCAAAAGGATTAACAGGCGGCTATCTTCCTCTGTCATCTGTATTAACGACTGATGACATTTATATGGCATTTTATGAAGATAAGATAGAAAAAGGATTTCTTCATTCGCATAGCTATACAGGTAATCCGCTCGCTTGCAGTGCAGCATTAGGCACATTAAGTTACTTTGAAAATCATGATGTGATTAATCAAAATAATCAAACCTCAGCTTATATATCGGAACGCATAAAGACACTCGAAACATTACCTATTTCTAATTTAAGAAATGTAGGCATGATATGGGCATTTGAGCTTGAAGAAGCCTCAAAAAACACAATAAAAAAAATAACTATGAAAGCCATTAAGAATGGGCTATTCATAAGACCAATAGGGAATACCATTTACTTTATGCCGCCTTATGTTATTAACCATGTCGACATAGATTTTATGATTGATACAACTTTAGAAGCAATCCAGTCATACGTATAAATATGCGAATACTAATTTTGATTTATGCGTTATGGACGCATGCTGCATTTGCGGATACTAATGCCATTAATAAAATACTCAATCGCGCTGAGCTTTCAAAAGAAAACTACTCGCTTTATATTAAAAATATATCGAAGCAAAATGTAGTGTTTAGTTATAACGAACAAAAAGCATTTAATCCAGCTTCAGTGATGAAGCTCGTGACGACATACGCTGGACTCCAACTTTTAGGCCCACAGTTCCAATGGAAGACAGAGGTACTTTATAAGGGCGCCATAAAAAATAAGCACCTTTATGGCAACCTTATTATTAAAGCTTATGGCGATCCCACACTCACTTATGCAGATCTTTCAGAAATTATCGAGAAAGTTCAACAGCAGGGTATTTTGCACATTCATGGCAATGTTATTTTTGATGAAAGTTTCTTCGGGAAATTGGAAGATCAAGATGCTATTGATGATAAAAAATATCGAGCCTATAACGTCAATCCAAAATCTTTTGTAGTGAACGAGAACACAGTCAACTTTAAATTTTCAATCATTAATGAAAAAATTAAAATACAAACCTTTCCTGAAATTAAAACGCTAAAAGTTATTAATCATTTAAAACTTACTGATCAGGGGTGTAATGATTGGAAAGATAGTCTTGGGTATGAAATAGAGACGAAATTAAATGTGACGGAGATTAAATTTAGCGGTCGCTTTGATAAGGCTTGTGAAAGTAAAAATATTGATTTGTCTGTGATGGGTATTGATCGCTTACCTCAGGCCTTATTTGAAAAGCTTTGGAAGCTCCACGGTGGAAGCGTAGAGGGTGAATTTAAAAACACCTATCAACATATTGCCGACACGCTTAAGATTTACGAGCACCAATCGAGACCGTTAAGTCTCGTTGTGAGAGATGTTAACAAATATAGCCAAAATTTAATTGCTAGGAATTTATTGCTTACTATTCTTGCAGAAAATAATGGCAATCCCATTACTGAAAATGAGGCGGGAAGATTTATTAAAGAATCTTTAATGAAAGGAAAAGTTAATCTTGATTCTCTTGAGATGGATAACGGCGCTGGACTATCAAGGAATGCAAAAGTGAATTCTGAGAATCTAGGCTTTTTATTAGAAAAAGCCTACACCGATACCTATATGCCTGAATTTATAGCATCGCTTCCAAATATAGGGATAGACGGTACTTTGAAGAGTAGAGGAAAAAAATTATCTGTTGCAAAGCATGCCTATTTAAAAACAGGCAGTATTCAAAATGTCAGCGCTATTGCAGGATATATTTTTGATAAAAATAATGACGTGAAAGTTTTTGTATTTATAGCAAATGATCCTAAGGCAAACGAATCATCTAAAATACAAGACGAGCTGATTGAATGGACTTATCTTAATTAAACTTAAGGAATGTTAATATGCGATATATGAATGTGATTAAATTTATTTTAGCTTTTAGTATTATTTTAATTAATATTGATTTGGCTTTTGCTGAATCAAAAATCTCACAAAAGGAATTGAAATTGGAAAAAAATATCACTACATTAGTTATTAAAGATAATGTCCTAGGAAATGGACGGCAAGCTGAAAAGGGGCTTGCAGTAACTGTTCATTACACCGGCTGGTTATACGACCCTAATCAAAAAGATGGCAAGGGCAAAAAATTTGATAGCTCATTAGATCGCAATGATCCTTTCGTTTTTAATTTAGGTGGTGGTCAGGTAATACGGGGTTGGGATGATGGAGTGGATGGTATGAAAATTCATGGCAAAAGGACACTCATTATTCCTCCAGAAATGGGTTATGGATCTAGAGGAGCGGGTGGCGTTATTCCACCAAATGCCACTTTAATTTTTGATGTTGAGTTGCTTGGAGTTAAATAATGAAAGCTCGGGTTAAGTGGGTTGAGAATGTATGTTTTATTGGTGAGTCCGAGTCAAATCATTCAGTGATCTTAGATGGACCCGAAGAGTTAGGTGGCAGAAAATTAGGTATGCGACCTATGGAAATGTTACTGATTGGCATGGGAGGGTGCACATCATTTGATGTGGTCACCATTCTCAAGAAATCAAGACAAGCTATCAGTGATTGTTATGCTGAAATTGAAGCTACGAGAGCTGATACAGTGCCAAAAGTATTCACTAAGATACATATTCATTTTGTACTAAAAGGTGAGAACTTAGACAAAGATCAGGTTGAGCGAGCGATTAAGTTATCTGCTGAAAAATATTGCTCAGCTTCGATCATGCTATCCAAATCAGTTGAAATTACTCACGATTTTGAAATTAAAGAAGGTGATTAAGCCGTAATTAATGTTTAATAATTCTTAAATCGAGAGGCTCTTCATTTTCCATTACGGAAAGAAGGCGATCAATATTTGGATGTTTTCCTGGGTTCTTTTGTGCATCCTCAGTATGTTCCGAATATAAATCAAGACCTTCAATCGCAGCATCTAAAGTAATTGAACCAAAAAGCTTCCAAAGATGTTGGTAGACTTTAATAGAGCCTTGGCTTCCGGGCTTATTCTCGATAGAGCCTATTAATGTATTATTTTTATAAATCTCGATGCGATCAATATGATCTGAATTATCGAGTGTCAATAGAATTTCATTGAATTTTTGCATTGATTAAATTTTTGCAGAGAGCGTAGTCATAACTTTTGATGTTAATGACATTGCTTTTTTGACTTGATGAGGCAATTCGATACCACCTAATTCCTTTGCTTTGGCTGCATGCTGTTCTTCATCGTTCGCCATCACTTCTAAAATTTTATTAGTTTTAAGATCTTTTTTTGATATTTTATTTAAGTGATTTGTTAAATGTTGTGTTACTTGACGTTCTGTTTCAGCTAAAAATCCTAAGTTATATTTTTCACCTAATACGCTTGCAAAAGAGCCCATTAAGAACGATCCCGTATACCAAATAGGATTAAGAAGGCTGGTTTTGCCCCCTAGTTCATGAATTCTAGTATTACACCAATCAAGATGATCAATTTCTTCCTTGGAAGCTTTTTTTAAAGACTCCGTCCCTTCGCCATGCGGATTGAAAAGAAGTTGTCCGCTATATAAAGCTTGTGCGCATACCTCACCCGCATGATTGACTCGCATCAATTCGATGGTGCGTTTTTTTTCGTCTGGAGTTAATTCGGTATCTTCAATGTGAAGATCAGGTCTTGGTCTTGAGCCCTTAGGTTTGGAAAATAAAACCTTCAGGCCCTTATCAAATTCAATAATGAGATCATCAATCATTTGTTTTGAATAATTTGTAGGCCTTTGAGAATATTCATCGCTTCTTGAAATTGCTTATCTGCTTTACTTGCAGGTTCAATCGGGCCTGATGGCGTATCAGAAGTTTTCTTTTTCTCTTCTTCAGGTTTTTTGATTGGTGGAGCTAAAGGTTTGCTATCTTTATCTTTAGGTGCAACATTCGTATCCGTATCTTTTGGATTTGAAAGATGGTTTGTAAGATCCGCTTCTTTAGTCATAAATGAAGGATCGCTTCCGTCATCAACAATGATATCAGGCACAATCCCTTTAGCCTGAATAGATCTTCCTTTAGGCGTAAAGTATCTTGCTGTTGTCATCTTAATCGCCGTACCGTTATTCATAGGCAGAATACTTTGTACAGAGCCTTTACCAAAACTTTGCATACCTACAATCAAAGCTCTCTTATGATCTTGGAGTGCGCCTGCTACAATTTCAGATGCAGATGCTGAACCGTTATTTACTAAAACAGCCATGGGTGTTGTTCTAATATCCTCTGGAAAATCTTTAAGGTAGTCATCTTTGCCCCCGCCTTTTAAATAATCCCCTGGTACAGCTGTTAAGTGCATTTTTGAATCTTGTGCACGACCTTCGGTATAAACGACTAAGTCACCTTTTGGCAAGAAGGCAGCAGATACACCTACAGCGGCATTCAATAGACCGCCTGGATTATTTCTAAGATCAAGCAATATACCTTTTAATGGTGTTTTATTTTGCTGGCGAAGATTTTTTAGGAGCTTCGCTAAATCTTCACCTGTATGTTCTTGGAATTGAGCGACACGAACGTAAGCGTAATTAGGTTCAACAAGCTTTCCTTTAACGCTTTGTGACTTGATGATGGCGCGCACTAGATTAAAAGTTAAAGGTTTAGTTTCCCCCTTTCTTAATACAGTGAGAACAATGCTGGTCCCTGGTTTACCACGCATTTTTTTAACTGAGTCATTAAGCGTTAAGCCTTTTGTCGAAGTCTCATCTAATTTCATGATAAGGTCGCCGCTCTTCAGACCTGCTTTATAAGCTGGACTATCTTCAATCGGAGAAACCACTTTTACAAAACCATCTTCCATGCCGACTTCAATACCAAGACCACCAAACTCACCTTGAGTGGCTTGATTTAAGTCCTTAAAATCTTCGGTATTTAGGAAAGAAGAGTGAGGATCAAGTCCTGTTAACATGCCGTTGAGTGCTTCGTTAATAAGCTTCTTGTCTTCTACAGGCTCAACATAGTCAGATTTAATTTTGCCAAAGACTTCAGCAAAAGTTCTAAGCTCATCAACGGGTAAATTATTTTTTTCAGCTTTATCCGCAAAGACGGGTAAATTTAAACTGATTAGAACACCAATAATAGCGCCACAGGCTATAAGGGTAAATTTTTCGAATTTTGAGCGCATGTAGGACTTTCGTAATAAGCTATTAAGCAGTAATTATTTAATAATAAAGCATTCTGTCTTTTTGTTTGCCTTATATCAATAGGCTTGAATAAATATATTTTAAGAATACCTTTGAACCATGGGAACTAAATCTAAAACATATGAAATCGAAATTCAATTTTGCACTCAATGTGGCTGGCTTCCCAGAGCATCATGGATGATGCAGGAGATATTAACGACTTTTCAGGATGAAATTTTATCAGTCACATTAACCCCAAAGTCAGGCGGAATTTTTGAAATTTTCCTAGATAAAGAAAAAATCTATTCTAGATCGGACTTCGGAGGATTCCTGGATATTAAGGATATTAAAAAATTGATTAGAGATAAGATTAACCCAGGAAAAAACCTAGGTCACACTGATCTTTAGAGTGTTTCTTCTGGATCAACTCTCGTTGCGCCATTAAATCTTTTATGCCAATAGTTTTTTGTAAGATTTTCTACGCGAATAGTTTTTCCTGTGCGTGGCGCGTGTATAAATTCATTATTTCCCACATAGATACCAACATGAGAGAACTTAGATTTTCTTGTATTAAAAAACACAAGATCCCCCGGTTGTAAGTCCTCAAATTTTATAGTTTCACCAATCTTACTAAGTGATCTGGCACTTGGCGGAAGGCTTAAATTTAGCGCTTGCTCGAATACATATTTTACAAACTGACTACAATCAAAACCCGTTTCTGGTTTTGAGCCACCTAACTTATATTTAATACCCGTAAGCTCATAAGCTTTATCAATGATAAGAGGGATGTTGTTAGTCCATTGTTTATCAACTACTGGTGTCGACTCTGAGGCTACCACCGAGTCTTGACTGCTAACATTAATTGAATCAACTTCAGCCCAAGCGGGACTTGAAAATGCAAGTATTAAAAGGGTAATTAGCGTTTTGAAATTCATAGTTTGAAAATGAGTTAATTTAAGACATTTTACCATTTAAGGTGTGTTTGTGAAATCGGAGTTTCATCTGCATGAGATAATCCTGGGACCATGAATGAACTATTTATTAAACAATTTTTTAGTGAAAAAGGCGAGCTATCTCAGAGTATTGAAGATTATCGTCTGAGACAGGAGCAGGTCGACATCTCGGTGTTAATTGACGAAGCTATCACAAATAAAAAAAAGTTAATTGTTGAGGCCGGAACGGGTATTGGTAAAACTTTTGCGTATCTTGTGCCAGCGTTTTTGTCTGGCGGGAAAATTATTATTTCTACGGCTACCAAAAATCTTCAGGATCAGTTGTTTACTAAAGATATTCCCATGATTAGAGATGCATTAAATGTCCCCGTGACTCTAGCAATGTTGAAGGGCAGATCAAACTATCTATGTCATTTGCGATTAGAAAACGCCATGATCGAAGGCGCATTTATGACCAAAGAAGATGTCACTTATTTGCATCTCGTTAATCAACATGCGAAGCATAGTATGGATGGCGATAGATCAGAATTGGATACAATTCCAGAGAGCTCCTCCATATGGCCCCAGGTGACCTCTACTAAAGAAAATTGTTTAGGTCAGGATTGTAGTTTTTATAAAGAGTGCTTTGTTATGAACGCCAGAAAAAAAGCATTGACTGCTGATGTCACGATCGTGAATCACCATTTATTTTTTGCCGACCTTAACATGAAGGAAGAAGGCATATCCGAACTTCTACCAAAAGCCACTACTGTTATTTTTGATGAGGCCCATCAAATACCTGACATCGCATCTATTTTCTTTGGAAAAAATGTTTCAACGGCTCAAATTAGCGAGATCGTTCAGGATGGCTATCAAATTTATTTGAAACATATGAAAGACGTTTCAGATTTTGAAACAATTTTAAATGATCTAGAAAAAGCAAATAAAGATTTTAGACTTGTATTTCCAAGGGAATCTAATCGATACCCATACCAAAAAATTTCTACTTTTAGCCGATTCGACTCTGCTTACGAAAACTTAATTGAAAAACTCAAAACATTAATTCAGTTATTGGCTCATCACAAAGACAGGGATACGGAGATTGAAAAGTATTTTGATAGTTCGAATGAAATAATTTCCAATTTTGATAATTGGCGTGACGATAAAGATAACAACTCAATAAAGTGGGTAGAGGTTTATTCTCAGTCCGTGCAACTTAATAATACCCCCTTATCGATTGCCGATATGTTTGCAAAACATATCAATAATGAATTAACTTCATGGATCTTTACATCTGCAACTCTCGCTGTAAAAAATAATTTTGATCATTTCAAAAGTCAGCTAGGTTTAACAGATGCGGATTCTGTTTCTAAGGAAAGTCCATTTAACTACGCTGAAAAGGCTTTACTTTTTGTACCTAAACTAATGCCAGATGCTAATCATGAGAACTTTAACTTTGCGGTTGTTAATCAAATTTATCCCTTTATCAAAGCGAGCAAAGGTAGGGCATTTATTTTATGTACTACACTAAAGTCTATGCGGGAGATATTTACGCTCCTTCAAGATAAAATTGAAACGGATCAGTTGGATTACCCCATATACCTTCAGGGCGATGGTTCAAGGAATCATCTTTTAAATAAGTTTAGAGAACACGGTCACGCTGTCCTCATAGGCTCTTTAAGTTTTTGGGAGGGGGTTGATGTGAAGGGAGATGCCCTATCATTAGTGGTAATAGATAAATTGCCTTTTTTTTCGCCAGAAGATCCGGTGCTCGCTGCGAGAATTGATAAAATTAACAAAAGTGGAAAGAATGCCTTCATGGAATATCAGTTACCTAACGCAGTGATTACTTTAAAGCAGGGAGCTGGTCGATTAATTCGCGATGAATTTGATAAGGGCGTACTGGTGATATGTGATACAAGAATTATTGAAAAAGCTTATGGAAAAAGAATGTGGCAGAGCCTGCCTCCTTTCGCTCGATCACGAGATGATTTAGAGGTTATCCAGTTCCTAGAAAAAATTTAATCTATGAAAATCTTATCTTTAGATACTTCGACCGAATATATGTCTTTAGGCTTAAAAATTGATGAGGATTTTTACTCGATCAATATCAAGGCTGGACAGACTCACTCAGAAATTGTCTTGCCGGAAATAAAAAAATTACTAAGCGAGCATCAATTAACCATAACGGATCTTGATGCTGTTGCATTTGGCAGAGGTCCAGGTTCATTTACAGGGATTAGAATTGCATGCGGCATAGCTTATGGATTGGGCTATGGTGCATCGATTCCAGTCATCGGTGTTAATAATCTTTTGGCACTTGCTGAGGCATCAGGTAAAGATAAAGTGGTCAGTGGTATTGATGCCAGAATGGGTGAAATATATTTAAGTGCTTACATAAAAGAGGGGAAAACATTTTCAGAGCCTATACTCGAAGGTGTTTATAAGCCTCATGAATTGCCCCAGCTTAAGGGCTTAGGTTGGACCTTAGTTGGAAATGCAATTGAGACATACGAAAAGCAAATGAAAGATCACTTTGGTCAGCAGATTGAAGAAGTTATTTTTGGCCCCTATGAAGTGGTCGAATCCATTTCTAAACTCGCAATGCCCCTCATTAAAAATAAATTATTCAAGCTGATTCATGCCGAACCTCTCTACTTAAGAAATAAAGTGGCCTTTACGACCGAAGAGCGAAAGTCATTGAATGCAGTTTAGTGACTTCAAAGAGATTGATTTAAGCGCGATTGAATTGATTGAAAATGAAGTTCATGCTTACCCTTGGACGCGAGGTAATTTTTTAGATTCAATAAAATCAAGTCACACATGTTTTATGATGAAGGCAAATGAAGAAATCATAGGGTATGCGGTCATAATGTTTGTATTAGATGAGTGTCACATACTTAATATAAGCATAAAAAAAAGTATGCAAAGGAAAGGCTATGGTTCGGATTTACTTAAAGAAGTAATTCGTCGTTCAGAGTTGGCTCATTCTAAAACGATTTATCTTGAAGTTAGGATGTCCAATCATGCCGCTATTCACTTGTATGACAAACATGGGTTTAATGAAATGAGCATTAGAAAAGATTATTATCGTGCTAAAGAAGGGCGGGAAGATGCAGTTTTAATGGGGCTCGAGATTTGATGGATGCTGAATACACAAAAAGAATTTTAAAGGAACTTGAATTATTTCCCCTTTGGAAATTAAAAGACAAGGATATTGCTTTATCTATTTCAAAAGAAGAGATAAAGCCCATTGAGACCGATTTATTTTTTGTATTCAAAATTAATTGTGTAGAAGGATCGTTATTACTTTTAAGCCAGAATTTTGTATTGGAACAGGAAGGGGCTGTACAAGAATTATTTTTAAATATTGCAAAATTTATTACAACGACGATAGGTCAAGACACATTCCAGAAAAATCATTTATTAATACTCACTAAAGATCAATTAAGCGATCTATGCCTAAATACTCCTCCAAAGCATATGCTAGCTTTTGGGTTAAATAATCAGTTTTTTGAAGAATACAAAACAAATAATTTGATGAATAATGTCACTTTGAACATTAAGCATACGCTTGATCTTAATCATCTTCTTCAAAACCCAAAAGATAAGAAATTAGTTTGGGAAAATATTTTAGATTTAATTAAAGACTTTTAAAAAAGAAAGAACATTAATGCTTGCATCAAAATTTTACATTTCAACCCTAAAGGAGGCGCCATCAGAGGCTGAGCTTATTAGTCATAAACTTATGATTCGCGCAGGCTTTATTAAGCGACTCGGTTCAGGCCTTTATTCTTGGATGCCACTTGGCTTAAAAGTTTTAAGAAAAATTGAAGCGATTATTAGAAATGAAATGAATAAGGCAGGGGCCTTAGAGTTATTAATGCCAGCCATACAGCCAGCTGAGCTATGGGAAGAGACAGGGCGATGGGAACTCTTCGGACCACAGATGTTAAAAATCAAAGATCGCCATGATCGAAGTTTTTGTTTTGGACCGACGCACGAAGAAGTGATCACAGATATTGCTAGAAAAGAAATTAATAGCTACAAGCAGCTGCCTATTAATTTTTATCAGATTCAAATGAAATTTAGGGATGAAATTAGACCTCGTTTCGGGGTGATGCGTGCTCGCGAGTTTCTTATGAAGGACGCCTATTCTTTCCACGCCTCAAAAAACTCTCTGCAAGAAACCTACGAGACGATGTATCAGGCCTATACCAATATTTTTAATAAGATAGGTCTTCAGTTTAGAGCAGTTAAAGCGGATACCGGTGCAATTGGAGGAGACGGGTCACATGAGTTTCATGTCTTAGCTGATTCCGGTGAAGATGCGATTGCATATAGCTCGGTTTCTGACTATGCCGCTAACATTGAATTAGCAGAAGCTATTCTTCAGGATCATAAAAGGCCAGATGCAATAGAGAAGATGGTTAGATTTGACACACCTAAACAGACGACATGTGACGACGTCGCTAAGTTAATTGGCGCATCTACTAAGAAGACAATCAAAACGATAGCCCTTATCAATCAAACTAATGAAGCGAATGAGTTTTTCTTGGCTCTTCTTCGCGGCGATCATGAACTTAATGAAGTGAAATTATCTAAACTAAAAGGATTTGAGAATTTCCGTTTTGCAACTGAAGATGAAGTGAAAGAGCATCTTAAATGCCCACCAGGATTTATTGGGCCTGTAGGAGTTAAATCTTCTATAAAAATTATAGCGGACAAGTCCGTCGGTATTCTATCTGATTTTATCTGCGGAGCTAACGAGCCCAAGCTTCATCTAAAAGGGGTAAATTTTGTGCGAGACGTTCCGGAGCCACTACTTTATGCAGATATAAGAAAAGTGGTTGAAGGTGATGTTAGTCCAGATAAGCAAGGCATGCTTCAAATATGCAGAGGGATTGAAGTAGGCCATATTTTTCAGTTGGGTAATAAATACTCTAAAGCGATGAAAGCTGAATATTTAGATGAAAATGGCCAGACTCAAACTTTAGAGATGGGCTGTTACGGTATAGGAGTGTCACGCATTGTAGCTGCTGCTATTGAGCAATCACATGATGATAAGGGCATTGTTTTTCCTATTAATATCGCACCTTTCGAAGTGGTGATTGCACCTATAGGTTACGACAAAAGTATTGAAGTTAAAGCTTCGGCTCATAAAATTTATGATGCGCTTCAGGCTTTAGGAGTTGACGTCTTGCTCGATGACCGAGGAGAGCGCCCGGGGATTATGTTTGCCGAGATGGAGTTGATAGGTATTCCTTATAGAATTGTCATTGGTGATCGTAATTTAAAAGAAGGTAAAGTCGAGTTCCAAGGTCGATTGGATCAAGAGTCTAAGTTAGTTGATGAATATCAAATAGTTAAAGAAATTAAATCTTTGTTAGTCCATTGAAAATTTAACCAATTTATTCATAAGTATTTGATTTAATTTAGTTTTTTTTGTCAAGCATTTATTACAAAATAATTACAATTAAGGGGTGTATTTGTTAAAAAAAAGGGTTAATATTCGGCAAGTAGTTAGTAATCAATGACCTGGAAGACTAGGCCCATATGATAACTAAGTGCTCAAGTACTACAGCTCTTTGATGTATATACAGTCAACTAACTTAGGAGATGTTATGTCGAAATCATTAGCAGTAGCAATTAGTGTTGGTGTAATAGCAGGTCTTTGGACTTTCCTCGGAAGTGGTTATCTCAGCTTTGCAAGTATCGCGATTGGTTTTATAGCTTGGGCTGCTTCTGGCCTAGTTGGCAAATCAGACGCAATGCAAAAAACAGTTATTGGAATGACGTTCGGCGCAATTATTGCATCAGTTGCAGTTTATTTAGCGGGTGTTGAACTACCGCTTATAGGTGCAAATATCGCAGTAGGCGTTGGTGTAGCAGCACTCATTCTTGTTCTGGTTGCTGATAAGGTGTCTCAAGTTGCTAATGTTGGCGTAAATGTTTTAGGTTTTGCGTCAGCTTTCACACTATCACCAAGTGCAGCTAGTATCGGTGCAATGGATTTATCTAATCCAGTAGCTATTGTTTTAGTTTCAAGTATCTTGGGCGTAGTTGCAGGTAACTTAGCAGGAAGACTTGCCGCTGCAATTAAATAATTGTTTTAAATAAAAAAACGCACCTTTTGGGGTGCGTTTTTTTTATTTAGATTTGCTAGAAATTTTAAACCCATAATAGGTTCCGAACTCACCCTCAGATTCGTTATATATAAAGAATAAATTATTTGCGAAGCCAAGGCCGTTGTAATGATTGTGTGCCCTTAACTTGATATCCTTTGGCAAAGAAGATTTACCAACGAAGCTACCCTTAACATTAAAGATTAATACTGCTTTATGGTCCACATCGAGAATAGCTAGCTCTTCGCCATCAATGCTCGTTGCCGCAATAAAGCTATCGCTTAAGTCATCAAATGCTACACCTGCTGATTTGAGATCCAAATTAATTTCTCCCACTTTGCTGCCATCATTCACATCAATAATAATGATCCTGCCACTTCTTTTTTGTTTAGCAAAGTAACGATTCGTTTTTGAGTCAAAAGAAGGCATAGTTGCTGAATCGCCAAAGGCAGGATTAAAGCTAGACACTTCTTTGGAGGTACCTTTTAAAATACCTTGTGAATCGAGGTCTAGAGAAAAAATACCCGTGTTAGGTGCGAAACCAGCTTCACTCGAAACGTTATAAGTGATGGTTGTTAGCTGAAAGCTTAATTCATTATAAAAAATGGAGCGATTATCAAATCCTGCTTGTGTTGAAGCCACATACTTTCCAGATTGATCATAGGTGTGAATAAGTGATTTAGAGATAGGCGCTTCAGTTTCAGAGCCTAAAGGAGCTAGGCCGCCATCTGCGATGTAATATTTTTTCTGTCCCGGAATAAAAGCCACTGTCATAGGCCGCGTCGTGGGCTTCCTAGCAAGCGTAATTTTAACTTCTGATTTTGCTTCAGGAAGCACGTCCGCATAAATAGAATAATTAAATATTAAAAAACATAATGCAATAATAATTTTCATAAGATCTATCTTCTAAGGTTGATTGTTAATTTAAGACCGCTCAATAAATGTAGCATCGCCATAACTAAAAAAGCGATATTCATTTTTAATGGCGTGCTGATATAGTCTTTTCATAGTATCACTTCCACTAAAAGCCGAGACTAAAATAAATAATGTGCTTTTCGGTAAATGAAAGTTGGTAAGTAATGCGTCAACAATTTTAAATGTATAACCTGGTTTAATAAAGATAGAAGTTTCTTTAAATCCAGATTGCATCGTTTCTTCAGAAAATAAACTTTCAAGCGCTCTTAAAACCGTGGTGCCGATTGCAATAATTCTGCCATTCTTTGACTTGGCATCATTAATCATGTGAATGGTTTTATCTGGCACATTAAAAGACTCGCTATGCATTTGATGGTTATTAACATCGTTATCTCTAACGGGTTGAAAAGTACCAGCTCCGACATGCAGCGTTAGAAAAGTGTATTTAATTTTCTTGTCATCTAAGGCTTTAAAAATTTCATCGGTAAAATGGAGTCCAGCAGTAGGCGCTGCAACTGCGCCGGACTCTTTGGCATAGATTGTTTGGTATCTTTTTTCATCAGATTTATCCGCATCCCTCTCGATGTAAGGGGGTAAAGGGATATGCCCATATTTTTCAAGTATGTCGTAACTGGATAAATTTGAATTAAATTCAATATAAAAAAGATCGTTTTCTTTCTTGATGACTTTAACCGACACGTCTTTATTGATTTCAAAAATATTGTCATCAACTATTTTTTTTGATGTTTTTAAGTGCGCGAGCGCATGATGGTCATCCAAGATACGCTCAATCATGATTTCAACTTTTCCGCCTGTTATTTTTTTTCCAAATAACCTGGCTTTAATTACACGTGTGTCATTGAAAATCAAAAGATCATTCGGATTTAACAAATCAACAAAGTCTGTAAACTTTTTATCGCTGAATGACTTTGTATTTTTATTCAAAACAAGGAGCCGACTCGAGTCCCTTTTTTGAAGGGGAGTTTGGGCAATAAGATGCTGGGGCAGTTCAAAATTAAAGTCTTCAATTAGCATATTAGATTTATGCGCCTAACATTTTAAGAGCAGTTTTTAAATGATCTGAATATTAGAATTATTTAATATGGTTTAAAATAACACTTACTAAAATTGCAAGCGTTAATAGCAAAAGAATTGCCACTAAAAAACCTATAATCACAAAATACTTTATCCCATGCTTTTCAACAAAAGCATCATCCTGAGAAAATCTTCTATTATTTTGGATGCCGAAAAAAGCCGATAGGATACTTTTGATGATATTAAGCATGGTCTTTTATTTAGTTTTAAATTCCTACAATCATAATATAGTTATCAGATTTAAGCCGATATTATCTATAATGTTAAGCTTGTAAGCATCTAGCGGCCGGGATGGCGGAATTGGTAGACGCACGGGACTCAAAATCCCGCGCTAGTAATAGCGTGCGAGTTCGATTCTCGCTCCCGGCACCATAAATTATTGGAATTTTTTTCTTTTATGTACGTCAAGAGAAAATATGATTCAAATCAAAAAGTCAAAGAAAGGCACTTTAGACGAATTTATTCTTCGCCCAAATCCATCTATGCCTTGGAGAGTGATTAAAAAAATATATCTTTTTTTCTTTATCTTTATTCTCATAATTTCCTCAATACTCTGTTACTTTGGATTATATCTAGCGATTCCTTTTTACGGCATTGAAGTTCTTTTGCTTGGATATACTTTATATTTCACTTGTCTTAAAAGTACCTTTTATCAAATTATAAGAATCAGTTCCCGCTTAATTGAGATTAAAACTATTCAAGGGAAAAAAATAATTAGAGAGGAGTTTAATCGAGACTGGAGTAAATTTAGACTTGTGACAACATACTTTAATCGACCTAGCTATATAATCATAAGCTCTCAGGGGAAAAATACTCGTATTGGAGATTTTTTATGCGAGAAAGAGCGCTTAGAATTGTTTAAAAAAATCTCATGATTACAATTTTTCGTATTGATTTTAAAAAATCCTACTGATAACATGAGGAACATAAAATTTCAGTAAATATAGATCATTCGACTTTTACGGTAAGGAATAATAAATGCATTTGAATAAAAGTATGGCTAGATTTTTATCTAATTTCATAGTTATCGTCTCAGCACTATTCTTATTAAGCCCCGATATATTACATGCTGCCTGGGGTTTAAATATGAGAGAGGGAGCTACCCCTATAAGTCAAGATGTTTATAACATGCATATGACTTCTTTATATGTAGTTACTGTCATTGGTATTTTGGTGTTTGGCGTGATGTTTTGGTCGATATTCCATCATCGGAAGTCGAAAGGCGTTAAACCAGCAAAATTTTCACACAGCACAACTGTTGAAGTAATTTGGACTCTTATACCTTTTGCTATCATTGTTGCATTGGCAATACCTGCAACTAAACTTCTTGCAAGGATGGATGACACTTCAAAATCTGAAATCACTATCAAAGCAACAGGGTATCAATGGAAATGGAAATATGACTACATAGATGAGGATATTACTATTTACAGTAATTTGGCCTCTGATAGTGTTGATGCTAGCCAGAGGAATTCAGGCATTGATCCAAAGACTGCTGATAACTATTTACTAAATACTGATACAGCTCTTGTACTTCCTGTCGGTAAAAAAATTAGAATTATGACAACAGCGAACGATGTTATTCATGCTTGGTGGGTACCTGATTTAGGTTGGAAAAGAGACGCTATCCCAGGATTCATTAATGACAACTGGACGATAATTAATAAAGAAGGTGTTTATCGCGGGCAGTGCGCTGAAATTTGCGGCAAAGGACATGGATATATGCCCATTGTTGTAAAGGCTGTTCCAGAAAAACAATACTTAGCTTGGGTTCAAGAAACAAAACTTGCATTAAAATCTAAAAAAGATAGTGGCGATAAAGAGCTGTCAATGGATGAGTTAAAATCTAAAGGTGAGGCGGTTTATAAAGCAAATTGTCTAGCTTGTCATCAAGCAAATGGACAAGGTATTAAGGGGGTTTTCCCATCAATTGATGGCAGTCCTCTTGCAAACCTAAAGGAAAATATTCCAGCTCATATTCATCAAGTTATTTATGGCAAGGGAAATATGCCAGCTTTTGGCGAGCAACTATCGGACACTGATATTGCCTCAGCAGTTACTTTCACAAGAAATAATTGGGGTAATAAAACAGGCGATATTATTCAGCCTAAAGATGTAGCAGCTGGCAGAAAGAAATAATTTTAAATTTAATTTTTTTAATTTAGGAAGATTTTAAGAATGAGCACAATAGCACACGCCGATCACGATCATCACGATCATCACGATCATAAGCCCGCAGGCATTAAACGTTGGTTGTTTTCAACAAACCATAAAGACATAGGTACGATGTATCTCGTTTTTTCATTGATTATGTTCTTTATTGGTGGCGCAATGGCGATGGTTATTCGTGCAGAGTTATTTCAACCAGGGCTTCAGTTTGTAGACCCCCAATTTTATAACTCGATGGTTACTGTGCATGCGCTTGTAATGATTTTCGGAGCTGTTATGCCTGCTGGAGTCGGTCTTGCTAATTGGATGATACCTATTATGATTGGCGCTCCGGACATGGCCCTTCCTCGTATGAATAATATGAGTTTTTGGATTATGCCTTTTGCTTTTGCACTTCTTTTAGGCACTTTATTTATGGAAGGTGGAGGCCCTGCAGGCGGCTGGACTATGTACCCTCCTCTTGTTCTTCAAACAGGAAAAGCATTTCCGTATTTAATCTTTGCGGTTCATTTCCTAGGTATCTCATCTATTATGGGTGCAATTAATATCATTGCGACAGTCTTCAATATGAGAGCGCCAGGTATGACATTAATGAGATTGCCTTTGTTTGTCTGGACTTGGGTGATTACAGCCTTTTTACTTATTGCCTCTATGCCAGTTTTAGCAGGTGCCGTAACAATGCTCTTAACAGATAAATATTTTGGCACAAGCTTTTTTAATGCTGCCGGTGGTGGTGACCCGGTATTGTTCCAGCATATTTTTTGGTTCTTCGGACATCCAGAAGTTTATATTTTAGCCCTACCAGCTTTCGGAATCGTATCTCAAATTATCCCGACTTTTGCTCGTAAGCCACTTTTCGGATATGCATCTATGGTTTACGCAACAGCATCAATTGCAATTCTTTCTTTCTTTGTATGGGCGCATCACATGTTTACAGTTGGCCTTCCTATCAACGGCGAATTATTTTTCATGTATGCAACGATGTTAATTGCTGTTCCTACAGGCGTTAAAGTATTTAATTGGGTGGCTACAATGTGGAGAGGCGCTATGACTTTTGAGACTCCCATGCTATTTGCATTGGCATTTGTAATTTTATTTACAATTGGAGGCTTTTCAGGACTTATGTTAGGTATTACGCCGGTTGACTTCCAATATCATGACACATACTTTGTTGTAGCTCATTTCCATTATGTCTTATTAACAGGTGCAGTATTTGCTCTTATGGCCTCTGTTTATTATTGGCTTCCTAAATGGACAGGCAACATGTATGACGAGAAATTAGCTAAGGTACATTTCTGGTTATCGACCATTTTTGCAAATGTACTTTTCTTTCCACAACACTTTTTAGGTTTAGCCGGTATGCCAAGAAGAATTCCAGATTACAGTGTGCAGTTTGCAGATTTTAATATGGTTTCAAGCCTTGGTGGTTTTGCTTACGGCATTTCACAATTGTTATTCGTATACATAGTTATCAAATGTGTTCTAGGCGGCAAAAAAGCTACAGGTCAAGTTTGGGAAGGCGCACGCGGTTTGGAGTGGACATTGAGCTCACCTCCGCCATACCATTCATTCACTAAGCCACCAAAAGTCACAAAAGCTTTAATGGACTATTAATGGTAAAAAAAGCATTTCAAAATAATAATGAATTAGTTAAAAAAAGAAATAAACGATTAGCATTGATTCTAGGGTTAGTTGCCTTTTCTTTTTACGTAGGGTTTCTTCTAAGCAATATGAAATGATTAAATTTGGCGGCATTAAGCGAACAACTGTTTATTTAACGCTGCTCACAGTTGTAATGTTTGGTTTTGGTTATGCGCTTGTGCCTCTATATGATGTTTTTTGTGAAGTCACTGGGCTGAATGGAAAGACAGGACGTATTTATAATGCAGAAGCGTCAAAGTTAGTTGTAGACACTCAACGATTTGTTACTATTCACTTTGATTCGAATATAAATGGTAATTTAGCTTGGAAATTAAAAGCCGATCAAAAGTTTTTAAAGGTTAATCCAGGTAAATTTTATGTTGTAACCTATACTGTTGAAAATATGATTAGTGAGGAAATCGTTGGGCAGGCAATACCAAGTGTTACACCTCAAATTGCATCACTTTATTTAAAAAAGTCAGAGTGTTTTTGTTTTAGGAATCAAGTATTAAAGCCCGGTGAGAGTAAAAAACTTACTGTACGGTTTGAGGTAGATAAAGATATTCCTAAAAATGTGGAATCACTTACTCTTTCTTACACTTTTTTCAGAGCTTTGAAAGATGACAAAAAGGCAAGTTAAGTAATATTAATATATTAATAATTAAGGAAATTATATGGCAAGCAAAGATATCTATTTTGTTCCAGAGTCAAGTAAATGGCCAATAGTCGGCAGCCTTGCTCTCTTTACTACATTCGTAGGTTCAGCGATGTTATTAAATCAATCGCCCAATGCAAAATATGTCTTTATTGCTGGCATAGCAGCAGTAATTTACATGTTTGCAGGATGGTTTTCAAATGTAATAGCCGAAAGCCTTTCAGGGAAATATAACAAACAAGTAGATATTAGCTTCAGAATGGGCATGGGCTGGTTTATTCTTTCAGAAGTTATGTTTTTTGCAGCTTTTTTTGGTGCGCTATTTTATGCTCGTGTATTATCTGTGCCTTGGCTTAGTGGTGAAGGTCATGGAGTAGTAACGCATCAGTTTTTATGGCCCGCATTTAAAGCATCTTGGCCTATGTCAGTGATGCCAAATCCAAGCAATTTTACGGTTTATAAAGACACTATCCCGGCATTTGGCTTGCCCGCAGTTAATACCTTAATACTTTTAATAAGTGGGGTGACAGTTACATTTGCTCATTGGGCTTTAAAAAAAGCACAAAGAAATTATCTTAATATCTGGCTTGCTGTTACGGTCGCATTAGGTGCATTATTTGTGTACTTGCAAGCAACCGAGTATCACCATGCTTACACCGAATTAAGTTTAAAACTTAGCTCTGGAATATATGGATCTACATTTTTCTTGCTTACAGGATTCCATGGTTTTCATGTAACAATGGGCGCTGTTATGTTAGCAGTGATTCTATTGAGATCAATTAAAGGGCATTTTACAAAAAATGATCATTTTGCTTTTGAGGCTGTCGCTTGGTATTGGCACTTTGTGGATGTGGTTTGGCTAGGTTTGTTTATATTTGTATATTGGCTTTAATCTAGCACATTTAAAAAGCGCTATATTTATAGCGCTTTTTTATTTCACATGCCATGAGGATGAATCAGGCCAGAATAAAATCCATAAAAAAGCAGGAAGAATAAAAGAAGAGAAAGGCCAACTCTAAAGGAAAGCGATGTAACCATTCTGTTAGAATTCTTTTTTTTATCTTTGATTAGAAAGAAAAGCCCACCCGAAAGGGATAGAAGTATAAATAATAGAATTGCTATTACAAGAATCTTAAACAATAATTCACCGCTCATAAAATAACCTTGTCCTCAATATAATTTTGAAATTTTCAATCTATAACATAAGTTTTAATTATAAGTTATTACCTACTCTGATATTTATTATATTTTTTACCCTTTTTATTAAATTAGGGTTCTGGCAGATGGACCGTGCCGATCAAAAAAAGATAATTAATATGGCATTTGTCGAAAGACAAAATCAGCCGCCAATAAATTTAAATAAAGAAACTATCCAAATGCCAATAAAGGATATTATTTGGCACCATGTTACTTTAAGTGGGGAGTTTTTAAATGATAAGAATATTATTCTAGACAATCAAATTCGTGAAGAAAAAGCAGGCTTTCTCATTTACACCCCTTTTAAAATTTTAAATTCTAATAAAATTATCTTAATTAATAGGGGCTGGTACCCTCTAACTAATTCAAGAAAAGATATTCTTGATATACCCCCTATTAAAGAGATACGAATAATTGAAGGTCAAGTTAGTCAAATGCCCTCTTCTGGTATTTCACTAGGAAAAGTAGTAACTGAAAAATTAAATGAGTCGTCTTTTAGGCTTCAGAAGATGGATTATGAAGTTTTAAGCTCTTTAATAAGCAAAGATTTAATGGGGTATGAAGTTAAACTCAGAAAACCAATTTTTGATAAGACTTATGTTGTAGATTCAGGTATCCCAGTCCCGGACAGTGATAAAAATTACGGTTATGCCTTTCAGTGGTTTGCGATGGCATTTACTCTTTTCATTATTTTTATAAGATTAGGCGTAAAAAAGAAATGATCTTAAGCGATATTCTTAAGTCACGATTAAAACTAATTGGCATTGTATTGTTATTTTTTATGCCTGTAGTTTATGCATGGTATTTAGTTTTTTTTACAAATTACAAAATGCATACAAAAGGAGTAGAGCACGGACTCTTAATTAGTCCAATTATTCAGGTTGGTGATTTCGAGTTATTTGAACCGATAAGCCAAGAAAAATATCAATTAATTGGTAAATGGACATTAGTTTCCTTCGTGGAAAATAAATGTGAGAAGGCGTGTGAGTTTCAATTATATGAGTTAAGACAAATTTGGCTTGCATTAGGTAAAGATGGCAATAAAATTCAAAGGCTAGCTATAGTTAAAGATAAAAATTTAATTTCATCTGAACAGATTAAATTGAGCCAAGGCCACCTCTTCTTGAAAGAAGATAAAGATTCAAAAGATAGACTAAATAGTCGAATTAAATCTTATCCAGCCTTTGATAGCGAATCTATCTATCTGATAGATCCTTATGGAAATTTGATGATGCAATATAAAAAAGGAACGAATCCATCTGGAATAATTAAAGATATAGAACGATTAATAAGAATTTCAAAATAATTAGGAATCTAGATGCTTTTTCAAAAGAGCATTTAATTTATTAAAATCTAATTCTCCTATGACTTTATCAATGATTTTTCCATTTTTATCAATTAGTATTGAAGTTGGTGTAAGACGAATGTTCTCAAATGATTGTGCAATTTGACCGTCAATGTCTAGCACAACAGGAAAAGGGATTTTATTTTTTTGAGTAAAATTTAAGACATGATTTGGCGGGTCATAGCTCATAGATACAGCGATAATTTCCAAACCTTGCCCTCTGAATTGATTATAAGTAGTAGCTAGACCTGGCATTTCTTTGATACATCCTGGACAGTCGGTTGCCCAAAAATTGATGATTGTAAAATTGTTTTTAACTTGATAAAGCTGGAAAGCTTCACCAGTAATTGAAGTAACCCGAATCTCAGGAACTTTTTTATTTGCAGTTAATGACAAAAAAAATAAGACTAAAAGAGCTAATAAAACGAATAACAGCCAGAGAGATTTTTTTGCCATAATTGGGTGAATGTTATAATTCTTTCATAGTAATGGAATTATTTCTTATGAGTCTAATCGATATTATTATAATTTTATAGAAATTTAATTATGAATCTTTTTAAAAAAATTACTTTATTTACAACAATTATGACATTTTGCTTAATTGTTCTAGGCGCCTATGTAAGGCTGTCTGATGCTGGTTTAGGTTGCCCAGATTGGCCAGGATGTTTTGGAACGCTAACAGTGCCAGAAAGCCAACTGGCTATTGAAAAAGCCCAACATACTTTTCCAGGTCAGGTTATAGAAAATGACAAAGCTTGGAAGGAAATGGTTCATAGATATGTGGCAGGCCTATTGGGGCTTTTAATTTTATCAATTGCATATTTGGCTTATAAAAATAAAAAATCACTTAAAGTGAACATCCTTGTTCCTTACAGTCTTCTGGGTATTGTATTTTTTCAAGCTATGTTAGGAATGCTTACAGTTACACTTTTACTCAAGCCTATTATTGTTAGTGCCCATTTAATAGGTGGCATGGCAACTTTAGCTATACTCACCTATCTAAGCTACGAACATTTCAACAAAAATTCAAAATTAATTCTAAAGAAAAGCATAATTTTTTATATGGCAAGGTTTGGCCTTATTCTGATTTTTATGCAAATATTTTTAGGTGGTTGGACAAGCACCAATTATGCTGGTCTCGCTTGTACAGATTTTCCGACCTGCCATGGTCAATGGATCCCTGATATGGACTTTAAGAGTGCGTTTAATATTTTCAGAAATCTAGGCCAAACTTCTGAAGGGGCTCCAATTAGCCTTAACGCACTGCATGCAATTCAATGGATACACAGAGTAGGCGCTATAACTGTAGTTATTTATTTTGGCTATTTATCTTATGCATTAATGAAATATAAACAATTGAGATTTGAAGCAATCCTTCTATTAATTATATTGGCAGCCCAATTTGTTATTGGAGTTGCTAACTTGATTCTTCATCTCCCAATGGTCTTAGCTGTTAGTCATAATCTAACAGCAGCTTTACTAGTTATCATAATAACAATATTAAATTCAAAAATTAAAAAACAATATGCTTAACTCTCTTAAAAAAAATGCTTTGAATCTTAAGGTTGATTTAAAGAATTTTTTAGTTCTTTGCAAGTTGCGAGTTAATTCACTTATTGTTTTTACTGCTGTGATAGGAATGTTTTTAGCTACCCCAGGGATGGTGCCATTTAATCTATTGCTAAGCTCTATTTTGGGTATTGCTTTTGTCTCGTTTGCAGCAGCAGCTTTTAATTGCCTGATTGAACAAAAAATAGATGCTGTGATGGCAAGAACAAAAGGAAGGCCAATAGGGACAGGGCAATTGTCATCCGAACGCACTGTAGTTTATGCAAGTATTTTGGGAGGTATTGGATTAGCAATTCTTTTTTATTATGTGAACTCTCTAACAATGTGGCTTACTCTTGCAACTTTTTTCTCTTACTCTGTCATTTATACAATTTTCCTTAAGCCTGCTACGCCAATGAATATTGTTATTGGTGGGGCCTCTGGCGCCATGCCTCCTATTTTAGGGTGGGCAGCAGTTAATAATACTGTTGGACCGGAAGCGCTAATTTTATTTTTAATTATCTTCTGCTGGACGCCACCTCATTTTTGGGCATTGGCACTTTACCGGAGAAATGATTATGCAAAAGTAGGTATACCAATGTTACCTGTCACACACGGCGAGTCTTTCACATTATTACAAATTGTTCTATATACAATCATTTTGATTATTGTGACTATGGCGCCATTTAGTCTTGGTATGAGTGGGCTTATTTATTTAATTTGTGCCACTATTCTTAATGCCTTTTTCTTGTACTATGTAATTATGCTTTATAAAAAGTACTCAGATAAATTGTCCATGAAAACATTTAGATATTCTATTATCTATTTAAGTTTGATTTTTTCTGCGATGTTAGTTGACCATTATTTTAAATTTACTCTGTATTAAGATTACAAAAGGAAAGTTAAATGAATTTAGAAAAAGAAAAAAATGTATTATTTGAATTAACTATAATTATTGTTGGAGCAATTGTAGGGGGAATTTTATTCATTTCATTCGTAACCTATGACTTTAAGAGCATTACTAGTTCTAACGTTATGGTAGAAAGTAAAATTAAAGAAAATATTCAGCCAGTAGCAAAGGTAGAGTTATCACAGGCTATTGCAGAAGGGTCAGCTTCGGGAGGAAAATCAGGAGAGGAAGTCTACAAAGCTGCTTGTTTAATGTGCCATCAAGCTGGTATGTTAAATGCTCCAAAATTTGGTGATGTGCAAGCCTGGGCTCCAAGAATAGCTCAAGGTTACGAAGTGCTTGTTCAGCATGCCATCAAAGGAATTCGATCTATGCCTGCAAAAGGTGGGAATGCATCTTTGTCTGACAATGAAGTTGCAAGTGCGGTCTTATATATGTCGAATTCATCAGGCGCTAACTTTAAAAAATAAATATCTATGGCAATTTACGCAATTGGTGATATTCAAGGTTGCTACTATTCTTTTCTAGATTTACTAAAAAAAATTAAATTTAAACGTGGCAGAGATCAACTTTGGCTCGTAGGTGATTTAGTTAATCGTGGTAATGGATCATTAGAAATTTTAAGATGGTGCTATAAAAATAAATCCTCAGTGACAGCTGTCTTAGGCAATCATGATCTTCATGCATTAGCTATCAAATATAAAGTCATTGAGCCAGACGATGAAGATACTTTGTCTCGCCTTCTTAAAGCAAAAGACTCAGATTTACTTTTTAAATGGTTAAGATCACTCCCATTAGTGCATTATGAAAAAAAACACTTAATGGTTCATGCAGGTTTAATGCCTCAGTGGACTATTAAAGATGCTCTTAAATTCTCGAAAGAAGTAAGCACGCAACTCCGTAGTAAAAAATATATAGAATTTTTATCTTCTATCTATGGCAATAAGCCAGATAAGTGGTCTAGCAGTTTAAATAAAAATGATAAAGCAAGAATTATCATTAATGCGACAACAAGATTGAGGGCTTTATCTTCAGACGGAGCTATTGATTTTACCTATAAAGGCGAACTTAAAAATATGCCTAAAAAATTAAAAGCTTGGTTTGATTTTCCTAAAAGAAAAACTAAAGATAATGTTATTATTTTTGGCCATTGGTCAGCACTTGGACTTGTCACAAGAGGAGATATTTTTTCGATTGATACAGGCTGTGTTTGGGGAAGAGCTTTAACGACCATCAGACTTGATGATAAGTCAGTATTTTCTGTCAAAGCTAATTCAAAAGATACCTAGTTAATTATTTTCTTCGATTAATTTTTTTGTATAAAGCATTTCGATGTCATCACGGGTAGGCCGATGATTCTGACCTCCTTGATTTTGAATTTTAATAGCACTCATCACAGAAGCTAATCGACCAGTAGATTGCCAATCCCATTTTTTAGAAATTCCATATAGAAGGCCTGCGCGATAAGCGTCGCCGCACCCTGTTGGATCAATAGTTGATTGAACCTTAATGGGTTCGATCTTATATGTTTTATGATCAGCATAAATGATTGAGCCTTCACCACCCCTGGTAACAATTAATGCCTCTACTCTTTTAGAAATTTCTTCTAAAGAAAGAGAAGTCTTTTCTGATAGAAGAGTTGCTTCATAGTCGTTCACCGCAATATATGAAGCATCATCAATAAATTTTAAAAGTTCTTCACGATTAAACATTGGCAGCCCTTGACCAGGATCGAACATAAAAGGGATATTAAGTGCCTTACATTCTTTAGCGTGATTCATCATGCCATCTTTCCCATCTGGCGCAATAATGGCTAAACATACATCCTTCACTTCTTTAATTTTGTTCTGATGAGATTCCACCATGGCGCCTGGATGAAAAGCTGTAATTTGATTGTCACTGAGATCAGTTGTAATATATGCCTGCGCTGTATAGAGACTTTTAATTTCTTTGATATATGAAGTATCAATTCCATTTTGATTAAGCCAGTCAAAATAAACGGAAAAGTCACTACCTACCGTTGCCATAATTACAGGATTTTCATCGAGAAGCTTAAGATTGAAAGCAATATTTCCTGCAGTACCGCCAAATTCTTTCCTAAGTTCTGGCACATAAAAAGCCACACTTAATTTATGAATACTTTCAGGCAAAATATGGTTTTTAAATTGGTCTTTGAATACCATAATGGTATCGAAAGCCATAGAGCCACAGATGAGTATACTCATGCTGGTTTAAATTCGACTAAGTAAATTATGACAACAAGAGCTATTACAGGCACCTCATTAAACCATCGGAAATATATATGGCTATGCTTATTTTTATTGTTTTTAAAATCAATAAGATGTTTAAAACATAGATAGTGATAAGCAAGCAATAAGATTACAAGACCTATTTTAATTTGAAGCCATTGTTCAGTGACTCCATAGAGATTCCAAAGCCATCCTCCGAAAAGTATTGTTAAAAAAGCGCCGGGTGTCATGATGCCAAAAAAAAGCTTTCTTTCCATGACTTTGAATCTTTCATGGCTAATTTTATCTTTACTCATGGCGTGGTAAACAAATAGCCTTGGCAAATAAAAAAGGCCAGCAAACCAAGTCACCATAAATATAATATGAAGGGTTTTTATCCAGAGCATTTTGGGTGTTTTTGAGAAATTAATCTGAACTTTGTTAAAGTCATTGGATTCATAAAATGATAAGGGGCGGGCTCTTTAAGCCGAGTAAATTGAGTTCATATTTTAACTGAATTTTTTGCCTAAAGTTCAATAACCCTATGGGTTATAACGTTGTTAGCAATTCTCCTCCATGATATGCTCATGGTTAAATTAAATTTATTTAAATGAACGCCCCAATACTCAAATCTATTTTTAAAACGCAACCATTTCCAATCAATCGATTGCGTGAAATACCCTATAACTATACTTCGTTTTCAGACCGAGAAATTGTCATTAGATTCTTGGGGGAAAATGTCTGGAATATTCTGAATGAATTGAGAGACGAAAGAAAGACAGGCCGATCTGCTCGAATGCTTTTCGAGGTGCTAGGTGATTTATGGGTAGTTAATAGAAATCCTTACCTTCAAGATGATCTTTTAGAAAATCCGAAGCGACTGAAAGCATTAGTAGATGCTATGTATCATCGTATCCATTCGATTGGGGAGCGAAGTTCTGGCAATGCCAAAGTCATTGAGCTTTCTGAGGCAGCGCATAAGGCAGTTAAGACTTTTGAAAATGATTTCAAGTTGGTCAAAAAACTTAGAAGAAAAATTTTTTCTAAATTAAAAAAAATCACTAAAAAAGATAATATTCAATTTGATGGATTGGCGAGAGTATCTCATGTAACTGATGCAACGGACTGGAGAGTTGAATACCCATTCGTGGTAATAAACCCAGATCACGAAGAAGAGATGGCGCACATTGTTAAAGCTTGTATCGAGCTTGAGTTAACGATTATTCCTCGAGGTGGAGGTACAGGATACACTGGTGGGGCTATTCCGCTCTCCCCGTTCTCAGCGGTCATTAATACCGAAAAACTTGATGATATAAGCAATGTCGAATATCAGAATTTACCTGGTGTTAGTGAGCGTGTGCCTGTTGTGAAGTGCGGTGCTGGGGTTGTTACAAGACGCGCTATGGAAATGGCGACAAATAACGGTCTTGAATTCGCTTGTGATCCAACATCAGCAGATGCATGTTGTATTGGTGGCAATATTGCAGTAAATGCTGGCGGAAAGAAAGCGGTTCTGTGGGGGACAGCTTTAGATAATTTAGCTTCTTGGAAAATGGTTGACCCTAATGGTAATTGGATTGAGATTGAAAGATTAGATCATAATCTTGGCAAAATTCATGATGTAGATTTGGTGCGCTTTAAAATTAGTCGTTACAACACTAATGGTAAAGACTTAATTGATAAGCCAGAAATATTAGAAATTCCAGGAAGCAGTTTTAGAAAAATTGGATTAGGTAAGGATGTTACTGATAAATTCTTGAGTGGGCTTCCAGGTGTCCAAAAAGAAGGCTGTGACGGACTTATCACATCTGGTACTTTCATCCTTCATAAAATGCCAAAGTATATAAGAACTATATGCTTAGAATTTTTTGGTAATGTCTCTCATGCAGTTCCAGCAATTGTTGAAATCAAAGATTATTTAGATCAATCAAATAGCACGCTCTTAGCTGGCTTAGAGCATATGGATGAGCGTTATATTAAGGCTGTTGGATACAGCACAAAAGCTGCAAGGCAAGAGCGTCCCCGCATGGTTTTGATTGCTGATATAGCTAGTGATGATGAAGATGCTGTAGGAATTTCAGCCTCTCAAATTGTCCAGATAGCTAATTCAAGAGATGGCGAAGGTTTTATAGCAGTTTCAGCAGATGCACGAAAACGTTTTTGGCTAGACCGTGCAAGAACAGCCGCTATTGCAAAACATACGAACGCATTCAAGATTAATGAAGATGTTGTAATTCCCTTGCCAAAGCTTGGTGAATATTCTGACGGTATTGAAAGAATTAATATTGAGCTTTCAATTAGAAACAAATTAAAACTTTTAGATGATTTAGAAACTTTTATTGAGCACGAAAAGTTTCTTTATGAAGAAGAGGGTTTGAATTCAGATCCAGAGCTTAATCAAGTTAAGCAAAAAATGAGTATAGATTTGATTCATGGATTAAGGGAAAAATGGGGCCAGATGCTCGACAATTTGGATGGTCCGCTTTCATCACTTCTTCAAAGAAATGTTGATATTGAATATAAATATGAAAATATCTTTAGAGCCCTTCAATCTTATGAGTTAAGAATTTCTTGGAAGAAAGAACTTAAAGATCCACTTCATGAAATTTTTAGTGGAAGAGAGTACCAGGCCTTCCTACTTAAGCTAGATCAAATACATAAAAATACTTTGAAGAGCAGGGTATTTATAGCCCTTCATATGCATGCTGGAGATGGTAATGTGCATACCAATATTCCAGTCAATTCAGATGACTACCAAATGATGCATGAAGCGCATGAGGCGGTAGTGAGAGTTATGGCTTTAGCTAAAAGCCTCAATGGTGTTATTTCTGGCGAGCACGGCATTGGCATTACAAAAATGGAATTTCTAGATGAGAGCACAATTGAAGCATTTGAGAAATATAAAAATAAAGTAGACCCCTTTGGACATTTTAATAAAGGCAAACTACTTCCAGGATCTGGTTTAGAAAATGCTTATACGCCAAGCTTCGGACTATTAGAGCAAGAATCGATCATCATGGAACAATCTGCTATTGGAGAAATCGCAGATTCAATAAGTGATTGCCTGCGATGCGGTAAATGTAAGCCCGTTTGTACTACTCATGTTCCGCGCTCTAATTTACTCTACAGCCCAAGAAATAAAATTTTAGCAACCTCACTTCTGATCGAAGCATTTCTATATGAAGAACAAACAAGGCGTGGCATTTCAATTAAACATTTTGATGAATTCAATGATGTAGCTGATCATTGCACTGTCTGCCATAAATGCTTAAATCCATGTCCGGTAGATATTGATTTTGGTGAAGTCTCTATCGCTATGCGAAATTTTCTAAGAGAGCAGGGTAAGCGTCATTTTAGTCCAGGCACTGCTCTAGCTATGACTTATTTGAATATGAAAGACCCTGTCACTATTAAAATTATGAGAACTTTAATGGTTGATTTCGGTTACAAAGCTCAACAAGCTGGGCATAATCTATTAAAAAAACTTGGTGTTATTAATTTATTTAAAAATAACCCACCTTCTACAATTGGCAAGGCTCCAATTAAGTCTCAGATTGTTCATTTCTTAAATAGGCCTATGCCTAAAAATATGCCCACTAAGACATCAAGAGCTCTTCTTGGCATAGAAGACGATAAGCTTGTTCCCGTAATAAGGAATCTACAAAAAATCAATGAAGACTCTGATGCAGTTTTTTATTTTCCCGGATGTGGCTCTGAAAGACTTTTCTCTCAAGTAGGCTTGGCGACCCAAGCAATGTTATATGAGGTAGGTGCTATTACTGTGCTGCCGCCAGGTTATTTGTGTTGTGGTTATCCGCAAACATCGTCTGGCAACCATGATAAAGGTCAAAAAATAACTTCTGATAATCGTGTTCAATTTCATAGAGTCGCTAACACGCTTAATTATTTAGATATTAAAACAGTGATTGTTTCTTGTGGGACTTGTATGGATCAATTACAAAAGTATGAATTTGAAAAAATATTTCCTGGTTGTAGATTATTAGATATTCATGAATATCTCATGGAAAAAGGAATAAAAATGGAAGGTGTATCAGGTACGAGATATATGTACCATGACCCATGCCATAGCCCAATGAAAACATATGCGCCTAGCAAAGTTACAAATGCATTGATGAATACAAATGTACCTCTAAATGATCGCTGTTGCGGTGAGTCTGGAACGTTTGCTGTAGGTAGGCCAGATATTGCAACGCAAGTTAAAAAGAGAAAACAAGAAGAAATTGAAAAAGGCATTCAAAAAATGGGCGAGGATCAGCCAGAGGCTTTAGGAGAAGTGAAAATTCTTACTTCCTGCCCTTCTTGTCTGCAAGGGCTTGCTCGTTACGGAGAGGATACAAATACGACTGCAGATTATATTGTTGTTGAATTGGCTAAGAATTTATTGGGCGCCAATTGGATGCAAAATTATGTCGAGAGCTCAACCAAAGGTGGCATTGAGAAAATACTTTTGTAATTTAAAAGGGTATCAATAAGCCAGTCGTGACGTTCTGAATAATTCGCGTAATACTGCGCTCAGTTTTTTCAGATAACGTAAAAGCTAGAAAATCTGTTCTACCAATAATTTTTCCAAACTCTCTTTCAAAAGATAAATTACTTTCTTTTTCATTTATTTCATTCGCTAGTAAAAAGAATTTACCGGAGCTATCTTTAGTGTTAGAGAGTTTCCAAACAGCTGTTTCAATATTGCGAGAGGCGTTGTACAACATCTGAGGATCAACGGAGTCGAATAAATAAAATTCTTTTTTGCCTCCATGAGCTTTGATAAGCATTGTATAAATACCCACAATAAATGGAAGCACTTTGTCGCCTTTATAGTCCTCGCTAAATGTTAAATAAATAGCATCCGTGCCTTGAGCATTATTGATAGCTTCAAAATTCCAATTATGGTTTCCATTAAATACCCAATTCACCATTTTTTCAGGATCTTCAGACGTACTTTTTTTTAATTCAGAAGGATTTCTTTTGTAAAGCTTAATCATAAGTGTTTTTAAACTTTGAATATTTTCTCTGATCTCATGATCAGCCATACGATCAAAATCTGTTTTTCCAAGCTGTCTTGCAGACTGCCTATCTGGCTCAACAATTTCTTTTGCATGTGAAATGGGAAGGGACACTAAAAATACCAAACAAAAAAAGAAATAATAAAATTTATTCATTTTCTTCTTCATTTTCTTCTTCATTTCTTAAGAGACAGTCTTTCTTGCGGGAAAATGATTTTAAATTGACTGCCTTTACCTACCTGACTTGTAATTTCTATTTGTGCCTGATGTCGAATGCAGACATGTTTTACAATAGATAATCCTAATCCAGTACCCCCAGTAATTCTGCTTCTATCAGCATTAATTCTATAAAAGCGCTCCGTAAGTCTCGGAATTAGCTTTTCATCAATACCGATACCAGAATCTTGCACTTCAAAATAAGGTTTTTGATTTTCCATATCCCATATAACATTAATCGACCCGCCTTTTTCTGTATAGCGTATAGCATTACTTACTAAATTCAGAAATGCACTATATATTTCTTTTTCATATCCTAATAAAGCAATATTTTTTTTAATGGACATATTAATTTTATGTAATTTGCCGGATATCAAATCTGAATCTTTCTCCAGTCGCTTAAAGAGTTGGTGCATATCTATTTCTTTTTTTTCGGCTGCTGCTGCGTTTGATTCTATCGAGGAAAGTTGAAGTAAGTCCTCAACTAGTTTTTTCATGCGATCTGATTGCTCAAGCATCATTTGCAGATAGGGATAGGTTTTTTTATTGAATTCATTTTTCATATCTGAAAGTGTTTCTAAAAATCCAATGATGACCGTTAGCGGCGTTTTTAACTCATGTGAAACATTTGCAATAAAATCACGCTTAATAGAATCATTTTTTTCAATCTGTGTAATATCTCTACAGATAAGAAGTTTTTGACTTGCACCAAAAGGGACTAGAAGTATTTCGAATGATCTGCTTGTATTGCGCCAAGAAATTAACTTAAGCGAGTCATTGTATTTATTGTCACTGAGGTATTCAGTAAAGCTAGTTTCGCGCAATAAGTAGTTGATAGGCTGATTGATATCTTTGGATAGATTAATGCCGAGCATTTTTTCTGAAGGCTTGTTGCACCATTCAATCTCATTATTTTGATTTAGAGCAACAATACCATCAGGAATAGCTTCTGCTGCTGTCATAAATCTGCCAAGTGTTGTGGTTAGTTCAGACTTACTTTTCTTTTGTTTTCTATATTCTCGATAGAGTATGGAAAATATTTCTTCCCAGATGCCTGATCCATCAGGGATAGTTGATAGATTTGGATTTTTAAGCCATTTGTTTAGACGGTGAATCCAATAAACATGAGAAAGTAAATAGACAGTGAGGCATAAGACAAAAAACAAAAAAGCAACTTCTAAACTTTTAAATCCCCAAACAACAAGAGATAAAAAGGATACAAATAATAAAACCCAAAAAGTATTCCAACGGATATCTTGCAATGTTATTTCTCGCTAAAAACTTATCAGTATTATAGCGAGTAATGCTTGAAGTGATCTAGGTAAATTCTATTTTGTAGAGAGTCTGTAACCTGAGCCTCGGACAGTCTGAATTAAATTTTCATGTTCAGATTGGGTAAGAATATTTCTCAATCTTCGAATATGAACATCGACTGTTCTATCCTCAATAAAAATTTGACTCCCCCAAACTTTATCCAATAATTGACTTCTTGAATAAACTCTTTCAGGGTTGCTCATAAAAAAATGAAGCAATCTAAATTCTGTTGGACCCATCTCCAGCAGTTTATTGTTTCCGGTAACGCGATGGGATACAGGATTTAATTCTAGGCCATTAATTTTCAAGATATCTTCAGTAAGTTCAGGTGCCTTTCTTCTAAGAACAGCTTTGATTCGAGCGTTAAGTTCTCTAGGACTAAAGGGCTTCGTAATATAGTCGTCTGCACCAACCTCCAAACCTTTAACTTTATCTAATTCATCACTTCGGGCTGTTAACATGATAATTGGTATTGTTTTTGTTAAAGCATTGCTACGCAATTTTTTTGCAAAATCTATACCTGACATACCAGGCAACATCCAGTCGAGCAGGATAATATCGGGAAGAGCTTCGTTAATGAGTTTTTCTGCATGTTCTGCACTTATAGCCCTTAAAGGGTTATAGCCGGCCTGAGAAATATTAAGTGCCAAAAGCTCAAGAATCGGGCTTTCATCTTCAACGATCAGTATATTGGCTTTCATAGTTGCTTATATTAATGGATTGGTTATGATCGTATGACATTTGTATGACATTTTAATGACAATATATAGTTTACAAAGAATAAGATGTTTTTTTTAAAAATTAATTTAATATTGAAATGTTGATTTTCGGAGAATGTGTATGCCAAGTTTTTTTTCAAAAGAATATATCACTGCTAAGGCTTCTTATAATCGTTGGTTGGTTCCCCCTGCAGCATTAGCCATTCATCTTTCAATTGGTATGGCCTATGGATTTAGTGTCTTTTGGAAGCCTTTAGGGAACGCCTTAACAGGTCCAGATGGCAAGGCTTTAGCTGCATGCTCTGCTGGAGCAGCTACCTTTGCAGATAAACTTCATGGAACACTTAGAGCTTTAACTGCGACAGATTGTAACTGGACTCAATTTGATTTAGGGTGGATGTACACCCTGTTCTTTGTTCTTTTAGGCTGTTCTGCAGCTTTTTGGGGAAGCTGGTTAGAGCGAGCGGGCCCCAGAAAAGCCGGGCTTGTATCTACATTATGTTGGTGTGGCGGATTGTTGCTTTCCGCATTTGGCATATATACACATCAGCTTTGGATGATGTGGCTTGGCAGTGGCGTCATTGGTGGGATAGGCTTAGGCTTAGGATATATTTCCCCTGTATCGACTCTAATTAAATGGTTTCCCGATAAAAGAGGTATGGCCACTGGCATGGCGATTATGGGTTTTGGAGGAGGTGCAATGATTGGCTCCCCACTAGCCACAATGCTAATGACAAAATTTTCTACAAGCACTAACGGCATGATTCAGCCTGGGATTTGGCAAACATTCGTTGTATTGGCCATTATTTATACTATTTTTATGATTTCAGGCTCTTTAGGCTATAGAGTCCCTCCAACAGGATGGAAGCCAACAGGATGGAATCCTCCCAAGAATAAAAATAATAATATGATTTCGGTTAATCACGTGCATTTAAAAAAGGCGCATAAAACGCCACAATTTTGGTTTCTGTGGATAGTTCTTTGTATGAATGTGTCAGCAGGTATAGGTATTATTGGAGCGGCAGCACCAATGCTTCAAGAAACTTTTGGCGGTGCCTTAATTGGCCAATCAGATCTAGGTTTTGCAGATCTTAAAAAAGATGAGGCCCTATTGGCGCTTGCAGCAGCCGTAGGCGCAGGATTTGTAGGGTTAATTTCTTTATTTAATATTTTTGGCCGATTTTTTTGGGCCAGTATTTCAGATAAATTAGGAAGAAAACTGACTTATATTGTATTTTTTACACTTGGTATCTTGATGTACGTCACCGCGTCCTATATGGCTGGATCAAAATCATTAGCGCTCTTTGCAGCATGTTTTTGTATTATTGCTTCTATGTATGGTGGAGGATTTGCAACGATACCGGCTTACTTAGCAGACATGTTTGGAACTCAATTTGTGGGGGCAATTCATGGAAGAATTCTCACAGCTTGGTCAACTGCCGGCATATTAGGCCCTGTGATTGTAAATTATATGCATGATATGAGGGTTGAAGCACAAGTTCCTTTTTCGGAAATTTATGCACCCATTTTTTATATTTTAGCGAGCATGCTTGCTATCGGATTTATTGCAAATCTTATGGTGAGACCTGTGGACAAAAAATTCTTTATGACTGATAAAGAGTTATTAGCTGAAAAAAAATTAGCCCATGAAAAATTTATTTCAACAAAAGAAACCTTTGGGAAAGCTGAAAAAACTCCATTAATATCTTTTCTTGCTTGGTCAGCTGTTGGCATACCTATATCTTATGGGATATGGAGCACCATACAAAAGGCTTGGATATTGTTTCATTAACTTATATAAAAGCAAAAGATAGCTCTCATATAAGTTAAAATTACTTTTTTATTTAAAAGTAATACTAAAGGACTTAGTGAATTGAGAGAGATTTTAAAAAATTCAAATGGAGAATTGTTCTCTATTGGTATTGTGATGTCAGAATTTAATCCGCATGTTGGTGAAGCTCTAGTTAAGGCATGTCATAAAGAACTTCTAACTCTTGGTGTAAATGATGAACGTATTGTATTGGTAAAAGTTCCTGGTGCCTTAGAAAGTCCATTAGCTCTTAAAAAGATGGCACAAACAAAAAAATTTGATGCACTTATTGCAATGGGAGCTGTAATAAGAGGAGAGACTTTTCACTTTGAAGTTGTAGCAAACCACTCAGCAAAATCAATTATGGATGTTCAATTAGAATTTAGTATGCCAATTGTGAATGCAATATTGACTACTGAAAATGACGAGCAGGCTATGGAGCGAGCCCCAGTTAAAGGCAAAGAAGCTGCTCAAGTGGCTATACAAATGATTCATTTATTAAAGTCAATCTAATGTTAGAAGTGCAACCGATTAAAAAGAAAAAGAAGCTTGTCAATAATAGACGTAAGTCCAGAGAGCTTGTGATGAAAAGTATTTATCGCGGCATCTTAAATCAGTTTGATATTAATCAGATTAAAAAAGACATTAAAGATGACCCTGATTATTTAAAAGCGGATGAAGTTTTTTACCACCAAATTTTTGATGGCATCATGAATAATATGGATCAATTAAATAATGAAATTTCAAGTTTCATTGATCGACCTATTGAAAAGCTAAGTCCTATAGAGCATTCAATTCTATGTATTTCAGTTTATGAGCTTATGTATGACGCGCTAATTCCATATAAGGTGGCTATTAATGAAGGCGTTGAATTAGCTAAGACCTTTGGTGGAATTGATGGGTATAAATATATCAATGGCGTGCTAGATAAAGTAGCTGAAAAAAGAAGACCGTTAGAGTTTCTAAAGCATTAAATTTGATGAGTTTTGATACCATGCAAATCTAGGGTTAAATAACTCCCCTGTTCATACCAGTCACCTAAAACAACGCGTTGCATTTGATGGTCATCAAGATTAATTGAATGATGGTATGGTCTATGTGTGTGGCCATGAATGAAAAAATCTGGGTAATTAAATTGAATTAGGATTCGATTTACTTCATCAGGATTTGCATCCATGATTTCTTCAGATTTATTTTTTTTATTTAATTCACTTTGCTTTCTGAATTCATTTGCAATTAAGACTCGCTCAGGAAGAGGTTTTTTTAGAAATTCATTTTTCCATGATTCATCTCTAACTTTGTTTTTGAAAGATTGATACTCAGTATCATCTGTACAGAGTGAATCCCCATGACTTAGAAGTATTTTTCTGTCATAAATTTTGATAAGCGTTGGATCCTTTAATAAAATGGCGCCCGTTTTTTTTTCAAAGGTAGACCCTATAAGAAAGTCTCTATTGCCGTGCATTAAAAAAACTTTAACATGACGTTCGACCAAACTTTTAAGGGCGCTGATTACATTTTCATGATAGCTTGAATCGTCACCGATCCAATATTCAAAAAGATCGCCAAGTATAAAGAGTGCATCAACCTGACTAGTCATTTTATTTAAAAAATTAACGAAAGCATCAGTAATGCTTGGGCGACTTTCGCACAAGTGTATGTCTGATACAAAGATAGTTTGATTAGGCAATATTAGTTAATAGCGACATTAAGAATTGTGACAGTTTCAATAGGAACATCTTGATGGCCACCCGAATTACCTGTTGCGACTTTTTGAATTTTATCGACAATGTCAGAACCTTCAATGACTTTTCCAAAAACGCAATAACCCCAACCATCTTGGCCTGGGTAATTTAAAAAATCATTATTATTTACATTAATAAAGAATTGGCTCGTAGCAGAGTCGGGTATTGAAGTTCTTGCCATGGCAATAGTGTATTTGTTATTTTTAAGGCCATTATTAGCCTCATTTTTAATAGGTTTCTCAGTAGCTTTTTGCTTCATCGAAGCATCAAATCCACCACCTTGAATCATGAAACCATCAATGACTCTGTGGAAAATAGTGCCATTGTAATAACCATTCTTAGCATAACTTAAAAAATTTTCGACAGTAATGGGAGCCTTATCAGTGTCAAGCTCCAAAATGATATTGCCAAAATTGGTTGAGAGTGTAATCACTTTAATTCCTTTATAAAAAATTAGTTAATATGTTTTGCATTAATAATAATGACGGGCCTAATGGGCACATCAGAGAAGCCTTTGGAGTTGCCTGTAGGTAGCTGACCAATTTTTCGAATAACATTCATACCCTCAGTTATTTTGCCAAAAACACAGTAACCGATAGAACCTGCCTCAGGGCTTGTATAGTTTAAAAAATTGTTATCGATAAGATTTATAAAAAATTGGGCTGTTGCAGAATTAGGGTCATTTGTTCGAGCCATAGCAATAGTTCCTGCGCTATTTACTAATCCATTATTTGATTCATTAACAATAGGAGGTTGCGTTGTTTTTTCAGACATCTCTCGAGTAAATCCGCCACCCTGAATCATAAAGTTATTAATGACTCTATGAAAGATAGTTTCCTTATAAAAACCGTTATTTACGTAATATAAAAAATTAGCGACTGTTTTTGGAGCTTTTTCAGGATAGAGCTCAATCTTAAAGTTGCCTTGATTAGTTTCAAACTCAACTACTGGATTAGCCGCATAGGTTAAGGGTGAAAATAAGAAAAAAACAAAAAGTAATTTGATTAAATTAAGCGCCGCCTTCATACATAATTCTCCATTCATTATTTTCATTAATCCAATACTGCCTTTTATTCATTTTATTGTTAATTGTAGGGCTTTTATAATCCTGAATAAAATCTACCAAAACCATTTCATTTTCTGTGTTCGGATAATCAAAGAATGAAATTTCAGATAGCCCTACAAAAACCTTTTGCTTTTGAGCCTGAATAATTCTTTTTCTCTCAGCCCATGAGTCATAATTATCTTTTTGACTAAAAAAGTTTTTTGAATAAAATTTTAGGTAGCTTTCAGTATCTTGATCTTCCCATTTTTCTCTCCATCTTTCTATGGCATTAATAAGTGAAAGTTTTCTCTCAGCCAAATTTTTGTTACTAGACTCTAGATCTTTTAATGACTGAAAAGAAATAATAATAGGAATTTTGTTGTTATCTAAAACAGAAGATAGCTTCATTAGATCAGGGTTACTTAATACAATACATCCATCACTTGCTAGCGGTGCTCTATTGTAAGTGGTCTTTGGCGTGCCATGAAGCCATATGCCAGAGCCATTTCTTTTATTTTTTATATCAATTTCATTTGGGTAACTTAAAGGGTAGGCTGCTTCACCATAAAAATCAGATAATGATTCTCTGATTTTTTTTCCTGTAAAGTAAACGCCCACCGGTGTCTTTTTATCGCCTTCATACTGCTTGCCAAATCCATTTTTGCCTATAGAAACATAAAAATCATCTTTATAAGAAAGCTTTCCATCTATATTTTCGTATAGATACAGTCGAGAACTACCTGCATCTACATAAAAAAGATATTTATCTTTATCGTTAAGTTGAGCAAAAATTTTCGGTTCATTTTGTAGATTTAAATTATTAAGGTATCTTTCAATTCTTACTTTTGCTTCATTTTTTAAATTTTCAACTTCTTCTTTTTTTTCACCTTTAGTTTCATCACCAATACCATTAATTTGCTTTGCGTGAGCTAAAAGCAAGTCCCCTTGAATTAGATAGGCTAACTTAAAATTTGGTGTTTGTTTGATAAGGGCGTCAATAGTTTTAAGGGCTATATCTACCTTACCTTCTGAAATTTCTACTAAAGATTTTACAAGCATCTTTTCAGGTGTTTCATATTTTAATTCAATAGGATTTAAATTATTATTTGCAACAAGCATTTCTTCGCTTAAGGCTTGGGAGGAATTAAAAAGAAGCGCCAGGATTAAAAAAAAGCGAAATTCTTTTGTCAGTAATATTTTGATGAAATTTATCATCAACTATTGTTTGCCAGAATATTCTTGCTCAATAAACCAACCAGAACCTTCTTTTCTTAAGATAAGAGTTTTGCTTGATATTTGAGTTAGTTTATTTGAAGTATATTTTTGTTTAAAAGTCACCTGAGCAAAACTATCGCCTTTTCTTGAGATGCTTGTTCCAGAAACTTCCACTGTAATTATGTCCTTACCTACAATTCTATTCCTTCTTGATTCTTGCCAGTCTGAAAAGCTTTCTCCATTCGGTGTTCTGAAGTTAGAAGAATATTTAGCTAGATAAGCATTAACGTTTTTTGACGACCAAGCTTCAGCCCATTCTGCTAAAAAAGAATCAATTTCAGAATCACTATTATTAGCTATATTATTTTTAACAGAAGGCATTTCCTGGGGTAAATTTTTTGGTGGCTGCACATTTGCAGTTTGAGTCGGCGGTGATGTCATAGTCGATTGCGCAATTGCAGGTTTCTTGTTGACGTCGTTAGTCGCTATTTGAACTGGCTGTGAGGTAGGGGCAACTGGTGCTTTAATATCATTTGCATTAAAGAGTTTTTTGATAAGGGATAGTTTTGTTTTAGCTTGTAAATTTGTTTTATCAATTTCCAAAGCTTTGTTGTAGGCAACCGTAGCTCGTTTAGTATAAAGATCACCCAAATTAACATGAGCAGTTGCGTAGCTAGGGTGAGTTTTAATAGCTGACTCCAGAGCTTTTTGTGCCTTATCGTAGTCACCTAATTCAGCATAGAGTACTGCTAAATTATTAAATGGCTCAGGAAGGCTGGGATGTTTTTCAGTGAGGTAAGTGAATGCTAATATGGCTTCGTTATATTTTCCAAGCTCAGCCTTCACAACGCCTTTAATAAAGATGATCTGAGGGTCATTAGGATTCGTTTTAAGATACAGGTCTATTTGTTGAGCGGCTTTTTCTTTTTCGCCTTTTTCAATAAGTTGCATAATCGCTTTAAAATCATCAGCTGCGTAAATGTCATTTGCTATGAAAAATGTAGATAGGGATAAAAGGATAAACAGTAAAAAACCTTTTAAATTCTTAATATTAGAACATTCGTTTTTTTGCGGCATGGTATGATTTAACCTAATAAATTTAGCATAATTCTACCAAATAGCACCCTTATCATCTATATGTTATTTATGAATAAGCCCTTCACTATTCCTTTGTTATTCTTGAAATTACAAGCTTATTTGTAATGATTAAAATCTATAACACCCTTTCGAAAAGCAAAGAGACTTTTAAGCCTATCCAGGAAGGGCAAGTGAACATCTATGTATGCGGAATGACGGTCTATGACTTATGTCATATTGGGCATGCGCGTGTAATGGTTATTTTTGACGTGGTAAGGCGTTGGTTTGATATCTTAGGATATAGCGTGAATTATGTTAGAAATATTACTGATATAGACGACAAGATTATCAGTCGCTCCATTCAAAACAATGAATCGATTCAAGCTCTCACGCAAAGATATATAAACGAAATGAATGATGATGCGAAAGCGCTCGGCGTTTTGAGTCCTTCAAACGAGCCAAAAGCAACAGAACATATTAAAGACATGCTTTCTATGATTCAGATATTGATTGAAAAGCAGCATGCCTATGTTGCTAAAAATGGAGATATTTTTTATTCAGTAAGATCTTTTAAGGAATATGGAAAATTATCGGGCAAATCAATAGAAGATTTGCGGGCGGGCGAGAGAGTTGATATCGACCAAAATAAGCATGATGAATTGGATTTTGTTTTGTGGAAGTCTGCAAAACCTAATGAGCCGAGCTGGGAATCGCCTTGGGGTAAAGGAAGGCCGGGCTGGCATATTGAATGTTCAGCAATGAGCTCTCATTATCTTGGCCATCATTTTGATATTCACGGAGGTGGACAGGACCTTCAATTTCCTCATCATGAAAACGAAATAGCTCAATCTGAAGCCGCACATGATTGCAAGATGGCTAATTATTGGATGCATAACGGTTTTGTGAGGGTTGATGATGAAAAAATGTCTAAGTCTTTGGGAAATTTTTTCACTATACGGACAGTGCTTGAAAAATTTGATCCAGAGGTGGTTAGATTTTTTATTTTAAGAGCCCATTATCGAAGCCCACTCAATTATTCAGATGCGCATCTTGATGATGCAAAATTAGCATTACAAAGATTATATGTAAGCTTAAGGGGATTTAAGATTGAGAATTCTGATGTGGATTGGCGCCATCCATTAGCAAATAAATTCAAAGAAGCTATGAATGATGACTTCAACACACCTGAGGCTATCTCTGTTTTATTTGAACTAGCAAATGAAATTAATAAAAGCAAATCTGAACCTCTTGCTGGCTTGCTTAAAGCTCTTGCGAAGACAATTGGACTTCTCGAAAGAGATCCAGAAAATTTTCTAAAAGGCGATGAAAAAATTTCTCTTAATATTGATGCATTAATTTTACAAAGATATGAGGCGAAAAATAATAAAGATTTTAAGGAGGCAGATCGTATAAGATCTTTATTGCTTGAAAATGGCGTTGTGTTAGAAGATACCCCTCAAGGGACTATTTGGAGAAAAGAATAAGCTATGCCAGTTAATCTTAAGCCACTCACTATAGATTCTATTTTCCCCATCAAAGGTATATCGCTTGGGACTGCTAAAGCGCATATTAAAAAACCTAACCGGAAAGATTTGCTGTTAGTAACTATTGCAGAAGGCTCAAGAGTTTCGGGCGTATTTACGCAAAATGCATTTTGTGCAGCACCTGTTCTTCTTTGCAAGGAACATTTAAAAAATGAATCCGGTATTCGTGCGCTCATTATTAATACTGGTTGTGCTAATGCAGGTACGGGAGAAGAAGGCATCTCAAAGGCGAAAGAAACGTGCCAAGCTGTCAGCGAACTTCTTTCCATCAACTCAAGACAAGTTTTACCATTTTCGACGGGTGTCATTTTAGAAAGCCTGCCAATTGATAAAATTAAAAATGGATTGCCAGATACAGTAAAAAACTTAGACCCAGCTCACTGGTTCGATGCAGCAGAAGCTATCATGACTACAGATATTGCTCCAAAGGGAGCCTCGAGAAGAATAAAGATTCAAGATAGGGAAATTTTTATTTCTGGTGTAAGTAAAGGCTCCGGCATGATTCATCCAAACATGGCAACCATGTTGTCATTTATTGCAACAGACGCTTCTATCAATCAAATCCTACTTGATAAACTTCTTAAAGAAGTGACGCAACAATCATTTAATTGCATTACTGTTGATGGCGATACATCTACTAATGATTCATTCATTCTCATTGCAACAGGGCATGCAGGGAATCGTGAAATTATTGAAGAAGATAATGATTATGAGATTCTTAAGGCTGCCATTCTTGAGGTTGCCATTGAGCTAGCGCAGGCTATTGTGAGAGATGGAGAAGGCGCTACGAAATTCATTACTATTCAAGTCGAATCAGGTCTTGATAATGTTGAATGCAGAAAAGTAGGTTTTGCAATAGCACATTCACCTTTAATTAAGACAGCTTTCTTTGCATCTGATCCGAACTTGGGAAGAATATTAGCTGCAATTGGCTATGCTGGTATTGAGTCTCTTGATATTTCAAAAATAGAATTATATCTGGGAGATTTTTTAGTAGCAGAAAAAGGTGGTCGAGCAACTTCATATACTGAGCACCAGGGACAGGAAGTCATGAAACATTCTGAGATCAGTATGCGAATACTTCTTAATCGCGGCCATGCTAAAGCAACAATATGGACATGTGATTTTTCATATGACTATGTAAAAATTAATGCCGATTACCGCTCTTAAATTGTGAATATTGTTCGCGCAGCCGCAGCTGTTATCCAAAGACATGATGGATTTCTTCTGATGGCCCAAAGACCCCCTGGTCGAGGATGGAGCGGGTGGTGGGAATTTCCAGGTGGCAAGATTGAAATAAATGAATCACCTTTTGAGGCACTTCAAAGAGAGCTTCAGGAAGAAATTAATATTTCCGCAAATGATGCGACGTTATGGTTTGAGCGAAGTTACATCTACCCAGATAAGAAGGTCTATATCTACTTTTTTAAAGTGACTGATTGGACTGGCCAAATCACATCATGTGAGAATCAATTATTAGATTGGCAAAATCCATCTCATGTAACAGTTGCTCCAATACTACCTACCAATTTATTTGTGCTGAAATCTATTCTGCTTCCCTCAGTTTATGCCATTACGAATATTGAAGAAATGGGAGATACATTATTTTTTGAGCGATTCAAAATTAAACTTGAAGAAGGCTTGAAGATGATACAGGTGAGAGAAAAAAACTTACCTTACCAAGACGTAAAAAAAATAGCTCAAAAGATCTTAGATATGGCAAGGCCTTATCAGGCAAAAGTTTTAATTAATGAAAATGAAAAGCTCGCATTAGATATTGGAGCTGACGGTGTTCATTATCCATCACATAGACTAAATAAATTAAAAGACCGACCAGCCTTTTCTCTATGCGGAGCTTCTTGTCACAGCATAGAAGAGCTGATGATTGCACAAGATTTAAATATGTCATTTGCTGTATTTTCCCCAGTTCAAAAAACTGAATCTCATCCTCTTGCCGATCCGATAGGCTGGGAATTCTTTAGTGAATGTACAAATAAATTAGATTTACCAATTTATGCGCTTGGTGGACTCAACCCTTCGAGCTTAAGCACATCCTGGCAATATGGTGGACATGGTATTGCGATGAAAACGGCTATTTGGGAATAAAATTACTTGATGACTGCGTTAATTGATTTATCAAAAGACTGATTTTTTTTGTCCTTAAAATGAAGTGTAAGTTTCACTTTTTGGCCAGCCTTTAGAGGACCTTTAAAATCCATGAGCATTAAATGATGTCCACCGGACTTAAATTCAAATGTCTTGTCTTGGTCAATTCTGATTTCATGCGCCATACGCATTTTCATGACGCCTTTTTCTTGAATAGTATTGTGCATTTCTATCGTTTTAATTCTTTGAGAAGTAACCGAAGTCAGAATTAAATCTTCATTACTAAAAAGTGACATATAAGCGACGCTCATATCATCAGCTTCTTCAGTAGAAGCAATCCAAGCATTTTCTATTTTGATATCTGGCGCTGCTAGTATTTCTGTCGATATTAGAAGTGCAATTGCAAATAAGATAAATTTTAACAATTTTCTAGATAGAGTCTTCATTTAAATCCTCGAGGTTAATTTCAACAGGAATTTTATAGCCTTCATTTGCCCACTGACCCAAATCAATCATGCGGCATCGTTCAGAGCAAAAAGGCCTAAAAGCATTAGATAGACTATATTCAATGCTTTGATTGCATTGAGGGCAGTTTACAAAAGTAATCTTCGCGCTCATAACCAGCAAATACTATATTTAAATTCAAGATTTAATTTAACAGGCTCTTTTTTTAATTCTTCACTAAGCTGGTTAAAGAAAACATTAACGGTATATTTGTTTGCGCTAATTTCAGGATAAATATTTAAAGTCTTTTCAAGTTCAAGTCGGATAAGGTCGAATGTCTTGAGCGGGTCAATGGTTTGCTGATGTTTGCCTTCTTTTGCTTTGATCGACTCAACGTGACATTGATTTCTCAATATTAATAAAATGATAGAGGCCGCATCCTTAAATACCATAAGTGGCTGAGCCCAGGATTTAAAATCCTCTAATTTAGATTTTCTCGTTTTATGAGTTGCCCAGTTACGAAAATTTGGAAAATCAACATCTAGAAGGCCGCCGGGAGAGCTAATCCTTTTTTTAACCTCTTCTAAAAATAAATTGTTATTGAAGTTAAAGCCAGGCTTTACATCTATATTCTCTAACTTTTTACGAGCTACTTGTATCATTGGAATAATTTCTTTTGGATTGAGCTGCCCTTCTTTTAATGTTTGACTCTCTATGAGCGTTGACTGCTTCTTTTCTTGCCTTTCAAGCTCCTGAAGAAAATCAATTTTTAAATCAGACCTTGATACAAGCTGTACTATTTCAAAAAGTGTATTGAAACAACCGAATTCAAAATAATCATGTGTATTTTTTAATTGATGTTCAAATTTTTGATAGATTTCTTCAATACGAAGTAATCTTCGAATGCGTTCATTAAGCGGAAATTCAAATGTGATCATATGGGCATTATCGGTTTGATTTTATTTAACAGCAACTAAATTTAAATATTTCTTATGTAATGATTTTATCGATTCTTCTAGCTTTTCTATTGATCCATCATTAATAACGACATCATCTGCTTTTTCGATGCGTGAGCTACGATTGATTTGTTGGTCGATGATGGATTGAATAACAGAGATATCAATACCATCTCTTTTTTTAACACGTTCGATTTGATCATTTTCCTTACAGTCAATAACAAGTGATCTAGAAATAAGACTTGTGTATTGATTTGTTTCAAATAGTAGTGGAATGTCAATCACCACATAAGATTCGTGAGATAACGCATTTAGTCTTTTTTTCACTTCTTCATAAATTTTTGGGTGAAGAATTTTTTCGAGATTTATTTTTTTATTCTTATCTGAAAAAATAATTTCTTTTAATTTTTTTCGATCTAATTGATTGTCTTTATCGAATATAGCATCCCCAAAAACTAATTTGATTTCTTGTATAGCTTGATGACTTGTCTCTGTAATTTCTTTTGAAATATTATCGAGATCAATAACTTTAATACTTAAGGATTTAAATATTTTCAGCGCTTCACTTTTGCCTGATCCAATGCCGCCAGTCATCCCAATAATAAACATTATTTACCTTAAACTTTTTTAAATATTATGAATAAATTTACTTGAAATTATAGAATTAATCACCATTAATAGATCATGAATGATTTAAACTATGACTTATGAATGAATTGCAAAATACGCCAAACAACTTAATTCCATCGGAAGATCAATCTGCCTGGGCCGATTTAGTGATTTGTCGAGTAGAGGTTGATTTACCTAATTGGCTTTCACAGCTCGCAGGTGGCAGCAATTGGCAAGTTTACTCCGAATCGGAATATGATCACTCCATTAGTTTCTTATTGCGACAAGGCAAGAAGGAAGCAGAAGTAACTTTGTTTAATAATGGCTATGCTCAAGTTGATCTTAACGGTAAATCGATTTTTGATGGATCCATAACCTCAGGCACCAATAAATGTGCGCATCTGAGTTATTACCGTGCTGATAACGGTGATCCTATTGTTTTAAACTAGTAATCTCTCAATATTACAAATTGGGTGAGAGCTAAAAGAGCATCTTTATAAACTGAAGATCTAATGTGTTTAATCAGTTTTTCACCTTTTTCTATTTCTTCTTTTGCAAGCTGCCTCACATATTCTAGAGCTTTGGTTTCTTTGACAGCATTTAAAACACTCTCTAACTCCGTTAAGCCTCCATTTTCAATAGCTGCTCTAATAATATTTTTTTGCTGGTCATTACCTTTTTTCATTGTATATAAAAGAGGCAGTGTAGGTTTGCCTTCTGCTAAGTCATCACCTAGATTTTTTCCTATCTCTTCAGGGTTGCCTGATAGATCAAGAACATCATCAATCAACTGAAAAGCAATACCCATATGTTTTCCAAACTGAGCAAGGGCTTTTATGTCGGCATCATCAGCGCCACCTATAATGGCTCCGAGTTCGGCAGCAGATTCAAACAATTTGGCAGTTTTGTAGTACACAACTTTTAAATAATCCTCGTCTTCAATAGAAGCGTTATGAATATTTAAGAGCTGTAAGACTTCACCTTCTGCAATTGTGTTTGTTGTATTCGCTAAAACCTCCATCACTTTCATATGATTGATTTTCACCATCATCTGAAATGCCCTGGAGTAGATAAAATCGCCCACTAAAACGCTCGCAGCATTTCCAAAAATAGTATTCGCTGTTTTGTGGTTTCTTCGTTTTGTGGACTGGTCTACAACATCATCGTGAAGAAGTGTTGCAGTATGAATAAATTCAATGACTGCAGCCAATTCATGGTGCTCTTTTTGAATGGGGCCAAATAAACCACCCGCTAAGAGAAGGGTGCTTGGCCTTAAGCGCTTACCACCCCCCTGGATAATATGGCCTGCGACTTGGTTTACGAGAGGCACTTCGGAATGAAGTGAAGCTCGAATAACCTCGTTTACGGCAAGTAAATCGCTTTTAATTGGGGATAAAATGGTGCTAAGAGTCACAAAAACAAGGCTTAAGGGTTGTTAAAGTCTTATTTTAGCATAGCCCTCTTTGGGCTTTTTACAGACAAAAGGCCTTCATCCTTACCCTTGAAGAATTTGCTTAACAGGCCTAATTTAAGTATAATTCGCGATTCTTTTAAAGTTGTTAAAGTTTGAGGTTTTATCATGTACGCAGTAATCAAAACAGGTGGTAAGCAATATCGCGTAAATCAAGGCGATAAGCTTAAGATTGAAAAAATAGCAGGTGATGTAGGTGCGAATGTCGTTCTAGATCAAATTTTAACAGTCGTTGATGGTGATAACGTGACTATAGGCTCGCCTATTGTAAGAGGCGCTAGTGTTACAGCAACCGTAGTGAGCCACGGCCGTCATGATAAAGTGCGAATTTTTAAAATGCGCCGTAGAAAACACTACCGCAAATCTCAAGGTCATAGACAAAGCTTTACTGAGATTCAAATTGATAAAATATCAGCTAAATAATTTAAGGATTAATCATGGCACATAAAAAAGCAGGCGGAAGTTCAAGAAACGGTCGTGACTCCCAAGCCAAACGTCTTGGCGTAAAGGCTTTCGGTGAGCAGGTTGTTTCAGCTGGTAGCATTATTGTTCGTCAACGTGGCACTAAGATGCACCCGGGTGTAAATGTAGGTATGGGCAAAGATCATACCCTTTTTGCAAAGGCTGACGGTAAGGTAACCTTTACCATCAAAGGCGCATTAAAACGTAAAACCGTTAATATTGTTCCAGTCTAAGCAATTCTAAGATTCTACAAAGCCCTGTCAGTTGATAGGGCTTTTTTATTTGGTAAATTGATATTATGAAATTTATAGACGAAGCAACCATTAAGATCTACGCGGGCGATGGCGGCAATGGCATTGCAACATTTCGTCGAGAAAAATATGAGCCTATGGGAGGGCCTAGTGGTGGAGATGGTGGCCGAGGTGGCTCCGTATTTTTCGAAGCCGATCAAAATTTAAATACGCTCGTTGACTACCGTTACACGCGAACTTTAAAAGCGCAAAGAGGTGAAAATGGCCGAAGTGCTGAATGCTACGGCGCTAAAGGGGAGGATTTAATATTAAGGGTGCCTGTCGGCACAGTGATCTCAGATAAAGCGACTGGCGATTCTTACGCTGATTTAAGCCATCATGGGGACAGAGCTCTTTTAGCTAAAGGCGGTAAAGGCGGTCTTGGCAATATTCATTTTAAATCGAGTATTAATCGAGCGCCGAGACAATGCACTAAGGGCGAGCCTGGTGAAGAGTTTGAGCTTTATCTTGAGCTTAAAGTGCTAGCTGATGTGGGTCTCTTGGGTATGCCAAATGCTGGCAAATCTACTTTTATAAGATCTGTATCAGCGGCGAAACCAAAAGTAGCGGACTATCCTTTTACAACATTGCACCCTAATTTAGGTGTGGTGAGAGTAGGTGAGAATCAAAGTTTTGTGATTGCCGATATTCCTGGCCTTATTGAAGGCGCTTCAGAGGGCGCTGGTTTAGGGCATCAATTCTTAAGACATCTTGCAAGAACTACAATACTCTTACATTTAGTTGATATCGCACCTTTTGATCCCTCGGTGAATCCGGTCGATGAAGCGCGCGCTATTGTGAATGAATTAAAAAAATATGATGAACTTTTATATCAAAAACCACGCTGGTTGATATTAAATAAAATTGATATGGTAGAAGATGTTGCAGATAAGGTGAAAGCATTTGTTAAATCTTTCGGTTGGGCAGGCCCAGTATATTCAATCTCCGCAATTAAGGGAGTTGGTTGTAAAGAGCTTACATATGACATCATGACCTTTATTGAAGAAAATAAAAAAATTCAAAATGAAATCGTTATTAGCGAATAGTCAACGCATTATTATTAAAGTAGGCTCTAGCTTACTCACCAACCATGGTGAAGGGTTAGATCAAAAAGCTATTGCTTCATGGGTAGAGCAGATCGCTCATCTTGTTAAATCAGGCAAAGAAATTGTTTTGGTTTCAAGTGGCGCCGTCGCTGAAGGCATGCAAAGACTTGGTTGGAAAGCGAGACCAACTTTAATTAATGAATTACAAGCAGCAGCTGCTATTGGTCAAATGGGTTTAGTTCAAATTTATGAAAAGAATTTTTCACAGCACGCATTAAAAGCTGCACAGATTTTATTAACGCATGATGACCTTGCTGATCGGAAAAGATATCTCAATGCGCGCTCAACATTAAATACACTTTTAGAACTTAAAGTGATTCCAATTATCAATGAAAACGACACAGTAGTGACGGATGAAATTCGTTTTGGTGACAACGATACGCTGGCATCCCTAGTTGCTAATCTTATCGAGGCTGATCTCTTAGTGATTTTGACAGATCAACCAGGACTATTTTCTGAAGACCCAAGAAAAAATGAAGAAGCCAAGCTCATTCATCATGGCGTTGCAGGCGACATATCCCTAGAAGCAATGGCTGGCGGTGCAGGCTCTTCAATTGGTACAGGGGGTATGCTTACTAAAGTTTTAGCTGCTAAACGCGCATCTAGAAGTGGGGCGCATACAATCATCGCATCTGGCAAAGAAGAAAATGTTTTAATTCGACTTAGTCAAGGTGAAACCATTGGGACTCATTTAGAAAGCAAACAATTAAAAGTTGCAGCAAGAAAACAATGGCTTGCTGATCATTTACAACTAAGAGGCAAGTTAATATTAGATGACGGTGCTGTCGATGCGTTAAAAAAAGAAGGCAAAAGTTTATTGCCTATTGGTGTCACTTCGGTTGAAGGAGATTTTGATCGGGGAGAGGTTGTGCTTTGTCTTGATTCAAAGGGCGGCGAGATTGCGCGTGGACTCATCAATTATAATGCGGCCGAAACAAAAAAAATTATGGGCAAATCTACTAATTCGATAGAAAATTTATTGGGCTACATTGATCAGCCTTCTTTGATTCATCGAGATAATTTAATTTTACTTTAAGATTTTTAAAGGGAGTTTTGTATGTCAGAAAATAAAAAACTTGTCGCCATTGTTATGGGATCTGACAGTGATTGGCCGGTCATGAAATTTGCAGCTCAAATGCTTGCAGATTTTGATGTGCCTTACGAAGCCCAGGTCATTTCAGCGCATCGAACCCCAGATTTGATGTTTAAATTTGCTGAAGATGCTGCAAAAGAAGGCTATCAAATTATTATTGCAGGCGCAGGAGGTGCGGCTCATCTGCCTGGCATGGTTGCTTCTAAAACCACGTTGCCCGTATTAGGCGTGCCGATTCCTTCAAAACATCTTCAAGGTCAAGACTCTTTATTATCGATTGTACAAATGCCAAGAGGTATTCCTGTAGCCACTTTTGCTATCGGTGAGGCAGGGGCTGCAAATGCAGGACTTTTTGCAGTATCTATTTTGGCGCATGAAAATAAAATATTAGCTAAAAAGCTTGAAGTGTTTAGAGAAAAGCAAGCTAAAAAAGTCATCGATATGAATTTATCGGAGAAGCCTTGAGTCAACTAGATCAACCGCTTTTACCTCCAGCGATGCTTGGCATTCTTGGAGGAGGTCAGTTAGGCCGTTTCTTTGTGATTGCAGCTCATGAGATGGGTTACAAAGTCACTGTATTAGATCCTGATCCACAAAGTCCGGCAGGGACCATCGCAGATATTCATTTATGTAAATCTTATGATGACGTATCGGCTTTGGAAGTTATGAGAGATACATGTCAAGGCGTAACCACTGAATTTGAAAATGTTCCTGCAGATAGCATGGACTTCTTATCGAAAAAGATACATGTGAGCCCTTCAGCAGAATCGGTAAGAGTCGCTCAGTATCGCGTTCTTGAAAAAACTTTTTTAAAAGAATCGGGACTTCCCGTAGGTCCTTTTGAAATCATTCGGGACGACAAAGATATTCCATCTGATACTTCCTCTATTTATCCTGCTATCTTAAAAGTCGCTCGCTTTGGATATGACGGTAAAGGCCAGGCAAGAGTTGCTTCACAAAAAGAAGCATTAGTTGCTTTTCATCAATTCTCAAATCAGGAATGTGTTTTAGAAAAAATGCTTCCTTTAGATATGGAAGTTTCTTTAGTTTTGGCGCGAGATCAAGCAGGCCATATAGAGACGTTTAATGTTTCAGAGAATATTCATACTAACGGTATTTTAGATATCTCCATTGTGCCGGCGCGTTCAACACAATTGATTAATAATTTAGTAGATCAACTTGCAAAACAAGTAGCTCAAGCACTTAATTATGTCGGCGTACTAGGCGTTGAGTTCTTTGTCAGTGAGGGTAAAGTTTTTGTTAATGAGATTGCTCCTAGACCTCATAATTCTGGTCATTACACCATTGACGCTTCTGTGACGAATCAGTTTGAACAACAAGTAAGAGTGCTAGCAGGTCTTCCGCTTGGAAGCGCTGAGCTTCATTCATCCGCTGTCATGGTTAATCTATTAGGGGATGTTTGGACAAACAGCAAACAAAAAAAACCTGATTGGGATAAGGCTTTTAATGAGCCGGGTTTAAAAATGCATCTTTATGGAAAACATGAGGCAAGACCAGGTCGAAAGATGGGTCACTTTACCGTGGTAGATAAAAACTTAGATATAGCCTTTGAAAAGGCTATAAAAGTAAGAAAGCTTTTGGGAATTGCTTAGATCAAAGAGAGAAGCTCTCTTTGAAATTAAGCCATTGATTTGATTGCTGCGTTTAAGCGTTGTTTATGACGTGACGCTTTGTTTTTATGAATAATCTTTTTATCAGCGATACGGTCGATAACTGAAACATTTTCTTGGAAAGATGTTTTTGCAGCTGCTTTATCGCCAGTTTGAATTGCTTTTAAAATCTTTTTAATTGCAGTACGCAAAGTTGAACGCAAACTTGCATTGTGAGCTCGTTGCTTCGTTGCTTGGCGGGCACGTTTTCTAGCCTGTGCGGTATTTGCCATGTTTATCCTTTAGTTAATATCTTTTATTACGAAGGCGAGAATTTTAGCGATATTTGAGGTTTTATACAAGATAAAACGCTCATTTTAGCCCTAAATTTCAGTCATATCCCCTTGATATTCTAAGCTTATCAATATTTTTGTTGGAAACCTTGATAAAACGACCTCCATGCTAAAATCTTTGTAATTTAGTGACACTTAAATAGATAAATTCAATGAATCTTCTTAGAGCACTCGCAACCGTCGGAAGCATGACTTTCGTATCAAGAATTTTAGGTTTTGTGAGGGATAGCTTGATCGCCAAAATCTTTGGCGCGGGCATGGAGACAGATGCTTTTTTTGTAGCTTTTAAAATTCCCAATTTATTAAGGCGGATTTCAGCAGAAGGCGCCTTCTCCCAAGCTTTTGTCCCAATTCTTGCTGAGTATAAAAACAAACGTAGTTATGAGGCAACACATCTCTTAATTAATCACGTATGTTCATTATTAAGTCTTTTTCTAATAGCAATTACATGCATTGGTATTTTTGCGGCACCTTGGCTTGTCTATGTTAGTGCGCCAGGTTTTATTGAGCATTCCGAAAAGTTTCAGCTCACTGTTGATTTATTAAGAATCACCTTTCCTTATATATTTTTTATTTCTCTTGTCTCGATGGCCGGCGGCATTCTGAACACTTTCAACAAGTTTTCCGTACCTGCTTTTACGCCTGTATGGCTTAATTTATCTTTTATATTTGCAGCATTATTTTTTGCCGATTATTTTGATCGGCCTATTTTAGTTCTAGCTTGGGCTGTATTTGTTGGGGGCGTGCTCCAGTTAATTTTTCAGATTCCCTTTTTAAGACAAATTGGGTTTATTCCTAAATATCAATTGGATCTTAAAGATCGAGGTGTATGGAGAATTATTAAACTCATGGGACCTGCAATTTTCGGGGTATCTATTGCGCAACTATCTTTGCTTATTAATACTATCTTTGCATCATTTCTCGAGACCGGAAGTATTTCATGGCTGTATTATGCCGATCGACTCATGGAGTTTCCAGCAGGCGTTTTAGGCGTAGCACTCGGAACGATTCTACTGCCAAGCCTTTCGAAATCTTATTCAGGTAAGAATCAAAAAGAATACTCAGGTTTACTTGACTGGGGACTAAGGCTGACTTTTATTCTTGCAGCGCCTGCAGCTGTTGCATTGGCCGTATTATCTCTACCCTTAATTACAACCTTATTTCACTATGGCGCTTTTAATATGCATGATGTTTTGATGACTCAGCAAGCTACCATTGCATACAGTTTTGGACTGATGGGTTTAATCATGATTAAAGTATTAGCACCTGGATTTTATGCAAGACAGAATATTAAGACGCCGGTCAAAATTGCACTTTTTACTTTATTCTCAACTCAACTCATGAACATGTTATTTATTGGACAATTCAAACATGCAGGCTTAGCGCTCGCGATTGGTTTGGGCGCATGCCTAAATGCAAGTCTTCTTTATTATCATTTAAGAAAAGGCAGGTATTACAAACCTCATGATGGATGGTCACAATTTTTAATAAAACTTTTTATTGCCTTAGTTTTGATGGGTCTCACTTTATTTTATTTAAAAGGTGATTCATTGCTTTGGCTTGAGTATTCAATTTCAAAAAGATTGATTTACTTAATAATGCTTATTCTTGCGGGTTCAGTTGTTTATTTTGGCTCATTGTGGATGATGGGATTAAGACTTCAATCATTCATCCGAAGAGCTATCTAAGTTTTTGTGATGCAAGTCTTTCGCCATTTTCCACTAAGTTCAGAAACGCCTATTGGTCTTACAATTGGCAATTTTGATGGTGTTCATATAGGCCATCAAGCCCTTATTCAAAAACTTATAGAGGAATCTAAAAGAAGAAAAATTACACCATCGGTTATGACATTTGAACCGCACCCTAAAGAACTTTTTGTGCCTGAACATGCACCAACTCGACTTACGAGCCTAAGAGAAAAGCTAGAGTTTTTTTCAAGCTGTGGCGTTGAAAATGTTTTTGTATGTGCCTTTAATAAAAAATTTGCAAACATTTCTAGCGATGTGTTTATGCATCAAATATTAAAAAAGCAATTAAAAGCAGAGCTCATTATCGTAGGAGATGATTTTCGTTTTGGAGCTCAAAGATTAGCGGGAATAGAAGACTTGAGAAAAAGTGGATTTGAATTATTCGAAATTCCAGAAATCGATGTGAAAGGTAAGCGAGTATCAAGCACATCAATTAGAGAAGACCTTAAAGAGGGTCGTATTGAATCAGTCAATGAATTTTTAGGAAGGTCTTATTCGATCAGCGGAAAAGTGGTTAAAGGAGACGGGCGCGGAAGACAAATGGGCTTTCCAACTGCCAATATTCATATGAAGCATTCGAGACCGGCTCTAACAGGCGTATATGCGGTAAAATTAGGAAATAGAAATGGCGTTGCTAATCTTGGAATCAGACCGACAGTTGCAGGCATCCCGAAACTTTTGCTAGAAGTTCATTTGCTTAATTTCAATGAAGATATTTATGGGCAGCATGTGCAAGTGACTTTTCTGGAAAAGATTAGAGATGAAATGAAATTTGAAAATATTAATGCACTCATTGAACAGATTAAAAAAGACGTAATACATGCAACACGTTTTTTTGAAAAATAAAATATATGACCGAAGAAAATAAATATCAATTAAATTTGCCAGATACGCCATTTCCTATGCGTGGTGATCTTGCTAAAAGAGAGCCTCTTTGGGTTAAGCGCTGGCAGGAATTTAAGCTGTACCAAAAAATTAGACAAAAAAGAAAGGGTGCTAAGAAATTCATTCTGCATGATGGCCCACCTTATGCAAATGGAGATATTCATATTGGGCATGCTGTTAATAAAATTTTAAAAGATATTATTGTTAAATCAAAAACCTTATCTGGGTTTGACGCACCATATGTTCCAGGGTGGGATTGCCATGGACTTCCGATTGAGCTTGTTGTCGAAAAATTGCATGGCAAGAATATTGACCCTAAAAAATTTAGAGAACTATGTAGGGAATATGCAGCAACGCAAGTTGAAAAACAAAAAAATGATTTTATACGTTTAGGTGTATTAGGGGACTGGAATCAACCCTACCTCACGATGAATTTTGAAACCGAAGCCGACATTATGAGATCGCTTGGACATATTCATCAAAATGGATACCTCTATCAAGGAAGCAAGCCTGTGCATTGGTGTGTTGATTGTGGTTCAGCATTGGCTGAGGCTGAAGTGGAATATGAAGATAAAACTTCACCTACGATTGATGTGGGGTTTAAAGTTATAGACGGTGATATTTTAAAAAAGATATTCAATATAAACGAAGTAAAAGATACGTTCGCAGTGATTTGGACAACAACACCCTGGACACTTCCAGCGAATCAGGCTGTATGTGTTCATCCTGAACTAAGTTATGGTTTATATAGTACTGAAAAAGGTAATCTTATCCTCGCTGAAGATTTGGCTGAAAAAAATCTTATGTATTATGGTTTAGAGTCTTTTAAGAAATTATCCTCATGTAAAGGTCAAGATTTAGAGCATCTTAAACTCAGCCACCCGTTTTATAAAAGAAATGTACCTATCATATGTGGCGACCACGTCACTCTAGATGCTGGAACTGGACTTGTTCATACAGCACCTGCACATGGGTTAGAGGACTATGCAGTTGGGATGCAATATCAATTGCCTGTAGATAACCCTGTCAACGAAGAGGGAAGGTTTTATTCTTTTGTTGAACAGTTTGCAGGCGAGAGTATCTGGGAGGCCAATAAAAAAATTATTGAAACATTAGACGCTAATCAATCTTTATTTGCTTCGAAGAAATTAGCACATAGCTACCCACATTGTTGGCGCCACAAAACACCAGTGATTTTCAGGGCTACACGTCAATGGTTTATTGGTATGAATCAAAAAAATAATAAAAAGACATTGCGTGAGAATGCAAACGAAGCGGTCAGTCATACTACTTTTTATCCTGAGTGGGGGAAAGCGCGTTTAGAAGCTATGATTAAAAATCGCCCTGACTGGTGTGTTTCTCGCCAAAGAAACTGGGGTGTTCCTATGCCACTTTTTGTTCATAAAGAAACTTACGAATTACATCCGCGCACCAATGAATTAACTGAATTAGTTGCTAAAGAAGTTGAGAAGTCAGGTATTGATGCTTGGTTTAATTTAGATGCTAAAACATTACTTGGCGAAGATGCTAATCAATATAAAAAAATAAGTGACACATTAGATGTCTGGTTTGATTCAGGAACGACGCATGCTTCTGTGCTAAAAAAACGTGAAGACTTAGCTTATCCAGCTGATCTTTATCTGGAAGGCTCAGATCAGCATCGGGGCTGGTTTCAATCGAGCTTACTTACAGGTTGCGCAATTGATGGAAGAGCGCCTTATGAATCTCTATTAACGCACGGCTTCGTTGTTGATGGAAGTGGACATAAGATGAGTAAATCTAAGGGCAACGTCGTAGCGCCACAAAAAGTCATGGATCAATATGGTGCTGATATTTTAAGATTCTGGGTAGCCTCTACAGATTATTCTGGCGAACTCACTATTTCAGACGAAATTTTAAAGCGAGTTGCTGAGGGATACAGGCGCATAAGAAATACCTTACGCTTTCTGCTAGCTAACCTTGGCGATTTTGATGATAAAAAAGATTTACTTCCCGTGAAAGAATGGCTGTCGATAGATCGCTATGCATTATATTTGACGCATCAGCTGCAAGATCATATTAAAAAAGATTATGCATCTTATGAATTTCATTTAGGCATGCAAAAGTTTGTAAGCTTTTGTTCTGAAGACCTAGGTGGATTCTATCTTGATATTTTAAAAGATCGACTTTACACATCAAATGAAAATTCTAAAGCAAGACGAGCTGCGCAAAGTGCAATCTTCCATATTACACATTCCTTAATGAGATTGATGGCCCCTGTTTTAAGCTTTACAGCAGATGAAATTTGGCAGATTCTCATGCCCCAAAGTGATGAACATATATTTATGGATGAATGGTATGACCTGCCACCTCACGATTTGAATTCTAGAGAGTTGTTAGCGTGGGAGCATATTATTCATGTGCGCGCAATTGCTAATAAAAAAATTGAAGAGTTGCGCGAAAAAGGATTAGTAGGCTCTTCACTTCAAGCCGAGATTGATATCTTCGCTTCAGGTGATATTTATCAATCTTTATCGATGCTTCATGAAGACCTTAAGTTTGCGATCATTACATCGCATGCAAAGATTCATGAAAGACAAGGCGATTTACATATAGATGTTCGCGCAAGCGAGCATAAGAAATGTGATCGATGTTGGCACTATCGAGAAGAAGTTGGATCACATCATGAGCATCCAACCATTTGCAATCGATGTATTAGTAATCTTTTTGAAAAAGGTGAAGTAAGGTCTCATGCGTAAATATATTGTGATTGCATTCTTGATTGTTATTTTGGATCTCATAACCAAACAATGGATATTTAATCATTTAGATTTTGGAAGTACTTTAGTAATAACTCCATTTCTTAATATTGTGCATTTTCAAAATACGGGAGCCGCTTTTAGTTTTTTAAGTGATGCTTCTGGCTGGCAGAGATATTTCTTTATCGTCGTTTCATTGATCGCAATTTTTATCATTATTCGATTAATGCATCAGCGATTAAAACAGCCATTATTATGCTTAGCGCTGGCCTTCATACTTGGCGGAGCTATAGGTAATTTGTGTGACAGAAGCTTTTATGGTTTTGTGATTGATTTCATTTATGTTCACTACGAAGCCTATTACTGGCCAGCATTTAATGTGGCAGATAGCTTTATTTCAATAGGCGTCACTTTAATTCTTTATGATGCATTTAAAAACAAAAAACCTTTGTTGAGCTAATCATGCCTGACTGGAAAAAACTGATAGAAGGTAAAATCGCTCTTGCTAAAAAGGGCTTAAAACGAAACGAACCCAATCAAAATGAGCGTATTCCCTCAGGGCAAACACTCACCACTAAATTTCCTATACTTGATTTAGGAATCAGACCTGACTTAGATGAAAGTAATTGGAGCTTGAAAGTATTTGGTCTAGTTGAAAAAGAAATTGATTTGGATTGGACTTCTTTATTAAAACTACCTCAAACAAAAGATATTTCGGATTTTCACTGCGTGACACGCTGGTCTATGTTGGATGTGCCGTGGGAGGGTGTTTTAGCTAGGGACATTTTAAGTTTGGCTAAGCCATTAGATAAGGCTAATTTTGTAACGCTTCATAGTTATGACGATTACACGACTAATATCCCACTAGAAGTTATGCTAGATGATGATGTGATTGTTGCGCACCATGTTTTTAATAAGTCATTAGAAAATGAACATGGTGGCCCAGTAAGATTAGTTGTGCCTAAACGTTATGCATGGAAAAGTGCAAAGTGGCTAAAAGCCATTGAATTGCACGCTGAAGATAGGCCGGGCTTTTGGGAAGTCCGCGGATATCATAATGATGCTGATCCATGGCTTGAAGAGCGTTTTTCAGAAAATTAACAATCAATTCTTGTTATAATATTCTGACCATGAAAAATGCATATAAAAAAATAGGAAGTTGGATTGCGATTTTTGCAATGCTTTTAACATCCTTTATGCCATTAATTTCACACGCAACTGAGTCACAAAATAATCTTGATAATCAAGAGAGAATTTGTACTTCTCAAGGCATTAAATTTGTTTCGACGGGAAATGATAATCCAGATAAAAATCATACAAGTATTAATATGATTCATTGTGCTTATTGTTCGGCATCTTCAGACAAGAATTATCTACCAGAAGGCAATATTCAATTAGGATTAACTTTGATTCCTAATCCTGCGAAATTTTTCCTAGAATACGAATCTCCAATACTTCAGTCCTACTTTAGATCCTCTCACCCTCCTCAAGCTCCACCAGTTATTTAATCTGTCTATTAATGCATTACTTGTGCAGAAATTTGCACAATTTTTTTCTATTGTATGGATATTGATTAAATGAACTTGAAGAAGATTATTCCTACTATTTTATATTTATTTGTTATGCCATCAGCCTTGTCTGTAGAGACATCTGATTTAGTGACCGGCACTATTACAGTCAAAGATTCTTTTGTCGATAGCCGTATTATGAAATTTCCGGCTACCGTTGAAACTTATGACAAAAAGCAAATTGAAGAGAGTGTTAACGCTGCAACACCAGCACAGACTTTAAAATACCTACCCAGCATTCAAGTGAGGGAAAGATCTATCGGAGATAGAAACGGCATTATTTCGTCAAGAACCATAGGAAGTATATCTAGCGCGCAAAGTATGCTTTATGCAGATGGTATCCTTTTATCTAATTTACTTGGGAATTCATTTTCATATCCTCCAAGATGGGGCATGGTAAATCCAGAAGAAATTCAAAGGATAAGTATGATGTATGGTCCTTTTTCTTCACTTTATGCTGGAAATTCAATGGGTGGAGTGATCAATATCGAAACACGTATGCCTGAAAGATTAGAAGCTCATGCCGGAGTGCAAAGTTTTATCCAAAATTTTAAGCTTTATGGTACAGATCAAACCAAGATTGGTAACCGTGAATTTTTTTCTATAGGTAATAAAGTCAATGATTTCAGTTTTTGGGCGAGTATGAATAGACTTGAAAATACAGCACAGCCTCTTGATTTTTCTGTAACTGACAGTAAAGGGGTAGGGACTACAGTGGATACTATAACTGGCGCCTACCGGGACAAAGGCATAAGAAATCAAGATCGAATCATATTCGGCGCTACAGCTATTGATACTTCTATTCAAACAAATGGAAAATTTAAAGGTCAGTATGAATTCTCAAATCAATCTAAGCTCACTTATACGATTGGCTTATGGGATCTTGATAGCAGACAGAATGTTCAAAGTTATGTTAAGGATACACTGGGAAATTCGATTTATGGTGGGGACGTTACTCTTGGCGGGAAAAATTACTCTGTAACTAGAATGAATCCAGCTCAGGCAGAAGCGTTTCACGTGATGCAATCTATAGATTTTAAATCTAATGATAAAGGTTTTTTTAATTGGCAAATGACACTGTCTGATTATTATTACAGAAGAGACTTGAGTAATCGATCAAACTTGGTGGAAACTTCAAATGCCAACCCCTCGCTCACTAATCCTTATATTTCTAAAACAGGGCAGATTACGGATCTTTCAGGCACGGGTTGGACGGTATTTGATAGTCGCGTTACTTTGCGTCCAAAAGATCATACAATCGATCTAGGTTATCACTTAGATTATTACCATTTAAGGCAGACAGTAAATGCATCTAGCGATTGGATGGGCTCACAAAAAGGAGCTTTTAGTTCCTTATCTTCCGGTAATACAAAAACGCATGCTGTTTATGTTCAAGATAAGTGGCAAATAACGCCACTATGGGCGCTCACATTGGGAGGTCGACAAGAACATTATGAGGCTTATGATGGAGTAAACCAAACTACAAATCTTGCCAGGTATGAGGGCAGGTCTAGAAATACTTTTTCTCCCAAGGCATCTTTAAGTTTTGAACCTATACCAGCTTGGGGATTTCGAGCTGCCTTTGGCAAAGCGTACCGATTTCCAACTGTCACAGAGCTATTCCAACAGTTAACAAATGGGTCTACCATTGTTACGAATAATCCAAATTTAAAACCTGAAGAGATTTATTCCGCTGAAATAACTGCAGAGCGTCGTTTTGCGAATGGTCTTGCGAGAGCTAGTCTTTTTAGAGAAGACAGGTATGACGCATTAATCTCTCAAACAAATATTTCGAGTGTTGGTACTTCAAGTACTTATATTCAGAATGTAGATCATGTCAGGATACATGGCATAGAACTAGCAACTGAATTGAAAAACGTAATGATTCCTAAACTTGATTTGATGGCTAACGCAACTTTAACTGATTCAGAAATTTTGAAAAATGATGCAGCACCGTCGTATATTAATAAAAAAGTGCCCCGTATCCCAAGACAGCTTTATAAAGCTGTAGCAACTTATAGAGTTAGTGAAGATTTCACAATGAGTTTAGCTGCAAGATATAGTGGACGTCAATTTATACAATTAGACAATTCAGATATTAATCCAGAGACATATCAAGATGCTAGCCGATTACTATTTGTAGATGCTAAGGCAAATTATAAGTTTAAAGACAGATGGACAGCGTCATTGGGAGTAGATAATATTTTTAATGATCAGGCTTATGTTTCTCATCCACTTTCTCAAAGAACAGGCTATGCGCAAATTAAATTTGATTATTAAGTTTTTTAAAAAAATAATATTTTTACTATTGATTTTATTCTGTGAGACGAGTTTTTCTCATGAGGGTCATAGTCATGGCCCTTCGGTTGTCGCTTCGGTCTCATTTGATAAGCCAGGAACTTTATGGCGAGTGAGAGAGCAGCAGGGATTTATTATTGTTGACTCATCAAATGATCAAGGGCTTAATTTCTCGAAAACTATAAATGTAAATACCGAACTTCAGAAAATAGGAACATCAGGAGACGCAAAACCTAAGATTGCTATCGGCCCTGAGGGGAATATTTATGTCACTTGGACTCAAACGCTCTCAAAGCCTTATACAGGCTATATATGGTTTGCAAGATCAAAAGATCATGGCAAAACTTTTGAATTACCTCAGATTGTTCACCAAGATAAGTCAGAAATTACACATCGTTTTGATGCTATCAATATAAATAAAGACGGACGAATTTTTGTAGCATGGGTAGATAAGCGCGATTTAGAAAAAGCCAAACTACAAAAAAAAGAAAAAGAGTATAAAGGAGCAGCCTTGTATTATGCAGTTTCAGAGAATTATGGCGAATCATTTAAAGTCGAGAAAAAAATTGTTGATAGCAGTTGTGAATGCTGCAGAATTGGTTTAACCAATGATAGTAGAGGAAACGTTATTGCTATGTGGCGGCAGCTTTATGATGAAGGTATTAGAGATCATGCAGTAGCTAAGATTGATCTTAACGATAATATCGTTGTCAATAGAGCCACTTTCGGTGGTTGGAAAATTGACGCATGTCCTCATCACGGCCCTGCAATATCTAGAGGAGGTGACTGGGGATATCATATGGCTTGGTTTGATGGGGGAGAGAAAGCAGGTTTATTTTATGGGCGAATCGATGGCGATGCTTGGGTAAGCTCACCCGCTAAGAGATTTGGAAATGCTAATTTTCAGGCAGGCCACCCATCACTATTGAGTATCAATGAAAAAGTTTATCTAGCCTGGAAAGAGATCAATGAATCGGACAACTATATTGTTTTAGCTATTTCAGAAGATGGCGGAAAAAATTGGCTAGAAGCTAAAAAAATCAAAAAAACTGAAGGTGCTTCAGACTATCCTGAGCTCATTCAATTTAATAACAAAGCCTTTCTTTCTTGGAATACCATTAAAGATGGCTATCAATTAATATCTCTTGAATAAATTTTTATGAAATTAAAAATCTTTTTATTCTTTTTGTTTTTTTCTCACTTTTCCTTTGCGTATGACTTTATGCCATTTGATATGAACACACGTCAAGTTATTGAAAAAAGATATATTGATCAACCTTTAATTATTTCTTTTTGGTCGATTGATTGTCCCTATTGTATAGACGATCTTAAAAAGCTTGGCAAAGCTCTTAGTAAAAATACAAATGTTAAATTAATTACAGTATGTGTAGATGGAAAAGAGTCCGCTAAAAAAGCTGAAAGAATTTTAAGTCAGGCTAATCTGCCAAAACACGAACAATACCAATATGCAGAAGTAGATGAAGACAGACTTAGATATAACATTGATCCAGCATGGTACGGCGAGCTTCCAAGAACATACTTTTATGATGCGGCACACCAAGTCACTCCTTTAAGCGGGAAAATCTCTAACTCATTCCTCGATAAATGGTTTAAAAAATAAGTTAATAATCTGATTGAAATTTGTGACTTCATCCCCATATTAGTAGTATTAGACTAATTGATGAGGAATTAATATGCGTTTTGATAAATTGACCACAAAGTTTCAGCAAGCATTTGCTGATGCACAGAGTCTTGCAAATGCGAATGACAATCCTAATATCGAGCCAGTTCACATGGTTCAAGCTTTGCTTGATCAAGATGACGGAAGTACAGCTTCACTTCTATCTTATGCCGGTGTTAATTTAGCACCACTTAAAGTATCCCTTAAATCATCTATTGATAAATTAGCTAAAGCAGAAGGCAATCAAGGTGAAATTTCAATATCACGAGATTTAAATAATCTTTTAAATCTCACTGAAAAAAATTCACAAAAATTGGGTGATGCATACATCTCAAGCGAGATGTTTTTACTAGCATTAGCCGATGATAAAACCGAAGCAGCTAGACTATTAAAACAACATGGCCTAACTAAAGCCGCCTTAGAAAAAGCTGTTCAATCTGTGAGGGGTAGCGACAAAATAAATTCTCAAGATGCAGATGGTCAAAGAGAGTCCCTAAAAAAATATACAATAGATTTAACAGAGCTAGCGAGAGTCGGCAAGCTTGATCCTGTGATTGGCCGGGATGACGAAATTCGTCGCACTATTCAAGTACTACAACGTCGAACAAAAAATAACCCTGTGTTGATTGGTGAGCCTGGAGTAGGTAAGACAGCTATTGTTGAGGGCTTAGCCCAGCGCATTGTGAATGGGGAGGTTCCCGATTCATTAAAAAATAAACGAGTCTTGTCACTTGATATGGCTGCTTTGTTAGCAGGCGCTAAGTATCGAGGCGATTTTGAAGAGCGCTTAAAGGCTGTTTTAAAAGAAATTGCATTAGATGAAGGTCAAACAATTGTCTTTATCGATGAGATTCATACAATGGTTGGTGCTGGCAAGACTGAGGGTGCGATGGATGCAGGTAATATGTTAAAGCCTGCATTAGCTCGCGGAGAACTTCATTGTGTAGGTGCTACGACTCTAGATGAATATAGAAAATATGTTGAGAAAGATGCTGCATTAGAAAGACGATTCCAAAAAGTGCTTGTAGATGAGCCTTCAGTCGAAGCCACCATTGCAATCCTTCGTGGACTGCAAGAAAAATATGAACTTCACCATAATGTAGAGATTACTGACCCTGCGATTGTGGCAGCAGCAGAATTGTCACATCGCTATATTACTGATCGCTTCTTACCTGATAAAGCAATCGACTTAATCGATGAGGCAGCGTCTCGTATAAAGATGGAAATCGATTCAAAACCTGAAGTCTTAGATAAATTAGAGCGTCGACTTATTCAATTAAAAATTGAACGTGAAGCGATGCGCCGAGAAAAAGATGAAGCATCTAAAAAGCGTTTTGAGTTAATTGAAGATGAAATAAAAAAACTTGAAAAAGAATTTAGTAATTTAGAAGAGATTTGGAAGTCAGAAAAAGCACAACTTCAAGGTTCAAAACATATTAAAGAAGAGATTGAACAAATACGTTTAAAAATTGAAGAGGCAACACGCAAAGGCGAATGGCAAAAAGTTTCTGAGTTGCAATATGGAAAGTTACCTGAGCTAGAAGCACAGCTCAAGCAAGCTGCTAAAGCTGAGACTGCTAAACCACAAGCGAACCGAATGTTGCGGACCGAAGTGGGTGCTGACGAGATCGCAGAGGTTGTAAGTCGTGCTACAGGTATCCCTGTCGCAAAAATGATGCAAGGAGAGCGTGAGAAACTTTTAAAAATGGAAGATAAACTCCATGAGCGCATTGTAGGTCAAGATGAAGCTGTTCGTGTTGTATCGGATGCAATCCGTCGTTCTCGCTCAGGCTTGAGTGACCCTAATCGACCTTATGGCTCCTTCCTTTTCTTAGGACCGACAGGTGTAGGCAAAACAGAGCTCTGTAAATCTTTAGCTAATTTTTTATTTGACTCCCCAGATCACTTAATCAGAATTGATATGAGTGAGTTTATGGAGAAGCATTCTGTAGCCCGCTTAATCGGTGCTCCTCCAGGTTATGTAGGTTACGAAGAAGGTGGATACCTCACTGAGGCTATCCGAAGAAAACCTTATAGCGTGATTCTATTAGACGAGGTAGAGAAAGCACATCCAGATGTGTTCAATGTGCTTCTTCAAGTTTTAGATGATGGTCGTTTAACAGACGGACAAGGGCGCACTGTAGATTTTAAGAATACCGTCATCATCATGACCTCTAACTTGGCTTCTAATATGATTCAATCAATGTCAGGCGATGATTACCAGGTCATTAAATTAGCGGTAATGGGCGAAGTTAAAAATCATTTTCGACCAGAGTTTATTAATCGTATTGATGAAGTGGTTGTCTTCCATGCATTGGGAGATGATCATGTTAAATCGATTGCAGCGATTCAATTGCAGTATTTGAAAGATCGATTAGCACAGCTTGAAATGAAAGTAGAAATTACTGACGCTGCTTTAGATGAAATATCTAAAGAAGGGTTTGATCCGGTCTATGGTGCAAGACCTTTGAAGAGAGCGATCCAGTCTGAAATTGAGAATCCACTTGCTAAGGAAATTTTAGCAGGTCATTTCATGGCAAAAGATACAATTAAAATTGACAGTGTTTCAGGTAAACTTAAATTTATTAAAGTTTAAATAAAGTCTTATTTATGAAGCAACTCAGTCAAACATTGGCGATCCAAACTTCGGGTCGCCACTTTTATGATGTCACTCAAAAAGTTTTGGATTGGGCAGAGCAGTCAAATTTTAAAGAAGGCCTATTAACGCTTTATGTCCAACATACCTCTGCCAGCCTGCTTATTAACGAAAATTATGATCCAGATGTTTTAGTTGACTTGGAAAGTTTCTTCGAGCGTTTAGTGCCTGACGGCGACCCATTATTTATTCATACAGCAGAAGGTCAAGATGATATGCCAGCTCACATTAGAACTGCTCTAACGCAAACAAGCCTCTCAATACCAATCAAGGAAGGAAAGGTTGCATTAGGTCAATGGCAGGGCATTTTTTTGTATGAACATCGTTATCAATCCCACGAGCGTCGTATCTTAATGCATGTGATTGGTGAATAAGTTATTTAATTGAAGTCCAGGCAAGAGGATCAAAGGGTTTGCTGAGTTTTCTTAATTCAAAATAAAGACCATTTGAGTCATTGCCCCCAGTATTGCCCACCAAAGCAATCACGTCTCCACCACGCACAATTTCACCTGTCTTTTTAATTGTGGATTGATTATTTCCATATAGACTCATATAGCCTTCGCCATGATCCACAATAATAAGATTTCCAAAGCCACGAAGCCAGTCTGCAAAGACGACGCGACCAGTCGCAATGGATTTAACTTCATTACCTTCATTCGATTTAATAAATAAACCTTTCCAAGATAAGCCAGTATCTTCTCGAGGTGAGCCGAATCGATTAATTACATCTCCCTTAACGGGTAAGCTTAATTTACCTCGTAATGTTTCAAATTTTTGACCTGAAAATGTTTCTGTAGGGATGCTCTCATTACGAACAATAGGTGTTTTTGAAGATATTTTTTCTTCTCGTTTTGAAGGAACAGGGGCTGAAGGTAATCTTGCTAAACGATCAACAAGGTCTGTTAATCTTTTTTCATCTCGTATTAATTTTTGAATTTCATTGCGTTGTTGATTAATTTTTGAAGACAAACTTGCAATAAGTCTAGCGCGATCTTTCTTTTGAGATTCGAGTTCAGTTTTCTTTACTTCTTCTTTTTGTTTTAAGCCTGCAATCTCTTTAAGCTTCTGTGCAGTTTCAGCACTATAAGCCTCGATTTTTTTTAAGTTGCCTTGCATTTGGTAAATACTTTTAGCGCGAGCTTTTGCCACATAAGAGTAATATTGAATATTTCTTGCGACAACACTAGGATTTTCAGATTGGATAATCATTTGTAAGTAGCCAGGATCACCATGAAGATACTGCTGGTAGATTTGTTCACCCAACATTTTTCTCTGGAGATCAACCTGAGATTCTACTGTATCGGATTGTGCTTTAAGCTCTTGAAGTTTGGTGTAATTTTTCTTTTGTTGAACTGATATTTCATAAAGTGAGCGATTGGTATCACTGATCTGTTTTTCGCTTTTTCTTAACTGATCGGTCGCATCTTCTTGAGCTTTTTGCGTGCCACTTAATTCTTTTTTCAACCGATCAATTTTTTCATGAACAGCGTTTAAATTTTCTTTAGCTGAATCAGCTTTTGTTGCAGCTAAGCCATGATGAGAAAAAGATAGAAGGAATATAAAGATGCATTGAATCAAAAAACTCAATGAGCTATTTTCGACTTTAATCATTCAATTGAATTAAGTTTTGTCCTGTCATTTCGGATGGCTGTTTTTCACCCATGAGATGAAGTAGGGTGGGAGCTATATCCGAAAGTCTTCCATTGGATTTAATCGTAGCTTTTCGACCAATATAAAGGAAAGGCACTATATTTGTAGTGTGTTGTGTGTGGACTTGTTTATTTTCATAATCTTCCATGAGCTCTGCATTGCCATGGTCTGCCGTAATAATGACTTCGCCGCCTATAGATTCCATAGCATTTACGACTTGACCAATACATGTATCGAGTGCTTCCATCGCTTTAATTGCAGCATTAAGGTTGCCTGTGTGGCCTACCATATCTGCGTTCGCAAAATTACATATGATAGCGTGATATTTTTTACTCCGAATAGCGCCCTCTAACTTTTCGGCGACTTCAAATGCGCTCATTTCAGGCTGTAAATCATAAGTAGCTACCTGTGGTGAGGGCACTAGAATGCGATCTTCACCTTCATAGACAGTTTCATTGCCACCATTAAAGAAAAAAGTAACATGCGGATATTTTTCTGTTTCAGCAATGCGCAATTGTTTTAAACCTAATTTTGAAATGTATTCACCAAATGAATTATTCACAGATGTCTGTTTAAAAATCACGGATGATTTTTTGTCATTCTGGTCGTATTGAGTCAAAGTGAAATAGTGGCTAATATTAATTTTCTTTTGACGCTCAAAGGCGTTGAAGTTGTCTTGCAAAAGCGCATCTGTAATTTGTCGTGCACGATCCGATCGATAATTCATGAAGACGACTGCATCTCCATCTTGAATCGTAATAGCTTTCCCATTTCCATCATGAATGGATGTAGGTTTAATAAATTCATCTGTTTCTTCTCTGTTGTATCCCTCATGAATTGCATCGGCTGCATGAGAGGCATGGATAGGAGATCCTATCGTTAATGTGTTGTAAGCTAATTCAATGCGAGGCCAACGTTTATCACGATCCATCGCATAGTAGCGACCTGATATAGAGGCGATTTTTCCAATACCGATATCTTTTAAATGAGATTCAAGTTGTTCGATAAAATGTAAAGCGCTTTTAGGGGGAGTATCTCGACCATCTAAAAAGGGGTGAATATAAACATTTTTCAATTCACATTGCTTTGCGACTTTGAGCATGGCGTAGAAATGATCTAAATGACTATGGACGCCTCCATCAGAAAAAAGGCCCAGAAGATGTAAGGCCTTGCCATTTTCTTTAAGTGATTTAAATGCATTAATAAGAGATGGATTTTTAAAAAAATCACCCGACGTAATACTTGTGTTAATTCTTTCAAGATCTTGCTGAACAATTCGGCCAGCGCCTATATTTAGATGGCCAACTTCTGAATTACCCATTTGTCCTTTAGGTAAGCCTACAAATTCTTCAGAAGCATTAATAAAGCTATGTGCGTATTTATTCCACAAACCATTCCAGTGGGGCATCTTTGCATTTTTAATTGCATTATGGTCTTCGTCATCTCGATGGCCAAAGCCATCCAAGATAATAAGTAGCACAGGTTTTTTTAACATAATAGAAGACATGTGTATGTGGCTTTAAAGATTAATGAATTATAATGCTTGTCATCAAATTTCACACTCCTTAACGTTAGTGCGCTATGAAATCAATCAAGATGTATACCAGTGCTTATTGCCCTTATTGCTCAAATGCTGAAAAGCTTTTGTCTAAGAAAGGGATTACGCAGATTGAAAAAATCCGCGTAGACGAAGATTCGGCTATTTTAAAAGAGATGATTGAAAAAACTGGACGTCGAACAGTGCCTCAAATTTATATTGGTGACTATCATGTGGGCGGGTTTGATGATTTAAGATCTCTAGACTTGCAAGGCAAGCTCGATCCACTTCTTGGTATTTCTTAGAAAGATTACTTCTTATTTTATTTAAATATTGGCGATAAAAAGATAGAATGCTGTATTCGTTTAATTAAATAACAGCGGTTTTAATGCCGCGTGACTGGAAAATAACATGGCAGAAAAAAAGAAAGCAGCTCCCAAATCAACCAAGGCAGAAAAAAACGTCAAAATTGACCCCCAGGCAAATGGAAGTGCGCAACCTGGTTTTGCTATCGAAAAACTTTTTCTTAAAGATGTTTCAGTTGAGGTACCTAATTCCCCAGAAATTTTTACACAACGTGAGGCGCCTCAAATCGCTATTGAGTTAGGTAATTCAGGCAAGCCTCTCGCTGATGGTTATTTTGAAGTTGCTTTAAAAATTACTGTGACGTCTAAAATTGCTGATAAAACAGCTTTTCTCATTGAGGTGACACAAGCAGGCATCTTTGCATTGCGTAATATTCCAGAAGAAAATCTTGAAATGATTATCGCGATTACTTGCCCTAATATTTTATTCCCATACGCACGCGAAGCTATTTCAGACTTAGTGATTAAGGCAGGTTTTGCACCTGTTCTTTTAAATCCAATTAATTTTGAAATGCTCTATATGCAACAAAAGCAGCAAGCAGCGGGTAATGCGGTTGACACAAAAAACTAAGTTTTTTTTCCGTTATTTTTTTGTGGGGATTCTCTGCGCTATATCGCAATCCGCGTATGCTGAATTTCGATCCGTCATATCACCTAAAACCATTCTCTTTGAAGCGCCATCAGCAACTACCAAAAGAGTCTATTTGGTGGGCGAAGGCTACCCTTTAGAAGTTATTGTGAATTTAGGTGACTGGCTAAAGGTAAGGGATCCTTATGGTGCTTTAAGCTGGGCTGAATCAAAAAATTTACAATCCAAAAGGACGGTGATTGTGAAGGTAGATAAAGCAAATATATACAAAGAGCCTGAATCTAAATCAGCGCTGATAGCTACCATCGAAAAAGATGTTGTCATTGAACTATCAGATCCTCTTATCACTAATGGCTGGATTAAAGTACGTTACCAACAAGATCTTGATGGATACATTCAAACCTCTCAAGTATGGGGAATTTAATTAATTGAAAATCGCAGTCTTAGGTGCAGGCGCATGGGGCACGGCTTTGGCGATGCAAATCAGTCAAAAGCATCAAGTCACCTTGTGGGCTAGGAATGCAGGTCATGTATCTGGCATGCGTAAAGCAAGATCAAACCCGCTTTATTTAGGCGACTTCCCATTTAACGATCAATTGATGCTTGAAGATAATTTAGAGGAAGCGATTCGCGATGCCGAGCTTATTCTGTCGGTCGTACCTACCTCAGGTTTTAGAGCTATTCTAAAAGAGATAAAATCCTTAAATCATAAAGCTCCTGTCATATGGGCCAATAAAGGCTTGGAAGCAGGGACCGCAAAATTACCTCATGAAGTTGCTATCGAAGAACTAGGCGACCCTAAAAAAACAGGACAGCATTGGGGGGCTTTATCAGGCCCGAGTTTTGCAGCTGAGCTTGTAAGATCTCTACCTACCGCATTAACTTTAGCCGCAACTGACGAAGCATTCACACAAAGCTTAGCTTCCATTATCCATGGGAATAACTTGCGCGTTTACACAAGTCAGGACGTGATTGGAGTGTCTGTCGGTGGCGCGCTTAAAAATGTGATCGCTATTGCTGCAGGTATTTCAGATGGCATGGGATTTGGAAATAACGCGAGAGCCGCTTTAATTACCCGAGGCTTGGCTGAAATTACGCGTTTCGGTATGAGTTTGGGCGGCCAAAAAGACACTTTCATGGGACTTACAGGCGCAGGCGATTTAATTTTGACCTGCACTGGAGACTATTCGAGAAATCGTGAGGTAGGCTTGAGGCTTGCTAAAGGTCAAACGATTAATGAAGTTCTAAAGGGGTTGGGCCATGTTGCAGAGGGTGTATACACTGCCAAAGAAGTTGTGAATCGCGCAAAAGCGCTTCATGTCTCTATGCCTATTATGCACGAAGTGAATCAAGTGTTAAGTTTTAGTAAATCACCTAAAGAAGCTGTGATCGATTTATTGGGTCGCGAGCAAAAATCAGAAACACACTAAGTCTAAGCCCCGCCTTTAAATCCATTTTGTCGCCAAGCTTCGTAGAGAAGAATTGCGGCTGCATTCGATAAATTTAAACTCCTACTATTTTCCGCCATAGGAATTCTTATTTTTTTATCGTGATCAAATTGACTACGAATCGACTCAGGTAAGCCTCGGGTTTCAGGCCCAAATAAAAAGATATCACCCTCTTGATATGAAACCTCATGGTAGGGCATTCCGCCTTTAGTCGTGACTGCAAACATGCGACTTTTACTGTAAAGCGATTCGAATGCTGAAAAATTTGGATATGTTTTGACTGGGGCGTACTCATGATAATCAAGTCCTGCCCGAAGAAGCTGCTTGTCATCCAAACTAAAACCCAAGGGCTCAATTAAATGAAGTTGAGTGCCCGTATTGGCGCAAAGCCTAATTATATTTCCAGTATTAGGCGGGATTTCAGGTTCAAAAAGGGCAATAGAAAACATAAAATATAACAACTGATTAATTTTTATACAATTGTAACAAATTATAGTAAAATATCTTAACAATTGGTTTTTAATGATATTTTTATAATTAAATCATATAGATAGGGAATTTTCATGATTGAATCTCAGCCTAATATAAGTCAGCAACCCATTCAATTTGAACGAAAGCCCCCTAAAAAACCAAAAAATTCCCCAAAAGATCGCTGGTCAATTATTGAAATTGAAGCCTTATATGCGCTACCTTTCAGTGACCTTATGTTTAAGGCCCAAACGATTCATCGTGAAAATTTTGATCCCAATAAAGTTCAGGTAAGCACGCTCTTATCTATTAAGACGGGAGGATGTTCTGAAGACTGTGGCTATTGCCCTCAATCTGCTCGCTATGACACCAATGTAGAGAATGAAGCCATGATGCCTATCGATGAGGTGCTTAAAGCTGCAAAGGCTGCAAAGGACGCGGGTGCCAGTCGCTTTTGTATGGGCGCTGCTTGGAGAAGTCCAAAGGATAAAGATTTAAAGCCCGTCTTGGAAATGATTCAAGAAGTTAAAAAAATGGGACTTGAAACTTGCGCAACCCTCGGCATGTTAAAGGATGGGCAAGCTAATATGCTAAAAGAAGCGGGGCTTGATTATTACAACCATAATTTAGATACGGCCCCTGAATTTTATGGCGACGTAATTTCAACACGCGTATATCAAGACAGACTTGACACATTAGATCGTGTTCGAGAAGCTGATCTTCATGTGTGTTGTGGTGGCATAGTTGGTATGGGCGAGAGCAGAACTCAGCGCGCAGGTCTGATTGCGCAGCTCGCCAATATGGAAAAGCAGCCTGAGAGTGTGCCGATTAATTTATTGACACAAGTAGAAGGTACGCCCTTGCATGGTACCGAACCACTCGACCTTTTTGAGTTTGTGAGAACGATTGCTGTTGCAAGAATTACGATGCCAAAAAGTTATGTAAGATTATCTGCAGGAAGACAGTCGATGCACGAAGGCATACAATCATTAGCTTTCTTAGCTGGAGCCAATTCAATTTTTTATGGCGAAAAGTTATTAACGACAGATAATCCGGATGCAAAAGTTGATCAAGCCTTATTTAATAAGTTAGGTATTCATCCTATATAAGCTTGTGATGCTAGATCAAATTCATCGTGAACTCCAATCCTTAAAAGACAATCATCTTTTTAGAACAAGAAAATTATTAAGTGGAAGATTGGGATCTAACCTTTCTTTTAATCATCAAAATTATTTAAGCTTTTCATCGAACGACTATTTAGGTCTTTCACAAAATGAATCTATTCAAGCTGCGCTGATCGAAGGTATTCATTTGTCAGGTAACGGCATGGGGGCTTCTCATCTTATCTCAGGCCATCATGAATTCCATGAGGCATTTGAAAGTGCATTTAGTGAAGCGCTTCATTTTGAAAGAGCGCTTTTATTCTCATCAGGCTATATGGCCAATATGGGGATCATCTCAGCATTAGTTGGAAAAGACGATACTATTTTTTCTGATAAATTAAATCACGCATCATTAAATGATGCGTCTATTCTTTCTCGCGCTATTCATAAAAGATATCGGCATCATGATTTTCAACATCTAGAAGAGTTACTGCAAGCATCAAAATCAAAAGCAAAGCTTATTGTTACGGATGCTGTTTTCAGCATGGATGGCGATTTAGCTAATATTCCAGACTTATTGCAATTATGTGAAATATACGATGCTTATCTTTATATAGATGACGCACATGGTTTTGGTGTATTGGGAAAAAATGGCAAAGGTATACTGCAATACTTTTATGACCAAGAAAAAATTAAAGAACCTTATTCGCCCAGGATTATTTATATGGCAACGTTAGGGAAGGCTGCTGGTATTCATGGCGCTGTCGTAGCATCTTCAAAGAATCTTATCGAATATTTCATTCAAAAATCTAAACAATATATTTATACAACTGCTATCCCAGCTTTTATGGCGCATGGATTGAAAGAATCCTTAAATCAAATTTTGAAGGCAGATCACATAAGAGCTGACTTAAATAATCTTATTGCGCATTTTAAAGCTGAGGTTAAATTACAAAAAATGAATTTAGGTGACTCACTAACGCCTATTCAGCCACTTATTGTTGGAAGTGAAATAAATGCATTAAGATTAAATCAATGGTTAATGGAAAAGGGAATATATGTCCCTGCTATTAGACCGCCTACGGTTCCTCATGGCACTTCTCGTTTACGCATTTCATTTTCAGTATTACATCAAGATAAGGATGTGATGACATTAATAGAAAATATATTAGATTTTGAAAGTCAATCTGATGCACATTAAAAAAATTGGACAAGGCAAAGATCTTGTTCTTATTCATGGATGGGGTATGCATAGTGGTATATGGGAACCTATCATTAAGAAATTTTCAAACCAATACACACTTCATCTTGTCGACATCCCCGGTATGGGTAAAAGTGATAGCATCGACCCTTATGATCTCGATCACCTAGCTGAAGCGATCAGTCAAAAATTACCATCATCTTTTGATATTTTAGGATGGTCTTTAGGTAGCCTCATAGCATTAAAAATGAGTTTGTTACATCCACAAAAAATTCATCGTATGGTTTTGGTGGGGGGGACGCCTTGTTTTATTAACCAGACAGATTGGAGTTGTGGCGTTGATGTTAGAGATTTTAATGATTTTGCTGATAAGCTTTTTAAAGATTATAAATCAACTATGATAAATTTTTACACTCTACAACTCATACATTCAAAAGACAGCAAATTCCTTATTAAAAAACTTAAAGAGATAAATGAAAAATCAGATCCACCCAAAATCAAGTCTTTGCAGCTTGGCCTTGATATCTTGTTAAATAATGATTTGCGAGATGACATTGATAAAATTAGCCATAAAACACTTTTAATAGTGGGCGACATGGATCGCTTGACACCAAAATCAGCTTCTATATGGCTTGAAGGTCATTTAAAGAAGGCGCGATTAAAAGTAATCCGAGGCGCATCACATATTCCTTTTTTATCTCACTCACATGAGTTTTTTGATCATCTCGATCAATTTTTATTAGCAGCTTAATCATGACTCAGCATTATATTGATAAAAAAAGAGCTCAAGCCTCATTTAATAAAGCTTCTGCTTTATATGAAGATTCTGCTGTTCTTCAAAAGCAAGTATTAGAAGAAATGTTTCTAAGGCTAAAATTACTTAAAATTAATCCCAACAGCATTCTTGACTTAGGCTGTGGACCCGGTAATGCTGGACCTGAATTAAAAGCTGCATATAAACCTCATGATCTTATTTATTTAGATTTTGCCTATGACATGCTAACAAAAGCAGAAGAGAAAAACAGAGGTCATTTCTTAAAGGTATTATCAAGTAAAACGACACAGCGATTTATTTGCGCGGACATGGAAGCTATCCCATTAGCAGAAAATAGTGTCGATATGGTTTGGTCAAATTTATCTCTTCAATGGTGCAACGACCTTGATCAGGTATTTACTCAAATAGCAAAAACATTAACGCATAATGGACTTTTTATATTTAGTACATTTGGACCAAGCACACTTCATGAATTAAGAACCTCACTCGCATCATTTTCTCAGTACTCACATGTAAATCAATTTATAGATATGCACGATATTGGTGATGCGCTAATACGATGTGGCTTTTCAGATCCGGTTTTGGATGTAGATGTTTACACACTTACCTACAGTACATTTAAAGAAATAATGTATGACTTGAAGCAGATCGGTGCTCGCAATGCTCTTCAGGGAAGAGCAAAGGGCATGACAGGTAAAGGCTTCTTGTATCAATTAGAGAAATTATATGAAGTTTATAGAGCTGATGAAAAATTGCCTGCAAGTTACGAAGTTGTATATGGGCATGCATGGAAAGTGAATAAGCTGCTTGATGAATCTTCAATTGTCAAGTTTTACCCAAAACAATAATGCATTCATTTTTTATAACTGGGACTGATACAAATATAGGAAAGACTGCTGTTACGTGCAGCTTAATTGTTAAGTGTATTGAGGAAGGATTTCGAGCAGGCGGTATGAAGCCTGTTGCTGCAGGGTGTCATTTGGAAAATGGTTATATGATCTCTGATGATGTTAAAAAGATTATTGAAGTGAGTAATGTAGATCTAAATATCAAAGAAATTAATCCTTACTCATTCGAACGGCCGATCGCACCTCATATAAGTTTTAAGTCAAATGAAATTGATATTCATTTAGTTGAAAAATATTTACGATCTTTTGAAAAAAAAATAGATTATTTATTTATTGAGGGGGTGGGAGGATATGCAGTGCCTTTAACCGAAACCTTTACCACAGCTGATTTAGTCGAGAGTTTAGAGATACCAGTTATTCTGGTGGTGGGTATGAAATTAGGGTGTATCAATCACACTTTATTAACAGTTGAATCAATTTTGAATAAAAAGCAAAAACTCTGTGGCTGGGTCGCCAATCGTGTAGATGAAAACATGGAAGCTTACGAAGAAAATTTTTCTTTCTTAAAAGAAAAAATTAAGGCGCCTTGTTTGGGTGAAGTCCCTTATTTCAAAGATTTTGACCCTTACAAAGCATCAAAATTTATCGATATAAATAAGCTTAATGATAAAGCTTATGAAGATTGATGTAGTGAGCAACACCTGCAGGCAAAAGATTTATAAGATTTTTATTTGAATAAATAGTGTCTCGAATTTGAGATGACGAGATATCAATATACTCAAATGTTTTCGTCATAATTAGCCCGTGACTAGATGTGCGAAGATCCTCAACATTTTGAGTGAGTCTTTCAGCCCATTCTTTTTTTAGAGCTGATGTTAATTGTTCTTCAAAAATAGGGGATTCGCGCCTTTCTACTACTAATATGTGGCAATAATTAAAAAGCTCATTCCATAAATGCCATGATTCAAGCTTTAGGAAAGCATCACTTCCCATTAAAAAACAAAACGCTTGCTCCTCTTTTTTTTCTAGCGCAAGACTTTGCAATGTTTCAATAGTATAAGAGGGCTTTAGGTCGCTCTGATTTTTTTTAATTTCACGATCATCAATGAAAAAATTAGTGTGCGGATTGAGAGCGAGTTTGAGCATTTCTATGCGATGCTTATTGTCTATGACGATATTTTTATGCGGAGCTAAACCGGATGGAATAAAAAGAACTTTCGACAATGACGCTAAGTCTTGCCAGGCTTTAGCTAATTCTATATGGCCACAGTGTATTGGATCGAATGCACCACCTAATACACCAATAAGTTTCAAAGACATTCCTTATTTACGTATATGCCCATTACCTAATACGATATATTTTAGCGAAGTAAGTCCCTCAAGCCCTACAGGACCTCTTGCATGTAATTTATTTGTTGAAATGCCTATTTCAGCACCTAGGCCATATTCAAAGCCATCAGCAAAACGAGTTGAAGCATTCACCATAACGCTACTTGAATCCACTTCTTTTAAGAATCGCATAGCGTGTCCATAGTTTTCAGTAACGATAGCATCTGTATGATGAGAAGAATATTGATTGATATGATTAATTGCATCCTCAATGTCATCGATAATCTTGCATGAAATAATTGCATCAAGGTATTCGGTATAAAAATCATCTTCACTTGCTGCTTTAATACCCTTTACAAGCTTCAAAGTTTCTTTGCAGCCACGAACCTCAACTTTATGTTGATGCAGCATTCTCACAATTTTAGGTAAAAAATCTCGCGCAATGTCTTTAGATATTAAAAGTGATTCGGTCGTATTGCATGTTCCCAATCTTTGAGTCTTAGAGTTCTCAATAATTTTAAGTGCTTTATCTAAATCTGCATTTTTATCTACAAAGACGTGGCAATTTCCATCTAAGTGTTTAATGACAGGCACAGTTGCCTCATCGCTAATCATCTTAGTTAAGCTTTTGCCGCCCCTTGGAATGATCACATCAATGTAGTTATCAAGTTTAATCATAGCTTCAACTATCGATCTATCGGTTGAATCAATCACCTGAACAGCCTGAACTGAAAGACCGGCTTTTTTAAGTGCCTCATGAATAATATTGCTTAAAGCAATATTGGAGTGAATAGCTTCGCTACCACCTCTTAATATAATGGCATTTCCAGATTTGATAGATAAACTCGCTGCATCAATGGTGACGTTAGGACGAGATTCATAAATCATACCTATAACACCCAGAGCTACACGCATTTGACCGACTTGAATACCTGATGGCCGTGTATTCAAATGCATAATTTCACCAATAGGGTCCTTAAGATCAACAATACCTTGTATGCCTTTAATCATCGAATCAATAGTTTTAGTTGAAATGATAAGGCGGTCGATAGAAGCGCGATCTAATTTATTTTTTTTAGCTACCTGGACATCCTTCTCATTGGCTTTCAGAATAGTTTTTGCTTTTGTATTCAAAAGCTGAATGAGATGAGTCAATGCATCATTCTTTTGTTGTGTTGATGCTTTAGCCATCAAGCGCGAAGCTTTTTTTCCTTCTAGGCCAATTTTTTTAAGATATTGATTTATATTTGTCATGTGTGAATTATACGCGTTAAGAAATTAACTTGTATAGGATTAAATTTTTCGACTTCGAGATGCTATTTTTGCAAGTCCTAGACAAAGCCTATCTGTCTCTAACCAAGCATCCCCATGGGAAACACCTTTTGATATTTTATCGATTTCGGATAGCTTTTGAATAGCCGCTCTTAAATGCTTAGCCGAAAAAAAAGAAAGTGCTTTCTTAACATATATAAGTTTGTCTCCAAATATTCTTGATTTTGTAAGATGACTTTCTAAAGATTGACCTCTAAAATCAAGCTCTTTTATTTCAAGCATGGGTTTTAATACCCAAGAAAGTGAGCTTGTAATGCTAATTGGGTTTTGACCTTCTTCTTTTAAAAAATTAAGTGTCGATAACGTTTTCATCTGATCACCAATTAATACATATTCAGTGAGTTCAAAAGCGTCATAACGAGATACATTGGAGATAGATTGAGAAACTTTCTCGTACGAAATAGGTTGGTTTGGAAAAAGCAATGCTAATTTATTTAATTCTTGATCTGCAGCATGCATATTCCCATGAACAAACTGACTAATAAGCTGAATACTTTCATCCTCAAGGATTATAGCTAATAATAAAGCTCTTTTTTTTAACCAGGAAGGAATTTCAGCCGGCTTGATTTCGTCAAGCCTAATTGTGTAAGCAATTTTTTCAAGATTTTTAAACCATTTCTGCTGCTTGGTTTCTTTCTCTGTTTGAGGTAATTGAACAATAAGAAGGTCGTCTTGAGAAAAATTTTGCAGAATTTCATAAAAAAATTCGCCACCTTCTTCATTTATTTTTCCTGAGGGAATAACGATTTCAATAATGCGCTTTTGAGAAAATAAACCTTGAGATGAAAGAGACGAGGCACATTGATCCCATTTGAAATAGCGGTCAATAGTGAAACTCAATTTTTCTAAGTAAGAATGTTCTTTGGCAAATTGACGTAGGATGTCGAAAGCTTCTTTTCTTGAAAGAGCCTCATCTCCTATAAGAAGAAATTTTGATCGCTGATTTTTTTGAAGCTCTTTATTAAGAGCTTCTGAATCAAATGCTACCATTAATTATTTTTTAATAAGCTGAATTTGATTAAATAGATTTGTAATGGCTTCATTACGCATAGCTTCATTTAGCTGTCTTTCTTCCTCTTCTTTACCAATAAGATTTGAATCGCTATAAGTAAAATCCTTGCGCGATTCTATTATGTTCTCTTGGCTCCAGATTTCACTATCGATGGTCTTAACTCGATAACGAACCCTGTAAAAAATTTCAAATTCTCGAACAAGACCCTGGCCGCTTAAAGAAAGAATTCTTTTTTCGCTTTCTTCACTCAGGAGCTCAACTCTTAATTCTGGATTTTCTGTCGACGATACAATAGCTACTTTATTGCTGTTCAAGACTTTTTTAAGGTTTTTTGTGAAACTTAATTCTTTACCTTCTAGACTGATTGTTTTAAATGATATTTCTGTCATACCCCTCATGTGAAATCCACAACTTGAAATAATTAGAAGCATTAATAAAGCTATAAGTTTTTTCTGTATGAAATTCATAATTTATCCTGTGACGATATTAATGAGTTTTTTAGGTACAAATATCATTTTTTTAACTTTACTTTCTTGATCAATAAATCGCTTAACATCTTCATTTTGCAGAGCCATGCGTTCAATATCTTTTTGTTCAAGATCAGCCGATACTAGCATATTTCCTCTAAGTTTTCCGTTCACTTGAATCACCATTGCATATTCGTTTTTAATTAATGCGTTAGGGTCAGCTTTAGGCCATGTCTCATGGTCGATCGTGGTATCAAAAAGATGACCCCATAAGGTATGACATATATGAGGCACAAAAGGATTAAGCAATAAAATAACATTTTGTATTACTTCTTGTTTTACTGAAAGCGTAACAGCATCCTCACCTTCAATCTTTGCAAAGGTATTCATAAGTTCCATCACAGAAGATATGGCTGTATTAAAGCTATGTCTTCTTTGAATATCGTCGGTAATTTTTTGTATAGTTTGATGTAGCTCAAACCTTAAATTTTTTGTTTGAGCCGTGAGCTCACCCTCTTTATAAGATGCAATCTTACCTCTAGCATGATGATCATAAACAGTTTTCCAAAGTCTCTTAAGAAAGCGATTGGCGCCCTCAACCCCACTATCAGACCACTCCAAACTTTGCTCAGGCGGGGCTGCAAACATAATAAAAAGTCTTGCAGTATCAGCGCCGAATTGATCAATGAGAGATTGAGGGTCTACAGTATTTCCTTTTGACTTTGACATTTTGGTGCCATTTTTTAATACCATACCTTGTGTTAAAAGATTTTTAAATGGTTCAGAATGTTTAATGAGACCAAGATCTCTTAAAAGTTTATTAAAAAAGCGCGCATATAATAAATGCAAGATAGCATGCTCAATTCCCCCGATGTATTGATCAACAGGCATCCAGTAATTACTTCTCTCATCAACCATGGCATCTTGATTGTTATAACTTGGATAGCGAGCAAAATACCAAGATGATTCTACAAAAGTATCCATCGTATCTGTTTCCCTTTCAGCTGGCTTGCCGCAGGAAGGACAGGTTGTCTTATAAAAAGATTCATCTTGTTTGATAGGCGAGCCAACACCATGCATAACGATAGATTCGGGAAGCACTACGGGCAAATCTTTTTCTGGCACAGGTACTTCGCCACATGAATAACATTTAATAATAGGTATTGGGCATCCCCAGTAACGCTGTCTTGAAATCCCCCAATCACGCAATCTAAATTGCGTTGTTTTTTTACCTTTATGGAGAGAGCTTAATTTATTAACAATGGCATCAAATGCCTCTTGAAATTCTAAGCCATTAAATTCACCCGAATTAATTAACCGCCCATAATCAGTAAAAGCAGCTTCAGCAAGGTTGGTTCTTTTTGCGTCAATTGGCTCAATAACTTGTTCAATATTGAGATTGTATTTTTTTGCAAAATGAAAATCTCTTTCATCATGAGCAGGAACTGCCATCACCGCTCCTGAACCATAATTCATAAGTACATAATTGGCGATCCAAATTGGCACTTCTTTTTGTGTGATTGGGTGAATCGCTCGAAATCCAGAGTCGATACCTATTTTCTCTGCAGTTGCAAGATCAGCCTCAGCAACGCTGCCTCTTGTGCATTCGTTAATGAATGCTTCAATTGTAGGATTATTTTTTTTAATCGATGAAGCAAGTGGATGTTCTGCGGCAATAGCTAAGTAAGTTACGCCCATAAGCGTGTCTGGTCTGGTGGTATAGATTTTAACGGGATCAGTATGATCTTTAATGGTAAATTCAATTTCACAACCATGACTTTTACCAATCCAATTTCTTTGCATGGTTTTGACTTGTTCTGGCCAGCCTTCAAGCTCATCTAAATCTCTTAGAAGCTCATCCGCATAATCAGTAATTTTCATAAAATACTGAGGGATTTCTTTTTTCTCAATAACAGCGCCAGATCGCCATCCTTTTCCGTCAATTACTTGTTCATTAGCAAGGACAGTTTGATCGACGGGATCCCAATTAACCGTAGAAATTTTTTTGTATATTAATTTCTTCTTAAAGAGTTCAGTAAATAACCATTGCTCCCATTTGTAATACTCTGGCCGACATGTTGCAATTTCTCTTTTCCAATCGATTGCAAGGCCCAGCTGTTTCAACTGATGTTTCATGTAATCAATATTGCTATAGGTCCAAGCAGCAGGAGCAGATTTATTTTGTAATGCTGCATTTTCTGCAGGCAAACCAAAAGCATCCCATCCCATAGGTTGCAATACATTAAAACCAAGCATGCGATGAAAGCGGCTTAATACATCACCGATCGTGTAATTTCTAACATGTCCCATATGAAGTTTTCCGCTCGGATACGGAAACATAGAAAGACAATAATATTTTGGTTTTTTAGAGTCCTCTGAAACAGAGAATGTATGTTCTTTATCCCAATAGGACTGAACTTCTTCTTCAATGCCTTTGAAAGGGTAGTTGAGTTGCATATGCTAATTAATTAATTTGATCAAAAATTGTTTTTTGAATGTCTTTTACATCACCGAGACCGTTAATCTTGATATAGCGAAGCTCTTGATTTTCAGTCATTGCCCATTTTGAATAATAATTAACAAGTGGTTTCGTTTGGGTATGATAAACATCAAGACGTTTTAGAATGGTTTCTTTTTTATCATCATCTCTCTGAATAAGAGGCTCACCTGTGATGTCATCCTGATCTTGAATTTTAGGTGGATTATTATGAATATGATAAATACGACCTGAAGCAATATGCGTCCTTCTTCCGCTTAATCTCTCTACAATGACGTTATCTGGCACATCAATTTCAATGACTATATCTATCATAATCGAAGCCTGTTTCATTGCTTCGGCTTGCGGAATAGTTCTAGGGAAACCATCTAACAAGAAGCCTTGTTTGCAATCGCTATCTTGAATACGCTCTTTAACTAATTCAATAATTAGTTGATCCGGAACAAGTGCGCCACTATCCATAAATTGCTTGGCTTCAAGCCCTAATTTTGTATTTGCTTTAATAGCAGCACGAAGCATGTCGCCAGTTGATATTTGGGGGATGTTAAATTTGTCTTTAAGTATCTGGGCTTGTGTGCCCTTACCAGCGCCTGGCGCTCCTAGTAGAATAATTCTCATGTATCTCTCCTTAAGTCTTAATTATATCAGCCGATCTTCATTTCACATGGCTATTAGCCCGTATTAATTAATCTAGATAATTTGAAATATTCACGAAATCTGATACTGATAAATTTTCGGCTCTTAACTGATGATTGATACCTATTTTTTCAAAATCATTTTCGTTAATAAAAGATTTAAGTGTATTGCGAATAGTCTTTCTTCTTTGAGAGAAAGCTTCCTTAACAATCTTTCCAAACTGATTGATATTATTTGCTATAAAAGGATATTGCTCATAAGGAATAAGCCTCACGAAAGATGATTCGACTTTAGGCTCGGGTTCGAATGCCTCTTTAGGCACATGAACCAAATGTTCCATTGAAAAAAAATATTGAAGCATCACTGATAGCCTCCCATATTCTGAAGACGAGGGGATGGCGATCATGCGATCCACAACTTCTTTTTGTAACATAAAATGTAGATCTTTTACAATTTGAATATTTTCAATGCATTTAAATAGAATGGGTGTTGAAATGTTGTAAGGTAAATTACCTACAATTCTGATTTTTTGATCAAATTGATGAAAGTTAAAATTTAGAACATCCTCATTGAATATGGTAATGCTTTTTTTTTGGTATTCATTTTCCATCCAACTTACAATATCTCGATCAAGTTCAATCGCTAACAAATGAGCACATTTTTCGAGCAGAGGTTTTGTAAGCGCTCCAAGGCCAGGACCTATTTCAATAATAGTGTCATCTGGAAGAGGGTTGATTGATTGAATAATTGAATGAATAATCGAAGCATCTTTGAGAAAATTTTGCCCAAATTTTTTCTTAGGAATATGTCTCATGCGTGAGATTTTTGAGCTAAATCGATTGCTAAATCAATCGCACTATAAAAGCTATTTGGGTCTATATTTCCTTCTCCAGCTAGATCGATAGCGGTTCCATGGTCAACTGAGGTTCTAATGATTGGAAGGCCAAGGGTAACGTTCACACCTAAGCCAAAATTAGCATGTTTAAAAACTGCGAGACCTTGATCATGGTACATCGCCAAAAAGCAGTCAGCTTTTTGGATATATTTTTCTGTGAAAAGTGTATCTGCTGGAAGCGGCCCTTCAATTAACATGCCTTCGCATTTTAATTTGCTGATAACAGGCGCAAGAATATTAATTTCTTCTAAACCTAAAACGCCATTTTCACCTGCATGCGGATTAAGGCCTGCGACAAAAATTGCAGGCTTATTTATTTTAAAACGATGAATAAGGTCACGATGAATTGTTCTTAGTGTTTGTTCAAGTTTTTCTGATGTAATTAAGTGGCTTACTTGTGATAAAGGCACATGTGTTGTCACAAGTGCGACTTTCATAGTTTTGGAAGCGAGCATCATAACTTCATTTTTGGCTTGAGTGTAATCCGCAATGTACTCAGTATGGCCTGTAAAAGGCTGACTTTCATTGATAATGCTTTTATGGATAGGAGCTGTTACAAGCGCATCAAAAGATTTATTTAAGCAGCCATCTAATGCAAAGTTTAGGACATCAAGAACATATTGATTATTCTTAGGATTAAGTAATCCTGTCTGAATGTTTTCGCAAGCAGGAATATGATGAATAGAAAGTGAGTGATCACCCTTATGTTCTATAGGAACATTTTCATAAAATGTAATCGATTTATTGAGACGAGCAGCTCTGTCAGATAAAGCATTTTTATCGCCAACCACTGTAATAAATGCTGGAAATTTTTTTGTGCTAAGCAGAACGCAAAGATCAAGACCAATACCCGCAGGTTCGCCTGAGCTTATGACGATATGTGGCTTAAAAGCAGTCAAGATAAGAAATTAAAAGTTATCTTCTAAGCGAAGCTCTACAAAAGAGCGATCTCTTAATTCTTGAAGCCAATCTTGATAGGCTTCTTCAGATTTACGCATTTTAATTTGCTGTCTTGCTTGCATTCGAGCCGATTCTTTAGACATATCTTGAGATCTTTTTTCAAGAACTTGAATAAGATGCCATCCAAATGGAGTTTTAATGGGATCGCTGATTTGATTTATATTCAGTTGCTTCATTGTTTTTTCAAATTCAGGCACAGTATCTCCTGGATTAATCCAGCCTAGATCCCCACCATTGGTTGCAGAAGGATCTTCCGAATATTGCTTTGCCATATCCTCAAACTTTATACCATTTTCTAATCGCTCTTTAATGCCAATCAATTTTTGACGCCCCTCATTTTCTGAGGTAATTTCAGAAAGCTTAATTAAAATATGCCTTACATGCGTTTGCTCCACAACAACTGGGCCACTTGATCCTTTTTTGTTAATTAATTTAAGGATATGAAAGCCGTTAGGACTTCTTAAAATAGGGCTAAGCGAACCTACTTCTATTTTTTTAAGGGCGTCCACAAATAATGTTGGCAAATCTGAGGCTTTTTTCCATCCAAGATTGCCGCCTTCAAGCGCATTGGAGGTTTCCGAAAATGCTGCAGAAACTTGTGTGAAATTCTTACCCGATTGAATTTGTTTAGAGGCCTCCTCAGCTTTATTCTTTAATTTTTCAAGCTTTTCAGGGGACGCGTCTTCAGGAACCCGAATAAGAATATGGGCGACATCAAATTCGTCTTGAATTTCTTTTGATTGAGCATTTAAGAAATTATCAATCTCACCATCTGTAATTAAAATTTTACTATCAACTTCACGTTCTTTTAATTGCGCAATAGTGATTTCATTTCTAATTTCTTCTCTGAATTTATAAAAATTAGTGCCATCTTTTTCTAACGTTTTTTTAAAATCAACCACATTAAGCTTATTTTTTTCCGCAATACGCTCAATAGTTTTATCAACTTGGGCATCATTAATTTTTAATCCAGTTTGATTAGCAAGTTGGATCTGAATGCTATTAGCAATTAATCTTTCTATTACTTGTTTTCTTAAAACGCTTTCAGAAGGTATTTCAATCTTCTGATTTTTTAAGTTGCTAATCACTGAATTGATTTTTTCTTGTAATTCTTTTTCGGTAATAACATCTTGATCAACTACAGCAATAATTCGGTCGATTTTTTGAATGCTACTTTCTGTCTTTGTGTAACCATAAGAGGAGATTACCAGGCCTAGAAAGACGAGAGTTAACTGTAAAAAAGATATTAATTTTTTAAGCTGCATATTTGAGATTAATTGAAATTTGCCTGACGATTAACATCTGGAATTTGATTGACATTTCTTACGCCAGGAACATTTCTATATAAGAAATTATTAAGTTTATTGGCATCGGATCCAATAGCTCCTAGCCCATTAAGTTCAAGTTGCACGAAGAGCGTGTAATTAGGTTGGGGGCTAGTGGGCAATGATATCCTGTCAAAAACTGTTCTTGCAACCCAGCAGCCACCATCATATTCGACGCCACCGAGAATTTCGATAGTTTGTGAAGTTTTTAAATCGTAATTGTATCTTGCTATGGAATAAAAACGATTTCCAAGCGGCCATTGGCCTGCTGCATTGAAAACCTTTAAATCCTGAGTATTATCAGACACATTGTCAATCATGCGGTAGCTCAAATTAAGCATTTTTCCGGGCTCAGGGTTATATCTGCTACTGAGGGTACTTCTGAGAAGTTTGCTAGAAGTTGGGTCATATTGAAACATGGCATCAAGATTCAAAGAGTTTGCAAGTCTAGCAGTACCGCCCATAAAAATATCAGAATTTGCTTTTTTTGCATCTAGATCCGCACCAAATATTTTACGATCTTCAAAGTAATATCTTTGCGCAACAATGCCTGAAAGTCTCTCTTTGCCATTTTTATCAAGAAATTTGGATGTAATAGATGCAGTAAGTTGGTTAGCATCATTAATTCTATCTTGCCCATTGTATTGATTTTCAGAAAATAGTGTTTGCATATTTAAGTCTGAAAGGCCTGTATCAAAGTTGGGTAATGCAGCTTGGTCTTTATAGGGTATGTAGACATAAAATAATCTTGGCTCAAGAGTATTGGTAAAATTTTGGTTAAGAAGATTTACCGTCCTATCAAAATACATGCCGCTATCTAAAGAAACTATTGGAGTATAAATATCTTTATTATCAATACTTGAGTTATTTAAATTATAAGATCTTACATTGGCGGATAATTTTGGCTTGATATAGCCATATGTTTTTGTAAAGGGGACTGTAATGCTTGGGGTGATGCTTAAGCGACTCCCTGTAGCTTTTGTGTTGGAATCATAAGTAAATTTTTCATCTCTATCAAAATAAGCCCATTGAGATTTAAAGTCTAGAATATAGCTGTCAAAATCTTTTCTCCCTGAAAGATCAAGTTGAGGCAGTCTTTGGTAAGGGGAATTAGAAGCATTTGTTAAAGTTTGATATTTTTCAGTAAGAGCATTGAATTTCCAAGTATCGCCCGCATAGCTGATATTGGCTCTTTGAGGTAAGTTAACAACACTCGTTACCTGAATCATCGTTGCCATATCAGAAAAATAAGCGTCATCAGAAACTTTCTGGTAATTGTAAGAAGCTGACCAGCCATTATTAAATTTGTGTTGATGTTCAAGCCTTACTAAGTATCTATTATCTTTGCCGCTCTCTTCGTCATGCTTCATAAATTGAATTTGATTTTTACCAGAATAATTTTCCTCCATATAGCGGAATTCGCCATCAGCTTGGGGACCTCTTTTGCCGAAATATCTTGCGGTCAGAGTAGCGTCCATATTAGGGGAGATATTAAAGTAATAAGGGATTTGGAAATCAAAACCACTTTTTGTTGTGGTTCCAAAAGTTGAGGCTAAAAACCCAGATTTTCTATTTTTATTTAAAGAAAAATTGATATAGGGCGTGTATAGAACAGGAAGCCCTTTAAATTCAACAACAGCATTAGAGGCATTTACACGGTCTGTTTTAGTATTAACTTCCATATTACTAGATTTTAAATACCAGTCATCTGAATCAGCTTCGCAGGTTGTAATCCTACCTGCTTGCAAGCGTTTCTTGTTTTCACCTTCAAAAAAGATTGCTTTGGCATCACCCCGAAAGTTATATGATCTCTTCGTAATAACAACACCATTTTTAATGACAGATTTTTCTTGCTTGTCTCCACGCTTAAAATTAAATGAAGCATCATCCATTTGCCCAGTTTCATCACTTAATTTAAGGCTGAGTTTCGAGCCACTTAGAGACATGCTTTCTAAATCAATATTTGTATTGCCTGTTGTAATGAGTTTTTCTGAAATTTCATCATATTCAATCACCTCGGCTTTAATCGTTTTATTACCTTTTTTGAGAATGGCATTCCCTTTAGCCTTCATCTTTCTATCAAGAAGAGTTTCAAAGCTATCACCTTCAATTTCAATTGAACTTGGAGAGATTTCTGTTGATTGCTTTTGCGTCGCTAAATCTTCAGCTGACGATAACTGAGGAAGAAGAAAAAACACTAGCCATAGCGGTGAGATTGTTTTTCTAAACATGGAATTTTGCTGAAGGAGCAAGTAGGGGTGCTATAGTTTTAATTTTGAATATTTCATAAACGTTAAAATCTCATATTTTAGATATTTTATCAACTTAAATTTATTAATAATCAGGTAGTTATATAACTTACTTCATTAAGCTAATTGCTTAAAACGTACAATTTTTTTAAAAATTTATAGGTATTTTTTATTGTGACTCGTGAAATTCAGATTGCTACGTGGTTAAATAATACACTTAAAAATCAAGAGTATACGATAAATCCTGCTTCTTCAGATGCTAGTTTTCGTCGTTATTTCCGTATTGTTGCAAATAGTCAGTCTTATATCTTAATGGATGCTCCTCCTGATAAAGAAAATTCAAAGCCCTTTGTTGATATAGCAAATATTCTTTTTAAGGCAGGACTCAATGTGCCTAAGATCCATGAGACTGACTTAGGAAAAGGGTTTTTGTTGTTGTCAGATTTAGGCAATAACACTTACCTTGAAGTGCTTAATCATGAAAATGCATCATCGCTATATAAAGATGCTTACCTAGCACTTATTAAAATACAAAAAAATGCTGATACTTCATCGCTTAAGCTCTATGAGGATTCATTATTGATGCAAGAGCTGCAATTATTCCCTGATTGGTATCTAAAATTCCATAAATCTTATGAAATGAATGATACGGAAAAAAATATCCTTAACTTAACTTTTGACTTACTCATCAAGAATATTCGGTCCCATGCAGAAGTTTTTGTGCATAGAGATTTTCATTCGAGAAACTTGATGTTTTGTGATGGAGAGCAGGGCGAAAATCCAGGCATTTTAGATTTTCAAGATGCAGTGAAGGGATCTATTGTTTACGATCTCGTTTCTCTATTTAAAGACGCTTATATTGTTTGGGAAGAAGAACAGATTATAGATTGGCTAATTCGATACTGGGAATCAGCAAAGAAAAATGGGCTTAAAGTTCAGGAGGATTTCGCAGAATTTTATAGAGATTTTGAGTGGATGGGTGTTCAAAGGCATTTAAAAGTATTAGGTATTTTTGCTCGCTTAAATTACAGAGACCATAAAGCAAATTATTTAAACGATTTGCCAGCCGTTGAAAATTATCTTCGAAGAGCCTGTGAGCGCTATAGGGAATTGCGCCCTCTATTAAACATGATTAACAAATTAAGCTTGATATAACTTTATGAAAGCTATGATTCTAGCAGCGGGCAAGGGCGAAAGAATGCGCCCTTTGACTGATCAAATACCAAAGCCATTATTAGAAGTAGCTGGTAAGCCATTAATAGTTTGGCATATAGAAAAATTAGCTAAGGCTCATTTTAAAGAAGTGGTCATTAATCATGCATATTTAGGCGAAATGATTGAAGCATATCTTGGCAATGGTTCAAAATGGGGCCTTAAGATTCAATATTCCAGAGAAGGTAGCCCATTAGAAACAGCAGGGGGTATAAAAAAAGCGCTAACGTTTTTGGGCGATGAGCCATTTTTAGTGGTTAATGCAGACATATTTACTGACCTAGATTACATTACATTAAAAAATATGAACTTAGATAATTTTAAAGGTCACTTAGTAATGGTTAAAAATCCACCGCATCACATGAAAGGGGATTTTGTTTTAAAACATAACAAGATTGAACTAGAGGGGAATGATAAATTAACTTTCTCTGGCTTAGCAATTTATCGACCAGAAATTTTTGAAGAAATTAATATGGATCCTGTTGCAAAGTTAGCACCTATACTCAAGAAATTAATTGATGCAGGATGTGTTTGTGGTCAAGAGTATCGTGGGCTTTGGTTTGATATAGGCACACCAAAGAGACTGGAAGAAATTAATTTCTTTTTAAAAAATAACAATTTCAAAAGCTAAATTAAATATGAACAATAGAGATTATCAAGAATTTAAAAAAAGGAGAGATGCTCTAGCCAATAAAATTGGTGATGGCATAGCTATCATTTTTAATGCTAATGAAGCAATTAGAAATCGAGACAGTCATTACCCTTACCGATCTGATAGCTATTTTCATTATTTCTCAGGATTTAATGAGCCACAATCTGTACTTCTTATTTTGGGCGGTAAATCTCCAAAAACGATTCTATTTTGTCGCAACAAGAACGTTGATATGGAAATCTGGAATGGTTTTATATACGGACCTAAAGAAGCGAAAGAACTTTTTCTATTTGACGAAGCTTACGATATTAAATTGCTAGATGAGATTGTTTTAAAAGAAATTCCAGGACATCAAAAAATATATCATCGAATAGGTCAAGATATTCTGATTGATCAAAAAATTAATGATTGGATAAAACAATTAAGAGACAAAGGTAGAGCTGGAGTTCGGGCGCCTCATGAAATTGAGGATATTAGCCATATTGCAGATGAAATGCGACTTATAAAAAGTGATTTTGAAATTGACATGATGCGACGTTCAGCAAAGATTGCATCTTTAGCTCACAATCGAGCAATGAAATTTGTAAAGCCTCGTATGTATGAATATGAACTTGAGGCTGAAATTATGCATGAGTTTATGTCTCAAGGAATTCGTTCGCCAGCATACCAATCCATTATTGCCGCTGGGGGAAATGCATGCACATTGCATTATATTAATAACAACTCTGAGATTAAAGATGGCGATCTCATCTTAATAGACGCAGGGTGCGAGTTAGAAGGTTATGCATCCGATATAACAAGAACATTTCCTGCAAATGGAAAATATACAAAAATACAAACAGATTTCTATCAAATGGTATTAGATGCTCAAAGCGCTGCCTTAGAAAAAATATCCCCGAAACATCATTGGAATGAGCCTCATGAGGCAGCTTTATCAGTTTTAATTGATGGTTTTAGAGATTTTGGTTTATGCCAAGGAAGCCGCGAAGAAATTTATGAAACAGGCTCCTATAAAGAATTCTACATGCATAGAACAGGGCACTGGCTGGGTCTTGATGTTCATGATGCGGGAGAATATAAAAATGTTTCAAAGGAATGGAAGCAGCTTAAACCAGGCATGACTTTAACAGTGGAACCAGGATGCTATATTAGACCGTCTTCAAAAGTACCTAAAGAGTTTTGGAATATTGGCATTAGAATTGAAGACGACGTCTTGGTTACGCAAGATGGGCATGAGGTGCTTACCAAAGACAGTCCAAAAAAAATAGAATCCATTGAAGCATTAATGGCAAAATGAAAAAGTCAGAATACCTCATTGTGGGGGCTGGTCCAGTCGGACTAATTTTATCTTTATTACTAGCAAAGCAAAATAAAGCTTCACATCTTTTAGAGGCAAGGAAAAAAAATGACGCACATTCAGACAAACGAGCACTAGCTCTTTCATATGGAACGAAACTGATTCTTGAAAATCTTGGAATATGGAGATTGCTAGAAAAAAAAATTACTTCTATTCAAAGCATTCACACAAGTCAAAAAAATAGCTTTGGACGCACACTGCTATCCTCAGATGAATATAATTTACCTGCATTAGGTTATGTTGTCTCTTATGGCGACTTATCAAAAGCTCTAGAAGATGAAATTAGTAAATCCTCATTAATAAAAGTGAGTTACGAATTTAAAGTTTCAGCTATCGAAAATAAAAAAGATAAATCTATTTTATATAGCCTGACTAAAAATTTACCTCTCGAAGCGCCACTTTTAATATTGGCTGATGGTGGAAAAAATACGATCGATTTAATTGAAAACCTCAAAAGAAAAGAAACTAGTTATAACCATACTGCACTAGTTACGAAAGTAATTTCAGAAATCCCACCTAACAATGTGGCTTATGAAAGATTTACTTCTATGGGACCCATTGCACTTTTACCAAATGGACTAGAAGAATTTTCATTAGTTTGGACAGGTAAAGATAAAGACATTCAAGCGCTGGCTAAAAATAAAAAAAATATTTTCTTAGAAAAATTGCATGAGCACTTTGGAGATAGAGTTGGAAGATTTCTTGATTGCAAGGAATTTATTACTTTCCCATTGAAAAAAATTGTTCTTGAAGACTTTCCGAAATCCAACATAGTGGTTATCGGTAATTCCGCACAAACAATGCATCCAGTTGCTGGGCAGGGCTTTAATACTGGCATCAGAGATGCTTATGCATTATCAAAATTAATGAATGAAACAGAGTTGGCTCATATAGGCTCCGAACCATTTGTTAATCAATATTATTCTTCTAGAAAGCTAGAGACAAAAAAGACACTTTTCTTTACGGATTCTTTGGTAAGCATTTTTTCAAATGATTTAGTTGGATTATCAATAACAAGAGGATTTAGTTTATCCCTTTTAGATAACTTTAAGCCTATTAAAAAATTCTTAGTCAACAAAATGAGTTTTGGTAGATGATTCAAGAGTCGAGTGATGTATTAATTTTAGGCTCAGGTATTGTGGGCATGGCTGCTTTAATTGCTATTGATAAATATGATATCAAGGCAACTCTATTATCAGAAACAAAAACCATCCATAAAAAAGATTTTGATCCTAGATTTTATGCAATTACCCCAGGCGTTAAAACATGGCTGGAAAAAAATGGCGTATGGGATTTTTTGCCTAAGAAAGAAGTATCATCGGTGCGATCTATCATTGTTTATTCAGACAGGGAAAATTCATCTTTAAAATTTAATGCCGATGATGTAGGCATGAATGAGCTTGCATTTATTGTGAGCCATGTCGACATCGAAAAAGCATTTATTCACCGAATAAGCAAAATAGATTATAAGGAAATTAAAACAAACAAAGTTGAATCCTTAAGTGCCGGATTAGAAGATGTAAATCTTATTTATGCGAATGGTAATAAATGCCAATTTAAATTAGCTATTGGCGCTGATGGTTCGAATTCTTGGGTACGCAGTCAGTCATCTATAGATTTTAAGAATAAAGATTTTGATCAGACAGCAATGATATTTAATGTTAAAACATCAAAAGCACATCAAGGGTGCGCTTATCAAAAATTTACGCATCACGGTATATTGGCATTGCTGCCCTTGCTTACCAATGAATTTTCTGTTGTCTTTTCTTTAAATAATGAGATGCTTAAAGAATATAAGAACTTAATTGATGCTAAATTCATTCAAATACTCAAAAATGAAATAGGTGAAATTTTCGGAGATATTACTTTAATAACAAAGCGCCAATACTTTCCTTTAAATATGAAGATTAATAAATCATTAATTTCAGATCGCATTCTACTTGTTGGAGACGCAGCTCACCAGATCCATCCACTTGCAGGCCAGGGTTTAAATTTGGGCTTAAGAGATGCAATAGAAATTGATAATTTGTTAAGTTCAAATAAAAAATATCATCATGATCTTGGATTAAAATCTTTTCTTAAAAAATATAACCGTAATAGAAAGACTGATATATTATCCTTAAGCTATTTGACGGATAAATTAAGCTCTCTCTTCACTGCTAAAAATGATTTTTTAGATTTTGTGATTAATTTTGGCCTCAATAAAATTAATCAAAATCAGTTAATTAAAAAAATTCTTATAGAAAAAGCAATTCATTAAATGATAACTTTAAAAAAAATTACTGCACTTCTTTTATTATTCCCTTCTTTCTATTCCATGGCAGATGAAGTCAATTTAAAAAAGATGATTGAAGCTTCTTACCCAAAATACAAGGTTGAGAGTATCAAGAAAACTTCATACAGTGGTCTCTATGAAGTCTTTATGGGCGGTCAAATTATTTATACAGATGAAAAATTTTCATTTCTTATCGCAGAAGGCCGAATTGTTGATCCAAAAACAAAGAAGGATTTAACAGGAGAGCGTCTTGAGGATTTAACTAAAATTGATTTTTCATCGCTCCCTCTTTCCTCAGCGATTAAAACTATCAAAGGTGATGGCTCGAGGAAGCTAGTTGTATTTTCAGATGTCGATTGCCCTTTTTGCAAAAGGCTTGAGCAGAATGAATTTACACATATAAATAATATTACGATTTATACATTTCTTTTTCCTATTGAAAAATTGCATCCTGATGCTAAGAATAAATCACGACTTATTTGGTGCGCTAAAGATCGCTCAAAAGCTTGGCTTGATTGGTCGCTTAATGAGTCACTTCCTTCAGGTAAGCCGAATTGTGAAGCACCGACAGAGCAAGTGCTTGAATTGGGATCAAAATTAGGTATCACATCTACACCGACCCTCATTTTTTCTGATGGTAAGCGAATGCTAGGTGCTCAACCCTATAAAGAGATAGAAAAAGTATTAAACAACGTTAAATTATAAGGTTTTTTAGGCAACAAATAGCTTGACATTTATGACTAAACAACGTAAAAAAGCTCCCAGGTGTTTGGTTTCGAGTTTTATTTAGCTAGCTTTAATTTATATTTAAGTAGTGCTTTAGTTCTTGATTCAAACTTTTGGGGGGCCTCCCTTGTTTAAAGTTAAGGATTTATGAAATGGCAACAGGTACAGTAAAGTGGTTTAATGATTCAAAAGGTTTTGGTTTTATTACTCCTGATGATGGTGGTGATGATTTATTTGCTCACTTCTCAGCAATCGTAGATACAGGATATAAAAGTCTTAAAGAAGGTCAAAGAGTAACTTTTGACGTTACAGACGGACCAAAAGGCAAGCAAGCTTCAAATATAAATAAAGCCTAGTTTCAAATTGAATAAATAAGCCCGCGTAAGCGGGCTTTTTTTTACATATAACTTATGATGGCATCAGCAAAGCTATCGGTAGATAGCGCGTCAACATTATTTAATTGTGATGAAAAATCTTGAGTAACTTTTTGAGCTACCAATGTTTTTCTAAATGCTGATAAAAGGATGCTAGCAGCCTCCGGCCATCCCATATGCCTTAACATCATTTCAGCCGAAAGAATCAGAGAGCTGGGATTGGCAATTTTTTTACCCGCAATGTTTGGGGCGGTGCCATGGGTAGCTTCAAAAATAACAGTCGAATCTGATAAATTAGCACCTGGCGCAATGCCAATGCCTCCCACTTGGGCTGCTAATGCGTCCGAAATATAGTCCCCGTTAAGATTAAGTGTAGCTACAACATCATATTCGTTAGGGTGCAGTAAAATTTCTTGCAAAAAGGCATCAGCAATGCAATCTTTGATGATGAGGCCGTTATTACATTTAAAACCAGACTTTCCTTCAATAGCTTTAGCACCAAACTCATCTCGTGCTAATTCATATCCCCATTCTTTAAATCCACCTTCAGTAAATTTCATGATGTTGCCTTTATGTACGAGCGTGACCGATTTCTTTTTATGCTCAATAGCATATTCAATAGCTTTTTTTATTAGCCTTTGGCTTCCTTCTTTAGACACAGGTTTAATTCCTATCGCAGTTGATTCAGGGAAGCGTATTTTATTTTTAAAGCCCAACTCCGAAATCAATTGAATAATTTTCTTTGATTCCTCAGAGTAGGCCTGCCATTCAATCCCTGCGTAAATATCTTCTGTATTTTCTCTAAAAATAACCATATTAGTTTTTTCAGGATTTTTTAAGGGGCTTGGCACGCCATCAAAGTATTCAATGGGCCTTAAGCAAACATAAAGATCAAGCCCTTGTCTTAATGCTACATTAAGTGATCTGATGCCACCACTTACGGGCGTCGTGAGGGGGCCTTTAATAGATACAACATACTCCTTCATAGCATCAAGAGTTTCTTGAGGCAGCCATGTATCTTTATCGTATGTTTTTGTAGCTTTTTCTCCAGCATAAATTTCCATCCAAGCAATTTCTTTTTGACCGTTATAAGCTTTTAAAACGGCTTGATTGACGACTTTAAGCATTGCCGGTGTAATGTCGACACCGATGCCATCGCCTTCAATAAATGGGATAATGGGACGATCTGGAACATTCAAAGTTGAATTTGAGTTAACAGTAATTTTTGATGCATTTTTTGGAAGATTAATTTTGTTAAGCATTCATACTCACTTTTATTTTAATGAAAATATTATTTAACAAGCCTTATGGCGTGGTTTGTCAGTTTAGCAAGCATGACAACCATAAAACTTTAAAAGATTTTATTCCAATACCTAATGTTTATCCTGCTGGAAGGCTTGACACAGATAGTGAAGGTTTAATTATTCTAACTGATGATGGGATATTTCAACATCAAATTAGTGATCCAAAATACAAAATGCAAAAAAATTATTGGGTTCAGGTTGAGGGTGCTCCGAAAGATAGTGATTTGGAGGAATTAAGGAAAGGCATTGATTTGGGAGATTTTAAAACATTGCCAGCAGAGGTAAAAATGATAAATGAACCCGCAATATTATGGGAAAGAATACCGCCAATTAGAGAGAGAAAAATGATTCCCACAACTTGGCTAGAAATTAAAATATCTGAAGGTAAAAATCGTCAAGTGAGAAGAATGACCGGAAAAATTGGATACCCCACCCTAAGATTAATTCGTTTTGCGATTGGGGCTTATAAATTAGATGAATTAGATCCTGGTACCTATAAAATTATCCATGAATAAAAAATTAATTTTAATTCAGCCTTTAAGGGCTGCGGATTAAAGGATTGCTATCCCATTAATAAGTAGCCGATTATGATAAAATTTAACTACATTTATAAGAAGCATATCTATGTCAGGTAACACTCTAGGTACATTATTTACACTCACTTCTTTTGGTGAATCCCATGGTGCCGCTATAGGCGGTATTGTAGATGGCTGTCCACCAGGATTAGATTTGTCGGAAGAAGATTTGCAAATAGACTTGGATCGAAGAAAACCTGGTACCTCAAAGCATGTGACTCAGCGCAACGAAGAAGATAAGGTTGAGATTTTATCTGGTGTATTTGAAGGCAAAACTACAGGCGCACCTATAGGCTTTATTATTAGAAATACAGATCAACGTAGTCAAGATTACTCAAAAATTAAAGATGTATTTCGCCCCGGACACGCAGATTATACTTATGCTCATAAATATGGCCTAAGAGACTATAGAGGCGGAGGAAGATCAAGCGCTAGGGAGACGGCAGTAAGGGTTGCTGCTGGTGCCATAGCTAAAAAATGGCTTCTTAAAAAATATGGGATAAAAATTCGTGCTTATTTAAGCCAAATGGGGACTGTTAATATTCCATTTAAAAATTGGGAGGATGTAAATCAAAATCCATTTTTTTGTCCTAATCTTGATCAAGTACCTGAGTTGGAAAAATATTTAGATAGCATTCGTGCCGATAGAGATTCTGTAGGCGCAAAAATTACTGCAGTTGCTGAGAATTTGCCTGTGGGCTTGGGTGAGCCAGTTTTTGGGAGATTAGACGCTGAAATTGCTTATGCAATGATGAGTATAAATGCTGTAAAAGGCGTTGATATTGGCGAAGGCTTCGGCTCGGTCATTCAAAAAGGAAGTGAGCATGGTGATGAACTAACACCACAAGGCTTTTTAACAAATAATGCAGGTGGTATTTTAGGGGGTATTTCCACTGGGCAGCCTATTATTGCTCATGTCGCTTTTAAGCCAACTTCAAGCATTCCTCAAGATCGAAAATCAATCAACACAAAAGGTGAAGCCGTTCTTATGCAAACAACAGGCCGTCACGATCCTTGTGTTGCCATTAGAGCAACACCTATCGTTGAAGCTATGTTGGCTTTGGTTATTATCGATCAAGCATTAAGGCATCGAGCTCAAAACGCCGATGTAATTCCACATACACCTAAAATTTAGTGAGTTCTAGTCACAATCTTCATTGGCGTTTATCACGCTTTTATTTTTTTTATTATTTCTTCGTAGGTTCTTTCGTCCCTTACTGGGGAATTTATTTACAATCAGAAAATTTTTCACCCTCTAGCATTGGCATTCTTCTCTCTTTGTTCCAAATCAGCCGCATCGTTGCTCCTAATTTTTGGGGTTGGCTAGCTGACCATACAGGCCATCGAGTTAAATGGATAAAGCTCACATCATTTTTAGGCCTCATAGGGTTTATCGGTGTTTTTTGGGCTAAGGGATTCTTTTGGATCTTTTTAGTAATGTCAGCATTAAGTTTATTTACGAGCTCAACATTGCCACTTGCCGAATCTTTAACTCTTGCACATTTAGCAACTACAGATGGCCATTACAGCAGAATAAGACTATGGGGATCAATCGGATTTATTGTAGCGTCCTTATTCTTAGGATATTTAATAGATCTTCAAGGCATTAATATTTTATTGTGGGTTTTATTGATAGCTCAAGCCATTATATTTTTCTTATCAAATACTATTCCTGAAACTCAAGAGATTCATCATAAAAAAAACCATGTACCTATTTGGAAGATTATCAAAACACCATCTGTAGTGGCACTTTTAATCGGATGCACTCTAATGGTTTCAGCGCATGGAGTGCTTTATAATTTTTATTCAATTTACCTAAAGGAACATGGATATAGCAGTGCTACCATAGGATGGCTTTGGGCAGTTGGTGTCATTTGTGAAATTTTGATTTTTATGTTGATGCCAAAAATTTTACGCCGCTATTCACTTAAAACAATTTTACTGATGAGTTTATTCTTAGGTGTGATTCGATTTATTCTAATCGGAGCCTCTCCTGATCACCTATATTTATTATTCATTGCACAAATGTTTCATGCTGCAACTTTTGGAAGTTTTCATGCGGCATCAATAGAAGTTATCGCTTACTTTTTTAAAGGACGAAATCAGACAAGGGGACAGGCAATTTACAATAGCGTAGCTTATGGCATTGGTGGAACCGTTGGAGGATTAGGAGGTGGTTATTTAATACAATATCTTGGCGGTCAGATTGGATTTATGATTGCCGCTATATCACCACTGATTGGATTTATAGTGATTTGGTTTGGATTAAAACTAGAAATTAAAGGCAATAAAATATTTGGATAGGTTGATTTAGCTGGGATTACCCTTCAATCAATGCGTAAGCTGAATGATTATGAATAGATTCAAAGTTTTCAGATTCCACAATGAAGTGATCAACTCTTTTTTCTAGTTTTAATTGAGCCGCTACATCTCTTACCATATCTTCTACAAATTTAGGATTGTCGTAAGCTTTTTCAGTTACATATTTTTCATCTGGTCTTTTTAGCAGACCATAAAGCTCGGATGATGCCTGTTTTTCAATAAGCTCAATTAAATCTTCTACCCAAATAAATTTGTTAATTTCAGCCGTAACCGTAACATGGGATCTTTGATTATGCGCACCATAATCTGAAATTTTCTTTGAGCAAGGACAAAGGCTTGTCACTGGAACAACGACTTTGATTGTATTTTTGAATTTTCCATCAACAATTTTCCCAATAAAACTTACCTCATAATCTAAAAGACTTTTGACCCCAGAAACAGGAGCAGTTTTATTAATGAAATATGGAAATGTCATTTCGACATCGCATGATTTAGACTCAAGTCGCTTAATCATTTCTCTTAAGATATTTTCAAAAGACTCAACAGAGATTTCTCGCTCATTCATGTTTAAGATCTCGACAAATCTAGACATGTGCGTGCCTTTAAAATTGTGCGGCAAATATACATACATATTGAATGTTGCAATAGTATGTTGAGCGCCACCCGTTTTATCTTTTACCAGTACAGGATGTTTTATAGATTTAATGCCAACTTTGTCAATATCCAAACTCCTTAAATCAGGGGAGTTTTGAACGTCTTCAATAGGGCAGATGTGGTCGCTTGTAGTCATAATAAAGAATTAAATAGTAATACTTGAGTGTAACACTAGGTTAATTTTTTCTCAATTGATTTAATAATAGATGCTGCATCTAAACCATATTTTTTACGTAACTGTTCCTGACTCCCTTGTTCGACAAACTTATCAGGTATGCCAATGCGAAGCGATTGACATTTTAAATCATATTCACTGATGACTTCTAAAACAGCTGAACCAGCGCCACCAGATGTTGTATTTTCTTCCAAGGTTACAAGAAGTTTATGTGATGAGCCCAAATCTCTAATTAATTTAATATCGAGTGGTTTAATAAATCTCATATTCACGACAGTAGCATTAATTTTGTCTCCAGCTTTTAAAGCTTCCTCTAACATATTACCAAAAGCCAATAATGCAATCGTGCGACCTTTTCTTATAACTTCAGCTTTACCAATAGGGATAGTTGTCATTTTAGATTTAATAGCAGATCCTGGACCTGGACCTCTTGGATAACGAACCACTGAAATACCTTTGAATTTAAATCCGGTAAAAAGCATTTGCCGACATTCATTTTCATTGCTTGGCGCCATAATAAGAATGTTCGGAATACACCTTAGGAACGATAAATCGAAACTTCCTGAATGTGTCGGGCCATCTTGCCCTACAATGCCAGCCCTATCTATTGCAAAAAGCATTGGAATGTTTTGCAATGCAACATCATGTATTAATTGATCATAAGCTCTTTGAAGAAAGGTTGAGTAAATAGCAATTACAGGTTTGTAATTTTCACAGGCAAGCCCAGCCGCAAAAGTTATTGCATGTTGTTCTGCAATGCCTACATCAAAAAAACGATCAGGAAATTTTTCCGAAAATTTATTTAGACCAGATCCATCTAACATAGCCGGGGTAATAGCACATAGCTTTTTATCAATCATAGCCATGTCAACAATCCAATCCCCGAAGACATCGGTATAAGTAACCTTTTTCATTTTTAATGGCTGAGCGCCGTCACTCAAGCTGAATTGACCTACACCATGAAATTTATTGGGATCAGTCTCTGCAGGCTCATAACCAAATCCTTTTTGCGTTGCCACATGAAGGAGCTGCGGCCCTTGAAGTGCCTTAAGATTATTTAGGGTATCAACCAGTGCGTTAAGATCGTGACCATCAATAGGGCCAATATAGTTAAACCCAAACTCCTCAAATAAAGTACCTGGAATTACCATACCTTTCACATGTTCTTCAGCACGCTTTGCAAATTCAAGCATAGGAGGGATGGCTGATAAAACTACCTTACTCGAACGTTTAATACTTCCATAAAGATTGCCTGACATGAGCTTTGCTAGATAGTTATTAAGCGCACCTACGTTTTTAGAAATTGACATATCATTATCGTTTAAAATAACCAAGATATTATTTTTTGAGTCGCCAGCATTATTAAGACCTTCAAAAGCCATGCCAGCAGTCATGGCGCCATCCCCAATAATTGCAATTGCTTTGTGATCTAAATTTTTCTTTTTAAGAGCTTCGGCCATGCCTAAAGCAGCTGAAATTGAAGTGCTTGAGTGCCCAGTCCCAAAAATATCATAATCACTTTCTGATATTTTTGGGAAACCTGAAATTCCATCCAAAGCTCTTAAAGAGCCCATTTTCTTTTTTCTGCCAGTCAGAATTTTATGGGGGTAAGTTTGATGCCCAACATCCCATATAAATTTATCTTGAGGACAATCAAAAACATAATGGAGCGCTACAGTAAGTTCAATAACACCTAGATTTGATGAAAGATGACCACCTGTTTTTAAAACGCTTTCAATAATAAAGCTTCTTACCTCATCACATAATGTAACAAGCTCGCTGCGACTGAGTTTTTTTAAATCTTTTGGCGAATTAATTTTATCAAGGAGATTCATGTCAGTGTGATCGTGTCATTATTAATTCAGCCATACTAGACAAATAATATGCCTTATCACCAAAAGGCTTAATTGCCGTTAAAGCTTCTTCATAATATTTAGCGGCTAATTTTTTTGATTTAGAAATACCTAATAAAGATAAAAAAGTAGCTTTATTATCTTTTTCATCCTTACCAGGTGTTTTACCTAAAGACTCTTGGCTTGCCTCTTTATCAAGAATATCATCTTTAATTTGAAACATAAGGCCAATTGATTTTGAATAAGTATCTATTATATCTAGCGTATTTTTATCATAATTATTAGAAGCTAGCACTGTCATCAAACATGCGCTATTAATCAGAGCGCCAGTTTTAAATTGATGCATGATTTTAAGCTCATCCAATGAGATTTTTTTGTTGGTATTATTAATATCTAAAGCCTGGCCTTTTGCCATACCTTCAATACCAATAGCATTAGAGAGTGTGTGAATAATCTTTAACTGATTTTCAGGTTTAATCTGAAGAGACGGTGAAGATAGAAGAGAAAAAGCAATTGACTGCAACGAGTCTCCAACCAGAAGGGCGGTGCTTTCGCTAAACTTTTTATGGCAAGACAATTTTCCTCTTCTCAAATCGTCGTTATCCATGCAAGGCATATCATCATGAACTAAAGAGTAAGCATGTATGAATTCTACAGCGCATATAATTTTTTCAATTGCATTCGGCGGTACTTCAACAATTTCAGCGATCGCAAGTATAAGTAATGAACGCATTCTTTTTCCGCCGTTTAGAACGCTATATTTTATTGCTTCATTTAAATGAGTTTCATCGCTAGTTTGAGGCAAGTTTTTTACAAGCAAAGATTCAACAAATGCTTGTTTCTTAGAAAGCCAATCATGAAAATTACTCATTAGTAGGCTTGAATTTTTCGAGAGTATTTTCTGCAGAAAGTACCAAAACTTTTTGCTCGATTTCTTTTAGGGAGTCTTGGCATGATTTAAGAAGAAGCATGCCTTTTTCATAAGATTTGATCGAGTCTTCAAGCGCCATATCGCCTTGTTCCATTTTTGACACGATAGACTCAAGCTCTTTAAGATTTACTTCGAGTGAATTTTTATTCATAAAAATTATCTTTATTTGAATGTTTGGTTGAAGAAAGTTGATAAGTCATCGATTTCTTTTTCACATACCTCATGGCCCATAGGGTATTTTTCAAAGTTCGTAGAATTAAACCTTGCTATTAGTTTTTTAAATGAGCGGTCGGCAATTTGTATATCTATAACATTATCATATAGGCCATGAGCCATAAAGATTGGTGTCTTAATTAAATCATCTTTTATAGATGATATAAGCTTGTCTTTTAAAGGAAGGTAGCCTGACAAGGCCACAATACCACCTAATTTTTTATGGTATTTTAATCCTAAGTAAAAACTCATTACAGCCCCTTGAGAAAAGCCTCCAATAACAATTTTTTCTGAAGGGATACCCAGGGAAATTTGCTCTTCAATCAACTTTTGAATGATTAAACTTGATTTTTGCATCCCCAATTCATCTTCATCTTTTTCCAAAGATAGATCATACAAATCATACCAAGCCCTCATTTCAAAACCTTGGTTGATCGAGACTGGCTGATAAGGGGCATGAGGCAGGATAAATCGAATTTTATTGAACTGCGATCTTTCGAAGATAGCTTTGAAATCAAATCCATCAGCCCCTAGACCATGAAGAAATATGACTGAGCCTATGGGTGATTCAATAGAGTCAATAATAATGTGTGTCATAAATAAAAAAAGCAGAATTAAATTCTGCTTTTTTATGCGTAAGTTATTTTATTTCGTTTCAGCTAATTTCTTAAGTGCCGGAAGTCCTGAATCATACATTTCAGTCACAGCTTTAATTGCTGTCTCATCATCTTGACCAGGTGGAATTGGTGGATTGAGTTTGTAAACTCTATAAAAACGTCCTACCCATGTTACAGAAGATTCATTAGGGCCAGAACCCTTTGCTACAACAATAAATGAGTTATAGTCTGCCACAGGGACTGCGCCTTCTAAGATTTCATATTTTAACTTCATAGCCTCTTCATCGACACCTTTAAGCCTCTCAACGACCTTACCACCAGATTTTAGTGTAAGCGTTCTCAGGGTATCCTCACCTTTTTTTTCTACTTTGCTATCAGTTACAAGTGGTTGCCATTTTTGAAAATTACCAAAATCTTTAATGATTGCCCAGACCTTATCAGGCGACGCATTAATTTTGATCGATTTTTCAACTTTCTGGGGCGATGGACCATGAGCAAATACATTAATTGATACGAATAAAAGGAAAAAGCCAATAATAATTTTTTTCATTTGAATAGAGCCTTTTGGTGTTTAGTAAACTGGATAATTATAAATTGTTTTTATATATTACATTAGTCAATTTTGATAAATTGACCAAAAGATCGACTTTGCTTCCCAGTTTTAATTTCATAGAGATATTCATGTTTAGCCAAGTCAATGATCGAAATAGAGTCACTTCTCCAATTTGAAGTGACTAATATATTATCTCTTTCATCAATATCAATACCTTCAGGATTTCCACCTACTTTGATTTTTTTAATTTCTTTTTTCATCTTAAGATCAATAACACTTACATTGTCATCTTGAGTGTTTGTAACAAATGCAAATTGGTTTCTTGTATCAGATACAACCCCATAAGGGTGATCTCCAACTTTAATAGTTTCTGTAGCGAATGATTGGGTATTCGCGATAGATATTGAGTCATCTAAAACATTAACAACAAAAAGTAAGTTTTTGCTTAAGAAGAGGCCGTAAGGATGATTGCCTACCTTAATTTTCTTAACGAGATTCAAGTCAAATTGGTTATATATTTCGACAGTATTCTCATCGCGATTAGAAATAAAAAGATATTTACCCTCAGCGTCACATATCATGCCAGATGGAGATTTGCCAACCGCTATTTTTTTAATAATTGTTAAAGATTTTGTTTCGATTATAAGAATTTCACTATTAAACCAATCACTCACATAGATGAAGTCTTCATTGGTTGACTTGGTAATTCCTACTGGTGTTCCGCCAATCTTTATTGTTTTAATAATACGATTATGTTGAAGATCTAAAACATTTACAGAGGCATCATTTGAGTTTGTAATAAATGCATAGGATTTTTTTAGAGAAATAGCAATTCCGACAGGCCCTTTGCCTACTGAAATTTCTTGAATGACTTTTTTTTCTTTTAAATTAACAATGCTTACGGTATCAGAGCCTTGATTGGTTATGTAAGCAATAGGTGTGCTTGAGCAAGCACAAAGTAATAAATATAGAGCGAGTGAAATAAGTTTTTTAAAATTCATAATTTAATTTTTTTCATAATAGATTCTAGCTTTAATTCTTGCTTTTATTTAAACTAAATCTATGAAAAAATTAAAGAAATACTTAGGGTGGCTTTATGATTGATAAAGATGGTTATCGGCCAAATGTTGGTATTGTCATTTGCAATGCCGAGAATCAGGTTTTTTGGGCTAAACGAACACAAGAGCATGCATGGCAATTCCCTCAAGGCGGCATTCAAAAAGGCGAGGCACCAGAAGAGGCTATGTATAGAGAGCTGATGGAGGAGGTTGGGTTAAAACCACATCATGTAGAAATACTTGGCCGTACAAAGGACTGGTTAAAATATGAAGTGCCTTCTCAATGGCTTCGGAGAGATTTTAGAGGTGTTTACAAAGGCCAAAAACAAATATGGTATCTCTTACGAATGAAGGGGCAAGATACCGATATCTTTTTAAGAAACACTAAGAAGCCTGAGTTTGATGCATGGCGCTGGCATGATTACTGGCTGCCTCTTGATGAGGTGATTGAATTTAAGAGAGATGTTTATAGGCTTGCTTTGAACGAACTTCGATTGTTTATAGATAATTAGTCTATTTTTTTAATTCAGCAATAATTGTTTCACCATTAAAAACTTTGTCGCCCAAAGTAACTTTTATCTTTGAATTGATAGGTAAATACAAGTCAACACGTGAACCAAATCTTATAAAGCCATACCTTTCACCGACTTCTAATGCATCACCTTTATTTGCGTAGCATAAAATTCTTCTAGCAATTAACCCTGCAATTTGAACGCAAGTAATATCAAAACCTTCTTTTGTTTTTAAGTGAAGCGCGCATCTTTCGTTTTCCAAAGAAGCTTTTGATAGAGCTGCATTTAAAAATTTTCCAGGAAAATACCATTTATTCATAATAATTGATTTGATCGGGCTTTTATTAGAGTGCACATTAAAGACATTCATAAAGACACTTACTTTAATTGCGCGTCTATTAAGATAATCGTCTTTACATTTTTCAATCACAATTACTTTGCCATCAGCTGCTGATACCACCATATTTTTTTTAGAGGGCGTGCTTCTTTTGGGATCTCTAAAAAATTGCAAAATAAATAAAGAGATTACCCAAAGAGGAATTGACCACAAAGCACATAGATTAAATACAAAAGCTGATATGACAATAGATGCTATTAGAAATGGCCAGCCTTCTTTTGCTATGATTGGGTAAGCTCTTTTTGCCATGGAGCTAGTTTTTACTTTGATCAACGAGCTTATTCTTAGCGATCCAAGGCATCATTGATCTAAGTTGCGAGCCAACTTTTTCGATAGGATGTTCAGCGTTGAGTCTTCGTCTTGCGGTCATTTCTGGATAGTTAGTTTTTCCTTCAAGGATAAAACGTTTCGCATATTCTCCATTTTGAATATTTTTTAAAGCTTCTTTCATAGCTAACTTGGCTTCATTGCCGATAACTTTAGGGCCAGTTACGTACTCTCCGAATTCAGCGTTATTTGAGATAGAGTAGTTCATATTAGCAATACCACCTTCGTACATTAAATCTACAATAAGTTTCAGCTCATGCAAGCATTCAAAATAAGCCATTTCTGGAGCGTAGCCTGCTTCAGTTAATGTTTCAAAACCTGCTTTGACAAGCTCAACTGCGCCACCACATAAAACAGCTTGTTCTCCAAATAAATCAGTTTCAGTTTCCTCACGGAAATCTGTTTCAATGACGCCCCCTTTAGTGCCGCCGTTTGCAGCCGCATATGAAAGTGCAATTTCTTTTGCTTTGCCAGATTTGTTTTGATAGATAGCAATTAATGAAGGCACGCCACCACCTTTAAGATATTCTGAGCGCACTGTATGACCAGGACCTTTTGGTGCGATCATAATGACATCCAGATCATCCCTTGGAATAATTTGGTTGTAGTGAATATTAAATCCGTGAGCGAAAGCTAATACAGCATTTTTTTTCAAGAATGGCGCAACTTCTTGATGGAAAATCTGAGGCATTGTTTCATCGGGTATTAAAAGCATTACGACATCAGCATTTTTGACAGCTTCATTAATTTCTAAAACGTTATGTCCTGCACTTTTGGCTTTATCCCATGATGCGCCACCTTTTCTAAGAGCAACAGTGACGTTGACGCCTGATTCTTTAAGATTGGCTGCGTGAGCGTGGCCCTGTGAGCCGTAACCAACAATAACAACATTCAATTTTTTAATTAAATTTAAATCAGCATCTTTATCGTAGTAAACCTTCATAATAACCTTTCAGTTTTAATTTATACTTTTAAAATTCTATCACCGCGTCCAATTCCTGACGCACCAGTTCTGACTGTTTCTAAAATAGCAGCTTTATCAATGCTTTCAATATAAGCGTCTAATTTGCTAGATGATCCTGTTATCTCAATAGTAAATGAGCTGTCAGAAACATCGATAATTCGGCCTCGGAAAATATCACACATTCTTTGCATCTCATCCCGATACTGAGCATTTGCTTTAACTTTAACTATCATTAGTTCCCGCTCAATAAATTTGCCATCATTTAAATCTAATACTTTTACAACATCAATTAATTTATTAAGTTGTTTAATGATTTGTTCAATAATTTCATCTGAACCAGAAGTCACAATCGTCATTCTTGAGAGCGTTGCATCTTCGGTAGGTGCAACAGTCAAAGATTCAATGTTGTAACCCCTCGCAGAGAATAACCCTGAAACTCTGGATAAAGCACCAGATTCATTTTCCATTAAAAGAGAAATAATATGTCTCATTTATAGATCCTCAGCTGTAATCATTTCTGACAAGCCTTTTCCATTAGGAATCATTGGAAATACATTTTCTTTTTGATCTGTAATAAAGTCCATAAAGACCAAGCGCTCTTTTAGTTTGCTGCTAAAAGCTTCTTTGAGAGCTGGTTCCACATCACTTGGTTTTTCGATTTTCATTCCAACATGGCCATAAGCTTCGGCTAATTTTACAAAATCAGGCAATGCTTCCATATAGGATTCTGCGTAGCGATTACCATAAAAAAATTCTTGCCACTGCCTTACCATTCCCATGTATCGATTATTAAGATTAATAATCTTGATAGGTAAATGAAATTGTTTGCATGTAGATAGCTCTTGAATACACATTTGTATAGAAGCTTCACCGGTAACACAAGCAACCTGAGCATCAGGATGAGCTAATTGAGCACCCATCGCATAAGGTAATCCAACTCCCATGGTTCCAAGTCCACCAGAATTAATCCATCTTCTAGGTTTATCAAATGGATAGTATTGCGCTGCCCACATTTGATGTTGACCTACATCAGAAGTAATAAAGGCATCGCCTTTTGTGACCTGATGAAGGGTTTGAATAACAAATTGAGGCTTAATGAGTTTTTTGTCATTTTTAAAATTTAGGCAATTCAACGATCTCCATTGGTCAATTTCTTTAAACCAATGCTTAAGAGATGTATTTTGTTTTATTTTTTCTTTAGATAAAAGATCATTAAGTTCGGTAAGAACTGAAATGACATCGCCTACGATAGGTATATCAATCTTCACTCTTTTAGAGATGGATGATGGATCTATGTCGATATGAATGATTGTTTTTGGTTTGGATAAAAAATGCTCCGGATTACCAATCACTCTGTCGTCGAAACGAGCGCCAACAGCCAACAATACATCACATTCTTGCATAGCCATATTCGCTTCATAGGTGCCATGCATACCTAACATACCTAGAAATTGCTTATCACTTGCTGGAAAGCCACCCAAGCCCATAAGCGTGCTTGTTATAGGAGCTCCAATAGTACGAACAAATTTAGTTAATTGTGAAGAGGCATCACCCAATACAACGCCACCACCTGAGTAGATCATTGGTTTTTTTGCACTTAAAAGAAGTGACAATGCTTTTTTGATTTGGCCGCTATGTCCCTTAATAATAGGGTTATAAGATCTTAAATGAACTGATTTAGGGTAGTTAAACTCATATTTTTCGGCTGTGATGTCTTTTGGGATATCAACCAAAACAGGACCAGGCCTTCCGCTCGATGCAACATAAAAAGCTTTTTTCATTGTAGATGCAATGTCTTTAATATCTTTAACTAAGAAATTGTGTTTTACACATGGACGAGTAATACCTACCGTGTCACATTCCTGAAAGGCGTCTTGCCCAATAGCGTAAGTTGGAACTTGACCGCTAATAATCACCATAGGAATGGAGTCCATATAGGCTGTAGCAATACCTGTCACAGCATTGGTAGCTCCTGGGCCTGAAGTTACAAGAGCGACGCCAACTTTTCCAGTAGATCTTGAGTATGCATCAGCCGCATGAACGGCTGCTTGTTCATGACGAACTAGGACATGCTTAAATTTATTTTGCTGAAAAACAGCATCATAAATATTAAGGACAGCGCCACCAGGATAACCAAAGACGAATTTGACTTTTTCCTCGTGAAGGCATCGAATAACAATTTCTGCTCCAGAAATGTGATTTGAGTTCATAGAATTATTGATTGTAATTAATGAGATAGCTATAAACCCTCAACCTTAACGCTTTAAGCGTATTTGGTCAAGTTTAGAGACTTTTAAAAGTCTCAATTTTCATAGATAAATCAATTGCTTTGATATTTTTTGTGAGTGAGCCTAGAGAGATTCTATTTACGCCCGTGAGTGCAATTTTTTTAACATTTTTTAGCGTAATGTTTCCTGACGCCTCAAGAATCGCTCTTTTTTTATTAATAAGTACAGCTTTATTAAGATTTTTAATATTAAAGTTATCTAACAATATATTTTTAAAGCCTAGTTCAAGAAATTTTTTCAGTTGATCAAGATTTTCAACTTCAATTTGAATATCTTTATTTTTGGCATGTTTCAGGGCGAGGGGAAGTAAATTATCTATTTTTTTAGTGGATTTAATATGGTTTTCTTTGATAAGTATTTGATCATAAAGTCCAATACGCTGATTATTGCCGCCCCCGATCGTGACAGCATATTTTTGTGCAATTCTTAACCCCGGGATTGTTTTGCGTGTATCAAAGATTTTTGCATCAGTGTTTGAAATAGCTTTGACATATTGCTGTGTAATCGTTGATGTAGCAGATAGAGTTTGTAAGAAATTAAGCGCTACCCTTTCTCCAGTGAGAATCGGTCTTGCTCTTCCGTAAATCTCACAAAGCCTTTGATTTTTTTTTATAATTTCACCTTCTTTAACAAGCCACTTTATTTTGATTTTTGGGTCTAGCATCAAGAAGGTAGAGTTAAACCAAGGAATGCCAGAAATGATGGCTGACTCTTTAGATTTAACATAAGCCATTGCAAACGATTTTGCTTCGATAAGTTGGGCCGATAAATCAATATTGGCTATATCTTCCTGGAGCGCCGTTTTGATATTTTTTCGAATGGCTTCAATCAAAGTTTTCTTATTTATTTTTGATCTTTGCATAATGTAGAAGCTTATCAAATTATAATAAATTTAGTTTTTTTAATTGAGAGAAAAATGAAGCTTTTTTATTCAAACAATAGCCCGTACGCTAGAAAAATAAGAATTTTAATTGATGAGAAAAAAGTTGCAGTGACTTTAGAGAAGGTGGTACTTGCTAATAAAAATTGCACTATTCACGAATACAATCCTTTAGCTAAAGTGCCTACATTAGTGATAAACGATATATCAATTTTTGATTCACCAGTGATAGCTGAATATGTGGACCATAAGAGTGGCCCGCTTTATTTAATACCTAGTGATTTTGATAAAAAAATATTACTAAAAAGATGGGAAGCTATAGCTGATGGATTATGCGATGCAGCAGTTGCAATTATGTTGGAAAAAAGAAGGCCGGCCTCTCAACAGAATCCTGATGTTTTTGAAAAGCAAATGAAAAAGATTAGGCTAAGCCTTAAATGGCTTAATCGAGAGATGGAAGGCAAACAATATTACCTAGAGGATACATTTTCATATGCTGATATAGCAGTCGGAAGTGCTTTGGGATACGTTCAATTAAGATATCCTGAAATTGACTTTAAGAATGAATATCTAAATCTATATGACTTGCACGAATTGCTTATGCAGCGACCATCTTTTCAGACAACGGTTCCTGAGCCTTATCTATAGCACTTTCAATAATAGCTCCGCCTAAACATACATTGCTCTCATAAACTACCACAGATTGACCCGGGGTAATGGCCCATTGTTTTTGCCCAAAAAATATTTCAACTGAATCATCTTTTATCATATCAATTTCACAGGGGGCATCAGGTTGGCGGTATCTTGTTTTAGCACCATACACCCAATGTTTTTCTGGTAACGCCCCATCTATCCAGTGAGCTTTCTTCGCAACTAATCCATCTTTAAATAACAGGGGATGGGTATGCCCTTGAGCAACAATAAGTACATTTTCTTTAATATTTTTTTCAACTACAAACCAAGGCTCACCATTGCTTGTTTTGGAGCCGCCGATGCCAAGCCCCTGTCTTTGGCCAAGAGTATAAAACATAAGGCCTATATGCTCTCCCAAAGTCTTTCCGTGTTCATCTTTAATGGGGCCTGGAGAATTCTCTATGTATTTATTCAAAAATTCTGTAAAGGGTCTTTCGCCAATAAAACATATACCCGTCGAGTCTTTTTTATCGCTGTTATGTAAGCCTTCTTTTTTAGCAATCTCCCTTACATCTTTTTTAAGAAGATTACCTAAAGGAAATAAAGACTTTGAGAGTTGATGTTGATTAAGGCGATACAAGAAATAACTTTGATCTTTTGTTGAATCGTCTGCTTTAAGAAGCCTATAAAGGCCATCTGCTTCTTTTATTTGTGCGTAATGACCAGTCGCAATCTTGTCGGCCCCCATTGAAATTGCATGATTTAAAAAAGCATTAAATTTAATTTCAGAATTACATAAAATATCTGGATTCGGAGTTCTGCCACTTTTAATTTCATTAATAAATTCAGAAAATACCTTTTCCTTATATTCTTTGCTGAAGTTTACTACTTCAATATCAATGCCAATTTTATCGGCAACAGATACTGCATCCAAAAGATCTTGTTTGCTTGAGCAATACTCATCATCATCGTCATCTTCCCAATTTTTCATGAAGAGACCAACGACTTTATAACCTTGGTTTTTTAAGAGTAAAGCAGCTACAGAAGAGTCAACGCCGCCTGATAAACCTACAATGACTTTACTTTTTTGCATTTAATTAATTAAACTCTAAGCCAATTTTTTTTGATTTTTCATAAGCAGCACGAGTAGCCTTTAAAAGCATTTCATTTAATTTATATGATTCAAGTTGCTTCAAGCCTTCTTCTGTTGTGCCACCTTTTGAAGCGACAGATAAAATGAGATTTTGAAGGTCATTTAATTGATCCAAAGCCAAATGAGATGAGCCGAGCAAAGTTTTGCCACATAATTTTTCAGCCTCATTTCTTGATAAGCCTAATTCAATCGCTGATTCAATAAATGCATTGAGAAAATAGAATATATAAGCCGGCCCACTTCCTGAGATTGCTGTAACAGCATCCATTTTAGATTCATCATCTAACCAAATAAACTCTCCAATGGCGCTCACAATTTCTTCGACCGCTAATTTGGTTTTTGTATCCAAAACTTCTTTGGTAAAAAGAGCCGTTACACCAAGCTGAATTTGAGCGCACACATTAGGCATAGACCTCACAATATTTTTATGACCGCGTGCCCACTTCCCAATGGATTCGATTTGAATACCTGCTGCAATAGATAAAATAAGTTGTTCGGAAATTTCAGTGGAAATTGATTTAAGAAGAGATTCAGCTTGTTGGGGCTTAACGGCAAGTACAATAATTTCATCTTTATCAATTTTTTTAAATTCCGCCATTGAAGAAACTTTGAATTTATTCTCAATGACTAATCTTTTTTTACTATCAGATTCAATCACACGAATAAGCGCAGGACTATAATTTTTATTTAATAAGCCGCCAATTATAGCTGCAGCCATGTTTCCACCACCTAAAAAACAAATATTCAATTATCGTCCCCTTGAGTTTTCATTGCTCGCGCCCCAAAAATAGCGGTACCTACTCTAACAAGATTTGAACCATGCTCAATCGCTGGTTTGAAGTCATTTGACATTCCCATAGACAATGTATCAACAGTATCAATTTGATTTTTTAATTTGGAATAAAGCATATACATGGATTTAAATTCATTAATGACTTGTTCGCTACTTTCTGTATTGGTAGGTATAGACATAATACCTCTTAGTTTAAGTTTAGGAAGTTCTTTGAGTGCGCTAACAAGATCCATTAAATGTGATTGTGCATCATTCATCCCGATGCCGCTCTTAGTATCTTCGCCACTTGAATTAATTTGAATGCAGATATTTAAAGGGGGAGCATTTGAAGGTCGAAAATCATTAAGAAGTTTCATGACTTTTATTCTATCTACGCTATGCACCCAATCGAAGTTTTCTGCGATAAGTCTACATTTATTACTTTGAATGGGCCCTAAAAAATGCCACTGAATTGCAAACTCTTCTAAATGTAATTTTTTATTAAGCGCTTCTTGAAGATAGTTTTCTCCAAAATTTATGATTCCGGCATTAAAGGCTTCAATAATTTTATCAAAAGAATGACCCTTGCTTACGGCAACCAGAGTAACTTTCTCAGGAAAATTACTAATAACAGAAGCCTCTAGAATGCTTTCATTGATTCGAGCAATGTTTGAAGAAATTGTAGGCATTATTTAAATAAAAAAACCAAGCAAAAAAGAAGTTTGCTTGGTTTTAGTTTGTTTAGCAACAAAGAACTTGCTAATAAAAACGGGACCTAAAGTCCCGTAATATTTATTTCTTAGCTGCTGGTTTTCTCTTAGCTGCTGGTTTTCTCTTAGCTGCTGGTTTTCTCTTAGCTGCTGGTTTTCTCTTAGCTGCTGGTTTTTTCTTAGCTGCTGGTTTTCTAGCTGCTGGTTTTTTCTTAGCTGCTGGTTTTTTCTTAGCTGCTGGTTTTTTCTTAGCTGCTGGTTTTTTCTTAGCTGCTGGTTTTTTCTTAGCTGCTGGTTTTTTCTTAGCTGCTGGTTTTTTCTTAGCGCTAACTGATGTTGAAGGTTTAGAAATTGTTGCTGGAAGTGTGCTATTAGTTTCTGCTGGTTTTGAAGAACCAAAAATTGCTGAAATTAATTTTTTGATCATTTAAAAATACTCCAAAGAATAAAAAAAATTTTTTTTACTGCAAATGCAAGTGTAAATATGGACTTCTTTTTAAACCTAGTCAAGTTTTTATTGCAATTATTTTCATATTACTTTTCGCGCGAAAATTAGTTTTTTTATTTAATTTTTTAAATTTCTAAGTGCCAATAAAGACAATATTACCGTTAAAAAAAGTACTCGATACTTTTCCAGTAAAATTTTGGTTCAAAAATGGTGTATTTTTACCTTCACTAATTAAAGTTTTTGAATTTATTTCCCATGAATGTTCGGGGTTAAATATACAAATATCTGCATCCGAATTAACCGAGAGACTTCCCTTATTAATTTCCAAAATGCTTGAAGGCTGATTCGTTATTTTATTGATTAGCAAGCCTAAGTCTATTTTGTAATCCTCGGATAGCTTGTATACAAGAGGCATCAGAAGCTCTACGCTTGATGCACCATATTCAGACTCGGCGAAAGGTTTTAACTTATTATCTTCATTTACTGGTGAATGGTCTGAACATATTGCATCAATTGTGCCGTCAATAATTGAATCAATAATCTTCATTCGATCAGATTCTTTTCTTAAAGGAGGCTTTAAAAAACAGTTAGTGTTAAAAAAGCCAATATCATTGTCTGTAAGAAAAATTTGATGGATAGAAACGTCACAAGTTACATTGACACCATTTTTTTTAGCTATTTTTATTAAATTTAATCCATCAGCAGTTGATATTTTATTCAAATGAATCTTCGTTTTGGTTAAATGAGCTATTTCCAGTATTTTATTAATAGCAGTAGTTTCACTTATGCTTTGAATACCTTTTAATCCAAGTCGAGTTGAGATTTCACCGGCATTTATAATGCCTTTTTCTGATAAATAAGCATCCTCTGCTCTTAAAAATGCTTTTAAATTGAATGTGGAGAGATATTGAAATGATCTATATAAAACTTCAGTGTCTTGTATTGGCTTTTCTGCTTGAGAAAAACCAATACACCCAGATTCGTATAAATCGTTTATTTCGGTTAATAATTTCCCATTCAATTTTTGAGTGATAGCTCCAAGAGGATATACATTACCTAATTTAAGTGCCTCTGATTTATTCTTTAGCATTTTCACAAGGCCTGGCTCATCTAGAATCGGCGTTGTGTCTGGAGGACAAACCATGCCAGTGACTCCACCAGCATTTGCAGCTTTCATTTCACTTTCTAATGTTGACTTATATTGGTTGCCTGGCTCTCTTAAATTTAATTGAAGGTCAATAATGCCTGGTATAACTATTTTTTTTGAGGCGTCAATTATCTGCTTTGCTTTTTTTGAGTCTAAATTTTTATTTAGCTCCGTAATTTTTCCATCTACGACCAATATATCTAATATGTCATCTATATTATTTTTTGGGTCAATCACTCGACCATTTTTGATTAGAATACTCATGAATGTTGTCCAGCTAAAATTGCCATCACAGCCATTCTTACAGCTATACCAAAAGTCACTTGGGGAAGGATGACAGATTGCTCACTGTCAGCTACTACTGAATCAATTTCAACTCCTCTATTCATTGGACCCGGATGCATAACTATTGCATCTTTTTTCGCCAAATCTAATCGCGCTTGATTTAATCCATAAGTTTTGAAGTATTCTTCTTGGGAAGGCAACATGATTCCATCCATTCTTTCATTTTGAATCCTTAGCATCATAATCACATCTACATCTTTAAGTCCTTTGTCGATATCGTAAAAAACATGTACCCCTAGCTTTTCAATTTCATCGGGAAGTAATGTTTTGGGAGCAATCACTCTGACTTCAGGAACGCCCAGTATATTTAATGCGTGAATATTAGATCGTGCAACTCTAGAATTTAGAATATCTCCGACGATAGCCACTTTTAGCTTATTAAAGTTTGTTTTGTATTTTCTTATAGTAAAAGCATCAAGAAGACCTTGGGTGGGGTGGGAGTGATTTCCGTCACCTGCATTGATAATGTGAATATTTGGCTTTACATGAGATGCGATAAAATGAACTGCGCCTGATGATGAATGCCTTACAACAAAAATATCTGCATTCATAGCAATCAAATTATTGATTGTATCTAAAACAGTTTCACCCTTAGATTGAGACGAGGTAGCAACATTTAGGTTAATGACATCAGCAGAGAGTCTTTTGGCGGCAATCTCGAAAGTAGTTCTAGTTCTTGTGCTATTTTCAAAGAAAACATTACATACTGTTTTGCCTCTTAAAATAGGAACTTTTTTAACATCTCTCTCGCCTATTTTTAAGAATGATTCCGCTGTATCCAAGATTTGGATAATTTTATCTTTTGACAAACCTTCAATAGATAAAAGATGATTTAAATTGCCTTTATTATTTAGCTGGGGATTAAACATGAGATTCCTTTAGCTGAAAGGCAAATTTTTTATTCTCATCCAATATAAGCTCTAAATGTTGATCTTTATTGAGGCTAATTTTTTCGATACAAATCTGCGGAGCAATAGGAAGCTCTTGCTCATTTCTGTCAATTAAAACAGCTAGTGTAATTTTGTCAGGTCTTCCATAATCAAAAATTTCATTCATGGCAGCTCTTACAGTTCTTCCTGAAGAAAACACATCATCAATAAGAATAATATGCTTGCCATTAATTTCCGTATCAATTTTTGAAGGCTTGTTTTTTATTTTTAAGCCGCGACTGGAAAAATCATCCCTATAGAAAGATGTATCAATTGAGCCTGTTGCGACGGTATTTCTTAAGCCAGGTAAAATTTTTTGAAGAATAAGTTCCCCGCCGCGCTGCACACCAATAAGAACAGTGTTGTCATCAATCACTTCATTGATTTTATTTTTTAGGCTTTCTATAAGATTTTCTGCGTTAGGTAGATTCATTTTTTAACTTAAATTTGATCAAGATAAGATTGTAAAATAATTTTGGCAGCTATCTGGTCAATTAATAGTTTCTTTTTCTTTACATCAATTTTTTTATCTTTAAGCTCATGACTAGCTTCTATTGAAGTATAGCGTTCATCAATAAGATGAGTGGGGAGTGAGTATTTTTCCTCTAGTTGCTTAGCGAATTTTTTAGATAGATTAGTGACTTTATGTTCAGACCCGTCTACATTAAATGGAACCCCAACAACAATAGACACAGGCATCCATTCTTCCATAATTTTTTGAATAGCTTCGAATTTTTGATTATTCGTTGCAGATTCGATTGTTATTAAAGCCTGAGCTGTCTTGGATACATTGTTTCCAATCGCAACCCCTATGCGCCGTTGTCCAAAATCAAATCCTATGATATTCCCTTCTCTTTGCTTACTAATCACTTGATGATTTTCAATATTTAACATGGTAATTTGGTCGAGCTTAATTCTAAATTTAAGCTAACAAGGGAAGTTTTTTTCGAAAAAAAAACTGACATGAAGTCAGTTTGACAGTGTGCTTTAAAATTATTTTTTCTATAATTTTTCAATGTCGCCATTCTAGCATAATTTATTAATGACACATATTAATTTTCTAAATAACCTGTAATTTCAAGTCCAAAGCCAATCATGCTTGGCATCTTTCTTGGAGCGGAAAGTAGCTTCATTTTTCTAACTCCTAAATCTACCAGTATTTGAGACCCAATCCCATAATTTCTTAAATCATTATGACTCTTAAGTGGCAGGGTGTTTTCTGTTTTTAAAATATTTAGAAGATCATTGGTGTTTGTATTGTGGTTTATAAAGACCAATACACCGCCATCCTCACTTATTTTTTTGATAGCCTTCAAAGCATTCCATGAGTGTTTTTTGTCTTCTATATCTAAAAGATCTATCACCGATAAAGGTTCATGCACTCTTACAATAGTTTCTTTATCTTTTTGAATTTCGCCCTTAACAAGTGCGATATGAATTTCTTCTAAGATTTTGTCTTTATATAAAATTAATTTCATTTCGCCATAAGGCGTTAAGATGTTTTTTTCGATTAATTTTTCGATTAATTTTTCATTTTTTCTTCGGTATTCGATGAGATCTGCAATTGTTCCAATTTTAATATTATGCTGCTCTGAAAATTTAATTAAATCTGGAAGTCTTGCCATATTTCCATCTTCATTAAGAATCTCACATATCACTGATGCTGATTCAAGGCCTGCAAGATGAGCAAGATCACATCCAGCTTCAGTATGGCCAGCCCTAACAAGCACGCCACCTTTTTTAGATATTAATGGGAATATGTGGCCGGGTCTTACAATACTTTTTGAAGTGGCATTTTTATGAATTGCAGCTTTAATTGTAGTGGCTCTGTCATTTGCTGAAATTCCAGTAGTGACACCTTCAGCAGCTTCAATAGATACCGTAAAGTTAGTCCCTAAACGAGTTTCGTTTTCTTGAACCATAAGGGGCAATTCGAGCATTTTGCATTTCTCTTCTGTCAGCGTGAGACAAATAAGGCCGCGTCCGAATTTAGACATAAAATTAATATGATCTGAATTAGCAAATTCAGCTGCAAGAACGAGATCACCTTCATTTTCTCTATTTTCCTCATCTACAAGGATAACCATTTTGCCTTGTTTTATATCTTCAATAATTTCAACTATAGGACGGATCATCTATTCTTTATTTTCTTTTGAGGATGTTTTCAAGGTATCTGGCAATCAAATCTACTTCAATATTAACTTCACTTCCCTTGGTTAGATTTCCTAAATTAGTTTCCTTAAGGGTAAATGGAATGATGTTTACTTTAAAAGTATCATTTTTAATTGAGTTTACTGTAAGGCTTACGCCATTTATTGCAACAGATCCCTTTTCAGCAATAAATTTTAGTAGTTTTTTAGGGGGCTTGATTTCTAAAATCCAACATTGGCTATTAGTTTTAATGCTATTGATTTTTGCTATACCATCAATATGACCTGTAACAAAATGGCCGCCTACTTTTCCATTATATAAAACGGCACTCTCTAAATTTACTAGAGATTTTTCAGTGAAAGATATAGTTCTTTTTAATGTTTCTTCGGATACATGAAATATAAATTGATTATTTTGTTTTTTCTGAATGGTAAGGCATACCCCATTGATAGATATACTATCGCCCAAGTTGCTTGTCCCCATTTTATTAGCTTTATAGGCCACAGTAATGCGAGCATCTTTTTTTAAAGATTCAATTTTTTTTATTGAGCCAATGGATTGAATTATGCCTGTAAACATAAGGTGATTTTATCAGATTAGAATGTATAACCCTGATAAAATAAAGCAAATGTCTTTACTTAACAAATACCTGCCTTTTGAAGTTTGGATTGCTTATAGATATATAAAGTTTAAGCAAAAAAATAGCTTCATATCTTTTATTTCAATGACAAGCATGGTTGGAATAGCTCTTGGAGTTTCAGCGCTCATCATTATTCTATCTGTTATGAATGGTTTTCAGGATGAACTTCGCACACGAATCCTTGGGGTGGCTTCTCATATTGAAATTACAAGCTCAAATAATACATTGACACATTGGGAAGACTTAACAAAAAAACTTCATGAATCTCCGGAGGTAATAGGGTCGGCGCCTTATGTAGATGGTCAGGGTATGTTGGTTAGTGAATTCGGAAGTCAGGGGATTATGCTAAGAGGTATTTCATCAGAACTTGAGGGCAATGTTGATGACCTGGAAAAGAAAGTTAAGGTTGGTAAATTATCTGATTTAAAACCTAATACATTTAATTTGATTTTGGGCATAGACACTGCAAAGCAACTAGGTATTGTGGTTGGAGATAAAGTTAATATTTTAATTCCGCAAGGCTCATATACGCCTGCAGGCACATTTCCTAGAATGCGACAATTTAATGTTTCAGGTATTTTTGAAATTGGAATGTATGAATATGATTCCGGCATGGCGCTAATGAATCTGGAGGACGCCCAGAAATTCCTTCAAATGAACGATGCTGTTTCTGGGGTTAGGGTAAAGATTCTTGATCTTTTTTTAGCGCCTTTAGTCGCAAAAAAATTATCGGACGGCTTGTCGGAATCGGGTGTTTTTTATGTCAGTGATTGGACAAAAAAGCATGCCAATTTTTTTGCGGCTGTTCAAATGGAAAAAAGAGTGATGTTTATCATTCTTATGTTGATCATCGCGGTTGCAGCATTTAATATCGTTTCTACTTTAGTGATGGCGGTGACTGATAAAAGATCAGATATTGCAATTCTTAAAACATACGGCGCGAAACCCAAAAGCATTCTATATATATTTATTATTCAAGGTTCTTTAATTGGCATAATCGGAACTATCAGCGGGGTATTTTTAGGGACTGTTGTTGCGTTAAACATTCATTCAATCGTGCCTTTTATTGAGCATTTATTCAACGTTCAGTTTTTATCAAAAGATATTTATTATATTTCTGAAGTACCTTCCAAGCTTTTGTTAAGCGATATAACTGTTATAGCCTTTATCTCGATTTTGTTATCGATTATTGCCACAATTTATCCAAGCATAAGAGCTTCTAACACTTCACCTGCTGAGGCGTTAAAGCATGATTAAAAAATTACTTATTGCTTGTAAGGATTTATCTAAGACATTTCCTGGTTTAGATGAAGCAATTATTAACAAGCTAAATCTTAATATCAGCGAGGGAGACCATACAGCGATTATTGGTGTCTCGGGGTCTGGTAAAAGTACACTTCTTCATCTTATGGCTGGACTTGAAAAGCCCTCATCTGGACAAGTAAAAATTTTAGATCAAGATATCTCATGCTTAAGTCAAGATGAATTAGGAGTTTTGAGAAATACACATTTAGGCTTCGTGTATCAGTTTCATCATTTGCTCAGCGATTTCAATGCTATAGAAAATGTTGCAATTCCGTTGCTAATTAGAAGGCATACATACAAACAGGCTTTTAAGGAAGCTGAGACCCTATTAAAAAAAATAGGCTTAGGTAAAAGGCTCACTCATAAGCCATCCGAATTATCTGGGGGCGAAAGGCAGAGAGTGGCAATCGCGAGGTCTTTAATCACTAAGCCAAAGTGTATTCTTGCAGATGAGCCCACAGGAAATTTAGATGGTAAAACAGCACATTTTGTATTTGATTTATTGCTTGATTTAGCCAAAGAGAATCAATCAACTCTAGTCTTGGTAACTCATGATAATCAGCTAGCATCAAAATTAAAGTTTCAATATAAATTAAATCAAGGAAAACTTAAAAAGACGTAAGTTTATTTAAGCAATTAACCGAATATTAAGATAAGTTGATTTAAGCAATTAACCGAATATTAAGATAGAATAATACCCATCAAATACTTGGAGAGTTAGTTATGTGGGAAATTATTTTAGCCGCTGGATGGCCGATTTGGCCACTCATATTCGCATCAATTATCGCTTTGGCAATTATTGGCGAGCGATTTTGGTCTTTAAGGCATGAAATTGTTGCCCCAAGCGATCTTCTCCCAGAAGTTCAAAAGTTATTAAATCAAGGCGCAATTAAAAAAGATGTGATTGCAAAAATCAAAGAACACTCTCTCTTGGGTGAAATTTTTGCAAGTGCTCTTATTAATTCAAATACATCTGCAGCTCATATTAAAGAAGCGATAGAAGAGTCAGGCAGAGGAGTTAACTACAAGCTTGAAAAGTACTTACCAACACTTGGAACGATCGCAGCAGTCGCACCTCTTTTAGGGCTGCTAGGTACGGTGATAGGTATGGTCGATCTTTTTAGTTCATTTACAAACAGCGGCCATGATGTGGCAGTATTTGCGAGAGGTATTTCAGTAGCTCTCTATAACACAGCAGCAGGTATTGTTGTGGCGGTTCCCGCTATGATTTTTTATCGATTTTTTAGATCCAAAGTAGATGATTTAATTTTTGACATGGAGCAACAAGCGCTTAAGTTGATTGAATCTATGGGCGTTCGTAAATAAATAATTAGGATTGCATATGAATTTTCAGCGAGGAAAAAAACACGAAGAGATGGAATTGAACTTGGTTCCTTTGATCGACGTTTTATTAGTTATTATTATTTTCCTTGTCGTAAGTACAACCTTTTCTAGATTTAGTGAATTAAAAATTAATCTTCCTACTGCTGAAGCCAATAGCCCTGATAAGAAACCTAATGTTATTAATGTGTCTATTACAGCGGAAGGTCTCTACGCTATAAATGATAATCCTTTGCCAAATAAGAGCCTTGAATCTATTGTTGCGGCTTTAAAAAATTCAGCAAAAGGTGAAAAAGAAATACCGGTGATTATTAATGCAGACGCGAAATGTGAGCACCAATCCGTTATTAATGTTATGGAAGCCTCAAGACAGGCCGGGTTAACTCATATTACCTTCTCAACAAAAGTTAACTAAATTTTAAAAAGGTTTAGCTTTTCTTGGCCTAATGGCAAATATTATTGAAACTGTGCCCCATACAAAACCGCTTGACATAAAAGGTCTTTATAAAAGACTTTTCAAGTATTCATGGAAATATAAATACGTCTTATTTATTAGTGTCATTGCGCTAATTGTTCTTTCTTTAACTAATACAGCATTCCTGGTCATTATTAAAAAAATAACTGATCAGGGGTTTGTTAATCATAGTGAGCATAGAAGTCTATCTCTAGCCCTGATGTTATTGGGCGTTATGTTTACAAGAGCCATTTCTGGGCTCGTCTCGAGCTATTCCATGGACTGGGTTTCATCAAAGGTAGTTGAGAGTCTTCGTTGTGATGCTTTTAAACGTGTTATGCATTTCCCCATCAGCTACTTTGACAAAAATTCTTCAAGTTTCATTGTTTCAAAAATTACATACGACGCGGAGCAGCTGTCTAATGTTGCTACTAAGATTACTTTAACGCTTATTAAGGATGGATTAACAATCATTGGCATTATTGCTTATATGCTTTATTTAGATTGGCAATTAACACTAGTTTTTTCATTATTAGCACCGTTAATGGCTATATATCTAAGCGCTATGTCCCCTAGATTAAGATTAGCTGGGAAAACAGTTCAAGAAACCATGGGAAGAATGACCATGGCTTCAGATGAAGCCATTTCAGGACAAAGAATTGTAAAGATTTTTGGATCAAGTCAATATGAAATTTTAAGGTTTTCAAAAATCGCAGCGAAGATAAGACAAATGAATACAAAGCTTTCAAGACTGTACTCACTTAATTCATTTACTGTCGAATTGTTAGCAGCTATCGCTCTATCATCAATTGTTTTTTATTCGTTTGGAAAATTTACTGCTGGTGAGTTTGCAGCTTTTTTTGGTGCTTTATTAATGCTTATAGCCCCCATTAAAAATTTAACAGCAGTTAATGATAGGAATCAAGTTGGCCTATCAGCCGCTCAAAGTGTTTTTGGTTTGATTGATCAGGATCTTGAGCTAGATTCAGGTGTAAAAAATATTAAAAGAGCCAAAGGTAATATTAATTTTAATGATGTATCTTTTAAGTATGAAAACACAAAGCAAAATGTCCTTAAAAATATTAATTTAAATATAAAAGCGGGTGAAAAAATAGCGCTTGTCGGTAAATCTGGAGGAGGCAAAACTACATTAGTTAATTTAATACCAAAATTTTATAATATTGATAAGGGTAAAATATTATTAGATGGTATTGATATTAGAGAACTAAAGCTTCAAAGCCTTAGAAATCAATTTTCTTTGGTTAGCCAAGACACAATTTTATTTAATGATACTGTTTTTAATAATATTGCCTATGGAAATCTTAATAAAAAAGTATCCAGAGATGATGTTAAAAAAGCTGCTATAGCTGCTAATGCGTGGGAATTTATTGATTCACTTCCAAATAAGCTGGACAATGAAATTGGTGATAGAGGCGTTAGGCTGTCTGGTGGTCAGAGACAAAGAATTGCTATTGCTAGAGCAATTTTAAAAAATGCTCCAATATTACTTTTGGATGAAGCAACTTCAGCATTAGATTCCCACTCAGAAAAATATGTTCAAGCAGCGTTAGATAACTTAATGAAAAACAAAACAACTATTGTAATTGCCCATAGATTGTCTACGGTTCTTAATGCAGATCGAATCGTGGTTATTGAAAAATCTGAAATCATAGATTCTGGAAGTCATCGTGAACTTATGAAGCGCTGCAAACATTATTCAAGCCTATATAAAAAAGGCCTTGAATAAAGCTTTGAGAATAATTGAGTCATTTTCTAGATTGCATTACTCAAAAAGTTTATTTCCTTTATTTCTGCTTCCTCTATCAGTAATATTCTTTCTGATATCACTTATTAGAAAGTATCTTTACAAATATAATTTTCTAAAGTCTTTTAAGTTGAGAATCCCTGTCATTGTTGTTGGAAATATAACCTCAGGTGGAACTGGGAAAACACCTCTAGTTATTCACCTTGCAAATACATTAAAGAAAAATGGATACCATCCTGGAATTATAAGTAGAGGATATGGGGCCAAAGGAAATGGCATAAGTGAAGTCAATCAAAAAAGCAATGTGGAGAATGTCGGCGATGAGCCGATATTGATTCAGAAACATACTCGCCTACCAGTTTTTATCTCAAAAGATAGAGTATTGGCAGCGCAAGCACTTCTTAAAAAATACAAAAAAATAGATGTCATTTTGTCTGATGATGGATTGCAACATTATCGTTTAAAACGCGATATAGAAATTATAGTCATAGACGGGGCTAGAGGATTTGGAAATGGATATCTTTTACCAGCGGGGCCATTAAGGGAGTCAAAGCGAAAATTAAAGGCCGTAGATGCTATCGTTTGTAATGGAAAAAAAGTGATAGATGACAGTTACCTGATGAAATATAAGAGTGACTCCCTAATTAATCTAAAAACTAAGAAAAAAATTCCACTAAATAAGCTGCGCTTAAATAACCTTCATGCAATAGCTGGCATTGGAAACCCAGATCGATTTTTTAATTACCTTAAGGTATCAGGCATGGTATTTGGTAGCTCTTCCTATCAAGATCATTATCGATTCACAAAAAAAGATTTTAAAGTTATGAATGATAAGAATATTATAATGACTGAAAAGGACGCTGTTAAATGCGAAAAGTTTGCTAGGGATAATTTTTGGTATTTGCCAGTTGTTGTTGAAATTGACTCAAAGTTTACTGATTTTATTTTAAATAAAATGAAAAATATAATCCATGGATAAAAATCTATTAAAAATTTTAGTTTGTCCGGTTACTAAGGGGCCATTAATTTATAAAAAAGAACAGAATGAGCTTATTTCGAAGTCGGCTAAACTTGCCTACCCGATTAAAGACGGTATTCCAATTTTACTGGAGAGCGAAGCGAGAGTGATAAAAAGCGATGAAAATTATTCATGACATTTAAAATTATTATTCCGGCGAGGTATCAGAGTAGCCGATTAGAAGGAAAACCTCTTTTGGAGATTGATGGTGTTCCTATGGTGATTCACGTTGTAAAGCAATCATTAAAAAGCAAGGCAGATGAGGTTGTGGTTGCAACCGATGACCAAAGGATTTTTGATGTTGTTGTAAAGTTTGGATATAAAGCAATCATGACAAATCTTAATCATAGATCCGGTACAGATCGAGTTGCAGAGGTTGTTGATTTGATGGGTTGGACAGACAGCGAGATTGTCGTCAATGTTCAGGGAGATGAGCCTCTTATTAATCCATCATTAATTAATCAAGTTGCAGAATATTTGGATGACCGAAGAGATGTCTTTGTTTCTACAGCGTGCCATTCCATCAATGATTATAATGATTTTGTTAATCCAAATAATGTGAAAGTCGTATTGGATAAAAATTCACAAGCCTTGTATTTTAGTAGAGCGCCAATTCCTTTTCCTAGAGATGAATTTAATCAAAAGATAATTAGAAGAGAGGGGTTTTATAAACATATTGGTATTTATGCTTATCGCGCTAAGTTTCTAAAAGGCTTTAAAGATATTGAGCAAGCACCATTGGAAGATATTGAAAAGTTGGAGCAGCTTAGAATTCTATATGCAGGTTACAAAATTGGTGTAGTTCAGTCAATTGACACGCCATTTCCTGGAGTTGATACCCCCGAAGACCTTGAAAGGGTAAGAAAGCTACTTTCTAATTAAATAGCAGATTCACCCGTTTCGCCAGTTCTAATCCTCACCACCTCTTCAATATTGCTTACAAAAATTTTTCCATCCCCAATTTTTCCGGTGTGAGCAGCAGCTGATATTGCTTCAATGACTTTTTTAACCATTTTGTCTGAGACAATAATATCTAATTTAATTTTGGGTAAAAAATCAATTACATACTCTGCGCCTCTGTACAGTTCAGTGTGACCTTTTTGTCTTCCGAAGCCCTTAACTTCCGTCGCTGTAATTCCATTGATGCCAATTTCAGAAAGAGCCTCTCTTACTTCGTCTAATTTAAATGGCTTAATTACTGCCTCAATTTTTTTCATCTAATTTCCTTCTTCAAATGCATTAATGTTTAAAGGTTACGGGGTATCTTCTGTCTTTGCCAAAAGCCCTATGAGTAATTTTAGGTCCTATGGGGCTTTGGGCTCTTTTAAATTCATTATTGTTAATTAACTTTACAACGCGATTCACATTTTTACTAGTAAAACCTTTTTTGACAATCGACGCTATATCTAAATCTTTTTCAATATAAAGCTCAATTATCTTATCAAGAATTTCATATTTAGGGAGGCTATTCTGATCAAGCTGATTAGGACTTAATTCAGCTGTAGGTGGTCTTTTGATTATTTCATTAGGAATGATGGTTGATATTGAATTTCTATAATGTGCTAATTTATAAACCCATGTTTTTGGCACGTCTTTAAGAAGTGCAAAGCCTCCAACCATATCTCCATAAAGAGTTGTATACCCTACAGCAGTTTCACTTTTATTACTTGTTGATATTACAAGGCCATTAAATTTATTAGATAAAGCCATTAATAAAACACCCCTGATACGAGCTTGTAAATTCTCTTCAGTCGTGTCAAAAGGCTTATTTTTAAAATCACTAGATAATGTTTTTTTAAAAAGTTTAAAAATAGGTTGAATATTTATTTCTTTGTAATTGACACCTGTATTTTTAATCATTTTGCGAGATTCAATAATACTTATTTTAGAAGTGAATTCTGAAGGCATCATGACGGCAGTAATATTTTTTTTGTCAAATACGTCATTTGCCAAAGCCAAAACCAGAGCAGAATCTATACCACCAGATAAACCTATAAACAGGCTTGTAAAATTATTCTTAACTACATAATCTCTAAGCGCTAATTTAAGTGCCTCATATAAATGTGATTCTTTGTTATAAGGAGACTCATCAAAATTATTCTTAATATTTATTTTTGATGAAACATCAATAATCGCTGTTTCTTCTTTAAAAAATGATAACTGGTGGATAAGCTTTGCATGTTTGCTAACAACAAAAGAGCCGCCATCAAATATGAGCTCATCTTGACCTCCAATTGCATTGACGTAGATCACAGTAGATTTTGTTTCTTTAGCTAACTTGGAAATAATTTTTACTCGAGTTTCATATTTTTCCATTTCATAAGGGGATGCATTAATTACAATAATGGCATCCACCGATTTTTTCTTAAGTAATTGGCTTGGGGGAGCTTTCCAAGCATCTTCGCAAATAAGAAGACCGATCTTTAAACCTTTATGAACAAAAATAAACTCTTTTTTACCAGGTTCAAAATATCTATTTTCGTCAAATACCCCATAATTAGGAAGAATTTTTTTAAAATAGGTGCCTTGAATTTTTCCATTAAAAAGTAATGATGCCGCATTGTATATTTTGCTGCCTTTTTTTAATGGGTGCCCAACAATTACTTTAATAGAAGGCACGGCTTGCGCAATTTTACTCAATGCTTTTGAACATGCTTTAAGAAAATCTTCTCTTAAGACAAGGTCTTCAGGTGGGTAGCCACAGATTGAGAGTTCAGGTGTAATAAGCAATTCAGCCCCTTTTTTAGAAGCCTCTTTAGCTCTTTTGATAATAGCAATGCTATTGTTTTCAATATCACCAACAAATGAATTTATTTGCGCTAGTGCTATTTTCATAGTTTTAGTAGCTGCCACCCGCATTTTTAATAATGTCAACAATCTCTGTATTTTTTGCTTTGAGTGCGTATACAAGAGCTGTTAATCCATAACGATCTTTTGCTTTTAAATTAACTTTTGATTCAATAAAAAGCTGAATCATTTCCTTGGATTTATTTGCTACAGCATAATGAATTATTGGTGTGCCATCAGAATCTTTGTGGTCAATATTGGCACCATTTGCTATAAGAAGTTTTGAAACTGCTAAATGATTTTTTTTCGTAGCCCAAGTTAGAGCTGTCCAATTGAACTGATCTTCATAATCAATTTTTATGCCACGCTTTATGAAAAGACTTACTGCATCTGCATTACCTTCTCTTGCAGCATACATAAGAGGACTGCATTTATATTTATCTACGATATTTGGATCAGCGCCCTGGTCAAGAAGTATTTGAATGGTTTTAATATCACCGTTTTTTGCGGCATACATTAAAACAGTTTGCCCAGCATCGTTAGTGTTGTTAGGATCAATACCATGTTTTATTAATAGATCTACGATGTTATGAAATCCTGATATCGCAGCTAGTCCATAAGCACTCCAGCCGTCATTGTCTCTTATTTTTGGATCTGCCCCATTATCTAAAAGTAATTGCGCTGATCGAGTGTAATTTTTCTTTGCAGCAAACATTAGCGCCGTCCAGCCGTTACTTTCAATCGCATTCACTGAGGCACCTTTTTTAATTAAGAGCGCTACAACCTTATCCATATCTTTTCTTGCTGCATACATAAGCGCTGTGACGCCATCTTCATCTTTAGTATTTGGATTTCCACCACTTTCCAAAATAGCGCTTACTGTTTCAAGATCGCCTTTTGCTGCTGCTGTTAAAAGATAATTTACTGATTCTTCTGCATTTGCTATTAAGGCAAAAAATGAAGTGATTAGAAAAAAGGTAAGAAGAGTTTTTTTATACAATTTTTATTTTTTTAACAATGCTTGCATAGTAAGTCCCATGTCTGCGGGGGATTTAGACATACTCACACCGGCTTTTTCTAGCGCCTTAATTTTATCTATTGCAAGGCCAGAGCCTTGAGAAATGATAGCACCTGCATGACCCATTCTTTTCCCTTCAGGGGCTGTAATGCCAGCAATATAGCCTGCTATAGGTTTTTTTATATGTTGTTTAATATATTCAGCAGCCACTTCTTCGTCTGAGCCACCAATTTCACCAACTAATATAACGCCCTTTGTATTTTTATCTTCTTCAAACATTTGCAGACATTCAATAAAATTCAGTCCTTTGATGGGATCGCCACCAATACCAACACATGTGCTTTGGCCTAGCCCAAGCATTGTTGTTTGTTGAACAGCTTCATAGGTTAAAGTGCCGGATTTTGAAATAATTCCAATCGATCCGGGTAAGTGAATGCTTCCTGGCATAATGCCAATCTTACATTCGCCAGGTGTAATAACACCGGGACAATTAGGTCCAATCAGTTTGGATTGGTTAGCTCGAATAGCAGCCTTCACATTAATCATATCTTGAATTGGAATACCTTCAGTAATACATACGATAATTTCAATACCTTCTTCAGAAGCTTCGATAATTGAATCTGCAGCAAAGGCAGGGGGAACGTAAATGACCGATGCATTGGCTCCAGTTGTTTTAATAGCATCTCTTACTGTATTAAATACAGGTAAATTAAGATGCAACGATCCACCTTTACCAGGGGTAACCCCGCCCATTAATTTTGTGCCATAAGCTAACGCTTGTTCTGAGTGAAAGGTACCTTGCTTACCAGTGAAGCCTTGGCAAATAAGCCTGGTAGATTTATTAATAAGAATAGACATTTTATTTTTTGATGAGACTAGTTGCGATCGTTGCCGCTTCAGTAAGTGTATTTGCAGCCTTAATATTTAAGCCACTTGTTTGTAAAAGTTTTTTGCCTAAATCAACGTTAGTGCCTTCTAATCTTACGACAATAGGAATTTTGATACCAACCTCTTTGATTGCAGCGATAATACCTTCAGCGATAATGTCGCATCGCATAATGCCGCCAAAAATATTCACCAAGACAACTTGTACATTTTTATCGTCAAGAATAATTTTAAAAGCTTTAGCAACTGTTTCTGCAGTTGCTCCACCACCCACATCTAAAAAGTTTGCAGGTTCGCCTCCGCAGAGTTTGATGAGATCCATCGTAGCCATTGCAAGACCTGCACCATTGACCATGCAACCAATATTGCCATTAAGTGCAATGTAATTAAGCCCAGCAGCAAAAGCTTCAGCTTCTTTAGAATCGTTTTGTGACCAATCACGGAGCTCAGCTAATGTTTTTTGTTTGTAAAGAGCATTGTCATCGACATTTATTTTGCAATCGAGGGCAATAATTTTTTTATGTGAATCGATAACAAGCGGATTAATTTCTAATAAAGCTAGATTATTTTCAATAAAACTTTTAAAAGCACTTCTAGCAAACTTAACGAAATCATTAATCATTTCATTAGGTAAGCCTAATGCAAAGGCAATATTTCTAGACTGATAGTCCATAAGGCCATTAATTGGATTGCATGTTTCTTTAATAATTTTTTCAGGGTTATTTTTAGATATTTCTTCAATTTCCATGCCGCCTGCAGAAGATGCAATAACGACAATTTTTTCTGACTGCCTATCAACCAATATAGAAAAATATAACTCTTTTTCTATGTCACATGACTCTTCTATAAGAAGGGTATCAACAGGCTGGCCATCTGGTTTGTTTTGATAAGTAACGAGTTTTTTGTGAAGAAGAGAATTTACAACCTCAGCTGCTTCTTTTTTAGAAGTTACAATCTTAACGCCACCTGCTTTACCTCTGCCACCCGCATGAATCTGGGCTTTGATAACATAAGCAGAAGAGTCAAGCTGAGTTATCGATTGATGCAATTCATCTGGGGACTTAATTGCAATGCCTTTTGGCACGGAAATGCCGTATTTTGCAATTAATTGTTTGGCCTGATATTCGTGGAGATTCATGTTAAAAAGGGGCTAAATAAACATTATTTTCTACGAATTTAGATAAACATGCCAGTTAAGAATTATATTTTAATAGCAATGTTAGAATTATTCTTTTGTAGGCTTATATCATTTATACATACCATGAAATTATTAGTCCAGTCTTCATATAGTCTCCAAACTCATTTAGCAGAAATCTCTGGAATTTTAGGCCAAGTGACAACTTCTCCTTACACGCTTATCAATGATACTGCTGCTATATATGAGATTGAAGCCGACTTACCAGATGATTTAAAAAATAAGCTTCATCTAAAGCATGTAGATTTTGCAGTTTTAGACAATTACAGAGCTTTAAGTGAATTTAGCCTATGTGTGATGGATATGGATTCAACACTTATCTCGATTGAATGTATTGATGAGATTGCAGATTTGTGCGGTAAAAAACAAGATGTAGCCTTAATTACTAAAAGTGCCATGATGGGTGAAATTGATTTTTCACAAAGCCTAATCAAGCGCGTTTCTTTGCTGCAAGGACTTGGAGAGGAGATGCTCTTCAAAGTCATAGAAGAAAGATTAAAGTTGAATGAAGGCACCCAGGCATGGATTGAAGCTTGTCGCAGAAATAATGTGACCACAGTTCTTGTATCAGGCGGCTTTGATTATTTTGCAGATTATGTGAAGAATAAGTTAGGGATTGATATTGCTATATCTAATCAACTTGAAATTAAAGACAAGAGGCTGACTGGTAAAGTGCTAGGCCGAATTGTCGATGATGAATTAAAGGCTAAAACTGTAAGAGATTTTCAAGCAAAACTTAGTATTGATAAATCAAATACAATCGTCATTGGAGATGGGGCAAATGATTTAAAGATGTTAGCTGAGGCTCAATATAGTATTGCGTATCACGCCAAGCCTATTGTGCAAGAAAAAGCGCGATTTAAATTAAACCACTCAGATTTTAAAGGTGTATTAAATCTTTTTAAGGTTTAAATAAGCTCTTCTTTTAAGAAGCCAGCTCTATAACGCGCTTCTTTATTTAATTTTTGGTAATTTAATTTAATATCATAAGCTCCCAGCAATTTTTTATATGTCTCATGTGGGTCTAGTTTTTGAGATTCACATGCCCAACGATACCAAATATTTCCGATAGATACATGATGAATTTCTTCTTCATAAATGATTTGCAGAATAGCTGCAATGTCGTCGTCTTTTTGCTGCTTAAATTTTTCTATAATTGGGGGCGTCACATCCAGACCTCTTGCTTCCATTGTTTTTGGAATGAGCGCTAATCGATGAATTAAATCATGGCTTGTTCTATCAGCCATTTCCCATAGACTGTTGTGCGCATTGAAGCTACCGTAACTTAAGCCAAATTTTTTTAGATAGTTATTAAGGAGACTGAAGTGTACATGTTCTTCATAAGCAATTTGAAGCCAGTCACTATAGAATTGATTTGGAAGATTTTTAAAGCGCCAAATGATATCAAGCGCTAAATTAATCGCACTAAATTCAATATGAGCTAATGCATGAATGAATATTAATTTCCCTTGCTCTGTAGAAGTTGATCTTTTTTCAACAAGTTTTGGTGGAACAATTTGAGGTTTTGATGGTGCGCCCGGTAAATGATAGACATTTTGAATGTCAGCTTTTGAATCAATCGTCAGCTGATCGGACTTAAAAGATTCGTATATAACATTTACTTGATTTAATTTTTCATTTAAATCATTTATAGCAAGAGCCTTTAGGCAATTAGCTCTCAACTCCATAGCTGAATGATTAGTGAATTGGAACGAGGGTTACGGAACCAGTTTTCATGTCTGGAGTGATAATTGATCTTTTATCATAGGATAGCGCTATATCAGCAGCAGCCGTAAAGCCTTCTTTAAATAAGGTGACTTTGTTACGTTGTAATTTAAAAATCTTTCCATTTTTCCAATCACTAACAAAGAAACTATCCCCGGATTTAATTAAACCATCTCCGCCACCAAACCCTTCAGCAATTTTCAAGATAGATTTTGTATTCAAGTTGATTTTATATAAAATGCCACTTGCAAAATCTACTTCGAATAGATCGTTTTTAACAACTAAAAGCCCATTAGGGGCTAAAATTTCAGGGGTATTTTCATTCAGGATTAAAGTAATTTTTTTATCCTGAGTAATTTTAAAAATGGCACCACCTGCTGAGAGGTTTCCGCTATCACTCACATATAAATTGCCAGCTTCGTCTGAAGTAATATCATTTAAAAAGATAGGTGTTTGTGGAAATGCCATAGTACTTCCAAACACCATCCATTTACCATTGGACTCAACTTTTAAAACCCTATTTTTGTCTGTCACATACAAAGACGTTCCGATAAACGTTAAGCCTTTAGGGTCGTCCATGCCGCTTGCAAATGTTGAAAGTTTTCCGTCAATTGAAATACGTGTAATTTTTCCGTCACCATCTTTATTGAATTCACCGATTTCAGATACGTAAATATCTCCCTTAGCATCTTGAACCACTGACTCAGGGCTTGTAAATCCTGAGATTAGATTTAGTGATTCATGCGCTTTTGAGGGGGTAGAAATAAGTGTTAATAATAAAATTAAAAATACACGCAAATTTTCCATAGTTTAATTAAGAAGCCTTAATGATTAAATACATTTATCTTCGCAGCCTTCTTCACTTACACCTAGAGAAAGAAGTAACTCGACCATTTTTTTATCGCCTTTTTCTTGTTTTACTACGCGGATAATAGACACGCCACCCTTCATTTTTTTATTAATATCAGCGCCCTTGGATGCAAGGTATTTAACAATTTCAGTTCTGCCATCAAAAGCAGCATGGTGAAATGCATTCATTTTTGTAAGAGGATGCGTGTAATTAATATCAGCGCCATGTTCTGCTAAATATTTAAGCACTTGAAATTGACCTTTAGCAGCGGCCATAAGAAGGGGACTCCATGCAAAATAAGTTGCATTGACATCTACTTTTTTTACTTCAACATATTTTTTAACGATAGGCAGTTTGCCTTCATTTACAGCACCTGAAAATTCGATTTCTTCTGCATCTGTTAATGCAAAAAGTTGCATTGAGAAGGTGAGTAAAATTAATGTCAGTGTTGTTTTTAAAAATTTATTCATATTAAGTGACTCTTTCATTTAGTTAAAAAATTGATAAGCATTTGCAAACATTTTATACCATGGCGCTAATTCATCCCATGCTTCAGGATGCCAAGAATTTTGTACCGCCCTATAAACTCTCTCTGGATGAGGCATCATAATTGAAAAACGTCCATTTTCAGAAGTAAATCCAGTAATTCCCTCAGGAGAGCCATTTGGATTCATAGGGTAGACAGAAGTTCCCTTATGGTAGTTATCAACATAGCGAAGTGTTGCAAGTTGATGATTTAAAACATCATTCATTTGAGTCTGGCTTTGATATTCTGTATAACCTTCACCATGGGCTACTGCAATAGGAAGGATGGCGCCATCCATTCCACTAAAAAATAAAGAATTAGACTTAAGAATTTCAACTGATACAAATCTTGCTTCAAATTGTTCAGATCTGTTTTTTACAAAGTGTGGCCACAATGCAGAGCCTGGAATAATTTCTTTAAGGTTGCTCATCATTTGACAGCCATTGCATATACCAAGTGCGATCGTATCAGGCCTCGAGAAAAATGCCGCAAAAGCGTCACGTGTTTTTGAATTAAATAGAATGGATTTAGCCCAGCCTTCACCTGCGCCTAATACATCGCCATATGAAAAGCCACCGCATGCAACTAGCGCTGAAAAATCAGTTAATGATTTTTGGCCTTGAATAATGTCTGACATATGAACATCATGCGCTTCAAATCCTGCGGCAGAGAATGCAGCTGCCATTTCAACATGACCATTTACGCCTTGCTCTCTTAGGATGGCAATTTTAGGCTTCATCTTTTTAATTGCAAAAGACTGTGGAATTTCAAAATCAAATTTTGGGATAATACCTGGATCAAGGTCATCTGAAATTTGTGAAAACTCTTCCAGGGCAGACTCTGGATTATCCCTCATAGTTTGCATCTTGAAGGATGTTTCACTCCAAGCACTTTGCAAGTTTGATCTCGTCTCTTTAAATACAGTTTCATTCTGATGTTGAATATGAATTGTTTGATTTTGACTGATAGATCCAATGAGGAAAGCATTGTGTTTTAGGGTCTCATTAATTTTTTTGAGTGTATTGGAAATATGCTCTTTTTGAACTTGTATGACAGCACCCAATTCTTCGTTAAATAAAATGGCTTTAATATCATTGCCGCAATTAGTTAAATCAATATCTAGACCACAGCGCCCTGCAAAAGCCATTTCAGTTAACGTTGCAAAAAGACCGCCATCAGATCGATCATGATAAGCCTCAATCACGTTTTCATTTTTAAGTGTTTGAATCACATCAAAGAATGCTTTAAGTGTTTTCGCATCATCAAGCGTAGGAGGGATATCACCTACTTCATTGAACACTAAATTAAATGTGGAAGCCCCTAATCTATTTTTGCCTAAACCTAAATCGATGTAGATAAGACCGCTATCCTTAAGGCTTCTATTAAGTGTTGGCGTTAATGTTTTTCTAGCATCAAAGACGGGTGCAAAAGCACTTACAATAAGAGACACAGGAGAGACCACCATTTTTTCTTTTGTGCCATCTAACCAGGCTGTTTTCATAGACATGGAATCTTTACCGACTGGAATACTGATACCTAAGTCAGGACATAGGCGCATGCCGATTTCTTCAACGGCATCAAATAAGGCAGCGTCTTCCCCATCATGACCTGCTGACGCCATCCAATTGGCTGATAATTTAATATCTTCCAAATGACGAATCGAGGCTGCAGATAAATTGGTAATAGCTTCGCCTAAGGCCATACGAACAGAAGCTTTTGCATCGATCATCGCAATAGGTGTTTTTTCGCCAATAGCAAAAGCCTCACCGAGTAAACTATCAAATGATGATAACGTGACGGCAACATCAGCAACTGGCACTTGCCAAGGACCTACAAGCTGATCTCTTGCAATCAATCCTGTCACTGAACGATCGCCAATATGAATTAGGAACATTTTATTTGCTACAGCTGGGTATCTCAGAACACGATAAGCCGCATCTTTGATGTCAATATTTTCTGTGGTAAACCTTTTAAGAGCCTTTTCTTTTCGTTTCACATTGCGCGTCATCTTAGGTGGCTTGCCTAAGAGAGTAGATAAATCCATATGGACCGCATCTTTTTTTAGAAGACTATCTTCGACGATGAGTTGTTTATCTTTTTTTGCAACACCTACAATCGCGAAGGGGCATCTTTCTCTCTCACAAAGCGACTTAAACAAATCAAGATCTTTTTCTATAATAGCCAGTACATAGCGCTCTTGGGCTTCATTACACCAGAGCTCACGTGGTGACATACTGGGCTCTTCATTATTAATTGAACGTAATTGAAATGTTGCCCCCACGCCGCCATCATTGACTAATTCAGGGAATGCATTTGATAAACCACCAGCACCTACATCATGAATGCTTAAGATGGGATTGTCTTTGCCTAATTGCCAGCATCGATCAATCACTTCTTGCGCTCTTCTTTGTAATTCGGGATTGCCTCGTTGCACAGAATCAAAGTCTAGATTTTCTGCATTAAATCCAGTCCCCATACTTGAGGCTGCACCACCACCTAATCCAATAAGCATTGCCGGACCACCTAATTGAATGAGAAGAGCGCCTGGAGGAATTGCGTGTTTTTTCGTATGGATATCGTTAATACTTCCAATGCCGCCTGCTAACATAATGGGCTTATGAAAACCTTTTATTTCATTATCATGCTTAATTTCTAATGTTCTAAAGTAACCTGCAATATTAGGCCTGCCGAATTCATTATTATAAGAAGCGCCACCAATCGGACCATCAATCATAATTTGAAGTGCTGATGATATGCGGGAAGGCGCACCATAGATATCTTTTTCCCAGGGCTGAATAAATTCAGGAATATGTAAATTAGAAACTGAAAATCCTGTAAGACCTGCTTTAGGTTTTGAACCTCTTCCTGTTGCGCCCTCATCTCGAATCTCACCCCCTGCACCAGTCGCAGCTCCCGAGAAAGGAGAAATGGCTGTTGGATGATTATGTGTTTCCACTTTCATAATAAAGTGAGTTAATTCTTTATGATCTTCATAAACACCATTTTGATTTGGATAAAATCGATTAATCTCAGCACCTTCTACGATAGAAGAGTTATCCGAGTAAGCCACAATCGTATTACCTGGATGTAACTGATGTGTATTTTTAATCATGCCAAAAAGTGATTTAGATTCTGCCTTACCATCTATAACCCAATCAGCATTAAATATTTTATGACGGCAGTGCTCAGAATTTGCTTGAGCAAACATCATGAGTTCAGCATCTGTAGGATTTCTTTTGATGGAGATAAAGTAATTAAATAAATAATCGATTTCATCTTCAGATAACGCAAGCCCGAGATTTTTATTAAAATCATTTAAGACTTGTTTGCCGCCTTCAAGTATCTCTGCGAACTGAATGGTCTTGGGCGGAAGATGAGAAAAAAGAGATTGAGCTTCATCAAGATCAAAAATAGAAATTTCTGTCATACGATCATGCAGTAATAAAGAAAGCCCTTTCTTTTCATCTTGCGATAATAAAGATTCATCTTTTAACACTACATAAACGGCGATGGCTCTTTCGATACGTTTGATATCATGAAGACCGCAATGGTTTGCAATGTCAGTTGCCCTCGAAGCCCATGGTGATATCGTACCTGGACGTGGAATCGTGATAATGGAATTATTTTTATACTTTAATGGATGAGCCTTGGGACCATAATGCAGAATTTTTTCTAAGATGACTTTTTCTGAGTCTGTAATTTTTTTTTCGCACCAAACAATATGAATGTATTCAGAATGAATATCTTTGATTTGGCCATTAACTTTTTGAAGCCTTCCAAGAAGCTTTTCTTTTCTAAACTTTGAATAAGCTGGACCGCCAGCGATATGAACAATTTCTTGGCTTTGCATGATTTGGGTAGTGTTTAAGACGTTACTTTAAGCTTATGATTTTAACAGAAGCTATTTTTTTAAACCTTGTTAATTTTTACTAAATTAACTAGAAAAATAGAGCGAGGTTTGATAGAAAATAAAGCTAAAAACCCAGGCCAGAAGAAGAGCCCAGAAAACAGAATAAATCACAAATGAAAGACTTTTAGATTCATTTCTAAGCGTAGCAATTGTTGAAAGACAGGGTGTATAAATAAGGGTAAAAATCATAAAACTAATCGCCTGTATTTGGCTTACATTACTGTAAAGGTGATGGGCTAGTGCAGATCCTTCTACGCCATAAATCACAGCTAATGCGCCAATCACAATCTCTTTAGCGATAAAGCCAAAAATTAAAGCAATCACTAATTGTTCGTTGATGCCAATGGGGTGAAAAATAGGGGACAACCATTTGCCTAGTTGGCCTGAATAAGTAAGCTCGCTGGCGATAGGGACATCCATTGGAAAGTGGGTTAATGCCCATACAAGAAGAACGCCAATAATAATAAATTTGGTAGCGCGCGTCAGAAAATGCTTAATCTCAAGAACGCTTCTTTTGATAATCTGATTCATCGTAGGAAAGCGGTAGGGAGGTAATTCAATGATGATAGGCTCTTTATTTTTAAACTGATGTTTAAAGATGAGGGCTGAAATAAAGATCGTAAAAAAGCTTAATAAATAAAGACCAAAAAGAACCAGTGGCCCGTATTTAGCACTAAAAAGAGCCGTGATAATAAATAAAAATACTTGAAGTCTCGCTGAGCAGAGTGAGAATGGAATTACAAACATCGTTAAAAGACGCAGTTCTTTTGTGCGCATAATTTTAGTACCCATGAGCGCCGGCACATTGCAACCAAAGCCCATAAGCATCATGACAAAACCTCTTCCATCTAAACCTATTTTTTCCATCAATGTATCCATCAAAAATGCAGCTCTAGAAAAATAACCGCTATCTTCTACGACGCTCATAATAAGGAAGAAGAGAACAATGATTGGTACAAAAGCAGCCACCGTGGTCACGCCTAGATAGAGACCATCTAAAAGCAGGCTTTGGAAAATGCCATGATGATCTGTGAATAACGGTTCAAGATAATCCACCCTAAAAAAATCAAAGAATTGCGTCATTAAATCTTGAATGGGTTTGCCGAGAGTAAAAATAAACTGAAAAATTGAAAATACAATAATAAAGAAGATAGGTAAGCCCCAATAAGGATCTAGAAAAAGCCTATCTAATTTTTTGGTATTTTTGTCGTTGAGTTTGATAGGGTACTTAACAGTTAATTTAATTAATGTCTGAATCGTTTTTTCATTCGATATTTGATCAGATGCATTTAGTGGCTTAATTTTTTTAATCGGAGTAGTGACTTTTTGATTTATGACTTTAGTGCATGCTTTTAAAAGCTCAGCTATACCTTCGCCATATTTGGCGCTTGTTTTAATGGCGGGCGTTTTAAGTTTTTTTTCTAATAACAAAGCATCAATAGTGATACCCATTTTCTTTGCTTCGTCATGCATATTAAGGGCGAGCACGCAGGGTATGTTAAGTTTTTGAAGTTGCAGCAGCAAAGAAAGCTGTCGTTCAATTTGAGCGCTACATAAAACAACAATGGCTAAATCAATCTTGTTCTGATTGATAAAGCTTTGCACAATTTTCTCATCTTCAGATAGGCCTTGAAGATCATAAATACCTGGAAGATCAACTAATTCTGCGATGTGGCCACCTAAGAATGTTTTAACCGCATGAAGATCAACAGTGATACCAGGCCAATTACCGACGCGCGCAGATGAGCCGCTTAAGCGATTAAAAAGTGTCGACTTCCCAGTATTGGGCATGCCTAAAAAAGCGATACGTTTCATGCTGCAGCTGAAGTAATATTAATGAGCGAAGCTTCGTGCTCTCTAATCATGAGTTCGGTTGTATCAATCATGATATGAAAAGGACCTTTAAATTGAGCTTTTCTTAGAACAGTTATTTTTTTCCCACGGCGAAGCCCCATGGCATTTAGCCTTTGAATAAGCAGGCGGTCCATATTGAGTTTATGGATAATGCCACTTTGACCTTCTGCTAGCTCTAATAAGGTAGTCATAGATATCTAAATGATAATGATTCTTATTATTATATACAAAAAAGCCTGCATAGCGCAGGCTTTGTGTGGTTTCTGAGGACAGCTTCTTTATTTGCGATTATCTACAATCTTGGCTTTTGCTTTGAGATCTAATACAAGCTTATCAAGTTGTTTTTGTTGAAGCGTTTTAGCTAAACCCTCTTTCACTTTATCAAATTCAGGCGCTTGAAGTGTTCTTGTATCTTCCAATTTGATCACATGCCAACCAAATTGCGTTTGTACAGGCGTTGTTGTGAAGTTACCTTTTTTAAGAGAAGTGAGTGCTTCAGCAAATGGTTTAACCATGGAGTTAGCAGGGAACCAACCTAAGTCACCGCTTTTATCTTTTGAACCCGGGTCTTTTGATTTTTCTTTAGCAATCTTACTAAAGTTGCCACCTTTATTGAGTTCAGCAATCACGTCTTTAGCTTCTTGTTCGTTTGCTAAAAGAATATGTTTTGCATTGAACTCCTGAGTTCCTAAATCTTTCTTGTATTGCTCATATGCATTTTTAATATCAGATTCTGAAATAGGATTTTTTTGAACATAACCTTGTAAGAATGTGTTGTATAACATTTCTTTACGAGCTAACTCTTCTTTTAAAAGATAAGTTGCATCTTTATTTAATCCAGTTCTTTCCGCTTCTTGGTTGATAAGTTCCATTGCAATCATACGATTCACAATCATGTTGTTAAGATTGTCATCCATTTTTTGACCGCGACTTGCGAGATCTTTTACTACAAAATCATATAGATTTTTTTTAATAGGTTTTCCATTGACTGTAATATTTAAATCAGCTGCTAGAGCCAAACTTCCAATCTGGATAAGTAAAACAAAAACGAAGGTTTTGATAAAAGAAAACATAAAGCTCCTTGGTTATTAATATTGAAAAGTGATTCCTTAAGGCAAATCAGCTTTGATACTTAATGCATGAATTTTTTCAGGAATTAAATCTTTAAGCGCATCGTATACGAGGCGATGCCTCATTATGGTTGATTTTCCTAAAAAATGCGAACTAGTAATTTCCAGATCGAAATGACCCCCACCTGTATTACCTGTATGACCTTTATGAAGGTCGCTTAAATCTTTAAGGCTTATATGGGAAGGCTCTAAAAATGCTAGCCTTTGTTTAATAATGTCTTGAATCATAAATATTTAAGGAAGTGTTTTTCTAAAAGGTTTTACTTCAACAGAAGCATATACACCTGAAATGTAAAAAGGATCTTCATGCGCCCAGAGGATAGCTTCATCGAGCGAAGAAAATTCAGCGACAATCAGACTGCCTGTAAAACCATCCAAGCCCGGGTCGATTGAGTCAATAGCAGGTAAGGGTCCTGCGAGAACCAGTTTACCTTGATCTTGCAATACTTTAATCCGCGCTAAATGCGCGGGCCGATGAGCCAATCTTTTGTCGAGACTGTTTTGATGGTCTTTGGCGATGATGGCGTAAAACATATTATTTATGATTTGCTCTCGATGCTAAGATCCCAATCAAGACGGCATAGCACATGATTAATCCTGTGATACCAAATAATTTAAAGTTAACCCACGTACTTTCTGAAAAATTAAAAGCTATATAAAGATTGAGCGCGCCTAACACACCAAAAAATACAGCTGAAGTTATGCTGATTTGGTCCCAACCTTTTTCAGTCAATTGGATTTGTTTTCCCATAAGATTTTTAACAAGGTTTTTTTTCTTAAAAAATTGAAAAAATAAAAGTGCGCCTGATAATAGCCAATACAAAATACTAGGTTTCCATTTAATGAAATTTGCATCATGAAGCCATAAAGTAGTGCCACCTAAAATACTGATCAATACTGCATTAAATATAAGTAACTTGTCGACTCTCTTATGAACGAGCTTGCTATAAATCACTTGAAAGATCGTGGCGCCAATAACGACTAATGTTGCGGTATAAATGTTTGAAAATTTATAAGCAATAAAAAAAAGGATGACGGGAAATAGATCGAATAGAAATTTCATTTGTAAAATTACCCCAAGCTTTCGTTAATTATCTTTGGTAAAGACTATCTGATACTATGGTAGTTCATATTGAAGTACTAAATATCCATGATTGATCTTCACTCACATTCTACTATATCTGATGGTTTGTTAACTCCAAGCGGACTAGTTCAGCATGCACACTCTAAAGGTATTAAAGTGCTTGCCTTAACTGACCATGACGATGTTGAAGGTTTGAAAGAGGCTGCATCGGAAGCAAATTTATTAGGCATGCATTTAGTGCATGGCGTTGAAATTTCAGTGACTTGGAAAAGAAACACAATTCATATCGTTGGATTAAATGTGGACTCTCAAAATAAAATACTATTACAAGGACTTTCTTCCATTAGAGAAGGGCGTTTTGAGAGAGCCAAACAAATGGCACATTCACTTGATCAAATAGGAATCAAAGGGAGTTTGGAGGGCGCATTAAAATACGCAAAATCAGGCATTTTAGGCCGTACGCATTTTGCAAGATTTTTAGTAGAAACAGGGCATGCTAAAGATGTCAAAACCGTATTCAAAAATTATCTCGTGAAAGGCAGGCCGGGTTTCATCGAGCACACCTGGACGAGCTTAGAAAATGCGCTTTTATGGATTCATGAAAGTGGTGGCATTGCAGCTATTGCGCATCCTGCAAGATATGATCTAGGTAAAAATAATCTTTTGGCGTTTTTAAATGAATTTAAAGAGCTGGGTGGTCAAGGCATTGAGGTCATTTCAGGAAGTCATACAACTGAAGATTCTTTAAAATTTGCAAGAATTGCAGAAGAGTTTGAATTCCTAGCATCCACAGGTTCTGACTATCATGGACCAGGCATTTCTTACAGGGAGATGGGGTCTTTACCAAAGATACCCGAAACATGCATTCCGATATGGAAAAGTTGGAATGAAGTCAATGCCTTACTGAACTAATTTTTTTCTTAAAAACACATATTTCTTGAATGAATATAAGAATATTCAAATAGAATGACATTCTATATATGGAATTAACCGCTATACAAAAAGTTACTGTTTACGCACTCCCCATCATCTTTGCAATTACGGTTCATGAGGCAGCGCACGGCTATGTTGCGAAGCATTTTGGTGATTTAACCGCCTACAAGCAAAATAGAATCAGTCTTAATCCATTAAGGCATATTGACCCCATTGGTACCATTGTTCTCCCAGCCTTAACTGTATTGTTAGGGGGCGTTTTATTTGGATGGGCTAAGCCTGTGCCAGTGAATTTTATGAATTTACGCCATCCAAAAAAAGATATGCTTTGGGTAGCGGCTGCAGGCCCTTTTTCAAATTTAATTATGGCGATCTTCTGGGCGATTTTATTTGGTCGAAGCGCTTACTTTCCGGAGTCGATGTCTTTGTTTGTTCAGCAGATGGGTATTGCGGGTATTAGTATTAATTTATCCTTAATGGTATTAAATTTAATTCCACTCCCACCTCTTGATGGAGGAAGAATTGCTGTGAGTTTATTGCCTAATCATTTGGCATATAAGTATGCGCAAGTTGAGCGATATGGCTTTTTAATATTAATTATTTTATTAATGACTCATATGCTTGATTTATTTATTTTTCCACTCATCCAAATTAGTCAAAGTCTAATTTTATGGATATTTGCTTAGGAGCTCAGGGATAGGTTATGGCTATTGAACGCGTTATATCTGGCATGCGACCTACAGGCAATCTTCATTTGGGCCACTACAATGGAGTATTGAAAAATTGGATCAATCTGCAACATGAGTTTGAATGCTTATTCTTTGTAGCAGATTGGCATGCACTCACGACACATTATGATTCCCCCGAAATTATTGAAGAGAATGTTTGGGAGATGGTTGTGGATTGGCTCGCAGCAGGCGTAGACCCAGCGACGGCAACTATTTTTATTCAATCTAAAGTGCCTGAGCATGCCGAACTTCATACTTTACTTTCTATGATTACACCCCTAGGTTGGCTGGAGAGGGTGCCAACTTACAAAGATCAGCAGGAAAAATTATCATCTAAAGATTTGTCGACCTATGGATTTTTAGGTTATCCATTACTGCAAAGTGCAGACATTTTAATTTATAAAGCAACGCAAGTGCCTGTCGGTGAAGATCAAATTCCTCACATCGAATTTACGCGCGAAATTGCGCGACGCTTTAATCACCTCTATGGCAAAGAAACGGGTTTTGTTGAAAAGGCTGAGGAAGCAATTAAAAAATTAGGCTCTAAAAAAAGTAGTCTCTATATGGAGATGAAAACAGCGTATCAAGAAAATGGTGACGAAGAAGCGCTGGACTCGGCTCAAGTGTTAATTGAAGAGCATCAGGGTTTAAGTTTAGGAGATAAAGAAAGGTTGTTAGGCTTTTTAGAGGGTGGCGGCAAAATGATTTTAGTTGAGCCTGAGTATAAATTAGCGCCTGCATCTAAGATGATTGGTTTAGACGGTCAAAAAATGTCTAAATCATATAACAACACTATTGCCTTAAGAGAGCCACCCGAATCTGTTGAGAAAAAAATTAAAACGATGCCAACTGATCCTGCTCGTATCAGAAGAAATGATCCGGGGAATCCAAATCACTGTCCTGTATGGCAGTTACATCAAGTGTATTCAAGTGATGAAGTCAAAGCTTGGGTTGAAACAGGATGTAAAGAAGCTAAAATAGGATGTATCGAATGCAAACAGCCTGTGATTGATGCGGTTAATAAAGAACTAAAACCTATCCAAGAAAGAGCATTTCATTATATTGAAGATCCTGATCTTGTGAAAAATATCGTAGCCGAGGGCTGTGAAAAAGCAAGAAAACTAGCGAGAGAAACCATGCGTGAAGTAAGAGAAGCGATGGGATTAAGTTACTAATGAATCAAGAAGCACAAATAGCCACGATTGGAAAAATTCATGGAGAGAATATTGAGGTCTTACCTCAAGATCTCTATATTCCACCCGACGCACTAGAAATTTATTTGGAAGCATTTGAAGGGCCGCTCGATCTTCTTCTATATCTTATTAGAAAACATAACTTAGATATTCTCGACATACCTATGGCTGATTTGACAATTCAGTACATGGATTATGTAGAGAAAATGAAAGAAATTAAACTTGAGTTAGCTGCAGATTACTTACTTATGTCAGCAGTTTTGATTGAAATTAAATCAAGAATGTTATTACCTAAGAAAATAGCTGAGGTTGATTCAGAACAAGATCCTCGCGCAGAACTTGTTCGAAGGCTTATGGAGTATGAGCTCATTAAAATAGCCTCTGAAAAACTCACTCAAATGCCGCAAGTAGGCGTTGATCTTTATGTAGCCAATGCGTATTTTGAAAAAATTACAGAAATTACCTATCCTGATGTATCAATTGATGAGATATTTTCAGCATGGAAAAATATCTTAAATCGTGCAAAACATTTTGAGGCGCATAAAGTTGCTCGAAATGAACTCTCGGTGAGAGAGCACATGACAATGATTTTAAGAAAACTTCAACAAGAAGAATTTGTAGAGTTTTCGTCATTATTTAATGTGGCTGAAGATAGAGTTCAAAAATTGGTTGTATGTTTCTTAGCTATATTAGAATTAGCAAGAGAGCGACTTATAAAAATTACCCAGCAAGAAAGCTTTTCTCCTATTTATATTAAACTACAGATCAACTAAGCTATGACAGACTTAAATAACATATCAAAAATTAAACAAATACTAGAGGTAGCATTGCTAACAAGTGCCAATCCTTTATCTTTAGATGATTTGCAAAAGCTATTTTCAGAAAAAATTGAGCGATCTACATTAAGAATGTTACTAGATGAGCTCAAAACAGAATGGCAAGATCGCACTATGGAATTGGTTCTTGTAGCTTCGGGCTATCGCTTTAAAGCAAGAGATGAATACTCAAGTTACTTAATGAGATTAAGTCCAGAAAAAGTAGCTAAATATAGCCGCGCCGTTATGGAAGTGCTAGCGATTGTAGCTTATAGGCAGCCAGTGACACGAGGCGAGATAGAGGAAATTAGAGGTGTTGCACTTAATCCCAATGCTATTAGACAGCTTCAAGAAAGAGATTGGATTGATGTAATTGGTCAAAAAGAGGTTCCGGGCAGACCTTCGTTATATGCAACAACAAAACATTTTTTAAATGACTTTAATTTAAGATCTTTATCTGAGCTTCCTGATATTGAAAGCTTCCTCCAAAATGAAATTCCTTTGAATGTCTAATTTTAAGTCATTGATGACTTAAATCACTTTATGCGTTCACAAGATCAAGACACAGCTAAAGAAAGAAAGACCACTAGCCCATCTAAAACACAGCGCTTACATAAACTCCTTGCTCAATCTGGGATTGGCTCCAGGCGAGAAATGGAAAAATATATTGAAGCGGGTCGTGTACATGTGAATGATAGCCCAGCAATATTAGGTCAATTAATTCATGAGCACGATGTGATCAAGATTGATGGAAAGACAATTCATCTTTTCTTTGATTTAAAATTTCCTAAAATTCTTATTTATCACAAACCTGAAGGTGAAATTGTTTCAGTAAGTGATCCGCAAAAAAGAACTACAGTATTTTCAAAGTTACCTAGAATTAAAAACGAAAAATGGATTTCCATAGGGCGTCTTGATATCAATACTTCGGGACTGCTTATGTTTACAACCTCAGGCGATCTTGCTAATCGACTTATGCACCCTAAATTTGAAATTGAACGCGAATATGCCGTTCGTATCTTCGGTGAATTAACTGAAGAGCAAATGTCAAAATTAAAATCCGGAGTTAAGTTAGAAGACGGCCTAGCAAAGTTCGATGAAATTCGTTATCAAGGTGGGGAGGGTGCTAATCGATGGTACCAAGTCATCCTTATGGAAGGTAGAAATCGAGAAGTTAGACGTTTATTCGAACATTTCAATCTACCAGTAAGTCGTCTTATTCGAACCAGGTTTGGCTCTGTATCACTTCCCTCGCGCGTTAAACGAGGCATGATGTTGGAGCTTGAAGTAAAGGAAGTTGAGAATATTTTAAAATGGCTCGACATGCCTTTTTCTGTGGTGAGCCGCAATGAAAGTCTCATTAAGGTTAAGGCGCGCAAAAAGCATGCACACCCATCACCTTATGCACCTAAAGTTAAGCTTGACCGAAAAGCAATACTAGACAAAAAAATTAAAAAAATTGGAAAAAAACCAGTCAAGAGAAGAATCAGAAGTGATTTGGATATTAAAAAAATCTAATTAGATAGCTGAGATTTTTGCAGCATAAACACAAAATCATTACCTAAAGAAACATCTAGCCACTGAAATTGAAGTCCTGGAAATTTATCTAATAAAGCTTCTTTGTTGTGACCAATTTCAACAATAAGCATACCGCCGTCGTTAAGATATTGCTTTGCTTCATAAATAATTCTAATTGTATGGTCTAAACCTTCATCTCCACTTCCAAGAGCCATGCTTGGTTCTTTTAAAAATTCCATAGGAAAGTTGTTCACTGAAGCTTGATTGACGTAAGGAGGATTCGAAATAATGAGGTCGTATTTCTTTCCTTTTAATCCATCAAATAAGTCGGATCGAATTAATTCAATGCGATCATCCAATCCATACTGATCAACATTGATTTGCGCAACTTGCAATGCTTTTTCAGAAAGATCAACAAGATCAATTGTCGCGTTTTGGAAGCTGTGTGCCATCATGATACCTAAGCAGCCACTTCCAGTGCATAAATCAAGTGCACTATAAATAGTTTCGGGATCATCAATCCATGGATAAAGATTTTCGCTTAATGATTCTGCAATTAAAGATCTAGGAATGATGACGCGCTCATCAACATAAAATTTATAATCTCTTAACCATGCTTCATTAAGCAGGTAAGCTGTTGGCACTTTATCGTTAATTCTTTTTTCAATTAAAAATAATAAATCTTTTTTTTCTTTGCTCGTTATATGAGCATCTAAAAAATTTTCTATTGTGTCGTGGGGTAAATGGAGAAAGCCAAAAATAAGCCAGACGGCTTCGTCATATGCATTTGAGGTGCCATGGCCGAAAAATATATCGGAGCTCTCAAATTGACTTACCGCGTATCTTAACCAATCGCGTATTGAGAAAAGCTCTTTAAATAGTTGCGTTTGGCTCAAGTGAGAATCTTGTGAAGCGTAAGCTTGTAAATATTTTTAAGTGGTTCAATATCTTTCATATCAATACATTCGTTGATTTTATGAATCGTAGCATTGAGCGGACCAAACTCAACGACTTGATCACTAACATTCGCGATAAAGCGACCATCTGAAGTGCCACCTGTTGTTGATAGTTCAGGCGTAATACCAACAGTTTCCTTAATAGCATCCGATAAAATTTCTACAAGCTTCCCTTTTTTTGTTAAATAAGGATTGCCTGAATACTCCCAATCAATCACGTAATCAAGTTTATGCTTATCTAAAATTGCGTGCGCTCTTTCTTTTAAATTCTCTGCGGTACTTGCTGTTGAGTATCTAAAATTAAAAAGAATATCTACTTCGCCAGGCACAACATTTGTAGCGCCTGTTCCGCCTTTGATATTAGAAATTTGCCATGATGTTTTAGGAAAATATTCATTACCTTCATCCCAAGACATATTCACTAAATCTGTAATAGCAGGTGCAACCATATGAATAGGATTTTTTACTAAATGGGGATAGGCAATATGGCCTTGTATACCTTTTACGGTAAGTTTTGCTGAAAGCGATCCTCTTCGGCCATTTTTAATCATGTCACCGAATTTAAGATGTGAAGTCGGTTCTCCCACTAAACAGAAATCAATTCTTTCATTTCTTTCCTTGAGAAGTTCAACTACTTTAACTGTGCCATCGACTGCAACACCTTCCTCATCAGAAGTAATGATTAACCCAATTGAACCTTTAAAACCCTTAGTTTCTTTTAAAAATTCTTCGATAGAAACAATAAAAGCTGCAATAGATGTTTTCATATCCGCAGCACCTCGACCATAAAGCTTGTCATCTTTGATTGTAGGTTCAAAGGGCGGTGATATCCATTGGTCAACGGGGCCGCTAGGTACAACATCTGTATGCCCTGCAAAAACAAAGAAAGGTGCTTCAGTGCCTTTGCGCGCGTATAAGTTGTCTACATCACCTGATTTAATTTTCTCGCATTTGAAACCTAAAGGCTCCAAGAGGCTGATCAGCAAATCTTGGCAGCCAGCATCATCTGGCGTATTAGATTTTCTAGCAATTAAATTTTTAGTAAGCTCTAAGGTTCTGGTCATTTTATTTTTTAAATAATTGTTTAAATACCGCTTCATCAAATCCAAGCGATACTACTTTCTTATCGATGGCTACCAAAGGTCTTTTCATTACCGTTGGTTTTTCTATAATTAATTGAACGGCAGTTTCTTGTTTGTCAGCGAGTTTTTTCTCTCGGTCTGTAAGATTTCTCCAAGTCATGCCAGATTTATTAATAAGCATATCCCAAGTTAAATGACTTGGTAACTTTTTAAACCATGAAGTCAAAGTGGCCTCATTTAACGCATCTTTTTTGAGATCGTAAAAGTCATATTTAATTTGATGACTATCAAACCAAGTTAGTGCTTTTTTGACGGTGCTGCAATTTTTAATACCATACACCATCATGATTTAAATACCTCTAAGTAACTCGTTAATACCTACCTTGCCAAGCGTTTTTTCATCTACCTTTTTTACAATCACTGCACAATAAAGACTATAAGAGCCATCTTTTGAAGGGAGGTTTCCTGAGACTACAACAGAGCCTTTAGGAATGCGACCGTATGTCACTTCGCCTGTTTCGCGATCATAGATCTTAGTTGATTGGCCAATATAAACACCCATAGAAATAACCGCATTATCTTCAACCACAACACCTTCGACCACTTCTGATCGGGCGCCAATAAAACAATTATCGCCAATTATAGTTGGACCTGCTTGAATGGGCTCTAATACTCCACCAATACCAACTCCGCCTGAGAGGTGAACGTTTTTCCCAATTTGCGCACATGATCCAACGGTGGCCCATGTATCAACCATCGTACCTTCATCTACATAAGCACCGATATTGACATAAGAAGGCATAAGCACAACATTTTTACCAATAAACGAACCGCGTCTTGCAATGGCGTTAGGCACAACACGATAGCCACCTGCTTTAAAATCTTCATCTGTGAAGTTCGCAAATTTTGAATGTACTTTATCAAAGTAATTTGTATAACCACTTTTCATAACTTCGTTATCGTAGAGTCTAAAAGAGAGAAGCACCGCTTTTTTAATCCATTGATGCGTTTCCCATTCTTGGGAGTCTTTAATGCGTGTTGCAACGCGAAGCGATCCATTATTTAGGTTGTTGAGGACTTCATCCACAGCATCTTTAATTTCTTTTGGCGCATTTTTTGGATTGATTTCAGCTCTTATTTCAAAAGCATTTTCGATAATTGATTTTAATTGGTCCATGAGAGTATTTATTTTAGTTAAAACAGTATTTTACATTAAAGTCTAATGTAATTAGCGTGGTCGGTTTGATTCGTATAAAGGTTTTAATTGATATGCAAGCTCGGTGAGATCTCTAATACGGTTATCGTCCGATGGGTGAGTGCTTAGAAATTCAGGTGGTTTTTTTGTATTTTGTTGTTTCATTTTTTCCCATAAGGTCACTGCCGCAAAAGGATTAAAGCCAGATCTTGCAGAAAGCTCAAGACCAATAGCGTCTGCCTCTCTTTCTTGTGTGCGACTATTAGGGAGAGCAAAAAATAGGGTAGCGCCTAATGAAGCTGCTTGCATCGTTGCATTAGCTCTATTTCGACTGGATGTATTAGAAATGTAAGCTGCAAATCCAATTAAACCAAACTGCTGAATGGCGGCCGTCGACATTCTTTCTCGCCCGTGTTCGCGAAGTGCGTGAGAGATTTCATGACCTATCACAGCTGCTAATTCATCATCTGTTGCTTTGAGCTTTCGAATGAGGCCTGAGTAAACCATGATTTTTCCTCCAGGCATACAATAAGCATTTACTTCGTCACTATCTTCAACATTTATTTCCCATGCCCATTGACTCGCTTCAGGTTTAAAATAATTTGTATTGGCAATGAGTCTGTTGCTAATTTTTTTGACGCGCTTAACTTGGAAAGGATCGACATTGAGTTTATTTTTTTTGCTCGCTGCTTCAAGTGCGCCTCGGTAGCTATCACTTGCTATTCCTGCCACCATAGATTGCGGCATAAGTAACAGTTGTTTCCTATCGACACCTGATTGATTTTTTAGAGTTGTTGAAGCACAACCCAAGGTAAGAAAGGCTAATAAAAATAAAATGCTATATTTCATTCTTAAAATAATACTTGGCTTCCTAACTCAACCACGCGGTTGGGAGGTAATTTAAATTGATTGGTAATTGTTTCTGCACTTCTAAATAAACCTATAAACAATTTCTTTCTCCAATAGTTCATATTCTCTTTTGGTGTTGCCAATAAAATTTCCTTACCAATAAAGTAAGAGCTATTCATTGGGTCAATATTGATACCATTTTTAGCATGCAGGGCAAGGTCTTTGGGTAAGTCAGGCTCATCTTTAAATCCATATTTCACAGTAACTTTATAAAAGTTGTGAGGTAATTTTTCAACAGTAACAAGATCTTTTGTAAGTGAATGAGGGTAATCCATAAACATCACAGTCAGAATAATAACTTTTTCATGGATAACTTTGTTGTGCTTGAGATTATGAAGCAGGGCATGAGGCACACCATCTGGATTAGGCGTTAAGAATATTGCTGTACCTTCCACCCGAGGTGGAGGGTTCGTGCCCATGGAAGTAATAAATGAATTAATTTCAATAGCCTCACCTTTAAGTATTTTGTACAGAAGTGCACGCCCCTTTTTCCAAGTCGTCATTAAAATAAAAATAACAGTGCCAATTAAAATTGGGAACCAGCCGCCATCAGGTATTTTTAAAATATTTGCACTAAAGAATGCAAGATCGATTATTAAAAAGATTGCCATGAAAATAACTGTTTTTATGGAATTCCATTTCCATACTTCATAGAACACAAAGCTTGCGAGAAGTGTCGAGATCACCATGTCACCCGTAACTGCAATACCATAAGCCCCTGCAAGATTACCTGAGCTTTTGAAGGTTACTACTAAAGCCATAACTGCAATCATTAAGAGCCAATTAATTCTTGGTAGATAAATTTGCCCTTCTTGATTTTCAGAAGTATGTTCGACATGCATTCTTGGCAGAAATCCTAAGAGAAGCGCTTGTCTTGAGACTGAAAAAGCGCCTGTAATGACAGCTTGTGATGCAATGATTGCTGCAAGCGTTGCTAAAATAATAAGAGGTATGACAAGAAATTCAGGCGCCATGAGATAAAAGGGATTTTTAATATTCTCAGGGTTGCTAATAATTAATGCGCCTTGGCCAAAGTAATTTAATGTAAGCGCTGGAAGTACAAAAATAAACCATGCCAGTCTAATGGGCTGCCGACCAAAATGCCCCATATCTGCATAAAGTGCCTCAGCGCCTGTGACTGATAAAACGACCGCGCCTAATGCTACGAATGCCACCATGGGTGCTAGCTGAAAGAAATGAAATGCATACAATGGATTAATAGCTTCTAGAACATGTGGCTCCTGAGCGATATTGATGATCCCTAATAGTGCAAGCGTTAAGAACCAAAAAAACATAATTGGCCCAAAGAAGGCACCCACAACATTCGTCCCTTTGCTTTGTGCATAAAATAAAATAAATAACACTGCAAGAGTAATAGGAATAATAAGATAACTTAAAGAGGGCGCTACAACTTCAAGACCTTCGATCGCAGATAAAACAGAAATTGCAGGGGTAATCATTCCGTCTGCATAAAACATGCATGCCCCAAGAATACCTAAAATCACAATTAAATTTCTTTTATTGCCACTGGGTGCATTTTTATTAGCAAGAGAGAGTAGAGCCATAATGCCTCCTTCACCTCTATTGTCAGCACGCATAATAAAGGCAACATATTTAACTGACACAATCATAATGAGTGACCAGAAAATAAGAGACAGTATGCCGAGGACGTTAAACTGGGTGAGCTCGACAGGATGTTTGCTGAGAGAAAAAACTTCTTTCATGGTGTATAGCGGGCTTGTACCAATATCACCAAATACAACACCTAATGCTGAAAGTGAAAGTGTAGCTAGAGAAACCTTGTGATTTTTTTTATCTTCCATGTGTGCGTCAGTTTTTTTAAATCAATCTAAAATTATTGATCTTTGAGGTCTGAAATATTTGCGTCAGCTTGCCCATGGTTTAGTTGAATATGAATTTTATCATCAAGCTTTAACTGGGCTACATTATTTATAATCTGGCCATCCACATTCGTAATAATGGAATAGCCTCTTGATAAAACAGCATGAGGGCTTAAGTGATCCAAATTTAACTTTAATTTATCGATGTGCAAACGATATTGGATCACAGCATTTCTCATGCTTTGATTAATCCTTTGTATATATTGATGAATCTGTTCTTTTTGTCTTTGAATCTGTTGGTGAGGCGATACAAGACGTTTTTCTAGATAATCAATTTTCTGCATCACTTCTCGAATAAGAACTGCCATGACTTTATTTAATTGGTTTTTATAAATCTGAATTGTTTTAATAAGTTCGACAGTATGGCTGGTAACGAGCTCAGCAGCACCTGTCGGCGTGGGGGCTCTTAAATCAGAAACAAAATCAGCTATCGTTGTATCAGTTTCATGTCCAACACCTGTAATTGTAGGTATTTTTGATGCAACAATCGCACGCGCTACGATTTCCTCATTAAAGGCCCATAAGTCTTCAATCGAACCTCCACCGCGTGCCAAGATCAGTACATCACATTCTTTTCTTAAATTTGCAGTTTCAATGGCTTTCACAATTGCGAGAGGTGCTTCTTTACCCTGAACGAGACTAGGATAAATAATGACCGGAATATGAGGACTTCGTCTTTTAAGTGTAATTAAAATATCTTCGATCGCAGCCCCTGTGGGTGAGGTAATGACCCCAATGGATTGAGGAAATTGAGGTATAGATTTCTTGCGCGAATCCTCAAAAAGACCTTCTTTGAGCAGTTTTTCTTTTAATTGATTGAAGGCTTCTGATAAAAGCCCCGCACCTGCTTGTCTAATTGACTCAATATTGAGTTGATATTCGCCCCGCGCCTCATATAAACCGATAAAACATTTTGCTTCAATTTTTTCGCCATTTTTGGGTGTCCAATCCATGGCCATATTTTTATTTTTAAACATGGTGCAACGGACTTGAGCTTCATCATCTTTAAGGGAAAAGTACCAGTGCCCTGAAGATGCACTTATGAAATTAGAGATTTCACCCGAAATCCAAAATGAGGGAAAGCTTTGCTCAAGGAGCTCCCTTACAAGACGGTTAATTTCTTTAACAGAAAAAACCCTTGCTTCGTTAGGTTTGGTGGTATTTATTGGCGTTGAATTAATCAAACTAGAAGGATATCCGTTACAATTATCTTCATTATAGAGTTAATGAATAACTAAAGAGCTTTAATTGAAGAAATTTTTTTTATCACATAGACAAGCCCACTTAACTGCTTTTGTTGCTGCTTATTTTTTAGTTGCTTTAGCAGTTTTTATCCAAAAAAAATTCAACCTCGAACCATGCCCTTTATGTGTGACCCAGCGAATTATTTTTATGGTCCTTGGGTTACTTTTTTTAATCAACGCCTTCATTAAACCTACATATTTAATTAAAAAGTTATCTTTAGTCGTTTTATCTATAACTTCAATCACGGGCATGGTATTTTCTTTTAAACATATATTGATTCAATCAAAAGCTATTCAGGTGCCAAATGAATGCGGTGTTGATCTAAATTATATGTTTGAAAATTTTCCATTCTCAAAAGCTTTGAATTTACTTTTTAAAGGAACAGGCGACTGCTCACATATTGATTGGACTTTGTTAGGCCTTACGCTTCCTGAATTAGCTTTAATTGGATTCGTATCATTTTTTATCTATACCGTTTTTTTATTTCGGATGAATTTAAAGTAATGCAATTAGAAGATTTTATTGGAAATACACCACTCGTCGCTTTGCAGCGGATGCACGGAAATTCAAGCAGTGCTATCCACTTAAAGTTAGAAGGGAATAATCCCGCCGGCTCAGTCAAGGACAGGGCGGCATTCTCTATGATTCACAATGCTGAATTACGAGGTGAGATTAAACCTGGTGACACCCTCATTGAAGCGACATCTGGCAATACAGGTATAGCGCTTGCCATGGTGGCTGCAATGAAAGGTTACAAAATAATTCTGGTCATGCCAGAAAATCAAACCATCGAAAGACGGCAAACCATGAAAGCATTCGGCGCAGAATTTATTCTGACTTCAAAAGAAGGCAGTATGGAGCTTGCTAGAGATACTGCATTAAAAATGCAAAAAGAAGGTAAGGGTTTTGTGTTGGATCAATTCAGCAATCTTGATAATCCTAAAGCGCATTATGAGACTACAGGTCCTGAAATTTGGAAAGACACAAAGGGTCGTATCACACACTTTATTGCGAGCATGGGAACCACAGGTACGATTGTAGGCACTTCGCAATTCTTAAAAGAAAAAAATAAAAATATTCAAATTATTGGTGTGCAGCCAGAAGAGGGTGCTCAGATTCCAGGTATACGTAAATGGCCGGAAGCCTATTTGCCGAAAATATACAGCGCAAAAAATATTGATCGCATTGAATACGTTTCTCAACAACATGCAGAAGAGACTGCGAGACGCCTTGCAAAAGAAGAAGGTATTTTTTCTGGGGCATCGACAGGTGGAGGACTTTATATAGCACTTCAAATCGCAAAAGCAAATAAAGATGCCGTCATTGTTTCTATTGCATGCGATCGCGGTGACCGTTATTTATCTTCTAATTTATTTTTGAGTTAATACATTGGTCCCTATTTTAGTTTTTGATATTGAAACCATTCCTGATATTCAAGGCATTAGATCTTTATACGCCTTAGATAAAAATTTATCTGATGATGATGTCGTCAATGTAGCTACTTACAAAAGAAGACAAAAAAATGGCTCTGATTTCCTGCAGCATCATCTTCAAAAAATTGTAGCTATATCGTGTGTCCTTCGAGAAAAAGACCAGTTAAAGATTTGGACGCTTGGAGAGATTGATGATCCTGAAGAAGAAGTCATCCAACGTTTTTTTGATGGCGTTGATAAATATACACCCACCCTTGTATCCTGGAATGGCTCAGGGTTTGATCTTCCTGTATTAAATTATAGGGCGTTAATGCATGGCATTAATGCATCCAAGTATCTAGACATGGGTGAAATAGATAAAGATTTTAAATGGAATAATTATTTAAGCCGGTATCACACACGCCATACGGATTTAATGGAATTTTTAGCCATGTTTCAAGGTAAAAATAACGCGCCCCTAGATGATATTGCAAAGCTGTGTGGCTTCCCGGGTAAGCTAGGTATGGATGGCGGTAAAGTTTGGGACACTTACAGGCAAGGAGATATTCAGTCGATCAGAGATTATTGTGAAACGGATGTCGCCAATACTTATCTTGTATATCTTAAATTTCAATTGATCAGAGGCCATCTCAACCAAAATGAATATGAATCTGAAATTAATTTAATTAAAAATACCATTCAAGAATATCAAAAAGATTATTGGGATGAATTTTTGTCCGCTTGGAAATCATAAGCATTTCTCAATGCAAGACGACATTAAACCTAAAAAAAAATTATTACTCGCCACAATAGAAAATATTGATCAAGAGGGTAGGGGTGTTACCCATATTGATGGTAAAGCTATTTTTGTGGAGGGTGCTCTTCAGGGCGAGCTTGTCGAATTCGAGTCTTATGTTAAAAAGCCAAGTTACGAAATTGCCTTTACAGAAAGAGTGATTCGGCAATCTAATTTAAGAGTTAAGCCCAAATGCGAACACTTTAATCGTTGTGGCGGTTGCTCTATGCAGCATTTTGAGTTCCAAGCTCAAATTGCAGCTAAGCAAAGAGTCTTTGAAAATACATTATCCCGCATTGGTAAAGTTAAAACTGAAACAATACTCACGCCTCTTGCAGGACCCTCATGGCATTACCGATATAAAGGTCGCTTAAGGGTTAAGTTTGTTGTTAAGAAAAATAAAGCGCTTGTGGGGTTCAATGAAAAAAGGACACATTTCATTGCTGATATTTCTAGTTGTGAAGTATTGCCTCAAACTCTTTCCGATATTTTGCCTCCACTTCAAGACTTAATAACTCAGCTTTCGATTAAAGATAAGATTCCTCAAATCGAATTTGCTGCCGACCAAAACCATTTAGTACTCGTATTAAGAATACTAGACGCATTAAATACGAATGATGAGTTGCTCTTAAATACATTTTCATCTCAACACCCGGTGCAATTTTGGACCCAATCCAAAGGGCCTGATACGATAAAGCCTTTATCGCCGAGAGATGACGTTAAACTTTCTTATGCATTAAAAGAATTTGGGTTGCGATTTAGTTTTATGCCTTACGACTTCACGCAAATTAACCCCTTCATTAATCAAGTGTTAGTTAGAAGGGCAATGAGTTTATTAAAGCCTTCAAAAGATGATCGTATTTTCGATTTTTTTTGTGGTTTAGGAAATTTCACATTACCTATAGCAACAAGTGGCGCAAAAGTTATGGGTATCGAAGGATCCGCATCGCTTATAGAAAGAGCAAAGCAATGCCGAGATGAAAATCACTTAAACGATTTTGTTGAATACCAATGTATGAATTTATTCGAAATCACTAAAGAATCCTTATTAAAGTTAGGTCACGCAAATAAATGGCTCATTGACCCGCCACGAGACGGCGCATTTCAATTGGTCCAACTGATTGATAATGACATTCAGCCATCAGTCATTGTTTATGTATCTTGCAATCCAGCGACGCTAGCAAGAGATGCTCAAATATTAGTGCATGAGAAGGGTTACAAATTAGATAAAGCTGGTATTGTAAATATGTTTCCCCATACTTCACATGTTGAATCTATTGCATTATTTGTAAAGACGGAATCTTAAAAATCATTTAACTATGCATATTAAAATTTCAATTGCAGAACAGAAGCTTCATTTATATCGCGACGATAATCTGTGGGTAAAATCTTTTGTGATATCCACAGCCGAAAAAGGCACAGGTCAAAATAAAGGTAGTTTTTGTACACCATTAGGCCAACATATCGTTCGCGCAAAAATTGGTCAAGGCGCACCTCTTTATGCTCAGTTTGCAGCTCGAAGACTTACAGGAAAAATATGGGATCCATCGATGTCAGCAAATAACACGAAAGAAGATTGGATTTTAACGCGCATCCTTTGGCTCTCAGGTCTCGAGATTGGATTTAATCGCCTAGGCAATCAAGATACGATGCAGCGTTTTATTTACATTCATGGGACTAATGATTTATCACGCCTAGGTATGCCCGTGTCACATGGATGCATTCGCATGGATAACCAAGACATCATTGATTTGTTTGAAGAGATTAATATAGGTGATCATGTATTGATCAATGAAATCTAAATATGTTTAAAAACCAATACCGATATTACGATCTTGTCATGGCAGCATTTGTGACTGTATTGATCACTTCAAACTTAATTGGACCTGCAAAAATTTCTCAATTAGAGGTTCCATTTTTTGGACTTCTTACCTTCGGTGCCGGAGTTTTATTTTTCCCTATCTCATTTATTTTTGGCGATATCTTAACTGAGGTTTATGGTTATGCCGCTTCAAGAAGAGTGATATGGGCAGGATTTGTCGCACTTGCTTTTGCATCTTTCATGGCTTGGATGATTGTAGCACTTCCACCAGCACCCTATTGGCACAATCAAGAAGCATATGAAATTGCATTTGGCTCTGCCTGGCGAGTTTCATTAGCGAGTTTGATTGCTTTTGCCGCTGGCGAGTTTGTAAACTCTTTTGTTATGGCAAAAATGAAAATTATGACAAAAGGAAAATATTTGTGGAGCCGCACGATCGGATCGACTGTTGCAGGGGAAGCGATTGATTCTATTTTATTCTATCCATTAGCTTTTTATAATAGTGGCGTGATTCCAAATGACAAGCTCATCCTTGTTGTGATTGCGCAGTTCATTGCTAAAACATCGATAGAAATTCTATTTACGCCAGCAATTTATAAGATTATCGCTTTCTTAAAAAAGAAAGAAAATCTAGATCATTTCGATACACACACCAATTTCAATCCTTTTATTTTTAAATAATATGAACGTGATGCAATCAAAATGAAGATGGGCCCATTAATGATTGATGTTGAAGGGATCGCATTAACCGATGAGGATGTTAAAAGAATTTCACATCCCTTGGTTGGCGGACTTATTTTATTTACAAGAAACTATCAAGACACTTCTCAATTAAAAACATTAACAGACGCTATTAGAAAGATCAGGGGCCATGACTTCTTAATCGCTGTGGATCATGAAGGCGGGCGCGTACAAAGATTTAGAGAAGGCTTTACTGCCATCCCTGCCATGAGAAAGTTGGGTGAAATATGGGATAAAGATCCCAAAAAAGCGAATCACTTAGCTTTTTTAATTGGTCAAATTATCGCCATGGAATTAAGAGTATTCGATATCGATTTTAGTTTTACACCCGTTTTAGATATTGATTACAGCGAAAGTACCGTGATTCGAGACAGAGCCTTTCATGGGGATATTGAAGCTATTAAAGCTTTGGCATCTCATCTTTTGGAAGGTTTAAACGAAGGGGGTATGCATGGGGTTGGAAAACACTTTCCAGGGCATGGGTATATTAAGGCCGATTCACATCTAAGCATTTCGGAAGACACGAGAACGTTCGACGAGATTGAGTCTAAAGACATGAGTATTTTTATCTCATTAATCAAGCATGGATTAAATGCAGTCATGCCTTCCCACGTCCTATACTCTGCCGCAGATAATGAACCGGCTGGGTTTTCGTCTTTTTGGCTTAAAAATCAATTGAGAGAAAAGGCTCAATTTAAAGGCGCTATTTTTAGCGATGATATGAGTATGAAAGGGGCTATACTTGGCGGTGAAATGAAGGATAGAATTGCTAAAGCACTCGAGGCTGGTTGTGATATGGTTTTATTATGTAATAGCCCTCAACTGGTAGATGAAGTTTTGGCTCAACTAGACTGGAAGATGTCATCTGAAAGCATTGAAAGACTTCTTGCTATGAAAGGCTTTAAAGCGCCTCATATAGCCCTAAAAACCACCCAAGAAAAAGGTTTCAAGGATATGACAGATCAAGTTAGAGCGATGTAAAAAAATCACATGAATATTGAAACTATTTAGTAAGTTATATAATCTAAGAAATGTATTAAAAACTTTTAAGAGGAAAACATATGCAAGAAAATATAAGAATTGAAAGTCAGTCGCAATCAGTATTAGCGACAAATAAAGTACTGAGAAATACTTATGCTTTACTTGGTTTATCACTTATTCCAACCGCCATCGGCGCTTACATAGGTATGAGCATGAATTTCATATTTGCTCAACAACATCCTATTATGTTTGCCATTATGCTTATGGCAGGTATGTTTGGTTTATTTTTTGCAATTCAAGCAAATCGCAATAACAGCTTTGGTGTTGTTTTATTATTAGCGCTCACTTTATTTTTAGGTGTGATGTTAGGCCCGATTCTTCAAGTAGCCTTCAGTTTAAGTAATGGCGCTCAAATCGTAGGTTTAGCGGCGGGTGGCACAGCTGCAATATTTTTAACCTTAGCTACGATCGCTACCACAACTAAAAAAGATTTTAGCTTTATGGGAAAATTTTTGATGGTTGGTATTATTCTTCTCATCTTAGCTTCCCTAGCTAATTTATTTTTCCAAATACCTGCGATGGCTTTAGCATTGTCTGGTGTAGCAGTTTTATTATTTTCTGGATTTATTCTCTACGACGTAAGCCGTATTGTGAATGGTGGAGAAACGAATTACATCATGGCAACTTTAGCGCTTTATATGAACATCTATAACTTATTTGTAAATTTACTTCAGTTATTGATGGCACTTTTAGGCAACAGAGACTAAGTTAATTTTGCTCAAAAAAAAGCCGTAGTTTTCTACGGCTTTTTTCTTTTTGAAAGAAAGAAATCTTTTAGTATTTGACTGCATTCCTTTTCTAAGACGCCACCCATAGCTTCTGCATGATGGTTAATTTCTTTAATGCCAATAAGATCAATCATACCTCCGCAAGCACCCGTCTTAGGGTCCGGAGCGCCATAGATAATTTTTCCAATACGCGCATGCTGAATGGCGCCTACACACATCGCGCAGGGCTCAAGGGTCACATAAATCGAACAGTCTTTTAATCTATAGTTTTGGATAAGTTTAGCCGCTTCTCTTATGGCATTAATTTCAGCATGTGAAGTGGGGTCGTGGTCGCTAATTGATGTGTTCATGCCGCTACCAATCACTTTACCGTCCTGAACAATCACCGCGCCTACGGGTACCTCATCTTTTAATTCAGCTTTTTTTGCTAGCTCTAAAGCCAGATTCATAAACTTAAGATCTTCATCAGTCATGCAATAGTTTATTTTCTCTTAAGGTCGGGGATTGTTTTTCTAAACCGAATAACGAGGATATAGAGAACACCGATAAGAAATGCGCCTCCTACCCAAATACCCACTTCTTCAAGGGTTGGTTTTGTGTCTTGAACTGGAAGTACGATCAACTTTCTAAGAAAGAGCACCATCACAACCTCAATAAAAGTTTCAACTTCCAATTTACTTCCATTGAGATAGCGCATTTCAGCTGAAATAAGGGCTGATATCGACCAAAGTAACATTAATGTACCCAGTGCATGAATAAAGCCATGAATGAGGTTGTTAGCATGCGCTGCGACACTTATTTCAATGAAGAAAAGCCAAGTAAACATAATGATAGATGTTGCCAAAGCTAGACCAATGACAATATGAGCAAAACCATTTAAATACAGCATAGCTTTAATAGCAAATCGATTAATACCTTTGAATTCTGAAGGGAGTTCAGTTTGAAGCATCATGGAATCCTTGTTAATTAAATTTGAAGGAAGTGAAAACTATCTTTATTATAGAGACAACTTTAAATATAAAGATAGTTTCTCAATGAAAAAACCAGCAATTACTGAGCAGCCTATCCATTCGATTTTGGCAGATAGATGGAGTTCAAGAGCTTACGATCCCACTCAATTTGTGTCTCAAGAATTGCTTTTATCTCTCATGGAAGCGGCACGATGGAGTCCTTCATGTATGGGAGATCAGCCGTGGCAATTTATTGTATTTAATAAGAAGGATGCGACCCCTTGGACACAGGCGCTTAATTGCTTGTCTATTGGGAATCAAAATTGGGCTATGGATGCATCTATATTAATTTTGGCTTGTGCCCATCAAAACTTCTCGAATAATGAGAAAACGAACCGATGGGGCCAATACGATACAGGCGCTGCTTCTGAAAATATCAGTCTTCAAGCCACAAGCTTGGGGTTGGTAGCTCATCAAATGGGTGGATTTGATGTTGAAAAAACTAGACAATTATTTCAAATTCCAAGCCAGTATGATTTAATGTCTTTTATTGCGATTGGTTATCCACTCGCCATAGAAAAAGTGAATGCTGAAGCATTAGCTAAAGAAAAAGAAGCTAGAAAGCGCAAACCCTTAAGAGAGATTTTTTATACCAACCAATGGGGCGAGCAGTCGTTATAGTTTTTTTAATCGAATATAACTAGGATACTAGATGGCAACGGTAAAGCTTACAAAAAAGAACTTTAAAAAAACAATCGAAGATAACGATTTTGTTATTGTTGATTTTTGGGCGCCATGGTGTGAGCCTTGTATTGAATTTACCCCATTATTTGAAGCAGCTTCAGAAAAGAATAAAGATATTATATTTGGCATGGTAGATATAGAAGCCGATCCAGAAATTGGTGAATATTTCCAAGTTGATAAAATACCAGGCCTTCTTATTATTAGAGAGCAAGCAGGTATTCATACTCAAATCGGTCAAATCGGTGACTCAGCGCTTGATGAAATTATCAAGTGGGCAAGAGAACACGATATGTCAACTGTCAGAGATTATTACGAAAGAGAAGCTAAAGGCGAAATTAAGGTTGCCCGAGAAAAGTAGTCGGATCGACTGACTGCCCTTGTTTTCTAATTTCAAAGTGAAGTTTCACTTTGTCAGCGCCAGAGTCACCCATCGTTGCGATCTTCTGCCCCTTCATAACCACCTGACCTTCTTTAACGAGAAGCTCTTTGTTGTGAGCATATACAGATAAGTAAGAGTTATTGTGTTTAATGATCACAAGTTTGCCATACCCCTTTAGATCTTCCCCGCTGTAAATGACTTTCCCTGGACCAGCTGCTTTAATTTCTTGACCAAGTGTTCCTACAATATCAATTCCTTTTTGGCCTTGTGCTTCATTAAAAAGATTTTCTAACTTACCTTTAGTAGGCCATTGCCAATCTAATTTATCTTCTAAAGCAATAGGCGCACTTTCTTTAGGTGTGATTGATGTGACATTATTTGTAGATTGATTCGTCGTCTTAAGGTTATAGGCTTCATCGGTATATTTTTCTCTATAAGCCTTTGGGTTATCTAAGTGAGTGATGCCATTTGGAGCTGCTTTTGTTTGGGGTTGCGGTGCAGCTTCCGAATTGGCAACCGCTTCTTCATTGTTTTTTAATGGCGTAGTGACGACATCTTCATTTTTCTTAATTTCATTTGTATTGACCACAGGGTTATTTGTTTTAACTTGATCGAATTTTATTTTTTCGCCCACTTTAATTGCATAAGGCTCTTTAATATCATTTGCCTGTGCAACTTCTTTGTAATAAAAACCACAATCAAGACTTAAGCTATAGAGTGTATCGCCTGGTTTGACGATATAAACATCTGGACATGGTTGGCTCGGATCTCTTTTTGCTCTTGCAACGGGTTTATTTTTTTGTATGGTAATTGATTTATCCGCTGGAATTTTTTTCTCTATGACGGGCGCTGGTGAATTCGATGCGCAACCGACGATCAACGAAAATAGTGCCATATAAATAATAAAAAAACTTAATCTCATTTAAAGTTATTCATCCATGTTTTTAAATCATTAATTTGATTATGTCTTGTAAGGTCTGCGTGAATAGGCGATACAGAAACAAAACCATGGCCGACAGAATAAAAATCAGTACCTTCTCCTCCATCATTCGGCAAGCCTGCAGCACCCACCCAGTAAACGGTATTGCCATCAGCATCTTGTGTTTTATTAACAGGCTCTGCTTTATGTCTTTTTCCAAGTCTTGTGATGTGTATACCTTGAATTTTTTCTAAAGGCACATCAGGCACATTAATATTTAAGAGCATGGCTTCTTTAGGTTTATTATTTTGGTAATGCAAAATAAGATCATTTGTAATAGATGCAGCTGTTTCAAAATAAGTTGCTTCATGTTGTGACATTGAAATAGCAAAGGAGGGAATGTCCAACAAGTAGCCTTCCATAGCCGCTGCTACCGTGCCAGAGTAAATAGTGTCATCACCCATATTAGCGCCATTATTAATACCAGAAATCACCATGTCTGGCATATGATCTAGTAATCCCGTCAATGCTAAATGCACGCAATCTGTTGGTGTGCCATCAATATAGTAATAATCTTTTTCAACTTCTGTGACTGTCAATGGACGATCAAGCGATAAGGAGTTACTTGCGCCACTTCTATTTCTATCAGGTGCCACGATAGTAACGTGCGCTATTTTTTTTAAATAGCTTGCAAGTTTTTTAATGCCAGGCGCATCGTAACCATCATCATTAGATAAAAGAATATTCATATTACGTACGGCTGACTTTCACATAAAACGTTGCACATAGAAAAAATACAATACTTAAAAAAACTTCAAGAAGCGCTATTTTAGATGATAGACCCAGATCAGAATAGGATCTAACCACACCTTCAATAAAATAAATGAGTATGAGCATGCCAGACCATTTGTAGGTATAAATTTTTCCTTTAAGAACACCCATCAATGGAATGAGAAGCGGTATGATTTTAAGCACAAGCCATGAGCTCTGATTTTTAAAGGGCGCCAAAAATAACTCCCAAGAACATAAAAGAAAAATAAGACAGACAAGACTAACGGAAGCCCCTAACTGGAAATAGTTTTTCATACTGAGAGCTTAAGCGCGGTTTCAGCTAATCGCTTGCCCATAGCAAGACATATTTTTTTTTCATCCTCAGATATGGGGGCTTTATTAGACTCACCAGCCACATGAGAAGGGCCGTAAGGTGTCCCCCCTGTTTTGGTGCTACTTAATTCTGGAACTGAGTAAGGCACACCCAAAATGACCATACCTAAATGAAGCAATGGAAGTTGCATGCTAAGAAGTGTTGATTCATTACCTCCATGGTGAGAGCCTGAAGACGTAAATACACAAGCAGGTTTTCCAATCAAGTTTCCACTTAACCATAAAGATATCGTGCTATCGATGAAATATTTAAGCGGCGCTGCCATATTGCCAAATCTCGTCGGACTTCCCATGGCAAGACCAATACATTCTTCAAGATCTTTGTGAGCCACATAAGGAGGGCCTTCGCTAGGGATGCTGTCTTCCAAAGCCTGAACGGTAGATGTTACCTTAGGCACAGTTCGAATTCTGGCTTTAACACCAGGAATAGATTCAATACCTCTCGCAATAAATGTGGCCATTTCTCCAACCGCACCCCCATGAGAGTAGTAGAGCACTAAAACTTCTTTCATTAGATTTTTTTTGCCAGCTGAACGGCGTCACCGATATAAGTTGCCGGTGTTAATTGAAGCAATCCATCTTTGGCTTCTTTAGGAATTTCAAGTTGCTGAATGAAAGCTTGAATTACTTCTTTCGTTATATGATCTTTGCCGCGTGTTAACTCTTTAAGTTTTTCATATGGATTTTCAATACCATACCTTCTCATAACAGTTTGAATAGGCTCAGCTAAAACTTCCCAAGCATGATCTAAATCATCAGATAATTTTTTTGCATTAATTTCTAATTTATTAAGGCCTTTAAGACAAGAGTCAATGGCAAGCAGTGTATAACCAAAACCTAGACCAATATTTCGAATGACAGTAGAGTCAGTTAAGTCTCTTTGCCATCTTGAGATAGGAAGCTTTTCTGAGAAATGAACCAACAGAGCATTTGCAATGCCAAGGTTGCCTTCTGAATTTTCAAAATCAATCGGATTAACTTTGTGAGGCATCGTAGATGAGCCCACTTCATTTTCTTTTAATTTTTGTTTGAAATAACCAAGTGATATATAGCCCCAAATATCTCGATTAAGATCGATGAGAATCGTATTCATTCTTGTCATATTTTGAAAGAGCTCCGCCATATAATCATGCGGCTCGATCTGTGTTGTATACGGGTTGAAAGTAAGACCAAATGACTCTACAAATGTTTTTGAAAATGCCAGCCAATTAAATTCAGGATACGTTGTGATATGCGCATTAAAATTACCTACTGCACCATTCATTTTGCCTAAAATCTCTTGGGCTTTAATTTGATCAATTTGTCTTTGTAATCTATAGGCGACATTAGCCATTTCTTTACCCATCGTTGTTGGGCTTGCAGCTTGTCCATGCGTTCGGGCCAACATGGCGTGACCACTTAAATCATGTGCTAGATCTTTTAATTTTTTAATGATGTTTTCATAGCTAGGGGTTAAAACAGTTTCTTTGGCATGTTTAATCATGAGGGCATGTGAAAGATTATTAACATCTTCAGAGGTACATGCAAAATGAATAAACTCTGAAATACTTTTAATTTCTTGATTGTCTTTGAATTTATTTTTTAACCAATACTCAACTGCTTTGACATCGTGATTGGTTGTTTCTTCAATTTTTTTAATTTCAGCGGCATCAGTTTCGCTAAAAGATTGAATAGTTTTTTGAAGTAATTCTCTTGTTGATGCGCTTAGATTGGTAACTTCTTTAATCGCTTTTTCATCAGACAATGAAATGAGCCATTTAATTTCAACTTCAACGCGGAATTTAATGAGAGCAAACTCACTAAAGTATTGGCGCAAATTATCGACTTTTTTAGCGTATCTTCCATCTAAGGGAGACAGGGCATTCAGCGTTGATAATTGCATGTAAAAATCCTATGAGATATATAGTGTTATTTTAACTCGTTTTTGCATCAATTTCATAGGAACCATGGCCGTTAAGCCCTAATTGCTGGCTTAAATACGGCATGATTTCTTGTAATTGTTCTTTGAGTTTCCATGGTGGATTGATGATAAAAAGATAGCTACCGAACATCCCAATATCATCACTAGGTTTGGCAATTGAAAGGCTTACATAAAGCCATTCTTTAACATTCAATTTTTGAAGTTGTTTGAGCATCGTTAAGGGTTCCGTTCGATCAATCAAAGGACACCAAATCATATAGATGCCAGTTTCAAAACGTTTTAAGCTATCTTTTAAGGATTCCACCACTTTTAGGTAATCGTTTTTAATTTCATAAGAGGGATCAGTTAAAACAAGGCCTCTTTTTGGAGGTGGCGGAATAAGGGCTTTTAATCCCTGGAAGCCATCTTCACCATAGATTTTAATATTATGCTTTTTACCTAACGCATGAAGAAGGGAAGTTAAGTCGGTAGGGTGTAATTCAAAGAGTCTGATTCTGTCTTCATGAGATAGCATATGGCTTGCGATCCAAGGAGAGCCAGGATATTGCTTCAATTGATCGCCACCATTCAGATGCCTGATAACTTCAATATATTTTGCTAAAGCTAATGGCTTTTTTTCATCATGAAAGATTTTTTTAATGCCATCAAGATGTTCAGATGTTTTATTAGAAAACTCACTTTCAAGCGAATACTTGCCTGCCCCTGCGTGCGTATCAATAAACCAATAAGGTTTATTTTTTTGTTTGAGGTAATCCAAGATAAGGGTTAGCACAATATGTTTTAACACATCTGCATGATTGCCTGCGTGAAAGCCGTGACGATAACTAAGCATGGATAGAGGACATGATGAACATGGGCTATTATAGAGTTTATAAATAAAATACGTGAATTCTCACGATATAAAATAATGACACAATATAAAGAAGACTGCAGAGAATGCCCTCGACTTGCTACATTTCTAGATCAAGTTAAATTAGAGCAACCGAATTATTTTTGTAAGCCTGTCCCACCTTTTGGTGACACATCGATTCGTTTATTGATTGTAGGCTTAGCGCCTGGCATGCACGGCGCAAACAGAACAGGCAGGCCCTTTACTGGCGATTACGCAGGCATTCTTTTATATAAAGCCTTATTTCACTTTGGATTTTCAAACCAACAAGAGTCGATCGCAGCTGATGATTCGTTAAAGCTTATGGATTGTAGGATTACAAATGCTGTGAAATGTTTGCCTCCACAAAATAAACCCGAACCTAAAGAAATAAAACAATGTAATCATTATTTAAAATCGGAACTAGATTTACTAAAGCCTCGCACATTAGTTTTAGCTTTAGGCAGTATCGCGCATCAATCTATCTTATCTGCTTTTCAATTGAAAAAATCTGATTATGTATTTTCACATGGCGCTCGTCATAATTTACCTAATCAATTAGTTTTATATGATAGTTATCATTGCAGTCGATACAATACGCAAACAAAAAGACTCACCGAAGAAATGTTTTTTAGTGTTTTTCAATCAATCAAAAAAGAAATGGAGAATTAAAAATGCCTTACATCAATATTAAATTAGCAGGAACCTTAAACCGCGATCAAAAAGAAACAATCGCAAAAGAAATCACAACGCTTATGGAAAAAGTAGCTCATAAACCAGCTTCGTACACCTACATTGTATTTGATGAAGTTAAAGGTGAAGATTGGTCGGTAGGGGGCAGTTTGTTAGGCTAGTCAAATGGACATTAAACCCTTTTTAAAAACACTGCCTAATTTACCTGGTGTATATCGAATGATTAATCAGGCTGGGGAAGTCATTTATGTCGGGAAAGCCAAAGACCTAAAGAAGAGGGTTTCATCTTACTTTGTGAAAACGATTGTAAGTCCTAGAACTAAAATGATGGTGGGTCACATCGATCATATTGAAATAACAGTGACCCATTCGGAAGCTGAGGCGTTGATCCTAGAAAACAATATGATCAAGTCACATATGCCCCGTTATAACGTTATTTTTAGAGACGATAAATCTTATCCATACATTGTATTAACAAATGAAAAATATCCACGTTTAGCTTTTCATCGCGGCGCCCAGAAAAAAGGAAACCAATATTTTGGACCCTTCCCAAATACAAATGCAGTCAGAGAAAGCATTCAGCTTTTACAAAAAGTTTTTAAATTAAGAACATGTGAAAACTCAGTGTTCAAAAATCGATCAAGGCCATGTCTTCAATATCAGATTCATCGCTGCACAGCGCCATGTGTCGATTTTATTCCAGAGGATGAGTATAAAAATGACATCAAACATGCCTCACTTTTTTTAGATGGAAAAGACAGCGAAGTCATAAGCCAACTTACAAACCAAATGAATGAGGCAGCTAATTCACATGCATATGAACATGCAGCTTTATATCGCGATCGCATTCAAAGTTTAAGACAAGTAAGAACAAAACAGTTTGTCAGTGACTTTAGTGCTAGCGATGCTGACATTATTGCTTGCGTTGAAGAAGCTGGAGAATATTGTCTGAACTTAGTTATGATCAGAGCAGGTAGACATTTAGGTGACAAAAGTTTCTTTCCAAAAAACGCTGCCGACATTGAAACTCAAGATGTGATCGAAACTTTCATCGCTCAATACTATACAAATCAGACCATACCTAAATTGATCGTGACCCAACAGCATGTGAATCAATCGCTTCTTTCTGAATTTTTTAAATTAAATTACGACATTGAAGTGAAGGTGATTAACAAAGCAATTGGTGATAAGCGTGTATGGCTCGCTATGGCACAAAAGAATGCGCAGATTGCATTAAAACAAAAACTGATGCAAACAGAAAGCCAGGAAAATAGGGTAGAAGCATTGAAAGCGATTTTCAATCTTTCGGACTCATTTTCAAGAATTGAATGTTTTGATATTAGCCACACAATGGGTGAGGGCACCGTCGCCTCTTGTGTTGTATTTGATAAAGGTAATCTTCAAAATAAAGAATATAGACGTTTTAATATTCAAGATATTACGCCAGGCGATGATTATGCCGCCATGCGAGAAGTCTTGATGCGTCGCTATAAAAAAATTGCAACAGGTGAGGGCGTTAAGCCGGATCTTATTTTTATTGACGGAGGCAAGGGCCAGCTCAATATAGCCATTGAGGTGATCCAAGAATTAGGCTTGAGCGACATTATGCTTGTTGGTATTGCAAAAGGTGAGGGAAGAAAACCAGGATTGGAGCAGCTTTTTTTAGAGGGCAAAAGCGAGCCTATCATTGTGAGAAAAGATAATGTTGGATTTCATTTAATACAACAAATAAGAGACGAAGCGCATCGTTTTGCTATTTCAGGTCATAGAGCTAAGCGCGCTAAGAAAAGAATCACTTCATCTCTAGAAGATATTGAGGGTATTGGTTCGCAAAAGAGAAAAAATCTACTCGTCTATTTTGGCGGTATAGAGCGTATTAAAAATGCTAGTATTGAAGAAATAATCATGGTTGATGGTATTGATAAGAAATTAGCTGAAAAAATTTACGACTACTTTCATTAAAAAATAAATACATATGAAGATTAATGTTCCGAATGCGCTTACTTTTTTCAGGGTATTTTTGATTCCTTGTTTTGTAGGCATTTATTACCTGCCCCATACTTTAATTGGTCAGCCCTTAATGAATTGGATAGGTGCTGGTATTTTCTTATTTGCGGCAATCACAGACTGGTTAGATGGATTCTTTGCCCGGTATTTAAATCAAGCCTCTAAATTTGGTGCTTTTTTTGATCCCGTAGCAGATAAATTGATGGTAGTTGCTGCCCTTCTTGTTTTGATAGAGCTTGATCGGGTCAACGCGATTATCTCTCTAATAATCATTGGTCGCGAGCTTTCCATCAGCTCATTACGCGAATGGATGGCAACCATTGGTAAGCCAGGCGGTATGGCAGTGATGTTTGTCGGTAAGCTTAAGACTACGATCCAAATGATTGCTATTTTGATGCTTCTTTACTACGACAATTTATGGTTTATCAATGTAAAGTGGATAGGTAATATATTGATTAATATAGCCGCACTGCTTACTGTGATTTCGATGGGTTATTACATCCGCATGGCATGGCCTACCTTAAGAAAGAGCATTAAAATAAGGTAAGCCTTAAGGTTTGGGCGAGACTTTAAATTGACACTAGCTCAAAAAACGCTAAAATACTCGCTTCTTTACGCGGGAATAGCTCAGTTGGTAGAGCGCAACCTTGCCAAGGTTGAGGTCGCGAGTTCGAGACTCGTTTCCCGCTCCAAATCAAAATCGGGGAAGCATCGTCTTCCCCTTTTTAATTTTGGAGATATTGATGTGGCGCGATAGCAAAATGGTTATGCAGCGGCCTGCAAAGCCGTAGACGCCAGTTCGATTCTGGCTCGCGCCTCCACTTATTAGTAGTTGAGCCTATTTAAGAATAATTTAGTGATAAAATTCGGTCTTAGTTTTATTTCAAAAGGCCCGGGTGGTGAAATTGGTAGACACAAGAGACTTAAAATCTCTCGCTCGCAAGGGCGTGCCGGTTCGATTCCGGCCCCGGGCACCACATTCTATTATTTCCTTGTAGTTTGAATACAACACTTATTTGCAAAGCTTCTCTTGAAGATCATCCAATACTTGATCGATTTTTAACGATAGGAGAAGCGGAGTCTTTAAATTTTTCCTACGAAGAATTTTTATGTCATTTATTGGGCGTCAAACCTAATCCAGATTACCCATTAGCTTCGGTGGACTATCGGAAAAATCAAACACATTATTATCTCTATGCAGACCCTGTGTATTTAAGTCTTCAAAGGGATACATTTTTTTTGGAAAAAAAATTAACAGAGGATTTTACTCAAAAAGAAATCAAAAGTTTATGCGAAGCCCTGAATGAGACATTTCAAGATGACGCTCGTGCATTTGTCTTCAACGATCAAGGGCAGTTATTTCTTGAGTTAAAAAAACAGCCTCATATTAAAACGACGTCGATTGCACATATCAAGCGTCAGTCTATTGAACTATCTATGCCGCAAGGTGATGAAGCTATGGCATGGCATGCATTTATGAATGAAATTCAAATGTTTCTTTTTGATCATCCTTTCAATCAAGACAGGATTCGTCGAGAACTTCTACCGTCTAATAGCATTTGGTTTTCGGGCGGCGGTGTCATACCTCAGGTTATTCAAAATCCATACAGAGCTATTTTTTCCAATACCGACTTCTTAAAAAAGTTATTGTCGATTGATACAAATAGTTCTCTTCAAAGTTTAGATAAGTTTCGTCAAGATGATAGTAATCAAGACACATTAATTGTCTTTGAAGATGACGATGAGTTAGATCGTATTTTAGAAATGATATGGAATAATTTTAAAAAAAGAAAAATAAGGAATTTAAATATTTATTTGAGTTACCAAGATCAGCTTTTGCATATTAACAATCAATTCATACAGCTATTTAAAGTATGGAAAAAAACCAATACCGTAAAAAATTATTTCAATGTTCATTAAATCAAAAAAAATTGACCATACTGCTTTAGATGCACTTGTGAATGCAGGGCTTAATCGTCATTTGGCAAAGTTTTATTCAGCACGTGGCATTAAGCATATTGATGACGCCACACTCTTGATTGAGAAAATTATCCCACCGGAAGCTTTAACTAATAATACCTTGATGGCATCTATCTTAGCTGACGCTATCTTACAAAAACATAAAATTCTTATCATTGGTGATTATGATACTGATGGTGCAACTTCAACGGCTGTAGGGGTGAGAGCGCTTAAGATGATGGGCGCTGAGGTAGATTACTTGGTTCCTAACCGGTTTGAATTTGGTTATGGTTTGACACCTGAAATTGTTGATTTAGCGAAAGAAAAAAATCCTAAAATTATTATTACCGTGGATAACGGTATCGCCAGTGTAGAGGGAGTAAATCAAGCCAATCAATATGGGATTGATGTGTTGGTCACAGATCATCATCTTCCTGGTGAAACATTACCGCATGCTAAATGTATTGTGAATCCTAATCAGCATGGCTGTTCATTTCCAAGTAAATACTTATGTGGGGTAGGTGTTATTTTTTATGTGATGCTAGCTTTGAGAGCTGAACTTAGAAAACGAGATTATTTTAAAGATAATATTGAGCCTAACTTAATGCAGTTAATCGACCTTGTAGCTTTGGGTACAGTTGCAGATTTAGTCCCTTTAGATCGGAATAATCGTACTTTAGTTGAATACGGCATTCGAAGAATCAGATCAGGCCAGGCTAATCCTGGTATTCGAGCACTGATGGCATTAACTAAAAAAAATCCATCGCAATTTCATACTTCTGATCTCGCTTTTAGCATTGCACCAAGACTTAATGCCGCAGGAAGATTAGATGATATGACTTTAGGTATTCAATGTCTTTTGTCTGAAAGTTATGAGGATGCCCGATTAATTGCATCATCACTTGAAGCTTTAAATCTCAAAAGAAGATCGATTGAATCTGAAATGAAAGATGGTGCATCTATTCAATTACATGATTTGAATTGTGAGGCTCAATTCAGTATCGCTCTCTATGACTCCACGTGGCATCAAGGTGTGATTGGTATTATTGCTTCCCGTATCAAAGATAAATATCATCGCCCCGTCATTGTGTTTGCTAAGTCTGAAGAAGGTATTCTTAAAGGCTCAGGCAGATCTATTCAATCGCTCCATTTAAGAGATGCACTTGATCTTATTTCGAAAAAGGATCCAAGCATTCTGATCACGTTTGGTGGTCATGCGATGGCTGCTGGGCTCACTATAAAAGAAAAGGATTTTGATCGCTTCGTTCATTTCTTTGAAGAAACAGTCCAGGGTTTAATTACCTCAGAGGACCTTGAGTTAACTATTGAAGTTGATGATGCGCTTAATTTTTCAGAAGTAACTTATGAAGATGTGGAACATATCAATTCACAAGTGTGGGGACAAGGTTTTCCGCTTCCTATTTTTGAAGGTGAGTTTGAAGTTGTTGAGCAAAGAATCCTTGCAGATAAACATTTAAAGTTAAATCTTTTACTACAAAATAAGGTATTTGAAGCTATTTATTTTAATCACAGTGAGCATCTCCCTAGAAAGATTAAAGCGATCTATCAGGTTGATTCTAATGAGTTTAATGGCAATAAAAAAATTCAAATTCAATTAAGGATGTTGACCTAAAGATGACATCCTTAATTGCCCATCCTGCCCCAACAAAGTAAAATTTAACAAACTATTTAAGAGACTGTCATGAGACGTAAAATCGTTGTGGGTAATTGGAAAATGAATGGTTCCTTGGCGTCTAACGAAAGACTTCTTAAGGCCTTGGCAGAAAAGATCCCCCAAGCAATTTCGGTGGATATTGTGGTCTGTGCCCCTTATCCTTATTTGTTTCAAACACAATCCTACCTAAAGCATTCACCTATTTTTTGGGGCGCTCAGAACGTGGCTAAGTTTGAGTCAGGCGCTTTTACAGGCGAAGTGAGCGTTTCTATGCTCAAAGAATTTGGTGCAAGCTATGTGATCATCGGCCACTCAGAGCGAAGTACAGCTTATTGCGAGTCCGATGAAAATATTGCCACTAAATTTATGATGGTTAAAAAAGCAGGCATGACGCCGATTCTCTGTGTAGGTGAAACTTTAATTGAGAGAGAAGCTGGCATCATGGAAAAGGTCGTATCTAAGCAGCTTGATACGATTATTGAAATGTATGGCGAAGAAATTTTCGACGAGACCGTGATTGCTTATGAGCCTATATGGGCTATTGGCTCTGATTTGGCGGCTTCACCTGAGCAAGCGCAAGCGATGCATCAATTTATTCGTGAGAAATTATCCTCAAATACTAAGGTCATAAAGAGCCTTAAAATCATCTATGGAGGGAGCGTAAACCCCCAAAATGCGTTACAATTATTCTCTATGCCAGACGTAGACGGCGGACTCGTAGGGCGAGCATCTTTAAATGCAAGTGATTTTGAGTCTATTTGTCATTCAGCCGAAATATAAATCAAAGAAAATAGGATTATGGAAAATTTAGTAACAATTATTCATGTGATTGCATGCTTAGGTGTCATTGGTTTGGTGCTGATGCAACACGGCAAGGGCGCTGATATGGGTGCCGCTTTTGGAAGCGGATCATCAGGTAGTTTATTCGGCGTAAGTGGTTCATCGAATTTTTTAAGTAGAACAACAGCAATATTTGTTTTAGTCTTTTTTCTGACCAGCATTTCCTTGGCATTCATCGCAGGTCAAAAATCAGGCACCGGAAGTGTGGTGAAAACAACTGGGTCATCAGAAGTGCAAAAACCTTCTGAAACTAAAAGCGGTGAAGCTCAGTCGAATTCATCAAGTGGCGCTCAAAATATCCCAAAATAGAGACTGTTAAATCTATAAAGCCGTCGTGGTGGAATTGGTAGACACGCTATCTTGAGGGGGTAGTGACGAAAGTCGTGAGAGTTCGAGTCTCTCCGACGGCACCAAATTAAGAAAATCATGTGGTATTTGTTTAAGGAATCGCTGTGCTGGAAAATTATTTTCCAATTTTATTGTTCATATGCGTAGGACTTGCGGTTGGTGCAGGGCCTCTTCTCATCGGCAGCATTCTCTCACCTAATAAACCTGATAGTGAAAAAAATTCCCCATACGAATGCGGCTTCGAAGCTTTCGAAGATGCGCGTATGAAATTTGATGTCCGATATTATCTTGTCGCTATCCTCTTTATTTTATTTGATCTTGAAATAACATTTCTTTTCCCCTGGGCAGTAGTCATTCAAAAAATTGGTATGTTTGGATTTATTGCCATGATGATTTTCTTAGCTATTTTAGTTGTTGGGTTTATTTACGAATGGAAGAAAGGTGCCCTTGATTGGGAATAGCGAATGAGCATTGAAGGCATTATGGAAAAAGGATTTGTCACTACAAATCTAGATACCCTTATTAATTACACACGCACAGGATCTTTATGGCCTATGACTTTTGGCTTGGCTTGTTGCGCTGTTGAAATGATGCATGCTGGTGCAGCTCGATATGACCTAGATCGATTTGGTGTTGTATTTAGACCTAGCCCAAGGCAGTCAGATGTGATGATTGTGGCAGGAACGTTAGTGAACAAAATGGCACCCGCATTAAGAAAAGTTTATGATCAGATGGCGGAGCCTCGCTGGGTTATTTCAATGGGCTCTTGTGCAAATGGTGGTGGTTACTATCATTACTCTTATTCAGTGGTTCGTGGTTGTGATCGTATTGTTCCTGTAGATGTGTATGTGCCTGGTTGCCCGCCAACAGCCGAGGCTCTCATGTTTGGGATCATTCAACTTCAAAACAAAATTAAACGAACCAATACGATTGCGCGCTAATTCATGAGCTCAGTTGAAACTTTACTTAAAGAAATAAAATCTATTTTTGGTAAAGAAATCATTCAAGCATCTATTGAGCACAATGAACTTACAATTGAAGTAAAGATCGATGATCTCCTACCTACTTTAAAAACTTTAAAACAACACAAAGCATTTCAATTTGCGCAGTTAATTGATCTTTGTGGAGTTGATTTCAAGGATTATGGCGAAGGCACTTGGACGAAATCTCGCTTTGCTGTCGTCTACCATTTCTTATCGATTGAACATAATCATCGGATTCGTGTAAGAACTTTTTCTCAAGAAGAAGATTTTCCATTGTTCCCATCAATTATAGATTTATGGCCAGCTGCTAATTGGTATGAGCGTGAAGCTTTCGATTTATTTGGTTTTATGTTTGCCGACCATCCCGATTTGAGACGCATACTCACTGATTATGGATTTGTAGGTTATCCATTCCGAAAAGATTTTCCGATGATTGGTAAAGTTGAAGTGCGTTACGATGATGTGCAAAAACGTGTGATTTACCAACCCGTCTCCATCGAAGAAAGAAATAACGTCCCACGAATCATTCGTGAAGAAGGTTTCCATAATGGCTGAGATTCGAAATTACACAATGAATTTTGGTCCTCAACACCCTGCGGCACATGGCGTGTTGCGATTGGTATTAGAGCTTGATGGCGAAGTAATTCAGCGTGCAGATCCTCATATTGGATTACTGCATCGTGGCACAGAAAAGCTAGCTGAAAATCGAACGTACTTACAAACCGTTCCTTATATGGATCGTTTAGATTATGTATCCATGATGGCGAATGAACATGCTTATGTTTTGGCTATTGAAAAATTGCTCAATATAGATGTACCCCTTCGCGCACAATATATTCGTGTAATGTTTGATGAGATTACGCGCATCTTAAATCACCTATTATGGTTAGGCGCACATGCGCTTGATGTAGGTGCTATGACTGTCTTCTTGTATGCATTTCGTGAAAGAGAAGATCTCTTCGATTGTTATGAGGCGGCATCAGGTGCCAGAATGCATGCAGCATACTATCGTCCTGGCGGTGTTTATCGCGACCTCCCTGATCGCATGCCTCAATATGAATCCAGTTTGAAAAACAAAAAAGAATTGGATGGTTTAAATCAAAATCGTAGCGGATCACTTTTAGATTTTATCGAAGATTTTGCAAATCGCTTTCCAACATATGTAGATGAATATGAAACGTTGTTAACAGATAACCGTATTTGGAAACAACGTACAGTGGGTATTGGTGTTGTTGATCCTGATCGAGCAATAGCGCTTGGCATGACGGGCCCTATGTTAAGGGGATCAGGTGTTGCATGGGATTTAAGAAAAAAACAACCTTACGAAGTGTATGACAAACTTGATTTTGATATTCCTGTTGGTGTTAATGGAGATTGTTATGACCGATACCTCGTTCGTATTGAAGAGTTTAGACAATCTAATCACATTATTAAGCAATGCATAGACTGGCTAAGAAAAAATCCAGGCCCTGTAATTAGTGATAATCATAAAGTAGCACCTCCTCCAAGAGCTGCCATGAAAGAAGATATGGAAGCTATGATCCATCACTTTAAATTATTTACAGAAGGTTTTCATATCCCAGCAGGGGAGGCCTATGCTGCAGTTGAACACCCTAAAGGCGAATTTGGTATTTATTTAATTTCAGATGGTGCAAATAAACCTTACCGTTTAAAAATACGGGCTCCTGGCTTTCCTCATTTAGCAGCATTAGATGAAATGACACGTGGTCATATGATTTCTGACTTAGTTGCCATTATTGGTACACAAGATATTGTGTTTGGTGAGATTGATCGGTAAAAAATGATACACGCTGACGACATTAAATTAATTGATAAAGAGTTAAAGAAATTCCCGGATAGCCAAAAGCGATCCGCAGTCATTTCTGCATTACGTATTGTTCAAACAAGACATGGTTGGTTATCGCATGAACATATTTCTGATGTGGCACATTATCTTGAGATGCCAGAAATTGCAGTGATGGAAGTTGCAACTTTTTATAATATGTTCAATTTAGAATCAAAGGGTAAGTATCAAATTACTGTATGTACCAATATTTCATGCATGTTAAGAAATTCTGATGAAATTGTTCAGCACCTAGAAAAGAAATTAGGTATTCGTTTTGGTGAGTTGACCAAAGATAAAAAGTTTTCACTTAAAGAAGGTGAGTGCATGGGAGCATGCAGTGGTGCACCTTTATGCCTAATTAACAATCACACTATGCATGAACATTTGACTACTGAAAAAATTGACAAGCTGATAGCGAGCCTTAAATAAATGGTCAAGCAAATAGACATCATTAAGCCGCATAAAATTTTTCCTAATCAAGATTTGGTTTGTCTAAGAACTATGGTCCATGACGATCCAGGTTCAATAAGAACCTATCTGAAAGTAGGTGGGTATGAGCAGTTTAAAAAAATTCTTAAAAAGAAAATAAAGCCGGAAGAAATTCTAGCTGAATTAAAAACTTCAGGTTTAAGAGGTCGCGGTGGTGCAGGATTCCCAACTGCTATTAAATGGTCTTTTATGTCTCGGGATTACGATGGTATTAAATATCTTGTATGTAACTCAGATGAAGGTGAGCCTGGCACATTTAAAGATCGCGATATTCTTAGATACAATCCTCATCAACTTATCGAAGGTATGCTCATAGCTGCCTATGTGATGGGCACTCGCACTGGTTACAACTATATTCATGGCGAGATCTGGCGTGAGTACGAGATTTTTGAAAAAGCACTCGACGAAGCAAGAGACCATGGATTTTTAGGCGAAGACATTTTGGGTTCAGATTTTAGTTTCGATTTGTACGCGTTCCATGGGTATGGGGCATACATATGCGGCGAAGAAACAGCCCTTATTGAATCGATTGAAGGTAAAAAAGGACAGCCACGTTATAAGCCACCTTTCCCAGCAACTTATGGTATTTACGGTAAACCTACTAATGTGAATAACACTGAAACATTTGCATCAGTTCCTTGGATTTTAGAGCACGGTGGTCAGGCATTTCAAGATTTAGGTGTTGAAAATTCAGGCGGTGTTAAATTATTTTCTGTATCAGGCCACGTTGAGATGCCAGGTAATTACGAAATTAGAATGGGCACGCCTTTTAGTGAATTGTTAAATATGGCTGGCGGTGTGTGGAATCGAAGAAAATTAAAAGCAGTTATTCCTGGCGGACCTTCCACAGCAGTTGTTCCAGCTGCCCTCATTGAAAATGCAACCATGGATTATGATGGATTACAAAAGATTGGATCGAGTTTAGGTGCTGGCTCCGTGATTATCATGGATGATTCAACATGTATGGTCACGGCTTTAAAACGTCTTTCTTATTTCTTTTATGAAGAGTCTTGTGGTCAATGCACACCTTGCCGTGAAGGAACAGGTTGGGTTTATCGTGTCATCAAAAGAATTGTCGACGGTAAAGGCACTATGGAAGATCTTGATCTTTTAACGGATGTTAGTAAAAAAATTTCTGGCAGGACAATATGCGCTTTAGGTGACGCAGCCGCGACACCTGTATTAAGTTTTATTAAACACTTTAGACCAGAGTTTGAATATTTTATTCAGCATGGTCATTCTATGATTAAAGCTAAATGACAATCACAATTGAAATTGATGGCAAGAAGATCAAAGTAGAAAAAAATACGACGATCATTGCAGCTGCAGATAAAGCAGGAATTCCAATTCCTCGTTTCTGTTATCACAAAAAATTATCGATCGCTGCAAATTGCCGTATGTGTTTGGTGGAGGTAGAGAAATTTAATAAACCATTACCCGCATGCGCTACGCAAGTTTCAGATGGGATGAAGGTTTCAACAAAATCTAAGATTGCTGTCGAGGCACAGCAAAGTGTCATGGAATTCTTGCTCATTAATCATCCTTTAGATTGTCCAATTTGCGATCAAGGTGGCGAGTGTGAGCTTCAAGATACTGCTGTTGCATTTGGCGGTGGTCAAACACGTTATAAGGAAGAAAAACGTGTGGTATTTAATAAAAATATAGGCCCACTTATTTCAACAGATATGACCCGATGCATTCAATGCACGCGATGTGTAAGATTTTTACAAGAAGTGGGCGGTATGATGGAGCTAGGTATGGTCGGTCGTGGCGAGCATTCAGAAATTACCGCTTACGTTGATCGATCCATTCAATCAGAACTCTCTGGCAATATTATTGATTTATGTCCTGTAGGAGCACTTACAAGTAAACCATTTAGATATAAAGCGCGCACATGGGAGTTAATTAGAAGAACAACTTTTGCTCACCATGATAGTCTTGGCTCCCCTCTTGAAGCACATATTAAACAAAACAAAGTGATCAGAATGCTTCCTCGTGAAGAGGAGTCTATTAATGAATGCTGGATTTCTGATCGTGATCGTTTCTCATATGAAGGCTTGAATAGTGAAGATCGCTTACAAGTTCCTATGATTAAAGAAAAGGGTCAATGGAAAGAATCAGATTGGGAAACTGCTTTAGCACTTGTAAGTGAAAAATTAAAACATGTCCTAGATCATAATGGCCCTGAAGAATTAGGTATCTTAATATCACCTCAAAGCTCAATCGAAGAGGGTTTATTAGCTAAGCAAATAAGTAACGCATTAAAGTCACCTCATATTGACCATCGGATACGTCAATCGGACTTTTCAATAAAGCATCAAGGCTCGCCTTGGCTGGGTTGTCGTATTGATGAAATCGGTCACTTTGATCAATACCTTTTAATTGGTAGCAATATAAGAAATGAACAGCCACTTTTAGCATCAAGAATTCGTAAGGCCGTAAATCATGGCGCCAATCTTTTTATAGTCAACTCAATAGATGCAGATCCTCTTATGACCGTGTCTGAGAAAATGATACAGGCTCCACATAAGCTCCCTTATGCGCTCGCAAAAATTTTAAAATCGATGACGGAAATAAAAGGCATATTAAAAAAAGATATTAAATTTATAAAAGCTGATATCGAAAAAGTTAAAACAGATAAAACAAGCGATGCAATAGCAGAGCATTTAATGAAAAATGTTTTAGCAGGTAAAAAAAATAATACATCATTACTTTTAGGCCAAGCAGCGCAAGAGCATCCAGATTATGCAACCATCTATCAACTTGCTTTAGAAATTTCAAAATTATCTCAAGCTACTTTTGCTCTATTGCCAAGCTATGCAAATAGTGTCGGACTTCATGCTATCAATGTTCTCCCTGAAAAAGACGGCTTAAATGCGCGTACGATGTTAGAGAAAAAATTAAAAGCTTATATTTTATTAAATATTGAGCCTCAATTAGATGCATCAAATGCACAGCTAATGGAAAATGCAATTGTTTCGTCAGACTTCACTGTTGCATTAACTTCATATAATTCGAAATACCTTGAAAATGTGGACGTACTTCTCCCCATCTCACCATTTACAGAATCATCAGGTACGATCATTAATATAGAAGGGCGAGTTCAAAGCTACACAGCTGTTACTCAGCCTTTAGGTCAATCAAGACCGGCCTGGAAAGTGTTAAGAGTATTGGCTAATCATCTTGACTTAAAAGGATTTGATTATGAATCGAGTCTAGATGTTAAAGAAGCGCGCATTAAATCTAATGTTCAATTCATCTCAAAAGAGCTTTCTAATGAAATCGATATTACAAGCGATTACAAAATACGCAACACGAAGCCAAAGCAATTCTCTCGCATTGGTGAAATACATCAATACCTTATAGATCCAATTGTAAGAAGAGCCCCATCTCTTCAAACAGCGATTCAAAAATCAAAAGCACATGCAAAGTTACATCCCTTAGAAATGAAAACATTAAGACTTAAAGCGAACGATAAAATTAAAGTTATGCAAGGTAATCAATGGGCGAGTCTTATGGTTATTGAAGACATAAGCATTCCAGAAGGCTCCATCTATATACCAAGCGGTATCGATGAAACGGCTAATCTGGCTGATATTTACGGTGATATCACAGTTCAAAAAATAATTCCAAGGGGCGCATCTTAAGATGGATGCTTTGATGACATCTATATTTGGAATTTGGTGGCCTGATATTGCCAAAACATTATGGGTGCTTTTAAAAATTGTAGCTGTCGTTTTGCCTTTGATGATATCTGTGGCCTACCTTACTTATTTCGAAAGAAAAGTGATTGGATACATGCAAGTCCGTATCGGACCTAATCGTGTCGGTTATTTTGGATTGCTGCAGCCTATTGCTGATGCATTAAAGCTTCTATTTAAAGAAATTATTCTTCCTACAGCATCAAATAAAGTTTTATTTTTCTTAGCACCCATTTTGGCAATTGCTCCAGCTTTTGCAGCCTGGGCTGTCATTCCTTTCGATCTCAATGTGGTGATCGCAGATATTGATGCAAGTCTTTTATATATTTTAGCTATGACATCTATCGCTGTGTATGGGGTAATCATTGCTGGTTGGGCTTCAAATTCTAAATATGCTTTTTTAGGAAGTTTACGTTCCGCAGCTCAGATTGTGTCGTATGAAATTGCAATGGGATTTACTTTAGTAGGCGTTTTAATGTGTGCCAACAGCTTAAATTTAGGAAAAATTGTCATGGGACAAGAGGGTGGGTTTTGGCATTGGTATATCTGGCCTTTATTTCCTTTATTCATCATTTACTTTATTAGTGCTGTAGCAGAAACAAATCGAGCGCCTTTTGACGTGGCTGAAGGTGAGTCAGAAATTGTAGCTGGATTTCACGTAGAGTATTCAGGCATGGCCTTTGCAGTTTTCTTCTTGGCTGAATATGCAAATATGATTTTAGTATCGATGCTTGCAGCTTTAATGTTCTTAGGTGGATGGTTATCACCCATTCCATTTATTCCAGATAGCTTTTTATGGCTTTTAATTAAAGTCGCATTTTTATTATTTTTCTTCTTATGGTTTAGAGCGACATTTCCTCGTTATCGATATGATCAGATTATGCGTCTGGGTTGGAAGATTTTTATTCCAATCACCATTGCTTGGATTGTATTTATTGGAGGCATGATGCAAACCTCATGGGGATATTTATTTCACTAAATGATTAAAAAAACTAAACAATTCTTATCAAGCTTGATGCTTATCGAGCTACTTAAAGGCATGCTCCTTACGGGCCGTTATTTCTTTGCAAGAAAAATTACTGTTCAGTATCCGGAAGAAAGAACGCCACAATCTAATCGCTTTAGAGGCCTTCATGCGCTCCGTCGTTATGCAAATGGTGAAGAGCGATGTATTGCATGTAAGTTATGTGAGGCTGTATGTCCTGCAATGGCAATCACTATTGAATCTGAAGAGCGCGAGGATAAAACGAGACGGACAACACGTTACGATATTGATCTTACTAAATGTATCTTTTGTGGTTTCTGCGAAGAATCTTGCCCAGTAGACTCGATTGTTGAGACGAGAATTTTTGATTATCACGGCGAATCGCGAGGCGATTTGCTTTATACAAAAGAAATGTTACTTGCGGTAGGTGACAAATATGAAAAACAAATTGCGGAAGATCGCGCTCAAGATGAGAGGTTTCGATAAACATGTTTGAGTTTAAAGATTTCGTCTTTTATGTTTTGTCTTTCGTCCTTCTAGCTTCAGGATTAAGCGTCATTACTTCCAGAAATCCTGTAACTGCAGCGCTATCTCTTGTTCTAGCATTTTTTAATGCTGCAGGTATTTGGCTTCTTTTGCATGCTGAATTTTTAGCGATTGCTTTAGTGCTTGTGTATGTTGGTGCTGTGATGGTCTTATTTCTTTTTGTGGTCATGATGCTTGATATTAATCTTGATAAATTAAGAGAAGGTTTTTGGGATTATCTGCCTATGGCAGGATTTATTGGCGTCCTCATGATGGTTGAAATGGTGATGGTATTTAAAACTAAACAATTTAATCTTTCACCTATTTCAGAATCAATTTCAAGTACATCGAATACAGAAATGATAGGCAATACATTGTATTCAACTTATGTGCTTCCATTTGAGCTAGCTTCTGTCGTATTGCTTATCGCAATTATTTCAGCCATTGCATTGACGCTTCGCGATCGTAAAGATAGTAAAAAGGCTAATCCTGGTGATCAGGTGGCTGTAAAACGAGAAGATCGAGTGCGATTAGTTCAAATGAAGTCGGAAGAAAAATACATAAAACCTAAAAAGAAGGAGAGAACATGATTGGTTTATCGCATTATCTTATCCTTGCCGCGATTTTATTTACAATCAGTGTGGTGGGTATTTTTCTTAATCGAAAAAATATCATTATTTTACTTATGTCGATTGAGTTAATGTTGCTCGCAGTTAATATCAACTTTATTGCTTTCTCACATTATTTAAATGATATTGCTGGTCAAATTTTTGTTTTTTTTATTTTAACGGTGGCAGCTGCAGAATCTGCGATAGGTTTAGCAATTATCGTTTTAATTTTCAGAAATACTCGCTCTATTAATGTAGACGACTTAAATCGTCTTAACGGGTAATCATTTGAATTCTATCTATCCATATCTAGCCGTTCCTTTATTGCCCCTAATCGCATCTTTTTGCGTGGGTATTTTGGGTCGAAAATTGCCAGAGTATTTTGCTTCAAGCATGACAATCGCCTCTGTCTTTTTTGCGTTTGTTATCTCATGCATAACTTTAAATGAGACTCTAAACGGTTTAGTTTTAAATCAAACCATCTATCAATGGCTTGTCACAGGCCACTATCAATTTGAAGTCGGATTCTTAATTGATAATTTAACTGCCATGATGATGGTGGTTGTGACTTTTGTATCTTTGATGGTTCATATTTATACGATGGGTTACATGAAAGGTGACCCAGGCTATCGAAGATTTTTTAGTTACATCTCCTTGTTTACCTTTTCAATGCTGATGTTAGTCATGAGCAATAACTTTATGCAGCTCTTTTTTGGATGGGAGGCGGTAGGTCTTGTTTCATATCTTCTGATTGGATTCTGGTTTGAGAGACCCACTGCAATCTATGCAAACTTAAAAGCCTTTTTAGTAAATCGCGTCGGCGATTTCGGTTTTATTTTAGGGATTGCTTTGATTCTATATTGGACAGGTTCTCTTGATTACGCGACGGTTTTCAAAAGTACAGGCATTATGGCGGCCCATACAATGCAGTTATTTGGTCAGCCTATTAATGTGGTTACCGTAATATGTATTTTGTTATTTATTGGGGCTATGGGCAAATCTGCACAAGTGCCTCTTCATGTGTGGCTTCCAGATTCGATGGAAGGTCCGACACCTATATCAGCCCTGATTCATGCGGCAACCATGGTAACTGCAGGTATCTTTATGGTCTCACGCACATCACCTTTATTTGAGCTTTCTGATACAGCGCTTTCATTCGTTATGATCATTGGTGCTATTACAGCCTTGTTTATGGGCTTATTGGGCATCATTCAAAATGATATTAAGCGTGTCATAGCTTACTCAACACTTTCACAATTAGGTTATATGACGGTGGCGTTAGGCGCTTCAGCTTATTCGGTGGCTATGTTTCATCTCATGACGCACGCATTCTTTAAAGCCTTACTTTTCTTAGGTGCTGGTTCAGTCATTATAGGTATGCATCACGATCAAAATATTCAAAACATGGGCAACTTAAAAAAATACATGCCTGTGACTTGGATAACTTTTTTGATTGGCTCTTTAGCATTAATAGGGACGCCATTATTTTCAGGATTTTATTCAAAAGATAGTTTGATTGAGGCTGTGAAGTTATCCCACATTTCAGGAAGTCACTTCGCTTATTTTTCTGTATTGGTTGGTGTATTCGTAACAGCTTTTTATTCTTTTAGACTTTATTTCCTTGTGTTTCATGGCAAAGAGAAGTGGCGTCTTCAAAAACTTGCTCATCATGACGATCATCATCATGGCTTAAGTCCAAAAGATAACCCACATGAGAGTTCGTTAAGCGTTACTTTGCCATTAGTGCTTCTCGCTATCCCTTCTGTTGTGATTGGCTTTATGACAATCGAGCCAATTTTATTCGGTAGTTTTTTTGCACAAAGTATTTTCTTAGATATTGAAGCGCATCCTACGATGGAATACTTAAGCCATCACTATAGAGAAATTTATCATGGACCCTTTGGTATGGCTTTGCATAGCATCACAAGCCTACCTTTCTTATTCGCACTTAGTGGCGTTGCTTTTGCTTATTACTGTTATGAAGTGAATTTAAATTTACCTAAAGTAATTTTTAACCGCACACAAATAATTTACAAAGTGTTACAAAACAAATATGGCTTTGATTCATTCAATGAAAAGTTCTTTGCATTTGGCAGTCGTCTCTTAGGTGAGAAATTCTGGCAAATTGGCGATGTCAAAATTATTGATGGATGGCTTGTGAATGGAACTGCTAAATCAATTAGTAAGTTTGCAGAAAAAATACGTGTGATTCAATCAGGTTATATTTACCACTATGCTTTTGCGATGGTGATAGGTGTATTTTTATTCTTAACCTTCTTTATCAAAATATAAGATGAATTTAACTCACCTACTAAGCTTCTCAATTTGGACACCTATTTTTTTAGGTGGCCTTATACTTTTATTAAGTGGAAAAATGAGTGATACCCAAGCCAAATGGTTTTCACTTTTCAGTAGCGTGATTTCATTTTTAATCACTATCCCACTTTACACAGCATTTGATTTTTCATTTGGACAGTTTCAGTTTCAGGAATTCTTTCATTGGATTCCTGCCTTTCATATTAATTACCATTTAGGCGTCGATGGTTTTGCGGTGCCGTTAATTCTTTTAACAAGCTTCACTACAGTTATTGTTGTGATGGCTTCATGGCGATCAATACAAGATAGAGTTGCGCAATACATGGCAGCTTTCTTGATCATGTCAGGCCTCATGATTGGTGTTTTTAGTGCACTTGATGCCATGCTCTATTACATTTTTTGGGAGGCAATGCTTATCCCTATGTTCTTGGTGATTGGTATTTGGGGTGGACCTAATAGAATTTATGCCACGATCAAATTCTTTTTATATACCGTTTTAGGCTCATTATTAATGCTAGTCGCATTCATTTACCTTTACTTGCATACACATTCATTCGAGGTAGTAGATTTTTATAATGCCGGTCTAGGTCTCTATCCGCAGATCTTTATTTTCTTAGCTTTCTTTATGGCTTTTGCAGTAAAAATTCCTATGTGGCCTTTGCATACATGGTTACCTGATGCTCACGTTGAAGCACCTACTGGTGGATCAGTTGTTTTGGCAGCAGTGATGTTGAAATTAGGCGCATATAGTTTTATGCGATTTGCAATGCCGATTGCACCTGAAGCCGCGATTTATTTAAAAGATTTTATGGTGACTTTGTCACTCATTGCTATTTTATATATTGCATTGATTGCTATTGTGCAAAAAGATATGAAAAAATTGATCGCTTATTCATCGATATCACATATGGGCTTTGTCACGCTAGGTCTATTTATGTTTAATGCAATTGGTATTGAGGGTGCGTACGTTCAAATGATTTCTCATGGTTTTATTTCTGCAGCCATGTTCTTATCTGTAGGTGTTTTATATGACAGATTACACACAAGACAGATTGCAGATTATGGTGGTGTCATTCACGCAATGCCTACCTTTGCAGCTTTTGCTGTATTTTTTGCCATGGCCAATTGTGGGCTTCCTGGTACTTCAGGTTTTGTAGGAGAATTTATGGTGATCATGAGTGCGATGCAAAACAATTTTTGGATTGCATTAATAGCGGCAAGCTCTCTGATCTTCGGTGCTGCTTATTCTTTATGGATGGTGAAGCGCGTATTTTATGGCGAACCACGTAATCAAAAAATTAGTGCACTTAAAGATATCTCATGGCGTGAATTCTTTATCCTGTCTATATTGGCAGTGCTCATTATTTTAGTGGGTGTTTACCCAAAAGTTATTACGGATATGACAAATGCAACGACAGTTCAATTTCTAGAGCATATGCATTTGATAAAACCAGTCACACCATTACCTTTGGATATATAAATGAATCAACTTATTCAATCCGATCTTTTTTTAATCTTGCCAGAAATTTTTGTGCTTTCAATGGCAATGGTTGTGCTGATGACAGATTTATTCATTAAGCCTTCTTCGCGTTGGATTATTTTTGCTTTATCTCAATTCACTTTATTAGGCGGTGCTTATTTAACTGGCCAACATTTTAGTCACGAAACACAATTTGCTTTTTCAAATATGTTTGTTCGTGACGGCTTGGCAGATTTTTTAAAAATGATAAGTTATATAGGCACCTCACTTATTTTTTTCTATAGCCGGTCTTACATGAAAGATCGGGATTTATATCGTGGCGAATACTTTGCGCTCGTTCTATTTGCATTGCTGGGCATGATGATTATGATCTCAAGCCATAACATGCTTCTTGTTTATATGGGCTTAGAGCTTCTCTCTTTATGTTTATATTCTCTTACGGCCCTTGATCGTGATAACCAAAAAGCCACTGAGTCAGCAATTAAATATTTTGTATTAGGTGCTCTTGCATCAGGTCTTCTTCTATACGGTATGTCGATGATTTATGGTGCGACCTCGAGTCTAGATTTAAGCGTTATTTCAACAACATTATTGAATCATCCTACAGACCATGCAATTCTTATACTAGGTCTGGTCTTTGTGGTCGCCGGCCTTGCATTTAAATTAGGCGCAGTACCTTTTCAAATGTGGGTCCCTGACGTCTACGAAGGATCACCTTCATCAATTGCCATGCTCATTAGTTCTGTACCTAAATTAGCAGCTTTTGCAATTACACTTCGTATACTAGGCGAAGGACTTCAATCTATGATGGTTGATTGGAAACAAATGATGCTCATTATGGCGGTGCTTTCCATTGGTATTGGAAATATCACAGCTATTGCACAAACAAATATTAAACGTATGTATGCATACTCAACGATTTCTCATATTGGCTTTATTCTTTTTGGCTTGATGAGCGGTACACTTAATGGTTATGCATCTAGTTTATTTTACGTTGTGAGTTATATGTTTATGACTCTTGTATCTTTTGGAATACTCATGATGATGTCTCGGAAAAATTTTGAGTGTGAGCTGCTTGAGGATTTTAAAGGTTTGAATAAGAGAAATCCTTGGTATGCATTCCTTATGCTCATTACTATGTTGAGCATGGCAGGTATACCTCCTACCATAGGGTTCTATGCAAAATTCATGGTGCTTCAAGCGGCCTTTGATGCGGGCTTTGCAATTTTTGTTGTCTATGCAGTTATGATGGCCTTGATAGGGATGTTTTATTATATGAGGATTGTAAAGCTGATGTATTTTGATGAGCCAAAATTAAAAGGTAAATTAGATGTCCCAATGGATATGCAATGGATTTTATCGGCTAACGCATTAGCACTTCTGGTTATTGGTTTAGTACCCCATACATTTATGCAAGCAACAACGCAAGCAGTAGCTTTGAGTCTTCATTAAATGACGCAATCAATACTCATTCTGATTACGATCATCATGGCCAATATCCCTTGGATGTTTAGTGACTTTCTTTTTATTAAGAAATTTACATCCCATAAAAAACCTTTTTCTTGGGCTTTGTTTGAAGTGGTGATTCTGTATTTTATTACCGGTGGCATTTTACTTTTTGCAGAGCTTAAAATGATAGGACATATTCAATCGCAAGCTTGGGAATTTTATGCGGTGACTTTCTTTTTATTTTTAGTTTTCTCTTTTCCTGGATTTATTTTTAAAACGCTTTGGAAATAAAATCTCTTAAAATTTTAATTGTAGGCTGCGGTCAACTCGGTTTTTCAATCGTCAAAAATGCTGATCCTGATATATTTAAATTATATGGATTTAGTCGAAGTTTAAGAAAATCACCCCCTTCTATCGAAATGCATCAAGTTGATATTTTAAAAACTGAAGCTATTGATGCCATTAAGTTAATAAATCCTGAAATTATTATCTACGCTGTTTCTGCAGATACTCAGTCAATTGAAAGTTACCAAGAGCATTATGTAGCGGGCTTAAAAAATACTTACAAAGCGATTTTAGAGCTTGATCAATTCAAGCATCTTTTCTTTGTTTCAAGTACAAGAGTTTATGGACAAAAAACGACTAAGATTTTAAGTGAGCTTGATATAGCAGAGCCTTCTGATTATGGAGGTGAAGCTTTATTAGAAGCTGAAACGGTTGCCCGCCAACTAAAAGATAAAGCCACTATATTACGTTTGTCTGGTATTTACGGCCCTAATCGAACGCGTATGATTCAATTGGCCCAAAGTAATCCAGGTAATTGGCCTGCAACTAATAATTGGTCTAATCGAATTCACGAAGAAGATGCTGCGCGTTTTATTGTATTTCTTATAAATCGAATTATGCTGAATGAACCTATCGAGTCACTTTATCTTGTGACGGATGGTGTGCCGACTAAACAATATGACGTATTAACGTGGATCAGAAATCGTCTGCAATTAACAACCGATACTATTGAAGTTCCGATCTTGGAAAGCGGGAAACAATTGCAATCTGTTTTGTTGAATCAAAGTGGATTTGAATTAAAGTACCCCGATTTTACATATGGTTACGAAGCGATCATTGATTAGGGTTCTTCAATAGGATAGAATCCAAACTCCTAAATTCTTTAGGCGCGTAGCTCAGCTGGTTAGAGCACCACCTTGACATGGTGGGGGTCGTTGGTTCGATTCCAATCGCGCCTACCAATTTTTTGCCTCATGGCTCAAGCTATCAAGAATGCTTAAAAGCTTATAAAATGATGCAATGCTAAATGATTCAATTCAACTATGCCTGAAATAAGATTACCAGACGGGTCTAAGCGACAATTTGAAGGTGACGTTACCGTCGCAGAAGTTGCACAAAACATCGGCGCTGGACTAGCGCGCGCAGCTCTCGCAGGCCGAGTGAATGATCAGCTTGTCGATCTTTCATTCGTCATTCGTCAGGATAGCGATCTTGCAATCATTACTGACAAAAATCCTGAAGGGCTTGAGGTTATTCGTCATTCAACTGCCCATCTTTTAGCGTATGCCGTAAAAGAGTTATTTCCGGATGCACAAGTAACGATTGGCCCTGTCATTGAACATGGTTTTTATTATGACTTTTCATATACACGACCTTTCACACCAGAAGATCTAGAAAGTATTGAAAAGAAGATGACAGAAATTGCTAATCGCGATTTACCCATCACAAGAAAAGTATTGCTGCGTAATGATGCAGTGAAATATTTCAAATCAATTAAAGAAAATTATAAAGCTGAAATTATTGAATCTATTCCAGCTGATCAGGAAGTTTCTCTATACACCGAAGGTGAATTTACAGATCTTTGTCGAGGCCCACATGTGCCATCAACTGGAAAATTAAAAGTATTCAAATTAATGAAAGTGGCTGGTGCATATTGGCGTGGCGACTCTAAAAATGAAATGCTACAAAGAATTTACGGCACTGCATGGACTAATAAAGAAGACTTGCAAAACTATCTCTTCATGTTGGAAGAGGCGGAAAAAAGAGATCATCGTAAATTAGGAAAGCAACTCGATTTATTTCATATGCAAGATGAAGCACCTGGTATGGTGTTTTGGCATCCCAAGGGATGGTCGATTTGGCAAGAAGTTGAACATTACATGCGAAAAATGTTCTTAGATTATGGGTATCAAGAAGTTAAAACCCCAACAGTCATGGATAAGACTTTGTGGGAAAAATCTGGGCATTGGCAAAACTATCGCGACAATATGTTTACAACCTCTTCTGAAAATAGAGACTATGCGGTGAAGCCTATGAATTGCCCTGGTCATATTCAAATTTTTAATAACGCTCTGCATAGCTATCGTGACTTACCTCTAAGGCTTGCAGAATTTGGTTCATGCCATCGTAACGAACCATCAGGATCGCTCCACGGTTTAATGCGTGTTCGTGGATTTACGCAAGATGATGCTCATATTTTTTGCACAGAAGAACAAATTAAAGATGAAGTGGCTAAGTTTATTGTCATGCTATTTAAAGCCTACCAAGACTTCGGATTTAAGGACGTTTTAGTGAAATTATCCACTCGCCCTGAGAAACGTGTAGGTGCTGACGAAACTTGGGATAAAGCGGAATCTGCCCTTAAAGCTGCTTTAGTGGAAAATAAGCTTGAATTTGACCTTCAGCCTGGAGAAGGGGCTTTTTATGGACCTAAGATCGAATTTACCCTAAAAGATAGCTTAAGTCGTCTTTGGCAGTGCGGTACGATCCAGCTCGACTTTAACTTGCCTGAACGCCTAGGCGCTGAATATGTCACGGAAGACAATAGCCGCAAGCACCCTGTGATGCTACATCGGGCTATTGTAGGTTCTATGGAGCGTTTTATTGGGATTCTTATTGAGCATTACTCGGGTGCTATGCCTCTTTGGCTTGCCCCGACACAAGCGGTTATCCTTAATATTGCTGACGCACATGCAAGCTACGCCTCAAAAGTCATGGATGAACTCAAGAAAAACCACATCCGATGCGATTCTGACTTGAGAAATGAGAAAATAACCTATAAAATACGCGAACATAGCTTACAAAAGATTCCTTATCTCTTAATTGTAGGGGAAAAGGAAATGGAAGCTGGGCAAGTTGCCGTGCGAACCCGAAAAGGCGAAGACTTAGGATCCATGTCGATTAAGTCATTGATTGATCGACTAAATCAGGAAGTTCAAACTAAAGTCTAGCAACAAGGTAGCGCGGTTTTTCTTTTATATTTACAGGGGATTTGTTATCGCTCAAGAGAAAGAAGTCAGAATTAACGGAGACATTACAGCTCAAGAAATTCGATTAATTGGCGTAAACGGCGAAGCGCTTGGCATAGTGACACTAGCTGAGGCATTTGCAAAAGCAGAAGAGATAGATATCGATCTAGTGGAAATTGCTCCACAAGCCCAACCTCCCGTATGTCGATTGCTTGATTACGGTAAGTTTAAATATGCAGAAAGTAAGAAGCAACACGAAACCCGCTTAAAACAGAAGCAGGTCAAGATTAAAGAAGTGAAGTTTAGACCGGGAACAGATGATGGTGATTACAACATCAAAATACGAAACCTCATTGGGTTCCTTTCAGACGGCGATAAGGCAAAGATCACCTTGCGCTTTAGAGGTCGAGAAATAACGCATCAAGAATACGGTTTAGCAATTTTAAAACGTGTTGAACATGATTTAATGGAATACGCAGTCGTCGAACAATTTCCGAAAATGGAAGGTCGACAAATGGTGATGGTTCTGGCTCCGCAAAAAAAAGTCAAACCAAAAACCACTGAAGCAAAAGTTTCTGAGTGATACGGCTTAAACGGCATGCCTAAGCACTCTTATTACTCTAACTAAGGAGATCAAAATGCCAAAAATGAAAACAAAAAGTGGCGCGAAAAAGCGCTTCAAGTTTTTAGGAAGTGGTATGGTAAAGAGAACACGTTCTCATTTACGTCATATCTTGACCAAAAAAACAACGAAACAAAAACGTAATCTTAGAGGCACTGTCCTCATTTCAGCAACCGATATCAAACGCGTTCGCGCGATGATGCCAACTCAATAAGGGGAATAATATGCCTAGAGTAAAACGTGGTGTCACCGCTAGAGCGAAACATAAAAAAGTTTTAGCACTTGCTAAAGGTTATCGCGGCCGTCGTAAAAACGTATACCGTATAGCTAAACAAGCAGTGATGAAGGCAGGTCAGTATGCATACCGTGATCGCCGTCAGAAAAAACGTCAATTTAGAACACTATGGATTGCGCGTATCAACGCAGCATCTCGTGAATGTGGTCTTACCTATAGCCGTTTCATGAATGGCCTTAAGAAAGCTTCTGTTGAAGTGGATCGTAAGGTATTAGCAGATATGGCAGTATTCGATAAAGCAGCTTTTGCTAAGTTTGTCGAAATTGCTAAATCTGGTTCAGGAGCAGCATAAAAATTATTAATTTTTAAAAGGAGGCTTCTAGCCTCCTTTTTTTTATTAAAATAATAGTCAATGAATAATCTCGAACACACCTTAAAAGAAGCCCGTGAAGATTTTGATCAGTGCCATTCTGTGACGGACCTTGATCAAGCAAAAGCTAAATACTTAGGTAAAAGCGGTGTCTTAACTGAAGCGCTTAAATCACTTGGTAAATTATCTGCGGAAGAAAGACCTAAAGTAGGTGCTGAGATCAATGTCGTTAAACAAGGCGTTGAAGAAGCTTTAGAAAAAAGACGAGAAGCTATTTTAAATGCCTCGCAGGCGAAACAGCTTGCAGAGGAATCATTAGATGTGACTTTACCTTCAAGAAAAGAAGATCGAGGAAGCCTACATCCAGTCACGCAAACGCTTCATCGCATTGAATCTCTTTTTCATTCCATCGGTTTCTCAGTAGCACATGGACCACAAATTGAATCTGATTTTTATAATTTCACTGCGCTGAATATTCCTGAGTCACATCCAGCACGCGCGATGCATGACACATTCTATATTGATGAATCTTATGTATTAAGAACGCACACATCCCCTGTGCAAATTCGTCATTTAGAAAAAAATAAACCACCCTTAAAAATTATTTCACCAGGTCGCGTTTATCGCGTTGATTCAGATGCAACACATTCACCGATGTTTCATCAAGTTGAAGGTTTGTGGGTTGATCAACAAGTAAGCTTCGCAGACCTTAAAGGTGTCATCGAAGATTTTCTCCAAAACTTTTTCGAGAATAAAGATTTGAAAGTGCGCTTCAGACCTTCATATTTTCCATTCACAGAACCTTCTGCTGAAATGGATATGAGTTGGAAGGGCGGTTGGCTTGAGATTGGTGGGTGCGGCATGGTACATCCAGAAGTATTTAAACATGTAGGTATCGATTCAAATCAATATCAAGGATTTGCTTTTGGATTGGGGGTGGAGCGCTTAACGATGTTGCGTTACGGTGTTCAAGATTTACGCCACTTTTTTAATAACGACTTACGCTTTCTTCAGCAATTTATTTAAAGATATCTCAATATGCAATTTTCTGAAAATTGGTTAAGGTCATATGTGAATACATCACTGGATAGTGATGCGCTGAACCACATCATGATTATGGCAGGCTTAGATGTTGATGAATCTCATCCTCTAGGCGCATCTTTTACTCATGTGGTGGTGGGTGAGATTGTTTCGATTAAAAAACATCCTGATGCTGATCGACTTCAGGTCTGCGATGTCAATATCGGAGACAAGACATTACAAATTGTATGCGGCGCATCAAACGCAAGACAGGGTATTAAGGTGGCGTGCGCATTAGTAGGTGCTACATTACCTTCCATCGATATTAAGGAAGCAAAAGTTCGTGGCGTTGAATCATTCGGTATGCTTTGCTCGTTAAAAGAATTAGGATTGGCTGAAGAAGCTGAAGGCATTTTAGAATTAAGCCATGATTTAAAAAATGGTACTGATTTAAGAGTAGCACTTGATCTTAATGATCAAATTACGACATTAAAATTAACACCCAATCGAAGCGACTGTTTGAGTTTATGGGGTGTCGCCCGAGAAGTCGCTGCCATTAGTCAATCTTCACTATCTCCTATCACCTATGAAGTGAATCCGATCAAGCAAAGTGAAAAGAAAAATATAGTTGTCGAAGAAAAATCGGCATGCCCTCGTTACTGTGGTCGCATCATTAAAAATGTAGACAATACCAAATTATTACCTGATTGGATGATCTCGAGACTCGAGCGCTCCAATATTAAATCAATCAGTCCGATTGTGGATATCACTAATTATGTATTGCTTGAAATTGGACAACCCCTTCATGCATTTGATCATGACAAATTGCAAGGTGATGTTGTGGTGAGATTCGCAAAGCCTGAAGAGCCTATCCATTTGCTCAATGACACAAAAATTAAATTATCTAAAAAAGATTTAGTGATTGCAGATAATTCAGGTGCAATTGCTTTTGCAGGTGTGATGGGTGGGTTGTCATCGTCAGTGACCGAAGCTTCTAGAAATATTTTCTTAGAAAGCGCTTTTTTTGATCCTATTGTGATTGCTGGTAAAGCAAGAGCGTATAACTTATCTACAGATTCATCTTACCGTTTTGAACGAGGGGTTGATTTTTCGAACACTCGACATGCGCTAGAGCGAGCTACATCTCTTATTATCGAATACTGTGGCGGTGAAGCAGGTGAGATCTCAGAAGTTTTAAACGCTTTACCAAAGCGTAATGAAATCCATCTAAGACTTAAAAAATTAAATGCTATTTTAGGCATTGAAGTACCGAGCCAAGATGTTGAGCAGATATTCCATCAGTTAGGTTTTGAAGTGAACAAAACTATCGAAGGTTTTAAAGTCACACCACCTTCTTATCGATTTGATATTGCGATTGAAGAAGATCTTATTGAAGAAGTAGTTCGCTTATATGGTTATGACAAAATACCTTCTCATCATCCTGTGAGTCATCAGGCGATGTTACCCTCTTCTGGACCATGTCAGCGAGATCTTAAAGAAGCACTCACATCACGCGGTTTTTATGAAGTAGTGACTTATAGTTTCATTGAAGATGAGATTGAAAAAGCATTGCACGGAAATTTAAACCCTATTCAATTACAAAATCCAATAGCAAGTCAGATGTCGACGATGCGATCATCATTGTGGGGAAGTCATCTTGAAGTCTTAACTTATAATTTAAATCGACAAGTATCGCGATTAAATATTTTTGAAATTGCACAAACTTTCCAAGGCGCAAAAAAAGATTTTATTGAGACCGAAGTGATATCTGGTTTAAGTTACGGTAGCTTTTTGCCTGAGCAATGGGCTGACAAGATACGCGAGATTGATTTTTATGATATGAAAGCGCATGTTGAAGCTCTAACGTCTAAATCACTCACATTTAAAAGAAGTGATAAAACACCATTAGCGCTTCATCCCGGACAGTCTGCAGAAGTCTTTTTAGACGGTCAGTCGATAGGTTGGGTAGGTAAATTGCATCCAAAATGGCAGCAACACTTTTCTCTTCCAAAAGCCCCCTTTATCTTTGAGTTAAAAATAGAGAAGCTTTTAGAAGATAAAGCGTTTAAATACGAAGATATCTCAAAATTCCTTCCCGTAAGACGTGATATTGCCATCGTGGTAGATGAGTCAGTCGAGGTCGATTCGATTTTAGATGCTGTATTTAAGGCTAAAATCCCGTTCTTAAATCGAATGGCTTTGTTCGATCTTTACCAAGGAAAAGGCATCGCCGAAAACAAAAAAAGTGTTGCATTTCTGATACTTATGCAGGATACTTCAAAGACATTAGTTGATAGCGAAGCTGATTCTTCTGTATCAAAAATCGTTGAATTACTTGAAAAACAATTTGGCGCAACGCTCCGCAACTAATCCCATATTTAATACCGATTTAAAAGTAGGCCGTTATGACATTAACTAAAGCAGATTTATCCGAAATTCTATTTGACCGTGTAGGTTTAAATAAGCGCGAAGCGAAAGATATGGTTGAAGCTTTTTTTGAAGAGATTCGCAACGCACTTGAAAATGGCGACAGTATCAAGCTATCTGGTTTTGGCAATTTTGAATTAAGAAAAAAATCAGAAAGACCAGGTCGCAATCCTAAAACGGGTGAAGAGATTCCTATCAAAGCAAGACGTGTGGTTACTTTTCACGCAAGTCAAAAACTAAAAAGCAATGTAGAAGAGAACTACTCTGGAAAGAAAGCTTAAATCCCCCGTCTTACCTGAAATACCTTCAAAGAGATATTTTGCAATCGGAGAGGTAAGTGAGCTTTGTCTCGTCAAGGCGCATGTGCTGCGATATTGGGAGCAGGAGTTTGATCAGCTCAAAGATGTCAAGCGACGTGGCAATCGACGTTATTATCAATTACCTGAAGTGCTTCTCATTCGTAAAATTAGAGAGCTTCTACATGACGAAGGCTTTACGATTCAAGGCGCTAAACAGCGACTTAAAGATAAAAGTTTTGTTAAAGAAGTAAAGCAAGCTGAGCCACCTAGAGAGCTTCAAGTGACTAAACAAGGTCAAGTTGAGTTGCCTTTAGAGAATCTCAATCAATCCAATTCACTTGCCGGCCTTAATATAAAGTCGATTAAAGATGAATTGCTCAGTATCATAGATCTGCTTAAAAAGTAATTCATCATGGTTTTGATTTTCGGGGCGTAGCGCAGCCTGGTAGCGTACTTGCATGGGGTGCAAGGGGTCGTGAGTTCGAATCTCACCGCTCCGACCAATTAAAGCAATGAATTAGTTTTCAAAAATAGATTTCTTAGCCTTATAATTTTCATAGATCATTTTTAAGCCTATTCAATTTTTCAGGTGATTCATCATAAAACCTAAGCAATCCTCTAAAAACATAAGCACGCAAAATCGTAACAGTTCGATATTAAATACGTTGTGGGTGAGTTTTTTCTTTGTCGCTTTATTAAGTGCAATATGGAGATGGGTAGTTAAAGGTGACACTGAAGTGTTTGCCTCTATGGTGGATAGCCTTTTTTCCATGGCAAAGCTATCTGTTGAAGTGATGATATTGCTTTTTGGAACCCTAACGCTTTGGCTAGGCTTTTTAAAGATTGCTGAACACGCAGGTTTAGTTGAAAAAATAGCATCTTGGCTTTCACCGCTTTTTAGGCGTCTCATGCCTGAGGTTCCTAAAAATCATCCAGCAGCAGGTCTGATCACCATGAATTTTATTGCGAATGGATTAGGTCTTGATAATGCTGCGACACCTATTGGACTTAAAGCGATGCGATCATTGCAATCACTTAATCCAACACCAAAGATCGCAAGCAATGCACAAATTCTTTTTTTGGTTATGAATGCTTCATCACTCACCTTACTTCCAGTATCAATCTTTATGTATCGTGCACAGCAAGGAGCATTAGATCCCACACTTGTTTTTTTACCTATTCTTTTAGCAACAAGCGCTTCCACTTTGGCTGGTTTTTTCTCAGTCGCTTTTATGCAACGAATTAAATTAAACGACCCTGTAGTCATTACATGGATGTTAGCCATTGCAAGTTTATTAAGTGTGTTTATCTTATTCTTAAGTCACTTATCAGCATCGGCATTGGGCGCATTCTCATCCCTCTTAGGCAATGCTGTCCTGTTTGGACTGATTGTTACTTTTTTACTTATAGGCATATTAAAACGTGTGCCAGTCTATGAGTCATTTATTGAAGGTGCTAAAGAAGGTTTTGATGTATCTAAAAATTTACTGCCTTATTTAGTTGCGATGTTATGTGCAGTCGGTATTCTTCGAGCATCAGGTGCGCTTGATGTTGTATTGGATATGATTCGTTATCTTGCTGATAGCTTTCACTGGGATACACGTTTTGTAGATGCGCTACCAACAGCGCTTGTGAAACCTTTTTCTGGAAGTGCTGCAAGAGCTATGCTCATTGATACTATGACAACACATGGTGTCGATAGCTTCCCGTCACTTTTAGCAGCAACTGTTCAAGGCAGCACTGAAACTACTTTTTATGTTTTGGCAGTTTATTTCGGTGCAGTTGGTATTCAGCGTGCACGACACGCAGTTGCTTGTGCACTATTTGCAGATCTTGTTGGTGTGTTAGCCTCTATTGGTGTTTGTTATTGGTTTTTTGGATAAAATTATTTAATAAGGATAAATGATGTATGTATTTATGATTGTGATGTATGCCGGTATTCTTTTTTTAATAGCTGCTTTATCTTTCGGTTTTCTTTCATGGCTCATCTATCAAAAGAATAAAAAAAGTAAGCAATTAAAAAATTTATATTGGGCGCGTGTTATATCTGCAATTCTTTTAACCCCCTATATATTCTTCCAATATATATTTTCTGATCTGACTTATCTCCCAATCCGAATTTCTTTTGTAGTTTTTTCTTTTGTTATTCTTTATCTTCTTGTAAAAAGATGGGGTAAAGACGCGATACCAAAACGTAAATGATTACCGTTAAATCAATTAAGGAATCAGATTTTGAGGTAATAGTTGAATCGAAGTCGATCACACAACATAAAGTTCATGTCTCAAATGATTTCTATAATTTCCTAACTGATGGCAAAGTTTCTTACGAACATTTAATTATTGCGTCGTTTGAATTTTTGTTAGAGCGAGAATCGAATAACTCCGTACTTTCTCAGTTTGATTTAAAGGTCATCTCTCACTATTTCCCTGAGTATGAAAAAGAGATTAAGAAGCGGCTGAAGGCTTAATCTTTCGTATACAATAATCATTTAAACAACCTATTAAAGAGGCGATATATGGGCAGTAAAGACAAAAGAAAAGAATCTAAAGGTAAAAAACCACAACCTAAACCAGCCAAGGTGTAATTTTATAACCTATTGATTTATATAGTTTTTTTATAATTATACCGGTTTAGTGTTACTTCTCTCATGATTTTCATGAGACCTCATTCATGATCCTCAAGGTGTTTACTTTTTAAGTCCGAGTAAGATTACATTTAAGTAATTTCTCATTAACTTAATAAAAGGATCAACATCATGTGGACAACTCCAGCTGCTACTGAAATGCGTTTCGGTTTCGAAGTTACAATGTATGTAATGAATAAGTAATTATTCAGATTTAACAAAAAAGCCCGCTTAATGCGGGCTTTTTTGTTTCTAATCCATTTAAAAATTAATCCAAGCTTTTGTTCTGATAGAGGCTTGAGCGGCTTCTAATACTTTTGTATTCCAAAGAGCATCATCTAAAGAAAGTTTTGGCGCAGTATTGTTGATAATGCATTGGTTAAAATGATCAATCTCAAGTGTAAAGTGATTCGCTTTTTCAATATGCTCATTCTTTGATCCGTCTTTGTCAGTTGTTATGGTTAATTGTGCCTCGTCATTTTCATGCTGCCACACCGTGTGGCACATCAACTTTCCTTTTTCCCCAAAGATTTCAAATTGAGAACGTCTCACGCATTCAAAGCTAATATCAAATTGCGCGCGTCGATTCAGGCCAAAATTAATCATGCCCGAAGTTGTGAGATCTGCCCCATGTTCATTCAGATGGCTTGTTGCAACCATTGATAGAGGGTTCTGATTAAAGCATTGTCGAATCGTATGGATAGCATAAGGTCCAATGTCCCAAAGAGCGCCACCACCATTTTCAATGGATCGATCGATACGATAAAAACGCGCAGGCTGGATTGGGAAAGAAAACATAGAATGCACATACTGCACATCACCTAATAATCCTGAACTAATAATTTCTTTTATACGATTAAACTGTGGATGAAAGACATACATAAATCCTTCCATCACTTTGACGTGATTTTGATGAGCCGCTTCCTGAATTAACTCAACTTCCTTTGAATGAAGTGCGATAGGCTTTTCTATGAGTACATGTTTTTTATGATTGATTGCTTGAAGAGCGGGCTTGGTATGCTCCTCGTTTGAAAGTGGGATATATATAGCGTCTATATCAGGATGATTAATCACTTCATCTAAAGAATTGAAGGTCTGAACTTTACCTAAAAGTGATGGCTGGTATTTTTCTAAACATTCTGCCGCTGCATTGACTCTTCGACTTCCAATAGCAGCAAGCTCACCAAAAGGGCTATTTGCAATAGCGGGAAGAAGTCTCTCATTGACACGTGCTGCTCCTAGAATACCCCAACGTACTTTTTTCATTTTTTTGTCTTAAATTAAACGATGTTTTATTATGCTTAGCCTTCAGTGAATAGACAAGCCATCATTTCTCAGAAGTTTCAGGTTGAGAAAAGCCTTATTAAATGCGATCATTTGATCCATGAAATTTTTACTACTTCTTTCATTTCTCATTCCAATTAATTCCTTTGCTGATTGGTCTTTAGTGCATCAAGATGATGCTGATCATTATATTGATTATAAGTTGATGAGCAAAAGTGGACATAAGACAAGGGCGTGGTATTTGCAAAATTATGCTGAGCCACAAACTATTAAAAATCTTCAATATCACTCTGTTAAAAATAGATCAGAATTTGATTGCAAGGCTCGAAAAATGAGAATTCTAGCTTATGCTTTATACCCAGAACCTATGGGTCAAGGCCACGCTTTATTTAACAAAGGCGAAGCATTAGATTGGCAAGTGATCAAACCTAAAACGCTTAATGATTTATATTTAAAGCGCGTCTGTAGCAAAAAGAAATAGAGTTTTATTTACGTCCGCGTTTAGGAAGTACAACACCAAGTCTTTGAGCAGCCATTTCATTATTACCTTCTGAGTCTGCTAAAACCCATCCAGCCATAAACATACGTGTCATATATTGTCTGTTGTATAAAAAAGCCACAATCGCCTGCCATAGTCCCAGTGTGATAATTGAGAAAAGCATATGAAGCGCTGCCACACCTAATTCACCTCTAAAAAGCGGCACAAACCATCCAAAAAAAAGATAGGTCCAACTAAAACCATAGTAACCAATTTTGATCATGCCCGAATTCGGGTGTTTAATAATTACGGCAGTAGCCATTGTTATCCCTTGTTTTAGAAAATTAAATTTTAGTAGAGATTATGAGAAATAAACTAATTGTAGTGGTGGGGGATGCGAGGGTCGAACTCGCGACAAACGGATTAAGAGTCCGCTGCTCTACCAACTGAGCTAATCCCCCAGGAACGGATATTTTACAGTAATTGTGGGGGTTGTAGAGGGGGTTTCAGTGTGCTAACAGTGCTCTAAAGTTTGTGGTGCGTAATTGAAAGTTAAAAAAAAGTAGATTTTTGTCTTTGCTTAGAGGGTTTTTTTTAACTATTTCCCTTAAGTATTCCTACGGTCGCAGGATAGTCAAAGCAGGGGGGGGGTAGATAAAATATTTAAAATCTTTCGCGCCTTAGAAATTGGATAATTTTGAATATAACTTTGAGCTATTAAAAGCTACACGCCTAAGCAAAAAAATCTCAGCGCAAAGTATAGCTGCTGATTTATGTTTAGCAGAACGTCAAATCATTTCTATCGAAGAAAATAGCGCTCAATATTTTCCTTCTAAATCTCTTAAATACACCAGCTTAAAAAAATACATAGCAGCACTTGGTTTAAAAAATGAGGATGTCATCTTCAATTTTAATGAAGTTGACCCCACCCCAAGTTTGTTAAAGAAGCCATAGAGTATGCGAGCATTTGGTAATCTATTCATTATTTTAAGTATTTTCACCTCAATACTCTTTGGACTTGAGTATTTTTCTGAAGCAACGACTGTGTTCTTAGCAGTTCTTCTGTATCTCACCGGTCATTATGTGAGGCATAATTTTACCTATCGCAATTTTAAGATAAGCAGGCGATCAAAACCTTTTTTTGAATCAATATTAAAAAATACAATACAAGCCATTGCCTATGTAACTATCTTCATTTTTGTAGGCTACATACTCCTAAAAATCTCAAAAACTGATTTTTATCTAAATAATCTCCAAAGTTTGATGCAAAGCTCCATTGATCTAATCAATGAAATGATTAATTTTTGGATAAGCCTACCTAACCGATTGATGAAATATGGACAATAAGCATCCTTTATTGACGAGTGCTTGTGAATATATAGAAATAAATCTTCATCTTAAGATTTCGATGTTTGATCTCAAGCGCCATACCAATTATTCCGAACGATCTTTACAGTTAATATTTAAAAAACACTTAAATAAAAGTCCATTTGAATATATTGAAGAGCAAAGATTGTTAAAGGCCTACGAATTAATTAAACAACATAAACAATCAAAGAACACCACTGACATTGCTTCAGAAGTAGGATTTAGACATTTAGGAAGATTCTCTGTGAACTTCAAAAAAAGGTTTGGCATTCATCCTTCCGCATTGGCTCGAAGTTAGTGTAGTTAATTTTTAATCATCAAGTTCGTGTTGAATCCGCCAAAGAGCTATTCTCGTTTTAGGTCCAATTTTCCCGGTTTGCTCTAAATCTTTAGATTTTTGAAAGGCTTTTATCTTTTCTGGAGTTGAGACATCAGGTATAGGTGTTTTGCATATTTTCTTTTTATCAAAGATATTAAATACGCGACAGTCTTTTCCTGATAATGCACTTAAAGCATGATCGGTTAAAGTTTTCTTTGTGACGGCAGCGCTTCCAACATCACCAGCTGTTTTTAACATATCAATGGTTTGTGCGGTCTGAACAGTTGCCACTGAACCACCTGCAGATGACGCTAGCAAAACACAGCCTTGGAGGCAGGTTGATAGCAGGAATAACAAAATAAGTTTTATTGAAATTTTCATTTAACTTGCAACGTTAAACTGATTATGTGGCTAGTTTGTGACAACGTCAAAACTTTTGACACTCGGTGTGCTTTGGTGTGCTTGCAGAAATTTACTGAATAAAAACTTCTACTTCTGCCACTGCTAGGATCTTACAGGGTCTCTAGTCTTGATATTTAACTGATACTGCGAGTCCGCTGCTCTACCAGCTGAGCTAATCCCCCAGAAACGGATATTTTACAGTATTTGTGGGCTAGGCAGAAGGTTCAAGGCGGGGGATTTTGCGAGTGGTGGAATAGGGGTGTGTTTGTAAGTGCTGGTTTTTTTAGTTCAAATTTCTCTAATAGCCGTGCTAATGACTTTATAGGATGAGCGTAGCAAAAAGATTGATAGTGCTAATCCCACCACGATATCTGCCCAACCGCTCTGTGTAAACCACACAATAAGTGATGCAATGATGACAGCAATATTATTTGCAATATCATTTCTTGAACATTCCCAAACAGATGACATATTAATATCTTGATCTTTGTGTTTTGTAAGCAAATACAAACAAGTTAAGTTTCCTACTAATGCTATTACTCCAGCAATACTCATGATTTCAAAAATGGGTGTCGTATGGTCAATGATGTTCTGAATGACTTGTGATAAAACAAAGAGCGCACCTATTAAAATTAATATCCCTTTAAAAAGTGCTACGCGAGCTTTAGCTTGATTACTTTTGTAAATAACAAATAGACTTAATACATAGGTGATTGCATCTCCTAAATCATCTAAGCTCTCTGACATAAGACCTGTGGATTGAGCAATCAAGCCTGAACTAAAAACAACAATAAATAAAAAGACATTAATCGCTAAAACGATTTTTAATGTTTTAGACTGATTCACTTTCATAGCTTCAATAGCACAGCTTTTATTTTCGCAGCAATCTGACATTTGTTATCTTATTAAGTTGAGTTTTAGCTGCTCTACCAGCTGAGCTAATCCCCCAGAAAAGAATATTTTACAGTATTTGTCTGAGTTGTAGAGGGTCTAGGTGGGGGGATTTTGGTGCAGGCGGAATAGGGGTGTGCTAGGAAACAACAATTATTGCTAATTATTGTATACATTCAAAACAATCATCTTGCTGTATAGTGACGGTTAGATTCAGTCACAAGCACTAAAGGTCACTAACCTTTTAGTCTAATCCTCATCTCTCCTGTTAATGAGTTTTTCTCTAAAACTTAATTTACAAGGAATTCTCTGATGAGAAAATTTATATTTGCACTTGGTTTATTTGCTCTTCCGCTTATTTCTTTTGCAGTTGGTCTCCAATTGTCATGTGGTGACGCAGGGACTTGTGAGCTTCCTATTAGCTCAGCATTAGGTGCGAACTCAAGAAACGATACAACTTGCTATTTAGGTTTAGTCGGATCCTGGCATCAAAATTTATTTAAAGATTGGCCTGATTTGTCTGCAGGTTGTAGATTTATAAAAGTTAAATCTAACGACGATGTAAGTGGCGTAGATATTAATACGCGATGGACGGCAAACCGAAATGAAGGAAAAGGTATTTTTGATAGCGCTAAAGTTATGGCTGTCATGGGAGATAGAAACAATATGTTTGAACCTGGTATTGGTTGGTCTAAAACATACAATGGTTTAATTTTACCTGTCTTCTTGCAAAAAGATCATATGCGTATTGGTGCAGACATTGCAATTAAACCTGACTACCGTCCAGATGACTGGAAAAATTCTAAGCCTAACTATACAACTCAAGGACAATTTTTAGCCATCGATGGAAGCTTTGAAATTAACACACTAAGTAAGCCAAGTGCAGTCGTTGGTGGCAATGGTGCATTAAGCTGTGGCGTTGGTCGAACACTAGTTCCTATTTCAGTTATTACAGATCGCAACTACTTAATTTCTGATGATCGCCAACTGAATGGCCAAACTTGCACTAATTTACCATGACCTGTGTAATTCTTAACAGTATTTTTTTGATTTAGATTTTTATAAAACTAAAGCCACTCTTAGCAGTGGCTTTTTTTATGTTCGGTGTGCTTAGGTGTGCTTGCAGAAATTACTTCCAAAAAAAACTTCTATCTCTGCCACTGCCTGGGTCTTACAGGGTCTCTAGTCTTGATATTTAACTGATCTGCGAGTCCGCTGCTCTACCAACTGAGCTAATCCCCCAGAAGAGAATATTTTACAGTATTTGTCTGGGTTGTAGAGGGGGAAGGCTAGGGGATTTTGGCAGGGGTGGAATAGGGGTGTGCTAGGAAACATCCGGAATCCGGTTATTTTGGATTGAACTCACCAGCTTAAATGAACTCTTAAGAACAATATGATTAAAAATACTATTAACTATAAAGATAACTTGAATCACAGTCCGATTGTGTTTGATTAATATGGCTATTGAAACAGTATATTTGGCAGGAGGTTGTTATTGGGGGTTCGAGGATCTTTTAAGTAAAATACCGGGTGTTGTTGATACAACGGTAGGGTTCTCCGGCGGGCATGTTAAAAATGTATGTTATAGAGAAGTTACAACAGGAACTACAGGGCATGCAGAGACAGTAAAAGTTGTTTTTGATTCTGATATTTTAAGTTTTAAGGACTTACTTCTATTCTTTTTTAAAATACATGATCCCACAACACTTAATCAACAAGGTAATGATATAGGCACTCAATACCGATCAGCTATTTTCGCAACAAACAATGAGCAAATCTTGTTAGCTGAAGATTTGATTAAAAAGATTGATGCATTAGGTGTGCTTAAAAGTAAGATTACGACAGAAGTAAATACATTCAACTCATTTTTCTCGGCTGAAGAAAATCACCAAAAATACTTAAAGAAATTCCCAGATGGTTACTCATGCCATTTCATTAGAGATATTAATTTATCTGTTTAATTGATAATGATTCATTCTAACTTTATTAAATATAATGTAATTTATGGCTATGGAAGATAAAAGATGTTGTGGAAGAGGGGTATGTATTATTAATGCCCAAGGTATTTGTTGGTGTGGTCAGAAGTGGGATGGCGAGAAAATGATTTCTGCAAAACCAGATAACAGCAAAAAAATAGAATTAGATAAAAAACAACAATCAAAAAAATAATGTTCATTTAGATTTATTTTAATCTATAAAAATATAGTAATAATTCTATAAAATAAGACTATGAAAAAAATTGCATATATTTTTTTGCTAGCCGCTCTCTTTTCTTGTCAAACAATACCTTCTGCAGACTCACCTGGTTTGAGTTTAGGTAAAAATCCTAAATTACCTGAACCAAGCTCATCAATTATCCCTACAGTTAGTATTGCAAAAGCATCGCAATGGCCAGATGGCGTCATGCCAAAAGTCATAGATAGTTTTATGATTAGTCTTTATTCAAAAGAACTCACACATCCTCGATGGTTATATGTTTTACCTAACGGCGATGTTCTTGTTGCTCAAAGTAATAAACAACCCCCTAAAAAAACACAAGGATTAAAAGACCTTGTATCAAAATATTTTATGAATCGTGCTGGAGCAGGTAAAGATAGCCCAGACAAAATTACACTACTTCGAGATTCTAATGATGATGGTGCTGCCGAATTGGCTAATGATTTTTTAACTCACTTGCATTCGCCCTTTGGAATGACTTTGATTGGTAATGATTTATATGTAGCTAATACTGATGCCATTTTGCGCTTTCATTATGAGGCAGGCGACATAAAAATTGATACTAAAAAACATCCCCCTGAAAAAATTGTAGATTTGCCAGAAGGGGAGATTAATTCACATTGGACAAAAAATATTATTGCATCTTTGGATGGTACAAAGCTTTATGTAACAGTTGGGTCGAATAGTAATATTGGAGAGCGTGGATTAGACCAAGAAAAAGATAGAGCGGCAATTATAGAAATTGATCTTAAAACAAAACAAAAAAGAATTTATGCATCAGGCTTGAGGAATCCTAATGGCCTTGCATGGCATCCATCTTTAGGCCAATTATGGACGGTAGTGAATGAAAGAGATGAATTAGGTAATGATTTGGTTCCTGATTATTTAACTTCCGTTAATGACGGCGATTTTTTTGGATGGCCTTATGTGTACTTTAAAAATTATAAAGACCCTCGTGTAAAAGAATCTATGCCAAAAAATCTTAAGCCTCGTTCACCCGATTATGCACTAGGAGCGCATGTTGCAGCTTTAGGCTTAGTTTTTTCTAATACATCGCAATTTAAATCACCATATAACAATGGTGTATTTATAAGTGAGCATGGCTCATGGAATAGGAAGCCACGTAGTGGCTATAAAGTTGTTTTTATACCTTTTGAGAATAATGAACCTCAAGGATTACCCATAGATATTGTCACTAATTTTGTGGTCGGTGACGAAGCGTATGGAAGACCTGTAGGATTGGCTATTGATAAAAAAGGAAATCTTCTTGTTGCTGACGATGTAGGAAATCGTGTTTGGAGAATTACTTCAAAATGATAAAAAATTAGACCGCCAAAAATTTTGATGTTCAAATAAAAAAAAGCCACTCGAAAGTGGCTTTAATGAGTAATTATAAAATTTAATATTACTTGCCCCCACTGTTTTCAGCTCCAGGGTTAAATGGGCCATTGCCACCAATCAATAATGCATCTGTAGGGTGAAATGGTTTAAAGTCAGGTTCTGCTTCAACCTTATTTCCACTTTCAGCACCAGGATTAAATGGGCCATTACCGCCAATCAATAAGGCATCCGTCGGATGAAAGGGTTTAAAGCCCAAATCTTCTTGAGCAAAAAGAGGAACGTTTAAGAAAGAAAGTAAAAAAACAAAAGCTAATATTTTTTTCATAATGTTTACCCCAGTAATTTTTTAAATTAAACGATCTAAATTCCAAAAAATGAAGTTTTTTTGACTTTTAGAAAATAATCGTATTCCTGAGATATATAGATGTCAACAATGAGCATTATTTACATTAAATTAATCTGGCTGTGTAGATTTAGGTTCATGATTTTGGCAGGAGTCAAAAAGAGGTGTGCTAAGAAATGCTAATTACCTGTTCAATTTCTTCGATAAAAAAACTAGGCTTCACTTTCAAGGCGTCGCTCAATTTAAATATAGTAAATAAGCTTGGATCTTTTTTACCCATTTCTAACTCGCTGATATAGGGTCTAGATAATCCTGACTTTAGACCAAGTTGTTCTTGAGACAAGTTTGAACTGCACCTTCTTGATTTAAGAGTTTTTCCAAAAGCTCCATCTAATTTAGCTAATAGTATCAAGTCATTACTATGCTCTTTATCCTGTTAATAGCTAGTAAAACCTTATTTTTTTTAAGGTTAAATATAGGGCTTGCTTTAAAGCGGCCGATGTTTTGATTTTCAGGATATTTAATGATTTTTTGCTTGACAGTAGGGGCTTAAAAAATACATGCTGACATTATTCTTTAAATTACAAGAAAATAGATTTATGAGTTTTAGAAAAAAAATCGCTCGTGTTACATTTTTGTTAGCTGTAATTTCGCTAGCATGGTTAATTTTAGGAATTTTAGAATTAGCCCCCTTATTATTTCAAATACCTGGCGAGACAAGTTTTAGAACTCATGCTTCAGCAACTGTTTTGTTCTTGCTCTTTGCTTCATGGGCCTTTTGGAATGAAAAATAGTAAAAATCTTTAAATGATTAGGAGAACTTATGCTTAAAATGTCCGATATATGTATTTTGTTGTCTGTTTTTGTGGCTTTTATTACTACAGCTTACTTATGGTTTACTGGCCAACAGCAGGAGGGGTTATTTACAGCTACCTGGATTCCTTCTATTTTGTCCTTCGCAATATACTTTAAAGTTATCTCGAGAAAGGGATAAACATGACTAATCCAATATTATTTGGCACAGGCTTATTCTGTTTTTTTCTTGCAATTGTTGGCGTTGTTTTAACAGTTCAAGAATTTAAAAACATGGAATTAAAAGAAAAATTAAAAAACAAAAGCAAATAATTAGCTTTTAATTAGATTTGGTGTTCTAGAAGAGCATTTTGGCAGGAGTATCATCGGGCGTGCCTCGGAGCATGCCTACTGAACTTTACTTGTTAAGAAGATGCAGCATTAAACCAAAGTATAGAAAAGCAAAAATAGCGACAATCCAAAATACTTTTAGCATATTCGCATTGATGTCTGAAAGCTTTTGATAAATTTTTTCTAGTAATTCCTCTTGTTTTATTTTTTTTGTCATATATCCCCTTTGAATGTTTAGATATTTTCAATATTTTTGATTAAATTTTTAGCCTGTAATTTAATATCTTCAATGAGATTAGGATCCATATCTCGGATTTGTTTATTAACAATTGCTAATCTTGGGTTTTTGCTTAATTGTTGTGAGTTCGCAATAAAAAAATTCCAGTATAGGCTGTTGAACGGACATGCCTTATCGCCAACCCTCTCATTTTTCGAATAATAACACCCCTCACAATAGTTACTCATTTTGTTTATATAGTTCGCTGTTGATACATAAGGCTTGCTTGCTAGTTTGCCACCATCAGCAAATTGACTCATACCGAGTGTATTAGGCATCTCAACCCATTCAAATGCATCAATATAGATACCTAAATACCACTCATGAAGGCTTTTAGGATGAAGGCCTGCAAGTAGAGAAAAGTTACCAACAATCATCAGTCTTTGGATATGGTGAGCGTATGCTTCATCAAGAGATTGGTTGATTGTATATTTAAGGCAATTCATTTTAGTTTGCCCATTCCAAAACCAATTGGGCACTGGCAATTGATGATTGAAATAATTCTGATCACCAAGGGCTGGCATATGAGCCCAATAATATCCCCTGATATATTCTCTCCAGCCTATGATTTGTCTGATAAAGCCTTCGGCAGTATTGATAGATAATTTGCTAGAAAGATATGATTTTTCGACGGCTGATACAACCTCTTTAGGAGAAAGCATTTTAGTATTCAATGCAAAAGAGATTAAAGAATGAAACATTCTTGTTTCATCTTTATGCATCGCATCTTGATAGTCGCCGAAGAAAATTAGTATATGCCCAATAAAAAAATCTAAATGCTTTAATGCTTCTTTTCTATTTAAAGGCCAACGAAATTGAGATGCATTATGATTTCCAAAGCTCTTTATTTTAGCCGCTGTAATTTCATCCCATAATTCACTGTGATCATGGATAGGCCTATAATCCTCAAAGGCTTTAGGTTCTCCTTTCCAAGCTTTTCTATTCTCGTGATCAAAATTCCATTTTAAGCCAACAGGTTTTCCATCTTCAGACATGAGGACACAGTGTTTTTTTCTCATAGCACGATAGAAAGATTCCATCAGCCACTGCTTCTTACCCGCAAACATTTCACTAACCTCGAAACGATGTGTAAAAAAGTGTTCTGATGGAAAGCACTCAGATGGTATAGAGACTTCATTACAAAGCTCGATTAAATCTTGATCAAGTCTATATTCGTCAGGCTCTTGGTACTCAAACTTTTGAATATTGTATTGATCAAATAAATTTTTTAGATTTGCTTTAAAGGAATGAAGATTGGACTTCTCATTAATTCCAAGATAAATGACTTGATGATTTTCTTTGATAAGTGCACTTTTAAAATCTCTCATCGCTGCAAAAATACCTAAAATCTTTTGCGCATGATGAAGAACATAATTTGTTTCTTGCTTAACTTCCATTAAAACATAGAGGATTTCATCATCTAGTTTTTTAAACCAAGAATGGTTAGGATTAAGCTGATCTCCCAGAATGAGTCTAAGGATTTTCATTTTTGAGTTCTAATAATAGAATTGGCACGTTTAAGATTAAATGGTACTTAGATTTAAGCTGGGCTTATCTCTCAGATTTAAATATTTTACAGTATTTGAAGATTTCTAGAGGGTCTGGGCAGTCGTTTTTGGGAGAGACAAAATAGAGGCGGGTGCAGAGAAAATATAGGTATAAACTACATGTTAGTATGCATCTATATCTTTATAGCTATCATAATTAGATTGACCATTATTTTAAAAGAAATCCAAAGTGAATTTTAGCTTTGTTTAAAAGCAATACATTAAAGGTAAATTTTTTTACACAACATATAATGAAAACTAAATGCAAATCCAATTCTTAGGCGCAGCAGGCGAGGTTACAGGATCAAAGTATCTCATTAATACTGAGCTTGAAGATTCGGCTTGTAAATTCATGATTGATTATGGAATGTTTCAGGGCGCTCGCGAAGCCGATGAAAAAAATCAGAAATCCTTGCCCTTTGATCCGAGAGAGATTTCTTTCTTAGTACTCACACACGCGCATATAGATCATTGCGGACTTATACCGCGTTTATGTGCCGAAGGATTTAAAGGACCAATTTATTGCACAAGCACAACCGCTAAATTAATCGAAATCATGTTGCTTGATAGCGCACATATTCAAGTGTCTGATTTTGAAAGAGCAGAGAGAAAAAATAAATTAGGTAAGTGGCGAGGAGAGATGCCGGTTCTTTTGTATGACACTAAGCAAGCTATAGAATCGCTCAATCAAATTAAACCCATTCCCTACTCTAAAAAGTTTTCACCAATCAAAGATATTGATGTGACATTTGAAGAAGCGGGGCATATTTTAGGCTCTTCTATTGCAGTGATAGACGTTAAAGAAAAAAATAAAGATTCCAAGCGATTAGTTTTTTCTGGAGATTTGGGGATGTTTGAAAAACCTATCTTTCGTCAGCCAGCACTCATTGAATCTGCAGATGTATTACTTGTTGAATCAACTTATGGAGACCGTCTTCACCGAAGCCTAAAAGAAACAGAAGATGAGCTAGTAGAAATTTTGACAAACACATTAAATAGAGGCGGCAATGTGATCATGCCTGCTTTTGCAGTTGGAAGAACACAAGAAATACTATTTATACTCGCTGATCTTATTAGACGCGATCGTTTGCCCCATTTAAATGTGTGGGTAGACTCACCGATGGCTACCAAGGTGACGGAATTGACAACAGCCTGTTTAGATGAGCTTGATGATGACGCTAAATTACTTTACCAATGGCTACTTGATCATAAAAATAAAATTGACGTGCGATTTGTAGCTGATGTTGATGAATCAAAAGCATTAAACAGATTAAAAAGTGGCGCAATTATTATTTCCTCAAGTGGTATGTGCCAGGCTGGAAGGATTCTTCACCATTTAATGAATAATCTACCTTTTGAAAAAAATGCCATTGTGATTACCGGATTTCAGGCACTAAGAACATTAGGGCGAAGATTGGTAGACGAGGCTGCTTCAGTGAAAATTATGGGTGAATACATCGATGTTAAAGCTTCGATTCATACCTTAGGTGGTTTATCGGCACATGCTGATCGAGATAATTTACTGAAATGGCTGAAGGGATTTAAACAAAAACCAAAACATGTGTTTGTGGTGCATGGCGAACCCACCGCCTCAATTCATTTTGTTCAAACTATTCGAGAAACTCTGAATTGGAATGATGTCATTATTCCAACACTTAATAGCATATTTGATATTAGTTAAAGACTGAACTTTAAAACTTAAGTAAATATATAGCCATTAAAAAGTGGCTTTTTTTATGTTTGGTGCTTTGCATCAAGATAAAAAAGATATTTTTAATTATTATATTTTTTTATTATAAGCAAATAGATTAATAGTATTTCCTTTTAAATATATAAATCGATATTCTTTATCAAACTTTTTAAGGGATAGCCATGCGTATCAATCGTAACTCAGAATATTCAGGTTCTAAACAAGATAAAGAACATCTTAAGTTCGGATTACCTCCTTCTGACTTAGATACAAATATTTTGAAATTTAATCGTAAGATTTTTTTAAGCGTATTAATTTTAATTGCTATTGCTATAGTCATTTGGTTACTGGGGCTAACTTCAGAAGAAAAAATTAATATCACTTCTTTTGCTTCAGATGTTATTGCTTCGGATTTGTTTTACCTGGCTTTGCTTGTGGGGCTATTGGCTCAATTAGTTGATGGTTCGCTAGGTATGGCCTATGGCATTACCTCGACATCATTCCTGATTGGTACTGGTGCTTCGCCAGCCGCCGCTTCTGGTGCTGTCCATATTGCTGAGATATTCACGACAGCATTTTCGGGGATTTCACATATCAAATTCGGTAATGTTCGTAAGGACCTATTTAAAAAATTAGTAGTTCCAGGTGTTTTGGGCGGTATTATTGGTGCTTACATCCTTACGTCGATTGATGGTAAATCAATAAAGCCTTACATCACAGCTTACCTTTTAATAATGGGTTTATTTATTCTTCGAAAAGCATTTGTTTTGGTTAAAAATCATGATCAAAAAATTAAACATGTTAGAAAGTTAGCTTTTTCAGGTGGATTTTTAGATGCAATTGGAGGAGGAGGGTGGGGTCCGGTAGTAACTTCAACTTTGATAGGTCAAGGGAATAGCCCAAGACACACTATTGGCTCAGTTAATACAGCAGAATTTTTTGTTTCTTTTGCTACTGGAATAACATTTATGCTTCTTGGAGGTATTGACCATTGGATATTTGTAGTAGGACTCATTATAGGAGGTCTATTCAGCGCTCCTTTTGCAGCTTATCTTACAAGTAAATTATCAACAAAGCGGCTTTTAATAGCTGTTGGTTTGCTAATTACCGGTGTCAGTATTTTTAATCTTTATAAGATTTTTGGTTAATATAAATTACAGGTTCTTCATTCAAATAACAAGACATGTAAATTGATTATTTAAATGAAAACATTAGTCTTAAGTGAAATTGAATTTGGCAGGATTGGCTTAGCATCGCAATTATTATCTGATGGAGAGCTTGTAGCCATTCCCACAGAAACTGTTTATGGTTTAGCTGCAGATGCAACAAATCGATCTGCAATTGATAAGATTTTTGCAGTTAAAGGTAGACCTAAAAATCATCCTTTAATTTTACATTTAGCAAGTATTGATCAATTGAGTGATTGGGCTATAGAGATACCAAGTAGCCTCAGTATTCTAGCTACACATTTTTGGCCTGGGCCAATGTCACTTCTGTTAAAAAAACACCCTCATGTTTTAAATGAAATTACTGGTGGATCAGATAAGATTTGTATTCGGATTCCTAATCACCCCATAACACTCTCACTATTAAGAATGCTGAATAAGGGAATTGTTGCGCCATCAGCTAATCTATTTGGTCGCGTGAGTCCTACTTCAGCCAAACATGTTCTGAATGAGCTCGATGGAAAAATTTCAGCTATTCTTGATGGGGGTCAGTGTGAAGTTGGTCTTGAGTCTACCATCATTGATTTAACGGAAAAAAAACCTACGATACTTCGTCCAGGCGGCTTATCCCTATTAGAAATTGAAAAAGTCTTAAATGAGAAAATTATTGTTAATTCCAATTTGAATGAGAAGGTCTCTGGTAATTTAATAAATCATTATCAACCCAAAGCATCGGTTCACTTAATCAAGACATCAGAAATTGGAAATTTAACTGAAGAGCCATTAGAGGCCAAATCAGTCTTATTGCTACTAAGCGATATCAATACAGACAATATTCAGACCTATTCAATGCCAAGGGATCCTTATAAATATGGACAGATTTTATATTCAACACTGAGATTAATGGATGATAGGCATTTTGAAAAAATTATTATTGAATTGCCACCAGAAAAATCTGATTGGTATGCCATACATGACAGAATAAAAAAAGCTTCTTTTAAAAAATTATAGAAACTGCCAAAAGATGCTATTAATTAATACAACGAGGAATTAGGGCGCTCTCAGCGGCCAGTCAGTTTTTTATTTTTCGAAATAATTGCATTTAGAATACTTTCAGAAGCTTCTTTGATATTTGTAGGTTCATACCCGCCTTCTAAAACAAACAATAGACGATTAGACGCATATTTTTCTGCAATGGTGGACAAAATATCTGTAGCTTTGCTGTAGCCATTATTTGTATATTTTAATTGTCCTAGTAAATCATTTTCATGCGCATCAAACCCCGCAGATACCAATATAAATTCTGGCTTGAATTTATCCATGGCAGGAATTAATTGGCTTTTTAAGCCATGAATAAATTCTTCATCGCCGGCACCTTTTGGTAAGTCAATATTTAATGTGTACCCATAACCTTCGCCACTTCCTTTTTCATCAGGGCGACCTGTTCCAGGATAGAAAGGATGTTGATGGATACTGAAATAGAAAACTGTATTATCACTATAAAAAATATCTTGTGTTCCGTTGCCGTGATGAACATCAAAATCAACAATTAATATTCGGTTGATACCATAATTTTTTTGTAGATATTTTGCTGCAATGGCGACATTATTAAAAATACAAAATCCCATACCTCTATCTTTAGTTGCATGATGGCCAGGCGGCCTCGAAAATACGAAGGCACTTGAAGCCTTACCCTGCATCATTTGATCAACCGCTTCAGTCATCGCCCCGACTGATTTTCTGGCAACTTGATACGAATGTTTTGATATAACTGTATCACCAGTACTAAGCTTTGCATTAGATTCAGAAAGTTTTTCAGATTCGCGCTTAACAAGATGAATATATTCTTTTGAATGAGCGAGGCTTATGACGTCTGAGGATGCATAACCAAAGGTAGGCCAAATTAAATTTGGCTGTAATTTAGAATCATTTTTGAGAAAATTAATTACACTTGAGAGTCGATCAGGGTTTTCTGGATGATTAGGGCCGGTGTTATGAAGAATAAATTCATCATCATAAAGAATTGCAATTTTTAATTTACCTCTTTCTTGATCCGCAATTAAATTCATTGGTTGAAAAAGCGATATGAGAAGTAAAAAGTTAAGTAAGTATTTCACTTAAAAACGTCTTAATTAAGTATGAGTTAGTTTCATTATCTAACCACCCTTTTTTTGTCGAGCACGGATATTTAGAACTTCGACACCAAGAGAAAAGGCCATTGCGAAATATACATACCCTTTGGGAATATGAACATCAAGACTTTCAGCAATTAAAACAAAACCCACAATCATTAAGAAAGACAGTGCTAAAACTTTAATTGATGGATGATGATGTACAAAGTCACCAATAGGTTTTGCAGCCCACAGCATGAAAATGACAGAGATCAAAACAGCGGCAACCATAATTGAAATTTCATCGACTAAACCAACCGCAGTAATGACACTATCGAGTGAAAAAACTATATCAAGGATGCCTATTTGGAAGATAGAACCCCAAAAAAGCTTCTGAATTGATTTTGATCTGATACTGGAGGCATTAATTTCACTTGCGGTTTTTTCTTCTGCCTCAACCTCAAGATAAATTTCCTTGCTAGCTTTCCATAAAAGAAATAAGCCCCCGAAGAATAGGATTAAATCTCTACCACTAATTTCTTGGTTATAAAAAGAGAAAAGTGCATCTGTTAATCCCATTACCCAAGATAAGCTCAGCAGCAGCAGAACACGTGTAATTAAAGCGAACAATAATCCAAAACGGCGAACTGATTCTCTTATTTCTATGGGTAGGCGATTGGCAAGAACGCTAATGAAAATAATGTTATCAATGCCTAAGACAATTTCAAGAGCTACAAGTGTTAAAAAAGCAATGATTGTATTTGGGTCAAGAATGAATTCAAGCATTTTGTACCTATTCTAGTTTTTAGTGATTTTTGTATGTTTATTTTATAGTTTTTAGATAAAAACTATACATTTTTTAAAAAGTATACGTGACTGTCGCTCGAGCAGTAAGTGGGTAGCCATACATAATGTTGTTATTGTTATGAGCCGACTGATAGTAGGTTTTATCCAGTAAATTTTCTATATTCAACTGAAGTTTAGTTTGTTTATTTATATTTGCATAAATGGCAGCATCTAGTCGAGCGTATCCAGGAAGTTTTACTGCAGTTGATGTCGTTGGGGTAGCAGCATACATGGCACTTCGACTTACAACACCTAAGGCCGCACTCCATGTTTCATTGATTTCATATTTATTCCATAACGAAAATGTATGTTCTGGTACATGACCTAATGACGTACCGGAAGTAATTTGAGTGGGTCCAGTGCCTTGATTTTTTGTTATTTCTGCATCTTGATAAGTGTAGCCACCATACATGCTATATGAATCAAATAATTTACCTGCAACACCCAATTCAAAACCTTTTGTAACCTGACCATCAACAAGAATGATATTTGTAGAAGGAGGCGAAGGATCTGTAATTGCCATCCTTGATCGCTCTAAGCGGTAAATAGAAGAACTAATTGAAAAGCTTTGTAACAAGTCATATTTTATTCCAGCTTCAATGTTTGTAAATTTTTCTGGATCAAATGATTTATTAGTTGGCGTAAGTGAAGTTAATTGTTCTCCAGTTCTTGGGAGATAACTTAAGCTATAGTTTGTGTATAAAGAAACGGGCTCAATAGGTTTGTAAACTAGACCAATTCTTGGAGTCAGAAATTGATCATTGATCGTGGCGCTATTAGACGAATCTTTAATGTCATTATATTTAGTTTTAAATTGATCGTAGCGCAAGCCTGCAATGATTTGATATTGCTCATTCAAGGATATTTGATCTTGAATATAGATAGCTTGATTAGAAATGTCAGTGGATGTATTCCGATCTCTGGAAGAATCAAATGTTAGAAATGTAAAAGGATTAGAGGCTTCAACAAGTTCTCTAGTAGTACTTTTTATCCTGTAATTTTCATTTTCCTGAAATCCAATTTCTAAGCCCATTAATAATTTATGTGAAACGGACCCGGTCTTAAAGTTATAAGTTAAGTCAGTTTGGTTGAAAAAATTTTGTCTTTGTGTGTTGTCGTAATACCCGTCGATTGTAAGTTTTTTATCAGCAATTGAAACATGATTATATGCATATACGTTTTGATAATATTTATCGTAGTTAGAAAATCGTGTGTGATTTTTAACACTCACACCATTATCAAAAGTATGGTCAATAATTGCATAACCATTTTTAACTATCGCTTCATTTGGGCTTTGTGATGCATTTCCAAAAAATGTTGATCGACTCGTTGAATAGGGGTAGCTTTGAAGCCCATTGCTTACAGAAGGAATACCTCGATCACTCGTTCTTTTATCATTAAAATATTCCATACCTACAACAACCTTCGTTTTGTCTGATGGCTTAAATGTAAAAGTTGGATTAATGGCTTTTCTTTCACTTTCAACGCCTTGTCTAAAACTTCCAGAATCTTCAATCATAGCGTTGACTCTTACAGCAAGTGTTTCATCAATTCGGTTGTTAAGATCTACTGATGAGCGTTTATGGTCATATGCGCCACCTTGTATTTTTATTTCATTTTTATTTTCCCAGGTAGCCTCTTTGACAACGCGATTTATCACGCCACCAACCCCACCTCGACCGAAAATCATCCCGTTAGGACCCATTAAGACTTCAACGCGATCTATATTGTAAAGATCTCGGTAATATTGAACATCATCTCTCACACCATCTACAAATAAGTCTGATGTACTTTGGTTGCCTCTAAACCAAATACTGTCTCGGTTGCCTTCTCCTTGACCTGCCATGACACCAGGGGAGTATTGAATTGCATCTTTCAGGCCAAGTAGAGATTGATCTTTGATTTGTTCTTCAGTGATCACTGAAATTGATTGGGGAATATCGCGAATACGCGTATCTGTTTTTGTAGCAGTACTCGTTGTTTTTTTAAGGTATGTTTTAGCTAAATTGTCTTTAACTTCAATCTCATGTAATTCAATTCTCTTGTGGTATAGATGATCTTTTGAAGATGTATCAGCCATTGACAGGCCCGGTAACATACCTCCAATAAAGAGGTAAGCACATATCTTTTTGAAATATTGGGGTTTTTTGAGTATTTCCATACCTAAATGATAATCATTCTCATTTAAAATAGCAAGAAAAATTATGCCCAAATCGCTTGAGGTGACAGGGTTTTAAATGGAGCGGAGTAGGGTTGAGTGACAAAAAACAGTTATTCATACTAAAAGCCGGTATCAAAAAAAATAATCTTCAATATAATTAAAGGACTTCTTTTATTGTCTTAAGAATGGCGAGGTCTACTAAATGAAAGCATTAGTCAAAAAATACGCTAAAGAAGGTTTATGGCTAGAAGATATGCCAGAACCTGAAATGGGTAATAACGACGTACTAGTTAAAATAAAAAAGACTGCTATTTGCGGCACAGACATTCATATTTACAATTGGGATGAGTGGGCTCAAAAAACAATTCCCGTTCCTATGATTACTGGGCATGAGTATGCCGGAGAGATTGTAGATATCGGCTCTAATGTAACGGACTTAAAAGTAGGTGATATTGTCTCAGGAGAAGGTCATCTCACATGCGGCCGTTGCAGAAACTGCTTAGGTGGCAGAACGCACTTATGTCCCAATACAATAGGCGTAGGCGTAAATCGAACAGGATGTTTTGCAGAACTTTTGTCAGTTCCTGCTAAGAATATCTTTAAACCCAGTCGTGAAATTTCAACTGACTTACTTGCTATTTTTGATCCTTATGGAAATGCAGTTCACACAGCACTCTCTTTTAATATGGTGGGCGAAGATGTTCTTATCACAGGAGCAGGTCCAATTGGTATGATGGCTGCTATGGTTTCAGACCATGCTGGCGCAAGAAATATTGTGATCACAGATGTAAATCAATATCGTTTAGACCTTATCAAAAAAATTCTTCCACGTGTAATTACAATCAATGTTGAAAAAGAATCAATAAGCCGTGACATGATGAAGTCTGTGGGTATTTTTGAAGGATTTGATGTGGGACTCGAAATGTCAGGCTCCCCCAAAGCCTTTAGTGGGATGTTAAGCCTTATGATTAATGGCGGCCATATCGCTATGCTCGCAATCATGCCTGCAGGTTCTGGCATAGATTGGGATATGGTGGTCTTCAAAGGCCTCACAATTAAAGGTATCTACGGCCGGGAAATTTTTGAGACTTGGTATAAAGGTACCATGATGGTTCAAAGTGGACTACCTTTAGAAAAAATGATTACACATCGATTCCCTTACACTGAGTTTAAAGAAGGTTTTGACATTATGCGATCAGGTAAGTCTGGCAAAATTATCTTAAATTGGGAAAATTAATATTAAGGATCTTTAATGAGCTTTAAAAAAGCTAAAGAAAGTTTTTCGTCTGATTTAGAAGAAATTAAAAAAGCAGGACTATGGAAAACTGAGCGCATTATTAATTCTGATCAGAAAAGTAAGATTCAGCTTTCTGATAATCAAGAAGTTATTAATATGTGTGCGAATAACTATCTTGGTTTGGCTAATAATCCCGAAGTCATTCAAGCGGCAAAAGATGGTCTCGATCGATGGGGCTTTGGTCTTGCCTCTGTAAGATTTATATGTGGAACTCAAACACTACATAAAACGCTAGAAGCAAAAGTGAGCGAGTTTTTAGGCACAGAAGATACGATTCTCTATGCTGCATGCTTCGATGCGAATGGTGGGTTATTTGAAACCATACTCACAGCAGATGATGCTGTTATCTCTGACGAGCTCAATCATGCGTCCATTATTGATGGCATTCGTTTATGTAAAGCGCAACGTTATCGTTATAAAAATAATGATATGAATGATTTACGTGCAAAACTAGAAGAAGCCAAGAAAAATAAAGCGAGACGTATTCTAATTACCACCGATGGCGTATTTTCTATGGATGGTACGATTGCACAATTAGATAAGATTTGTGATCTTGCAGATGAATTTGATGCCATGGTGCATCATGATGATTGCCATGCAACAGGATTCATGGGAAAAACAGGCCGCGGTATTCATGAGTATTGTAATGTCATAGATCGCGTGGATATCATCACAAGTACATTTGGCAAGGCTTTAGGTGGGGCCACTGGTGGCTTTACATCCGGCCGTAAAGAAATTATTGATATGTTAAGACAAAGATCTAGACCTTATTTATTTTCAAATACACTTGCCCCAAATATTTGTACTGCTTCATTAAAAGTTTTTGAGATGCTAAAAAAATCAACTGCACTTCGTGATACGTTGGAAAAAAATGTGCACTACTTTAGAGCTGGAATGCAAAAAGCTGGCTTTGATGTAAGCGATGGTGATCACCCTATTGTTCCTATTATGTTAGGTGATGCTAATCTTGCCCAATCCATGAGTAAAAAATTACTAGAAAAAGGTATTTTTGCGATTGGATTTTTTTATCCAGTTGTGCCACAAGGAAAGGCTAGAATTAGAACGCAAATTTCAGCTGCGCATACATTTGAAGATCTAGATAAAGCAATAGATGCTTTTGCTACAACTAAAGATCAGTTAGCCTAATTGTTAAAACATTTGGTGCCTATGGCGCTAATGAATCTTTGCTGAGCAAATAGGGCAGGTACATTTCCAAGAATGGACAAACCAGTCAAAAGCTTCATTTTTACTTTTATATTTCATAGTTTTCTCACAAGTAATTAAACGCAATCGCCCAATGCTGACGAATATCTATGCCAGCAGTCTTTATCATTTTGTTTGCATACAAAATTATTTTCATCTGAATTTTTTGACATTTTTGAATTTTTTAAATTTTCATTTTTCTCTAAAATTTTAGATGTTTTAATTTCTTTTTTTGATTTCATTTTCATTTCCTCACAAATAGTTTGTATGAGCAAATTCTATGTCTCTTGTTTAGATAAATCCAATGAATTGTTCTTAAGTATGTGATAAGTATTACTTATCAATAGCAAAACCTATCAAGGGTATAGGTATGCTCTAAGGATAGATTTTTGGTAAGGCGGTGATAGGGCCAACTTACAAAGCGTCAAAATTTTTTGAGGCTCTTAGCTTTATTACTTCTTGCTACTAAGCTTCGACAGCTTATTTTTAATCTTTATATACTCTTGTTCGGTAGGGGTACTCCAGTTGCCGCCAGAAGCATTTACCATATAAATTAAGGCCTCTGAAAAGTCTTCTAAAGTTAAATCAGGCTTCCCGCCTTTTGCTGGCATTTTTCTCACGCCGTTATAGGCTTCAGCAATTACATGAATCTTGCCTTCTTTGATAATAGATGCCCAGTCGCGATTATTCTGAAATTTAGGAGCCCCATTCATACCGGCAGCATGACAAGCTGTACAAACCGATTTATAAGTAGCCTCTCCACTTGCAGAGGAAGTTAACGGGACTAATATAGTCAGCACAAAGAATGAAAAGATTATAGTTTGTCGTAGCATAAGATTTATTGCTAGTAAGCGCTTTAGTTATTTATAGGCTTTGTAGATGAAATCACATTTTAGCTGGGAGCAAAAAGGGCGTGCAAGCAAAAGCTGAATTTTGTGTTAATTTCTAAGTTATGAAGAATACGAATTAATAGAATGCTTAATGTCTACATCCAATCAATCACTATTGAATCAATTGTTAAGTAAAGACCTTACTTACACTTACCACTGCTCACCTTTTATAAAAAGGCTATTTGAGGCAGATAAAGCGCTCGAGCAATTCTCACTTCAGCATATTAGTCATCCTTTTAGTCGGCAAGAAATGGAATCATGGCTAGATGGCCGCCAAATTTCTGATGAGATTAGTTTAAATAAATCTCTTCGTATACTTCGTCAGCAAGTAATAGCAAATATTATTCTTCGTGATCTTAATAAATTAGCTGATTTAGATGAAGTTTTAAAGTCAGTAACAGCGCTTGCTGAAATCACTCTCATTCATGCTCATCAATTTCATTTCAATGCCCTGAAGTCTATTCATGGTGCTCCTATAGGATTAAGGGGTGAAGAGCAGCAATTAAGTATTGTCGGCATGGGAAAGTTAGGTGGAGAAGAGCTTAATGTGTCATCTGATATTGATCTAATCTTTGCCTACCCAGAAGAGGGAGATACTGAAAGTAAGATGCCTATAAGCAATCAAAGCTTCTTTATTAAACTTTGCAAAAAAATCATATCGAGCCTTAATGATGTGACAGAAGATGGGTTTGTGTTTCGCGTAGATATGCAATTAAGACCTTTTGGTTCTGAGGGCCAGATTGCATGTAGTTATCAAATGCTAGAAGATTACTATCAAAAATACGGGCGAGAATGGGAAAGATATGCTTGGGTCAAAGGTCGCGTTATTGTAGGACCTCAAATAGAGCTTACTAAAATTATTGAGCCATTTGTTTACCGTAAATATTTAGATTACGGTGCATTGAATTCTATGCGTGATTTAAAAACTCAGATTCAAAATGATGTAAATAAAAAGGGCATCCAAGAAAATATTAAAGTGGGTCGAGGCGGTATTCGTAAGATTGAGTTTATTGCACAAGTTTATCAATTGATACGAGGTGGCCAAGATAAAACATTAAGACTTAAATCGCTTTTACCTGCATTAGCACTTCTCGAAACTAAAAATTTATTATCTAAAAATGGAGTTAAGTCATTAACGGAGGCTTATAAGTTCTTAAGAAATTTGGAGCATAGACTTCAGTATATAGAAGATATGCAAACGCAAGAGCTACCAAAAACAGATGAAGGTAAATTAAGAGTGGTTCAGTCTATGCATTACCAAGACTGGAATATGTTTTATCAAGATCTTGAAATTCACAGAGCAAACGTAGAATTCTATTTTGATGAGGTTTTTAAAGAAACAATTAAAGATGAAGATTCGCCGCAATTAAATTTAACTAAAGTGCTATGGAATAACGCTTTAACTTTAGAAGATGCATATAAGCATCTAGAGGACTTAGGATTTAAATTACCTGATGAAACCTATCAGATTCTTCAGGGATTAAAGGGTAGTTCACGTTATTTACATTTACCTGAAGTAAGTCGGCAACGATTCGATCTCCTCATGCCTTTAATTATCCATGAAGTTTCTTCAGCTTCTGATCCTAATGCAGATTCAACGCTCATCAGAATCATTTCAATTTTAGAGAGTATATGTAGGCGTGCGAGTTATCTCGCCATGCTCACAGAAAATCCAAGTGCATTAAAGATACTTATTAAACTATCTAAAGCGGGTCCATGGCTTACGCAATATCTTATTCAGCATCCGATATTGATTGATGAATTGCTTGATATTAATCATTTTTATACAAAGCCAGATTTTGTGGCAATAAAAGAAAAGCTTCATAAAGATTTATTGGAAGCTAAAGATGATATTGAGCAGCAAATGAATATCATGCGCAATATTAAGCACGCTAACATTTTTAAGTTGGCTGCTTTGGAAGTCATAGGTGATGTGTCAGTTGAAAATCTCTCTGATTACTTAACTGAGCTTGCTGACCTACTTATAGGAGAAACGCTCTTATTGGTATGGCGTCATATGTATCCAGAGCAAAATGACCCACCTAAATTTGCTGTTATTGCTTATGGGAAATTCGGAGGTAAAGAAATGAGCTATACCTCGGATTTAGACATTGTGTTTATCTATGATGACAAGCGAGATGGCATGGCAGAAAAATATGCAAGATTTGCACAGAGGATTAATAGTTGGCTCAATACTTACACATCCTCAGGTGTTCTCTATGAAATAGATCTTGCATTAAGACCTGACGGAGCAAGCGGTCTATTAGTGAGTTCTATTGATGCTTTTAAAGATTACCAATCAAAAAGAGCTTGGACATGGGAACACCAAGCAATTACCCGTGCGCGCTTTTGTGCTGGAGATGAAAGTATAGGCAATCAATTTGAAAAGGCTCGATTAGATATTCTAGAAACGCAAAGAGATATAAAGCAGCTAAAGATAGACGTATTGGATATGCGCGAAAAAATGCTTGAAAAACACAAGGTCGATCATGAACTTTTCGATCTAAAACAAGATCGTGGAGGCATTATTGATATTGAATTTATTGTGCAATATTTTGTTTTAGCTTTTGGTTCTGCAAATAAGGCGCTTACTCAAAATATAGGCAATATTGGATTACTTAATCTTTTTAGTGAGCAAAATTTAATGGAGGCTCTCACAGCTAGAAAACTCATCAGCGCTTATCGATTATATAGAGAGCTTCAACATCAATTAGGTCTTGAGACTAAATTAGATGGAAAAATAAAGTATTCTGAAATTGTAGATCACCCGGCTGAGGTTGTATCTATTTGGAAAAGTATTTTCAATAGTTAATTTTTTTTACGCTTGAAAATATTTAATCTCAATATAAGTAATAGAGAGACTATGACAGCGTAAATAAGTGGCTCAGTTAAATCCTTTTTTACAAGCCATACAAAATGAAGTGCACCTAATATAGCTATGAGGTAAATAAGGCGATGCAATCTTTTCCAATTTACTTTAAGTCTTCTCATCATCCTATCTGAAGAAGTGAAAGCTAATGGAAGTAATAAAAGCCAAGCTAAAAAACCTACAAGTACATAGCGATGTTTAATAATGTCATTTTTGATATCGATCCATGCAAAATGGTAGTCAAGCCATATATAGCAAAGCAGATGAATTGATGCGTAGAAAAATACAAAAAGCCCTAGCATTCTTCTGTATAGAATCCACTGACTAATCGTTGTAATGTTTCTTAAAGGTGTCATGCTAAGTGTTAAACATAAGAAAATGAGCGTCCATTTTCCGAAGTGACGTTCAACAAACTCTATGGGATTAGCTCCAAGATTATTTTGTAATATATCAATGCCGACAGAAAGAATAGGCCAAAGACCTAAAATAAAAATAAAACGTTTGATATAGATTGGATTTAACTTCAAGGCGAATTAAAAATTTTTATTTAAATCCATACCTTGATAAAGATGAGCCACTTCTTCTTTATAGCCATTAAACATTTGTGTTTTAAGTCTAGGAGATAATAGGCTTTCTCCAATTCTTCTCTCGGTAGCTTGTGTCCATCGAGGATGGTCTACTTCAGGATTCACATTGGAATAAAATCCATACTCTTTGGGATTGGCTTTCATCCAAGTAGATATAGGCATTTTTTCTACTAATCTAATCTTAGTAATTGCCTTGATACTCTTAAAGCCATATTTCCAAGGGACCACCAACCTAATAGGTGCGCCATTTTGTTTTGGTAAAACTTTTCCATATAAACCTACTGCCAAGATAGTGAGTGGATGCATAGCTTCATCTAATCTTAGTCCTTCCGTGTATGGCCAATCTAGCATGTCATCTTTTTGCCCAATCATTTCGCTTGGGCGCTTTAGAGATACAAATTCAACATATTTAGCATTTCCTGTTGGCGTTACTTTTTTAAGTAACGAATTTAATGGAATACCTATCCAAGGAATCACCATAGACCAACCTTCAACACAGCGAAGTCTATAGATGCGTTCTTCTATTGGTATGAGCTTTATGAGTTCATCTATATCAAGTTTTAATGGTTTCGCTACAGAGCCTTCAATCGAAATTGACCATGGGTCAATTTTTAATAAATGCGCATGATCTTGTGGGTCTGATTTTGAAGTCCCAAATTCATAATAATTGTTATAGCTTGTAATATCTTTAAAAGAAGTGAGCTTTTCATTACCATGGTCTTTTGATTGAATAAATGAAGGGAGAGTATTAAGCGCAGCAAAACCTGTGTTTGTAAATGTGGAGAGTGCAGAAGAGCTTAAAATTAGACCTAAATTTTTTATAAAATTTCTACGGCCATTATAAATATGCTCAGGGGTAATTTCTGATGAGGGTATTTTTTTAAATGTAGTCATAGTGAATTCTAACTATTTTTTCTATAGAAAGCTGACCTAATATCCCTAGAAGTAGAAATTTTAATGTATATGATAGTTTGACAGAAGTGTTTAGGGTTATGAATTTTGGCAGTATAGAATAGCGATATACAAATGCAGATAAAATAGTATTGAACTTTAAAAGTAAGAAATGTATCTAGATCACTTCATTAATATGAAAGATAAAAAAATGGCAAAGAAAAAATGTAAATATAATTGGCATATGGCTTTTAGATGCAGCCTTGGTTCAGCATTTTATGTATTAGGTATTGCCGCTTTTATTAAATATTTATTCAATTAGGTCTGATGTCAAAAAAAGAGACTTTGTCAACCGAAGGAGATATTTCCAGGCTAATCGAAATGGCTTGGGAGGATAAAACACCTTTTGAAGCCATCTTAATGACGTATCAATTAGATGAGCCTTCTTTAATGAGGCTCATGCAAAAGCACCTTAAGCCTTCATCTTATCGATTGTGGAGAAAGCGCGTTAAAGAGCGATCAAGTAAGCATTTAAAACTTAGATCGCCTGACATTAAGCGAGATCACTGCGTTACTCAATATAAAATTAGCCGTTAAATTATTATGGGAATGGTAAAAAAAGAAAACTTACCGACAAAAATTTGCCTAGTTTGTCAAAAGCCTTTTTCTTGGAGAAAGAAGTGGCAGCTTGTTTGGAATGATGTTAAATACTGCTCAGAGCGATGTAAGCGTCATAAAAATTAAGCATGATCGGAAAAATTAGAAAAAAACTTCTACCACCTATATTATCAGAGGCCATTCCGGAACCTATAATATGCCCAATATGTAGCAGAGTTATTCCAGAATCTCAAAAAGATGCGCACCATTTAATTCCAAAATCTAAAGGCGGTAAATCTACGGAATATCTTCACCGAATCTGCCATAAACAAATCCACGCTTTATTTAATGAAAATGAACTCGCTAAAATATTGAATACTGCAGAGTCATTAAGAAACCATTCCGATATGAAAACGTTTATTAATTGGGTGAAAAATAAGCCAGATAATTTTTACGAGAGAGCTGCTAAAAGTTCACGTATTAAGAAATAGTGAGATCATTCATAGTATTTTTTGCAACACATAGAAAAGTATGATCATAAGAATTGTTACCATCATCATTGAAGTGAAGAAGCCATAACCATTTTTAAGTAACCAACTAAATAAAGGTAATACAGGCATTACTGGCAATACGTAAATAAAATTTTCATTGGCTAATTTAGCAATTTTCTCTGTATCTTTGCTTTCAAACCAAATCATCGTATAAGCAGTAAAAGAAATAATTGGCAGCGCCAACAAGAGCGCAGCTAATTTTGTATCTTTCTTGCTTAACTCAGTAACAAGAACAATCACCAAGACAGCGATAATAATTTTTATGAGATAAACCATTAGTAAACGATCTGCATGTTTGGTTTCTCAGGTATTTTTGGTATATATGAAGCTTGATTATTTGCTATTCTTTTAGCGCTCCATAGAACAACGAGGGCATCTAAAATATCATTATCCATGACATCTTTTTTTTGATATTTAGTTCGGATGGCATCAAAATTTAAATTCAGAAAATGTTTATCAAGAAGAGACTTTCTTATTTTAAAGCCTTCATCTGTCTTTTTGCTCTCAAGGATTACTTTTTCATTATTCATAGCTCTAAAGCTTAGCTCCGGATGTATTTCAAATACTTTTATATTCTCATAATGAAGTATATTTTGGACATCTTTTATCTTGGGAAATAAATACCAAGATTGAAGTGACATGGATTTCCCAATAAGTTTTTTAGATACAAGGGATGCTTTCTCATAATTCGGTTGATCTAGCATTTCTGGTGTTGGCGCTGTAAATACAGAAGAGGCTTTTTTACTAAGAAGTTTTCTAGCTAATTGATCGGCTTGTCGAGGCATCACTTCCGATAAGATGACGGGTATATCGATACCAATGATTAACTGATTGGTCTCAATAAAAAAATTCTTGAGATTACTTATGCTTTGAAAAATAGCAGTTTCAATAACCCCCTCTTGATTCTGCCAAGCTGCAAACCAACCAGATTTACATCCATCGATGCCGACGATTAAAGGCAACTAATTCACCCTGCAGTATTTCATTTTATTAAAGCGCCATAGAGCGAAGTATGAATAGAACACTTTACTCAGTTGGTAAATTAATGGCATTTTGATTATAAAACTTAATAATCTCCAGCCTTTTAGGTTGTTCCATATAAGACAAAATGCATCTACACCCCTATAAAGTCTCTCTTTTCCATCGATAGTATGAAGACTTAATAAAGCATCCTTCTGTGTAATTCCATATTTACGAAGTAATTCATGATGCGTATGAAGATTGCACCATAAGAAAACGCCTTTCGGTGCGATTGATTTATAGTAGTTAATCTCTTTTGAACAAAGGCTGCAGTGTTGATCGTAAAGAATTTTTATCATATTTTTTAATCTTTAAAAGAGAAAGGCTCCAAACCATTCGGGGGAAAAATTTGGAGCCGATCGAGCAATATTTCAGCTTATTGCTTCTTAACTAGAGTTTAAAAGCCAATAAAAATTCATTTTTTATAAAAATATACAAAAAATGTAGCTTATAGATAGCAGTTTATTAACTGTCAAGAATTTGAGCCATTTCAGGTGGCTTTAATTAGAATTTAAGCTGAAGATTTATTGTGGAAGGTAAAGTAAAAGAACCCCTCCATTCTGCATGTTCTTAAAGGATACTAAGTAACAAAAAGGAAGGGGCGAACTTAGAAAAAATTTACATCAAAATAAATTTTAACTGATCTAATTTATGCTTTTTTTTATAAAAATCAACACATTAAAGCACATTTATTTATTTCCATAATTTAGTTATGGTTAATGATAACCATGAAACAAAATTTAAGTGTTTTGAAAAATTCAAATCACAGGCTAAACTGACCCATAGATAATTTACTAAAACACCAGTTAATTATTTTAGTTCTTGAAAGTTGTTTTCTATCAACCATTAGGAGGTTCCTATGTTTCAAGGTTTTTTTAAATCGTTAAAAAATAAGAGCTTATTAGGTTTGTCTTTATTAGGCTTATCAACATTAGCTTTTGCAGAGGGCCATTCAGCCCAAGTTCTCCAATCAAGTGATTTTGTTGGTATTACTTTTTGGTTAATTTCAATGGCATTAGTTGCTTCAACTGCTTTTTTCTTTCTTGAAAGAGATCGCGTAGTAGGTAAGTGGAAAACTTCTCTTACTGTATCTGGACTAGTTACATTAGTAGCAGCTGTTCACTATTTCTATATGCGTGACGTGTGGATTGCAACAGGATCAACACCAACAGTGTATAGATATATTGATTGGTTAATTACAGTGCCTTTATTAATGATTGAATTCTATTTAATTCTTTCAGCGATTACGAAGGTTTCTACAGGCGTCTTTTGGAGACTTGTAATTGGTACATTAGTAATGCTTGTTGGAGGTTATGTCGGTGAGGCTGGTTATGCCGATGTTATGACATCATTCATTGTTGGTATGCTTGGATGGTTCTATATCCTTTACGAAATTTTTGCTGGTGAAGCAAGTAAAATCGCTGCAAATAAAGCTCCAGCAACAGTTCAAAAAGCCTTCAATACAATGCGATTAATTGTTACATTTGGTTGGGCAATTTATCCATTAGGCTATTACTTTGGTTATTTAACTGGTTCAGATCCTGCAAGCAGCATGGCATCATTAAACATCATCTATAACTTAGCTGACGTTTTAAACAAAATTGCTTTCGGTGTAATTATTTGGTCTGTAGCAGTATCAGAATCAAAATAAGTAAAGTAAGTATGTAATTTCTTTAAAAAACTGTGCAGCTTAGGCTGCACAGTTTTTTTATTTTTACTAATTAAATTTAATAATATCAATAGGTTAAGATAACTAATATCGATACACTAACCCCATGAGCATAGATGAGTTTAATTTAGTATATAACGCGATCTCTTTTGCAATCGCTGCTTTTGGAGCATCAACCGTATTTTTCCTCCTGCAAAGGTCACAAGTTTCACCCGCATACAAAACTGCATTAACCCTTTCGGGACTTGTTTGTTTAATTACAACTTACCATTACTTAAGAATTTTTGAGAGCTTCAACAGTGCTTATGTATTAAAAGATGGTCTAGTGATACAAAGTGGTATGCAATTTAATAATGCATATCGATATGTTGATTGGCTATTAACCGTTCCCTTATTACTTCTAGAATTTGTATTAGTCTTAAGATTGCCTCATACGGAAACATACAAAAAAGGTCTGGGGCTAACTTTAGCTTCTGCGATTATGGTTTTATTGGGCTACCCTGGGGAAACCCTTACAATTGGATTTGCTAAGATTATTTGGTGGATTTTAGCAATGATTCCATTTTCTTATATATTGTATGAAATGATTAAAGGGGTCGGTGCATCCATTAAAACTCAACCTTTAGTTGTTCAGCCATTATTCAAAAAAACAAGACTACTGATTATTCTGTCATGGTCATTTTATCCGCTTGTTTATATCCTACCTTTATTTGGTCTGTCCGCATTCGTCAGTGTTCAGGTTGGGTTCACTGTTGTTGATATAGTTGCTAAATCAGTTTTCGGGATTTTGATTTATATTATTGCGCAAAGAAAATCAGAAATTGGCGCTTAGTTAAGTCTTTGACAAACAGATATATTGTATACATATATTCTTTTAAATAAGACTCATTATGATTTCAAACGAAAGTGATTCACTAGAGAGCGTTAAAAAACAGCTAGCCAAGTCTTTCGAGGTGAACGAAAAAAATTTATCTCTATGGCTGAATTGGCATGGAGGGTCGGAAGGAAAATTAATTCGCTCTCACCTGGCACTTTCTACCGGAGAAGCATTAGGATTATCAAAACATACAGCAATTATTTGGGCAGTGGTTTGTGAGTTAATTCATAGCGCCTCGCTTCTGCATGATGACATTTGTGACAGCGATGAGATTAGAAGAGGTAAGGTAAGCGTATGGAAAAATTTTGGTATACCAGCTGCTATATGCACTGGCGACTATTTAATAGCAGAATCCTTTAAAAAAATTACTGAAATTGAGCAGGGCTGGCATCAAAATATTTTACTAGGGTTACTTTCAGGCACCGTTAAGGAAATTGTTTTTGGCCAGTCAGGTGATGTCAACACAAGCTTCTTAAGTCTAGGCTGGGAAGAGTATAAAAGTCTGGCCACAGCAAAAACATCACCCCTTATTTGTTTGCCTATCATGGGAATGTTTAAATGCGCTGAACTAGATGAACCTTATTATATTAATTTAAGAAAAATGACAGACGAAATAGGACTTGCTTATCAAATTGTTAATGACTTAGAAAATATTTTATTGAACCAAGCAGATGAAATTCCTACAGATATTGAGTTTGAAAGAATGAATGCATTGCTAGTTTTAGTTAAAGAAAAGTCTTCTGAAAAAGAAATTAATTTTTTGAAAAAAAATAAAGCTGAATTTAAGCAATTTTTAATATCTTCAAATATTAAAGATGATTTAATTGATAGGATTCAATTGATACTAGAAAATATTAAAAATTCTTTACACCTTATGCCGGTCGTCATCAGACCTATTATTTCTTCTCTTTGTGAAGAGATAAACAAAAAAGCTAGCCAGTTTACACATGCAAAATAAAAAAATAATTGTAATCGGAAGTGGTTTTGGGGGAATCGCTGCAGCTTTGCGAATGAGGGCTAAGGGCTATGAAGTCGATTTGCATGAAAAATTGGATCAAATTGGTGGAAGAGCAAGGCAGTTTAATCGGAACGGCTTTGTTTATGACGCGGGGCCTACAGTCATTACCGCACCCTATCTTTTTAGGGAATTGTTTGAAATTTTTAATGAAGAAATTGATGATTTCATTAAATTTATCCCTTTAGATCCTTGGTATCGTTTTAGATTTTATGATGGGACATTTTTTAATTATGGCCCAGATCAAGATCAGCTATTAGAACAAATAAAAGCCATTGAGCCTAGAGATGTAAATGGCTATCTTAAAATGCTTCGGCATGCTGAGAAAATATTTGAATTAGGCTACCTCAAGCTTGCTGATCAGCCTTTTCATAAATTAAGTAGTTTAATTAAATATACCCCCGATATTATTAAGTTAAAGGGCTATCAATCCGTTTATCAATTTGTGTCAAGCTATCTAAGCCACCCAAATTTAAGGCAAGCCTTCTCAATTCAGCCATTGCTTGTTGGTGGTAATCCTTTTAATACAACCTCAATTTATGCTCTTATTCACGCGCTTGAAAAAAAATGGGGAGTATTTTTTGCTAAGGGAGGAACTGGAGAAATAATATCTCAGTTAAAGATGCTGATGGAGCGCCAGGGTGTAAATATATTCCTTAATAGCGAAATTAAGAAAATTGTTACTCGCGACAAAATGGTTGAAGGTATAGAAACTGCGGAAGGTAAATTTTATAAGGCTGATTATTTAATTACAAATGCAGATCCTATTTATACAAATACCAATTTAATAGAACATAAAAAAATTTCCTTGCATAATAAATTTGTAAAGAAAACAGCCAAGCACTCCATGGGTTTGTTCGTTCTTTTCTTTGGAACAAAAGTTAAATATGAGGATATTGCTCACCATACTATTTGGATGGGGCCGCGCTATAAAGAGTTACTTAGTGATATCTTTGATCGCTATAAATTATCCGAGGATTTTTCTATTTACCTTCATAGACCCACAGCAACTGATCCTGATTTTGCCCCTACAGGTTGCGATAGTTTTTATGCGTTAGTTCCAGTACCAAATTTAAAAGGAAATATTAGCTGGAAAGAAGAGGCGCCGAAATTTACACAATCTATTATTAAGGCTCTAGAGCAAACCATGATGCCAAAACTTAGTGAATATATTTGTGAATCTTTTGTAATGACCCCTGACGATTTTCTTCAAGATTACAAGACGCCTTTTGGCTCAGGATTTTCTATTGCTCCGTTATTTAGACAATCTGCTTGGTTCAGGACGCACAATAAGGATGATTTATATCAGAACCTTTTTTATGTAGGTGCTGGGACTCATCCGGGCGCTGGTGTTCCAGGCGTCCTCAATTCAGCCAAAGTCATCGATAAATTGATTCCATAGCATGAAGAATAGTTTATTGATGCGTAAGCATGGAAAAACTTTTTATTGGGCCTCTTTTTTTCTTGATAAAGTCAAAATGCAAGCGATTTACTCGATTTACAGCTTTTGTCGAAAAATAGATGACATGGTTGATGAAGCTAAAAACTTAAGTGTTGCCAAAAAAAAGCTTCTTATATTTATAAGCGCATGGAATAAGGGCACGCCTCATCCGGTCATTAGTGTATTAAATAATATTCCAAAGGAAAATTGGCCGAACCAAAAACTTGTAAAAAATTTTCTGAATGGACAAATATACGATATTAAATTTACCTCATTTAAGTCAGAAAAAGCCTTAATCATTTATTGTTACCAAGTTGCAGGTACAGTGGGATTAATGGTGTGTGACATCTTCGGCGTAAAAGATAAAAAAATGCGTTATTTTGCAATTGATTTAGGCATTGCAATGCAATTGATAAATATTTCTCGAGATATTTATGAAGACAGTTTACGAAATAGAATCTATCTACCTGAAAGCCTCATGGGCAAACATTCAGCTAAAGAAATAGCCTACCCAACAAGGGAAACTGCAGCAAAAATAGACTACACTCGAAAAAAACTTATTAACCTAGCAAATATTTACTTTGCCAGTGCTAGTAGTGCGATTGATCACCTCCCTCGAGGCGCCTCCCTTGCAGTTAAATTGGCTTCTGCACTCTACCAGCAAATTGGACATCAATTAATTCAGACCCAATATCAACATAAAGAAAAAAGATGCTATGTGAATACCTTATGTAAGGTGTTGATTACCTTTAAGATTATTACTAAATTTTTGCTTACTTTTAAAGCTAAACTAAAGCCTCATGATAAGAATCTGCATAAATTCATAATGACACTTCCAGATGCTCACTTTTAATATATGAAACAAAAATTTGATATTGGAATTATTGGTGCTGGCTTATCTGGATTAACTCTTGGAAATTCTCTTCTCAGTAAAAAAATTAAAAATTTCATTTTAATTGAAAAAAATACCCACTTAAAAAATGATAAAACATACAGCTTTTGGTCAGGACCAGGATTGTTTGATATTAAAAAAAGCTTCAGTGTAAAACCGAAAAAAGAATGGTCACAAATAGAAATTAAGGTTAAAAATAAATCTTACAAGATTGATCTTGGTAGTTACAGGTATGCATGTTATAGCTCAGAATCCATTCTAGACGAACTATATAAAAAGATTACTAAAGAGGGGATTAAGGTAGAAAGAGGCCAATCAATTAGTCATGTTAAAAAAAATCAAGATGGTTGGGAAATTAAATTAAAGAATAAAAAAATATTACTTAAGAATGTAATAGATAGCAGACCCAATAAAATATTTGATGATAAGTATCCATCTTTGAAGCAAGTTTTTGTGGGTTCTGAGATTATTTCAAATCAAAATATATTTGATGAAAATGTGGTGACATTGATGGATTTCTCTGAGTCGAACAAAAATGTTATTTTTACTTATATTCTTCCATTCTCAAAAAATAAAGCTTTGATAGAAACAACCTTTTTCTCATCCGAGATAAATTTCAAGCAAGTTGGAAAGATACATGATCTTACTTTAAAAAAGTTTGATATAAAGGAAATAACAAGAACAGAGCAAGCTGTTCTTCCGATGTCGCCATATATTGAAAGGAAAATGGAAGAGCAATATTTTAAGATTGGGAACTTTGGAGGGGCTTCTAGACCTGCTTCGGGGTATGCATTCACTCGAATCGCACTCTGGGCGAATCAAATAAAAACAAAAAAAGAATTTTGCTATGACATGATTCATCACAAAGAAAATTATCTTATAAATTGGCTAGATAAAATCTTTCTTTCTGTGTTGAGATCTAATCCTCAAAAAGCCCCTGAAATATTTAAAGTTTTTTTTACCAAAGTGCCCATTTCATCTGTTATTAGATTTTTATCTGACCAATCAAGACTAGTCGATTATTTTGTGATTATTTTGAAATTACCAAAATTAGTAATGCTTAGAGGCTTAATAAACTTATATGTTAAATAAAGTCAGAATTCACCAGTTCTTTTATTTGATATTAAGTTTTTTCTTAATATTTTTTTCTCAACAGCATAGTTTTTTGAACATTACTGATATCCATTCATCTCTCGCAATATTATTTCTAATTATTATGTCTTTTGGTCTCTCTCATGGAGCTGCTGACTCCATTATCATATGGAAAACTTTTCCTAAATTTAAGACCAAAGCTATAGCTTTCTTAATTTATTTATTCATTGTTCTTTTGGGGCTTATTTTATGGTTTCAAAGTCCCATACTAGGTTTAGTTCTTTTACTTTTAATGTCAATGTTCCATTTTGGTCATAGCGATCTTTCACACCTAGGTCAGACCCCTCAATGCATGAAGATTTCATGGGGTATTGTCATTACATTACTCCCTGTCATTTTTTTTGAAAAAGAAGTTAAATCAATTTTTGATGCTTTAACCAATTCAGATATAAACCTTCAAGTATTCGTTATGCTTAAATTTATTACAATTGCCTTTATAGCTAGTTTTTTAATTTTGCTTTATCTCGATAAGGTTATTACCAAAAAAGATAAGCTCTTTCTTGCCTTCGAGTTTTTAATAACAATCATTCTTGCTAGTTTTCTGCAGCCAGTTTATTGGTTTACCTTCTATTTCTGTTTTTTACATGGTCTTAGAGCATTAATTAATATTGGAATTAAGTCTTTAAGAGACTTAATGTTTTTAGTAGCTTTTACCTTGCCAGTTACTTTCTTTTCCTACTTTCTTCTTTTTGAGCATTTGCAAATTAACTATTTAAATATCATTTTTTCTGTTTTAATGGCTCTTACAATTTCTCATATGCTCTTACCTTTAATGAATCGCTTACTGCTCAGCAGACTCTATAAGCGGTAAAATTATTGACGTTCGTTTATTCTGCTACAATCTATTTCAACCAATAACTTGTTAATTAATAACCATGCTTAGTGCTCTCATTATTATTTTTGTAATTACATATGCCGCAATCACACTTGAGCATTCTATAAAAATCAATAAATCAGCCACCGCACTATTGGGAGCAGGTTTGCTTTGGACTATTTACGCAGTTTCAACAGGTGACCATAAACTCGTAGGCCATCAACTAAGTGAATCTATAGCTTCTACCGCAGAAATTGTTTTCTTCTTAATTGGTGCTATGACCATTGTTGAGGTGATTGATGCGCATAATGGCTTTGAAGTTATTACATCTCGCATTAAAACTAAAAAACTTTCACATTTATTGTGGATAGTTGGATTCCTATCCTTTTTCCTAAGTGCAGTTTTAGATAATTTAACAGCCACTATTGTCATGATTTCTCTCACAAGAAAACTTTTACAAAAACAAGAAGATCGTCTCCTATTCGCAGCAATGGTAGTGATTTCTGCTAATGCAGGGGGCGCTTGGTCTCCTATTGGGGATGTTACAACGACCATGTTATGGATTGGAGGGCAGATTACAACACTAGCGATTATTAAAGGATTGTTCTTGGCCTCATTAGCTAATCTCATTGCACCGTTATTGTTTGTTAGTCATGCCATGCGAGGCAAACTTATTTCAACGCAAACTAAAACATACAGCGCCTCTTCAATGCTGACATCTGATTTTGAGCGAAATACCATGTTTTATTTGGGGCTTGGTATTTTGATCTTAGTACCTGTATTTAAAACAGTGACGCATTTACCACCTTTTATGGGTATCCTTTTTGGATTAGGAATTCTTTGGCTGGTAGGGGATTTGATACATTACAAGAAGGATGATGCTGACAAACAGCAATTCACTCTAGCCCATGCTTTGCATCGAATTGATATGACTTCCATTGTTTTCTTTATCGGTATTTTATTAGCTGTGGCAACACTCGAGCATAGCCATATACTTCACTCATTCTCTGAATTTTTAGATAAAACAGTGGGTCGTCAGGATTATATTGTGACGTTATTGGGATTATTGAGTGCTGTTGTTGATAATGTACCCCTTGTCGCAGCTTCAATGGGCATGTATGACTTAACTCAATATCCGGCTGATAGTTTCTTATGGGAATTTATGGCCTATTGTGCAGGCACAGGTGGGTCCATACTCATTATTGGTTCAGCTGCAGGAGTCGCTGCAATGGGCTTAGAAAAAATACCATTCTTTTGGTACGTTAAAAAGATTAGTTGGTTAGCTTTAATTGGGTATTTCGCAGGTATAGCTGTTTATATCACTCAATACAATCTAACTCATTAAAACGCTATCTAGATTTAGTGCGCGATGATTAGCTGATTCCAGTTAGTTGTGTAGTTCCTTGATTTGAATTGAGCCTTCATTTCCCATTCTTTTGTTATACCTTCACTACCTAACTTTAATTTACCTTTCCATCTTTGGTTGATGGTGTCCATGATCTTCATGCGAGAATTTGAAATCGTATCGCTAAATAAATGGCCTTGCATTTTATGTTTGGAAGTTAAATTACATAATGTAATACCAGCTTTTTGATAATCAAAACCCTCACGGTAAATATAATCTAATCCCAATAAGGCTGCATTGGTTAATACCATTGAATCATCACTCGGCTGAAATAAGGGAATGTTGACTCCGTTCGCATATTGTTTCTTATCATCATGTGGACTTGTTCTAATGTAGATATATAAGGATGTAGCGACTGATTCTTGTTTTCTCATTCTTTCAGCGGCGCGGGTGGTATATGAAGTCACAGCCTCTATGAGTTCTTGTTTGTCTCTCACTCGTCTACCAAAAGAACGCGATACTATAATCTCTTTATTAGGTTCTTCTATATCTTTTAATTCTATACACATCACACCATTAAGTTCACGTACTGTCTTTTCAAGGACAATACTAAATTGTTGACGTATATAGTCTGGATCTGCATGTTTTAAATCTAGGATAGACATAATGCCAAGTTGATTAAGTTTAGGCGCTAATGATCTACCAACCCCCCAAATGTCAGTAACAGGAAAATGACTCATCCAGGTTTCAAGCGTGTCTTCATCCATGACATTTAAATTACACACACCTTTAAATGATGGATTCTTTTTTGCAATGTGATTAGCTAATTTAGATAATGTTTTGGTTGAGCCTATACCAATAGACACAGGTAATCCTGTCCATTGTTTAATTTTAGTTTTAATTTGTTGGCCATACTTAATGAGATCTTTGGATTTGAATGAGCTTAGGTCTAGGAATGATTCATCCACGGAATAAATTTCTTGGTCAGGACTAAATTTGGACAACAACGTCATTACGCGATGACTCATATCTAAATAGAGTGTGTAGTTAGATGACAGGGCTGTGACATTCTCTTGCTTGGCAAACTCTTTAAATTTAAACCAAGGCGTACCCATTTTAATGCCAAGTTCTTTAGCTTCATTAGAACGGGAGATAGCACAGCCGTCGTTGTTACTTAATACCACCACTGGTTTATTTTCTAGCTTAGGATTAAATACTCTTTCACAGCTGACATAGAAGTTATTAACGTCAATAAGGGCAATGGATTTCATAAATTTATTTTACTTGAAAACAAGGGGTTCGAGCAGGTTAGGGCGGGGGGATTTTTTTAAATAAATCTGTGCTAAACTGCCGTTATGTTTAAGCGCCTCTATAGTATTTTATGTTTAATCTTTTTGTTTGCTTTTAGTCAGCAAGCAGCGATTGCGCATGAAATTTCTCATATACAGGAACACACCCAAAAGACCCAATCTCATAAGTCAGATCTGAGCTCTTGTACCCAATGTATTGGTTTCGCAAAACTTCAGCATATTAATGATAGTGAATTTGTTTTCAATCTTGAAGAATTAAATCATTACACGGTATTTGTAGTCCAGTCTCATTCATATGAATCTCTCACAGCAATTCACTTTGCTGCTCGCGCTCCACCTCAAACTTCAGTATTAAATTAAATTTAATTTAATTTACCTCCTTAAATCTTTTAAGGACGTTTGCTTTACTAATTTTTTATTGAAGAGGTTTCAAAATGAAGCTCAAAAAAATAACATGTGCATTATTTTTTATGTTTACTTTTCCGGCAGTAGCTGCCGATAAGGGAACTTTAACTATACCCACCACGGCAGTAACTGGAAATCCTTTAGGTGTTGGCTCTGATCAAATGGTGGTCCCCATTTCAATTTTAAATGGCCGTGAACTTTCATTAAAACGAGAAAATACATTAGCCGAAACATTAAATAGTATTCCAGGTGTAAGCAATAGTTCCTTTGGCCCTTCAGTAGGGCGTCCTATGATTCGAGGTATGGATAGCGATCGCGTTAAGATTCTGCAGAATGGCGTTAATAATTTAGATGCTTCTAACTTAAGTTCTGACCATGGTGTATCGATCGATCCTTTAATTATTGAGCAGATTGATGTGATTCGCGGACCTGCGACCCTTCTTTATGGTGGTGGAGCAGTAGGCGGTGTAGTAAATGCCATTGATCACCGTATCCCTAAAGAAAAACTCCAGGGGATTACGGGTCGAGGTGAAGTGCGTTATGGAGGTGCTAATTTAGAGCAAAGTAATGCGGCTGTGGTTGATGTGGGTACAGGAAATTTTGTGATGCACTTTGACGCTTATAACCGAGATTCGAAGAATTTACGAATACCGGGTAACGCAATTTCAAATAGACTTGAGTCGACTAAGTATTGGAATCCAGCAGCAGGCGACATAGTCGTTGATGTTTACCCAGGGGATTATCGCACTTACCCAACTAACCATGGCAGAAAAAAACTTCTTAACAGCCAATCTGAAACAAGGGGAGGAGCAGTGGGAGCTTCGATGATTTTTGATAGAGGTTATGCTGGGGTGAGTTACGCTAAACATCAAACAAAGTACGGTAGCGTTAAGGAGCCCGGTATTCTTTTGGACATGGATACGGATCGCATTGATTTTGCATCTGAAATAAGAGACTTAGGTAGTTTTTTTGAAAGGGCTAAATTTAAAGCAGCTTACACAGATTACCGTCATCATGAGATGGACGCGGTTACAATTCACACCACCTTTAAAAATAGAGCGATAGATGGAACGTTTGAGCTGATGCATGTACCTTTGTTCGGTTTAAAAGGGGTGATCGGTACACAATTTGATAATGGTAAATTTGATGCAATCGGACACGAAGCTTTTATACCTAATTCAAAAACTAACTCACAGTCCGTTTATGTTTATGAAGAACTTCCTCTCAACCAACATAAAATGACCTTTGGTCTTAGGCATGGTAAGCATGAAGTTGAGAGTAAAGGTGGTGGAGAAATTGATCATGATACTGATTTAGCTAAATTTGGCGATCCTTCAAGAAAAAAATTTAGTACCAATAATGCAGCAATTGGCGGTTTATATGCGCTCAATGAGCAATGGTCATTAACAGGTAATTTATCCCACAATGAACGAGCACCATCTTATTTTGAACTCTTTGCAAATGGGGTACATACAGCAACAGGAGTTTATCAAGAAGGTCAGTCAGATTTAAAAAAGGAAAAATCGAATGGACTAGATGGACAGATTCGCTGGAAGTCTGGGCAGGACAGTTTAACTGTTGGGGCTTATTTTAATAAGTTTTCAAATTTTATCGGCCTTTTATCAACAAACTCAGAGGGTCATGCCCATAATGAGGCGGAAGAAGGCACTGAAATTACCTACTTAAAATCTACCTTTTCAGGCATTAAAGCTGAATTTAAAGGTGTGGAGTTAGAAGGTAAAACTATGTTGACAGATTACGTTCAGTTTAATGTAAGAGGAGATTATGTCGATGCCAAGGATAAAACGAATGGTGGTTATGTGCCTCGTATATCGCCCCTTAAATTAGGCGCAGGTCTTAAATATGAATTTGATCGTTTTGGTGCAAGGTTAGATGTGCTCCATGCTTTCAAGCAAGATCGTGTTGCGTCAAATTATAATTATCAGGGAGGTAAAGAGCTTATGACAGATGCTTATACAAACGTCAGTATGATGGCCACTTATAAGTTACCTACACAATTAAATCTAGAGGCCTTTACACGAGCTAATAATTTATTGGACGAAGAAATTCGCGAGCATACATCTTTCTTAAAAGATATAGCGCCGATGGGTGGACGATCAATCATGTTTGGACTTCGAGGCGAATTCTAGCAGACAAAATTTGAGGCCCAGGCAAAGGAATTTTCTTGGGCTGGAGTAAGGCTTTGATGCAAAGGTCTTGAAAACTTTAACTCTTGAATAACCTATTTAATTAGCTGGTTTATTATCTTTATCTAACGACTTAGATTTGTACAATGTCTTTGATTTGACGTCACCATTTCTTTCCCAATAAGTTTCGTATCCCACTTTTTCACCATTTACAAAATTAGATTCAGATCGCTTGGTGCCGTTGTCATAAAAAAGGGTAAATAAACCATCTTCCTTTCCATTTTTGTAATGTGCTTCTAGCTTTAGTTGGCCATTTTCGAACCACTGATTCCAGATACCATCTTCTTTATCGTTCTTATAGCTTGTTTGAATATATTTTCCGCCACTGATGTACCAAAAAGTTTCTAAACCTTCTTTTTTTCCATTAATGTAATTAACTTCATATTTTAAATTTCCATTGTGGTACTTCTCAGTGTATTTGCCAGTTAATGGCTTTTCGGATGTTTCATTGGCATGTGTTGCAAATGAAAAGAGCAGGATACCTAAAAGATAAAATACCTTAAAGTTTTTAATAGATAACATATAGGAATATTACCTTAACTTGCTAAGCAGCTTTTAGAGAAATCTTTAGTTTGTCTTAGTGAAGTTTTAAGATCTTCGCGAGGGTAAAAATGAGGTTCATTAATATAAGACGCTTCAACTTGTTTACAATTTTTATTGTCTAGTTTATTAATGCTCGCAATAAAGCAAGAAGGGTTATATTTAATGAGCTCCTCAAGAACTCCAGCATATTTTGATCTTTTTTCTTGGTCAGAGGTATTTTGAATAGCTTTTTTGATAAATTCATCTAACTGATTAGGGTTCATGCATTGGTTGATTTGACCAATAAAAGCTCTTTGATTTTCGAGCTTCTTTATATCTATATCGTTATTATTGGCAGCCCATAGCTGCTGGCTTAAGGCTAAAAGTAAGAAAATAAGATGTTTCATAAAAATCCATATAAATTTAATGGTTCTTTGTCATATATTCTTGGAAAAAGTTCACAATAAGGGTCAAAATAATTCAAAATGGAATAATCTAGAATTTAGGCATTATGGATTGAACTCAACGAGGCTAAATTAACTCTTAAAAACAATATGATAAAAAGAATTATTCATCATGAAGCTGAAAGTTTTTCCGACTACTTTGCTTTAGTTTGTACTAAATTTCTACGTGTCTTTGCCGATACTTTCTTTGCAGGACGTTATGGACATAGGGCAGTAGTATTAGAGACCGTGGCGGGTGTGCCAGGTATGGTGGGTGGCACATTGCAGCATCTTAAGTCTTTAAGGCGTATCGAAAATGATCAAGGATGGATAAAGACACTTCTGGATGAGGCCGAGAATGAACGTATGCATTTAATGACTTTTATTGAAATTGCCAAACCTAATACATTCGAGCGATTTTTGATTATTTTAGCGCAAGGTATTTTCTATAATTTATTCTTTTTGCTTTATTTGATATCGTCCAAAACAGCTCATCGTTTGGTTGGCTATTTTGAAGAAGAGGCTGTCTATAGCTATACAGAATATTTGCAGGGCATTCAAGAAGGCAAGTATGAAAATATTCCAGCACCTCAAATAGCTATTGATTACTGGCATCTTAAAAAAGATGCGCGCTTAAGTGATGTGGTTATAGCGGTTAGAGAAGATGAAATGAATCACAGGGATGTCAATCACTACTTTTCGAATCAACTTAATAAAAAAGCCTAGCAGAAGCTAGGCTTTTTTATTTAGGGTACTAATAAACAATTACTTGTTCATTACGTACATAGTTACTTCAAAGCCAAAACGCATTTCTGTAGCTGCTGGAGTTGTCCACATAATATTTTCCTTTAATAGTTAGTTGCATTATTTTCTTCACAAGCGTTTAACTTGTTGAAGTGATATTACTCTCACAACTAAAACGCAATAGACTTAGTCCACTCAATAAAGCCTAAGTAAATTCATGAAGAATCATTAAAAAAAGATTAGACCCTAAGTATTTCAAGGGTGCAATTTTGATCTAATGAGGCAGTATTTCAGCATATCGCTCATTTAGTTGATTGAATGGAAAAGGAAAAATTTGTTGTATGATTTGTATACTTAATTAAGGATCATTACTGATGAAAATAAAAGCTCTTTTATTTGTAGGTGTATTAACCCTCCTTCTTTCCTTAAATATTTTCTCGTACCCAAGAGATGAAGGCGTATTGAATAAGCCCTCAGTAAGCTTTGCTAACCTAAAAGATGGAGATAAAGTCAAAAGCCCTTTTAAGGTTGTATTTGAATTAAGTGGCATGCTTATTAGTCCAGCAGGAGAATATACAGAAGGTTCCGGCCATCATCATTTATTGATTAACCAGCCATACATAGCAAAAGGTTTAACAATTCCAGCAGATTCAAATCATTTGCATTTTGGTAAAGGGCAGAAAGAAATCGAGCTCAACTTAACTTCGGGTATCTATAAGCTTACCCTTCAGTTTGCAGATGGATATCATCGCTCGTACGGCGAAGAACTAAGTAAAACTATCCAAATTGAAGTGCAATAATTATTTCAATTTATGACTCTTCAGCATAAACAAGATGCACAATTTGCAAAATCAGTTTTATTTGTTGCATTTGCTAATTTAACTTATTTTTTTGTAGAGTTTATAGCAGCAAATAATATACATTCCAGCTCTCTTTTTGCTGACAGCATTGATTTTCTCGAAGATGCGTCAATTAATATTCTTATTTTTTTAGCGTTTGGATGGTCGATCAAAAGCAAAGCAAGGCTGGGTAAATGTTTAGCAATGATTTTGGTAATACCTGCCCTTGCTTTTTTATACACAATTTGGCAAAAATTTAATATGCCGTCAGTTCCAGATCCTTCTATTCTCTCTTTGACAGGTTTTGGGGCATTGCTTGTGAACCTTACCTGTACTTTTATTTTAATGCGATTTAGAAATTATCAAGGCAGTTTAACGAGAGCCGCCTTTCTTTCTGCACGAAATGATGCGTTAGCTAACATAGGCATTATTATTGCAGGCTTAATAGGATACATTTGGGTATCGATGTGGCCAGATTTAATAGTTGGATTTTTGATTATGGCCATCAATCTTGATGCAGCAAAAGAAATCTGGGAAGCTTCAGAGAGTCACGAAATACCCTTGAAACCCTAATTTTTAAGGCACTGCTATTTAAGGCTAAATTCTGGAACAAAAAATAGATTATAAGGTCGTACAGATATGAAATTTTTCTTTTTGTTAGTTAGTCTTTTTTCACTAATAAGTATTAGTGGTTGTCAGTCCCTTGCAGAGAAAAATCCCACCCTCAAAGCTGAGCTCACTGTCTTCCATGAACTTCCTAATGACTTTAAACCCACTACCATAGCGATAGTTCCATGGCATCAGTCTCAAAAAAGCTCATTGGAATTTAAAAATTATGCAGGGATCCTTAAAGATCGTATCGAGAAATTAGGTTTCACTGTCATTGATCACTCCAAAAAACCTGAGTTACTCCTTTTCTTTGACTATGGTGACGACAACGGAAAAGAGATGACAGAGACTTATACAGTGCCTGATTTTGGAATGATTGGTTATACGGGATATTCACTAAATTCATGGGCTATGTATCCTGGCTTGCCAATGTATGGATATCGTGGCTACCAAACGCATACTAATAAATATACTTTGTATACAAGATATATCCATATTGATATAGCAAAACCTAAATCTAAAGACAAAGAGCTCGATAAACTTTTTGAGGGGAGTTTAAGAAGTAAAGGTACTTGTTCAAAACTTACTTCAACGCTTCCATACTTAATTGATATGTTTTTCAATAATTTTCCCGGAAAGAATAACGAGACTCAGTCATTAGAGAAATCTTGGAGTGGTGTTTGCTAGCTCTTGTGATGAAAAATTTTTCCTTTAAAAAATTTAGCTTTATTTTATTTTTTTTACCAAGCATTTGTTTTGCAAAAGACTGGAACTTTGATGTGCTTATGGATGGTAAATTAATTGGCGAACATACCTTCCAATTAAAAGAAGAAGAAAAATTTCATCAGCTGACGAGTAATGCAAATTTTAAAGTCACAGTCTTATCAATACCCGTTTATAAATACAAACATATATCGCAGGAACTTTGGAGTAAAAACTGTCTTCATTCGATAAACGCTTCAACGCAAGATGGAGGAGATGATTACAAAGTTGTTGGAAAATTTGAAACCAATACATTTAAGTTGATTGAGCCTGCAAAAGAAGCTTTTTCTGCCGAGTGTCCTATGACTTTTAGCTATTGGAATCCATTAATGTTAAAGCAAAGTAAATTATTGAATGTCCAGATGGGCGAATACACTGAAGTACAAATTAAAAGTTTAGGCAAGGAAACTATTAAAGTAAAAAATGAAAATATAGAAGCCGACTCCTATCGAATCACGGGACCTAAAATTAATATCCAGATTTGGTATAAAGATAATAAGGAATGGGTCAAGTTAGAATCAATCACACCTGACGACCATCACATTTCCTATATTTTGAAGTAGATTAGATTTCTCGAGTTGGTCGGCTTAGTTATTTGACTGGGCGAAATTTAGATTATCTTAAAAGCTGTCAAAATTTTGACTCTTATTAAAGTTAAAATATTTAAAAAAATTCTTCAAATTTTTTACATTCAAAAAAAGCATTGATAGTTTTTTATTATTTTATTGTTTAATTAAAAAAGGCCTTTATGCAGCTATTACTAAAAGCGTTATTTGTCACGATTGTATTTTCTAGTACCGCTATTTCGGCTCCAGCCTACATTATTCCCGTGGCGCCTGGTTGGAAAATGCAGCCAATTATCACTGTAGGTGAATCTGCTGGTAATGGCTATGCCATGGCTGGCGTGCCAGATGGTTTAGGTGTTTTTGCAAATAACGATGGTACTTTTAATTTGCTTATGAACCATGAGATTCCTAACGATAAAGGAGCGACTCGCACTCATGGTGAAAAGGGTGCTTTTGTTTCTCGTTGGGTCATTGATATTGAAAGTCTCAAGGTAAAAAGCGGTTCGGACTTAATTAAATCAACTGTTCCAAATGGCTTAAAATTTAATCGATTTTGTTCTGCGGATTTGCCACCCATTTCGGCTTTTTATAATGCAACGACGCGTAAGGGATTTAACGGGCAGTTATTTTTAAATGGTGAAGAAGATAAAGCAGGTGGTCGTGCATTTGCCCACACTCTAGAAGGTATCAGTTACTTAATGCCTGATTTTGGGCATATTGCATGGGAAAACTTATTGGCTAATCCTGTAAATCAAGATCGAACTTTGGTCATTGGCTTGGATGATATTCAGGATGGTTTGCTATTGGTCTATTTGGGCAATAAAACAAAAGTGGGAAATCCGGTTGAACAATCTGGATTAGTTGGCGGGCAGTTGTATGCGATTAAAGTCACTAACGAGCGCTTTAGTTTAGTACCTTTGACAGGTATGACAAGCCTAGATGGCAAAACTCTCAGAGAGGAAGCTAAGAAACTTGGCGCTACTGGGTTTGCAAGGCCGGAAGACGGTGCTTGGGATGCTTTAGATGCTAGTAAATTTTGGTTTGCTACTACCGACAAAATTGGGGGTGATAGCCGATTGAATCAATTAGTTTTTGATGACATCTCAAATCCTCTGCATGGCGGACGAATTAGCGCCCCCTTAAGCGCTCAAAGTATAGGCGCTGAGATGTTTGATAATATTGTTGTAGATGGCGATGGTCGAGTATTGGCGCAAGAAGACCCAGGAGAAAATGCGCGTTTGGCAGTGATTTGGATGTATGAGCCTATGCTAAATAAAACGACTAAACTATTTGAATCTAATCCAGATTTATTTAAACCTGGAGCAGCTGATTTTATGACTATCGATGAAGAGCATTCAGGTATTGTTGAAGTTACATCTTTGTTGCGTAAAGCTTCATGGTTTGATACCAATCACAGGTATTATCTTGGCACCACGCAAGCACATCTTGATCATAAAGATACAAAGTTAGTTGAGCATGGACAGTTATGGCTTATATCAGGCCCATCAACAAAAAATTAATCGTTAAATTATTATGGATACATTAAGTCATGCCTTGTGGGGCTATGGATTATTTGGATATAAGAGGTATCCATGGGCTGCAATTTTTTTTGGTGCAATGCCAGACTTAATTTCATTTGGCATATTTTTACTCATCAATATCACAACAGGAAATTGGTATTTTGGTAAGCCTGCCTTGGAGTCCATTCCAGATTGGCTCTTCTTGAGTTACTCAGTCGGCCACAGTTTCATTATATGTTTGCCGATTATTTATTGTGTTTATCGGTTTAATCGAGCATTGGCTATGGCCATGCTGGCTTGGCCATTTCATATTGTTCTCGATTTTCCATTTCATTCAAAAGCTTTTTTTGCTACACCAATTTTTTGGCCAATATCAGATTTTAAGATAGATGGCATTCCATGGACGCACTGGTATATCTGGTATCCAAACATTTTATTTCTTTCTATCTTACTAATTTATCGCTTAAAAAAAAGATAAATTAAATTCATTTGGATATGTACTAAATCCATCATTTATAACTTCTTATTTTTTGTTGGCTATTAAGGTTTCAATTTGATAGCTATTACTTTACAATTGCCGAAACCTTAAGCTTAATCTGAATTAGAGGCAATTATCATGTCAGAAAAAAACAACATTGATAAGAAATTATCTAGCATCAAAAACTTGCTAGCCAAGCAAAACTTAGTCGGAAACCTCATTCAAAGGCAAGAAATGTCTCGCCAAGACATTGTCGAATCTTTAGTTCAAAAACAAAACTCAATTGAATTAGAAAGGCTCATTAAGAAGCTTGAAGTCAATGAAATCGCCCGAATTCTAGAGGCTTTATCAGAACAAGAGCGTATCGTCGTTTGGGATCATATTGAGTCAAGCCGTCGTGACGATGTGCTCCTTGATGTTTCTGATGATATCCGTATGGACCTTGTATCAGATGAAACGCCAAACAAAGAACAAATTACGGTGATTCGAGTATTCGACCTCTTTAAAGGCCGCTTGCGTCAGATACCTATCTACAGCAGAAAAGATCTTGAAAAGGCCAAGCCTATCTGGGTAGATCTTGTGACACCTGAAATTGAGCAGCTCGAATGGGCAAGGGAAATTTTTGGTGCCCATATCCCCAATCCTAACGAATTGACTGATCTTGAGACAAGCGCACGTTTTTATATTGAAGATAATGGTGAAATCCATCTTCACTCTAATTTCTTGCTAGACACAACTAAAGAATCTAAGAATGTTACCGTCGCCTTTGTTCTTAAAGACAAAATACTCTTTACAGTGCGAAACGAAGAGTTGCCTGTATTTAGACTTCAACGATTAAGAGCGCGTGCAGAGGCAGGTTACGTGTCACAGGCTAAAGATGTCTTATTGGACTTATATGCAGCAGATATTGAGTATTCAGCCAACGCACTAGAAGATGTTTACTCAAGGTTAGAAAAAGTGGGCAGTCAAGTTGTGAAGTCTTACATGACGAATAGCCAAGCTGCGACCATACTCTCTGATATAGCGATCGAAGAAGATTTGAACGGTAAGATTAGACGCAATGTGATGGATACTAGAAACGCGCTATCTTTTTTAATGCGCTCAAAACTTTTATCTGCAAGTCAGCATGAAGATGTTAAAGAAATTTTACGTGACATTGATTCTTTAGATGGTCATACATCATTCTTATTTAATAAGATCAATTTCCAGATGGATGCTACGGTGGGTTTCTTGAACGTAAATCAAAATATTGATTTGAAAAGATTAACAATTATTAGCGTGGTGTTTATGCCAGTGAATATTATTGCAGGTATTGGCGGTATGTCTGAATTTAGCATGATGACTAATGGCATTCCATGGCCATTAGCTTACGGTTGTTTTGTTTTAATTATGGTTGCTATTGGCGCGCTAACTTTTATTGGATTAAGAGCTTTTGAAAATAAGCGTATTGAACGATTAAGATCCGAAGGTAATTAAGTTTTTTTAGATATAAAAAAGCCACTCTTACGAGTGGCTTTTCTTTTTTTTTAAATTTAAGTCGAAAGCTGTCTTCTAAAAGCTTCTAGATTTTTTTGATAATCTTCAGCATCACCATATTCTAAAAATTTAATATATCGAGAATGAGTGCCCATCACTTTTCTTGCATGTTTGATAGGGCAGAAGTACTGCTCAGTTCTCGCTACAATTTCAGTGATATATGAAAGAAGCCCAGCACCATAGGCGCAATAAGTACAATGAAATTTCTCAATCCAATTGAGGTAATGAAGATGGTGACGATCAAAAGAGATGTAATTACTTCTTTTTGCTAGCTTTATTTTATAGATAGGAAAGCAAGTGAGTTGATAAAAGCTGATACATAAATCTAAAATTAACATTGGGAAAATCATGCTGTAGATAATAGGGCCTGTAATTAGATTTTGCGGCCTTGTTGAAAGCCATCTGATAAGACCTATTTTGAGTTTCTTGTGTGCCTCTTTCATTGAAGCTTCAAACTCAACCTTTTTACCTTTAAATTCATAATTAAATTTAATTTCTTGCTCATGAATGACTTCGTTGAGTTCTTTTTCAATTGCTTCCATTTGATCTAGGAGAGTCATTATTCTTTTATTTTTCACTGTATCTTCTTTCAACTTCTTGACGAAGTTAAGGGTTATCGAGCGCGTTTGAAAGTTTTTGTTGCGGGTGCTTTATTTCTAGCAAATTGATGCATTCGTCTTGAATGATTTTCAGATAAAGGTTGTCTTGCAGGGATAAGATGTTTTTTGCTATCCCCAATTAAATCAGATCGACCCATACGCTGTAATGCTTCACGTAACATCGGCCAATTCTTAGGGTCATGGTAACGAATGAATGCTTTATGAAGTCGACGCACACCACCTGCTCGAGGAATAGGAATTTCTTCACTATCGTGGGTCACTTTACGTAAAGGATTTTTACCTGAGTGATACATAGCTGTGGCCATTGCCATCGGTGTTGGTGTGAATGTTTGCACTTGGTCTAATTTAAAATCATGCTCTTTTAACCATAAGGCTAAATTCATCATATCTTCATCCGTGGCGCCTGGATGGGCTGCAATGAAGTAAGGGATTAAATACTGTTCTTTACCTACTTCTTTTGAAAAGCGGTCAAACATTTCTTTAAATTTGTTATATGAACCCATGCCTGGCTTCATCATTTTAGATAGCACATTTTCTTCAGAGTGCTCAGGCGCAATTTTTAGATAGCCACCCACATGGTGCTGCACTAATTCTTTTACATATTCAGGTGAGGTAACAGCCAAGTCATAACGAAGGCCTGATCCAATGAGTACTTTTTTAATGCCTTTGGTATTTCTTGCTTTTCGATAAAGTTCTATCAGTGCAGTGTGATCGGTATTTAAATTTTCACAAATGCCTGGATAAACACAAGAAAGTTTTCGACAAGAGGCTTCAATTTTTTCTGACTTACAAGCCATGCGATACATATTAGCTGTAGGCCCCCCTAGGTCTGAAATGACACCTGTAAATCCATCTACCTTATCTCTAATTTCTTCAACCTCTTTTAGAATGCTTTCTTCTGATCGGCTCTGAATAATTCGACCTTCATGTTCTGTTATAGAACAGAAAGTACATCCACCAAAACATCCGCGCATAATATTGACAGAGAAGCGAATCATTTCCCATGCAGAAATTTTGGCATCACCATAGCTAGGATGCGGTTTTCTTGCATAAGGAAGATCGTATACATAATCCATTTCTTTTGTGGTGAGCGGAATAGGGGGGGGATTAAGCCAGACTTCTCTATCACCATGTTTTTGGATAAGTGCTCGCGCATTTCCTGGATTAGCTTCTAAATGAAGTACACGCGATGCATGGGCATAAAGTACAGGGTCATCAACCACTTCCTCAAAGCTTGGTAAGCGAACAACCTGCATACTTCGATCAGCTTTTGTTTTTCGAACCACCTTAATAACTTGCATGCCGTCGGGTAATTTTTCCTCATTCGATTTGGCGTTAGTTTCACATTCAGTGCCTGCGCCCATTTTCATCTCATAAGGATCTATATGTGTTTCAACTTTTCCAGGGCGGTCAAGATGCGTAGAAGCTATTTCCTCCCAGCCTTCAGGAATTTTTTTACGCAAGAACGCCGTGCCTCGAATATCTTGAATATCTTCTATTTTTTCTCCATCAGCGATGCGATGTGTAAGTTCAATGAGCGCTCGTTCAGCATTGCCATATAACAAGATATCAGCCTTAGAATCTACAAGAACTGAGCGACGCACTTTGTCAGACCAGTAATCGTAATGTGCAATTCTACGAAGACTTGCTTCAATACTACCAATGACTAAAGGCACATCAGAAAACGCTTCTCGACAACGCTGAGAATAGACGAGTACTGCTCGATCAGGTCGTTTGCCAGCAACAGCACCTGGTGTATAAGCGTCATCTGAACGAATTTTTCGATCAGCCGTATATCGGTTCACCATGCTATCCATATTGCCAGCCGTGATACCAAAATAAAGATTAGGCTTTCCTAATGCTTTAAATGGTTCGGCGCTTGACCAATCAGGTTGCGACAAAATACCCACTCGGAATCCTTGCTCTTCTAGCAGTCGCCCAATTAAAGCCATACCGAAACTAGGGTGATCTATGTAAGCGTCACCCGTCACCAAAATGATGTCACAACTATCCCAGCCTAATGCATCCATCTCCCGGCGTGACATAGGCAGCATCGGGGCAGTGCCAAAGCGCTTAGCCCAATAAGGGCGGTATTTATTAATCGCTTGCGGCGTTGAATGTGTGGCATTTTGCATAGTTGAGTATTTTACCCTGATAATTCTATTAAACGCTTTATAATTAGCTACTTAAAAGAATTTAACTCAGTAAACGAGGGATCTTTATGCATCTTGAATTGATTGATGTAGCGATTAGCTTTTGTTTATTAATTGGCGCAGTCTTATATACATCGGTAGGACATGCTGGTGCGTCAATCTATATTGCAATCATGACCTTATTTAATATTCCAAGTGCCGTGATTAAACCTACCGCATTAGTTATGAATATTTTTATTGCCTCATTTACGAGCTGGCGTTTTATACGAAAAGGGTTTTTTGATTTTAAAGTTTTATTACCGATCGCAATCGGCGCAATACCTTTTGCATTTTTAGGTGGTTTTATAAATGCACCTAGTCATATCTACAAATCTATCGTCGGCATCATACTTTTAATATCAGCCATTTCTCTCGTAACGAACCTTTCTAATAAGATCGATAAAAAACTAAAGAAGCCTCCATTTTTCCTGGCAGTTATTATTGGCTCATGCATTGGATTTTTAGCAGGTTTGACTGGAACAGGAGGTGGAATCTTTTTATCTCCACTTATTTTATTTTTAGGATGGAGCTCAACAAAAACAACTTCAGGAATCACAGCGCTTTTTATTTTGATTAATTCAAGCTTTGGTTTACTTGGAAATTATTCTTCAGTACAAAATTTACCAGATCAATTACCGTTATTTATAGGTGCTACATTGATAGGTGCTTTGATTGGCACAACACTCGGCATAAAGTTTTATACAGCCAATACCATTAAAAAAGCATTAGCATTAGTTTTGGTGATAGCAGGCTTTAAATTGTTGCTTACATAAAACAAAAACCCCCACATACCGCGATATATATGTGGGGAAAAAGCTATCCCAAGGGCTAGTTTTTTTATGAGGTCTTAGCTAAAACAGACGGATGAATTCCAAATCTTGCCTTGAAATTCACTGAGAATCTCCCCAAATGCTTATATCCAACGTCTAAAGCAACATCTGTAGTTTTTCTAGTTTTTTTATGGCTTTTAATTAATTCGTACGCAAGCATTAGTCTTTGTTCTTCAATATATTCAAAAGGCGTTTTCGAAAAATATTTTTGAAATAAAAGCTGAAGCGACCTTTCCGAATACCCTGTAAATGTCTTTAAATCAGCCATAGTTATTTTATTAGAAAGTCTAGAATTAATATATTGCGTAGCTAGCTCTACAGCTTTGTGAGTGTTTACTTGAGTCATTTAGCTGAGAGACATATGGTCAGTGTGGAGAATTACATCTGAAATTTTTAGATCAAGTGCTTTAGCATATTTTTTAACACATACTAATTTAAGTGTTGGGGATGGAAAGTGATGAGGTTTATTTTCCTCAATAGATATAATTTGTCTTTCAGCTAAACATAACTCATGAGCAATGTCTAAAGTTGACATACCTCGCTCAATTCTTTTTTGTTTCAATAAGCTAAAGTTATATAAATCTTTTTCCATGGAAAGATAATAAAGTTATATTCGTTCCATGAATATCCTTCAAAAGGATGATGTTGGGGGGGGGCAGACTACCTAGCTAATTCGATCAACTTAGAAAGTGAATTTACCTTCAATTTTCTCATCACTTCAGACTTGTATTGCTTAACGGTAGGCAATGATAAATGGAGCTTATCGATAAGCTCTTGGTTGTTTAATCCCTGAAGTAGTAAATTGTAGACTTCAAACTCTCTCGGAGATAAATTTTTGAGTAGAAAATTTAGATTGATTTCTTTTAATTCGATTTTAATAGCGTTATTAACTGCTGCTATTAATGTGTCAATTTCGAATGGTTTAACCAGGAATTCAATAGCCCCTTGTTTCATGGCATCAATACTTTCTTGAATACTTGCTTCGCCACTAATAAAAATTATTGGGGGGTTGATATTTTTTTCCATAAGCATACGATGCAAATCAACGCCGCTTATATCAGGAAGTTGAATATCAGCAATCACGATTGCCGGTCTTTCAAAGGGTAGGGTTTGTAAAAAATCATTAGCCGTACTGTAAGATTTTGTAATAAAACCTTTGAAAGCTAATAAAGATTCAATACTATCCCGCTGCGAAACATCATCTTCTATTAGATGAATAGTAATTTTTTTATCTGATTTACTAGGCATTGTTTGATATCGGAAGCTCAATTAAGAATTCCGCACCACTTAAGTATGCTTTATTGATGCTCAGGCTTCCCTTATGTCTAGTAATTATATATTTTGATAACCATAAACCTATACCAGAATGCGAAATTTTTGAGCTTTCATAAAGTTTAAATATTTTGCCCTGCATTTTTCTTGATATACCCGGACCATTGTCAGTAACCAAGCAGAATAATTTATTATTTTTAGTGAAAGTTTTAATTTTAATCACTTTATTTTTTTTTGATGTCAAAGATAAGGCATCAATTGAATTTTGTATGAGATTAGAAAATACCTGCCTTAATTCATCTGTATTCATATTTACCTTTGCAGATGAATTTAATAGAAATTTAATTCTTATATTTTTTTCTTTTATCGATTCTTTAAATATAGGCTCCAAAGATTGAACAAAAGTATCAAATATCTCAGATCGATAAATAGACTTATTATTTAAAAACATGGATTTCAAAGTTGTAATAATTTTCGCTGCCCTATCATTGTCCTTAATAATATTTTTGATAAGTATTTTTTCTTTTTCACCCTTAATCAAGAGATTTAAATGTTGACTATTTGTTTTCATAGCACCAAGTGGTTGATTTAGTTCGTGAGCTATTGAAGCGGAAAGAGCGCCAGACACTGCTGTTTTATTTGCTGTCATTAAAGAATTAATTAATTTATATTTTTCACTTAGCAATATTTTTATTTTTGTATTTTCAATTAAATTTGCAGTGCTTGCTGAAGCAATTTTTTCTGTCCAATAGCCATTAATTGCTATATATGACCATATATTAATTATGAGCATTAGCCATAGCATAGCAAGGGGGGCAAGGGGTATCTCATTCAGACTGTCTATAAATCCATAGTCATTATTTAAGAGTATTAGTATTCGAATGAGAAGTAAAATAAATTCAATAAATGTCGTTACGGAAAATATTTTTAAGTATTTTGAATTTTTATATAATTGTTGTTTTTTTATTTCTACAAGTAATACTAAGTAAGCCAAGAAAGAACAGCTGGCGGCAAAAAGTTGCCTATCTATAAAATTACCATTTTGTCGAACGACTTCAAATCCGATGCCATATGCAATAACTATGAATGAGTGGAGCTTTATATCTTTATTTGAAATTTTATATTTGAGACTTTTAGAGTATAAAATAAGCCATATCGTAGAAGCAAAGAAAATAATATTGGAAAACGTTAAAAATAAACTACCTTTCGCAAGGCTCTGTAACATCGAAGCACCCAAAGCGATACAAGTAATTCCAATTGAACCTGATAAGAGTGACGCTGCCCAATATCGTATAGCTTTTTCTTCGGGGTAGATTTTGATAAGAGAAATTGAATTTACAAAGATTCCAAGCTGAATGATTGCAATCGTAATAAAAATAATTGGAATAATGAGATTCAATTAAGTAGCTTTCTTTAAAATCTAAACGAGTATCTGGTGACTAGCCGATGATCTTCTATATAACTATTTTCATTTGCTAATTCAGATCCATATTGCACTGTTAAACGACCAAACGCATAATTAGCTTGCCCTGTTAATTGATAGCGGTGTATTTTATTTATGTCGCCCATATCCTGGCCATTAACAGTACTTTCTCCGCCGATGGTATAAAAATAACTAGCTGACACAGAATAAATTGGATTGAATACGTATTGGAATCCTGTTTGGAAATTATAAATTAGATCTTTTTCTAATTTATTATTTCCTAAGTATTGATTGTTATTACTACTTAAAATAGTATCTAAAGCGGTCATCCAATTTGTATTCTTAGACAGCTTTGTTTGATAACCAGCTTGAAGTGCTGTCTGATATATATTTAATCCGCTATTAATAGCTCGGTTCTTATCATAATCGCCAGTAGGTAATGATATATATCCGGCCATACCAAAATATTCATCTTTCTCTCGGTTTGCATAAGGCCATAAAGCAAATGCAATCGTCGTATCACCAATACCGTTAGAATCTGTGTTCGGGATATTGCTTTGTAAATTTTTATTTTCCATATGATTGTATGATGATTGGGCGTAGATATATGCTGGTATTTGATTGATTTCGAAGGCATGTCCAAGTCTAAAAAGCATAGCGTTTTGATTAATATTGCTGCTGTTTGACGTTTTAGTTCCGTGAGTATATTTGTCTCCTTTTTCAACGTACAAATAAGATATTTGTGCTGCATTGAATCTTCCAGAAGGTGCTTTAATTTCTCCTGGCTGAAGGTCGATCGCAAAAGTGATGTTACTCATCATCACGAGTGTGATGACATATAAAAGTTTGAATTTATTCAGATAGTTAATTAACATTAAGTCACTTTAACTGAATAGACAGTTGATTGATTATCCTGCGATCGTAGGATATTGTTCGTCTCGATTTTAAAAAGGTAAAACTGAACTTGGAGTTGCCAAGGTTAAAACATCTCTAAAAGAGCCTTGAATTCTTTCAAGTGCAATTTTATTTTCAGCTTCAAATCTTAAAACAATGACGGGTGTTGTATTTGATGCGCGCATTAGACCAAACCCATCTTCATACTCAACTCTTAATCCATCGACTTTAATAATTTCGAGTGCATTATCGAATTGTGCTTCCGTTTGTAATTTTTTAATTAAAGCGTGAGGTTCACCTTCGTTCATTTTAATTTGAAGTTCTGGTGTGCTAATGCTATTTGGTAAATTATTTAAAATTTCAGATGGATTATCAAAGCGACTTAATATTTCAAGAAGTCGAACGCCTGCATAAATACCGTCATCAAATCCATACCAACGTTCTTTAAAGAAAGTGTGTCCACTCATTTCGCCTGCAAGTGCGGCATTCTCTTCTTTCATTTTAGCTTTAATAAGGGAGTGACCTGTTTTCCACATCAAAGGCTTGCCACCTTTATCTTTGATCCACTGAAATAAATTACGTGTTGATTTCACATCAAAAATAATCGTCGCATTTGGATTGCGACTTAATACATCCTCTGCGAATAATAAAAGTTGTCGATCGGGATAAATGATTTGACCATCTTTTGTCACAACACCTAAGCGATCCGCATCACCATCAAATGCAAAGCCTAATTCAGCATCACTTTTCTTAAGGTGTGCTATGACATCATTTAGGTTGTGAGGTTCAGATGGGTCGGGGTGGTGATTGGGAAATGTGCCATCCACATCACAGAACAATTCTTCAACAGAACATCCAATACTTTCATAAATTTTTCGAGCGTATGCACCTGCGACACCATTGCCACAATCTATGACTATTTTCATGGGGCGTTTCAAATGGATATGATTTTTGATCGCTTCAATATAATCATTCGCAATATCATATTTTTTTTCAATGCCCTGGCCTTCATAAAAACTTTCTTTTTCTATACGGGCGTAGAGTTTTTGTATGGCCTCTGTGGATAGCGTGTCGCTACCTAAAACCATCTTCAAGCCATTGTAGTCAGGCGGATTATGACTTCCTGTCACCATGACGCCTGATTGGGTTTTAAGAAAGAAGGTAGAAAAATAAACCATGGGCGTGGTGACCATGCCGAGATTAATGACGTGAATACCTGATTTAAGTATGCCTTTTATAAGTGCGTTCGATAATTCTGGGCCTGAAAGTCTTCCATCAAAACCAACGCAAATCTCTGTTTGCTTTCGATCAATTGCTTCACTACCAATCGCGCGACCTATGATTTCTACAAATTCAGGTGTTAGGGTTTTGCCTACAATGCCCCGGATATCGTAGGCTTTAAAAATCTCTTTCGGAAGTAATGCCATGATTTATTCGGACTCTTCAATCCATGCGAGCTGAATGGCTTCTAGAATTTTTTCCCCGCATTTATTAGGGTCATCCTGAAAGCCTTCAAGGTCTAAGATCCACTGGTATAAGTCAGTAAATCGAATTGTCTTAGGGTCTATATCAGGATGTTTGTCGTATAAAGCCTCAGCAATCCTTTGACTATCAGTCCAATGCATAGAAACCTTCCTCTTCAATATAGTTGAAAGGATTATAACTTTTAGATTTTATCTAAGATAGAACTTCATTAAGAAAGATAGGTCAGACCCATGATAAAATATCGATTTTCTGAGATAAAAATCTCTAATCATTTTAAATACATAGCGGAAATATAGACATGTTTAGCAAAGCTCAAAAATTAAGTATGGTGGACCCGGAAATTGCACTTCAAGTCACTCAAGAAGTAAAACGACAAGAAGACCACATTGAGCTCATTGCTTCTGAAAACTATACAAGCCCTGCCGTGATGGAAGCTCAAGGTTCTCAGCTCACAAATAAATACGCAGAAGGATATATTGGTAAGCGTTTTTATGGCGGCTGTGAATTTGTAGACAATGTCGAACAAATCGCGATCGATCGCCTTAAAAAATTATATGGTGCTGAATATGTGAATGTGCAGCCTCATTCAGGTAGCCAAGCTAATCAAGCTGTTTACTTTTCAATACTGAAACCCGGCGATACGATCATGGGTATGAATTTAGGGCATGGTGGGCATTTAACTCACGGTTCACCTGCAAACTTATCAGGCAAACTTTTTAAAGTCGTACCTTATGGTCTCAATGCAAAAGAGGAGATTGATTACGATGAAATGGAAAAGCTTGCGATTGAATCAAAGCCTAAACTCCTTATTGGCGGCGCTTCAGCTTATGCCTTACGTTTTGATTGGGAGCGCATGTCGCAGATTGCAAAAAAAGTGGGTGCTTATTTTATGGTAGATATGGCGCACTACTCAGGACTTATTGCTGCAGGCGTTTATCCTAGTCCAGTGCCTTTCGCAGATTTTGTAACATCCACCACACATAAAACTTTAAGAGGCCCTCGTGGCGGTATTATCTTGGCGAAAGCTGAATTTGAAAAAAGCATTAATAGTTTTGTGTTCCCTGGTATTCAGGGTGGACCTTTGATGCATGTTATTGCAGCTAAGGCAGTAGCTTTCCTAGAGGCTTTAAAACCAGAATTTAAAGTGTATCAAACACAAGTGATTAAAAATGCACAAACGATGGCTGAGTCATTAAGTAAACGTGGTGTGCGTATTATTTCTGGCCGCACTGAGTCACATGTCTTTTTAGTTGATTTAAGACCTAAAGGTTTAACCGGAAAAGCAGCAGATGTTCTTTTGGGACAAGTACATATCACGGTCAATAAAAATTCAATTCCTAATGATCCAGAAAGTCCTTTTGTGACTTCAGGAATTCGTATCGGATCTCCTGCAATCACAACGCGTGGTTTCAAAGAAAAAGAAGCTGACATGGTCGCGCAAATGATTGCAGACATTCTCGATCATCCTAACGACGAAAAAGTTATTAATGAGACCAAAGCCAAAGTAGTTGCTTTAACGGCTCAATTCCCAGTCTATGGGTCTTAAATATAGATTTTCATATCCCAAGTGAGATGCCCATTCTGCGGAACTGCTGATACCCAAGTCGTTGACTCAAGAGTAAACGATGAAGGCAATTCCATTCGACGTCGACGTCGTTGTTCAGAATGTGATAAACGTTTTACAACTTACGAATCAGTCGAGCTCACACTTCCTCAAGTTGTGAAGCAAAATGGTAAACGCGAAGACTTTAGTCGAGACAAACTCCACCAATCATTTAGCCGTGCGCTTCATAAACGCCCGGTGCCTGTTGAATATATAGAGCAAGCCATTGAGCGTATCATTCAAAAAGTTTTAGCTTATGGCGAGAAAGAGATCACCGCTAGAGAGCTAGGCGAAAACGTCATGCATGAATTAAAAAAAATGGATAAGGTGGCTTATATCCGATTCGCATCTGTCTATAGAAGTTTTTCTGATGTCGAAGATTTCCATGATGTTATCCGCGATCTTGATTAAATGAACTCACAATCACCTCAATTTTTCATGAGTGAAGCTTTGAGGCTTGCAGAAAAAGCTTTATTCACAACATCCCCCAATCCAAGAGTTGGTTGTGTCATTGTTCAAGATGGTGCAATTGTAGGTCGTGGCTTTCACGAAAAAGCTGGTGAGTCTCATGCTGAAGTGATTGCGTTAAAAGAAGCAGGCAGCCAATCAGAAGGCAGTGATGTATATGTCACATTAGAACCTTGTTCGCATACTGGCAAAACACCACCCTGTGTAGATGCATTAATTGAAGCTAAGGTTAAAAAAGTATTCATTGCGATGCAAGATCCGAATCCCATAGTTTCCGGCCGAGGTATTCAAAAATTAAAAGACGCTCATATTGAAGTTGAGCTAGGCGTGATGGAAGCCCAAGCGCAATTATTAAATATAGGTTTTATTTCTCGCATGACAAAGCAATTGCCTTATGTAAGGGCGAAGCTTGCAGTATCAATAGATGGCAAGACTGCACTTCATAACGGCAAGAGCCAGTGGATTACAGGCGATGCAGCCAGGGCTGATGTTCAATACTGGCGCGCTTCTTCCTGCGCAATTATTACAGGTATTGGCACTGTATTGCATGACAATCCAAAACTCTCTGTCAGACTTTATGAACATGCGCGGCAACCTTTACGTGTAGTTGTGGATTCAGAATTAAAAATTCCATTAGAGTCAGACATACTTCTTGAAAAACCATTACTTATTGCTTATGCAAATGATAAGCAAAAAAAGTTACCACAATTAAAAGCCTTGGGTATCGAATGCATTCAATTAGACGATAGCGGCAAAGTTGATTTAGCATCACTTCTAAAAGAGCTCGCAAAAAGAGAGGTGAATGAAGTATGGATTGAAGCGGGAGAAGGTCTTAATGGCGCATTCCTTAAAGCTAATTTAATTGATGAGCTTATGATTTATTATGCGCCTGTGATTTTAGGTTCAGAAGCTAAGGGTATGTTTACACTGCCAGCCTTTGAAAATTTAGAAAATAAAATTACCACAACACTTTTAGATCATCGCTGGGTTGGTCAAGATCTAAGAATGCGATTTAAACTAAAGTAACCATTCACCATGCTCATCGATAGCCACTGTCATTTAGATGCATTAGAGTTTAGTGATGAGCAAGATGCAATTATTAAAAACGCGCTTCATCATGGCGTTGAAAAAATTATTATTCCCGCAGTTAACCGAAAAAGTTTTGATGATGTCATCGAGCTTAGAAAAAAATTTCCCAATTGCTTTTACGCTTTAGGTTTTCATCCTATGTATATTCATGACATGAAGGATTGTGATATGGATACGCTGAAAACTTATTTAAAAACATACGAGCCGGTCGCTGTAGGTGAGATTGGTTTAGATTTCTTTGAGACTAAAGATAATAAAACCATTCAAGAAGAAATTTTTGTAGCTCAATTAAAATTAGCAAGTGTTTTTGATTTGCCGGTCATTATGCATGTCAGACAAGCGATTGATGATGTGCTTAAAAATTTAAGACGCTACCCAGTCAAAGGTGGTATCGCTCATGCCTTTAATGGCAGCATGCAACAAGCTGAAGCTTTTATTGAGATGGGATTTAAATTAGGCTTTGGTGGTGCAATGACTTATGCCAGGGCGACACATATTCAAGCGCTAGCTAAATCATTACCTATAGAGTCTATTGTGCTAGAGACAGACGCGCCTGATATTCCGCCATCATGGTTAGGACATCAAGGAAGAAATACTCCTGGAGAATTACATCAGATCGCAACTTTTTTTGCCGAATTACGAGGTATGAATTTAACTTCCGTGATTGAAACGTCACATCAAAATACGCTCGATGCACTCCCCAAAATAGTGCAGTTATGCACATCTGCTGAGAATTTACATTAAGTGTGAACAAAAACTCTAATGGAATTAGGTACATAAGTTAAGTCATTGATTTTAAATAACTTTTATTTAGCTTAAAAAATAAGCGATCCAAAAAAACGCTTATAAATTCAAGAGTTATAAATTTATGTCATCTTTATCCACAAAGTTATCCACAGATTTTGTGGAGATGTTTTTTTAGTAAAACGGGTTGACAGCGCTCTATTTTATCCACTTAAAGAAAGCCTATTTTCTTGTTGATTTAGATAAAAAACGTTGAAATCCCTTTCCCTATTTGAGAAACCTCAAACTTCAATTGTGAGACACATAGCTTTAAAGTAAAATAGACTCCCGTCAGCAATTATTTAAAAGCCTTTCCATGACCAAATACGTGTTTGTTACTGGCGGTGTCGTTTCTTCCTTGGGGAAAGGTATCGCAGCCGCTAGTCTCGGTGCAATCTTAGAGTCACGAGGCATCAAAGTAACGATGCTCAAACTCGACCCTTATATAAACGTCGACCCTGGCACGATGAGTCCATTCCAGCATGGCGAAGTCTTCGTTACAGATGATGGTGCAGAAACTGATCTTGATCTTGGCCATTACGAGCGCTTTATCTCAGCGCGTATGGGTAAGAAAAATAATTTTACGACAGGTCAAATATACGACAGCGTGATTCGCAAAGAGCGACGTGGTGAATATTTAGGCAAGACCGTTCAGGTCATCCCGCATATTACAGATGAAATAAAATTACACATTAAAAATGGCGCTAATGGTGCCGATGTGGCTATTGTTGAAGTCGGAGGGACAGTAGGCGACATTGAGTCACTTCCTTTTCTAGAGGCTATTCGACAAATTGGATTTGAAGAGGGTCGTGAAAATGCATGTTACATCCATCTGACTCTTCTTCCTTTCATTTCAACAGCAGGTGAATTAAAAACAAAGCCAACTCAACATTCTGTTAAAGAGTTAAGAGAGATTGGTATTCAACCAGATATTTTAATTTGTAGAGCTGATCGCGCTATCCCTGATGAGGAAAGAAAAAAAATAGCGTTATTTACAAATGTTGCACCTGAAGCAGTCATCTCAGCAGTTGATTCAGATTCCATTTATAAAATACCAAGTTTATTGCATCAGCAAATGATTGATGAAATCGTTTGTCACAAATTAAATATTCTGGCAAAACCTGCAGACCTATCGAGTTGGGAAAAAATTACCGATGCACTTAAACACACCAAACATAATATTGATATCGCATTCGTGGGTAAATATGTAGACCTCACTGAATCTTACAAGTCTCTCACAGAAGCATTAATACACGCTGGTATCCATACATCATCAAAAATTAAAATTCATTATCTTGATTCAGAAGAAATTGAAAAAAGTGGTACCAAGCCATTAGCAAATATGGATGCTATTTTAGTGCCTGGTGGTTTTGGTAAGCGAGGTACTGAAGGCAAAATTAAAGCAATTCAATTCGCACGAGAAAATAAGATTCCATATTTAGGTATTTGTTTAGGTATGCAACTCGCTGTAGTTGAATTTGCAAGACATAAAGCCATGCTTAAAAATGCAAACAGCTCTGAATTTGATCAGGATGCTGAACATCAAGTTATTGGATTAATTACGGAATGGAAATCATCTGAAGGTGCGATTGAAAAAAGAGATGATTCTTCAGACTTAGGTGGCACCATGAGACTAGGCGCACAGAAGTGTCCAATTGAATCTGGAACTTTAGCGCATAAAATTTATGGAGCTGAAGTAAACGAACGCCATCGCCATCGTTACGAAGTAAATAATCATTATGTAGATCAATTGATTAAAGCAGGACTAATAATTTCTGCCAGAACGCCTTTTGAACAGCTCTGTGAAATTATAGAATTACCGCAAGATCAGCATCCTTGGTTTATTGGCTGTCAGTTCCATCCAGAGTTTACTTCTAATCCAAGAACAGGTCATCCATTATTCAAAGCGTACATTCAAGCAGCGCTTAAATATAAACAATCTAAAGGAAGTGCATCATGAAACTATGCAACTTTGATGTTGGATTAAATCACCCACTTTTCTTAATTGCAGGCCCATGTGTTATAGAGTCTGAAGCAATGACTTTAGATGTAGCAGGGCAATTAAAAGAAATTACTACAGCGCTCAATATTCCATTTATTTTTAAATCCTCTTTTGATAAAGCTAATCGAAGTTCTAATAAAACCTTTAGAGGTTTTGGTATTGATGAAGGATTAAGAATTTTATCTGAAGTAAAAAAACAAATTGGTGTACCCGTTTTAACAGATGTGCATGATCAATTTCAAGTTGAGCAAGTTGCAAGCGTTGTGGATGTTCTCCAAACACCCGCCTTTTTATGCCGACAAACGGATTTTATTAATGCTGTTGCAACTTCAGGTAAGCCTGTAAATATAAAGAAAGGCCAATTTTTAGCCCCTGGCGATATGAAACAAGTGGTTACCAAAGCCAAAGAGGCTAATGGCGGCCTAGATAATATTATGGTGTGTGAGCGAGGCGCATCTTTTGGTTACAACACGCTTGTCTCAGATATGAGAAGTTTATCTATTATGCGAGAAACAAATTGCCCAGTCGTTTTTGATGCAACACATTCAGTGCAGCAACCTGGAGGGCAAGGAGATAAAAGCGGGGGGCAAAGTGAATTTGTGCCTGTCTTGGCAAGAGCTGCTGTGGCGAGTGGTATCGCAGGTATTTTTATGGAAACACATCCAAATCCAAAAGAAGCATTATCTGATGGCCCCAATGCGTGGCCACTTAAAAAAATGAAAGCGCTACTTGAAGTGTTAGCTGAAATTGATAGGTCAGTTAAAAAAGCAGGCTTCATTGAAATGTCATAAATAATTAACTGCAGATGAAGGAATAAGAATGAGTTTTGTGAAACAAATCGTTGCTCGAGAAATTATTGATTCGAGAGGTAACCCAACTATTGAAGCTGATGTTTTTTTAGATTCTGGCGTGATGGGAAGAGCGATGGTTCCGTCAGGTGCCTCCACAGGAAGCAAAGAAGCGATTGAGCTTCGAGACGGTGATGCGAAACGTTATTTTGGCAAAGGTGTGTTAAATGCAGTAAAGCATGTCAACACAGAAATTGCGAAAGCTGTAATAGGTCTTGATGTGGACGATCAAACATTGATTGATCAAACCATGATTGAACTAGATGGAACTGATAACAAAGGCCGATTAGGTGCCAACGCCATTCTTGCGGTTTCAATGGCATCTGCTGTAGCCGCAGCCAAAAATTCTAATGTACCTCTTTACCGTTATCTTGGTGGCTCAAGCCCCATGCAATTACCTACACCTATGATGAATGTGATTAATGGTGGTGCACATGCAGACAACAATGTCGATATGCAAGAGTTTATGATTATTCCAGCTGGAAGACCCACATTTAGAGAAGCAATGCGCTGTGGCGCAGAAGTTTTTCAATCGCTTAAAAAAACACTAAGTAAAAAAGGATTTTCAACCACCGTGGGTGATGAAGGTGGTTTCGCACCGAATCTTCCATCTAATGAGTCTGCTATCCAGATGATTATGGAAGCAATATCTCAAGCAGGATATGAGCCAGGTCGTGATGTCTATCTTGGACTTGATTGTGCAAGTACTGAATTTTATAAAGATGGTAAATATCATCTTGCTTCTGAAAACTTATCTTTATCAGGCGAGCAATTTACTGACTATCTAGCTACATGGTGTGACAAATATCCAATCATCAGTATTGAAGATGGTATGAGTGAGTTTGATTGGGATGGATGGCATGTATTGACACAAAGATTAGGCAAACATATTCAGCTTGTAGGTGACGATCTTTTTGTAACCAATCCAAAAATTTTAGATGAGGGCATTAAGCGTAAAGTAGCCAACTCTGTTTTAATTAAGGTAAATCAAATTGGCACGCTCACTGAAACATTTGAGACTATTGCGATGGCAAAAAAAGCAGGTTATACCGCAGTCATTTCCCATCGTTCTGGTGAAACTGAAGATACAACCATTGCTGATTTAGCGGTTGCTACGAATGCATTGCAAATTAAGACGGGCTCGCTTTCAAGATCTGAACGTATTGCAAAATACAATCAATTGCTTCGCATTGAAGAGGAGCTTGGTAGCGCTACATCTTACGCAGGCCTTGCTTGTTTTTATCAATTGAGTAAATAATTTGACATGAAATCTTTAACCATTATTTTTGTTGTGTTAGTAGCTTTAATGCAATATCCATTATGGTTTGGCAAAGGTAGTTGGTTTCGCGTTTGGAGTTTAAATCAGCAAATCGAAATTCAAAAGAATACAAATACTGATAATCAGATAAGAAACAATGTGCTTAATGCTGAAGTAAGTGATCTAAAGCAAGGTTTTTCAGCTATTGAAGAAAGAGCTCGCAATGAACTCGGTATGATTAAGCAAGATGAAATATTTTTCCAGGTCACAAATCACGAAAAAGATAAAAAAGACACTGAAGTTCCAAGTAATACAAAAGCTAAGAACTAATCAAATATTTTTTTATCTTCAGACATAATTTCTATTACATGGTTTTTGATATAGAGCGCTTCATGCGCTTGATCTACTCTTAATTCAATCAGCATGTTAGTTCTAAGTTCAATTTCTTTCGCTGACCTTACTAGCTGACCTATGACTTCTTTTTTTTCATTGATGATTTGCTCACCAGGCGTCAGATCATCTTCTGATTCGATAAAGGCTCGGAACATTCGTCTTTTAACTTTACCTAAATAGTGAGTTCTCGCAACGATTTCTTGCCCTGTGTAACAACCCTTTTTAAAATTAATACCATCAATAAGATCCATATTTATAGACTGCGGGATGAAAGCTTCTTGTGTGGTTGGGTAAATATTAGGAATGCCATCAAAAATATTTAAATTGTCCCAAGATTCAATGCTCATAGACGTATATTCAGGTAAGTTGAGTTTCATAAATGTATTGACTTTGGTAGTGTCGCCCATTAATTGATAACGTTCAGTATTTTTTCCTACACGCATAATCATGACGTCATGTGATCTCACAATATCTAAATAATTTTCCGGAAGTTTAATACCTTGATTAAGGAGAGGTTTAGATCCTACAAAACCTACGCATGTAAATTGATTGTCTAGTAAATTCAAAGAAACTTTTGAGCGCAGAACGTACATTTTAAGTCGACGAAGAATAGGTTCTGCAATCGAGCTATCTATCTGTATATGAATTGAGTCATGCTCCTCGAAACACAACATAAAGGCCAGGACTCTTCCTTTAGGATTGCAAAAGCCAGCAAACAAAGCTTTATCATGTGAGATGAGTTTGATGTCTTGTGTGAGCTGACCTTGCAGGAATGGGACCCGATCGTCACCCTCAACTTTAATCATTGAAGAGGTGTTAAGAAGAATAAATTTATTTTCTAAATTTAATGACATGTTGAATTATTTTTTTTATCGAAATAAATCGAAGACTAAAAATGATGCCTGCGAGTGAAGCAAAAAACCACTTAAGGTGAAAATCTGCTTTATCTTGCCATGCAGGTTTTTGTTTTTTCATCGCACTTAAAATATTAAGGACTGAATCTCCTCTTACATAAATACCATTAATTTGTTTTGTAATATCTTTGAGGTAAGCCTCATCTAATTTAGACATATAACGATCACTTTCACCGCCTGCGACATTATCATCTCGTGTACCAATATTTGCTTCTGAGATTTGTGCTATACCTGGTTGCAAGGCAAAGCTTTCGTTAGACCAATAGCCAATCAATTGATTTTTTCCATCGAGTTTTGGAATAGGGGCTCCCTTCAGGCTTCCAATCCCTACAATCACCCAGTCACTGCCCCCTTGAAATTGAGCTAGGTCTTTTGTATTGAATGCGTGAAGCTTTGGTGCTTCTTCGCCATCCGTAAAATAAACCACTTGCGAGTTTTCAGGGAAACTTCTAATTAGGCGTGCGAGCGTAAAAAAGGACTCTCTCACGCGAGAATTACCAGACCAACCTGACCGCCAATCTAGATGATCGATTGTATCTTCAATGGCATCAAAATTTTCACAGACTTCAATAGGTGTATAAGAAGCTGCCACACTTACACCCACGAACATTCCAATACTTACTTTTGTGCCACAGGGAAGTTCAGACATAATTTCATGAAGACTATGCTTCATATACTGGAGTCTTGATACGGGCTTATTCATGATGGACATATCTACTGTGTTCATGCTTTGAGAAATATCAGCCACAAACATGTAGTTATAAATATTATGTTTAAGCGGTATGGATGGATTGATGATGGCGAGCGCCATAAATCCGATAGCTACAATTAGTGAGAGGGTGTCCGAATCGAGATTGGATCTCGATTTTATTTTGTTAAGCCACTCTTTCATAAATTTAAGGTAAGCCTACGGGAATATTCCCCAGAATCAGTCCAGGTGAATCCGAGTCGCCAATACCTGGTGTTGGGTTGGCAGGTAATATCATCAGGACACGATCGAGGTTATGTTTCACATCCCACGCATGGTTATCTATTTTAATTGAGAGCATATAAGCTGCTTTTGCTTGTCTAAATAAATACTCAGTTTCATTCTTTACGGTCATATCTGTTCCATTGATCGCTAATGCACGTTTAAAGAAAATATTGCCGACATTGTAATGAATGTCTGCTTTCTGTGACTGAGTAGCCACAGGCAAAAGATTTGAAAAAAGAATACCTGCTTCCTTATATCTTTCTTTAGTCGTGAGCCAGTAAGCTGTTGCATAGCGAGCCTCAAAACTATTGATGAACATACGAGGCGACTTACCTTCTGAAATGTTTTGATTAAATACTTGAATATTTTTTAGCTCGATAAATTGTTTAATAAATATACCGAGAGAGGTGATAAGAAGTGCAACAAAAAGCCAAGTAAGTTTTTTGGTGCTAAAAATATTTTTTGTGATTAAAGCCATGATCTTACCTCTATCAGTTTAAGTGTAAGTAAAGCAATCATTAAAAGTGCAGCCGTGACAAAGCAATGTGTTGAATAATCTTGCCCAGGAATTTTTTCGAAATATTTAATCGGTTTTTTTTCTTTTTGATTAATATCTTCGATCGCTTTTTGTAGTGTTTTAGGATCTTCAGCTTCATAAGCCTGGAAGGGTGAGTTAAGTGACTTAAAGAATTCATTTAATTCGATTTGAGGCGGTAGCGCCTCATCATCTCTTGCTTTGAATGATGTATTAAAAATACTGATACCACCAGGCTGTCTTAATACAATCCAATAAAGACTAATTTTAAGTCGGCCAAACCAATCTTTAATTTTTTCTTGAGTCGCAGCATCAATACGTCCAGCACCATCTGAAAGTAAGATCACAGCTCTTGAGCCTGAGTCAGGTACCTTGTTAAATAATTCTGCGCCTGTTGTCAGTCCACTTCCTATATTGGTTTGAAATAATGCGTTTCCAGCCGTGGCTCTGACCGCTGCAATGATTGCATTTTTATTGTCCGTTAATGGTAAAACATACATCGCAGAGTTACTAAAAGAAACCATACCCATCATGTCGTTTTTTCTTGAGTTTACAAAATCTGTAATCAATCTTGCCGCCGCTGCAGATTTCATTTCGCCTACTTTTGATTGGTCGTTCCCTGCAAAGGGATCATCCATACTGGCACTTCGGTCTAATACCAAACCAATTTGAGCGCCTATCCCTGTTTTTTCAATTTCTCTTTGTTGGGAGTGGGGACCGCTCAATCCTACGATAATTGTAATTAGAATGAGTGTGGCAATAAATTTTAAAATGATTGCAATGATGCTTGAGAGACGGTCTTTTGGAATCATTTCGTTCCATGAATAATATTGAAGAGAAGTCTCTTTAAAAATAAGCGGAATAAATGCTAAAGGTAAAAACCATAACACCCATGGAAATGAAAGTGTCATTTAGCAATACCTACCACAAGAGAACTTTTATCGACGATCAGTTTTCTTTCACAATCTCGACAATGCTTCGAGAAATTCTTCAGCCATTTGAGTATTGCTTCGTTGTCCTGTTTTTTTGATGAAGCATTAAAAAATACAAGTGTTGAAAGCTTAAAAAACTCTCGAAGTTCCGAGTCGATATTTTCGAAAGAATTATTTTTTGCGTAAAGAAGAGATAGTGTGTCTTTAAATAGTGTTTTTCCTGTCACAAGATCGAAAGCGCGATGCATATCTGTCATCGCTTTTTCAACAGAAGCAGGCGTGGCTTTGAGTTTACTAATGGTGCGATGCGTTCTTGCAAATACACCGCGCGCATTAGGCAGCCAAGCATATTGACTATAAATATAAAGGAGGCCGATTAATGAGAGAAGTGCAATGATGCCAGAAATTTTTAAGGTTTTAATGGGCCCTGCTTCGTCTATTAAAATGACACCTCGGAGAGGGCTCATATCTTCCTCAATTTTGACATTACCAAATATAGAAAGTGGGGAAATTGCGATTCGACGTTCAGGGATTCTATATTTAAATACTTTCTTTTCAGGGCTATTAGGATTTAAGACTCGAATATATTCAGCGGGTAAAAATCCTGGCTTAGCGACCACGTTATTGGTAAAGATTTGGTACGTGAGATCAAGCGTTAATGTCGTTGATGTTTTACCTTCTTTTAACACATGCTCCATAGTATCTAAAACAATGCCCAAATCTTGTCCCTTGTATTTTCTTTCATAGCCAGGAATGGGGAGAGACTCTTTGATAAGCACATAAGGCTTTTTAATAGTGATTTCAATATGTCTTGAAGATTTATCACCAATCGTATAACCCACTTGCTGTAAAGGCTCTTTGATTTTGATAGATACGATACCCTCTTTAATATCAGGCCATTCTTGAGCATCTAGCGCAAAACTTGAGGTTGACAGTAAAAGCATCCAGAAGGAAATAAAATATTTCATAACCTTAGGCGCCCACAAATTGATTAAAGTATTCAGTCATTTTATTTGCATCGAAATGCTCATCTACAAAAAAAGGTGGGATATCAAAATTCATAAAAGCTTTTGTAATCGCCGCACGTCTTTTTTCAAACGAATCTACAATTTTTTCTTTTAATTCTTTTCTTAAGAAAAGCGTGTCTTTTTTGCCGCTCTCAGGATCGGTAATAGTCACAATGCCAAAATTAGGTAGGTTGATATATTCTTTTTTGTCCCACAGCACAATAGGAACCACGTGATGCCTCATAAGATTCGATAAACAATTTTCTAATTCAACTTCTGGTATATGAAAGTCTGAAATGAAGAAAATAAGTGCGCGCTCGCGCGGCATGTATTGGTAAAGATCTTTGATGGCTCGGTTTGATTTGTTTGTGGATGTAAATTTTTTAAGTTCGTTAATGAGCGTCATGGCATGTTGCGATCTAAATGAAATAGGCGCCAACCAATCCTCTCTAATTTCATCATCAAAACCTACAAGCCCTAGCGCATCGTGACGATCAATCACTGAATGTGCAATCGATTGAGCAACTTCGGCTGCAAGATTAATTTTTTTATTTTTTCCACCAAAATTCATACTGGCAGATAAGTCACACACAATCATGACGGGTGTTGCACTTCGCTGATTGAATATTTTGACGTGAATCTCACCTAAAGGATCTCGAATCGATTGACGAATATCAATGCGCCTTGGATCAGGATAAGACAGGAGTGTTGTGTGACCCGCAAACTCAATACCCATACCTCTCTGGTTGCTTTTATGGCGACCAGGATGTTTGCCTTTAGATTTCCACCCGATGTGGTAATCAAATAATGGAGTGGCTTGTGTCATGTTCTTTAAGGTGCGTTGATAGCGTTTAGAATGCCATTCGTTAAATCGCGAGCAATCACAGTTCTTCGCATTTCATAAACAGGATTAAATACGAGTCGATGTGCAATGGTTTCGTGGAATACGGCATGGATATCTGCAGGGGTCACAGATGTGCGATCATTAAGCCATGCATTTACACGCGCAGCTTTCATCATCATACTCATGCCGCGGGGGCTCGCGCCTGATACGATCAATCGGTTCATATCAATATCGGACAGCTTGATGCCATAGTCGCCTGGATTTTTTGTAGCTTTCCATAAGCGCAATGCATAATTTTTTAATGCTTCAGTCGCTTTAATATTTTCTTGAATCGTTTCTGAAAGTTCATTGAGCTTATTGAATTTAATCAAATTAGGTTTCACTTCCTCAATGAGCTTATCTGCATTATGAAATTTAGTTTCAAAGACGAGGTCTTTCATCATCTCATCTGCTTTTGGAATAAGAATAGGTATTTCCATCATAAAGCGGTCTCGTGCTGCAGAGGGAATCTCGAATGTTTCTTCCCGTTCTACTTGGTTTCGATCGGCGAATACCACCATATGTGGGAAGTAGTGTTCTTTATTAAATGCAGACAATGTTTTCTCTGCCATGATTCTTAAGAGCAATGAATGCACTTGTGGCCTTGCTCGGTTAATTTCATTAAAGAAGAAAATAGACAAATCACTACCTGACATCAAAATAGGGCCGGGGCTTACATGGGGCTTACCATCTTCACCAAGATAGGTATGATAAATAAGATCGTTTGGCATAAGATCAATCGTACCTTCAATACGTTGATAGCCGCCACCAATGGCGCGCGTGAAAGCTTTAAGTAATGTTGTTTTTCCAACACCCACATCACCTTCTAGCAGAACGTGACCACGTGCAAAAATTGAAGTGGTAATAAGCCTTACAGGACTCTCTTGTCCCACAATGACTTTATTAATTTCTGTTTCAAGTTTGACTGCAAGCTTTCTCCAGTCGGCCAGATTTTGGTCGCTCATATGGAATCCCTAATAGATGAAATTGTTAGTTGAGTGTTTTACTATGACTTTCATAGTAGCGTAATAATTTATCAGGGTAAATAGATAAAAACACGATAAAATAGTTGAATTATCAAAGAATATTTTCCACAATTTTTATTATCAACTGCTTATAAATTCAATGTCTAAAAAAAATAGCTATACAAAAGAAGAGCTTTTGTCTTGTGGTCGAGGGGAGATGTTTGGGCCAGGGAATGCTCAACTTCCTTTACCTCCTATGCTTATGTTCGATCGTATCGTTGCCATTACGGATGAGGGCGGCGAATATGGCAATGGACAGATTATTGCTGAACTAGATGTCAATAAAGACCTTTGGTTTTTTGGTTGTCATTTTGAGGGTGATCCAGTGATGCCAGGCTGCCTTGGACTCGATGCAATGTGGCAGTTAGTTGGTTTTTATCTGGGATGGAAAGGTGGCTTAGGTCGGGGCCGTGCACTAGGCGGCGGCGAAATTAAGTTTACAGGCCAAGTATTACCTACAGCTAAAAAAATTACCTATGTTATTGATTTAAAAAGAGTAATTATGCGTAAACTCATTATGGGTATTGCTGATGCTAAAATGTCAGTCGATGGCCGAGAGATTTACCATGCTAAAGATTTGCGTGTCGGTTTATTTACGCGTACTGACAATTTTTGATCGTTATTTAATGGGAGGCGACGCATGACCCGTCGTGTTGTTGTTACTGGATTAGGGATTGTATCTAGCCTAGGTAATAATAAAAAAGAAGTTCAAGATAGCTTATATCATGCTCGTTCTGGCATTACATTTCAGCCAGATTATGCTGCCATGGGATTACGCTCACATGTTGCAGGCTCCATCAAAAATCTTAATCTTGAAGAATTAATCGATCGTAAATTATTCCGCTTTATGGCGAAAGGTCACGCTTATGCTTGGCTTGCTATGCAAGAAGCCATAGCAGATTCAGCCTTGTCCGAAACTATGGTTTCAAATATACGTACCGGTTTGATTGTGGGCGCAGGCGGCGCTTCTCATGAAAGTATTCTAGACGGCATAGATACTATTCGAGAAAAAGGTATTCGACGTGTAGGCCCTTATATGGTGACTAAAGCGATGGCGAGTGGCGTTTCAGCATGTCTTGCAACGGGTGCCAAAATTAAAGGTGTGAACTATGCGATTACTTCTGCATGTTCAACCAGTGCTCATTGTATTGGTGCAGGTGTTGAACAAATTCAACTGGGTAAGCAAGATATTATTTTTGCAGGTGGCGCTGAAGAAGAGCACTGGACACTTTCTTTCATGTTCGATGGTATGGGAGCTCTTTCAAGTAAATACAATGAAACTCCAGAAAAAGCCTCGCGTACTTATGATGTGAATCGTGATGGTTTTGTAATCTCAGGCGGCGGCGGTATTTTAGTCCTAGAAGAATATGAGCATGCAAAAGCGCGCAATGCAAAAATTTATGCAGAAGTCGTAGGTTACGGTGCGACATCTGATGGTTATGATATGGTGGCACCAAGCGGCGAGGGTGCTGAACGATGTATGACGCTTGCACTCCAAGGGATCGACCATGTCGATTACATGAATACACATGGTACAAGCACCCCTGTGGGTGATGTCAAAGAACTTGAAGCGATTCGTGCTGTATTTGGGAATAATAAATATGGCCCTATGCCACATATTGCGTCGACGAAATCTTTATCTGGCCACGCATTAGGTGCAGCCGGTGTCAATGAAGCGATCTATAGTCTTATCATGATGGAAAATAAATTTATTGCGCCATCAGTGAATATCGAAGAATTAGATCCTCTAGCGAATGGCCTTCCTATTGTGACAAAGCGTATTGATAATATTGAAGTGAAAACGGCTATTTCAAATAGCTTCGGTTTCGGCGGTACAAATGCGTGTCTTGTATTTTCAACAAAAAATCTTTAAAGCATAAGCGCAAGTAATACTTTACGCTCTTCGTTTGCCAAAATATTGTAGGTTCTACATGCGGATTGATTGCTCATAGATTCAATAGCTATATTTTTCTTTGAAAAATATTCCAAGAGTCTGGGCTCAAGATGTTCTTGAGTATTGCCAGTACCCAATAAAATAATTTCAATATCTAAAGATTTGATAGCTTCAAAACTATTCTCGTTCATATCTTTAATGGTTTTGACCGACCATTCAAGAAGCAGTTGATCAGGGGTCACAATAAGACTTGATTGATGACGCACTTGGTTAACTTCCACCCAGTTTAAATCGTACCCCGTAATGAGATTTTTATTGTCAGATTGAATTAAGTGAAATTTCATAACATCGTGTTTTTAAAGAAATAAATTAAATCAAAACCCTCTCATTTGTTGGCGGAATGCGCGTTCACAAGGTAAGATATCATATATTCAAATATAGGTAATTAAATTGGCTCAGCTTAAAAAATCAACGAAATTAAATAACGTCTGTTATGACATTCGCGGACCTGTTTTAGCGCACGCTAAAAAAATGGAAGAAGAGGGTCATCGCATTATCAAGCTTAATATTGGTAATCCAGCAGCTTTTGGATTTGAGGCGCCTGAAGAGATTGTGCAAGACGTTATTCGTAATATGGGTAAAGCATCCGGCTATACAGATAGCAAGGGGCTTTTTGAGCCTAGAAAATCTATCATGCATTACACGCAGGAAAAAAACATTCCAAATGTGGATGTTGATGATGTGATTATTGGTAATGGCGTTTCAGAGCTTATCGTGATGTCGATGCAGGCATTGTTAGACAACGATGATGAAGTATTAATCCCCATGCCAGATTACCCACTATGGACTGCAGCTGTGACGTTGGCAGGCGGAAAACCTAGACATTATTTATGTGATGAAGCTTCTAATTGGTATCCTGATCTTAAAGATATCGAAAGTAAAATTACAAGCAAAACAAAAGCGATCTTAGTTATTAATCCTAACAATCCAACAGGCGCGCTTTATCCAAAAGAAATTTTAGAGGGCATTATTCAGATTGCAAGGAAACATAAGCTTGTTGTTTTTGCAGATGAGATTTACGACAAAGTGGTTTATGACAAAAAGAAACATATTTCGATCGCATCCCTTGCAGACGATCTTCTTTTTGTGACATTGAATGGCTTATCAAAAAACTATCGCGCATGTGGTTATCGTGCAGGATGGTTGGTCGTGTCTGGAAACAAAAAAGAATCTGGGGATTATATTGAAGGCCTTAATATGTTAGCTTCCATGCGTTTATGTGCGAACGTACCTGGACAGCTTGCCATTCAAACCGCTTTGGGTGGATATCAAAGTATTGATGATCTCGTAGCACCTTCAGGACGACTTTTTAAGCAAAGAGAACTTGCATACGACATGCTTGTGTCTATACCTGGTGTAACTTGTGTTAAGCCAGAAGCTGCGATGTATCTATTTCCTAAATTAGACCCAAAGATATATCCAATAAAAGATGATCAAGAATTTATTTTAAAATTATTAATTGATAAAAAAGTTTTATTAGTTCAAGGCACAGGATTTAACTGGAAAGATCCCGATCATATAAGAATTGTATTCTTACCCAATGAAGATGATCTTAAAGAGTCAATTAAGCGTATTGCAAATTATCTTGAAAACTTTAAAAAAAATACTGCGAACTAGAAAGTCATAGCCGATGAAAAGAATGAATATAGGTTTATTGGGTATTGGCACAGTCGGTGGTGGTGTATTTGAACTTCTAAAATCAAACATTAACGAAATACAGCGTAAGACTGCGACTGATATGAAAATTGTTGCTGTTGCAGATAAGAACATTGTGCGCGCAAAAGAAATTGCAGGAAGCACCATTGAAGTGACTGACGATCCATTTAAATTAGTCGCTGATAAAGAAATTGATGTCATTGTTGAGCTTATTGGTGGCACAACCATCGCAAAAGATTTGGTTGTAAAAGCTATTGAAAACAAAAAACATGTCGTAACAGCCAATAAGGCATTGCTAGCAAATTTTGGAAATGAACTCTTTGCATTAGCCAAAAAAAATAATGTCACTTTAGCTTTTGAAGCTTCAGTTGCTGGCGGCATACCTATATTAAAATCAATCAGAGAAGGTTTAGCTGGAAATAAAATCGAATGGGTGGCGGGCATTATTAATGGCACTACAAATTTTATTTTGACTGAGATGCAAGAAAAGGGCGTTACTTTTGCTAAAGCTTTATCTGAAGCTCAATCTTTAGGTTATGCGGAAGCAGACCCTACATTTGATATTGAAGGTATTGATGCTGCCCATAAGTTAACAATTCTTGCTGGTTTGTCTTTCGGTATTCCTATGAATTTTAAAGATGTTTATGTGGAAGGTATTAAAGCGCTTGAGCAAAAAGATATTCAGTACGCAGAAGAATTAGGCTATCGCATTAAATTATTAGGCATTGCTAAAAGCAGAGATAAAGGCATTGAATTAAGAGTGCACCCAACATTAATCCCAGAAAAACGTTTGATTGCCAATGTAAATGGCGCAATGAATGCCATCGTGGTTAAAGGCAATATGGTTGGACCAACACTTTATTATGGCGCTGGCGCTGGTGCGCTTCCAACAGCAAGTGCCGTAGTAGCTGATCTTATTGATATTTCTAGATCATCTCATGTGCCACCTCATGGATTTGAAGATAATAAGATTAATTCGATTCCTATCTATAAAATTGAAGATGCAATCAGCGGTTATTATTTAAGAATTAGAGTTTCAGATAAACCAGGTGTGCTAGCTGAAATTACAAAATTATTCGGCGATAAGAAAATTTCAATTGATGCAATGCTTCAAAAGGAATCTAAAGAACATGAATCTGAGGCAGATATCGTCATACTCAGTCACTTAGCTGTTGAAAAAGATATCAATACTGTAATTCTCGCTATTGAATCCTTGTCAGCCAACATTGGTAAAGTTATTAAAATTAGATTAGAAGAGCTTAGTAAATAAAGGTTTTATGAAATATATTTCAACGCGCGGTCAGTCAGAACCACTTTCCTTTTCAGAGATTTTATTAGGAGGTCTTGCTCCAGACGGTGGCTTGTACCTTCCAGAGACGTATCCAAAATTTTCATCGCAAGATTTAAATAGCATGCAAAGCATGACCTATCCTGAGCTTGCCTTTCATATTATTTCTAAATTTGCAGATGATATCCCGAAAGATGATTTAAAGACGATTATCAATAAAACATATACAAAAGAAGTATATGCGTTTTCAAGGTCAGAACAAAAAGCTGAAGACATTACGCCAATTTTAAAAGTTAAAGATAATCTTTATATTCTTTCACTTTCGAATGGACCAACGCTCGCATTTAAAGATATTGCAATGCAATTACTCGGCAATCTTTTTGAGTATGTACTTACAAAAAATAACGCTGAAATTAATATTTTAGGAGCAACTTCCGGAGATACAGGCTCAGCTGCGGAGTATGCAATGCGAGGTAAAAAAGGTATCAATGTCTTTATGTTGTCACCTTATCAAAAGATGAGTCGTTTTCAGTCTGCCCAGATGTTTAGTATTCAAGACCCTAATATTTTTAATTTAAGCGTCAAAGGTGTTTTTGATGACTGTCAGGATATTGTAAAAGCTGTATCTAATGACTTAGATTTCAAAAGAGATTTTAAAATTGGAGCTGTGAATTCAATTAATTGGGGCAGAATTTTAGCGCAGATCGTTTATTACTTTAAAGGTTACCTCGCGGTTGCCAAAAATAATGAAGAAGTTAGCTTTACAGTGCCCACAGGTAACTTTGGTAATATCTGTGCAGGCCATATTGCTCGCATGATGGGTCTACCTATTAAGAGGCTTGTGGTTGCTACAAATGAAAATAATGTTTTAGATGAATTTTTTAAGACAGGTGTATATAAGCCTCGGGATTCAAAGAATACTTTCCACACATCAAGCCCTTCGATGGATATATCCAAAGCGTCTAATTTTGAACGTTTTATTTTCGATTTACTGGGACGTGATAGTAAAAAATTAAATGCGTTATGGAAGTCAATTGATCAAGGCGGTAATTTTGATCTAAACCAAGAAGGTATCTTCGAAAAAATTCAAGCTTTTGGTTTTACATCTTCCTCAAGTACTCATAAAGAACGTATTCACTATATTAAAGAAATCTTTAACCAATATAAAATTATTATCGACACACATACGGCAGATGGCTTTAAAGCAGCTTATGAACATACAGACGACAATATCCCAATGATTGTGCTTGAGACAGCGTTGCCTACTAAATTTGAAGATTCTATTGTAGAAGCCATAGGTCAAAAACCTGAAAGACCGGAATCATTAAAGCATTTAGAAGATCTCCCACAAAAATTTAAAGTTTTTGATAATCAAGTAGATCTTGTTAAAACATTTATAAGGCAAAACGTTTAAGGTCATGAAGCAATATTTAGATTTACTTAATCACGTTAAAAATCATGGCGACGTCAAACATGATCGAACAGGCACAGGGACTATTTCTGTGTTTGGCTATCAAATGCGTTATGACTTATCACAAGGCTTTCCTCTTCTTACCACTAAAAAAGTCCATCTAAAGTCGATTATTCATGAGCTTTTATGGTTTTTAAGTGGCAGCACAAATATCAAGTATTTAAAAGATCATGGCGTCAGTATTTGGGATGAATGGGCTGATGAAAATGGTAATCTAGGCCCTGTTTACGGCTACCAATGGAGAAGCTGGCCTTCCTCAGATGGGAAGCATATTGATCAAATAACCGATCTTATTGAATCGATTAAAAAGAATCCAGACTCAAGAAGATTAATTGTATCTGCTTGGAACGTTTCGGAAATTTCTAAAATGAAATTGCCTCCTTGCCATGCATTTTTCCAATTTTATGTTTCGAATGGCAAGTTATCCTGTCAGCTTTATCAGAGAAGTGCAGATATATTCTTGGGCGTACCTTTCAATATAGCGTCTTACGCACTTCTTACAATGATGGTAGCTCAAGTATGCTCATTAGAGCTTGGTGATTTTGTCCACACATTAGGTGATGCGCATATTTATTCTAATCATATGGACCAAGTGAATGAACAATTATCAAGAACACCTAAAACTTTACCTCGTATGAAAATTAATCCTGAGGTTAAAAGCATATTTGATTTTAAATTCGAAGATTTTGTTTTAGAAAATTATGATCCTGATCCTGCAATTAAAGCGCCTGTAGCAGTCTAGTGTCGAAGTTATCTATTATTGTTGCGATGAGCTCTAACCATGTCATTGGTGCCAACAATACCTTGCCATGGCATTTAACTGAAGATCTAAAGTATTTTAAATCTTTAACAACAGGTCATACCATTATCATGGGCCGAAAAACATACCAGTCCATTGGTCGTCCTCTTCCTCACAGACGAAATATAGTAATTAGTCGAAATACTGAAACTTCTTATGAGGGTGCCGAAGTTGTTCATAGTATTGAAGACGCTTTTTCTATCTCAAAGAATGATAAAGAAGTATTTGTTATTGGCGGAGCAGATATATACAAGCAAGCACTAAACCAAGTGGATTATTTGTATATTACTGAGATTAAGAAAAGTTTTTCAGGAGATGCCTTTTTCCCTGAGATTGATAAATCAAAATGGAGTGAAATTTCCAGAGAAGACCATGCGACAGCTGATGGTCTTGAGTTCTCTTTTGTAAGTTACCAAAAAAATACTAGATAGAAACGCAGTCTACAAAGTAGTGTGCTTTGCCATCAATCTTTTGTTTAACTAATCCATGGTTGTCGGTTTCGAATCCAGGAAATTTTTCATTAAAATCTCGCGCAAACTTTAAATAATTTACAATAATATTATTAAAGCGCTCGCCAGGAATCAAAAGCGGAATGCCAGGTGGGTATGGGGTGAGAAGCACTGCAGTAATTCTGCCTTCTAGATCATCAATCGCGACACGCTCAATTTCTTTATGGGCCATTTTTGCAAAAGCTTCTGTAGGTTTCATTGCGGGCACCATATCTGAGAGATACATTTCTGTTGTAAGTCTTGCGATATTATGTTTTTTGTAAATTTCATGAATTTGCGTACATAGATCTCTAAGGCCTATGCGCTCATAACTTGGCTGTTTCTGAATAAACTCAGGCAACACTTTCCATAAAGGTTGATTTTTGTCGTAATCGTCTTTGAATTGCTGAAGGGCAGCCACAAGGGTATTCCAACGACCCTTAGTAATACCGATAGTAAACATAATAAAGAATGAGTAGAGGCCAGTTTTTTCTACAATTACGCCATGTTCTGCCAAATACTTCGTAACGATAGATGCGGGTATACCAAACTCTTCAGAAAACTCGCCATCTACATTAAGTCCTGGGGTGATAATGGTTGCTTTAATAGGGTCGAGCATATTGAAGCCATCTGCAAGATCTCCAAAGCCATGCCAATGGTCATTAGCATTTAACATCCAAGCATCTCTATCTTCGAGACCTTCATCTGATAGGTCGTTAGGACCCCAAACTTTAAACCACCAGTCAGATCCCCATTCAATATCTACTTTTCGCATCGCGCGTCTAAAGTCCAACGCTTCCATGAGTGATTCTTCTACAAGAGCCTTACCTCCAGGCTCCTCCATCATTGCCGCTGCAACATCGCAACTCGCAATAATTGAATATTGTGGACTGGTAGAGCTGTGCATAAGGAATGATTCATTAAAGACTTCTCGATCGAGTTTATTTTTTTCTGCATCTTGAACGAGAATTTGTGATGCCTGACTTAACCCTGCTAAAAGTTTATGTGTAGATTGTGTTGAAAAGACTAAGCTGTCTTTACAGCGGGGACGGTCAGCACCAATCGCATGATAGTCACCATAAAAATCATGGAACGTTGCATGAGGCAACCAAGCTTCATCAAAATGTAGTGTGTCAATTTTTCCATCTAACATTTCTTTAATTTCTTCAACGTTATAAAGAATGCCATCATAAGTTGATTGTGTAATTGTTAATACACGAGGCTTATCTTTTTTGTTGGTGATGAATGGATTCTTTTGAATTTTATCTTGAATATTTTTCCATTCGAATTCCTTTTTAGGAATAGGTCCAATAATGCCAAAGTGATTTCTAGTTGGCATTAAGAAGATTGGAATAGCGCCTGTCATAATAATAGAATGCAGTACTGATTTATGGCAATTACGATCAACAATCACAATATCACCTGGTGCAACTGTTGAATGCCAAACCATCTTGTTCGATGTCGATGTGCCGTTTGTCACAAAGTAGAGATGATCACAGTTATAGATGCGCGCTGCATTTCTTTCTGAAGCGCCTACCGGTCCTGTATGGTCGAGTAACTGACCTAACTCATCAACTGCGTTGCATACGTCCGCACGAAGCATATTTTCACCGAAGAATTGATGAAACATTTGACCGACGGGCGACTTTAGAAAAGCGACGCCGCCAGAGTGCCCAGGGCAATGCCAAGAGTAGGAACCGTCGCCTGCATAATGCGTCAGCGCTTTAAAAAATGGTGGGGGTAAGCTGTCTAAGTAGGTTCTTGCTTCTCGGACAATATAACGCGCCACGAATTCTGGCGTATCTTCGTGCATATGAATAAAGCCATTTAACTCTCTTAAAATTTCATTAGGAATGTGACGGCTCGTTCTAGTTTCGCCGTGAAGAAATATTGGAATTTCTTCGTTACGATATCTGATTTCATCAACGAAGCTTTTTAATTGTTGTAGCGCAGTTTGATTTTCTTCGACAAATTCTTCATCATCAATAGATAGTATAAATGCAGATGCTCGGCTTTGCTGTTGTGCAAATGAAGTTAAGTCACCATAGCTTGTAACTCCTAGCACCTCAAAATTTTCTTCCTCGATCGCTTTTGCTAAAACTCTAATACCAAGACCAGACGAATTTTCGGATTTAAAGTCTTCATCAATAATGACGACGGGGAAGTTAAATTTCATATGAACCCTTTATATTTTAGGTAATGTTACACCTACTTGGCCTTGGTACTTTCCACCGCGATCCTTGTAGGATGTTTCACATACTTCATCGGACTCAAAGAATAGCACTTGAGCGCAACCTTCGCCTGCATAAATTTTTGCAGGAAGGGGTGTTGTATTACTAAATTCTAAAGTGACATAACCTTCCCATTCTGGTTCGAAGGGGGTGACATTCACAATAATGCCGCATCTAGCATATGTTGATTTACCTAAACATATAGTGAGAACGCTTCTGGGTATTCTGAAATATTCAACTGTTCTTGCAAGTGCGAATGAGTTTGGAGGAATGATGCAATAATCCCCGTTAAATTCAACAAATGAATTAGGATCGAAATTTTTTGGATCCACAATAGTGCTATTGATGTTAGTGAAAACTTTAAATTCATTAGCACAACGGATGTCGTATCCATAACTCGATGCGCCATAAGATACAATTTTTTGATTATCTTTTTCGCGAATAAGCTTAGGCTCAAATGGCTCAATCATGCCATGTTCTTCAGCCATTTTTCTTATCCATTTATCTGATTTTATCGTCATAATTTTCTTGTCTCAAAAAAGAAAAATCCCGTTTGCACAATCTTGACGCTACGGGATTTCCAATGATTTAAATTTTCATTACTTTAGAGCTTATTTTCACCGATTTCAATACTCTGACGCCAAAATTGTTCAGGCTTATCAAAAATGATTTTGGATTCAGCAGGATCTGCACTTCCAGCAGGGTAGGTAAAGACTGGGCTCTTATCTTCATTCCAGGCTTTAATGACTGGATCAAGGAGTCTCCAAGACGCCTCTACTTCGTTAATATGAAGGTATAGCGATTGATCGCCTTGCATGAGGTTAAGGAGAAGTGACTCGTAAGCATCTACACTCTCATCCCCTGTAATTCTATTGGGAGCATCCATCGCTACAGTCCTTACCTTAGTATCGAGTCCTGGAATTTTCGTTTGGATTTCAAAGCGGGTAAATTCTTTAGGTTGAATACTAATGACGAGCCAGTTGTCTGCTTGAACAGGAAGCGAAAGGGGTGCTTTTTTAAATTTAATAGCGATAGCAGTATCGGATGCATGAAGACGTTTTGCTGTTCTGACATAAATAGGCACACCCTTCCATCGCGGCGTGTTGATGTAGAACTTGAGTGCCGCATAAGTTTCAACCACACTTGCTGGATTTCCTAATTCTTCTAGGTAACCTTTTACTTCCTCACCGTTGATTTTTCCACGTCCATACTGCGCTTTAAAGGTATGTTTTTTAAGCTCACTAAGCGGAATAGGTGTAATCGATTCGAGCACCTTAATTTTTTCAGCGCGAATATTTTCAGGGCTTAATGTTTCGGGCATTTCCATCGTAGTTAATGCAAGCATTTGCATCAGATGACTTTGAATCATATCTCTTAGGGCACCTGTTGCATCGTAAAATTGCGTTCTTTCGCCGACACCTAGCGTTTCGTTATTAGTAATTTGGATGTGATCAATATGCTCATGCGTCCAAAGAGGATCAAATATATGATTTGCAAAACGGGTGAGCAGAATATTTTGTAATGCAGATTTACCAAGATAATGATCGATACGATAAATTTGTGTTTCTTTTAAATGTTTAGTGATTGATTTTTGGAGAGCTTGTGCTGTTTCTAAGTTGGTACCAAATGGTTTTTCAATGACAACACGACGCCAGGCTTTGGTTTCATCTGTTAAGCCAACGCTTGCAAGTAAATCCACAATAGATGCAAAGTCAGACGGTCTAACAGATAAAAAGAAAGCTAAATTTTGTGGGAAAGTCGACGCATCAGAAAGTCTTTCGCTAAGACGTTTAAAAGCATTTTCATCATCAGGAGGATTTGCGTGATAAAAATTTCTAGCAATGAAACGGTCAAATACTTTTGCGTCGTAATTTTTTTTAAATTTAATATCAAGCATCGACTTGATGTCATCTCGCCATGCTGATTCTTTAACATCAGATCTACCGACAGAAAGAATTTTCATTTTTTCAGGGAGTCTGCCGAGAGAGTCAAGCCTAAAAAGACCTGGAATAAGTTTTATTCTAGAAAGGTTTCCGCTTGCACCGAAGAGGACTAGGGTGCAGTCATCAATTTTTGTCATAGATAATTTGAGATTGTATAAAAGTTATTTAGATTTTTTTACTGCATGACCACCAAATGCATTACGCATAACTGATAGCAATCTATAACCATAACCTTGCTTTTCTTGGCTTCTGAATCTTACTTGCAATGCAAGTGTAAGCACAGGCGTTGGAATACCTTGCTCAATAGATTCAACAACAGTCCATCTGCCTTCGCCTGAGTCAGCTACATAAGGAGCAACTTCATCAAGTGTTTGATCTTCCTTGAGTGCATCTGCAGTTAAATCTAGCAACCAACTTCTTACAACTGAACCATGTTTCCATAATTCTGTAATTTGCGCTAAATCAAGTTTAAATTCACTTTTTCCTTTAAGGAGCTCAAGGCCTTCAGCGAACGATTCCATCATGCCGTATTCGATACCATTGTGAATCATTTTAGTAAAGTGACCTGAACCTACAGGGCCTACATGAGCCCAGCCACGATCTTCGTGTGCTAGTGCTTGGAGAATAGGTTTCATTGTTGCTGCAACTTCTTGTTTTGCGCCCACCATTAAGCAGTAACCGTTTGCTAAACCCCAAACACCACCTGATGTTCCACAATCCATAAAGCCAATACCTTTTTCTTCAAGGGATTTACCGATACGCTGAGAATCTTTGTAATTTGAATTGCCACCATCAATAATGATATCGCCTTTATTGAGCATGGGGATGAGTTCATTGATTTGTTCTTCGGTAGGGTTACCTGCTGGCACCATAAGCCATACGATTTTTTGACCATCTAATTTTGTTAAAGCATCAGCAACTGAGGTTGCACCAATAATCTTTGCTTTTTCTTCTAGCGTTTTTACAACTTCTGCACTTCGGTCAAAGCCTACAACTGAAATACCTTTTTGAACGAGGCGAGTAGCCATATTGCCACCCATTTTTCCGAGACCAATCATTGCTAATTTCATTTTTTTACCTTTTTATGGAAGATTTGTCATTACTTAATCTTTTGGATTAAAGCAAATTAGTTTAAAGTGCGATACAAGTTAAATTATATCAAACGCAAGCCCCTTCAAGGAATTGATTTCGATATAAAATCTTCATTATTTTGAAAGATTTTCATGAGTTTGAAAAATATTAAATGGCAGTCATTTGAGAGCCAGGCTTCCCTTGATCGAGCGGCTATGGCGAGGGTTGAATCACTCTCTGAGTCATCAATTGAAGCAAGAGGTCAATTTCATCTAGTATTGGCAGGAGGGTCAACGCCTAAAAACGTCTATACCCTGCTTAAAAACATCACTACAGACTGGCGTAAATGGCAGATCTATTTTGGCGACGAGCGCTGTTTAGAGTCAGGTCACCAAGAGCGAAATAGCACTATGGCATTTGAAGCGTGGCTTAATCATGTCGACATCCCTGAACAAAATATTCACGTTATCCCCGCTGAACTAGGACCGGTTGAAGGTGCTCATTTATATAACCAAACATTAAGCAAGCTAGGTGATTTTGATTTGGTTCTTTTAGGCCTTGGCGAAGATGCCCATACAGCAAGCTTATTTCCTGGGCATAGCTGGGATAACAATTTAGATGCTTTAGCGGTCTTTGATGCGCCTAAACCGCCTCCATTAAGAATATCGATGTCGCCCTCGCGCTTAAGCCGATCTAAATCTGTACTCTTCTTAGTAAGTGGAATAGAAAAACAAACGGCGATAAATCAATGGAAGGCGGGGGATGCCATACCTGCAAGCACAGTCACTTGCGATAATGGCGTAGATGTATTTTGCTTTAACGTAAGTTAGGTTTTTTGAATCACAATATTTGGGAACTTATTGCTGTAATCTTGAGCAAGTTTAGATACCTTAATTGCTGTTAAACGAGCAATTTTCTTGTAGGTTTTTGCAGCACTACTTTCAGGTTCCGCTACTACCGTTGGGTTACCGTTATCAGATTGTTCCCTAATCTTAATATCTAAAGGTAAGCTACCTAAAAGAGAGACGCCATAATCTCTACACATTTTTTCAGCGCCACCCGATCCAAAGATATGCTCCTCATTGCCACATTTTGAACAAGTATGCATGGCCATATTTTCTACAATACCAATAATTGGAATATTTACTTTTTCAAACATTTTTAATCCTCGTCTAGCATCAAGAAGTGCAATATCTTGAGGTGTTGTGACGATAATAGCTCCAGTTACAGGTACTTTTTGAGATAAGGTAAGCTGAATATCACCGGTACCTGGCGGCAAATCGACGACAAGGTAATCAAGATTATCCCACCTTGTTTCTTTTAAGAGCTGCTCAAGCGTGCTTGTCACCATAGGGCCGCGCCAGACCATAGGTGTTTCTGTATCTACAAGAAACCCAATCGACATAGCTTGAATGTTGTGAGCCATAACGGGCTCCATAGACTTCCCATCTTTACTTTCTGGTTTCGTATATATCCCTAACATTTGTGGCTGGCTTGGGCCATAAATATCAGCATCTAAAATACCAACGCGCGCACCTTCAGCCGATAAGGCGAGAGCGAGATTGACAGCGGTTGTAGATTTTCCAACACCACCCTTGCCTGAGGCGACAGCAATAATATTTTTAACGCCAGGAATAAGTGCGATACCTTTTTGTGCTGCATGGGAGGTAATCTTGAAATCAACCTCAATGTTTAAATTAATTTCGGGCAGTGTTTTTTGAATTTGAGTGGTAATTAAATCCTTGACCTCATTCAGTTGACTTTTGGCAGGGTAGCCAAGCACGACTTTGATATCAAGATCATTATCCTTAATGGAAATGCTCTTAATAGATTTATCATTAATGAAGCTGTCGTTTGTATTTGGATCAACAACATCCTTTAATAGATCTTTTATTTGTTCTTCTGAGTAAGCCATGAGGCAGTAATTTTAACCTATCTTAGTTAAGGCGTCATTTGATAGAATAGGGACTTAGTCAAATCCATAAAGTTTCTCAATTCATGCGAAAGATCTTAATTACATCAGCTCTGCCTTACGCGAATGGAAGCATTCATTTGGGCCATTTAGTAGAGTATATCCAAACTGATATTTGGGTGAGATTTCAAAAGATGCAAGGCCATGAAGCATACTATGTATGCGCGGATGATACCCATGGAACTCCTATTATGCTCAGGGCTGAAAAAGAAGGCATTACGCCGGAAGCACTTATAAAAAAAGTCCATGTCGAGCATTCAAAAGATTTTTCTGATTTCTTTGTAAATTTCGATAATTTTTATTCTACAAACTCCCCTGAAAATCTTGAGCTATCTCATATTGTTTATAAAAAACTTAAACAGAACAATAAGATTTATACGAAAACGATAGAGCAATTTTACGATCCAGCGAAAGAAATGTTTTTGCCTGATCGCTTTATTAAAGGCGAATGTCCAAAGTGTCACGCCAAAGATCAATATGGTGATTCATGTGAAGTTTGCGGTGCTACATATGCACCTACAGAATTGATTAATCCTACATCCTCTGTCTCAGGTGCTGTGCCTGTCAGAAAAGAAACGGAGCATTACTTCTTCAAACTATCAGAGTGTGAATCATTTTTAGCCGACTGGACATCTTCTGGAACGCTTCAACAAGAAGCGGCCAATAAAATGAAAGAGTGGTTTAAATCGGGTCTAGCGGATTGGGATATCTCGAGAGATGCACCTTATTTTGGGTTTGAAATTCCAGATGCACCAGGTAAATATTTTTATGTATGGCTTGATGCCCCCATTGGTTACATGGCTAGCTTTAAAAAACTTTGTGAAGATAAGAAAATAAATTTTGACGAGTTCTGGAATGCGGATTCAAAAGCTGAGCTCTATCATTTTATTGGAAAAGATATTCTTTATTTTCATGCGCTATTTTGGCCTGCAACCTTAGAATTTTCAGGCTACAGAAAACCTACTAAGATTTTTGCGCACGGTTTTCTCACAGTGAATGCGGAGAAGATGTCTAAATCGCGTGGCACTTTTATAACTGCCCGAAGTTATTTAGATCATATTAAAAATCCAGATTACCTTAGATATTATTATGCAGCTAAGTTAAATAGCACAATGGAAGACATTGATCTTAATTTGGATGACTTCCTATCTCGGGTAAATAGTGACCTTGTAGGTAAGTTTATTAATATCGCAAGTCGAACATCAGGATTTATTCATAAGTATTTTGAAGGCAAACTTTTCCTTGATGATTCAAAAACTGATCAAGAGCATATTTCTATTACGCAAAAATGCAAAGATATAGAAAATGAAGTTAAAAATTGCTTCGAGTCCAGAGAGTATGGTCGTGCGGTTCGAGAAATAATGCGTGTAGCAGATATTACAAATGAGTACGTGAATACAAAAGCGCCTTGGACGCTCGCAAAAGATGATGCGCAGCATAAACCTGGCTCAGAGTTACATATTATATGCAGTCGAAGTCTTGAAGCCTTTAGAAGACTTTCTATTTACCTCACGCCAATACTTCCAAAGCTCACGAAAGATATCGCAATATTCTTTAATGAAAAAGAATTTGCGTCGTTTAAAGATATTGATAAGAAAGATATTACTGTCAATGAGTACCAACACATATTAACTAGAGTTGAAAAGAAAGATATCGACATGATGATTGAATCAAACAAAGAATCGCTAGACAAACAAACTGAACCCCCGAAAAAGGCAGAAGCTGATCAGTCAACTATTTCGATTGATGATTTTATGAAGATTGATTTAAGGGTCGCGCTTATTAAAGAAGCCTCTTTCGTAGAAGGCGCAGACAGTCTTCTTAAGCTAACTCTCGATCTTAATGATGGTCGACCAAGACAAGTTTTTGCAGGTATCAAGTCTAAGTATAATCCTGATCAGCTTGTTGGAAAATTAACTGTGATGGTTGCTAATTTAAAGCCTAGACAAATGAAATTTGGTTTATCCGAAGGTATGGTGTTAGCCGCAAGTAATGAATCAGAAGGGCCGTTTGTTTTATATCCAGATCAAGGCGCTAAACCTGGGATGCGTATTAAATAATTAACTTTGGTTAATTTCGAAGTAAATCTTTTCTAAAGTTTTTAATGGATCATCTGATTGAGTAATAGGTCTTCCGATCACTAAGTGACTAGACCCAGCCTTTATAGCATCAGAAGGTGTCATAGTTCTTATCTGGTCATCCGCAACATCACCCGTCATTCTTATACCTGGTGTTACAAATAAAAATAATGAGTTAAAGTGATTTTTTAGAAATGCTAAATCTTTTGCTGAGCACACAATGCCATTAAGTCCACTTTTTTCAGCTAACTTCGCAAGGCGCAATACCTGATCTTCTAAATTTCTAGATACACCAATTTCTTCTAAAGTTTTTTGCTCCATACTTGTTAATACGGTTACCGCAATGAGAAGAGGGGATTGCTTAGCTTTACTTACACCTTCTAAAGCAGCCTCCAGCATCTTACTTCCACCTGAAGCATGAACGTTGATCATCCATACCCCTAACTGACTTGCAGCCTCACATGCTTTTTTAACTGTGGTAGGAATGTCATGAAATTTAAGGTCAAGGAATACTTTGAAATTTTTACTATGCAGATATTCAATGAAGGCAGGGCCGGTTGCAGTAAATAATTCTTTACCGACTTTAAGATTGCAATATTCTGGATTTAGTTTCGAAACTAATGATTTTGCATCTGCGAGATTTGCATAATCAAGTGCTACAGTAACTTTATGAGCTGCTGCCATCAACTAATTTCATTCATCTCTGTTGGTTCTGATGGAAGCGCTTCCCAAGCATTACATGCAGGACATTGCCAATGGTGCTGTTTAGCTTTAAATCCACAACCGCTGCATGTAAATAATCGTCTATTACCAATAGCATTTCGAACAGTTTGTTGAATAAGTTGAATATCTTGTTCCTTATGTTTGCTATTCATAGCGCGTGCTTGAAATAATTGATCTAAGGCTTGAAGGCTTGGTTTTCTTATAAGCTCTTTTCGTGCAAGCTCTTCCGCTATTTCAAAGCCTTCTAATTTTAATGTCGCTTCATAGATCACATTTAGCAATGATCTTAATTTGTAATTTTCAAAATAAAGATTTAAAAGCGATAAACCTTCTTCAGGTTTTTTGAGTTTTTCAAACGAATTAAGTATTTTAGATGCTACAAGACCTAGAGACTCTGGGTCTTGAAACTCAATTTTTTTCCAATAATTGATCGCTTTATTGTGTTCGCCATCTTCTGCATCTAAGTCACCGAGTAAGATATTTGCACGAACACATTTTTTATGAGCGTTAAGCGCATCATTCAGTGATTTAGAGGCTGACTTCTTGTCTTTATCTAGAATCGCATTAAGCGCAATCTCGCAATGGTAATGGCTAATTTGTAATCTAAATGAGACGCCTGATTCTTTTTCTAATTTCGTTGCCATCTTAATTGCATTTTGCCATTCGCGTTCTTTTACATAAATTTCCAACAGTGCATTAGATGCATATTGTTTATATTTGCCAGATTCTAATTTTAGGAACAATTCTTCAGCGCGATCAAATAAGCCAGCTTTAAGATAATCTTGCGCGAGCTCTGCTTTTACAGACTCTTCTTGTGCTGGATTAAGGTCTCGATTTTCTAATAAATCTAGGTGCATATTAATAGCGCGATCTATATGGCCTATTCGTCTTAAGATGCTCCCTAAAGCAAAGTGCAACTCAAGAGATTCATTGTTAATTCGAACCGCATCCATAAAAGCATTAACTGCTTTTTCATATTGGTTAGTAATGAGGTAGTTAAGACCTTTAAAGTAGGTCGCAGGAAGGCTCGTAGATTCTTTCATGAGCTGTTTAATATCTATGCGAGCGGCTATCCACCCCAGCGCAAAGAAGAAGGGGATAACAAGGAGCCACCAATATTCGAATTGAATCATAATTGATTTATTGTATATCTATTAATTGATAGATCAAAAAAAAAGCATACCCCGGTAAGGAGATATGCTTTTAAATGGTGTTTAGTCTTATTTATCAACGCGATCTCTAAGTTCTTTACCAGCTTTAAAATGTGGAACATATTTTTCCGGTACTTCCACTTTTGAACCTGTTTTAGGGTTTCTACCTAAACGAGGTGGTCGGTAATTTAAACTGAAACTGCCGAATCCTCTAATTTCGATTCTTTTACCTTTAGAGAGCGTTTCGCCCATAGCATCAAGAATTGTTTTGACGGATAACTCAGCGTCTTTATAGACTAACTGAGAGAACCGGCTAGCAAGTAAGTTGATTAATTTAGACTTGGTCATAATCTTAATTATTTTTTACTATCTAATTTTGCTTTTAATAAGGCGCCAAGATTAGTTGTGCCGGCATTATCAGAACTTTCTTCAGCCTCTACTTTTTTCTTAGCCGCTTTAGGTTTAGTTGCATTTTTAGCTTTGAATGAAAGCTGAATTGTTTTTTCTTTTGCGTCGACATTAAGAATTTTAACTTCAATTTCGTCGCCAACTTTAACAATAGCCGAAGCGTCGTCAACTTTATCTTCACTTACTTCGCTAATATCAACTGTACCTTCAACCTGGTCAGCTAAAGTTACTAAGATGCCTGTTGCATCTGCAGACTTAACTGTGCCTTTAACAAAACTACCTTTGTCATTAGCTTTTGTGAAGCCTGTAAAGTTATCGCCTGACAATTGTTTAAGACCAAGAGAAATTCTTTCTTTCTCAACATCGATCGCCACGATGAGCGCTTCGAGTTCGTCACCTTTTTTAAAGTTTCTAATAGCCTCTTCACCTGTTTTATCCCATGAGATATCAGATAAGTGGATAAGACCATCTATGCCACCATCAAGGCCAATAAAGATACCGAAGTCAGTGATTGATTTAATTGGGCCGCTAACTTTGTCACCTTTTTTGTGTGTTTCAGAGAACTCTGCCCATGGGTTTGATTTACATTGCTTCATACCCAATGAAAGTCTTCTTCTGTCTTCATCAATTTCAAGAATCATCACTTCAACTTCGTCGCCGAGTTGTGCAATTTTTCCTGGGTGAATATTTTTATTAGTCCAGTCCATTTCTGAAACGTGCACTAGACCTTCAATACCTGCTTCAATTTCAACGAATGCACCGTAGTCAGTTAAGTTAGAAACTTTACCGAATAGACGTGTACTTACTGGATATCTTCTAGATAAGCCTTTCCAAGGATCATCATCGAGTTGTTTTAAACCTAATGAAACACGATTTTTTTCTTGATCAAATTTAAGTACCTTAGCTTCAACTTCATCACCAATATTTAAAATTTCAGATGGATGTTTTACGCGTCTCCATGCTAAGTCAGTAATATGAAGTAAGCCATCAATACCGCCTAAGTCAACGAACGCACCGTAATCAGTAATATTCTTAATGATGCCTTTTACAGTCGCACCTTCAGTAAGTGTGCCAATAACAGCATCTCTGTCCGCACCTGAAGATTGTTCCATCACTGCTTTTCTTGAAACAACCACGTTGTTTCTTTTCTTATCAATTTTAATAACTTTAAGATCCCATTCTTTGTTTTCAAATGGTGACGTATCTTTAACTGGCCTTACATCAACAAGCGAGCCTGGAAGGAATGCTGTGATTCCGTTTACAGAAACTCTCAACCCACCTTTGACACGGCTACTTACAAAGCCTTTAACTACTGTACCTTCGTTCATTGCATCTTCAAGATCAAGCCATGCTTGCATTTTCTTAGCTTTATCTCTTGAAAGGATCGTTGAACCAAAGCCATCTTCTAATTTTTCAATTGCAACTTTAACAAAGTCACCCACTTTAACGTCAAGTTCGCCTTGGTCATTAAGGAATTCTTCTGCTTTGATAACACTTTCTGATTTAAGACCTGCGTTTACAATCACAAAGTCATTATCAATAGATATAACTTCTGCTGTAATTACTTCGCCCGAGCGCATTTCTTGAAGCGCTATGCTTTCTTCAAATAGAGCTGCGAAACTTTCTGTGGAATTTGATTCTGTATTTTTTGCTGTCGTTGCCATTAATTGTTACCTATAAAGTCCTACCTAGCGATAGGGATGTTAAAGTTAGCAATAGATCTTTGAAATCTATTACACCTAATATTGTTTAAGACGTTTGAGACTTTAAACTGAAGAGATGGGTGATGTTATCAACGGCATCAGATATGCTTAATGTGTCTGTATCTATTTCTATAGCGTCTTTTGTTTTCAAGAGGGGAGAGATTTCTCTTTGTAAATCCCGCTCATCTCTTAAAATAATTTCACTTAAAACCGAGGCCATATTAGCAGGGTTTCCTTTTGAGATCAACTGTTTATATCTTCTTTCAGCTCTGATTTGGGCGCTTGCAGTTAAGAATATTTTGATGCCAGCATGCGGGAAAACTACTGAAGTCATATCTCTTCCCTCAGCAACCAATCCAGGGCTTTTTTCAAAGCTCCTTTGAAACCCAAGAATCGCTTCTCTGAGAGCTCTGTGAACCGCAACTTCAGAGGCTCCTCGACCCGATTCCTCGCTACGTATAGCCTCAGATACATCTTTACCATTGAGTAAAATATGATCATTTTTAAAGCTTAAGTTAGCTTTCTCGAGAACTTTAAGAAGTAAAGCCTCATTATTGAGGGGTATATTTTGTAAGCGACCTGCATAAGCGATCGTTCGATAGATTGACCCTGAATCTAGATAGTGAAAATTTAGTTTTTCCGCAACAAGTTTAGCAACTGTTCCTTTTCCAGAAGCTGAAGGGCCGTCAATCGCGATAATAGGAATGTGAGATGTCATTTATGTCTTTACTATACTTTCTAAGACCTCAAAGTAAGTTGGAAATGTTTTGTTGACACACGCCGGGTCGTTAATTGTGATTGGTATATTTCTTAGACTAACTAGAGAAAAACACATAGCCATTCGATGATCGTCATAAGTATCAATCTCAACATGCTCTTTAATCTTAAGAGGAGGTGTGATTTCTATAAAATCATTACCTTCAGTAATAGCCGCACCTAATTTTCTAAGTTCAGTTGCCATGGCTTTAATGCGATCAGTTTCTTTAACGCGCCAGCTTCCAATATTAAGAAGCTTAGTCGTGCCTTTTGCAAATAGGGCTAATACCGCAAGCGTCATCGCAGCATCTGGAATATGATTACAATCAAGATTTATTGCTTGAAGAGCAGCGACTTTTGTAACCTGAATAGATGCTTCAAGGATATTTATGTCAGCGCCCATAAGTACTAAAGCCTCAGCGAATTTCACATCACCTTGAATGCTATTTCTACCAATACCTTTAACTTCGATATCACCGGCAAGCGCCCCTGCTGCTAAGAAATAAGAGGCCGATGAAGCGTCACCTTCAACAAATATTTCACCTGGGCTCACGTAGGAACTTGAACCGGGAATAACAAAATGTTTCCAGTCTATTTTTTTAACATGTATACCAAATCGCGCCATTAGATTAAGCGTAATATCAATGTAAGGTTTTGAAATTAAATCACCCTCGATTTCAATAACCACTTCTTTTTTTGTAAGTGGCATTGCCATTAGAAGAGATGTTAAAAATTGACTTGAAATATCCCCCCTAATTTTTATAGGACCGTTAATCATAATTTCAGATGGAGATATCTTTAAAGGAGGATAACCTTCTTGACCGAGATAGGTTATATCTGCATTTAATTGCAAGAGCGCGTCAACAAGATCTTTAATAGGGCGTTCATGCATTCTAGGCAAACCGCTTAGCGTGTATTGGCCCTTGGAAAAAGATAATGCTGCAGTTAAAGGCCTAAATGCAGTACCCGCATTACCTAAAAAAATTTCAGCTGATTTATTTTTAAAATTACCTCGAGTACCATGAATGAGAATGTCACCATTATCTTTTTGCGTAAGATCAACTTGAAGTTTTTTTAATGCATCAATCATATGAAGCGTGTCATCAGAAACAAGTGGGCCTATGATAGTTGTTGCACCATCTGCAATGGCAGACAAAAGAAGAATACGGTTAGTGATACTTTTAGATCCAGGGAGAGTAACTTGACCAGAAACAGATTGAACAGCTTTTAATTTCTTTTGATTTGTCATGCGCTTAAATTATCGAGACCATTCGCTTCGAGTTTTGCTTGCATTTTCGAATAACGTCAAAATCTTTTTTTCATCTTCATGCTCAATAGCTTCTTTTAGCAATTTGATTTGATTTTCAAAGTGCTTAATATCATCAAGGATAAATTTTTTATTTGCGAGTGTAATGTCTTTCCACATCTCAGGAGAGCTTGCTGCAATTCTTGTAAAATCTTTAAATCCACTTGCAGCAAATTTTAAAAGTTCATTTGCATTTGCTCTTTGGGTAATCATATCCACGAGTGAAAAAGCTAAAAGATGTGGAAGATGGCTGATTGTTGAAAATATTTTGTCATGATCGCTATGAGACATATTTGAAACTATAGCGCCTGTATTTTTCCATAGCGCTTCAATTACCTCTTTTGCGCGAGGAGATGTATCCTGATCTGGCGTTAAAATCACATTTTTATCTTTAAATAAATCAATATGAGCTGCCGTTGCACCATGTTTTTCAGATCCGGCAATAGGGTGACCGCCAATAAACTGTGAGTATTGACTACCTAAAATTTGTTTTGCTGACTCAATAACACTTGTTTTGGTACTTCCAACATCGGTGATAATGGTATGTGAAGATAAATGAGGTTGAATCGTTTTAAGTATCAAGGGGAATTGCGCCACCGGTGTTGCAATAATAATGATATGAGCCTCTGCAATATCTTTATTTAATTCTTGGCTCGTACGATCAATAAGTTTAAGTTTAATGGCATCATTGAGATTATCTTGGTTTCTGCCGACGCCAACAATATCTGAAGCGAGACCTGATTTTTTTGCAGAGAGTGCAATAGATCCTCCGATAAGACCGACACCAAAAATAAGAATTTTATTCACTGTATATAGTTGATTTATTTGATATTGTTTAACAATTGAATTGTATCATGTTCACTATTAAATGATCGCCATTCGTTATTGATGAATAGCTCAAAAGGTTTAAAGTGAGTTTTGTAATTCATCTTTTTGCTTTCTTGAATCCAGTAGCCCAAATAAACATAATCTAATTTTTTTTCAGCACACCAATTAATGAGCCATAGTATGGAATAAGTTCCATAGCTGAATGATTTATCAGACGTATCAAAAAATGTATACACCGCAGAAATGCCGTCTTCAACTATATCGACAAAACTTACAATTTTTAAATCCCCTTGATCTTGAAATTGAATTAATCGACTATCAATATTGCTTTGTAATAAAAACTCACTGTACTGATTAACATCATCATCCGTTGCTTTTATTTTTTCATGTCTATTTTTTTGATATTCCAAATAAAGCTTGAAATGATCCTCGTGAAAGGAAAGGGGAAGAACAGAAGTTTGAAGATGCTGATGATTTTTAATAATTCTTTTAGCGCTTTTTGAGCGCATAAAATCTTTAACATTGATACGAATAGGAATACATGCACTACAAAGTTCGCAATAAGGTTTGTACGTAAATTTACCGCTCCTTCGAAAGCCTTTTTTTATAAGATCATCGAAGTGTTTTTGGCTAATAAGGTGATGAGGCGTAGCAACTAATGATTGAGATGCTCGACCTTCTATGTAGCCACAGGCATAACTTGTTGTGACGTAGAATTGAATCTTATGACTTGATAATTCGTCAGGAAGGCTCATGTTTTAATATAAGTATTAAGTAGTTGAATAAATCGGTCACGAGAGATCTCTTTAGCACCTAAACTTAAAAGATGATTCGTTTTCATCTGACAGTCTACCATCTTAATGCCTATGTTTTTTAGATGCTGAATGGCAAGAACAAAAGCTATTTTAGAGGCGTCTCTTTCATAATGAAACATAGATTCACCAAAGAAAACGCCATCTAAAACTATTCCATAAAGGCCGCCGACGAGATTTTCATTAACATAGATTTCAAAAGAATGAGCAATTTTTGATTGATGTAATTCTGTGTATGCATTAATAATGCGATCGTCAATCCATGTGCCATCTTGGCCTTTTCTTTTAATCTCACTGCAATGTTTAATAATAGATGAAAAATCATTGTCTATTAAAAAACGATAATTATTTTTCCTAATTTTCTTGGATAGTGACGATGAAATTATAAGGTCTTCAGGGAACAATATTAATCTTGGATCGGGTGACCACCATAAAATAGGTTCGTGTTCATTGAACCAAGGAAATATTCCTTGCTTATAAGCCTCAATAATTTTTTTAGCTTCTAGTGTTTTTGATATTGCGATAAGGCCATTAGGTTCAATAAGCGCTTGATCAGTCTTAGGAAAGGGGTCATGATTACTAAGTAAAGCGATGGAACCGAATTCAGTTTTTATCCATTGAGCCATGTTTTTGTGAGGAAAGCTTAATTTAATTTCAAGGTATGAAACGTTTTTTAATATTAGTTATATTACTCTTAAATACAGTCTCATTTGCTAACGCTAGTGAGCGAGGATTATTCTGGAAATTAAAAGCACCGAATGGTTTGACGCATTATTTATTCGGCACTATTCATACAGATGACAATAGAATTATTAAGTTCTTGCCTGCCGTTAAAAAATCCGTCAATGCATCTGATCTTCTTTTGGTTGAGATTACCCCTGGTGACCATTCACAAAATCTTTTTATGAAGAATTATTCTCTCGTATCACATTTAAATGCTGAAGAGCTTAATCAAATTAAAAAACTTTCAGATTTTCATGTTATGTATTTCGAGAATGTCATAAGAATGAAGCCTTGGCTCTTGGCTATTATCTTCGACTCTCCCAAGCCCCATACCGAATTTAATCAAGATTATCTTTTAATGGCAATGGCTGAGGATTTAGATAAAGAAGTGTTAGGAATTGAGTCATCAAAAGAACATTTTGCTTCGATGGACTCCCTCTCGCTAGATGAACAACTAATGATGCTTAGAGCGGTTTTAAAAAAAACAGAGAAAGAAAGATTGAATGATTACAATCTGCTCATGAAGGAATATCTCTCGGCCGATGTTGAGCAAATACGTAAAACTGACGAACAATTAACAGGTAAGTTATTACCTAAAGCTTTGTGGGCTAAAATTAAAATTCAGCTTATGGATGAAAGAAATAAAAAGATGGCCATAAAAATTAAAGAGCTTGCACAAGACAAACAATTATTTATTGCAGTCGGAGCATCACATCTTTCAGGTAAGGATGGCTTGTTAAGTCAGTTAAGAGATTCAGGGTTTAAATTGACACCTTTAAAAGCATTTGAATAGTATGAAACGACAGCTCATCTCATCTCGTGGCAATCAGCATTTTAAGCATTTAAAAAAACTTAACGAGTCACCTCGTTATCGGCATGAGGTTCAGCAAACTATCTTAGATGGTATTCATCTTATCGAATCTTATGCTGAGCGCTTTGGTTCACCCGACTCTGTGGCTTTAATTCAGGGCAGTGATATTGATAAAATTGCACCATATCTTAATGAAGATACACAAGTATTGGAATTTCCAGCGGGGCTCTTTTCTGAAATAGCACCAGTGATATCACCTACAGGCATTCTTGCATCTATTAATATCCCACATTTAGAAACCCCAGAAAATCAAAACTGTATTTTATTGTTAGAAGATATTCAAGATCCAGGAAACTTAGGTAGCATATTAAGATCTGCAAGTGCCTCAGGTGTAGATCTTGTTTACTTGTCTGATCATTGCGCTGATATTTGGTCGCCTAAGGTATTAAGAGGCGGACAAGGCGCACATTTTTATTTGCCATGTATTGAGAATGCAGTTTTTTCTGATATCACAAAAGCATTCAAGGGAAAAATTTTTGCAACTGAATTAACTGGGAAATCTGTATTTAAAGAGAATTTAAAAGGACCTGTTGCTTTTATTTTTGGTAACGAGGGCAATGGGCTTCAGTCAGAAACAATAGGCTTAGCTTCCGATTCAATTCATATACCTATGGAAAAAGGTATTGAATCTTTAAATGTTTCCGCTGCTGTATCGGTTTGTTTATATGAAAAATATAGACAAGAAAATTCTAATGTTTAACCGAATTATTTGACTCGTTAAATACAAAAACTACTTCATCTTCTGAATATTTGTAACATTCATTGCAGAAATCGCAGTGAATCGTAATCGACGCTTGTTCTTCAATGATAGATTCACACTCTTTTTTCCCAATAAGGCGAAGCATATTTTCAACACTTTTTTTAGAGCAGCTGCAATAAAAACTAAGATAGCTAGGATCGTATAGGCGAATTGTCTCTGTTAAAAATACATTCTGAAGAATTTCAGATGCCTCTAATTCTGGACCAAGTGAATTAAAAGATTGGTTGGCAGATTTCACAACGCTTTCCCAAACCCCTCTCATTTCATCCTGATTTAATTCCTGTGTTGAAGAATTAAATGGAAGTTTTTGAATAAGAAGCCCATAGAAAATATCATTTTGAGAATGAATCCAGAGTTTGGTTTGGATCTGTTCCGACCTTAACATATAATTTTCAAGGAGCTCGCTGATTGAGTTTCCTTCCATAGGCACGATGCCTTGATAAGGCGTCTTTGCATTTTTTTGTACTAAAGTAATAATGAAGTGACCTTCTTTTATAAGGTCAATGGGCGATAGAGATTCTATAGGGCCGCTCCATTTTACTGTGCCCCGCATACCTAAATTTCCATTGCATTCAGCAATTAATAATTTGAGTGGTCCATTGGTTTGAATTTGTAATGTGAGTGAGCCGTCTAGCTTAAGAGTTGAAGCAAGAAGGGCGCTTGACACCATAAGTTCTCCGAGAGCAGTATGAAGATTTTTTGGAAGTGCTTGATGTTGTGTGGCCTCTTCGATTGTATGACTTAACTTCACATAGTTACCTCGAATGTCCGTATCTTCAAAAATAAATCGATATAATTTGTCTTCTGAGTTATGCATAAAATTTAAATTTCAATAGTTTTTATTTTGGGCACAAGTGAGATGTCCCATAATTGAATAGCTGTGGCCCAAAAGTTTGTAAGTGTATTTTCTTTTCTAATAACTTCATAGTCTTGTCCAAGAAATTTAAGGCATGCAATTAAATTATCTTTTACGTTTGAAATGTTAATAGGCATAGATTGGTTTTCTTTACTTAGTTTTTTTTGATTTAAAGTAGCCACAGGGACATGGCCATAGGCGACTTTAGGTAGCGATAAAATTTTTTGTAAGTATATTTGTTTTGTTGAAGAGTCAATGAGGTCGCTTCCTCTTATGATGGTATTGATATTTTGCAATGCATCATCAATCACTACAGCAAGTTGATACGCATAAATGCCATCTGATCTTTTTAAAATAAAATCTCCAAATTCTTTTAATATATTCTGTTTAATCCCGCCTTGAATTTTATCTTCAAACTCTATGAATAAATCTTCTACTTTCACTCTTAAGGCGTGATGATTTGAATCTAATATTTTATTTCTGCAAGTCCCCGGGTAAATCATTCCATCAATACCAGTTATGGCTGAGTCGGCAATTTCTTTTCTACTACATTCGCAATAATAGGTAATTTTTTTTTCATTTAATTTCGATAAGAAAGACTGGTATATATCTAGTCGGTGGCTTTGATAAATAACTTCATCATCCCAATGGAAACCATGCTGATGAAGCGTATCCAAAATTGTTTTGTCACTTCCTTTGACAGTTCTTGGTTGGTCGAGATCTTCTATGCGCACCTTCCAAATACCATGTTGGTGTTTAGCATCAAGATAACTTGCGACTGCGGTAATTAGTGATCCAAAATGCATTGGGCCTGTTGGAGAAGGTGCGAAGCGGCCAATATACATTTAAGAAGCTGTATTGATGTAGGGTGGAATATGCCAGTTATGTAAGTGCTTGCCCAAGAGGAAGAGATTACATTTGATTCGATCATTTGTGGAGCTACTTACCATGAATTCGTAACATCTTAATATGGCAACCTGACCTTCTTCATTTCGTTTTAAAGTAATTTTTTCGCATGCAACCGTCTCGTCTAAAAATTGTAGATCAAATTGTTTAGATAAATTTTTCCCAAACTGAATAGCAAGTTCACGTTTTGAGATTGAATCAATCCAAAACCAAACGATCACAATTAGTAAAGCAAGAAGGGTATATTCCAGCATAAATGTAATTTAAAAAATGATCTTCATATCTTAAACGCGCTTCACCATCACTTAGTGGTTATTTTTATGCATTATTTGTGTGCATAAAAACATTAATTCATAAAAATGCACATAAATAGTGCTTAAAAATAGAAATTTTGAAAATTTTAAGATAAAAAAAACACAATTTCTTATTTTTATTCATTCTTATATAAAATTATATTTAATTTAATACTTTAAAGATAAGGAATGTCCGCCATGGATAACTTAATTGGTGCAAATGATGTTTTATTTGTTTTATTGGGCGCGATTATGGTGCTTGCTATGCATGCGGGTTTTGCATTTCTAGAAGTGGGCACTGTGCGTCATAAAAATCAAGTCAATGCCCTTGTTAAAATCCTTGTCGATTTTTCAGTATCTACACTTGCCTACTTTTTTATAGGTTATGGCATTGCCTATGGGGTGAGTTTCTTATCACCTGCAGAAACATTGTCTGCTAAAAATGGCTATGAACTCGTAAAGTTTTTCTTTTTACTTACTTTTGCTGCAGCTATTCCTGCAATTATATCTGGGGGCATAGCTGAAAGAGCTAAATTCAATTCTCAATTAGCAGCTACCTTCGCTTTGGTGGGTTTCGTATATCCATTTTTTGAGGGTATTGCTTGGAATAATCATTTAGGTGTCCAATCTTTCCTCGAAGGTAATTTTGGATTTAAATTCCACGATTTTGCAGGCTCAGTAGTTGTGCATGCAATGGGAGGCTGGATTGCTTTGGCGGCGGTTTTATTGCTTGGGGCAAGACATGGAAGATATGGTAAAGATGGAAGGCTTCAAGCTTACCCACCATCTAATATTCCCTTTTTAGCTTTAGGAGCTTGGATCTTAACTGTAGGGTGGTTTGGCTTTAACGTCATGTCAGCGCAAACAGCGAATGGTATTTCAGGGCTTGTAGCGATTAATTCTCTGATGGCATTAGCAGGGGGCACCATAGCAGCTCTTATCGTTGGAAAAAATGATCCTGGCTTTATTCATAATGGACCTCTTGCAGGCCTTGTTGCGGTGTGTGCAGGATCAGATATTTTTCATCCCATAGGCGCTCTTATGACTGGCTTAGTTGCAGGCATTCTTTTTGTTTGGGCTTTTACCCTTACACAAAACCGTTTAAAAATTGATGATGTATTGGGCGTGTGGCCATTGCATGGACTTTGCGGTGCTTGGGGTGGTATTGCCGCTGGTATTTTTGGGTCTACTTATTTTGGTGGCATGGGAGGTGTTAGTTTTGCATCTCAACTTATAGGAACTTTATTAGGCGTATTGATAGCACTTGCCGGGGGATTTTTAGTTTACGGCATTATTAAGTATTTCTTTGGGATTCGATTAACGCAAGAAGAAGAATTTAATGGCGCTGATATTTCGATTCATAAAATTGCAGCTAATTCAGAAGATTAATCTTATCTCTTAAAAGCATTACCTGATGCCATGTTAAAATTTCCCATGGCAAAATTTCACATCATTATTCCAGCAGCAGGCTCAGGTTCAAGAATGGGGTTGGGCCAACCCAAACAGTACCTTAAAATTCATAAACAAACTTTCATTGAAAGAGTAATTCGAGTTTTTGAAAATATCTCTCACGTCGACTCTATTCATATTGCTCTTCACCCAAATGATGATATGTGGAATACACTCAATCTTTCTTTGTCATCTAAAGTTAGCACGCATTATTGTGGCGGTGACTCTAGAGCTAAGACGGTACTGAATACATTAGAAACTATAAAAAAACATACGGACGAGAATGATTGGATTTTAGTTCATGATGCGGCCCGCCCAGGCATTCAAGAAAAAGATGTTATTCATCTAATAGAGACTTTAAAAAATGATCCCGTAGGTGGCTTACTTGCTTACCCTATAGCTGACACTATAAAAAAATCTGACAAAGAAGATAGAGTTATTGATTCGCCAATAAGAGATCATTTATGGCAAGCGCAAACACCACAAATGTATAGGTATAGAATGTTAACCGAGGCAATTAAGTCATTTGACGGCATTCCAACCGATGAGTCTCAAGCAATCGAGAGTTTAGGAATGAAACCAAAATTAATTAAAGGTGATTTTAGAAATTTTAAAGTAACTTACCAAGAAGACCTTAATATTCTTGAACATTTAATAACTGAATAGGTATTTATGATGATAAAAGTGGGGCAAGGTTTTGATGTTCATCAGTTAGTTAGCGGCAGAAAATGCATTATTGGGGGAGTGGAAATCCCTTTCCATAAAGGATTAGATGGCCATTCAGATGCTGATGTTCTTTTACATGCAATTGCAGATGCAATTCTTGGTGCTGCTGGTTTAGGAGATATAGGCCAGCATTTTCCAAATACAGATCCCTCTATTAAGGATATAGACTCCAGAGATATTTTAAAAAAAGTAATTTTATTAATTCAAGAAAAAAAATACTCGATTATTAATATTGATGCCACGGTGATTTGTGAATTACCTAAATTGGCACCGTATATTGATCGCATGAAAAATAATATCGCATTAGATTGCCGTCTTGATATCAAAGCAGTAAATGTGAAAGCAACAACAACTGAAACTCTTGGATTTACTGGAAGAGGCGAAGGTATTGCAGCTCAAGCTATTTGTTTGATAGAGTCGCAATAAGTTTTATGTTTCAACGCTTTGAAAAACTCCTTAATCCTTTCCCCGAGTACTTTTTAACCACGCCACCCAAAACCCTGTTGTTGTTTGTGTGGGCATGCACTAAAAATCTTAGGTGGCTCATTTTATTTATGGCCCTATTAACAGCGGTGATAGGGAGCTTTGAAGCTATTTTATTCTCATATATGGGTTCTTTGATTGACTTACTAAATCATTCAAGCCCAGAAAATTTTTGGTCTCAAAATACTTCTATGCTTATTTCAGCATCAGTAGTTTTAATCTTAAGTACATTACTTGTTTTATTCCAAACCTTAATTAAACATCAATCCCTTGCAGGTGCATTTCCTATGCGAATGCGTTGGAATTTTCACCGATTACTTCTTAATCAGAGTATGAATTTTTATCACAATGAATTTGCAGGGAGGGTTGCTGCAAAAGTGATGCAAACTGCTCTTGCGGTTAGGGATTTATGGTTCATTTTGGCTGACATTTTGGTCTATGTAGTTATTTATTTTTTAACGATGATTTTTGTTGTAGGCCAATTTAATTTGATACTAATGCTTCCATTTCTTAGCTGGTTTCTTTTGTATATTTTGGTCCTTATTTATTTTGTACCCCGCTTAAGTAAATTGTCGAGAAATCAAGCTGATGCAAGGTCATTAATGACGGGGCGCATTACAGATGCTTATACAAATATAAGCACCATTAAACTCTTCTCGCATGCTGGACGAGAAGCGAACTTTGCTAAGGTTGCAATGAATGATTTTTTAGGCGCTGTAAATATGCAAATGCGATTAGTCAGTTGGATTGAAATTATTAATCATTTTTTAAGTATGTTACTTGTGATTGGTACAGGTATTGTTTCAATTTGGCTTTGGTCGAAGAGTGAAATCATGGTGGGAGTGGTCGCAACTTCTACAGCAATGGCTTTGAGATTGAATGGCATATCGCACTGGGTCATGTGGGAAATGACATCCTTATATGAGCAAGTTGGAACTCTTCAAGACGGCCTCAATACACTTTCAATTCATCAAGAAATTCAAGATGTTGAAAATGCAGAAGATCTCATCATCAAAAAAGCTTCAGTTTCATTTAAACATATTGTTTTTAATTATCCCAATCAAAAAACATCAGTCATTCATAATTTTTCATTGAATATTAAGCCTGGAGAAAAAGTTGGTCTAGTAGGTAAGTCTGGATCAGGTAAATCTACACTCGTAAATTTATTATTGCGATTTTATGACCTTAAATCAGGTGTAATTACTATCGACAATCAAGATATTTCAAAAGTAAATCAAAATAGCTTGAGAGAAAAGATTGGTATGGTTACACAAGATACATCCTTACTTCACCGCTCAGTTAAAGACAATATAGTTTATGGAAGGCCTAATGCCACTCGAAACGAAATGATTGGCGCAGCAAAAAGAGCTAAAGCTCATGATTTTATAATGCGACTGGAAGATAATCTTTCTAGAAAAGGCTATGAAGCTCATGTCGGAGAAAGAGGTGTTAAGTTGTCGGGTGGTCAAAGGCAACGTATTTCTATTGCAAGAGTTATGTTGAAAGATGCACCTATATTGTTATTAGATGAAGCGACAAGCGCACTTGATTCTGAAATTGAAGTTGTAATTCAACAAAGTCTTTATCAATTAATGGAAGGTAAGACGGTAATCGCAATTGCACATCGACTATCAACGATTGCTGCAATGGATAGGCTTATTGTGATTGATAAAGGCAAAATTATTGAAGAGGGGTCTCATAATGCGCTTATTAAAAAGAAAGGGTTGTATGCGAGACTTTGGAAGCATCAAAGTGGAGGCTTTTTAGGCGAAGCTTAATGCGCAGTTAATAAAACAATAACTGCTCCACTCCCTCCGTCGTGAGCTCGAGCTTGAGCGTATGCGATGACTTCTTCTTTTTGCGCTAACCAATGCTTAAGTTTATTTTTAAGAATGGGTTCTTTGTTTTTAGAGTTATAACCTTTTCCATGCACGATACGAACGCAGCGTATATTATTTTTTTTACATTCAGCTATAAAGTGAACTACATATGCTTTCGCTTCATCGGAAATCATGCCATGAAGATCAATAGATTTTTGAACGACCCAGTAACCTTTTCTTAGTTTTTTTAAAACATCGGGCGAGTGACCTTGCCTGATATAGAAAAGCTCCTCACCATTTTCAATATCATGCAGCGGCTCGTAATGATCGCTAATAGAATCAATCAGCGCTTGTTTTTCATCCCTAATAAAATTTAGAGGTACGGGCTTGGGTTTTTTTTGAGGTGCTTTATGTTCTTTTTTTTTCGAACTGATTTTTAATGGAGTTGCGCCTTTTATGGCTTCCCTGAATAAATCAATTTCGTCTTTCTCATTTTCATTTTTTGCCATGACATTATTTCGTTAAAAATCTTTCTGCATCGAGGGCTGCCATACAACCGGTTCCAGCACTTGTTACTGCTTGACGATAAATATGATCTTGAACATCCCCAGCTGCAAATACGCCAGGTATTGAAGTCGCAGTAAAATTACCATGACGACCCGCATTTGTGATGATATAACCATTTTCCATATCCAACTGACCTTCGAAGATTGAGGTATTAGGTTGATGACCAATGGCAATAAAAACACCTTTGAGTGCTATCGATTTACTTTCATTTGTATTTACATCTTTAATTTTGATTCCAGTTACGCCTGAAGCATCACCTAGAACCTCCTCTAGAGTTTTAAATGTTTCAAGGACAATTTTTCCTTCTTTCACGCGATCGTGAATTTTATCCATTTGAATAGCTTCAGCTTTGAATTTGTCACGCCTGTGAATTAATGTCACTTTATTTGCGATATTAGATAGATAGAGCGCCTCTTCGACAGCTGTATTTCCGCCACCAACAACAGCTACCTCTTGGTTTTTATAAAAAAAGCCATCGCATGTTGCACAAGCAGAAACACCCTTGCCTAAAAATGCAGTTTCACTATCTAATCCAAGATATTTTGCTGATGCACCAGTTGAAATAATAAGTGCGTCACAAGTGTACTCAGATGAGTCCCCTATAAGTCGAATAGGTTTTTCTTTAAGGTGTGTTGTATGAATATGGTCAAACACAATTTCAGTGTTGAAGCGCTTAGCATGTTTTTCAAAGCGTTCCATAAGCTCAGGCCCCATAACCCCATCAGGATCTGCAGGCCAATTATCAACATCTGTCGTTGTCATTAATTGACCTCCTTGAGCAATCCCTGTGATAAGAACAGGATTAAGGTTTGCTCTGGCAGCATAAACTGCAGCAGAATAGCCTGCTGGACCAGAGCCTAAGATGATAAGTTGGGCATGTTTTGCCATAAAAATTCCTGAAAAGAGTGTGAAGTTACAAACGATCAATTTTAGTTTTCATCGCCTGATTAAGCAAACCTATTTTTGACAGAAGGGCCTTTTTTTGAGGCTTTTTTCATCATTTTTTGGCACTTCAAACTGATATAATTGGTGAAACATTCCGAGCACTTATAACCTTGTTTTTTAAAAAAAAATCAGAATCTGGAAAAGCTAGCCAAACCCCACAAGATAATAAACTTAGTGGGATTAAAAGTAAGCTCACACGCGAAGCTTGGTGGTTAAGTTTAATTTTTTTAGGCTTTTATTTAACCATCACCCTTGCGACATACTCTAGTCAAGACCCATCGTGGTCTCATAGCGTCAGTGGCACACATTCAATTCATAATGCTGGCGGAATTATTGGTTCGTATTTATCTGATTTACTTCTCTATATTTTCGGTTTATCAAGCTGGTGGCTGAGTTTCTTATGTTTCTTTAGTATTTGGCTTCTCTATCCTCAATACAATAAAGATTTAAAAGGCTATCGCTCTTTTTTGCTTTTTAATTATTTTGGTTTCTTTCTTTTGATTTCTGCTTCATCTGCTTTTGAAGCAGGCCACTTAATAGATCTGCCAGCGCAATTTCCACTAAGCCAAGGCGGCTTACTTGGAAGATTATTCGACCAAGCATTGCGTTCGTCTTTAGGTTATGTCGGCTCAAGTATTTTCTTGATCACATCAATTGCGATTGGATTCAGCTTATTTACAGGATGGTCATGGCTTAAAATTTCAGAGCATTCTGGACACTTTACTTTCGCTCTATTCCAAAGAGGTCAGTATCGATATAGAGATTGGCAAGATCGCAAACATGGGAGAATTATCGAGCAGCAGAGATTAGAGCTCTTAGAGAGTGAACGTAGAAAATCTGAAAATAGATCCCCAGTTAATATCGAGTCTCCTGACGTGCAAATTAAAAAGAGTGAGCGCGTACAAAAAGAGAAACAAATTCCATTATTTAATTTTAGTGACAATTTACTACCACCTCTTCATCTTCTAGATCAGCCATCTCATCAAGTCGAACCGCAATCACCAGAAACAATTGAATTTATATCCCGACTCATTGAAAAGAAATTAATGGACTTTGGTATTGAAGCCAAAGTAATTTCAGCCCAACCTGGCCCTGTGATCACCCGTTATGAGTTTGAGCCAGCACCTGGGGTTAAGGGTAGTCAAGTCACTAACTTATCTAAAGATTTAGCGCGCGCATTGTCTGTGGTGAGTGTTCGTGTTGTTGAAACCATTCCTGGTAAAACGTGTATGGGTTTAGAGATACCTAATCCTAAAAGGCAGATTGTTTACTTGTCTGAAATTATGAGCTCTCAAATCTTTGCAGATACGAGCGCTTCTCTCACAATTGCTTTAGGAAAAGATATTTCTGGTCGCCCAGAGGTTGCTGATTTATCGAAAATGCCGCATGTATTAATTGCTGGTACTACGGGTTCGGGTAAGTCGGTTGCGATCAATGCATTAATCTTAAGTTTGCTTTACAAGGCCAACTCTGAAAAAGTGAGGATGATTTTCATTGACCCTAAGATGCTTGAATTGTCTGTTTATGAAGGGATACCTCACTTATTAGCGCCGGTCGTAACTGATATGCGTCAAGCTGCCAATGCATTAAATTGGTGTGTAGGTGAAATGGAAAGACGTTATAAGCTGATGTCGATGTTGGGCGTTCGAAACTTAGCTGGGTACAATCAAAAAATTAAAGACAGCATGAAGGATGGCTCTCCTATTGCAGATCCTGTAAACCCGGAAAATACTGAACCATTATCTGAAATGCCATTGATTGTGATTGTGATTGATGAGCTTGCAGATTTAATGATGGTAGTAGGCAAAAAAATTGAAGAGCTCATTGCTAGACTTGCTCAAAAAGCTAGAGCTTCTGGTATCCATTTAGTGTTAGCTACACAAAGACCATCAGTAGACGTGATCACAGGACTCATTAAAGCTAATATTCCTGCAAGAATTGCATTCCAGGTATCTAGCAAAATTGATTCCAGAACAATCTTAGATCAAATGGGTGCCGAGACGTTACTTGGACAGGGTGATATGTTATATCAGCCAGCAGGCTCAGGTTATCCTCAAAGAATTCACGGAGCATTTGTTTCTGATCAAGAAGTACATAAAGTTGTGAGCTATCTTAAGTCACATGGTGAGCCAAATTATATTGAAGGTATTTTAACCAATGAAACTTCAGAGAGCGGGGATTATGGCGACTCATCTTCGAATTTCTCAGGCGAAAAAGATCCGCTTTATGATGAGGCTGTGGAATTGGTATTGCGAACAAGAAAGCCATCCATCTCTTCAGTTCAAAGACACTTGCGTATTGGATATAACCGTGCCGCAAGAATTATTGAGGATATGGAAAGAGCCGGACTTGTTACAGCAATGCAAAGCAATGGTAATAGAGATATCCTAGCTCCAAATCAAAATGAATAAACTGTTTTTTGTTTTTCTAATGCTTTCTTTAAATGTATTTGCAGAAGGCATCTCAGATCTAAATGCTTTTGTAAATAATGTATCAAGCATGTCTTCTGAATTTAGTCAGGTTGTTTTAGATAAAAAGGGTTCTAAACTTCAAGATGTTGAAGGTGTAATGCTATTTAAAAGACCTAACAAGTTTAGATGGGATTATTTAAAGCCATATCAAAATCAAATTATCAGCGATGGTGATCGATTGTATATGTACGACCAGGATCTTAGACAAGTTTCTATTAATTCGATAGCCAAAGTGGGCGGCTCAACACCGCTTTTAATTATCGCAGGCAAAAACATTGAAAAATATTTCACTCTTAAAAATATAGAATCTCAGGCTGGAGATGAATCCAGTCAAAATATTAAATGGGTCGAGGCTATTCCGAAGGAAGAAGGTGCTGGATTTAGTAAAGTCATGCTTGGTTTAACTGAAAATAAATTATCAGTGATGAAAATTGTTGATGCATTTGAACATATAACAACGATTAGCTTTAGGAATGCTAAATACAATGTGAGCTTATCTGACAATGATTTTTTATTCAAACTGCCTAATGGCGTTGATGTTGTTCAAAATGGCGGCGTACCAACCAATTTACCGACGACTTCTAGTTCTAATAAAAATAAAGACGCAGAGTTAATTGCTTTTGCGAATGACTGGGCGAATGCGTGGTCAGCTAAAGATATCGATCTTTATTTAAGTAAATATGCACAAGATTTTAAAACCCCTAATGGCGATGCATTTTCTTTGTGGCAAACTTCAAGGAGACAAAAAATTTCATCGCAAGGAAAGATTCTCGTTGAAATAGAAGATTTAAAACTAAGCATGAAGACCGAAAATTCTGCTCGCATACAATTTAAACAAAAATATACCTCCGATAAGTTGACTGAGATGTCTAATAAATCGCTCGTAGTTAAAAAAATTGATGGCCGCTGGTTAATTCAAGAAGAAATCTCAGGTAAATAACACCAATGAATCAAATGTTCGAACCTAATCAATCTCAATTGCCACTTGCTGAGTATTTAAGACCTAAATTTGTTGGCGAAATAGCAGGACAAAAACATATTTTAGGTGAGGGCAAGTCTTTGCGTGTAGCTATCGAGTCTGGCAATTTACCTTCAATGATTTTATGGGGGCCGCCAGGCGTAGGAAAAACTACTATTGCTCGAGTCATCGCTAATTCAATTGATGCAGAATTTATATCTGTATCTGCAGTGCTATCTGGCGTTAAAGATATTCGAGAAGCTATAGATAAAGCCCAGCTTAATTTGCAGCAATATAATAAAAAAACAATTTTATTTGTAGATGAAGTTCATCGCTTTAATAAAAGTCAGCAAGATGCATTTTTGCCACATGTTGAATCAGGATTAATTACTTTTATTGGAGCGACTACAGAGAACCCATCCTTTGAAGTTAATTCAGCTTTATTAAGTCGATCTCAAGTTTATGTTTTAAAAACGCTTGATGAAGATGATCTTTTTTCAATTTATGAAAAAGCTAAGATATACATTGCGCCAGAAATCGAGGTGGATCATGAAGCACAGCAAGAGATTATTGCTCATGTGAATGGCGATGCTAGAAGACTGCTCAATTTTCTAGAATTGCTCTTTAATACAGCAAAATCTTTAAAAGCCAATAAAATTGATCGAGACTTTTTAAAGAAAACAATTACAAGCAAGATACGACGTTTTGATAAAGGTGGAGATCAATTTTACGACCAAATTTCAGCGCTTCATAAATCTGTGAGAGGGTCTGATCCAAATGCTGCTTTATATTGGCTTCATCGTATGTTAGATGGAGGCGCTGATCCACTTTATTTGGCGAGAAGAATCGTTAGAATCGCTGTTGAGGACATAGGTTTAGCTGATCCAAAGGGGCAAACTATGGCGCTCGAAGCTTACCAGATATATGAACGCCTTGGTTCGCCTGAGGGTGAGTTAGCGCTTTCTAACGCAGTGATTTACCTATCAATTGCCGCCAAAAGCAATGCGGCATATATGGCTTTTAATGAAGTCAAAGCATTTGTAGCCGAAGGAGATAATAGTGATGTACCAGTTCATCTTCGAAATGCCCCGACTAAGCTGATGAAAGAGTTAGATTACGGAAAAAACTACCGTTATGCTCACAATGAACCTGATGCTTATGCGGCGGGTGAAAAATATTTCCCGGATAATTTAGACCCTATTGAATTTTATAAGCCTACAACTCGAGGATTAGAGGGTAAAATTCTCGAAAAAATGAATTATTTAAAATCTCAGGACAAGCAAAAAAAATAGGTTATTTATGATTGATATTCAAATACTAAGAAACGATATTGGGATTGCTAAAGATAAGCTCTTAAGCAGAGGATTTGATCTTGATGTAGCTACCTTTCAAGCATTGGAAAATTTAAGAAAAGATCTGCAAGTTAAGACGCAAGATCTTCAAGAAAAAAGAAATTCCATCTCAAAAGAAATTGGTATTTCTAAATCTAAAAATGAAAATACTGATTTACTGATGAAGAGCGTTAATGCACTTTCAGATGATTTAAAAGCTGGCGAATCAGAATTAGCAGAGCTGCAAGAAAAGATTAATCAATTCATGCTAAATATCCCTAATATTCCTCATGATTCTACCCCGATAGGTAAGTCCGAAAACGACAACCAAGTTGTGAAGACAGTTGGCGAGCCTAGAAAATTTAATTTCAAAGTTAAGGATCATGTCGATGTAGGTGCTCCGCATGGTCTTAATTTCGATTTAGGTGCAAAGCTCTCAGGCGCTCGTTTTGTTGTAATTGAAGGTAAGCTTGCGAAATTACATCGGGCTATTACGCAATATATGCTTGATACTCAAACAGATAAACATGGCTATAAGGAATGTTATACACCTTATTTGGTTAATAGCGATTCATTAATAGGCACAGGGCAACTACCTAAATTTGAAGCTGATCTTTTTAGTCTTTCACATAACGAAAGTAAATTGTATTTAATCCCAACTTCTGAGGTGACTCTCACAAACTTTGTTCGTGACGAAGTCGTTAAGCAGTCTGACCTTCCTATTAAATTGACTGCTCATACACCTTGCTTTAGATCAGAAGCAGGATCTTACGGTAAAGATACTCGGGGCATGATTAGACAGCATCAATTTGATAAAGTTGAGATGGTTCAGATTGTGCATCCAGACAAAAGTTATGATGCGCTAGATGAAATGGTTTCCCATGCTGAATTTATACTTACCTCACTAGAGCTTCCATATCGATTACTATCCTTATGCACAGGTGATATGGGTTTTGGAGCTGCGAAAACCTTCGACTTGGAAGTTTGGCTTCCATCACAAAATACTTATCGTGAAATTTCGTCTGTTTCAAATTGTGAAGCGTTTCAAGCAAGACGCTTAAAGGCAAGGTTTAAGAGTGAGGATGGAAAAAATTTATTTGTTCACACGCTAAATGGTTCTGGACTTGCAGTAGGTAGAACATTGGTAGCGATTATTGAAAACTATCAGAATGAAGATGGCAGTATTACGATACCTAAAGTCTTAGTTCCTTATATGAGTGGTATTGAAAAGATTTAGTTTTTCCAAATCTCACGAACTTTTCCATTGCTACTAATTAAAGCGCCATGGGCGATATTGTAAAAAATACCATGCTCTACAATCCCAGGTGTTTGACACAGAAGCGCGTTTAATTTTTCAATATTTTTTTCAGTATAATTAAAATCGAGTACGAAATTACCGCAAGAGGTAATTGCATATCCATCTTTTGCTGAGTTAATTCTAATGCCGCCTGTTCCTTTTTTCATTAAGATATTTTTAACAAGCTCCCATGCAAAAGGTTGAACTTCAGAAGGAACAGGAAAGTTATCTCCAATATTTTCAACAATTTTAGATTCGTCAGCAATAACAATAAATTTTTTAGCAGATCGAGCTAACAGCTTCTCTCGAACGAGATCGTAACCGCGCCCTTTAAGTAAGGTAAGGTCTGGTGTAATTTCGTCTGCACCATCAATATAAAGATCAATTTCATTGATTTGCTCCATAGCTATAATTGGTAAGCCAGCTTCTTTTGCTTTAATCATGCTTACCACAGAGCTTGATACTGTTCTTATGTTTAGCTTTTCTTCTTTATTTCGCTTAGCTAAAGCGTCAATGAAGCAGTTAGCGGTTGATCCTGTGCCCAAGCCGATAATCATATTCTCGCTAACATATTGTAAGGCTTGCTGCGCGACTAATTCTTTATCATTCATGACATTCCCTCTCAATGAATACTAGCTTTAAAGCTTATAATATTGTTAATCATTTATACATGCAATATATGCCATTAGAAGCAAATTATCAAAGTAAAGTATCACTATCAACGGCTGAAATTGACGGCTCTGATAGTTATTCTCTAGTTAAATATATTCGAGATGAAATTGTTAAAAGTAAAAAGTCTTTAGCAATTTTTACGGAGACAGCATTCGAAGCAAGGCGTCTTATGGAAGAGATGCTTTGGTTTAGTCCAAATTTAAAAATTAACTTATTACCCGATTGGGAGACTCTTCCTTACGATCACTTTTCACCGCACCCAGATCTAATATCAGAAAGACTTCTAACTCTTTATCAAGTCACTCAGAAAAGTTTTGATGTAGTTATTATTCCAGTAACTACAGCTCTTCACTTATTACCCCCTAAAAGTTATATACAACTATTTAGCTTTCATTTTCGTAAAGGCCAAAAAGTTGATATTGAGGCTTTTAAAAACCAATTAACATTAAATGGATATATGAATGTGGTTCGCGTCATGGCTCCTGGGGAATTTTCAGTAAGGGGAAGTCTTATAGATCTATTCCCTATGGGCAGCATAGTGCCGTATCGCTTAGATTTCTTTGATAACGAAATTGATTCAATTCGAACATTCGATGTTGATACACAAAGAACACTTTACCCAGTCAATGAAATTAAGTTACTTCCTGCCCGTGAATGTCCCATGGATGAAAATTCTATTAGTATATTTCGACAAAATTATCGAGAGCGTTTTGAAGGAGATCCCTCCCGCTCTTCTATTTACAAAGATATTAGTAAGGGCATACCCATTGGTGGCATTGAGTGGTACATGCCGCTATTTTTTGAAGAGATGAGTGATATTTTTAGTTATTTTTCAGATGACACGATCATTTATAAACACGGTAATCTTGATCTTGCTTGCAGTCATTTTTGGCATGAAACCGAAAAACGATTTCGGTTGTTTGCTTATGATGCTGAGAGGCCAATTTTAGAGCCTCAAAATCTTTTAATTAAACCAGATCAATTTTTTAAATCTATCAATGCCTATAAGAAGTTTGATTTAAAGCGTGTAGAAGTAAATGAAAAAATCCCTGATATATCTATTGATCGAAAGAACACTAAACCTCTAGCGAAGCTTGAAAATTTTATTATAGAAAATCCTAAAAGAGTTTTTATTTTGACGGATAGCTTGGGTCGTCGAGAAACTGTCTCTGAACTTCTAAAGTTAGCTGGCATTAATTTTAAAGCGACAGATGATTGGTCATCGGCTGCAGATATAAGCGATCAAGTGGTGTTGACTGTCAGCCCAATACATCAGGGCTATATTTCATCTGAGCATGTTGTAATTACTGAATCCGAGCTTTATGTAAATACTGTGCGTCAAACAAGAAGACGTCATCGTGATAAAAATTTCTCAACTGATGCCATGATACGTGATTTGTCTGAATTAAAAGAAGGTGATCCTATTGTGCATGAGCAGTATGGTGTAGGCCGATTTAAAGGTTTATTTAATTTAGATTTTGGTGAAGGGGAGAGTGAATTCTTACTTTTACAGTATTTTGGTGACGATAAACTTTATGTGCCTGTATCCAATTTAGACCTTATCTCAAGATACTCGGGAGGTCCGGCTGAAACTGCACCTTTGCATAGGCTGGGATCAGATCAATGGGATAAGGCGAAGAAAAAAGCCTTAAAACAAATTCATGATACTGCTGCAGACCTCTTAAACATTTATTCACAGCGCTCCATTAAAAAAGGCTACGCCTTTAAAATTAATTTACAGGATTATGAGAGATTCACCGATGGATTTCCATTCGAAGAAACCGATGATCAACTAACAGCAATTAATGCTGTGATCAATGATATGGAGTCTCAAAAGCCGATGGATCGTCTTATATGTGGCGATGTGGGGTTTGGCAAGACGGAGGTTGCATTAAGGGCGGCCTTTATTGCAGCTAATGATGGAAAGCAAGTTGCCATATTAGTCCCAACAACACTCCTTGCTGAACAGCATTACAATAATTTTATGGATCGTTTTTCAGATTCCGCTATTAGAATTGCAGAAATTTCTCGTTTTAAATCTAAAAAAGAACAAGCTGAGTCTCTCATTAAATTAGCTAATGGAGAGATCGATATCATTATTGGTACACATAGACTTATTCAAAATGATATTAAATTTAAAAATTTAGGGTTAATTATTATTGATGAAGAGCACCGTTTTGGTGTGCGTCAGAAAGAATTACTTAAATCCATGCGAGCAGAAGTTGATGTCTTAACTCTTACAGCGACTCCAATTCCTCGAACGTTATCTATGGCTATGGAAGGTTTACGAGAGTTTTCTATTATTTCTACTCCTCCACAAAAACGTTTATCAATTAAAACATTCGTAAATAACTATTCAGAAGGGATTATTCGTGAAGCAGTTTTAAGAGAATTTAATCGAGGAGGCCAAGTGTATTTCTTGCACAACGATGTTGACACTATTGCTTCGATGAAAGAAAAATTAGAAAAGTTAATACCTGAAGGGGTAATTGAGATTGCACACGGACAAATGAGAGAGCGAGAGCTTGAAAGAGTGATGCATGATTTTTATCAACAAAAGGCCAACATCTTGCTTTGTACAACAATTATTGAAACCGGTATTGATATTCCATCAGCGAATACAATCATAATGAATCGTGCAGACATGTTTGGACTAGCTCAACTTCACCAATTAAGGGGTCGGGTGGGGAGGTCTCATCATCAAGCCTACGCATATTTGCTTATTGATCCAGATAGAAAGATTAGTGGCCATGCACAAAAACGATTGGAAGCTATTCAGCTTCTTGAAGATTTAGGTGCAGGGTATTATCTTGCTATTCATGATTTGGAGATTCGAGGAGCAGGGGAGTTGTTAGGTGACAATCAGAGTGGGCAAATGCATGAAATTGGATTTAATCTGTATATAGAAATGCTTAATTATGCTGTGAAGCAACTCAAAATTGGCAAAAAATTAAGTCTTGATACCCCGCTTCAAAAAAATACAGAAATTAATCTTCATACCCCAGCCATCATTACTAATGCTTATTGTGGCGACATTAATGAAAGACTTGTTCTCTACAAGCGCTTGTCAGGTCTTAATGAGGAAGAGCAATTAATGGAAATGAAAGAAGAACTAATAGATCGTTTTGGTGTGATGCCCGAACAAACACAATCTCTTATTTCTTTTCATGATTTAAGAATTTTTATTCAACATCTTGATATTAAAAAAATAGATGCAAGTGATGTATCAATTCAAATTACATTTGCGAGTGACAGCAAAATTGACCCTCTCAAGCTTATTAAGCTGCTAAGTGAAGACAAGCGTTGCCGTATGAATGGACCAGACAAGATTAAGATATCTGTTTCACTTTCTGATATCTTAGAGCGCGTAAAATTTATTAAAGACTTCTTAAGTAAAATATTTTTGACCTGATAACTATCATAGGATACTTATTTGGTTTTTGCTTCTTTTCCGATAGATTAGAATCGATTCTAATTTAACTTCAATCGCATAAGCTTTGGAACAAACTCTTCGATTTTGCTGCTTTCAATATCTATATCAATATTTTCTATAGGTTTTACCTCGTAAAAATTATTGCCGTAAATGTTCCATAGCATTGATAAAAAAGAATTTGAAGCGGGCTTTATTTCATCCTTATGCATAACTGACCCTACAAGGTGAAGTTTTGTTTTTGCTCTTGTCATGGCAACATAAAGAAGTCTTTTTAATTCATTTTCTTCCCTACTTTTTTCTATTCCATAGATTAAATCATGCAAATGAGGGGATTTATTATCAGGCTCGCTAAATGCTGTGATGTCAAAGATACGGCTATTTTTTACCGAAGTGTCAGATACAATCATCTTTTTGTCTGATGCTCGTGTTGTTGAATTAAGTGAAGGAATAATGACAGTATCAAATTCGAGACCTTTGGCTTTATGGATTGTAAAAAATTGAATACGTTCTTCAGCTGAAGGAATGTCGGATAAATACGTTTTTGTAATTTGATGTTCGACAAGTTCAAAGTCTATAGCTATAGGGGAACTTGATGTTTGTAGTATGTTGAAAAATTTATTAATGTCTACAATATCATTGGGGTTATGTAGACATAGTTCACCACCTAAATTCATCCAAACTGATTCTATAAGTCTTCTAATGTGAGTCTTGCTTTGATTATCGAATGCATTTTTTAGGATATCGATGAGTCGTCGAATTCTTCTCCTTCCATCAGGGGAAATTCCACTCATTTTATTTTCATCTTGAATAATTTCCCATACTGTTGAGGTATGGTCATTTTGAAATAGGAGCGCTAGGTCATTCAACATAATCCCACACCAGGGCGCACGAAGAATTGCAAGCCAGTGAATCCGGTCATTTAAGTCAAGCATGGCGTAGCTTAAGGAAAGAATATCCTGAATAGATTGATGCTTGTCTAAGGCATCAATTTCTACTGCATTAAATTTTAGAGTAGGTTTGAATTTTCTAATGTAATTAATTAATTCAGAGAGATGGCTTCTGGATCTTGTGAGAATAGCGATTTTTTCATTTTCAGGAAATGTATCAATAAGATTACATACATACTTTGCTTCTTCAGTATCAATATCTGTACTTTCAGTGAATGTTAATGCATGAAATTTGAACTCACTTACATTAGAATCATGCTCTTTTTTTGCCGATACAAAAGGTTTGTAAGATACAGCACCTTCTTGAATTAAATCTTCTTTTGGAAGTATATTTTCAAATATCTGATTTATTTCATTCACAATAGTAGAAGAGGACCGGTAATTATCTCTAAGCTGAATAGTTTCTAAGGGGATGGTATTAAAGCCATTTTTTTTGGCTTCAATAAAAATACTGACATCAGCCTCCCTAAATTTATATATAGATTGCATAGGGTCACCCACACAGAAAATGGTTTTTTGTGCTTCAGGAGTCCAGCCATCAACAATTTTCTTTAGGAAATTAAAATGACTTCTGCTTGTATCTTGGAATTCATCGATAAGTAAGTGTGAAATTTTATAATCTAAAGATAATAAAAGATCGCTTGCCGCATCATTTTTACCAAGCGCCTCATTAGCAATCTCTATAATCTCAATAAAATCGACAGTATTTCTTTGTTTAAATAGCTGTCGTAGTTTTTTTTCGCACTGTAAGAGAATATTTGCAATAGATCTTAGTTTTAAAGCATATGTTTCGCTAAGAGGTTCCGGTATAGCTTTAATAGCCAATAAAAAATCGATATTTGGGAGATTGCGACATTTATTTTTATATATTTCTCCTTCGTCATCGTTCTTAAATCCTTCTCGGGCTGAAATGTTTTCGCGTCTGGTATTTTTATCTGTGAATAAAATTTTTGTGATCGTTTGCCATAATGGGATTTCTTCTGAATCAAAATTAAAACTGTTTTTATTTTTTAGCTTTATATCTTCTCTAAGATTGGTACTTTCTAAGTAGTGAAGAATTTCAATAAGATCATTTAGTTGATCTTGATTGAGTTCAGTCCTAATTTTTTGATATATAGGCTTCGTCAAATGTTCAAGGTAAGCATTGCCTTCCTCAATGATTTGCCCACTTGATTTTTGGGTAAGCATATTACATCGATATTTCCACTGGTCTCGAATTGACATCATCGCCACTAAACGACGATTAATCTTTTCATACTCATTGTCATAATGAGTGAAGACAACTTTAATGTCCTCGATGCCATCTTTAGCCTGTAAAGTTTGTTTGACTGACTCTTCGTAAAATTTTTCAGGGGTATCAGTAATATTAGGCTTGCTCCCCATTTTGCTTAACACAGGAATTTGACTGACCACGTTATGACAGAACTTATCAATCGTCATTACTTTAAGTCGGGAGAGATTATGTTCAATATCCCAACCTTTCTCTTCTGACCGCTTTAGAATTGTTTGAGCAAAAGGACTTTTGCTTTCTTTAATTCGCTCAATGATCTTAGCCTTCATTTCTGAAGCTGCTTTTTTTGTGAAGGTGATTGCTACAATCTCTTCTGGCATATCAACGACGGTAAGCAATTTTAAAAATCGATCAGTAAGTAAGCTCGTTTTACCAGAGCCTGCCGGCGCCTCTACTATAAACGAGCTTAAATGAAGCGCTTTCTCTCTTAATTCGCCGTCATTCATTGCTTAGTTTTCTCAAATTGTAATGTTCGCTCAGGGAGCCTTAGGATAGGTTTAACATGACAGTAAGTCATGTCTTTTTCACGTGCAAATCTAACAGCTGCATCGCCCAATTCGTAGCTTTTAGCCGCATCATTGATGCGATACCTCCAAAAGGCAAGTAACTCATCCCAAGATTGGTATTGAGCAGAGCAGGAAGCATCCTTTATGCCTTTAAGAAGTTCCATATCGCGACCTAAGCCAATCCATTGAGGTTTTGATGAATTAATAACGCCAATAGCAATTGCATCAATAGGCTTATCTGACGCAAAGAGCGCATAGAATGGCATTTGCAACTCTCCATAGGCATTTAGAAACCATTCGTTAAGAGTTTTTGTGGCTCCAGATTTGTAATCAATAACAATCTTGTTTTGATTGACTTCATCAATACGATCAATCTTGATATTAAAGTTGAGACAACCTAAATGGATGGGTATATTTTTTTCTGTCTCTTTAACTTCAAAGTCACCACGCTTTAACTCAAATTGAATCCAATTTTCAAGGTAATTAATTAAGCGTATTTCTTCAATATTGAAAAACTCAGGTAAGATTCTGGGGTACATTTTCTTTTCCGCTGAAATGTTCTTATGCGCAATATCTTGAATTTTCTTTGAGAGTTCATCTTTGCTTAAAGCACTTACTAGAAATGATGATTTATATTCCATCCAAAACTGCTCTAAGGTTTTATGAAAGAGATTTCCGCGAAGCCTAGTAGTTAAATTTTCCTCATCTTCATCTTCTAGTCTTTTGGCCCCGAGCCTAAATTCATAGAAAGCCCAAGCAGGGCAGATGGACTGTGCTTCAAGCAGTTTAATTCCTGATTTTGCAGTTTGTGCAACGTCAATTTTAATTGAAGTATTATCTTCAATATATTCTATAACATCATGATTAAATGTATCTTTTTTATAATTAAAATTAATATCTTCATGTGGTTTCGAGGATATGAATGGGTACAAAATAGGTGACGGAAAGATATCTTCTTCCCCCATTTTTTTAGCGTAAGAGAGTGTTACCAAGGCGGACGTATGGGTGAATTTGTCTAAAATATTTGTGGCATGTAAATGGCGTTTTTCATGGGTATTGATGTGGCAATCATGCTGAATTTTGATAGGGATAAAGGGATTAAATTGCTGAGGTGTAGGCCAATTATGTTCATTTAAATTCATAATCCACGTAGCATCATAGGTTTCATAGGTTATTTCATGAAAGCCTAAAATATCAATTTTAAAATTACCCTCGTGTTGATGTTGATGGGTAGTTTTTTTGAGGTAATACTGAAGTGTGTCTAACATATCTTGAATAGATATTTCATCTGTAAGCCTGTCTAACGAGGATACAGTTTCAGTAATTTTCTTCCACGCCTCATAAACACCCTCTTCATAACCATCTCTTGGATTTAAAAGGCTAGATTGAATATTCTTTAAATACGCATCAAATGTTTTAATCCATGCGGAAGGGGCTCTTTTTTCTCTCCATTCATGATGTGAGACTTGGATTTGATCTAAATGCTTCATTAGAGATGGCGTTAAATGAACTAACCCCTCAGTTGTCTCTAGGATTTCAATAAGCTCGTGAATTGAGACATTACCTCTACGTTTTCTCTCTAGTTGGTGAATAAGCCTATAGCGAAGAAATAACTCTTGATCATTTGACCAGCCGTTATGACACAAGATATTTTTCAGGTCTTTAATATTAAAAAAACCTCGCGCGCCAAATTCTATTAGCTTTATATTTAAATAAATCATGGATAAATGAAATAAAGGCGTATTTAATGAGAACTGATAAATTCTTTTTTCTTGAGATAGGCTTGGGGTGAATGATTCAGGATGGAATGTTTTGTCAAGTAAGCTTGTGAGACGATCTATGATTTGATCAAGCTGGGGCGTCACAATAAGTATTTTTTTATTTTGTTCTATTTGATTTCTGCACCATTCCACAACCTGCATACATTCATGCTCTTCATTAAGAAAAATACGCGACTCAATAGAAGGCTTTATTTTAGTATCTACAAAAAAAGTCACGTCAATTTGAGTTTGACATGCATTAATAAATGATTCTTCAATCGGCGTTCTAAAATCAAAATTTACAAAATGAATTGGGCAATCAATAGATATATCCTTCGATGTGATATGTTCAATTGCTATTTTTATAAGGCCATTGAAGGTGATGATATTTTTATCGTTGCAATATTTTTTAAAGATTAAACGCCAAGCGTTAAAAAATGCATGCTCTTCACTGCGCTCTTCACTTTTTAAGGTATTTTCGCCAATAAGAAATTGATCTATGAGTCGATTAGCCTGGCTAGCAGTCTCACTTAAGCTTTCAATATTAGATAAATCAAATGAGGATTTTTTGTATTGTTTAATGCTACTTTCCCATAGCAATTTTTCTTCGATACCATTAAGAACTCGGAATGGCATGTTGATGTTTGGGTGTTTTTTAAAGAGATTATTAATGAAGTCATGAAGAGCCATCACTTTTTCTTTTGAGTTAAAGTGTTGGCTTAATTTAAAAGCTTCTTTTGAATTACGACAGAGATAGATAGGCTTTTGCTCAGAATGCATGCTTCTATTGTAAACTTATCCCCGTTAATTATTATTAAAAAATATGGCTGAACGCAAAAATTACATTACTAAACAAGGATATCAGTGCCTAAAAGATGAGCTTGATTTTTTAGTCAAAGTTGATCGTCCTAAAGTAGTAGCAGACGTTTCCTGGGCGGCAAGTAATGGAGATCGCAGTGAGAATGGAGATTATATATATGGAAAAAAACGCCTCCGTCAGATAGATGCAAGAGCGAAATTCTTATTTGGTCGGATTGATGAGGCTGTAGTGATTGATCCATCTTCACAAGAACAGCAGGATAAGATTTTTTTTGGCGCGTGGATCACACTTCTTAATGAGTCTGATAACTCAGAGCATCATTTTCGTATTGTAGGGCAAGATGAGATTGATACAGAAAAAGGCTTTATTAGTTGGGTTTCACCTATTGCTAAGGCGCTTTTAGGAAAAGCCTTAGATGATGAGGTAAAAGTCGAGACTCCGGGTGGCTTAGTTAATTTTAGAATTATTGATGTGTCGTATCATGAGTAACAAAAGCCTTATAGCTTGTCATTTAATATGCAAGGTGATTGATTTTTTCGGTGATATTGGTGTTGCATGGCGCATAGCAAAACAACTCAAAGTTGATTTTAATATTGAGGTGCATCTCCTTGTGGATGATCTTATGACTTCTAGAAGACTCATCCCTTCATTAGATATTTCCTTAAAAAAACAAACGGTCGATGGTATTACTATTCATCATTGTGATTTTAGTGAAGATTCAAAATCACTTCCGCCACCTCCAGCTTTTGTATTTAATCTTTTTAATATTGATTTACCTAATGCCTATAAATTGCTTATGCAAAGCGAAAAGTCCAAATATATTGCCATTGAATATTTGTCAGCTGAGCCATGGGTCGAGAATTTTCATTTAAAACCTTCAATAGATCCTGAATCAGGCCTTATTAAAACTTTCTTTTATCCTGGCTTTACTGGTCAAACAGGCGGCCTCATCCGTGAGAAGAATTTACTATCGCGTCGAGAGTCTTTTGTTCAAGCTAATCGTGATAAATTTATTAAGTCATTTGGCGGCAATCCTAACCTCTATTCAATATCACTTTTTTATTACCCAATACAAAAAATTGAAGCTTTTTTAGATGTTATGGAGCTTATGAAAAAGCCTATTCAATTTTTCATACCTCAATATTTATTTGATCTTTTAAAAGTAAAAAAGAATTATCAGTATATTCATATCATTTCCTATCCATTTTTAAGCCACGATGATTTTGATGATCTACTTCGGTCATGTAATCTTAATTTTGTGCGCGGTGAAGATAGCTGGATAAGAGCAATTTGGGCCGGCAAACCTTTTATTTGGCAGCCATATATCCAAGAAAACAGTATCCATTTAATTAAACTAAAAGCTTTTTTGAAGAGCTATTGTGAGGATTGTGAACAAGAGTTATCAGAGGTTTTATTTAAAATGCATGACGATTGGTCGAATAATAAATTTAATGAAGCTTTATGGCGCGATTTTTTCAAAAATCAGTCTTCTTTGGAGTCTTTCGCATTGAAGCGAAGTCATCACTATTTCAAAGAGCCATCATTTGTCGAGAGTTTGGTTGATTATTGTTCTGAAACATAATTTTCGAGTATAATTTCTCCCTTTTATTTAGTAAGCATTCCCAAGGATCAATATTATGAAAATCGCTCAAGAGCTTCGCGCTGGTAACGTTATTATGGTTGGCACTGACCCAATGGTCATTTTAAAAGCTGAATATAATAAATCAGGTCGAAATTCAGCTGTGGTAAAGATGAAAATGAAAAATCTTTTGACTGAAGCGCCGAGCGAAAACGTTTATAACGCCAGTGATAAATTCGAAGTGATTGTGTTGGATAAAAAGGATGTTACTTATTCTTATTTTTCAGACCCTGCTTATGTGTTCATGGATGGTGAATATAATCAATATGAAATTGATGCTGAAAATATGTCAGAAGCTTTAAATTTCTTAGAAGATGGCATGCCTTGCGAAGTTAAATTTTATAATGGGAAAGCTATCTCTGTAGAGCTTCCAAATTCTGTTACCCGAGAAATTACTTACACTGAGCCTGCTGTAAAAGGCGACACTTCAGGTAAGGTAATGAAGCCAGCTAAAATTAATACGGGCTTTGAAGTAATGGTGCCTTTATTCTGCAATACCGGTGACAAGATTGAAATTGATACGCGTACCTTAGAATACAAAAACCGCGTTTTATAATCCTAAGCAGTTCCACCTACAACTAAACTGTCAATCTTGATAGTGGGTTGGCCTACACCTACAGGAACACTTTGACCTTCTTTACCGCAGGTTCCTACCCCTGAATCCAAAGACATATCATTGCCAATCATACTGACTTTCTTTAAAACTTCAGGGCCATTTCCTATTAACGTTGCGCCCTTGACTGGGTAGAGCAGTTTCCCGTCTTCAATCATCCAAGCTTCAGCTGCAGAAAATACAAACTTTCCGCTTGTGATGTCTACTTGGCCGCCGCCAAAATTAACTGCATAAATTCCTTTTTTTACTGACTTGATAATTTCTTCCGGAGTTTTTGTACCATTTAGCATGTATGTATTTGTCATTCTTGGCATAGGTAAATGTGCATATGATTCTCTTCTTGCGTTTCCAGTAATAGGCATATTCATGAGTCTCGCATTTAATGTATCTTGAATGTAGCCTTTTAGAATGCCATTTTCAATAAGCACGGTTCTTTGTGTTTCATTACCTTCATCGTCAATATTAAGTGACCCTCGTCGATCCTTGATAGTGCCGTCATCAACGACAGTAATATCTTTTGCAGCAACTTGTGTACCAATTTTATTACTAAATGCGGAGCTACCTTTTCGATTGAAGTCACCTTCGAGACCATGACCAATAGCTTCGTGAAGAAGAATGCCAGGCCATCCGGGACCCAAGACAACTGTCATACTTCCAGCAGGAGCGGGCTTAGCATTTAAGTTGGTTGTGGCTTGGTGAACCGCTTCTTGCGCATACTGTTTTAATATTTCGTCTGAGAAATATTCAAATCCAAAACGTCCACCACCCCCTGATGAGCCTTGCTCTCTTTTTCCATTCGATTCTGCAATAACATTAATAGATAATCTTACTAAAGGCCTAATATCAGCAGCAATTTTTTGTTCATTATTGATCACTAAAATTACTTCATACTCCCCAGCAATTGAAGCTGTTACTTTAGTAATCCGCTCATCCATTTTTTTAGCAAAATTTTCTATTTTTTCAAGAATCTTAATTTTTGCTTCTGCAGGAACGGCCGAGAGAGGATCTTGACCTCCATATAAATTAGAAGTTATTTTTGGATGATCTAGTTTATGAATTTGATTTAAGTTTTTCGAAGCAATAGCTTTAGCAATGCTTGAGGAAGATAAAAGAGCTTCAATAGATATATCATCTGAATAAGCAAATGCAGATTTATCTTTATTAACTGCTCTAACACCTACACCTTGATCGATTGAGAAGCTCCCTGACTTAACTTGGCCCTCTTCAAGACCCCAATATTCATTTTTTGTGTATTGAAAATATAGGTCTGCATAATCGACACCATGAGCCATCATGCCATTAAGTATTTTATTTAGATCGTTAATTTCAATGCCAGATTGCGAAAGAAGTAAATTTTTTGCATGAGAAATTTTATGTTCCATAAGAAGTATTATTTTATAGTTCGATGTTTAAGAGCAGGCAAAGATTTGCGAATGGATTTGATATATTCTTTGTTAAGATATCCCGTAATTACTCCAGAGCCTCGCGACAGACGATCTAATATAGTGCCCCATGGATCAACAATAAGTGAGTTACCATGTGTTTCTCTTCCAGATAGGTGATAGCCACCCTGAGCAGGCGCTAACACATAACATTGATTCTCTATAGCTCTTGCTCGAATCAGAATTTCCCAGTGAGCCTTTCCGGTCGTTTCTGTAAAAGCTGATGGAATTACTAGAAGGTCGATTTCCTTCATTGCTCGAAATAATTCTGGAAATCGAAGGTCATAACAAATCGCAATTCCAATTTTACCAAATGGAGAGTCGACAACTACAACATCAGAACCCGCTTCAATTAATTTATCTTCTCGATAAAATTCCTCGCCCATATCAAATCCAAAAAGATGTATTTTGTCGTAGCGATGAACTAAATTTCCTTTGTCATCATAAATTAAACAACTATTTCTGATTTTATTTTTATCTTTCGAAACTAAAGGAATAGAACCACCAATAATCCACACTTTATTTTTTTTGGCTTGCTTTGATAGGAAGGATTGAACGAGGCCATGATCAGGCTTCTCCTTCGCCTTTAATTTTTCAGAGTCCTTGGAACTCATAATAGAGAAATACTCAGGGAGGGCAATAAGTTTAGCGCCTTGATTAGCGGCAATTGTAATTAAATTTTCAGCTTCATTAAGGTTTGATTTGATATCTGGCCCAGATGCCATTTGTATCCCTGCAATTTTTACGATATCTTTATTAACTAATCTTGCTTTAGTCGTTTTTATTTTAGATTTAATTGCCATTTTTATTTTTTATCATTAAATAAGTTTTTGGTATTATCAATTGTCGTTTTAATTTTATCTGACGCAGAATTATTTACTTCTTCTGGATTTTCCCATGTACCAATAATTCTATATTCAGAGGTCAGTACTTTGTTAAGAGGATCTTTAAGTATTTTTTGTGCAATAAATGCTGCCGCTCCTACAAGCGGACCTCCTGCAAGAGCTGCAATAGAAAGGCTATCGCTAATATGAGGGGTAACTTTCACGTTTAAATCTTGAGTTTCATGGATAATATTTGTTTCACCAGTCATAAATACTTCAGCCGCCGGGCCATTCATTCTAAAATTACTTGTTTTCATGATGCCATTACTTACTCGAACAGAAGCATTCATGGTATCAAGCACAAATCCGCTGCCAAATAAATCTCTGAAATCTAAACTAAGTCTTCTAGGTAAGCTTTGCAGGGTAACAAGGCCAAAGAGTCTTCCTATACCAGGCTCGACTTTTTGAATTGTTCCTTTACGCACGTCAAGGTTAAATGATCCATCCACTCTGGTTTTATCGAAGGACAAAGGATTGCCTGGCCATCTAAATTGACCAGATAAGTCAGCTTCCCCATCTTTTACAAAATTTGGATAGCCAAGGAAATTGAGTGTATCGCCAAGATTATCAATTTTCCAGCTAAAGTTAATATTTGATTTTGAGTTCTTATTCCAATCTACCCACTCTCCATCTGCTTGAAAAATATTTTTATCATTCACAATCTTAAATTTTTGAATATTAATATTTTGTTTTGAAGTATTAGAAACAAGTTCAAGTTTTCCAACTTTTTTGCCGTCTAACTCAAGCGAATCAATTTTAATGTCTAAATTAGGTACTTTTTGATTGGTTGCGCTTTGAGTTGAAGATATTTTTTTAATTTCGGCTGGTATCTTGAGTTTATTTAATCTGGCTATTAGTTTGTTATCCTTTTCAGCCCACAAAAGATTGCCTGATGTTTCATTGGAGTTTATTTTAAATTTTGTGCTGCCATTAGCTGGTGCTATTTCTATTTTGATATTACTAAATCGCCTATCAAAGAGATCAGCATTTTTGAGCGCTATATCAGCTTTGTCAATTTTAAAGCCACTGGCACTATCTCCTCCACTATAGATACTTATAATGTCATCTAAGTTTACATAGGGTAAATTAGCTTTGAGATAAAGTCCTTTTTGCGAATTTGTTCTGATGTCTGAGTTAATTGATATATAGCCCTTATCAACTGACATGAGGTTATTTTTTTCTATGCGAGTGATTTTTGAATTCACAATATTGCTATATTTAAATTCAATTTCATCATTTTTTGTATTATTCTGTTTTTTAGTAAAGTGGAATTTTTCTTCCTTATCGCGTGCTTTATTAAATGGAGCAGGGTAGTTCATCTCAATTCCTTTTAGATCGGAAGATAATTGTATATTGAGTAAAGGTTTTTTATATTCCACTAGTCCTTCCCAATTAGCCGATCCATTTAATTTAGAAAAACTTGTCCCTAATTTTTCTTCTATACCCTTGTCAGTAAAGGTACCATTTAATTTCACCTTAATAGCCTTGCTTGAGTCTGCAATAAGTAAAATATTAGTGTTGCCTCCAAACATGTTGCCAGTGAGATTTTCAGTTTTAACATTTTTTTCATCAAAACTTACTAAGCCCTTTATTTTTTCGATCTTTGGAATCCCCATTGATGGATTGGTTAGGTTGCTATCTAAAAATTGGTAATTACCTTTAAAAGTAATGGCGTCAAGATTATCCATAGGGATATCAATATTTACTTTGAGTCTTCCTTCTCCAGAACCAGTTGCTTCATCAAATAAATGTTGAACAGATTCTTTTATAGGACTGTTATTAATGAATTTAACAGCTTCACGTGTTGGGCTATTTAGCGTGCTTTGCAGATTCAGTATGGGATGCTCGATCGCTATTGCAGGAATAGTTGTTTTAAGCTCTTTAATTGTGTTACCTAGGAATTGACCTTTCTTGCTTAGCAATTCGAAAGTCCCAGCATTGACTGACGCATTAAAATCAAATTTTTCAATAACTGGCCATCCCGTGCCATATTCGATCAAGGTATTTTTCCCTGTGGTTGTAACAATAAAGTTACCTTTATTGGGATCGGGACGGTTCTGCGCATCAACGAATGGGAAATCGGCTGACAAACCTTTAATTGAAACTAAAGTATTTTCTAAACTGCCCTCAAGGAGTGAGGTGTCAAGCCAGTGAAGACTTTCGGCTCCTATTGTTTTTGGGTAATAAGTTTTAGCATGTTTTAAGTCTATAAAAGGAATTGAAGCCTGAATATCCAAATAAGTTTCTTTTTGAGGCATCTGTTTGATGCTGCCATTTATTGAACCATTAATAAATGGATTATTAAAGCTAATATTTTTAAACATTAAATAATTTTTTGTCCATTTTAAATCACCATGTAAATCATTAAATTTGAGTGCTTCTCTAAATAATTTATTGTATGTAAGTGAAACATCAGTTGATTTAAATTTTAAAGAGCCATCTTCATTAGATAGATGAATCGAGCCTGTTAGATTTTCGAATCCTGGTAAATCTTCAAAAGTTTTTAAGCTTAATTTATCAAATTGAGCTTTGAGGCTTAATTCAACATTTTTATTGTCCATCCACTTAAGGTCGACGTTAGTAAGTGAGCCCGATGGTTGGATTGCACTAACTTTATTTTTAACATCATCAAAGTAAGGAATTGTTTGGAGTATTTCATTTGCTGCATCGAGCTGAATCTTATTTATTTTAAGAGAGAAGGCGGTTGGTTTATTCGTTTCAGTTGAAATGGTAATGGCCGTATTGGCATTTTCAATATTAATTCCATTATTTGTAAGGAGATAAAGATTTTCAAATATAACTTCGTGACCAACCTTATTCGAAAGCCAAGTAACATTACCTGAAAAATTCTTCAGATTAAGTTCATTTTTATTAGCTTGATTTAATTCAGTTTTAAAATTTGTGAGCTTGATTGATGCTTTAATTTTAGCGATTGCTGCATTAGTAATACTTGCAGTTAAATTTAAATCGCCAGTGCCAGCATTAATTTTTATTGGGTAGTTCACCCAGGGCGTATAAGCTGACAGATTGATGTTGCCAGCTTTAATTTTAACTTCAGAATCCCAGGAATTAATATCTTCGATTTTTTTCGCATAAATTTTTCCGCTAAGACCAATAAATTGGTTATCACTATTGCTGATTCTAAAATTGACATCGAATTTATGTTGACCAATGAGCTCGATGATAAAAGGTGTTTTATAGCTAAAATTTAAATCTTTTAGTGTGAGCACTGGGGCTTGTTTATATTCATCCAGCCAATCAATCTCGCCTTGCTCGATAGACACTTTCTTCTGGTTAAGAAGCCAGTTTGTTAATTTATTATTAGCAGGACCATCAATAGGTATGCCGCCAATAAAAATTTTATTAGTCATATCTCGTCGGATTAGAAGTTTAGGCGTTTTTAATTTTATTTCCGAAAGTGTTGGGCTTAAATAAAATGGACTTAACCAAGAAAAGTCAGCACTAATTTTTTTTAGCGCTAGGGTTGTATTATTTTGACTGTCATAAAATACAACTTCATTTAAGGCAAACTCCGGATTTATAAAATCCCATCGACCTTCAAGTGAATTTATTTTGATCGTTTGCCCTGTTGCCTCTGAAGCAAGAATTTCTATTCTTGATTTATAGTTATTTAAATTAGGCTTAATATAAAATTGAAATGCAAGGCTAGAGATAACGATAAAAAAAAGGTAGGTAATGACGAATGCAATACCTATTTTTTTTGCGTAAGGAATTAATTTTTGTTTCATTGGTCTTTCTTAAACGTACTTAAACTTAAACCGCTTACGCTATTTTACTTTAAATTATTGAATTGATTGTTTTAGTTGTTCAAGAATGGATGGGTTGTCGAGGGTTGAAATGTCAGATGTAATTTCCTCTCCTTTTGCAAGAGAGCGTAAGAGTCTGCGCATAATTTTACCTGAACGTGTTTTGGGTAAGTTATCTCCAAATCGAATATCGTCAGGTTTAGCAATAGGACCTATTTCTTTTCCAACCCAATCCCTGAGTTGATTAACGATCGCTTTAGCTTCCTCGCCTTCAGGCCTTTTGCCTTTAAGGACCACGTAAGCTACGATAGATTCACCTTTAATTTCATGGGGCTTTCCTACCACAGCTGCTTCAGCCACGAGAGGATTTGAAACTAATGAAGATTCAATTTCCATGGTACCAAGCCTATGTCCTGAAACGCTCAATACATCGTCGATGCGACCCATAATCGTGAAATACCCAGTCGTTTTATCTCTAATAGCCCCATCTCCTGCAAGGTAAACATTTCCGCCTAGCTCCTGAGGGTAATAACTCTTCTTATATCGTTCAGGGTCACCCCAGATGGTTCGAATCATTGAAGGCCAGGGTTTCTTAATCACCAATAAACCGCCTGTGCCCCATGGAACTTCATGCCCCGCCTCATCAACAATAGCAGCATCAATACCAGGAAAGGGAAGTGTGCAAGAGCCCGGGACTAATGGTGTTGCACCAGGCAATGGTGTAATGACGTGACCACCTGTTTCTGTCTGCCAAAATGTATCTACAATAGGGCAGTGATGATGGCCAATTTTTTCGTAATACCACATCCATGCCTCGGGATTGATAGGCTCACCTACTGAGCCTAAAAGACGAAGACTGGATAAATCGTAAGTGTCAGGGTTAGATTCTTTATTTAATTCTGAAGCTTTAATGAGGGATCTGATTGCTGTGGGCGCTGTATAAAAAATACTAACATGATGCTTTTCTATCATTTGCCAAAACCGACCTGCATGAGGAAAAGTCGGAATGCCTTCATAAATAAGTTGTGTGGCTCCCGAAGCAAGAGGACCATAGACCACATAGGTATGTCCTGTTATCCAACCCACGTCAGCCGTACACCAATAAACATCATCCCCTTTAATATCAAATGTCCATCTCATGGTATTTAAAGCATGGAGAAGATAGCCTGCTGAAGAGTGCTGAACGCCTTTAGGGGTTCCAGTTGAGCCTGACGTGTATAGTAAAAATAAGGGGTGTTCGGCATTAACATATACCGGATCACAATCGGTCAATTGATTTTTAATTAGCTCATGCCACCAAATTTCTTTAGCTTTTAACTCAATCCCTTCTTTTGATTTCTTTAGCACTACAGTGCCAATCACTGATTCACAACCGCCTAAACTAAATGCTTCATCTACTGCAGATTTAAGGGGAAGTGTTTTGCCACCTCGAAATTGCACGTCTGCTGTAATGACAAGTCTAGCTTGAGCATCTTTAATCCGCTCTTGAATACTTTTTGCTGAGAAACCTCCAAAGACAACTGAGTGTGTTAATCCAATTCTGGCACAAGCAAGCATGGCGACAACCGCTTCGATTCCCATAGGTAGATAAATAAGAACTCTGTCAGCTAGATCTAAATTGAATGTTTTTAGGCCATTGGAGAATTGACAAACTTTTTCATAAAGCTCTTTGTAAGAGACGTTGGTGATATCACCATTATCAGCTTCAAAAATAATTGCGGTTTTATTAGGTTGAGTAATTAAATGCTTATCAAGACAGTTATATGAAACATTTAATTCCCCATCTTCAAACCATTTATAAAAAGGGGCATTAGAATCATTAAGTGTTTTAGTAAATGGTTTTTTCCAAATGATTAATTCGCGAGCGAGGTCAGCCCAAAATTTCTCATAATTTTCGCTTGCAGAAGTGCAAAGTTTTTCGTAAGCAGCCATGCCAGATACATTGGCATGATCTACAAACACTTGATCTGGATGAAATATTCTATGTTCGCTTAAGACTGATTCAATACCCATACGTTTTTACTTAAAATCAACTTTAAAAATTAAACCTATTATTGGTAGTAATTTATTTTATGTAAAGCGAAAAAATTACACTTCAATTATTTTCATTATTTAACGCTTGTGAGCTAGGCTTTATGTGTGGTAAAAGTCATCCATTACTATGATTATTATCAGTACATTATGAATTTAAGAGTTAGATTAAATCTTTTAATTACAGCCATCTTGTTGATCTTTTTTGTTTCAATGGGTTACACCATAATGAAAGGATCAAAAGAATCTATTCAAGAAGGTGTAGAGTCAGCCAATCGCGTGACGATGCAGCTATTAGATACGGTTATCATAAGCTCTTCTCAAAATCCAGAATGGGGCTATACCCATGATGTCTTAAAGAGGTTTTTAGAAGAGCTAGGTCATGTTAGAAGTAGTAATATTTACTTATATACGCTTCAAGGTGAACTTCTTTATGCCTCCCCACTTTCTAAATATCGTATAAACGATCCCCCACCACCCAAATGGTTTGAAACTTCTCTAGCGCCAAAAGAAGTTATAGATACCAGAACAGTAAGATTTGGTAAGCTCATTGTAAAAACAAATCCTATAGGAGCTATAAAAGAGTCGTGGGCCAAGATGAAGCATTTCTTTTTGATCACGTGCGTATTTTTTGTATTGTTAAATATGCTGGTGTATTGGATGCTTGGTTTTTGGTTGCGACCACTTGAACCAATGGTTGAGGCAATTACCAAAATGGGTGAAGGTGATTTTGAAGCGAGACTTCCTGATTTTAACCTTCCTGAATTTGCAGTCATAGCAAAAAACTTTAATCGTATGGGCGACTCACTCCAAGCGAAAGTTCGCGAAAATCAACGTCTCGCATTGATTGCCCAACAAACTGCAGATGCTATTGTTATACACGATCTACAATCTAAAATTTCCTTTTGGAATGCTTCGGCAGAAAAAATATTTGGGTATTCTCCAAAAGAAATATTGGGGAAGTCTGCTTATGTGCTTACCACCAAAGTACATGAGAATGAATTAAGAAAAAGCTTTCAACTAATTCATTCAGGAAAAAATATCCACAATGTAGAAACACAAAGAACCAAGAAAAATGGAGAAGTAGTTGATGTCGCTATATCATTTTCACCACTTAAAGATCCTATAACTCATGAAATCATTGGTGATATCTGTAGCATGAGAGATATCAGTGAAAAGAAAATTGCAGAAGAGTCAAAATTAAAACTCGAAGAAAATAGAAAATTCACTCAATTAATTCAAAGTCATATTGAAGATGAAAGAAGAAGTTTGGCAAGAGAACTGCATGATGAATTAGGACAGTACGTATCCGCTATTAAGATATTCGCATCTAATATTTCAAATAAGGCTAAAAAATTATCACCTGAAATTGAAAAAAATGCAGACTCTGTTATCTCTGCTGCAAATCAGATTTATGATGGAATGCATAGTATTATTAAGCAGTTAAGACCAGGTTCTCTCGATAACCTGGGTTTAGCTGAAACCATTAAAGACACAGTGAATACCTGGCAAAAACAATATGAACATTTAAAAATTCATTTGGTAATTAAAGGCGATCTTAATCATCTAAATGAAACTTTAAATATTAATATTTATCGAATTATTCAGGAGGCTATGAATAATGCTTTAAAGCATTCGAAAGCTAAAGCGATTAACATTAATTTGGTATTAAATAAAAAAGGATTTTTGGAATTAAACTTTAGTGATGATGGTCAAGGTATGGATCTTAAAAAAGTAGATCAAACAAAAAATTTCGGTATTCTGGGTATGCAGGAGCGCATTCAATCTTTGAATGGTTCGTTTGAATTAATTTCTAAAAAGAATCAAGGTACGCAGATTTTAATCTCTGTACCAACTTAAAAAGGATATAGATTGAGTCAAATTAAGATTTTGCTTGTCGACGATCATGCAGTAGTTCGCATGGGCTTTAAGATGCTTATAGAAGCCGAAGATGATATTACAGTCATCGGTGAAGCAGAGAGTGGCGAGGTTGCTATTAAATTATTTCAAGAATTGAAACCCGATATTATTGTGATGGATATCACAATGCCTGGTATCGGAGGTCTAGAAGCTATTGATCGTATTATAGCTAAAGATAAAAATACCAAAATTCTTGTTTTATCAGCCCATGAAGATTCAGTTCATCCCAAGCGAGTGCTTAATGCTGGCGCGATGGGCTATTTGACAAAAAGAAGTGCTGCGGAAGAGTTAATCAAAGCAATTAAATCTATTCATCAAGGAAAGCGTTATCTGGAGCCTAATATTGCGCAACAAATGGCTATTACACAATTATCAGGAGAAACAAATCCAGTTGAAATTCTTTCAGACCGAGAGTTTGAAGTTTTTATAGCATTAGCTAAAGGTAAAAGTACAAATGAAATTGCAGATACCTTATGTCTCAGTCCAAGAACAGTTGGTACGCATTTATATAATATTAAGCAAAAGTTAAATGCAAATAATTCAGCCGAGATTGCTTTGATCGCTATTCGCTGCGGCTTAATTGATCCTTGATTTCAAGCTAATATTTGAAGCGATAGCGCCACTTATAATAATCATAAGCGCGCCCAATACATCCTCAATCCTCATTGTCTCGTTAAAATAAAGAAGGCTGATAATGCCGGAAAAAACGATTGCTAGATAAGATAGCGTGCCAATGACAATAGAATTGCCAAGTCTGTATGCGCGTGTCATTGCAATTTGTGCAATGGTGGCAGACAAGCCAAGAGGGATTAATATCCAAATATCATTCCATGCCAACTTTTGATAGTCGGTAAAACTAATCCACAATCCCGATCCTATTGAGGATACAAGCGTAAAATAAAAGACAGTTCGCCAATCAGGCTCGTTAAGTTTGCTTAGCTGTATGACGTGAATGTAAGCCAAAGCAGCACCAATACCCGAGACCAATCCCACTAAACCCGCAAACCAACTTTGCCATTCGCCGTGGGGATCAAGAATTAATAAAGCGCCAGTAAAGCCAACGATTGTGCATATAAAAATCGATTTTTTTATTTTTTGGTGCGAGATAAAGGGCAAGAAAAATCCAAGAAATATAGGCGAGGTGTAATTGAGGGTCATGGCAGAGCCTAAATTGAGATGTGCGATGGCATAAAAGAAAAAAGCTAAAGATAAGAAACCTACGACACCGCGGTCAATTTGTTTTCTAAGGTGCGGCGTTTTAATTTCTTTGTGACTTATAACAATGTAAAGAAAAAGAAATACGAGACTTATAAATGAACGGTAGAACACAAGTTCAACACTAGAAAAATGTGTAGAACCAAGTTTTACAAATGACCCCATGAGGGAAAAAAAGAAGGTGGCTATAATAATCCATAGCATGCCTTTTTTCTGATCTGTCATAGATGGGAAGACATTTCTGTTTGATACCATTGATGAAAATGTTTTAAGCCATCTTCCAATGGTTCGTGATAAGGGCCCATATCTTCTTGTTTGTTTTTGAAAAGTGAGCGTCTTCCCTCATGCATTTTTTCACAAATAATTTTATCTTCAAGAGCAGTTTCGTTATAGGCAGCTTGTTGCGCAGCAATATAGTCTTGATCAAAGAGAATGGTTTCTTCTGGATAATAAAACTCAATAATATTTCTGCAATGATTGGCTTCATCAGGAATGAGATGAGAGACGACGATAACATTCGGATACCATTCGATCATGAAAAAAGGATAAATCGTGAGCCAAATTGCTCCAAATGGTGGTTTTGAATGCCCACTTTGCTCATTGATTTTGGATTTCCAAAGGTCATAAACTTTAGAGCTTTTTGAGTGATTTTTTTCTCTAAAAGGTACTTTTTGAATAGATGAAAATGCTTTAAATTCCCATGATAAATCATCACAATCTACGATGTTATTAAGACCGGGGTGAAATGCCCAAACATGATAGTCCTCAAGATAAACCTCAATAAATGTTTTCCAATTAAAATCATAATGATCAATTTTGACGCTATGAAGTTTATATGCATCAAAATTCAATAATTGATTTAATTGTTTAAACTCCATTGCATCTTTGACATTTATCGATGACTGCTTATATGTTTGTTTAAAAATGAGATTGTGAATTTCTTCGGCTGGAAATAACTCTAAGTTTAAGCATGGATTTTCCTTGAAGTAGGGTGCGCCTTCCAATGTGCCATCAAGCCCATAAGTCCAACGATGAAGAGGGCAGACAATATGCGAAGCTGAACCTTGATTTTCCAGCATAAGCGCTTGTCTATGACGACAAACGTTACTTAATACGTTAATTTTGCCGTTATTATTTACAAGCACTGCTGATTTATTAAGCGCTTCTAGAACATGGTAATTACCGTGTTGAGGCACCATTAGCCGATGACCTAAATATTTTGGATATTTATCGAAAATTACTTTTTTTTCTATTTCGAAAATATGAGGGTCTATATAGCTATGAACAGGTAGCTGACTAAAATTCTTAGCTTGGGAATCAACCGTCTTGAGTGTCAACATACGAGATTATTATGTATTAGGAAATGATTTTTAAAAACTAGGGCAATTTTGCCTTAAATCGGTTTTTTTGCAAACTTAATTCGCCTTTTAAGCCCGCTATCTTGCTTAAATCGGGTATTTAAGCTACTCTCATTCTTTGAATATTTATGCATTTTTTTAGAGGAGTTTTTAGATGAAAAATCCACTTGATTCAATTTTAGGAACAATCATTTCAGGCTTGGTTCTAACGCTAGTGCTCTACGTTTTTCTTAAAAACTTTATTTTGTAGGAGTTTGAATAATGGAATTTATACCTGGACTTGCTAGATGGCTTCATGTTGTAGCCGGTATTACATGGATTGGTTTACTTTATTACTTTAACTTAGTGCAAATTCCTGCATTAAAAGACGCAGCTGCAGATGGGTCAGCGGGCGGTATCACAAAGCATGTTGCACCTCGTGCTTTATTATGGTTTAGATGGGCTGCTGTAGCAACTTGGTTAGCAGGCGCTGCAATTCTGCAAGAAAATTTTATTGCTGCATTTACATTGCAAACTGGCTACGAAGGTATTGGCATAGGTTCTTGGTTAGGCACGATCATGCTATTTAATGTGTGGGTTTTAATTTGGCCAAACCAACAAAAGATTCTGGGTATGGTTCAAGCTACTGATGATGAAAAAGCAAAAGCTCGCAGAGTCGCATTTCTAGCATCAAGAACCAACTTAATGCTTTCTCTCCCAATGCTTTTCTTTATGGCAAATGGATTGAGTCATCGCGCATTAATCGGTCTTTAATTTAATTTAAGCTGAAACAAACGGAGGCTTAAGCCTCCGTTTGTGTTTATAAGTACGGAAAATTGTATGTCAAAAATGATGGATACTTACGCTAGACAACCCGTAACCTTTGAAAAAGGCCAAGGCGTTTGGCTATGGGCTAAAGATGGTAAAAAGTATTTGGATGCACTATCCGGGGTAGCTGTAAACGGCTTAGGCCATACACACCCAAAATTAATCAAAGCCATTAGCGAGCAAATATCACGACTCATTCACGTATCTAATGTTTACCATATTGCTGAACAAGAAAAATTGGCTGAAAAGCTCACAGCAATTTCTGGTATGGATAATGTATTTTTCTGTAATTCAGGATGCGAAGCGAATGAAGCGGCTATCAAATTAGCAAGGCTTTATGGACATCAAAATGGCATTGATACGCCAGAAATTATAGTAATGGAAAAAGCGTTTCATGGTCGAACGATGGCAACGTTATCAGCGACTGGTAATCGAAAAACACAAGCTGGCTTCGAGCCTCTTGTGGGCGGATTCATTCGAGTAGCTTTTGATGATTTAGAAGCCATTCAGCAGATTGCTTCAAGAAAAAATAATGTAGTTGCAATTCTTGTCGAGCCCATTCAGGGCGAGGGTGGTATTAATATCCCAAACAATATTCAAAATTATCTCAAAGGTTTAAGGGACATCTGTGACCAACACAATTGGTTATTAATGTTAGATGAAGTACAAGGCGGTATTGGCAGAACTGGAAAGTGGTTTGTGCATCAACATAGCTCTATTAAGCCTGATGTCATGACGCTTGCTAAAGGCTTAGGTTCTGGTGTGCCTATTGGCGCTTGTCTTGCAAAAGGGAAAGCAAGTCATGTCTTTACACCAGGTAAGCATGGATCTACATTTGGTGGTAATCCATTAGCAACTGCTGCAGGTTTCGCAACATTAAGTATTATTGAAGAGGATAAACTTTGTAATCATGCATTAAAAATGGGGACACTAATTAACGAAGAATTTACTAGGCAATTAAAAGATTGCCCTCAAGTTAAAGTGGTTCGTAACTTAGGTCTCATGATCGGTATAGAGTTTGATCAGCCATGCGGTGAATTAACTAAATTAGCTTTAGATGAAGGGCTGCTTATTAATGTGACAGCGGAGAAAGTGATTCGTCTTTTACCGCCTCTGATTATTAAAGAAGAAGAAGTGTTGGAACTTGTAGAAAGATTATCCAAAGTGATTAAATTTTTTTTAGCAAAGTAATATAAGCAGAATTTCCTTTATGAAAACAAAACATTTTTTAAGATTTAATGATCTCAAGCGAGATGAGTTTGAATATATTTTCGCGAGAGCAAGTTGGATCAAAAAACAATTTAAAGAGTACAAGCAGTACTGGCCTCTTGTCGACAGAACTTTGGTAATGATTTTTGAAAAAGCTAGCACTCGGACGAGGTTATCGTTTGAAGCAGGCATTCAACAGTTAGGCGGCTCAGCAATTTATTTAAATACGAGAGACTCTCAATTAGGCAGGGGTGAGCCTGTAGAGGATGCAGGACAGGTTATTTCCCGCATGTGTGACCTTGTGATGATCCGAACATTTGAGCAAGACATCATTGACCGATTTGCACAAAACTCGAGAGTGCCTGTGATTAATGGATTAACCAACGAATATCATCCATGCCAAATTCTTGCAGATATTTTTACCTATATTGAACATAGAGGCTCCATTCAAGGCAAAACAGTTGCATGGATTGGCGATTCGAATAATGTATGTAATACATGGCTCCAAGCGGCTGAGGTATTAGATTTTAATGTGCATGTTTCTACGCCTAAAGGTTATGAGGTTGAAGTTGAGCGAGCAGGCTTATACGGCGATAAACATTTTGAAGAATTTGAAGACCCTATGGATGCAGCGAAAGACGCTGAAATTGTTACAACTGATGTATGGACGAGTATGGGATTTGAATCTGAAAATGAAGAACGTTTAAAAGATTTTGCAGATTGGCAAGTGGATCAGGAGATGATGTCAGTTGCATCATCAAATGCATTGTTTATGCATTGTCTTCCAGCACATCGAGGTGAGGAAGTCACAGCAGAAGTTATTGACGGCACTCAAAGCGTTGTATGGGACGAGGCTGAAAATCGTCTTCATGTTCAAAAAGCATTGATGGAATACCTGTTATTAGGAAAAATGAAAAATGAGTGATATTAAAAAAGTTGTTTTAGCTTACTCCGGTGGATTAGACACGTCAGTTATTTTGAAGTGGCTACAAGAAACCTATCAATGCGAAGTGGTAACTTTTACAGCCGATTTAGGGCAAGGTGATGAGCTAGAGCCTGCAAAAGAAAAAGCTAAAGCTGCCGGCGTCAAAGAAATATTTATTGAAGACTTGAAAGAAGAATTTGTTCGAGACTTTGTATTCCCAATGTTTAGAGCAAATGCTATTTATGAAGGTGAATACTTGCTTGGCACTTCAATTGCAAGACCGCTTATAGCAAAACGTTTAATTGAGCTTGCTAAAAAAACAAATGCAGATGCTATTTCTCATGGCGCGACAGGTAAAGGGAATGATCAGGTTCGCTTCGAATTAGGAGCGTATGCACTTAATCCTGATATTAAAATTATTGCACCATGGCGTGAGTGGGATTTACTTAGTCGAGAAAAACTACTTCAGTTCGCTGTCAAAAATAATATTCCAGTGGAGATGAAGCATAAAAATGGTGGAAGCCCTTACAGTATGGATGCCAATTTATTGCATATTTCTTATGAAGGGCGTCATTTAGAAAATCCTGGCGCTGAGCCTGAAGAAGATATGTGGCGATGGACTGTAAGTCCTGAAAAGGCACCTAATAAATCTGAGACGATTGAGATTCAATTCAATAAAGGTGACCCAGTGAGTCTTAATGGCAAAACCATGAAGGCGCATGAACTATTAGCGGCTCTTAATCAATTAGGCGGTAAGCACGGTATAGGCAGATTAGATCTTGTAGAGAATCGATATGTAGGTATGAAATCTCGAGGATGTTATGAAACACCCGGCGGCAGTATTTTACTAAAAGCGCATCGAGCAATTGAATCTATAACACTAGATCGTGAAGTGGCTCATCTTAAAGATGACTTGATGCCAAGATTTGCTTCTTTGATTTATAACGGCTACTGGTGGAGTCCTGAGAGGCTTGCATTACAAACACTCATCGACCATACGCAAAATAATGTGAATGGTTGGGTTAAATTGAAGCTTTATAAAGGCAATGTGAGTGTGATTGGAAGAGATAGTGCAACAGACTCTCTTTTTGATACATCCATTGCAACATTTGAAGATGACGGAGGCGCATACGATCAAAAAGATGCGGCAGGTTTTATTAAACTCAACGCTTTAAGAATGAGAATCGCAGCAAAAATTAAAAAATAAGGTGAATTTAAATGGCTCAATTTGACAATGTAAGTGTAAAGAAAAAAGCAAATATTTATTTTGATGGTAAATGTGTGAGTCATACCATTCTTCTTCCAAATGGAACAAGAAGTACGGTCGGCGTAATTTTTCCAAGCACATTAACTTTCAATACTCAGGCAGCTGAAGTTATGGAAATTCTAGCAGGACAGTGCCGCGTAAAATTACATGGCGCTTCTGAATGGGTCGAGTATAAAGAAGATCAAAAATTTTCTGTACCCGCAAATTCATCATTTGAAATTGAAACATCAGACACGCTTCACTATGTTTGTCATTTCGAATAAATAAATTTTTTAAGTAAGGAGATTTTGTATGCCATCTTTTGATGTTTCATCCGAAGTAAATATGGCTAATTTAACTAATTCCATCGATGTCGCGTCTCGAATGATTATTAATCGATATGACTTTAAGGGAACGAGCGCGAAAGTCGAATTTTCAGAGAAAGACTTAACGATTACCCTCTATGGAGATTCAGATTTTCAGTTAGGTCAAATTAAAGATATTTTGCTACCTGCTATGGAAAAAAAAGAAGCTGATAGCTCTAAAAGAATAGACCCTCAAGACATTCAAACCGTATCTGGAAATAAAACAAAACAGGTGCTGAAATTAAAATCAGGTATCGATACTGAACTTGCAAAAAAAATTGTTAAATTACTCAAAGATAGCGGTCTGAAAGTTCAGTCAGCTATTCAAGGTGAAAGTGTTCGTGTTTCCGGCGCCAAAAGAGATAACTTGCAAGATGCTATTGCATTCATTAAAAAAAGCATTACAGACTTTCCCCTTCAATTTGGAAATTTTAGAGATTAGTTAGACCCATGCAACCCAAAACACTTTATGAAAAATTATTTGAGAGCCATATTGTTAGAGAAGATGCTGGCACTTATCTCATATACATTGATCGTCATCTTGTTCATGAAGTGACAAGTCCACAAGCTTTCGAAGGTTTAAGAATTAATCATAGGCCTGTATGGAGAAATAAATCTGTTCTTGCTGTCCCTGACCATAATGTTCCTACAACAGATCGTTCACTTGGAATTTCTGATCCTATCTCTAAGATTCAGGTCGAAACGCTCGATGAAAATTGTAAACATTTCGGATTAACACAATTTCCTATGAATGATAATCGCCAAGGCATTGTTCACGTCATTGGACCTGAGCAAGGAAGTACATTGCCTGGCATGACTATAGTATGCGGCGACTCTCATACCAGCACGCACGGTGCATTTGGTGCTCTCGCTATGGGTATCGGGACTTCTGAAGTTGAACATGTTTTAGCTACTCAATGTTTAATCCTAAAAAAATTTAAAACAATGGAAGTTCGGGTAGAGGGAAAGTTAAATAAAGGTATTACGGCAAAAGATATTGCTTTGGCTTTAATTGGAAAAATTGGAACAGCAGGTGGTACAGGCTACGCGATTGAGTTTACTGGTGAATCTATTCGTACTCTTTCTATGGAAAGCAGAATGACGATTTGCAATATGGCAATTGAAGCGGGCGCTAGAGCCGGTATGGTTGCAGTTGACGAAGTCACGATATCCTACATTGAAAATAGACCTTTCTCACCTAAAGGTGAAGCATTTGAAAAAGCAAAAATCTATTGGAAAACATTACATAGTGATAAAGATGCAAAATTCGATAAAACAATCACGCTGAACGGAAATGAAATTCTCCCTCAAGTGACTTGGGGAACTTCACCTGAAATGGTGGTAGGTATTGATGGCATGACTCCTGACCCAGGAAAAGAAGACGATTTGTCGAAAAGAAAAAGTATTGAAGATGCATTAGCCTATATGGGCCTTGAACCGAATCTTCCCGTAAATCAAATTAGTGTTGATAAAATTTTTATTGGGTCTTGTACTAATTCGCGCATCGAAGATCTGCGAGAAGCTGCAAATGTGCTTAAAGGTAAAAAAATCGCCAAAAATATTAAATTAGCGCTTGTGGTTCCTGGGTCAGGCCTTGTAAAACTTCAGGCCGAAAAAGAAGGCTTGGATAAAATTTTCATAGATGCAGGATTTGAGTGGAGAGAGCCTGGTTGTTCAATGTGTTTAGCTATGAATGCAGATCGTTTAGAATCAGGCGAGCGTTGCGCGTCAACTTCAAATAGAAATTTTGAAGGTCGACAAGGTCAGGGGGGTAGAACACATCTTGTAAGCCCCTCAATGGCGGCAGCAGCAAGTGTTCATGGCCATTTTGTAGATATAAGAGCTTTAAGTTAATTTATGAAACCATTTGTTACTCATACAGGTATTTTGGCCCCACTTGATCGTGCAAATGTAGATACGGATGCAATTATTCCAAAACAGTTTTTGAAATCGATTAAGAAGACAGGTTTTGGGCCACACCTCTTTGATGAATGGAGATATCTCGATCACGGGGAGCCTGGTATGGACTTAACTCAAAGAAAAAAAAATCCTGACTTTGTTCTCAATCAAGACCGATATGAAAAAGCTACTATCTTAATCGCGCGTGAGAATTTTGGTTGTGGCTCAAGTCGAGAGCATGCCCCGTGGGCAATTGAAGATTTCGGCTTTAGAGTAATTTTGGCGACTAGTTTTGCTGATATTTTCTTTAGTAATTGTTTTAAAAATGGCTTGCTACCCATCGTTTTGCCAGCTGAGACCATCGATCATTTATTTGATTTAACTTATTCAAATAAAGGTTATGCAATAACGGTTGATTTGGAAAATCAATCTATTATTCTGCCTTCTAAAGAAAAAATAAGTTTCCAGGTGGATACGTTTAGGAAGCATTGCCTAATCAATGGATTAGATGATATTGGTTTGACAATGCAGCATAGCGAAAGCATTAAAGCATTTGAAAAGACTTACTACCAAAAAAATTCATGGCTACTTTAAAATTAGAAAGACTTTCTAAATAAAATGAAAATTGCAATATTACCTGGCGATGGCATCGGACCTGAGATTACAAAACAAGCAGTCGATGTTTTAAAAGCGCTTAATCTAGGTGCAGAATTATTAGAGGCAGAAATTGGGGGGGCTGGTTATGATAAGTTCGGCGATCCACTTCCAGACTCAACACTTGATCTAGCCGTCAAATCTGATGCTATTCTTCTTGGTGCAGTAGGTGATTGGAAATATGACGCACTTCCAAGGGATAAGAGACCCGAGCGTGGATTGCTTCGCATTAGAAAAGAACTGAATCTATTTGCTAATTTAAGACCTGCTATTTTATATCCTGAGCTTGTTGGAGCCTCTTCACTTAAAGCTGAAATTGTATCTAACCTCGATATTATGATTGTGAGAGAACTCACAGGTGATATTTACTTTGGTCAGCCTCGCGGTATTCATGTGAATGAAAAAGGTGAGCGTGAAGGTATCAACACAATGCGATATTCAGAATCTGAAATTAAACGCATTGCTCATGTCGCATTTAAGATCGCAATGAAGCGATCGAAAAAATTATGCTCTGTAGATAAAGCTAATGTTTTAGAAGCAACAGAGTTATGGCGTCAAATTATGATCGACATTTCAAAAGAATATCCCGAGGTTGAATTGACTCATATGTATGTTGATAATGCCGCGATGCAACTCATAAAAAATCCAAAACAATTTGACGTATTAGTTACAGGAAATATCTTTGGAGACATTTTATCGGATGAGGCCTCTATGTTAACTGGCTCTATCGGTATGCTCCCATCCGCATCTCTCGATAGCAATAATAAAGGCATGTATGAGCCTAGTCATGGTTCAGCGCCTGATATTGCTGGAAAAAATATTGCAAATCCGCTTGCCACAATTTTATCTTTGGCCATGATGTTTAGATACACATTCAATGATGAAAAAAATGCGAATAAAATTGAATCTGCTGTAAAAAAAGCATTAAGCCGCGGTTTCCGAACAGCAGATATTTATTCTGCTGGTGATAAAAAAGTAAGCTGTAGTGAAATGGGTGAAGCGGTAATTGCATCACTTAACTAATTAAAGAACAGGAAATTTAATGAATCGAGTTGGTTTTGTCGGTTGGAGAGGTATGGTAGGTTCAGTTCTCATGCAACGCATGCAAGAGGAACATGACTTTAAGGAATTTGACTCAACCTTTTTTTCTACTTCTCAAACAGGAAACGTAGCGCCATCTTTCTCTGGAAGTAAAAGTGCTGTGAAAGATGCACATGACATTAAAGAACTAGCAGCCATGAATATTATTCTTTCATGTCAGGGCGGAGACTATACATCTGACGTATACCCTAAATTAAGAGATTCGGGGTGGCAGGGACATTGGATTGATGCGGCTTCTTCATTGAGAATGGAAAAAGACGCAGTAATTATTTTAGATCCCCTAAATAGTGACCTCATTCAAGAAGCATATAAAAAAGGCAATAAAAATTGGATTGGTGGAAATTGTACTGTATCCCTAATGCTTTTAGCGCTTGATGGCTTGTTCAAGAAAGATCTTGTTGAATGGATTTCATCAATGACCTATCAGGCAGCAAGTGGAGCTGGGGCTCAAAATATGAGAGAGCTTATTTCTCAAATGGGAGATGTTTACAACCATGCAAAAGATTTAATCAATGATCCCAAGACATCTATTTTAGATATAGACCGAAATGTTTCGTCTACACTTAAATCTCGAGATTTTCCAATTGATAATTTTGGTGTCCCTTTAGCGGGAAGCTTAATTCCTTGGATTGATAAAGATTTAAATAATGGTCAAAGTAAGGAAGAGTGGAAAGGTTCGGCTGAAACCAACAAAATTCTCGGAAGAGAAAACAATCCAATCGTCATTGAGGGATTGTGTGTGCGCATTGGCGCTATGCGATGCCATAGTCAAGCCCTAACAATTAAATTAAAAAAGAGTATTTCTTTGGAAGAAATTAATCAAACCATAAGTAACGCTAATCCATGGGTGAAGTTAATTCCAAATGAGAGAGAAATTTCAATGAAAGAGTTAAGTCCTGCTGCAGTCTCAGGCAAGCTTTCTATTCCTATAGGCAGAATTCGAAAACTTAATATGGGGCCTGAATATATTTCAGCTTTTACAGTGGGTGATCAATTGCTATGGGGTGCTGCAGAGCCTCTTAGACGTATTTTAAGAATACTTATTAAATCTATTTAAAAGAAATTTATGAGCCAAAAAATTAAAAACTTATTTTTATTTTGCTTACTTTTGCTACCGCTTGTTGGCAATGCGTTGCAGCTGGGTAAAATCGTTGTGACATCATCTCAAGGGCAGCCCCTAAATGCTGAAATTGAAATGATGTTAACGCCAGGTGAAGATTTATCGAAACTTAAGACATCACTGGCAACGAAAGAGAGTTATGAGTCGCAAGGTATAGAGCGTCTTGCTATCCACAATAATATTTCTGTTGAACTACAAAAAAATGAAAAAGGTCAGACCATCCTAAAGCTGAAAAGCACTCAGCCTGTGCCGGATCCATTTTTAGATTTGCTCATTCAAGTCGATTCAGCAAAAGGAAGAAATTACCGTGAATATACCGTACTTCTCGACCCACCAGAGACACCTATTATTCAGCAGGAGAAAATTGTAGCTATTGATAAAGCAGAGCCATTGCCGATGAATGATAAAAAAGAGGTAAAGGAAAGCGTTGATAAAAATAAGATTACTTTTGAAAAAGAAAATAAAAATAATCTTAAACCTTTAGAGAAAAATAAGCCTGCTGATCTATCCTCAAAATCAATAACGGTTAAACCTGCAGATACTATATATAAAATTGCAAGGGAAAATAAAATACCTGGCATTACTACCGAACAAATGGTTGTTGGTATTTTTAATCTTAATGAGCTTGCTTTTACGAATAAAAATATTAACGGTTTAGAAGTTGGACAGAAGATTGCCTTGCCAACAAAAGATGATTTTATGAATTTAACCCATGCAAAAGCTATGGCTGAAATTAAAATTCAATCTTCGCAATGGAATAAATATAGTACAAAAACTGCTGAGGCTGTTGCAAATAGCCCCAAAGTAATTTCGACTACGCCTGAAGTGCCTTTAACGCCTGCAACCATTATTCAAAATCAGCCAGCTTCTTCTGCGCCGCGCATTAAATTAACAGGTGATACGTTAACTAATACTAAAAATAGTAAAGAAATTATTCAAAAAGAAATTAATCAAATTAATGATGATAAGACGGCCTTAGAAAAAAATATCAAAGATGCCGAACAAAAAATTATTCTTTTGGAAAAAGAACTCGCTGATGCAAAAAAAATATTAACCATATCTAATCAAGCCTTATTCGATCTTCAAGAGAAATCAAAGCAAGTTAATCAAACTAAAGATTCAACTACCAAAGCACCCATAGTTGAATCTAAGCCAGAACTTACCTCGCTCATCAGTCAGGCAAGTGAAGCAGATGCGAATAAAAATGATATAGCCGTCCCTGCAGACACATCTTTTAAATCTTCTATTTCTGATACCCCTAGTGAAGAAAAAGCAAATGCACAATTGGCATCTGATAAGGAAGCTTCAAGCGTATCATCGTCTAGTGGCCTATTTATTTTCTTAGGTGTTCTATTGGCTATCTTAATTATGCTTTTTGTTATCAAAATTAAAAGACAGAAAGAGCAAAAAGAACTTATTGATTCAATGAGTGTTGATAAAGATAAATTTTATTCTGAAATAGCTGGTTCTGAAGCGCCACCAATCAAAGAACAAAGCACTATAGAAGATAACGATTTGTCAGGCACTACAAGCAATTTATCGGATAAAGATCAGAAGCCAACTCATTTTGATTAGGCCATTGAACGATTAAACTATCGTGCATGCATTAGTTAAATTGGTAGGTATTTTATGTGCTTTATTGTTAATCAATAAATATAATTTTAGTTTTAATCTTTTTTTGCTTTTTTTTATTTTAGTTTTTTCTTTTTTTATAAAGTTTTCAATACCTAAACTTATTATTAGGTTGAAATTTTTTCTTATCATCACCTTTTTGCTCTATGTTTTTAATACGCCGGGTGAATATGTGTTTCTTTGGCCCTACCTATCCCCATCATACGAAGGTCTTTTATTAGGTTCAACTCAAATTATGCGTCTTATTAATTCAGTTGCTATTATTACGATGATGATTTCATTAATGACTTATCAAACCTTAATCGAGACTTTTTATTTAATTTTTAAGCCATTAAAACGATTTGGTATTGATGCAAAACGCTTTGCCGTTCGTCTTTATTTAACAATGGAATATGTGAAGACTTTTCAATCAAAACGTAAACTTCGTTTTACCCTTAACGATTTGTCTTCGTTACTTCTATATTCAAGCAATAACAATCATATGAATCTTTCACATATTCAAATTAAAGAAGAAAGAGTTAATGGCCCATCTTTACTTTTAATTATCTCAATGATCTTCACTACTCTATTTTTAATTTTTTACTTATAAACTGCTATGAAAATCGCATTGTGTATTGAATATGATGGATCTAATTTCTCTGGATGGCAGAAGCAAAACGATGTGGATTCTATTCAAGGTGAAATTGAAAAAGCACTTGAAAGTATTGCGCTAGAAAAATTGGATACTTACGCTTCGGGTCGAACCGATACTGGTGTTCATGCGCTCGTTCAAATGGTTCATTTCGAAACTAAAATTCTAAGACCTATCACTGCTTGGGTAAGGGGTGTTAATGCCTTTTTACCATCATCTATTCGAGTGTTATGGGCGCAAGAAGTTGATGATACTTTCCATGCGCGGTATTCAGCCTCACAACGTCATTATGAGTATTTAGTTTATAACGCTTCTTTTCCGTCTGCTTTGTGGGCTAATAAGGCAGGATGGATTCATGATGAGCTTGATTTTAAAAAGATGAAAGAAGCCATTCAGTATTTTGAGGGTGAGCATGATTTTAGTGCGTTTCGATCTTCAGAGTGCCAAGCCAAAAGCCCCATAAGAACAATGTCCCGAATATCTCTTATAAACTACCATCCTTTTTATCTATTTAAGTTTTCGGCGAATGGTTTCCTTCACCATCAAATTAGAAACATGATGGGAGCTATTTTGTATATTGGTAAAGGAAATTACCCAAGCGATTATATTGAAGAATTGTTGTTATCTAAAGACAGGACAAAGTCACCCCCTACATTTTCACCTGACGGTCTTTATTTGTCTGGTGTGGATTATGACGTGAGATACGCATTTCCTTTTATGCGCAGAACTGTCAATATTTTTGACAATAATCATTTATGACAAGATCGTTAATCCTTATAATGAATATCTTTCATCTTGAATTGATTTTACATTGAGAACACGCACTAAAATTTGCGGCATTACTCGCTTGGAGGATGCAAAAGCTTCCATCCTTGCAGGTTGTGATGCGCTTGGCTTCGTTTTTTATAAAGAAAGCCCACGTTACATTGCTTTAGATGCTTTTAAAGTTATTGCTAGAGAGTTACCTCCATTTGTGACTAAAGTTGGCCTTTTTGTGAATGCTGATCCTGCTGAAATAGAAGAGGCGATTCGATCTGGATTAATGAATGTTTTACAGTTTCATGGCGATGAAACACCTGATTTTTGCAGACAATTTAAATTTCCTTATATCAAAGCAGTTGCAGTCTCCTCTTCGGTAGATTTGTTACAATATGCCAAGGATTTTTATGATGCAGAAGCTTTATTACTTGATGCGTCTCATGAGCACCTTAAGGGCGGCACAGGCCAAACATTTGATTGGAATTTAATTCCCCATTCGCTCTCTAAACCAATTGTATTGGCGGGCGGACTTAATGTGGACAATGTGAAAGAAGCTATAAACCAAGTGAAACCTTATGCAGTTGATATCAGTGGTGGCGTTGAAGATTCAAAAGGTATTAAAAATTCTCTTAAAATTCAAGCATTTATAAAGGAAACTCAAGATGCAACCGTATGATATGCCAGATGAAAAAGGCCATTTTGGTCAATTTGGCGGCGTATTTGTCGCAGAAACTTTAATTGAAGCGCTTGATGAATTAAGAACGATGTATGAAAAATATCGTCACGATCCTGATTTTCTTGCTGAACTTCAATACGACTTAAAGCATTTTGTAGGTCGTCCAAGCCCAATCTACCATGCTAAAAGGTGGTCTGATCGAGTGGGTGGTGCGCAAATTTACTTGAAGCGGGAAGACTTAAATCATACAGGCGCTCACAAAGTTAACAATACTGTAGGTCAAGCTTTACTCGCGAAACGTATGGGCAAGCCACGCATCATAGCCGAGACGGGGGCAGGGCAGCATGGGGTTGCAACAGCGACTATCTCAGCACGTTTAGGTCTTGAGTGTGTAGTTTATATGGGAGCTGAAGATGTAAAAAGACAGGCGCCTAATGTATACCGCATGAAACTTCTTGGCGCTACGGTTGTTCCTGTAGAAAGCGGGTCTAAAACTCTAAAAGATGCGCTTAATGAAGCGATGAGAGATTGGGTGACTAACATCTCTACTACCTTTTATATCATTGGTACTGTGGCAGGACCTCACCCTTACCCTATGATGGTTCGTGATTTTAATTCTGTCGTAGGTGTTGAATGTAAATTGCAAATGAATGAAATGATTGGTCGGCAACCAGATGCAGTGGTCGCTTGCGTGGGCGGCGGTTCAAATGCGATGGGTATTTTTTATCCCTATATAGATTTGCGCGAAGTTCGATTAATTGGCGTTGAAGCTGCAGGGCATGGTATCGAAACAGGCAAACACGCAGCACCTTTAACTGCCAATAGCCCTATAGGTGTATTGCATGGCAATCGAACATACTTAATGCAGAATGAAGAAGGTCAAATTATTGAAACACATTCAATTTCAGCAGGTCTTGATTATCCAGGTGTTGGCCCTGAACATGCTTGGTTAAAAGATATAAAGCGCGCTGAATATGTTGCTGTTACAGATACAGAGGCTTTAGATGCGTTCCATAGTTTATGTCTTACCGAAGGTATTATTCCAGCGCTTGAAACTAGCCATGCTCTCGCATATGCAGAGAAGCTTGCGAAAACGATGAAGCCTGACCAAGTCATTCTTGTTAATTTATCCGGCCGAGGTGACAAGGATATTAATACTGTGGCTAAAATTTCAAATATCAATCTATAAAGTTTTTATGTCGAGAATTACAAATACATTTAAAACGCTTAAAGAAAAAAATAAAAAAGCTTTAATTCCTTATATTACAGCGGGCGATCCTCATCCTGATCTCACCGTATCAATGATGCATGCTTTGGTAGATTCGGGTGCTGACATGATTGAATTAGGTATTCCTTTTTCAGACCCAATGGCAGATGGTCCCACTATTCAAAGAGCAAGCGAAAGAGCTTTAGCCCATCATGTAGGTTTATCTCATGTATTTAAAATGGTTAAAACTTTTAGAGAAAACGACGATAAAACACCCATCATCTTAATGGGTTATGCAAATCCTATTGAAGCGATTGGTGCTGGGACTTTTGTGGAAAGAGCAAAATCTTCTGATGTGGATGGAATTATTACTGTAGATTACCCTCCTGAAGAGTGCATGGAATTTACAAAACTTCTAAAAGAAAAAAACATTGATAGTATTTTTTTATTGTCGCCAACCTCAGAATTAGACAGAGTAAAATTAATTATCGAGCAAGCTTCTGGATTTTTATATTACGTCTCCTTAAAGGGCGTTACAGGCGCTGCTAATATTGATATTGAGCAGGTGAAGTCTAAAGTTGGTATGATTCGGGAATTAACGAATCTTCCTATTGGCGTGGGTTTTGGAGTAAAAGATGCAGCAACAGCGAAAGAAGTTGCTAAGATTTCCGATGCAGTTGTCGTTGGCAGTCGCATGGTTCAGGAAATTGAGAGTTCAAATAAAGAAAATTTAATTCAAAACATTTCGAAGTTAATGAAAGAATTAAGAGAAGCAGTTAATTAATGAGTCGAGTACAACTATGAGCTGGTTAAAAAATGTTATACCTCCAAAAATAAAACGTATTGTTGGAAGTGTATCTAAAAAAAATATTCCCGAAGGTTTATGGTGTAAATGCCCTTCATGTCAGGCTGTGCTCTATCGAACAGACCTTGAGCAAAATATGGAGGTTTGTCCAAAATGTTCTTTTCATAATCGAATTTCAGCTCGCTCACGTATAGATACCTTGTTAGATAAAGACAAAAGAAAAGAAATTGGCGCGCTCATCCAGCCTTTAGATTCTTTAAAGTTTAACGATACGCAAAGTTATGCTGATCGTATTAAGTCATCACAAAAAGATCTGAACGAAAAAGATGCAATGATTGTGATGCAGGGTTTAATGGAAGGCAAACCTGTTGTGATAGCCGCTTTTGAATTTAAGTTCATGGGCGGGTCGATGGGCTCAGTAGTGGGTGAAAAATTTGTACGTGGTATTCAAGCTGCTATTAAAGCGAAAGCCACATTCATATGTGTCTCGGCAAGCGGTGGCGCCAGAATGCAAGAAGGATTACTTTCACTCATGCAGATGGCAAAAACGAGTGCTGCTTTAACTAAACTAAGCGAAGCTAAATTACCTTATTTTTCAGTTCTCACCGACCCAACTATGGGTGGTGTATCTGCTAGTTTTGCAATGCTAGGCGATGTAATTATTGCTGAACCTAAAGCATTAATAGGTTTTGCAGGTCCTCGTGTGATCGAACAAACCGTGAGAGAAAAATTACCTGAAGGATTCCAGCGCTCTGAATTTCTTCTCACACATGGTGCCATTGATATGATTGTAGATCGCCGTGACATGAAGAAAAAGCTTACTAATTTAATATCTAAATTATCTAAAAATTAATTTAACCCCCTCCAAGTTCTCGCACAATCGCCCTATGAATCTTACCGACTGGCTAGGGTATATCGAATCAACACATTCTTCCACGATTGATCTCACGCTAGAACGTATCAGGATTGTTCTTGAACGTTTAAATTTAAATGTTTCCTTCCCTATCATTTCTGTTGGCGGCACTAATGGTAAAGGCTCAACTTGCAGCATACTAGAATCAATTTATAAAGAAGCTGGTTATAAAGTTGCTTGTTACACCTCGCCACATTTTTTACATTTTAATGAGCGTATTAAAATTCAAGGCGTTGCTGTTTCAGATGAGCTTATTTGTGAGGCTTTTTCAAAAATTGAATCGGCAAGAGAAGAGGTAACACTTACCTACTTTGAATACGGAACAATTGCCGCCATGATTATTTTTTCAGAAGCCGACGTTGATGTTGCTGTTCTCGAGGTAGGCTTAGGGGGAAGGTTAGACGCCGTAAATGTTTTTGATGCCGACTGTGCCGTTGTCACAACTGTTGATCTTGATCATATGGATTATTTAGGGCACACAAGGGAAGCTATTGGATTTGAGAAAGCTGGCATTTACCGTGCTGAAAAAACTGCAATTTTTGGCGACCTCGATCCCCCACAATCTCTAATAAAACATTGTGAATCAATTAATGCTAATTTAAAAATTATAGGCAAGGATTTTGGTTATAAAACCCATCATGATTCTTTTGATTTTTTAATTGAATCGTCATTCGTAATGAATGTACCTATGCCTAAGTTACAAGGTGATTTTCAGTTAGCTAATGCAACAAATGCGCTTATGGCAATTACAGCAATGGAAGATAAATTACCTTTAACTGAACTTTCAATTCAAAAAGGTATTTCATTGGCATTATTACCAGGGAGATTTCAGGAGGTTAAAAAAATGCCTTCTTTGATTTTTGATGTGGCTCATAACCCACAAGCTGCAAGATCTTTAAGCCACAATCTAAAGGCGCATGCCATTTCCGGTAAAACTATTGCAGTGTTTTCTATACTTAAGGACAAAGATATTTTAGGTGTAATTACAGCATTAAATTTCGATATTAACGATTGGTTTATTGCAGAAATTCAAAACGAGAGGGCGGCAAGTATTGAAACTATTTCTAATGCTATCCAAAAAATTAATCCATCTGCTCATATCAAGTCTTTTAAAAATATACAAGAAGCATATCAATTTGCGTCCAATGAGGTCACGAGAAATGATAGAATAATTGTATTCGGATCTTTCTTTACCGTTGCCGATATTATGAAACTCATTTCCTAGGTTATGAACGAAGACAATTCAATACACCCTCAAGAAGATAAACTGATTAGTCAGGCCAAAAAGAGGCTTCTTGGCGCAAGTGTCATTTTATTTATTCTTCTTATATCAGCGCCGTTTGTTTTAAAAAATCGTAATGATGAGGGCCCTACTGAACCCATTAAAATTTCAATGGAAAGTACACCTGAAAATGTTGATGTTAATGTTGAAAGCATTAAACCGCCAGAGACTAAACAGGAAATTACAGAGTCATCGATCTCTCCGATTAAAAAAGAAGCACTGCCACCTAGTGATGTAAAAACAAAATCTGAAGTAGTAACGACTTCTAACTCTGGTATTTATATTCAATTGGGTATTTTTTCAGATAATGAAAAAATTAAATCTCTTCAGCAAAAATTAAATCAATTAAATATCCAAACTAAAAGTGAAACAATTAAAGTTAATGGCGCTGATAAGATAAGATTGATTACGGACGAATTTAAAACAGAAGCTTCGGCCAAAGAAGTATTAATCAAAATTAAAAATGCAGGGATCACCGGCATTATCAAGAAGACTAGTTAATGACTTTTGTTGATTATGGTTTTTTTATGACCATCATCATCTCTTCTCTTCTCGGTTGTTATCGTGGCTTTGTGCGCGAACTTCTTTCCATCATTGCTTGGTTTTTTGCTTTCTACTTAGCGCAATCTTTTTCTCCTGCTCTTGCTTCCAAATTGTATTGGATTGATACAGAGTCGGTCCGTGACTTAGTTGCTTATTTTCTGATTTTTATAGCTGTTCTTATTTTATCCATGGGTGTGATTGCTATTTTGAATAAATTTATTAAATACACCGGACTCACCTTTCCTAATATTTTATTAGGTGGATTATTTGGCATCGTTCGAGCTCTTCTTATTGCGCTTGTCTGTCATTTTGTTATTCAGTCAACCTCATTTGAAAAGAGTGCTCCATGGCAGGACGCCCTGATTAAACCTTATTTCGAATCTTTTACAGCTATAGCAGGTGTTTATTTGCCACTTGATATCCTTAAGCATGTAAAATATTCCCAACGAACATAATTTTAAGGCGCTGAAATGTGTGGAATCCTTGGAATAGTCGGTAAAAACCCGGTTAATCAGCTACTTTACGATGGCTTGTTAGTTCTCCAGCATCGGGGTCAAGATGCCGCTGGTATTGTTACTTGCGACGGCAATACTTTCTTCATGCATAAAAATAATGGTCTTGTGAAAGATGTGTTTCATACGCGCCATATGCGAAATCTTATTGGCAATGCAGGTATTGCTCACGTCCGCTACCCGACAGCAGGTTCATCTTCAGCTGCAGAGGCTCAACCATTTTATGTAAATTCGCCTTTTGGAATTGTCTTAGGCCATAACGGTAATTTAACTAATGCTGAAAAGCTTAAAGAAGATATTTTTAGACAAGACCTTCGTCATATAAATACCACATCAGATTCAGAAGTTTTACTTAACGTGTTAGCGCACGAAATAGAAGAATCTGCAAAGAGTACCGTGCTTAATAGTGATGTTGTTTTTGATGCTGTCACTTCAGTTCATAAGCGATGCAAAGGCGCTTATGCTGTTGTTTCAATGATTGCCAATTTTGGCCTTCTTGCGTTTAGAGACCCCCACGGCATTCGCCCGCTTGTGATTGGTAAACACGAAGGTCCTCAAGGTGTTGAATATATGGTGGCATCTGAAAGTGTAGCCATTGATGTACTAGGATTTAAGTTGGTAAGAGATGTAGAGCCTGGCGAAGCAGTCTTTATTGATATGAATGGTAATTTTTATTCTAAACAATGCGCTAAACCTAATCATCATCCTTGTATATTTGAGTATGTCTATCTTGCAAGGCCTGACTCCGTGATCGATGGTATTTCTGTTTATCAAACACGACTTAATATGGGTAAGACATTAGCGCAGAAAATTAAAAAAGCTTGGGCCCATCTCGATATTGATGTTGTGATTCCTATTCCTGATACGAGTAGGCCTAGCGCTTTACAACTCGCACTCGAATTAGGTCTTGATTATCGCGAAGGTTTTATTAAAAATCGTTATATTGGCCGTACGTTTATCATGCCGGGTCAAGCATTAAGGAAAAAATCAGTACGACAAAAACTTAATCCGATTAAAATTGAATTTCAAGACAAGAATGTTTTACTCGTAGATGATTCGATTGTACGAGGCACAACATCAAAAGAAATTGTTCAAATGGCCAGAGAGGCGGGTGCTAAAAAAGTTTACCTAGTTTCAGCGGCGCCTCCTGTAAGATTTCCTAATGTTTATGGTATTGACATGCCTTCGCGCACTGAATTACTAGCGCCTAATAAAACGGACGAAGAAATTCGAAAAGAAATTGGCGCAGACGAATTGATTTATCAAGATCTTGATGCGCTTATTGAAAATATTGCATCTATTAATCCAAAACTTAAAAAATTTGATGCCTCTTGTTTTGATGGCAAATACATCACAGGTGACATTGATGAGTATTATTTAAAAAATATTGAAACACTTCGTGCTGACTCTAATATGTCTGACAAGCCTTCAAATGCCAGCACACAAATGGATTTAAATTTAAGTAAAAACGAAGAGGAAGCGGCTTAATAATAAGCGTTTCTTGACGTATTTTTTTTATCGTGCATAATTTCAAGTGCGCTGATTTGAGTGATAAAGTTATTTCTCAGCTTGCGGGCGCGTTAAAAATACAGCTAAAGCGAGGTCTGTCCCGTTTTAGCTTTTTGTGAAACGGGTTTTTTTATGCCCAAAAAAAGGTAACAGATTATGAATAACGATCCATGGAAATTTGACACACAAGCAATTCGAGCTGGCTCATTACAATCTGAGTTCGGTGAGAATTCTGAAGCTATCTTTTTAACTTCAAGCTATGTGTTTGATTCATCTGCGCAGGCTGCCGCAAGATTTGCAGGTAATGAGCCTGGCAATATCTATTCTCGTTTTACGAATCCTACAGTGACTATGTTTCAGGATCGCCTTGCAGCTTTAGAGGGCAGTGAGGCATGTGTCGCGACTTCAAGTGGTATGTCAGCTATTTTAGCAACGATTATGGGCCTATGTTCTGCTGGAGAACATATCGTGGCGTCTAGAAGCATTTTTGGTACAACCGTGCAACTCTTTAGCAATATTTTAAAGCGTTGGGGTTTAGAGGTTACTTTTGTATCACTCACTAATCTTAATGAGTGGGAAGATGCTATTCAAAAAAATACAAAACTTTTTTTTGTAGAGACTCCATCTAATCCTTTAACTGAAGTCGCTGATATCCAAGCACTTTCAAAAATTGCACATCAAAAAGATATTAAATTAATAGTAGATAATTGTTTTTGTTCGCCTGCACTTCAAAAGCCTTTGTTATTGGGTGCTGACATTATTATTCATTCTGCTACTAAGTATCTTGATGGACAGGGGCGTTGTTTAGGTGGTGCAGTGTTAGCAGATAAAAAAACGATAGAGCCGGTTTATCAATTCCTGAGGTCAGCAGGACCTACGATGAGCGCATTTAATGCCTGGGTCTTTTTAAAGGGTTTAGAAACACTTCCTATTCGAATGGATGCTCATTCTAAGAATGCACTTCATTTAGCAAGTTGGCTTGAGTCTCAACCTCAGGTCGATCGTGTTTACTATCCTGGATTAGCCTCTCATCCGCAGCATAAACTCGCTTTAACACAGCAAAAAACGGGTGGAGCTATTGTATCTTTTGAGGTGAAAGGTGGCCAAAAAGAGGCATGGAGCTTAATTGATTCCACTCGATTGATCTCTATTACGGCTAATTTAGGTGATGTTAAATCTACGATTACACATCCTTCTACGACGACTCATTCAAGAGTCAGCCCTGAAGAGCGTCAAAAAGCTGGTATCAAGGACAACCTTGTCAGAATCGCTGTAGGCCTTGAGGATATAGAAGACCTAAAAGCCGATTTGTCTAGTCTTTCGCGCTAAAAAATACCTTTAGCAGGGTAAAAATACAGCCCTGCTACATGCTAAAATTTGGGTAGTTTTCTACTTAAATTATCGATCTAAATCCTATGAATCAATTTGCTAAAGAAACCATCCCAATAAGCCTTGAAGATGAGATGAAACGCTCTTACCTCGACTACGCTATGAGCGTTATTGTCGGACGAGCGCTTCCAGATGTCAGAGACGGATTAAAGCCTGTTCATCGTCGTGTGCTTTTTGCGATGCATGAACTTAATAACGACTTTAATAAACCTTATAAAAAATCAGCACGTATTGTCGGTGATGTAATTGGTAAATACCATCCTCATGGTGATACAGCTGTGTACGATACGATCGTTCGTATGGCGCAGGATTTTAGCTTGCGATATATGTTAGTAGATGGTCAGGGAAATTTTGGCTCAGTGGATGGTGATAATGCTGCTGCGATGCGTTATACGGAAATCCGTATGTCTAAAATTGCACATGAGCTTTTAGAAGATATTGATAAAGAGACGGTGGATTTTGGCCCTAATTATGATGGCTCCGAACAAGAACCTCTTATTATGCCGGCGCGTATTCCTAATCTTCTTATTAATGGAAGTTCTGGTATTGCTGTAGGTATGGCAACCAATATTCCGCCTCACAATTTAAATGAAGTTGTTGATGCGTGTTTATTACTTCTAGAAAAACCTGAGTCATCGATTGATGCATTAATTAAATTAATACCAGCACCAGATTTCCCAACAGCCGGAATTATTCATGGCACTACAGGCGTTAAAGAAGGCTATAGGACCGGTCGAGGCCGCGTTGTTATGCGTGGAAGAACGCACGTTGAAAAACTCGATAAGGGTAATCGTGAAGCCTTGATCGTTGACGAACTTCCATACCAAGTTAATAAAAAAACATTTATCGAGAAAATTGCAGAGCTTGTTAACGATAAAAAGATTGAAGGCATTTCAGATTTAAGAGATGAGTCAGATAAATCAGGTATGCGTGTTGTGATCGAATTAAAGCGCGGTGAGAATCCTGATGTTATTTTAAATAATCTTTACAAACAAACACAGCTTCAAGATAGTTTTGGTATGAACATGGTAGCGCTCATTGATGGGCAGCCAAAACTTCTTAACTTAAAACAAATTTTAGATGCTTTTTTAAGGCACCGTCGTGAAGTTACTACAAGAAAAACCGTATTTGAATTAAGAAAAGCACGCGAGCGTGGCCACATGTTAGAAGGTTTAGCAGTTGCATTAGCTAATGTCGATGAGATGATTAAAATCATCAAAGCTGCACCAACACCACCTGACGCCAAGAAAGAATTGATGGTGCGCACATGGAAATCTTCTGTGGTTGAAGCTATGTTAAATGGTGCTGCGATGGAATTTTCTAGACCTGAAGGGCTGTCGAAAGAATTTGGATTGACTGAATCAGGCTATAAGTTATCAGATGTTCAAGCACAAGAAATTCTCCAATTAAGATTACAACGCTTAACAGGCTTAGAACAAGAAAAAATCGTTAATGAATATAAAGAGATTATGAATGTCATCACAGATCTCCTAGATATTTTAGCAACCCCTGCAAGAGTCACGGCGATTATTGTCGATGAACTTAAGGCGATTAAAGACCAATATGGCGACAAACGTCGAAGCGAAATTGTCGAGAATGCATTAGATTTATCTACAGAAGATTTAATTACACCTGAGGATGTTGTGGTCACGCTCTCCCATACAGGCTATATCAAATCACAAGTGTTAGATGAATATCGTGCCCAAAAACGAGGTGGTAGGGGTAAGCAAGCAGCGACTACCAAAGACGATGACTTTATCGACAAAATGTTTGTAGCAAATACTCACGATAATATTTTATGTTTTTCAAGTCGTGGTCAGGTGTATTGGTTAAAAGCTTACGAAGTACCACAAGGAAGTCGCACAAGTCGAGGTAAACCTATTGTTAATTTATTCCCACTTCAAGAGGGTGAAAAAATTAATGCGATTCTTCCTATTAAAGAATTTGATGATAAGCATTATATTTTTATGGCCACTGCATTAGGCACAGTTAAAAAAACACCGCTTACAGATTTTTCTAATCCACGTAAGTCAGGCATCATTGCAATTAATCTTGATGATAATGACTTCTTAATTGGCGCTGAAATTACTGACGGCTCAAATGATATTGTTTTAGTTTCAAATGGTGGCAAAGCCGTGTGGTTTGACGAAGAGGACGTCAGAAGTATGGGTAGGAATACCCGAGGTGTTCGTGGTATGAAATTACAAGAAGACCAACAAGTGCTATCTCTTCTTATTGCCAGTGATGATCAACAGTCTATGTTAGTTGCTACTGAAAATGGCTATGGAAAACGAACTGTTTTATCTGACTTTAGACATTCTGGACGAGCCACGCAAGGCGTCAAAGCGATACAAGTGAGCGAACGTAATGGACTTGTTGTTGCTGCAAAACTTGTAAACGATGAAGATGAAATTATGTTGATTACAACAGGTGGTGTGCTTATCCGAACACGTGTCAGTGAGATTCGCGAATTAGGCCGTGCGACACAAGGTGTGACATTAATTAATTTAGGTGAGAATGAAAAATTATCAGGCCTCGAGAAGATTGTAGAAGCTGATGATGATTTAGAGGAATAGCTTTTAATTCATCATGAAATGTACTTATAACTTTTCAGCGGGTCCTGCCGTATTACCCAAGTCAGTGATGCTTCGGGCTCAAGCCGAGATGATTGATTGGCATGACTCAGGAATGTCTGTGATGGAAATGTCTCATCGTGGCAAGCACTACATGTCGATCATTGAGAAAGTGGAAAGTGATTTTAGATCACTCTTTAATGTGCCTAAAAATTATAAGGTACTCTTTCTTCAAGGCGGTGCGATTGCTCAAAATTCAATGGTGCCCTTGAATCTTCTTAATGGTAAAAAAGCTAATTATGTTGTAAGTGGATACTGGTCTAAGCGCTCATATCAAGACGCACTTCCTTTTGGCGATATGTCTATTGCCGCTTCATCCGAGTCTATTGGTTATACGAAAGCTCCTGATCTACAAGAGTGGAAGATAGATTCTTCAGCTTCATATATTCACTTCTGTTCTAATGAGACTATCCATGGCGTTGAATATTTTGATTTGCCTTCCGTTAAAACTATTCCAGTAGTTGCCGATATGTCGTCCCATATTCTTTCAAGACCAGTCGATATTAGTCAATTTGGGGTTATCTATGCCGGTGCGCAAAAAAATATTGGCCCAGCAGGTTTAACAATTGTGATCGTGAGAGACGATTTGTTAGAAGTGGCTTCGCCATTGACACCTTCCGTTTTCAATTGGAAGACGCAAACTGAGAATCAATCTATGATTAATACGCCAACGACTTATAGTATCTATATGGCAGGACTTGTATTTGAATGGTTGATCGAGCTTGGCGGCCTCGCGGCGATTGAAAAACAAAATATTAAAAAAGCTGAATTGCTATATAACTACATCGACTCTTCAGATTTTTACTCAAACCCTATTGATATCAAAAATCGCTCGCGTATGAATGTCCCTTTTAGAATTCAAAATGAAGATTTACATGCTTCTTTTGTAACAGGTGCTGAAAATTTAGGTATGATCGGTTTAAAAGGTCATCGACTTGTAGGGGGTATTAGAGCCTCAATCTACAATGCTATGCCGATTGAAGGTGTTCAAGCCCTAGTTGATTACATGAAAGACTTTGAAAAGTCACATTAATATATGACAGATGAATTAAAAAAATTAAGAGATGAGATTGATAAAATCGATAACGAACTTTTGGATCTTATTTCTAAAAGAGCAACGTTAGCATCGAACATTGGAAGTCTTAAAACAGATGGTGTGATTTATCGTCCAGAGCGTGAAGCTCAAGTCTTACGTCGTTTGGTTGAGCAAAACCAAGGACCGCTTTCTAACGAAAGTATCGAAAGTATTTACAAGAGCATTATGTCTAATTGCAGAGCGCTTGAGAAACAAATCACCGTTGCATTTTTAGGTCCACTTGGTACGTTCAGTGAAGAAGCCTCCATGAAGCAGTTTGGAGAATCGATTGTGTCTATGCAAACATCGAGCATCGATGAAGTGTTTCATCTTGTGGAATCACATAAAGCGCATTATGGTGTTGTGCCTGTTGAGAATTCGACTGAAGGTGCAATTAACCGCACACTTGATTTACTCCTCACATCTAACACAATGATCTGTGCCGAGATTATTTTGCCTGTGCATCATAATTTAATTAGCAATGAAAAAGATGTCTCGAGCATTAAAAAAATATATTCACACACGCAATCTTTATCTCAATGTCATCAGTGGTTACTTAACCATACACCGGGCATTGAATTACAATCTGTTTCTAGCAATGCTGAAGCTGTGAAAATTGCATCAAAAGAAAAGGGTGCAGCTGCTGTTGCAAGTGTCCGAGCTGCAGCGTTATTTAATGTTCCTCTATTGGCTGAAAATATTGAGGATGATCCTAAGAATTCAACTCGATTCCTGGTGATTTCGAATCACGAGGTTAAACCTTCCGGATTAGATAAAACGTCGATTATTGTTGCTGCAAAAAATCAGCCCGGTGCGATTGCATCTATGATTGAACCTTTTGCAAAAAACAAGGTAAGTATGACTAAGCTTGAATCTCGTCCTTCAAAAACAGGCCTTTGGGAATACGTTTTCTTTATTGATGTCGAAGGTCATATGACTGACTCAAAAGTAGCAGACTCGCTTAAAGAAATTGAATCTAAAGCGTCATTTTTAAAAGTCTTAGGATCTTATCCGCAGTCTAATTTGACTTAATGGATTTATGTTTTAGCATGCCATTTAAGATTTTTTAATATTTTATTATGTCGATTCAATCATTAATCCCAAAATATATTTGTGATATTGCGCCTTATCAAGGTGGCAAACCAATCGCCGAGCTTGCGCGCGAATATCAACTCGAAGAGTCTTCAATTGTGAAGTTGGCTTCCAACGAAAATCCATTGGGCATGAGCCCTAAAGCTCGTGAGGTGATTTTAAAATCCATTGATGAGATTTATCGTTATCCCGATGGCAATGCCTTTCAGCTTAAAAAAGCTGTCAGTTTTAAGTTTAATTTACATCCAGATAGTTTAATTTTTGGAAATGGATCAAATGATATTTTAGAATTGTCAGCGCGCACATTCTTAAAAGTCGGTGATGAAGCTATATTTTCTCAGCATGCTTTTGCTGTGTACAGTCTTGTGACTCAATCCATGGGTGCTATTGGGGTCAAAGTGCCCGCCAAAGATTTTGCGCATGACCTTGCCAAAATGTTCGCGGTAATCACTTCAAAAACCAAAATGATTTTCATCGCTAATCCGAACAATCCAACCGGAACACTTATTGCCAAGGATGAACTGAAAGCCTTTTTAATGAAGATTCCTCCACATATTATTGTGGTCTTGGATGAGGCTTACGATGAATATTTGGATACCGAATATAAGTCCGTGAGTTTTTCCTGGCTTACTCAATTTCCCAATTTGATTATTTCAAGAACTTTCTCAAAAGCTTATGGTTTGGCTGGGCTAAGAGTAGGTTTTGGAGCGTCAAATCCAGAAATTATTCAATTTATGAATCGTGTGAGACAGCCTTTTAATGTAAACAGCCTTGCTCAAGATGCTGCAGTGGCAGCATTAATGGATGACGCATTTGTCAGTGAGAGTAAAATACTGAATAATAATGGAAAAAAACAATTAGAATCAGCACTTCAAAGGTTAAAGTTAAGTTTTATTCCTACTTTTGGTAACTTTATAAGTTTTAAAGTAGATAAAGCATTGCAAGTCTACGAAGCCTTACTGAAGGCAGGTATCATTGTGCGTCCAGTTGCTAATTATGAGATGCCTGATTATTTGAGGGTGAGCATTGGTCTTAAAGAAGAAAATGAAAGATTTATTCAAGCACTAGAAGCGATTATTTAAATAGGATCTAGCATGATTATTGTAATGAGCAACGCAGCAACCGAAGAGCAAATTGAATCGGTTATTAAGCGTATCGAAGAAAAGGGGCTGGAAGCTAATGTTTCCCGTGGCACCGAAAGAACCGTTATCGGCGCGATTGGAGATGAGCGAAGTCTTGACCCTGAGCTTCTAGAATCTCTTCCTGGTGTTGAGCAAGCGCTTCACATTGTTAAGCCTTATAAAATTGTTGCGCGTGAGTGGCATAAAGAAGATACCGTTATCGATATTCAAGGTAATCTCATGGGCGGTAAGCAGATCCAAATTATTTCAGGCCCATGTTCCGTTGAAACACCCGAACAGATGGAAAAATCTGCGAAAGCAGTTAAAGCCGCTGGTGTAAGACTTATGCGTGGCGGTGCGTTTAAACCGCGAACAAGTCCTTATACATTCCAGGGTACAGGTGTTGAAGGCTTGGAAATGTTTAGAAAGGCTGCAGATAAAGAAGGCTTGCCTATTGTGACTGAGCTTATGGATGCAAGACAGCTCGACACCTTTATGAAATATAAAGTGGATGTGATTCAAATTGGTACCCGCAGCATGCAAAATTTTGAGCTTCTAAAAGAAGTTGGCAAGGTCAATGTACCAGTCATTTTAAAACGCGGGATGTCAGCAACGATTTCAGAATGGTTAATGGCTGCAGAATATATAGCAGCAGGTGGCAATCATAATATTATTTTCTGCGAGCGCGGTATTCGAACTTTTGAAACTTATTATAGAAATGTATTAGATGTCACAGCGATCCCGGTGCTTAAGAAAGAAACGCATCTTCCTGTTATCGTTGACCCTTCTCATGCAGGCGGAAAAGCATGGATGGTGGCAGCATTATCTAGAGCGGCAATTGCAGCAGGTGCAGATGGTCTTTTGGTTGAAATGCATCCTAACCCATGTGAGGCATGGTGTGATGCAGATCAAGCTATCAATCCGCAAGAACTTATTTCACTCATGGGTGAGTTAAGAGGTATTGCTAAAGTGATTGGCCGCGAAATTCTTTAAGGAACTCATGGATTTCATGAGTTCTATTTAGCTAATTTCCACTATGAGATTAGGTGCTTTTCCCGCAGTATCATTTCATTATTAAATATTAGTCTCATTGACAGGGTTCTATGCATATTCATGTCTTAGGTGCAGGTGCGGGTGGTGGATTTCCTCAGTGGAATTGTAATTGTCAAAATTGCGATGGTCTCCGTAAAGGGACTATTAAAGCTACAAAACGCACACAGTCATCTATCTGTGTAAGTTCTGACGGCGTTCATTGGGTGCTATTTAATACATCGCCTGATGTGTTGCAACAAATTCAAGATTTTCCCCCTTTACAACCGGGTCGTGCTATTCGTGATAGTGGCATTTCAGCCATTGTTCTTATTGATGCACAAATTGATCACACGACAGGATTGTTAATGCTTCGTGAGGGCACACAAAAACGTGAACTCTATTGCACGGATATGGTATATCAAGATCTCACAACAGGTAATCCACTCCTAAAAATTTTAGATCACTACTGTGGTATTAATCATCACGAAATTCCAACTGATGGCAAAACTTCATTTGAAATACCTAAGATAGAAAATCTTACATTCACTCCTGTTGCATTAAAGAGTGCCGCACCACCATACTCACCGCATCGAAATAATCCCCATCCAGGTGACACGATTGGTATGTTGATTGAAGATAAAAAAACACAGAAGCGATTATTTTACGCACCAGGCTTAGGTGAAATTGAACCTCACCTACCACCTTTATTTGAAAAAGCAGACTGTATTATGGTCGATGGTACTTTCTGGACGAATACAGAAATGATGGATATGGGTTTAATGACAAAGAAAGCTCGAGACATTGGCCATAATCCTCAGTCAGGTGAGGGCGGTATGATTGAAGTGTTAGATCGTTATCCCAACGCTAAAAAAGTGCTTATACACATTAACAATACAAACCCAATTTTGCGAGAAGATTCAAAAGAGCGTCAGATTTTAACTGACCATGGCATTGAAGTGGCATATGACGGTATGGATATTGTTTTATAAAAGGATTCGTTAGACATGGATAAAATTTGGACAAGAGAAGAATTTGAAGAGAAGCTTCGCGAGAAGGGTCGTGGTTATCATATCTATCATCCTTTCCATGTGATGATGTACGAAGGAAAGCTCACCAAAGAACAACTCCAGAGCTGGGTGCTAAATCGCTTTTATTATCAAATTGGTATTCCTCAAAAAGATGCAGCCATCCTTTCTAATTGCCCTGACGTTGAAGTCAGAAAACAGTGGATCGTTCGTATCACAGATCATGATGGTGTGGATGATGCGGTAGGTGGAATCGAAGCTTGGATTAAATTAGGTGAAGCGGTTGGCTTAACGAGAGAAGATGTCACTTCCTTAAAGCACGTGAGCCCAGGTGTTCGTTTCGCAGTGGATGCTTATATTAATTTTGCAAAACAAAGACCTTGGCAAGAATCAGTATGTTCATCGCTCACTGAGTTGTTTGCGCCACACATTCATCAGCAGCGCATAAGCTCATGGCCTGAAGTCTACCCATGGATCAATGAATCTGGACTCTCATATTTCAAAAAACGCTTAACAGAAGCAAGGCGCGATGTTGAACAAGGCTTATCCGTGACGCTAGATTATTTTAGTCAATCTCGTGCGATGCAAGAGCGCGCATTGGACATTCTTCAATTTAAACTCAATGTGCTATGGGTGATTGCAGATTCCATTATGCTCGCATCTTCAAATATTAAAGTTGAAGATCGCGATTACCTAAGACAGCCTGTATTTTAATCATGACGATCGAACGCCAAGATATTTTAAAGATTGCAGCACATCACAGATTCCAGTGGGAAGAAGCGCAGCAGTCTCATGTCATTTTATTTCCAGAAGGCATGGTCAAATTAAATGGAAGTGCGGGTGAAGTTTTAAGTTTGGTTGATGGAAAAAACTCAGTCGATCAAATTGTCAGCGCCTTAAAAGAAAAATTTAAAGATGTCGAAGGTATCGAAAAAGATATTTTATCTATGATTCAATTCGCTTTAGACAAAGCCTGGATTGAGAAAGCTAATTAAGGGGAAATAACGATGGCAATACAAAATAATGGTGTAGCAGCATCCGTCACACATACACAACCTTTATGGCTATTAGCTGAAATCACATATCGATGCCCACTTCATTGTGCATTTTGTTATAACCCTACTGATTATGACAAGCATACACAGAATGAATTATCGACAGAGCAATGGATTAATGTTTTACGTGATGCAAGAAAATTAGGCGCACTTCAATTAGGAATTTCAGGTGGCGAACCGCTGCTTCGCGATGACATTGAAGAGATTGTGGTAGAAGCAAAAAACTTAGGCTATTACAGCAATCTTATTACTTCAGGTGTAGGCTTAACCGAAAAAAGAATTCAAGCATTCAAAGAAGGCGGATTGGATCATATTCAGCTATCAATGCATGACATAACTGAAGAAATTAACAACTTCATTACAAATACCAAAACTTTTGAATTAAAGAAAAAAGTCGCAGCGATGATCAAGAACCATGGCTATCCTATGGTACTCAACGTTGTAATCCATCGCTATAACATTGGCCATATTAAAGAAATTTTAGAGATGGCTGAAGCTTTAGGTGCTGACTATGTGGAACTTGCTAATACGCAGTATTACGGATGGTCACTAGTGAATCGTAATCAATTAATGCCCACCAAAGAGCAAATTGATCACGCAGAAAAAGTTACCAATGAATTTAGAGAAAAAGTTGGTAACAAAATGAAGGTTTTCTTTGTGGTACCTGATTATTTCTCAGATCGCCCTAAGAAATGTATGAATGGATGGGGTGAAGTCTTTATGATTGTCACTGCAAATGGCGATGTACTCCCTTGTCATTCAGCACGCGTATTGCCTAATATGGAATTCCCAAATGTGCGAGATAAAGGCCTTATGTGGGCATGGCAAGATTCTCCAGCATTCAATCGATATCGAGGTGATAGCTGGATGAAAGAACCTTGCCGAACCTGCCCTGAAAAAGAAAATGATCTAGGCGGTTGCCGTTGCCAAGCATTCCTTTTATCAGGTGATGCAGAGAGTGCTGACCCAGTATGTAGTTTGTCGCCTAATCATCACATCATCGAAAAAGCGATTAAAGATGCTAAAAATCCTGTTCTTCAAGCGCAACCGATTCTTTTTAGAAATGATAAAAATTCTAAGAAAATTCTCTCCGGCGAAGCGAATGATTTAATTAAAGATTTTCACGCAACACCTTAAAATCTTTTAGCTTCATCTTTCCTCTATAATCTAAAATTATGAACTCATCTCATATGGTGCGTGTATTTGTATTGGCTAGCTTGGCTGCATTAGCGCCTTTTGCTATTGATACCTATTTGCCTGCATTTCATGTGATGACCAATGATTTAGAGACAAACCCTCACGCAATTCAGCAAAGTCTTACCTTTTATTTATTTCCTTATGCATTGATGACTTTATTTCATGGTGCTATTTCAGATGCGATTGGTCGCATTGATACAATCAAAATTGGCTTAGGTATTTTTATAGTAGGTTCTCTCTGTGCTGCATTTGCAACGAGTGTAGAAATATTATGGCTGGGTCGAATTTTGCAAGGCATAGGTGGGGGAGCAGGTAATGTGGTTGCACGGGCTATGGTGCGTGATTTATTTGAGGGTCCAGAAGCGCAACGTGTCATGGCGACTATACAAATGTTATTTGGTATTGCACCTGCAGTAGCGCCTATGATTGGCGGTCTTTTGTTAGGTATTCATTGGCATAGTATTTTTACATTCTTGGCAATCTATGCGACCATTTCTTTAATTGCTGCAATTAAATATCTTCCTGAAACAATGCCTCAATCGAAACGCGTTTCCTTTTCTTTCTCAGCAGTCACACATCGATATAAAACTATTTTTTCAGATAAAGAATTTTTGCTGCTTGTCATTGCACTAGGCGCAAATTTTTCAGGATTCTTTTTGTATGTTTTATCAAGCCCGATATTTATCGTCGACCATTTAGGACTTAATTCAACACAATTTGGTTATCTTTTTATACCTACTGTATCAGGTATGATTTTTGGCTCTTACTTATCAAAAAAAGCTGCCGGAAATTTATCTCATAAAAAAACAATTCAAAGTGCCTACATATGGATGGGTCTTATAGCTTCTCTTAATCTACTTTTTTGTACCTTCTTTGAAACGAACCTATTAATTAACATAGGTTTCGTGGCTCTTTATAACATAGGCATGTCACTGGCTATGCCTGTTCTTTCTATTGCAGCGCTTGATCGTTTTGAAAAAATACGAGGCACTGCGTCATCAGGACAAGCTTTTATTCAGATGTTACTTTCAACAATATCGGCAGGTTTAGTAGTACCTTTTTTATGGTTTTCGCCCCTTGGATTATCCTTAGGTATGTTGGGATATTTCATTCTGAGTATCTTGATAATTTCACAAACAAAATCATTAGGTTAATGATTTTACTTAGACTTAAAATAGTCTTTTTACTGTAATATTTCGCCTTTAATTAATAATCTGCTCTAAAAACTTATATGAAAAATTACTTGCTTATATTTTCTTTACTCTCTTCATCTTATGTTTTTGCGGCTGATATAACTACTCTTTCACCCACTGTTGTTACCGCAACAAAGACGGAAGCTAAGAGTTTTGATCTGCCTGTCTCAATAGATGTCGTCGGTAAAGATGTGCTTCAAGACAGTAAGGTTGGAGCTAGCATTTCAGAAGTCTCCCAAAGAATACCAGGGGTTGTTATCAACAACAGAAATAATTATGCGCAAGAGCTAGCTATATCATCCAGAGGCTTTGGTGCCAGATCGGCTTTCGGTGTTAAGGGCGTTCGTCTCTATATTGATGGAATCCCTTTAAATACTGCGGATGGGCAAGGAGCTTCAGGCTCTATCACCTTTGATAGCCTCGATAGAATTGAGTTTATGCGAGGCCCATTTTCGGCATTATACGGCAACTCATCAGGTGGTGTAGTTCAAGCATTCACTCGTGACGGGGCTAAAGATCCAACATTATCAGGTAGTTTTTCTTACGGAAAATGGGATACTTTTAGGGAGGCTTCAACATTTGAAGGTCAAGCAGGGAATTTAAATTATATAGTTTCTGCTTCAGAAATTACTTCTGACGGATATCGAGATTTTAGTAAGTTTAAAAAAGATAATTTAAACAGTAAATTCACTTATCAGATAAGTACTGACACGAAAGCAACTGTTCTATTAAATTACAATAATCAACCTTACACATTAGATCCACAATCTTTAAGCCCAGCTTCATATTTAGCAAACCCAAAGCAAGCTAATTCAACTTCCTATGGCCCACAAACTCGCTTATATAGACAGCAAACATATACAGGTTTTATTTTAGATCATAATTTATCTGAAAAACAAAGTCTTAAACTTACTTCATTTTATGGCGTTAGAGACAATCTTCAGTATTTAACTACATCCGCATCCGAAATCAATAGGAACTATGGAGGACTGGATTTTAGGTGGAATCTTAACGATACACTATTTTCTAGGCCCTTTAATTTAACTGCCGGATTGAACTATGAAGAGATGGAAGATAAACGAAAAAGATATTGTACGAATTCATCCTGCGATAACTCTAACGGAAATAAATATAGTTATTCTAGAAATGAACTGCAAAAAGCCTACAATTTTGATCAGTACGTGCAAGCATCTTTTGAGCCAACAGATAAATTGCTTTTAATTGCAGGAGTTAGGCATTCAAAAGTAACTTTCAATACACAAGATCTTTATTACGCGACCGGTAATGGCGGCACTAATGATAGCGGTATTCAAGTTTTTACAAATACAAGCCCTGTCTTTGGAGCGACATTTAAAATCACACCCAAATTAAATATTTATGCTAATTATGGAAGAGGCTTCGAGACTCCAACATTCTCAGAAATGATTTATAGCGATGTTTCGAGCGGTGCTGGCCCTAATTTATCAATGACGCCAAGTAGAAGTAAAAATTACGAAATCGGAACTAAAGCCTTTCTTACAGATAACACAAGAGTTAATGTGGCTATATTTAAAGTCGACAGTAAAAATGAAATTGTTGCATACGATTATAATGATAATTCCAAAATTACACAGTATGCTAGTGTTGCTAATACCGAGAGGAAGGGTATTGAAATTTCATTAGACAGTAGACTGCCTCATAATTTTAATTTTTATGGCGCTTATTCAATGATGGATGCTGAATTTAGAAATATGTTTAAGGAGGAAAATAATAATTCAACACCGGTTACAGTTTTGCCTGGTATGAATATTCCTGCAACATATAAAAATACTGGGTTTGCAGAGCTTTCATGGAAGTACCCATCTTTTGGATTTTCAACAGCTACAGAAGTGGTATATTTTAGCGATACTTATGCTTATGATAAAAATAGTGCTGGCTTTAGGCCTGGAGCATATACGATCGCTAATTTGCGTGGCAGCTTGGAGCAAAAATTTGATAAGTGGACTGTTAGAGAATTTATTAGAATTGATAATATCTTTGATCGAACATATGTGGCTAACGTTAAAGTTAATACAAATACGCCATTTGAGCCGGGCTTGGACAGGAATTACACATTGGGATTAAGTGCAAGTTATAAGTTTTAATTAAATAAAAAAGCCTGCGTTAGCAGGCTTTTTTATTGTAGCAATTTTCTTATTTTTCTATTTCCGCACGCTTACCTTTTCTTCCATTGTTCGCATCAGCATCGGGCATAGGTTCTTTGCGAGAAGAAATTACAGGCCAAACCTTAGACATTTCAGCGTTGATTTGGATAAAATCCTGCTGATCAGCAGGAACGTCATCTTCAGCAAAAATAGCTTCCGCTGGACATTCAGCCACACATAATGTGCAGTCAATACATTCATCAGGGTTAATCGCTAAGAAATTTGGACCTTCAACGAAACAATCGACAGGGCAAACATCTACACAGTCGGTATATTTACATTTAATACAGTTTTCGGTTACTACGTAAGTCATATCAGTCCTTTTATTTCTTCAATATAGTTATTTTAATCTATTTTTTTTCTTGATCCAATTATTATGCAATCATGCCGGCACCTACCGTATGGTAAGTGGATTCATCAATAATGATAAAAGCCCCTGTAGATCTGTTATTTTGGTAGGGGTCGGCCATAATAGGTTGCGCCAATTTAAATGTCACTTGAGCAATGTCATTCATACTTAAATTTGAAATAGCTTCATGAGCCAGTGTTTCGATATTCACTTTAAAATCGATTTTATCTAATTTGGCTTTAGATTCTCGAGAGGTATGGCGAATTAAATAAGTTCTCGATGAAGCCATAGGTGTCTCAGATAGCCAACACACCATCGCATTAATATTTTTTGTAGGCTCTATAGCATCATCTGACTTGATAATCATGTCACCACGTGAAATATCAATTTCATCTTCCAGAAGAATGGTCACAGATTGTTCGGAGATAGCTTTATTAATCTCTATATAACCTAATTGAATTGATTTTATTTTTGATTTGTATTGAGAAGGTAAGACTGTAATTTCATCCCCAACAGCAATGGATCCAGATTCAACTCGACCCATAAATCCTCTAAAGTCGTGGAGGTTATGATCATCGGAAGCATGAGGACGGCAAACGAATTGTACGGGGAATCTAAAGTTTTTATCTTTGCCTGCATAATCTGCGGATGTTTTTTCTAAAATATCGAGAAGTGTAGGGCCTTGATACCAATTTATGGATTCGCCGCGATCTACAATCATGTCTCCATTAAGAGCTGACATAGGGACAAATTCAATAGTACGATTTTCTGATAGTTTAATTTCCTTTGCAAAAGCTTTATAACTTTCGCAAATAGCTTTGTACTTACTTTCGTCGTAATCGATTAAATCCATTTTATTAATTGCGACAACAATATGAGGAATGCCAACTAGTTTTGCTAAAAATGAGTGACGTCTTGTCTGAGTGAGCACGCCTTTTCTTGCATCAATGAGGATAATAGCTAAATGCGCGGTCGAAGCTGCAGTCACCATATTACGTGTGTATTGTTCATGGCCTGGAGCATCTGCAATAATATATTTACGTGTACCTGTACTAAAGTATCTATACGCAACATCGATCGTGATACCTTGCTCACGTTCTGCTTGAAGTCCGTCAGTAATCAAAGATAAATCAACGGCTGTCATACCTCTTTTTTTAGAAGTTTTTTCAATTTGAGTAAGTGTATCTGTAAGAATGGTTTTAGTATCAAAAAGAAGACGACCGATGAGTGTACTCTTGCCATCATCAACACTTCCGCATGTCATAAAACGCAATAAGCTGTCTTGAATATTTTCTTGTGACATTTTAGAAGTAACCTTCTTTTTTACGTTGTTCCATAGACGCGTCTGATGTTTGATCATCTAATCTTGTCGCACCACGTTCTGTGATAGTTGTACTCGCGGTTTCAATAATAATTTTTTCCACACTGTCAGCTACACTTTCAACTGGGGCTGTGCAAGTGATATCCCCGACTGTTCTATAGCGCACCATAATTTCTTCAACGACTTCATTATCTTTTTTGGGTGTAAGCGGTGTAATGGGAACAATGGCGCCGCTACGTCTCACAATGGGACGTTTATGCGCGAAGTAGATGCTAGGCAAACCTAATTTTTCTCGTTCAATATATTGCCAAACATCCATTTCAGTCCAATTGGAAATAGGGAAGGCGCGAATATTTTCACCCTTATGAACTCTTGCGTTATAGAGATTCCATAACTCAGGCCTTTGGTTTTTTGGATCCCATTGACCAAACCCATCTCTAAAGCTCATGATCCTTTCTTTAGCGCGTGCTTTTTCTTCATCACGTCTTGCTCCACCAATACAACAATCAAATTCAAATTCTGCAATAGCTTCTAAAAGTGTGACTGATTGATGTTTATTACGTGGCTCATCTGCTGTTTTTAAAACAACAGTTCCGCGCTTCATCGAATCTTCGAGAGAGCGCACAATTAATCTTTCATTAAGTTCTTTGGCACGAAGATCTCTAAATTGAATCACTTCATCATAATTGTGACCTGTATCAATATGAAGCAGAGGAAAAGGAAAGCGCCCTGGTCTGAATGCTTTTTCTGCTAACCTTAAGAGACAAAGTGAGTCTTTGCCGCCTGAGAAAAGAAGTACTGGATTGCTGCATTGACCAGCAACTTCTCTTAAGATATGAATAGCTTCAGACTCAAGCCAATCAAGATGCGTTAAATTTGAAAGTGTTGTCATATTATTTTACGTGTAGTCCACATTCTTTATTTTGAGGATCTTCCCACCACCAGCGTCCAGCTCTTACATCTTCTCCTTCAGAGACAGGCCTCGTGCATGGTGCGCAACCGATGCTTGGATAAAAATAATCATGAAGTGCGTTATAAGGCACTTCATAGTGTTTAATATAAGCCCAAACCTCTAGCTCACTCCAAGCGCTTAATGGATTCAGTTTTTGAGACTGATGCGCCTCATCAAATTCTTCTTCTTGAAGCGTTTGTCTTGTTTGAGATTGCTCTTGTCTCATGCCTGTGATCCAAGCTTTTTTATCCTTTAAAGCGCGACTTAAGGGTTCAACTTTTCGAATACCACAACACGATTTCCTTAAGTCTAACGAATTATAAAAAGCATTGATGCCATTTGTATTGACATAGTTTTCTACTTTTTCTTGGTTAGGGAAATAAAGTTTAATTTTGAATTGATACTTGTCTTCTACCATTTGAATTAAATTATACGTTTCAGATGGCAGCCTTCCTGTGTCAATAGAAAATATCTCAACATTAAGTTTATTTTTTTGGATGAGATCAACAAGCACCATGTCTTCAGCCCCCAAACTATTTGCAAAGGTGACAGAGTTATGTTTTTCAATATTCTTTTGAATAAGTGAAATGACTTTTTCTGATTTTTCTTTAATCGTTTTAATAAGTGCATCATTAATATCGATTTTATCGATATGTTTTTTCTGGAGCTTTATAGGTTGGATACTCACGAACGCACCTTCCTTTTCCAGATAGGCTCTTTAATATCGACAGCGCCCTGATATGGATCACTAAATGACTGAAGGGCTTTTAATGCCTCATTGGCATCTTTGCCTATTTTAATGAGGTAGCTATCGAATCCTGAACGTTTTAGGTAAAACAATTGATCTTGTAGGACATCACCAAAAGCTCTTAATATATTTTTAAACTGGTAACGTGAGCGCAGTAAATTGCCCAATGTAAATATGCGCCCATCTTGAAATCGTTCCACAAATACAGCAATGAGTGGAAATACATTAATGTCTTTTTCTAGAACTAATAATGCATCTAAGGTTTCATGTGTCGCTATCCACAATGCAATTTCTTTATTTTTAAGTCTTACCTGCAATGCATCACGATTTTTTAGATATACACTTAATGGCAAAATAATTTTTCCATTTTGCGGGATGAGCGTTTCATTGATTTGTAAGTCAGTAGGTAGTGATTCACCAGTTAATTTAAATAACACTACTTTACCCGCTTGTTTTTTCACTTCTTCATTACCACTTGGCAAGCTTACAAATGTCCATTCATCTTCTACAATGGACTGATTGAGAATAAGCTGAGAATTAAGCATAAACATGCTCTTTAAAAGGATTCACACCTAAGCGTCTTACAGTGTCTATAAATCTTTCTTCAGGGTTGCGATGTTTAATATAAACATCAATAAGTTTTTTAACGACACCAGGCATTTCTTCGGCAGCAAAAGAAGGGCCTATCACAGAACCTAAGCTTGCATCATTGCCTTGTTTGCCTCCAATAGTGACCTGGTACCATTCAGAACCGTCTTTATCAACCCCTAATACGCCGATATGGCCAATATGATGATGTCCGCATGCATTCATACAGCCTGAGATATTAAGTTCCAACTCTCCAATATCATGAAGGTAGTCAAGATTATCAAAAGCTTCTTGAATAGAAGTTGCAATTGGAATACTTTTCGCATTAGCAAGCGAACAGAAGTCCCCACCAGGGCAACAGATAATATCTGTTAATAAACCTATATTAGGCGTAGCTAATTGATGTGCTTTTGCTTTTTCCCAAACCTTAAAAATATCTTGTAATTTAACATCCGCCAAAATGAGGTTTTGTTCGTGCGATACACGAAGCTCACCAAAGCTATATTGCTCTGCAAGTTCAGCCACAATTCTCATTTGGTCTGACGTCGCATCACCTGGAGCTAAGCCGTGCGGTTTTAGGGACAAGGTAATAGCTCGATAACCTTTTTGTTTGTGAAGATGAACGGATCTTTTCGCCCATGATGCAAAAGCTTTATTATTTTGAATAGCTTCATCATAAGTATCATCTTGATCATTTAATTTTTCATAAGGCATTGCTGTAAAAAATTTTGCAATGCGATTTAATTCAGATTCATCAATGGTATTTGGTGAATTTTTTAAATGGTGCCATTCTGCTTCCACTTGTATTTTAAATTCTTCAATACCTAAAGCCTTCGCTAAAATTTTAATGCGTGCTTTATAGATATTATCGCGACGTCCATGAAGGTTATAGACACGAATAATAGCTTCGCAATAAGTGAGCACATGCTCCCATTCAAGATGTTCACGGATAATAGATCCAAGAATAGGTGTTCTACCTAAGCCTCCACCCACCCATACACGAATGGCCATCTTTTGATCTTTATCATAATAAAATTCAAGCCCAATATCGTGAGCTTGCACAATCGCACGATCTTGTTTACTGCCTGACACTGCAATTTTAAATTTACGCGGTAATAATGAAAATTCTGGATGGAAGGTACTCCATTGTCTTAAGATTTCAGCAATTGCTCTTGGATCAATAATTTCGTCAGGTGCCACACCTGCAAATTGGTCAGTAGTGATGTTGCGAATACAATTTCCTGATGTTTGAATAGCATGCATTTCAACTTTAGAAAGCTCTTCTAAAATATCAGGCGTTTCTTCTAATTTGGGCCAATTGAGCTGAAGATTTTGTCTGGTACTAAAATGACCGTAACCTCGATCAAACCGATCTGATATGTCTGCCAATTTACGTAATTGCTTTGAAGATAAAAGACCGTAAGGAACTGCAATACGAAGCATAGGTGCGTGACGTTGAATGTATAGACCATTCTGTAGACGAAGCGGTCTAAATTCATCATCGGTAAGCTTACCGCTTAAATAACGTGATGTTTGATCGCGGAATTGCGCAACGCGTTCATTGACTATGGTTTGATCGATATTATCGTACTGATACATAATTTTTTTTAATGCTTAATGAAAAATAAGTTTCTGGCCAACATAAATTAAGATCAAAGCCAATACATAGCGAACAGATTGCTCGCTGACTTTAGAACTTAAATGACTGCCTATATAAATGCCTGGAATTGAACCAATTAAAAGGACGCCTAGAAGTGAGTAATCGACGGTGCCTAAACTTGCATGGCCTATCCCAGCAACAAGGGTCAATGGTACCGCATGTGCAATGTCGGTTCCAACAATTTTTGTAATGCCAATTTTAGGGTAGATAAGCAATAAAGCTGTGACACCAAGTGCACCTGCGCCGACCGAAGTTAAAGTTACTAAGCCACCTAAGATTAATCCTAGAAGAATGGTTGCTATCGCGATGGCACTATCCGTTTTCAAAAGAGTGACTTTTGATTTTTCAATGAGATAAGGCCTAAAGATCACAGCAATTGAAGTAAGTAATAGCGCAATACCTAAATAAAATTTGATGATATCGACAGCCCCTGTAGATGCCACATCAATTTGTCTTAGATAATATGTCGTGAGAATGGAAGCGGGGATGCTACCTACCATAAGTCTTTTGACAATTTTCCAGTCAATATTACCCAGTTTTCCATGCGCAAAAATACCAACAGATTTAGTCACTGATGCATAAAGAAGATCAGTGCCTACAGCAAGCGCTGGTTTGATGTGGAAAAATAACACGAGGATAGGGGTCATGAGGGATCCGCCGCCTACGCCTGTAAGACCCACTAATAGACCAACTATAAATCCAGAAAATATAAACCCAATATCCATTATTGCCCTTGTTAAAACATTAACTTTTTGGTGTTAAAGTGGACGTCACTATAGCAAGTTTTGATATTATAAAATAATAATATAATATTGTACCTTTATATCTTTTAGTTATATTGGATTAAGGAATGAAACTCCAACAGTTGCGCTGTATTCATGAGGTGGTCAAAAATGGTTTTAGCATTTCTAAAGCCGCCGAGGCATTACACACATCTCAACCAGGGGTCAGCAAACAAATCCAGCTTTTAGAAGAAGAGGTTGGCCTTCATATTTTCACAAGACATGGAAAACGTTTAGTAGGGCTTAGCGAACCTGGACAACATGTTTATCAGCGTATCAATGAAGTCATACGAGAAATCAAAAGCATTAAACAAGTCAGCGAAGAATTCAGTCAATCAAGCCTCGGTGTGTTGACTATAGCAACGACGCATACGCAAGCGCGATATAAGCTTCCAAGTGTTGTACAGGCTTTTATGAGTAAATATCCTGATGTAAAACTTAATATTCACCAAGGAAACCCGACACAAGTGACTGATCAGGTTGTGAAAGGCGAGGCTGATATTGGCATTGCGACTGAGTCCATAAGCCATAATGATAAATTATTTTGTTTGCCTTGTTACACATGGAATCGTTGTTTAGTGATGCCAGCAAAACACCCGCTTGCCAAAGAAAAAACAGTTACGCTCGCTAAACTTGCCACTTACCCTATCATTACTTATGACTATGCATTTACAGGAAGCACGATTGTGTCAAAAGTTTTCCATGATGCAGGCTTAAAGCCCAACATTGTCCTAACAGCGATTGATGCTGACGTTATTAAAACATATGTAAACCTGGGTTTAGGTATAGGATTAATTGCACAAATGGCTTACGACTCTAAAAGAGACCATGGTCTAGTCAGTATTGATGTGAGTCATTTATTTCCTACAAGTACAACCTATCTAGGTATTAGACGTGATGTATTTTTAAGAGGTTTTATGTATGATTTTATTGAAATGTTTATACCGGAGTATCCAAAACAAGTTGTTAAGAAACTTATGTTAGAACAGGAAAATATTTAATTTAAGCCCTTATGAACTCTGATGTAGAAATTAATCAAGCAGCACAATTAAAATCGATCGATGAGATAGTCAAATCACTTGATATCAAAATAGACGACTTATTTTTCTATGGCCCGTATCAGGCGAAATTAAAGCCTTCTTTCACAAGCTCTTTAAAAGAGCACAAGACATCTAAATTAATTTTAGTGACGGCAATGAGTCCCACACCTGCAGGCGAAGGAAAAACAACCACAACGATTGGCTTGGCTGATGCACTTTTTTCAATCGGTAAAAAATCAGCTGCATGTCTTCGTGAACCTTCTCTAGGCCCGATCTTTGGGATGAAGGGGGGCGCCACGGGCGGCGGTTATGCGCAAGTAGCCCCTATGGATAAAATTAATTTACATTTCACAGGTGATTTTCATGCCATTACATCTGCTAATAATCTTTTGGCAGCTCTGATTGATAATCATATTCATCACGGCAATGAACTCAATATTGATATCAATCAAATTTCTTTTAAGCGATGTCTTGATATGAATGATCGCGCTCTAAGACATGTCGAATTAAAGCTTGGTCAAAATCATCGAGATACAGGTTTCAATATTACAGTCGCAAGCGAAGTCATGGCCATTTTTTGTTTAGCAGAATCATTGGAGGACCTTCAAAATCGATTGGGAGAAATTGAAGTAGCCAAAAGATTAGATGCAACATCCGTTTATGCTAAAGATTTAAAAGCGCAAGGGGCTATGACAGCACTTTTAAAAGATGCATTTCAACCCAATCTGGTTCAGACATTGCATGGAGCACCCGCTTTTATTCATGGTGGCCCATTTGCTAATATTGCACATGGATGTAACTCAGTCATCGCCACAAAAACGGCATTGAAGTTAGCTGATTACGTGGTTACAGAAGCGGGCTTTGGTGCAGACTTAGGCGCTGAAAAATTCATAGATATCAAATGTAGGCAGTCGGGTATTAAGCCCGATATTATTGTTTTAGTGGCTACCATTCGTGCACTTAAATTTCATGGAGGCATAGCTGTTTCTGAATTAAATCAAGAAAATCTAAAAGCACTCGAACTTGGTTTTAATAACTTAAAGCGTCACATTGAAAATTGCTCAGAACATTTTGGACTAGATGTCATTGTTTCAATCAATCAATTTAGTTCTGATACAGAAAAAGAAATGACATGGCTTCAAAGCGCAGTAGATAAGTTGGGATTTAAAGCAATCCTTTGTTCGCATTGGTCGGACGGCGCTAAAGGTGCTAAGGATTTAGCTAACGCCGTTTTAGAAAAATTAATAAAACCTAAGTCTTGTAAATTTTTATATGAAGATCATCTAAGTTTAAAAGAAAAAATTACGACGATCGCTTTAAAAATATATCGTGCAAAAGAAGTTGAGTTTTCAGAAAGCGCCTTACAAAAACTTTTATTGCTTGAAAAAAACTATGCAAGTTTACCCGTTTGTATTGCTAAAACGCCTTATTCATTTTCAAGCGACCCTAAAGCACATGGGGCCCCTGAAAATCATACGCTCATGATAAGAGAATTAAGGTTAGCAAGAGGCGCTGGTTTTGTAGTTGCAATCTGCGGTGATCTTATGACAATGCCAGGACTTCCTAAAGTCCCTGCGAGTGAAAAAATGAGTGTAAACGCTCAAGGCCTTCTCGAAGGATTGAATTGAGGGGATGAATTATTTTAAAAGTATTTCAACACAAGAACAAACGATTCAAAAATCTAGGTTTATTGGATATACCTTCACAGGCGAAACAAAACAGGATATTTTGCGCACCCTACAATCTATCGCTAAAGAACATCCGCACGGAAGTCATTTAGCTTTCGCTTACCAACTCAAAACAGATCATGGATTTGAGCCTTATTATTCTGATGCGGGTGAGCCCTCAGGTACAGCTGGTAAGCCTCTATTGCAATTGATCGACTCTCACCAAATTGTGGGCGGTGGAATTGGCGTTATTCGTTATTATGGTGGCATTAATTTAGGCACAGGTGGCCTCACAAGGGCTTATGGCGGTACAGGAAAACTTGCTTTAGCCCATTCCGTCATCGAGCCTTATGTTGAATATATTAATATAAAATTAACTATAAATTACAATGAGTTAGATATCTATACTCATGTAATACATTCAATGAATGGAAGTATTTTAGATAAAGTTTTTAATGAAAAAGTAAATCTTTCGATCAGGCTTCCCGAAGGAGAGTTCGGTAAATTAAAAGCGCGCTTTCCTATGGTTGATATCAACCACTTTTAATATGTTTAATCATATAAAAACCTTAAAAAAACATCCGTTATAATCAATGTATGCTTAATTTCATTCTTATTCTTCTCGTTCTCTTGTGCGCGCTAGCTGCCTATTTGTTATGGCGCTTTCAAAACCAATCCCCTGAAGCAGGAACATTAAAAGCGTTGGAAGAAAAACATCGTGAAATGATTGTAGGTTTGAACGATAGTTTAAATAAGTTGACCGATCGTCTTAACGTGACACTTTCAGAGCAAGGCAAGATACAAGGTGAAATTATTCGTGACACGATGGATAGCGCCACCAACCAATTGAAAAATTTGCTTAACATGAGGTTGCAAGATATTGATAGCAAAGTTAAAGAAAGCTTGGAAGAGGGTTTTAAAAAAACCAACGATACATTTGATCGCGTGATGAAACAACTCTCTACGATTGATGAGGCGCAAAAAAAGATCGATGGCCTCACCAGTAATATTGTCAGCTTTCAGGAGCTACTAGGCGATAAAAAATCTAGAGGGGCATTTGGTGAAGTGCAGCTTGAAGGTCTTGTTCGCAATGCGTTACCACCCGACGCATTTGCAATGCAACATACATTATCGAATGGTAATCGAGCGGATTGCGTTCTATTTTTACCAGAACCAACAGGCAGTGTTGCAATTGATTCTAAATTTCCATTGGAAAGTTATAGAAAAATGTTGGATACCAGCTTACCGCCGGATGAAATTAAAAATGCGCAAAAGCAGTTTAAGCTTGATATCAAAAAACATATTCATGATATTGCGAGTAAGTACATTATCTCTAATGAGACATCCGATGGCGCAGTCATGTTTATTCCTGCCGAAGCCGTTTTTGCAGAAATCCATGCTTACCATTCCGATCTAATAGAAGAAGCCATGAGTCAAAGGGTATGGCTCGTATCCCCAACCACACTAATGGCTGTTCTTAATACAGCAAGAGCTGTCTTAAAAGACGTTGAAACACGAAAACAAGTTCATATTATTAAAGCAGAGCTTGGAAGACTTGGACAAGAGTTTGAGCGCTTTGATGTGCGTATGAAAAAATTAGCTGACAATATAAGACAAGCGCATGAGCACGCTCAAGACGTGCATGTGACAAGCCAAAAAATATCAAGACGTTTTTCTCAGATTGAACGTGTGGAATTGAAAGATGATCCAAATGCTTTATTAGAATTTGAAGAAGAGGTATACGTGAAGCAGCAGGAGCAAGATGAAAGTTAAAATCCTCTATTTCGCTAAAATTAAAGAATTGGTCGGTTTAGATAATGAAATAATTGAGCTGCCAGCAAGCGTGCTTACTTTAGAAGAGCTTAAAAATTATTTAATTTTACGAGGTGCCCCTTGGTCTGAAATATTTTTATCTAACAGTGCAACGAGATGTGCTTTGAATCAAAATTTAATGCACTCTAACTTCAATATAGAGGCGGGATCCGAAATAGCGTTTTTCCCACCTATTACAGGGGGTTAAATGGCAGCAAGAGTCCAACTTGAAAGCTTCGATTTAAACCATATTCTTTATGAAATGAAAAAAAACAATGCTTCCGTAGGCGCAGCAGTTTCATTCATAGGATTTGTAAGAGACATTCAAGGAAGCTATGAGTCAGAGCACTTAACTTCTTTGTACCTTGAGCATTACCCAGGCATGACAGAAAAATCACTTTTTGAAATTGAAAATAAGGCCCGTGAAAAATGGAATCTTGAAGACGTGTTTATTGTGCATAGAGTTGGAGAATTAAAATTACACGATCCAATAGTAGGCCTAATAGTTTTAAGTGCACATCGCAAGGATGCTTTTGAAGCTTGTGCCTTTATGATGGATTATATAAAGACAGAAGTGCCTTTTTGGAAAAAGGAGAGTACTAAAGAAGGATCCAGATGGGTTGAGGCTAAAGAAAGTGATAATGAGATGAAATTTCGCTGGAACAGCTAATTTATAATACACCTTAAAAATATTCTATATTATTCATGACTACCCTAATTATTTCATTTCTTATCTCATTTATTTTTTCCCTATTGATATTGAGGTATTCACATTTGCATGGGCATATATCTTTCGATCATGATAAAAAAGGTGTGCAAAAATTTCATTCGTTTGATACTCCAAGAATTGGCGGATTGGCGATTTTCATCGGTATCGCTTTTTCTATAGCCATTCAATTTTTTCAAGAACTATCTTTTGCAAATATCGGGTTAATTCTGGTCTTATCTTCCTTGCCAGTATTTATTTTGGGACTTTTAGAAGATGTTACAAAAAAAATTAGTGCGTCTTATCGATTATTAGCCGCATTTATTTCAGCTTTTTTGGCTTGTTATTTTTTAAATACTTGGCTAACAAATATACAATTTATGAGCATAGATCTACTGTTAAAGATTGCTCCCATTTCAATTCTTTTTACTTGTTTTGCAGTTGCAGGCGTGACACATAGTGTCAATTTAATTGATGGTTTTCATGGCATAGCAAGCATGATCGGTATATTCATATTATCAGCCATTGTTTATGTAGCTTTCAAAGTATCCGATGTAACTATTCTCATGTTAGGTATTTCAGTGATTGGAGCAATTCTAGGTTTTTTTGTTTTAAATTACCCTAAAGGCTTTATCTTTTTGGGCGACTCAGGTGCCTACCTTATTGGATTTTGGATTGCTCTATTATCTTTGCTTTTGGTAAGCAGACATGAAGAGGTTTCAAATTGGTTTCCTTTTTTATTGTGTTTTTATCCCATATTTGAAACTTTGTTTACAGTCTTTCGTAGATATTTCATCAAAAAAACTAGTCCAGGCTTACCAGACTCATTTCATTTACACCAATTAATTTATAAGAGAGTGTTGCGTTGGATTGTGGTTGATAAAAATGATAAAAATAAAAAAAATTCAATGACAGCGCCGTATCTTTGGGCTTTGTCTTTAGTTTCTATTATTCCTGCTATTCTTTTCTGGAAGAGCCATCAAATTTTAAAAATTTTCGCTTTTATGTTTGTCTTGTGTTATCTCTGGCTTTACGGAAGCATTGTTCGCTTTAAGACGCCTAAATTTATGATAAAGAGGAAGTGAGATTTTGATGACTATAATTAAAAAAGCTGTTTTCCCCGTTGCTGGTCTTGGAACTAGATTTTTACCAGCGACCAAAGCCAACCCAAAAGAGATGCTCCCTATTGTTGATAAGCCCTTAATTCAATACGCCGTTGAAGAGGCTGTTAAGTCAGGTATTACAGAATTAATTTTTGTGACAGGCAGAAATAAACGATCTATTGAAGATCATTTTGACAAAAATATAGAGCTAGAGGCGAGCTTAAATAATTCGCACAAAACAGAATTATTGAAATTAATTAATTCAATTATTCCGCCCCATGTTTCATGTATTTATATCAGACAATCCGAGCCGCTTGGTTTGGGACATGCTGTCCTTCAAGCTAAGCCAGTGCTTAATAATGAGCCATTTGCTGTGATATTAGCTGATGACCTCACTGACAGTTACGAACCCGTCTTGGCGCAACTAATTAATCAATTTACTAAAAAAAATGCTTCTATTGTTGCAATCGAAAATATCCCAAAAGAAAAAACCTTTCAATACGGAATTGTTGATGGGAAATCCATAGATGGTAAATTGGTTCAGATTGATACGATTATAGAAAAACCTAAACCTGAAGATGCGCCATCAACAATGGGCGTTATAGGTAGATACGTTTTTTCTCCATTAATTATTGAACTGCTTGAAAAGGTTAATCCTGGTAAGTCAGGCGAGATTCAATTAACCGATGCTATTCATTTGCTATTAAATCATGAGCCTGTCTATGCCTATAATTTTGAAGGCATTAGATATGATTGTGGGGATAAATTAGGTTTTATGAAGGCAAATATTGAGTTTTCAAAAAAACATCCAGAAATAGGCCCAGAATTTATTCAGTATCTAAAATCTTTAACCTAACATGGATTTTTTTCAGTCTATTTTAAAAGAATCATCAGTTTTATATTCCAATCAAGAAATTCATCTTGCAATTAAAAGCATTGCTAAAGAAATTAATCGGGATATTCAGAGTGATGACCTCTTTGTCTTAACTGTGATGAATGGAGGATTATTTTTTTCAGCGCACTTAATTCCACTCCTAAAACATAATATTTATCATGACTATATCCATGCAACTCGCTATGGCAATGAAGCGCATGGCGGATTTCTTCATTGGATAAAAGAGCCTGAGGAGATTATAAAAGGAAAAAATATATTAATAGTTGATGATATTCTTGATGAGGGTATAACACTTTCAGAAATTATCTCAAAATGTAAAAAAATGGGCGCTATCAATATTTTTTATACAGTACTTTTTAATAAATTAATTGATAAAGAGAAAAGCATTTTTCCTGTCTATCATGCCCTAAATGTTCCCAATAAATTTGTTTTTGGTTTCGGCTTGGATTACAAAGGCTTTGGAAGAGCCCTTGCTGATTTGCATATGATAAATTAGACATGAAATCATTTAATTACCCTATTTAATGGCACAATGCTGCAATGACTAAATCTAAAAAAAATTCCCTACGTCTTAGTGACCCACAAAAAGATCGTGAAGCTATGTTTTATGATCATCCCTTGCCAAGCAGAGAATTAATATTAAATATTATGACGGAGCAAGGTGTTCCCTTATCTATTGAGCAGTTAGTCCATTTACTTGAAATTAATGAGTCTGAGATTGAGGCTTTCAATAAGCGCATTAGGGCTATGGAGCGTCAAGGCCAAATTATGCGAAATCGTAAAGACGATTTTTGTATATCCGAAAAATTAAACCTTATTCCAGGGCGCATACAAGGCCACGCAGACGGATTTGGCTTCCTTATTCCAGACCAAGGAGGAGATGATATTTTCTTGTCTTCTAGAGAAATGATGCAAGTTCTTCATAACGATCGGGTGATGGTTCAGACCATAGGGCAGGACAGGAAAGGCCGTCCCGAAGGTAAAGTGATTGAGATTCTTGAAAGAAAGAATGAAACTTTAGTAGGTAGGGTGGTTCAAGGGCAGGGCGTTACTATTGTTGCTGCTGAGGACAAGAGAATTAATCAAGACTTTCTCATTCCATATCATCTTGATATGGGAGCTAAGCCTGGCCAAATTGTTGTCATCGAAATTACCGCTCAACCTTCATTTAAATCAAGACCTATGGGTAAAGTGGTTCAAATTCTTGGCAATTATGCAGACAGCGGTATGGAAATAGAGATTGCCTTAAGAAAACATCAGCTTCCTTACAATTTCTCAGAAGAGACCATTCGCATTGCAGAATCATTTTCTAAAAAAGTATCAGAAAACGATTTTAAGGGTAGAGTGGATTTGCGTGACTTACCTCTTATTACTATTGATGGAGAAACTGCAAGAGATTTTGATGATGCAGTTTATGCGGAAAGTATCGATAAAAATTGGCGTTTAATTGTAGCTATTGCTGATGTGAGTTTTTATGTGCAACCCGATAATGCTTTAGACAAAGAAGCTTTTGATAGGGGCAATTCAGTTTATTTCCCAAGAAGAGTCATTCCAATGTTGCCCGAAGCTTTATCAAACGGCCTATGCTCTCTTAATCCTCATGTCGATCGATTATGTATGGTTTGTGACATGATCATTGATGAGCATGGAAAAGTCATTTCTTACAAATTTTATCCGTCCGTTATGGAGTCAAAAGCACGTATGACTTATACGGACGTAAGTGCAATATTGAAAGAGACATCGCCTGATTTGACTGAAAAATATAAATCTATTATTCCGCACATTAAAAATCTTGAGTCGGTATATAGAATCCTTACCAAGCAAAGGCATGTAAGAGGGGCTATTGAATTTGATTCCTCTGAAACCATTATGATTTTTAATGATCAGGGAAAAATTGATCGTATTGAACCTGTGATTCGAAATGAAGCACATCGTCTTATTGAAGAGTGTATGTTAGCTGCCAATGTATGTGCAGCTAATTTCTTAATTGAACATGAACATCCAGCGCTTTATAGAACTCATGAAGGTCCAACCGAAGAGCGCTTAGAAAATTTACAAATATTTTTGGCTGAATTTGGATTTATGTTAACTGGTGGGGATAAGCCAACTATTAAGGATTACGCTGCTTTAATTGAAAAAATTAAAGGTCGGCCAGATGAGCATTTATTGCAAACAGTTTTATTGAGGTCGATGCAACAGGCTGTATATAGCCCCGATAATACTGGCCACTTTGGGTTAGCTTACGAGGCATATGCACATTTCACTTCGCCGATACGTCGATATCCTGACCTTTTAATTCATCGTGCCATTAAAGCTACTTTACAAAAGAAGACAATGCCTGCTTCAAATTGGCATGCTTTTGGGCAGCATTGTTCAATGACAGAAAGAAGGGCTGATGATGCTACACGCGATGTTTCATCATGGCTTAAGTGTTATTACATGCAAGATAAAATTGGCGAGATATATGAAGGTACTGTTGCAGGGGTAACAAGTTTTGGTTTATTTGTTTCTATTGATGGGATTTATATTGAAGGTTTGTTGCATGTGACAGAATTAGGAAATGACTATTTTACTTATGACAAAGCAAGGCATGCCATGGTTGGGGAAAGATCTCATGTCATTTATCGCTTGGGTGACCGCTTAAAAGTTAAATTAGTGCGTGTTGATCTAGAGCTTAGTAAAATAGATTTTAGCCTTGAGAGTCATCAGGAAGTGCAAAAATCCCCATTGAAGGATAGAAAACCAAAAAGTTTCTTTAAAGATAAGCAGGCGCATAAAAGCAAAACACGTGCAACAAAACATAAAAGTCCCACCAAGCCATCGAGATCACCTAAAAGTAAAAAGAAAATAAGAGCAAAATAATATGTCTCAAAGCCAGATCATTTTTGGATTTCATCCAATTATCAGCCGCCTTAGGCAATCCTCCCATAGCATTGATGAAATAATAATCGATAAAGATCGAAATGATCCTAGGAGCAAAGAAATTATTAATCTCGCTAAAGAATATAATATTCGCGTCTTAGCTGTAGATCGATCAAGATTAGATGGCTTAGCTTCAAATAAGAATCATCAAGGCGTTGTTGCAATGGTTAAACAAATTAAAATTCCATTTCTAACAATTGAAGATATTTTAGAGGGTGATTTATCTGAACCAGTTTTTTTTCTTATTTTAGATGGCGTTGAAGACCCTCATAATTTAGGCGCTTGTCTTCGTGTTGCAGACTGTATGGGAGTGGATGCCGTTATTGTTCCCAAGGATAGGGCCGTAGGACTTAATGCAACAGTTCGAAAAGTTGCTTCAGGCGCTGCAGAATCTGTGCCCTTGATTGTTGTGACGAATTTAGCTAGAACTATTCGGGCGCTTAAAGAGGCTAATGTTCTTATTATTGGAACATCCGAGAACGGCGAGCATTCTTTGTATGATTCTAACCTTAAAGGTCCTATAGCAATCGTTTTAGGATCTGAGGGAGTTGGGCTCAGAAGGCTCACAAAAGAAGTGTGTGATACTTTAATTAAAATACCAATGCTAGGTGTAGTTGAAAGTTTAAATGTAAGTGTGGCAGCAGGTATTTGTTTATCTGAAGTGCGACGTCAGAGAATTAATCTTTAAGCCCAAGAGTTTTATGTGATGAAAGCCTAATCCTTTCAAGCAATTTTTTGTTTGTGATTAGATTCTGGCCATAAGAAGGAATCATTTCTTTGATTTTCTTTTTAAATTCACTATTTAAAAGTTTTTCAGAAAAACATTGTTCTATAACTTTAATCATGGAGTCTACGGCGACTGAAGCTCCTGGTGAAGCCCCAAGAAGGGCAGCTAATTTTTTATTTTTTGAAATGATTACCTCAGTCCCAAATTCTAATTTTCCGCTTATTAATGAATTTGGTTTAATGATCTGCACTCGTTGGCCAGCTATTTTAATAGACCAATCTTTTTCTTTTGCTTCCGGATAAAAGGTTTTTAATAAGTTTATTCGATCATGTTTTGACTGAAAAGACTCACGAATTAAATAATGAAACAATTTCCAGTTGTGTAATAAGACATAAATCATTGGAAAAAAATTCTTAAGTTTTAAAGATTTAATTAAATCCAGGTAAGAACCTGTTTTTAAAAATTTAAATGTAAATCCTGCATAAGGTCCAAATAGTAATGTTTTCTTCCCTTTGATAATTCTTAAATCGAAATGAGGGACTGACATTGGGGGCGAGCCTGAAGGGGCCATTCCATATACTTTTGCATTATGTTGGCTGACAATATTTTGATTTGAACAAACCAACCATTGACCGCTTACGGGAAATCCGCCATACCCCTTTTGTTCTTGAATTCCAGTTTTTTGAAGCAATCTAATAGCTTGACCTCCTGCGCCGATGAAAATGAATTTGGCAAAAGTTTTTTTCATTTCACGGGAAATATTATTTCTGACAGATACTTCCCATAAATTATTTTTACTTTCTTTGATCTTTACGATTTCATCATTAAGATGAATTTCAAAATCTTTTTTATGTTTCAAAGTTTTTAAAAGAGCATTTGTGGCAGCACCAAAATCAATATCTGCTCCTTCCTTGACTATTGTGGCCGCAACTTTCTGATGGGAGCCTCTTCCTATCATTGTTAAGTTAGCCCACTTTGAAATTTCTTTTCTGTTTTGAGAAAATATAATCGATTTAAATAGATGGTGTTTTTTTAGTAGTAAATATCTTTTTTTTAAGAAGCGAATATTATCATCACCAAATACAAGGCTTATATGCGGTGTACGATGAATAAAATTTTTTGGATCAAATGATTTATACTTGTTGCTTAAGTAGCTCCAATATTGAAGCGTAATTTCATATTTCGAGTTAATTTCAAGGGCTTTTTTGATATTAATTTTTCCATCTTTGCCCATTGGAGTGTAATTAAGTTCGCAATATCCAGCATGACCCGTGCCTGCATTATTTAAAGCCTCGGAACTTTCAAGCCCTACACCTTGTAACTTCTCATACAAATCAACTTTGATAGAAGAATTACATTCTTTAATGAGGGAGGCTAAGGTGAGGCCCATAATACCTCCACCTATAATTAAACAATCTGTTTCGTTAGTTGATCCGTGCATATTGTCTTTATTTCTAGCGTATGTTTTTTATTTTTTAAACTGTATTAAAGCTTTTGATTGATATAATTAAGTTTTTAAGGATTTATATTTTCTTATGAAAATTAGTGGCTTCACATTTATTCGCAATGGAACTATTCTGGGTTATCCATTTATTGAAAGTATAAATTCTATCTTACCAATTTGTGACGAATTCATTATAGCAGTTGGTCCCAGCGAAGATGACACCCTAACGCTCCTTAAGAAAATAAAAAGCAAAAAAATAAAGATTATCCAAACGCAATGGAATGAGAACATGAAGGACAGGGGGTTTGTGTACGCGCAACAAAAAATGATTGCACAATTTAACTGTTCCGGCGATTGGGCTTTTTATCTTGAGGGCGATGAGGTAGTTCATCAAGATGATTTAAAAATAATCAAAAAAGCGATGAAAAATTCTCTAAATAACTTTAAGATTGAGTCATTAGTTTTTGATTATATTCATTTTTTTGGAAATAAAGATTGGATTGCAACAAGCCCGGCCTGGTACCGAAAAGAAGCAAGAATTATTCGAAATAATCTTCGCGTATGGTCTCCTGACGCGCTTTATTTTGTCAATATGGATAAAAATAAAAATGGTAGGTATCCGAACGCAATTTCAATAGGCGCACCAATTTATCATTACGGTCATATACGAAGTAAAGCGTCCATGAATGATAAATTGAAAAGAGTTGGCAAGTATTGGAATAAGAAGATACCTAATTTCGTTTCCTACGAAATTGATCCAAAGGCAATTAAGCCATTCTTAGGTAAGCACCCAGCTATTATGAAAAACTGGCTAAAAGAAAAGGCTGAGCAAACATTTAATCCTGATCCAAATTATCAGATCACGCGGAGAGAAAAGAGACATCGTTGGCTTGCTTTTTTCGAAAAATTTCTAAACAAAGATTTAACCAAGAAACATTTTAAATTTATTATTAATGACTAAAGCTTACCAAGACTTTATGCAAAAATTAATTAACGCTGTCATTATTTTTGCCTGCTTTAGCTTGGCTATGCCTACCGCCTGGGTAAGTATAGCTTCTGCAATTCTTTTGTTTTCATGGATAATTTCAGGAAAATATTCTGAGAAATTTAAGCTTATTTATAAAAACCCAGCCGCTATATCTGTTCTGATTCTTTTCAGCTTTTATTGTATTGGTGCGGTCTACTCTTCGGGCACAATTAAAGAAAGCGGAACGTTTTTATTAAAATATACAAAACTTTTAATTATTCCCATGGTTATCAGCGTAGTTACCACAAAAAAAATACGTCATTACGGTATGAATGCATTTTTGTTTGGCGCCTTAATCTTACTCGGCATTTCTTATTTTAAATGGTTAGGTATAATCCCTATGAATTTAGGCTTGCATGATATGCCAGACAATAGCCAAGGTTTTCTCGCCTTTAAAAATCGCATTGCACATAATATTTTGATGTCTTTTTTAATGTTTGTATTCTTCTGTAAGGCTCATTTAGAAAAGACTCTTTGGCGTTGGGTGTGGTTTTTCATTGCCTTGCTTTCCCTTATTGATCTTATGTATCTCGTAGGAGGGCGGTCTGGGCAGATTATTGCTTTATGTTTTGTCTTATTTTTACCTTTATATTTTTATGGCAAGGAAGCTTTCAAGTATTTCGTGATTGCTGTGATATCAATATTTTTGCTTCATAAGCAATTAGAGCCTTTAATGCCTGGCAGATTAATAAAAACAGGCCAGGAAGTCTCAGAGCATAAATCAGACGAGCATCTTACTTCGGCCGGTATTAGATTAGAGATGTATAAAAATACTCTACTCTTAATTAAGGAATCACCTTTGATTGGTTATGGTACAGGTGCACTTAGGTCTGAATATAATAAATTAGCTAACACCCAAGATACTTTATTAAAAGACGTACCAAATCCGCATAATCAATACTTATTAACTTTTTTTGAGCTTGGTATTGTAGGGCTTGCAGCATTCCTTTTCATGTTTTATCGTTTTTGGCAGCATTCTAACGTCATAGGAAGATCAGACAAACATGCAGGAATGTTCTTAAAGGGAGTTGTCCTTACTATCGCTATAGGATCTATGTTTAATTCCTTATTGCTTGATGCAACCGAGGGTAAGTTCTTCTGTGTTTTAACTGGCTTATTATTGAGTGCCTACACCAAAAAAAATGGCTAAACTATCAGTAGTAATTGTTGCAAAAAATGAATCTGCAAATATTTACGATTGCGTTAAAAGCGCTGCTTTTGCTGACGAAATTTTAGTCATAGATTCAGGAAGTACTGATCAAACTATTCGTCTTGCAAAAAATGCAGGCGCGCGAATCCTTAAGAAAAAATGGATCGGTTATGGCCCGCAACAAAATATAGCAATCAATGCGTCTAAAGGTGATTGGGTTTTTTCATTAGATGCAGACGAAAGAATTTCATCAAAACTTGCAAAAGAAATAATTAAATCTATTAAAGAAGAAGAATTTTATGTCTACAACGTACCAAGAAAATCTTTATTTGTATCAAGATTTATGGGTCATTCTGGATGGCGACCAGACTATACCAAACGTTTATTCAAAAAAGGCTTTGCTAAGTTTACTGAGCATGAGGTTCATGCGCACTTATCTACAAAATATAAAATTGGAAAATTAGCAAACCCCATAATCCACTTTAGCTACAGAGATCTTGAATCTGTTATTTATAAAATGAATCTTTATTCTACTGGTGGTGCTAGAGATAATTTAAAATCAGGTAAAAAAGGCTCCCTGAGAAAAGCGATATTTCATGGCCTATGGGCTTTTTTTCGAACTTATTTTATTAGGGCGGGATTCTTGGATGGTAGGGAGGGAGTAATGCTTGCAATTGCAAACGCAGAGGTAACCTATTATCGTTATTTAAAGCTTTATTACATTTCTCAAAAAAACTTAAAATCAAAAATTAATTTTTAATGATTAGACATTCTAATTTTATTCAAAAAACACCCGAAATTACTTTCTTTAAAAGTAAGAAGCATAAGAAACCAATTTTTTCAATTTTGATACCAACTTGGAATAATCTTAATTTCTTGAAATTATGTATTAATAGCCTTGAAAAAAATTCACGCTATCAGCACCAAATTATTTTACATATTAATGATGGCACTGATGGAACAATTGACTGGGTTAAGAAAAATGGATTTGATTTTTCTCATTCAAAGGAAAATATAGGCATTTGTTTAGCTTTAAATGCGTCAAGCACGCTAGCTAATACTGATTATATTGTTTATTTTAATGATGATATGTACGCCTGCCCTGATTGGGATTATTGGCTTCTTAGAGAGGTTAAGCGTCAGCCTTCAGATTATTTTTTTCTGTCATCGACTATGATTGAACCAAGGGATAGCAATAATTCGTGTGTGATTGCACCATATGATTTTGGTGATCATCCAAACCAATTTAAAGAAAAAGAGCTTCTGAACAGCTTTAAGCAATTTAAAAAGAATGATTGGACAGGAGCTACATGGCCACCTAATTTGGTCCCTAAAAAGCTTTGGGATCTTGTAGGTGGATATAGCACTGAATTTTCTCCTGGAATGTATTCTGACCCAGATTTTTCGATGAAGCTATGGAATGTTGGGGTGAGAAACTTTAAAGGGGTGAGCAAAAGTCGCATTTACCATTTTATGTCTAAATCAACTAAAAAAATAAATTTTAAGAAATTTGACGGGAGAAGTGTTTTTTTTAGGAAATGGGGTATTAGTTCAAACGTATTTACAACTTACTATCTTAAAAGAGGTAGCAATTGGTCTGGGTCTTTAGGTGAGCCAATTATCAATCTCCGTATTCGGCTTAAGATTTTTTTAACTCGCATGAAATTACTCTTTCAGCAATTATAATGACTCAAAAAAATGAAAAGATATTGGCAATACAATTTCAATATCTAGGCGATATAATTTTTTTGCTTCCCGCTCTCAAAGCTTTAAAAATTAAATTTCCCAAAGCTGAGCTACATGTTTTAGTTGCAAAAGAAATGAAAGACTTGCTAAATCATGTTAGCTTCATTGATAGGCTTTGGATGGTTTCCAGGGTTAGAGGAAAAATAAATTTTTTTACAAATTTACCTTTAATTTTACGACTTAGAAGAGAGTCTTTTACTAGATCTGTTGATTTTGGCGGTAATGATCGTGGAGCAATTTATAGCTTCCTAAGCGGTGCTAAGATTCGTTTGGGCATGATTAATAAGCCTAATCATATCCTTCATAATTTATGCTACAACCAAAAAATTGCTGCTTCTAATTTATCAAAAGTATATATTCAAAAAAATCTAGATTTATTAAACCTATGGGATATTGACGCGCCATCTAAATCTGTCCCGAAAATTGATTTTGATAAGTCCCATTTGGCGGAAGCTAAAAAACTATTAAAAGGGACGGTGATTCTCTGTCATATAGGAACCTCACAGCTAAAAAAAGAATGGCCTATTTATCGATGGTTAGAATTAAATAAATTGTTTAAGCGTGCAGGACTTAAGGTTGTTTATACTTCAGGTTTAAGCTTAAGAGAGCGTTCCTTACTTGATCAGCTAAAAAGTAAAGATAAATTGATTCACACTCTAGAGCCCACTAAGAATTTAAATGTCTTTTTAGCGGTTTTAAGTCTCACAAAGATTGTGGTATCTGGTGATACGGGACCTTTACATTTTGCTAATGCTTTAGGTACTAAAATTGTTGGGCTTTATGCTGTGGAAGGTTCTGTTGTTCATGCTGCCCCTAATTATAAAAGTAATCAAAAAATTATTGGTAGCAAATGCACGTGCACAAAATCACTTCAGCATTATGAAACGTGCCAGAGTTCTGTATCTTGTATGTCATCTATTCAGCCAGTAAATGTTTTCAAAAGAGTGAAATTTTTATTGAGTTAAATTTATGAAATTAATTAATCAAATTACACCAATTGTAGTTACATATAATAGTGCTGATCTTTATAACAGGCTTTTTGAAACTTTAAGTATTTTTGAGAGCTTTGTTATTGTCGATAATGATTCAGAAAAATCTGATGAACTTATTATGAATTTAAAAAGATCCTTTCCTAACCAAACTTACATTGCATCAAAAAATATTGGCTATGGGCCAGGTAATAACCTTGGTATTTCTTTTGCTAAAACAGAATTTGCTCTGATATTAAATCCAGATGTAAAGATCGACAGAGATGCAGTTATTTCTATGCTTAATTGCGCAGAAAAATTCCCCAACGCCTTGGCGATAGGTGCTCAGGTGTTTGATGAGCAGCAAAATAAAAAAGTCGTTTCTTATAATTGGTCCTGGCCTGCGCATCCTGTTGACATCAATCCAGAAGGCGATTTGTCAGCAAAATTTTTACCCGGATGCTGTTTGCTACTTAGAATTCCTCTTTTTTTAAAAGTTGGCGGATTTGATAAGGACCTCTTCATGTATTACGAAGAATACGACCTTTGTCATCGGGCTATAAAAGCGGGCTATGATTGTGTTTTAGCTCATGAAGCTGTTTGTTCTCATTTTCCTCATTCATCATCTAAGCCTTCTATTCGATCTGAATATCTAAAAAGTCGCCATTGGTACAGATCTAAGCGAATTTTTACTAGCAAAAATGGATTTTATAAAATAAGTTATTTAGATAGGTTAGGAATGGCTATTGCTAATTTTTTATTGGCGATTCTAATGCTATGTCTTTTTCAAAAAAGTCGTATGGTTAAATATTTGGCTAGATGTCATGGCGCCATAAATTAAAGTTTTCTTTGAAATTGAAAAGCCCATAGATTTTATGGGCTTAAATTTGGCTCCTCGACCTGGGCTCGAACCAGGGACACACGGATTAACAGTCCGTTGCTCTACCAGCTGAGCTATCGAGGAATTGAGAACGTGATCATAAAACAGTTATTGCTGTATGGTCAACTTAAACAGGCAATAAATTATACTTGAAATGAGCTTGCATTTAAACAGAAAGGGCGCGTTTGATGCGCTTCATTGCCTCAATAAGATTTTCCATGGAAGTTGCAAATGAAATTCTGAAATAACCATCTGAACCAAATGCTGATCCTGGCACTACTGCAACACCTTCTTTTTCTAGTAAGTAGTCAGCTAAAGCGAGATCTGTCTTTTCTTTCAAAACCTTTTGATCAAACAAATGTTCGATCGCTTTTCTTGCGTCAGGGAAAGCATAGAATGCGCCTTCAGCTTCAATGCAAGATAAACCAGGAATTTCATTAAAGCTTTTTACAACATAAGCATGTCTTTCTCTAAAGGCTTTAATCATAGGATCCATACAGGTCTGATCTCCTGAAAGTGCAGCTTCAGCTGCAACTTGGGAAATTGAGGTAGGATTAGAAGTCGATTGTGATTGAAGTATTTCCATGGCCTTAATAATATAACTTGGCCCTGCTGCATAACCTATTCGCCATCCAGTCATCGAATATGCTTTAGATACACCATTCATAACCACACATCGATCTTTTAATGCTGCGTTTACATTTAGAATATTATAAAAGGGCATATCTTTTAATTTGACATGCTCATACATATCATCAGTGCCAATTAAAATATTAGGGTGTTTAAAAAGAACGTCAGCAAGTGATGTCAATTCTTCTTTTGAATAAACAGCACCTGTTGGATTTGAAGGTGAATTTAAAATTACCAATTTTGTTTTCGGTGTAATTGCTTTTTCAAGTTGTGAAGCGGTCATTTTAAATTTTTGTTCAATGCCACATTCAACAATGATCGGTTTAGCATCAGAAACTAAAGCAATATCAGCATAAGATACCCAGTAAGGTGCTGGAATAATAACTTCATCACCTGAATTTAAAACCGCAAGACAAAAATTAAAAACACATTGCTTACCACCCACGCCAATAATTACTTCATTAAGGGTGTATTCGAGGTTATTGTCACGTTTAAATTTTTCAATAATTGCTTTTTTTAAAGAAGGAATGCCTGAAACTGGGGTGTATTTGGTGAAACCATTGTCGATTGCTTTTTTTGCTGCGTCTTTAATATGTTGGGGTGTATCAAAATCAGGTTCACCAGCGGCAAGCCCAATAATATCCCTGCCTTCTGATTTATAGCGCGCAGCTTTTGCCGTAATAGCAAGCGTTGGAGATTCTTTGATACGTCCGACACATTCAGATAACTTGATAGCTGACAATTTTAATCCAGGGGTGATTAATGAATGCCCTTATTTTACGCAAAAAGAACTTGAGTTGAAATAGACTTTTAATCTATTCGCACGTCTTAGAGCATCCAACGAGCTTATAATAATCCTCAAGAAGCTCAGGATTAATTTTAGAAATTTTTTCTTGAATTGCCTTAATTTCCTTCTTATCGTCTTTAGATTTAGCAATAAATCCTAACCTCAAAAGCGCATCTGTATTTTGGTCATCTAACATGATGGATCGGCGATATGCTGCTTCAGCTGCAGCAAGATCCCTAAGACGTTCATTTGCTAAACCAAGTTCAAACCAGGCTTCAGCATTATTATTTTCTTTTTTTGTCCATTCTAAAGAGATATCAAGTAGTCTTTTCCAGTCTTCTTTAATGGTTGGAATTGCTATTTGAAGGAAGAGTGGTTTTTTATCCTCTTCTTCTTCCCATAAAGCTTTTCCGACAACTGGAAAAGTAGTTTCATTGGGTTTGTTCTTGAGTGCATTGAGCCATTCAATCGGCAGGGCATAGTAAAAAGAGTTTCGTCCAGAAGTTTTAAAGGTGTTGATGCCGATTAGCCTTCCTTCGGTATCAAATAACCCACTTCCAGAAGCGCCCATTCTGAATTGCGCTGTGCTTAAAATAATTTTACCTTGATCAAGATCGTAGGTCGATTTCACAACGCCTGCTGAAGTTAAGGGCGCAGGAGCGCCATTAGAATGTCCGATAGCTATGACTCCTTGACCTTTTTTTAGGTCAGTACTTTTACCTATTAGGACGGGTTTAGTTGCCATGCCAAAAGTTGTAACTAAACATAAATCATGCCAATGATCAGCTTTTACGGCTGTCACTGAATACGTCTCTTCACCTTGAGATACCCAGGGCTGTTTTGTTTTTCTTAAAACATGACAGTTGGTTATCACTTGATTGTCGCCTACAACAACACCGGATCCATAAGCCAGACCTCCTGCATCGTTATATCCTCTAATCATAACAACACTAAAAAACGAACTCATTAATTGATCTTTATTTAATGACCATGCATTTCCGGAGTAAAGAAAGATACTTACGAGTGCAAGGGGTATAAATTTAAATAATGGGTTCATAAGATAAAGTTTCTAAAAAGTATGATATTTACTTGACTGGGTGCTCCATTAAAAGTTCTTATTAGTTTTGCACATATTTTCTTTTCTAAATCTTTTTTAAAAGTAGAATATCACTATCTTGTTACTTTCATTTCCAAATAGCCCGTATCAGTTATTTCAACCATTCTCCCCTGCGGGCGATCAGCCTCAAGCCATTGATCTTTTAACAAAAGGCATTGTAGATGGAAAGAAATTTCAAACGCTTTTAGGTGTTACAGGCTCAGGTAAAACATTTACGATTGCAAATGTCATTGCAAGAATAGGTAAGCCTGCCATTGTCATGGCCCCTAATAAAACTTTAGCAGCACAACTTTACTCAGAATTTAGAGAGTTTTTCCCACAAAATGCAGTGGAATATTTTGTATCTTATTACGATTATTACCAACCAGAAGCTTATGTCCCTGCACGAGATCTTTTTATTGAAAAAGACTCGAGTATTAACGAACATATCGAGCAGATGCGGCTATCCGCGACTAAAGCACTTCTTGAGCGTGACGACAGTATTATTGTAGCTACAGTTTCGGCAATCTATGGCATTGGGGATCCTGTCGATTACCAGGGTATGGTCATGCAACTGGTACAGGGCGAAAAATTGTTACAACGTAATATTATTTTACGGTTAGTTTCCATGCAATATGATCGCAATGATTTTGATTTTTCACGCGGAGCTTTTAGGGTTAGAGGCGATACGATTGATATATTCCCCGCTGAAAACTCAGAAACTGCAATTAGAGTCACTTTGTTTGATGACCTCATTGAATCTATTACGCTATTTGATCCTCTAACAGGACAAATGTATAAAAAGGTAAGTCATTTTACTGTGTATCCATCAAGTCATTATGTTACCCCTCGAGACACGGTAGTTAGAGCTATCGAAAAAATCAAAAATGAATTGAGAGAGCGCTCTGATTACTTTGTTAAGGCAAATAAATTAGTTGAGGCACAAAGGATTGAACAGCGGACTCGTTTTGATATTGAGATGTTAAATGAAATAGGTTTTTGCAAGGGCATTGAAAATTATTCGAGACATTTGTCAGGAAGAAATCCAGGCGACCCACCCCCAACTTTAATTGAGTATTTACCTAAAGATGCTTTAATGATTATTGATGAAAGCCATGTCACTGTCCCTCAGGTGGGCGGCATGTATAAAGGAGATCGCGCAAGAAAAGAAAATTTAGTGGAGTATGGTTTTAGATTGCCTTCAGCCTTGGATAATCGACCTTTAAAGTTTGAAGAGTTTGAAAAAACAATGCGGCAATGTATTTTTGTATCTGCAACACCAGCCGATTATGAGGCCGCCCATACAGAGCAAATTGTAGAACAGGTCGCAAGGCCTACTGGACTTATTGACCCGGAAATTACTGTGAAACCGGCAGATACCCAAGTGGATGATTTGTTGAGTGAGATTAATCTTCGTGTTGCTAAAAATGAAAGAGTATTAGCGACTACTTTAACTAAACGTATGGCTGAAGATTTGACTGATTATTTATCTGAACACCAAATAAAAGTACGTTATCTACATTCCGATATTGATACCGTTGAACGTGTTGAAATTATCCGCGACTTAAGATTGGGTAAGTTTGATGTTGTCGTAGGTATTAATTTATTAAGAGAGGGCTTAGATATTCCTGAAGTTTCATTAGTTGCTGTTTTAGATGCTGACAAAGAAGGATTTTTAAGATCCGAACGTTCGCTTATACAAACAGCTGGGAGAGCAGCTCGGAATCTCAATGGACAAGTGATTTTTTATGCTAATAAGATCACGCGAAGCATGAAGATTGCAATCGATGAGACTAATCGAAGACGCACTAAGCAAATTGCATTTAACCTCGAGAATGGCATTACGCCAGTGGGGGTGATTAAAAAAATTAAAGACATTATTGAAGGTACTTTTGATAAAGAAGAAGTGGACTTTAATCGAGCCCTCAAGAAAGAAGAGGCTCGCTATGACCATCTTAATGAAAAGCAGATGGCCAAAGAAATCCAAAAAATTGAAAAGGGCATGCAAACGGCGGCTCGTAATTTGGAGTTCGAAAAAGCGGCTCAACTTCGAGATGAGGCCAAATTCCTTAAAGAAAGGCTTTATGGGGCCGGGCTTAAGGACCGAATTGACCTTTAAAAATCATTGATTTAATTCAAAAAACACCTATAATACTCGATCTTTCTACCTTGCTTTACAGTGAGTTGCATCACTGAAAGCTTTTAACCATAAGGGGATTTATATGCGACATTATGAAGTAGTATTTATCGTACATCCTGATCAAAGCGAACAAGTGCCTGGCATGATTGAACGCTACAGATCTCTAGTAACATCCAAAGGTGGAAAACTCCACCGCCTCGAAGATTGGGGTCGCAAACAGCTTGCTTACATGATTGAAAAAATTCATAAAGCGCATTATGTGCTTATGAATATCGAATGTGACATTGAAACACTTGCAGAATTAGAGCATGCATTTAAGTTTAATGATGCCGTGTTACGTCATTTGATTATGAGCACAAAAACAGCCGTGACTGCACCATCGATTATGATGAAAGAAGAAAAATCAAAATCAGTGCTTGATAAAGATGAGCGTGCTGCACCTGAGGTTGCTGTAGCTTAATCTAGATTGAATTGCTTAGAGATTTCTGGGGAAGTGTGCCATGTGGACCCGGTACGTTATACCCCCGCAGGAATACCAGCACTTAATCTTATTTTAAAACATAGCTCAGAGCAGATTGAGGCAAATTTAAAGCGAACAATCAATTGTGAGTTAAGCGCAAAAATTATGGGTAATGATGCATTGATACCTTTAAAAATTGGCGACAGAATTAAAACAAAAGGGTTTATTGGAAATAAAAGCGCAAAAAGTAATCAGCTAATTTTCCATATTAATTTTATAGAATATCTATAGGAGTTTACGATGGCAAGAGAAATGTACAAAAGAAGACGTTACTGCAGATTTAGTGCTGAAGGCATTAAAGAAGTGGATTACAAAGATGTTGATTTATTAAAAGACTTTATTACCGAAAATGGAAAACTTATTCCAGCTCGTATTACAGGTACTAAGGCGATTTATCAACGCCAACTCAATATTGCGGTGAAGCGCGCTCGTTTTTTAGCGCTTTTACCATACACTGATAAGCACTAAGGAGATTACAAGATGCAAGTTATTTTATTAGAGAAAGTAGCTAATTTAGGAAACCTTGGTGACATCGTTAAAGTTAAGGACGGCTTTGGCCGTAATTTTTTAATTCCACAAGGTAAGGCTAAACGCGCGACAGATTCAAACAAGGCTGAATTTGAGGCAAAACGTGCAGAGCTTGAAAAACAACAAGTGGTACTTCTTGACGCTGCTAAAGAAAGAGCGAAAGCGCTTGCTGGTTTCACTTTATCTGTCACGCAAAAATCTGGCGTGGATGGCAAACTTTTTGGGTCAGTTACAAATACAGATATTGCTGAAGGCTTAACTGCAAAAAATATCAAGGTTGTGAAAGCTGAAATTCGTATGCCAAACGGTCCACTTAAAACAGTGGGTCAACATCAAGTGACTATTGCTTTACATCATGATGTAACAGTTGATATTTCAATTGACGTGATTGGTGAACCTGCTTAATAAAAAGCAATCTATTTTTTTAAAGGCTGCCTAGAGCAGCCTTTTTTTATTCCGTTATAATTAATCCATGGCAGACGATATTCTAAATAATCTTAAATTACCACCTCACTCTATAGAGGCAGAGCAGTCCTTATTGGGCGGCTTGCTGATTGAAAATGAAGCGCTCGATAAAATCGCCGATCTTGTATCGCCAAATGATTTTTATCGTCAAGATCATCGCTTAATTTACCAACATATTATTAAGCTTGTTGAGCAAAATAGCCCAGCCGATATTGTGACGGTTGCCGAATCCTTAGAAAAGAATGCTGAATTGGTGACGGTAGGGGGTATAAGCTATTTGGGCTCATTGGCACAGAATACCCCAACTTCTGCAAACATACGTCGATATGCCGAGATTGTTCGCGAACGTTCAATTATGAGACATTTAGTTGAGGTGGGATCTGATATTGCTGATAGCGCATTTGCTCCTCAAGGACGAGATGCTCAGCAGCTCCTTGATGAGGCAGAGGCAAAGATCTTCCAAATTGCTGAAAAAGAGAAGCATGATCAATCAGGCTTTAAAGATATTAAAGAGCTTTTACCCCAAGTAGCTCAAAGAATTGATGATTTATTCACTGCGGGAGCTAGTGATGTTACAGGTGTTCCTACAGGCTTTTCAGATCTAGATGCCATGACTTCAGGACTTCAGCCTGGTGATCTTGTGATCGTTGCAGGACGCCCTTCAATGGGTAAGACCTCATTGGCACTTAATATGGCAGAGAATGTAGCATTAGATACAGGGTTGCCGGTTGCAGTATTTTCAATGGAAATGGCATCTACTCAATTAACGATGCGTCTTTTAGGTTCCGTTGGTAGGCTGGATCAGCACAAAATGAGAACAGGGCGCCTAGAGGATGATGATTGGGAAAGATTAACACATGCATTAGGCAGGCTTAATGAGGCGCCTATACATATTGATGAAGGCGCTGGTTTAAACTCTTTTGATATCAGAGCGCGCGCCAGAAGACTTTCAAGGCAGTGCGGTAAATTAGGCTTGATTGTCATTGATTATCTTCAGTTGATGTCGGCACCTGGTGGTCGACAAAGCGAAAATCGTGCGACAGAAATTTCTGAAATGTCACGATCGTTAAAAGCATTAGCAAAGGAACTAGATGTACCAGTTGTCGCATTATCTCAGCTTAATCGAAGCGTTGAGCAGCGACCTGATAAACGGCCTGTAATGTCAGATTTAAGAGAATCAGGAGCGATTGAGCAAGATGCCGATTTAATACTTTTCATTTATCGAGATGAAGTCTATAACCCTGATACGCCAGAAAAAGGTGTGGCAGAGATCATTATCGCAAAACAAAGAAATGGCCCTATTGGAAGAGTAAAACTGACATTCTTAGGCGAGTATACGCGCTTTGAAAATTTTGCTAACCCAGGCTTTCAATCTTACGACGAATAAATTAAATGCGTCCTCTTAAGGTATTTGTTGATCAGACTTCGCTGCGACATAATTTCGCCATTGTTAAGCAATTAGCTCCTAAATCAAAGATCATGTCAGTTGTAAAAGCAAATGGCTATGGACATGGGCTTATTAATGTCGCGCAAGGCTTAAGCGAGAGCGATGGTTTTGCAGTGCTTAATTTAAATGAAGCTATTGATTTGAGAGAGCATGGTTTTGAGCAAGATATTTTATTGCTAGAGGGTGCATTTGAATCTTACGAAATTTCTATTGCAGCAAAAATGCGTTTTAATCTTGTAGTTCATAATCTTCATCAATTACAAATGATTGAAAAATTAAAACTTAATCATCCAATCGACATTCATTTTAAGATTAATACGGGTATGAATCGTTTAGGTTTTAATCCTAAAGAAGCAAAAGACATCCTTAAATCCATGAAAAAAACATCTTATTTTAAATCAATTACATTGATGACTCATTTTGCAACTGCGGATGAGCCTAGAGCTGTTGATTGGCAATTTGACGTTTTTAATGACATTGCTAATGATTTTGATTTTTCTCGTTCAGTTGCAAATTCTGCATCTATTATAAATTTTAAAAATACTCACCTTGATTGGGTGCGTCCTGGGATTATGCTTTATGGAGCGTCGCCGATTGTGGGTCGAAAAAGCAGTGCACTAAACCTTAAACCAGTTATGTATTTGAAAAGCAAAATTATTGCATTACAAAATTTATCTAAAGATGATTCAGTTGGTTACGGTGAAACTTTTAAAGCTAAAAATGATATGCGGATAGCTGTTGTTGCATGTGGCTACGCTGATGGTTATCCCCGTCATGCACCATCGGGAACGCCTGTATATGTTGAGGGAAAAAAAACATCGACAGTTGGAAGAGTTTCGATGGACATGCTTTACATTGATGTTACCGACATACCTCATGCATCCATTTCAAGTGATGTTGAGTTATGGGGTAAAAATATACCTGTAGATGATGTTGCAGAAAAAGCCGGTACAGTTGGTTACGAACTGCTCTGCGCTATGTCAGCTTCAAAAAGAGTTCCTATAGAAATAATCCATGGCTAAAAATAAAGTTGCCTATGTTTGTACTGAATGTGGCGGCCAATCAACTAAATGGCAAGGTCAATGCCCACATTGTATGACATGGAATACAATGGCTGAAAGTATTATTGAAGCCTCTGTTCCCAGTCGATATGCTTCTTTGACACAAACTTCAGAATTAAAAAAACTTAATGAAGTGAAAATGTCAGCCGTTTATAAAAGAACGACTTGTATCAGTGAATTTGATCGAGTCCTCGGAGGTGGTTTTGTTCCGGGTGGCGTCGTTTTAATTGGCGGTGATCCAGGTATAGGTAAATCAACACTTCTTATTCAAGCACTTTCTCACATGACGAATGATAAGACTCAAACGCCATGTAAAGTCATTTACGTAAGTGGCGAAGAATCTCCCCAGCAAATTGCGATGCGAGCAAAACGATTAGAGCTCGAAGTTTCAGATATTTTTATATTGTCTGAAATCAACTTAGAAAAAATTATTCAGTCAATTGAAAAAAATAAACCAGATGTAGTTGTTATTGACTCCATTCAGACAATATATTCAGAAGAGTTACAGTCTGCTCCAGGTTCAGTCACACAAGTAAGAGAGTGCTCTGCACAATTAACGCGTATCGCAAAACAATTAGAAGTAAGCATGATATTAGTAGGGCATGTTACAAAGGAAGGTTCCTTAGCAGGACCTCGCGTGTTGGAGCATATTGTAGATACTGTGCTTTATTTTGAGGGTGATCAAAATTCAAGTTTTAGAATGGTTCGAGCATTTAAGAATCGTTTTGGTGCTGTGAATGAGCTTGGGGTATTTGCTATGACAGAAAAAGGTTTACGTGAAGTGACAAACCCTTCTGCATTGTTTTTATCACATCACCACGAAGAAGTTTCTGGATCATGTATCACAGTGACACAAGAGGGCACAAGACCACTTCTGATAGAAATTCAAGCTCTTGTAGATAACGCCCACGGAGCTTCACCTAAACGCTTAGGCGTAGGTTTAGAGCAGAATCGACTCTCCATGCTTCTTGCAGTATTAAATCGACATGGTGGTATTGCATGTTTTGATCAGGATGTTTTTGTGAATGCAGTGGGGGGCGTCAAAATTACTGAGCCAGGTGTGGACCTTGCTATTTTATGTGCCATCGTTTCTTCATTTAAAGATCAGCCCATTAATCAAAAGACAATTATTTTTGGTGAGGTAGGCTTAGCAGGAGAAGTAAGGCCTATTCAAAGAGGCCAAGAGCGGATCAAGGAAGCCGCAAAATTAGGATTCACACGAGCAATTATTCCCAAAGCAAATATTGCAAAACAAAAAATTGCAGGTATTGAGGTATTAGGTATCGAATACCTTTCTCAAGCACTTCAGTTACTCAAAGCGTAAAATTTATTTTTAAAGAAACATGCAAGTATGACGAGCACTTTTCTAAAAGGGGGCAGTAAGACTTTATGATTGAGTGTTTGTTCTGGCTTGTCTCTCTTAATTTCAAGGAGTAATGTTTCATAAATTTTACCCATGATCAATCCAGGAATCTGAGGATTAATATCTTCTTTCGGTAGTTTTTGGTAAGCGTTTTTATAAAAAACTTCTGCGCGTGCAATTTGATGAAACATTAAGTTTGATAGATGATTGCTTTCCTTAAATTTTAGAATTTCATCCTCAGACACACTGAATTCTTTAAGTTCGTCGAGCGGAATGTAGATTCTATTTTTTCTTGCATCCTCTCCAACATCTCGAATAATATTTGTAAGCTGAAGCGCAATGCCAAGATCATGTGCATATTTTAAAGTCGCTTGATTTTTAAAGCCTAATATTTTCACGCTGAGTATACCGACCACACCTGCAACTCGATAACAGTATAGTTGAAGCTGTTTAAAGTTTTCGTAGCGGTTAAATTTTAGATCCATTTCCATACCATCTAACATTTCTATGAAATAGGCTTCATTAAGCTCATAGATGTGGATAAATTTTAAAAGTGATTTCGTCACAGGGTGCTGAGGTGTTTCATGAAATAAACGATTGATTTCAGCTTTCCACCAATTTATCTTTGCTGTAGCAACCTCAAGTTCTAAAGTCTCATCGACAATGTCATCAATTTCTCTGCAAAAAGCATACAGTGATATCAGTGCATCTCGCCTATCCTGGCTAATAAAGTAAAAAGCCCAAGTAAAATTTGATTTACTTGTTTTGACTTTTTCGTAGCAATATTTAATAGGGGTCATATTGAGCGCAGTGCAACTTTAAAAAAAATGAAAATCCAATCTGATGTATTAATTTTAGGTGGGGTAATGAATAAATTACAGCTATTTCTTCCCAGTTTTTTTAAAAGCAAGAGTGCTGCACATTCGACCATTTGTATTTCAAAACCTAGTCTACCCTTTATTTTTTTTCCAAGACCCAGTCCTTTCTTAAGGATTTCATAATTACGCTCGACCCAATATTTTTTATACTTTACCCACTGACTCGTAAAATTTCTTTTTTGGATGTCCTCAACCTTTAAATTAAATCTTTTCATTTCGTTTTTAGGTATATAAATTCGGCCTTTCTCAAAATCTTCCACAACACCTTGAGCGAAATTAATAAGGGCTAATGCTGTGCAAATCGCATCGGATTGGCGAACATTTTCTTTGTTATCTAGCTCTACAAGACTTAAAATAAGTTCGCCTGCAGGATTTGCAGCGTCATCACAATATCGCAATAAGTTATTAAATCGAGCGTATTGTTTATGATTAATATCTTCATTAAATGCGTTAATAAATCTTTCTAAATTATTGATTTTAAATCTATATTTTAAGTGTAATTTATGTAATAAATTAAAATAACTATCATTAGTTTTTTGATTTAATTCAATTTTTTTGAGATGATTTTTGAGATACAGGATTTCTTTAGAACGTTCTTTTTTTGACTTATTTCCTTCATCCGCAATGTCATCACCAAGTCTAGCAAAAGCATATAGAGTAATAATTGCCTCTCGCATTTCTTTACCTAGCACTAAAGACCCTACGGTAAAATTTTCGTAATGGTTTTTTGATTGAGCAATTTTGTAACGGCTCATTATCGATTGTGTCGGTTTCATATGCGCTAGTATGTTATAGAATAGAAATCTTTAATAGATAAGGTGAGTTTCATGTTCGGTATTATTGGTGGTACTGGGTTGGCATCAATCCAGGAACTAAAAGTTTTAAAGCGAGAACTTATTAGGACCCCTTACGGAGAACCATCTCAACCCCTTATTTTTGGAACTTTGTCTGGCAAAAGTGTTGTTTTCTTAGCTCGTCACGGCTCAGGTCACACGATTCCGCCCCATGAAATTAATTATCGCGCCAATATATGGGCATTACAATCAGTCGGTGTTACAAAAATAATTTCTGTAGCAACAGTTGGCGTGATTGACGACAAAGTAAAGCCTGGCACCATTTGTATTCCTGATCAGATCATTGATTACACTTATGGTCGAAAAAATACTTATTTTGATGGCACTGAAATGCCGGTGAAGCATATTGATTTTACTTACCCTTATGACGAACCTTTAAGAAAAGTTATTATCAATATCGCACAATCTTTTTTAAATACATTAATAGCTGAGGGCGTATATGCTGCAGTTCAGGGGCCAAGATTAGAAACAGCCGCCGAGATTAATCGTCTTGAAAAGGATGGGGTTACTATCGTTGGCATGACTGGAATGCCAGAAGCTGTCCTAGCAAAAGAACTCAATATAGCTTATGCGGCAATATGTCCTATGGTAAATCACGCTGCAGGAAGAGGGCAGAGTAAAGATGCTATTTCATTTTCTAGTATCAATGAACTTTGTGATAATGATGTATGTCGCTTAATGATGACGGATGTGGTTAAGTTGATTCAAGAAGTCATCTTAAAAAATTAAATGACTATTAGGCAAGTATTAAAAATGGGAGACCCGTTGCTCTTGAATATTGCAGAGCCGGTTCATGATTTTAAGAGTCAAGCCTTAAAAGTTCTCATTGAAGATATGCAAGATACGATGTATGCTCTAAATGGCGCAGGTCTTGCAGCACCGCAAATAGGCGTTAGCTTAAGAGTTGTTATCTTTGGTGTAGAAAAAACACCAAGGTACCCAGATGCAGAAGAAGTACCCTACACCATTTTAATTAATCCAAAACTTACTTTCCTTGACGATGAAATAGAAGAGGGTTGGGAGGGATGTCTTTCTGTTCCTGGCATGAGAGGATTAGTGCCAAGATTTAAAAAGCTTCGCTACCAAGGCTATGATTTGAATCACAATCCAATTGATCGCACAGTGAGTGACTTTCATGCACGAGTTGTTCAACATGAGTGTGATCATCTGGATGGTGTTCTCTATCCTATGAGAATTGAAGATTTGAGTAATTTTGGATTTTCTGAGGTTTTATTTCCAGATTCAGACCTTCAAGATGATTAAAGGATATGATAGAATTCTCGCTCCGGAAGAGTGGCTGAGCGGTTTAAGGCAGCGGTCTTGAAAACCGTCGAGGGTTCATAGCCCTCCGTGAGTTCGAATCTCACCTCTTCCGCCATTAATTATTTTATTGATGCTTTAAGCATTCTTATCAAGTTATCCTTCTTTATTTTACTTAGCGATTTATTATTTTTATTTGAAATCAAAAAAGTATCTTCTGCACGAGACCCTAACGTGTTTATTTTTGCATGATTGATTGATATATCTTCTTTTGATAATTGATCGGATATAAGACTTAATAAACCATGTCTATCGTCTGTAATCACATCCAATTGGTATATAGGTGATTTTTCAATTTGAGTGATGGTAATTTTTGTGTCAATAGAGTGGTGAATTGCATGTCTGCTTTTTTCAGAAAGTTTCATGGCTTTATTTTCTTTATTTCTTTCCAATCGAATAATTAATTCATTTTCAATAAATTTAAATAAGCCTTCATAGCTAACTGATTTTGGGTTGGCGTCAAGCAAATCAAAAAGATTGAGCGCGTAATTATGTTGGGTTGTAAAAATCTTTGCTGCTACTATGTTGTATCCAATTTCATCAAAGAAATGGCAGGTCTTATTAAAAATATACATTGTATTTTTTTGGTAAACAAGAACTTCAATACCTTCGCCATTTGAGCGATGCCTAACTCGGATGATAGGTTCTTTTGGTGTCGTATGAGAAAACAATAGTCTTGTTTGCCACGCAATTTCTTCTTCTGTATATTTGTAAAAGTAATTTTCACCAAAACTCTGCCAAAGATCCTTGTAGTGATGATCTCTTATATCGTATGTATTAAGTATTAATGCTGCTTTTTCTTTTCGTTTTGCAATCGAATTCTCATGAGATAAATTGTCTTGCTCTAAATAATTGAGCGTATATTTAAAAAGATTTTTTAGCAGAGTGGCTTTCCACTGGTTCCAAACATGCGGGCTGGTAGCTCTTATATCTGCGACCGTTAATAAATAAAGTGAAGTCAAATTTTCTTTATTGATAACTTTTCTTGCAAACTCTTCAATAACCCTAGGGTCTGATAAATCTAATTTTTGTGCTGTATGTGACATCACCAGATGTGATTTAACTAACCATTTGATCAGCCCTTCATCATGTGATGGTAAATGATTTAATTTTGAAAATTCATGAACATCTTTAGCTCCAAGTTCAGAATGATCTCCACCTCTACCTTTTGCAATGTCATGAAATAACGCTGCAAGATAAAGAATATGTTTATGGGGATAGTTTTTAAATAAATCATGGCAGTCAGGAAATTCATGTTTCAACTCATCTTTTGCAAATCTTCTTAAATTTTGAATGACATTGAGAATATGTTCATCAACTGTATAAATATGAAATAAATCGTGCTGCATTTGACTTACAATTTCTCCAAAGGCAGGAATGTATGATCCAATAAGATTACATTTATTCATGATTCTTAACGATCGATTGACCTTCTCATTTGACTTAAGTATCGATAAGAACTTTGCTTGTTGGTTCTTATCTTTTCTAAAAGTGTCATTTATTCTGTTTGCAGCACTTCCAAGTAGCAAGAGCAAGTTGGGACCTAGAGAATTGAGCTGTTTATATTTTTGAAAGGTCATAAATACATCAAAAATATATGGCGTTATATTTTTATTTTGAAATTTAGGATTTATTTCAAGATAATTATTTATGATAATTAAGAAATGGCTATCAGTAATTTTAATTATCTTGTCGGACTCGATTGGATTAAGTTTTTTTAAAAGCACTTCATTAATGAATGTTGTAAAATTAATGGCCTCATAAACATCCTTCATAAATAACTCACTTCTTTTCCTATGAGTAGTTTTTTTATATTTCAATAACAATGCCAATTCATTCTGGTAATCAAAAAGTAATCTATCTTCACTTTGTTTTGCTGTGACATGAAGAAGGATTCTCAGGTTTTTAAAAAAGATGTCAGTTTTAATAAGTTGCTGATAATTTTTCTTATCAAGATATTTTTTTTGATTTAACTTTGCTGATGTAAATCTTTTAATGCAACTTTTGCCTAGCCATTGAATCATTTGCAGGTCCCTTAAGCCGCCAGGACTTTCTTTTATATTTGGTTCTAATTGATAGGCAGATTGATTGTATTTTTGATGACGACGATCTTGTTCTTTTATTTTGCCTTGATAGAACTTTGCAGGAATAAGGGTTTCATTAATAATTTTTATTAGATTTTTATAAAGCACCTTATCGCCATTAAGATACCTGTTCTCCAAAAGGTTTGTTTGTACCGTAATGTCCTTTTTGATTTCAATTTTCGTTTGATTTATATTTCTAACGCTGTGGCCGACTCGTAAGCCAAGATCCCATACCAAACTAATAAACTGTTCAATTTTTTGACTTAGAGACTTGTTAAGACTCTTTGGGATTAATATTAGTAAATCAATATCAGAGTAAGGAAAAAGTTCTTGGCGGCCATAGCCTCCGCAAGCTACAAGAGTTGCCCTATTTCTTAATTCTAGATCTTGCCAAAGTCTGCTTAACGTTTTATCAATAAGCTGTGAGTGATTATGAAGATAAGAAATGCCATCTCTTTTTTTTAAAAATACTTTAATGAGATTTAACTCATTTAAAGCTAATTCTTTTTTTAATTTTAGTATTTCTTTTTGAATCAAGATTTAATTAGCAAATGCTGGAGGAGGGGGTGTTTTTTCAGAAACTGTAAGGACTTCATAGCCGCTATCCGTAACTAATATTGTATGTTCCCATTGTGCTGATAGGCTTCGATCTTTGGTGACGATAGTCCAGCCATCGGGCATTTGTTTTATATCTCTTTTGCCTGCATTAATCATAGGCTCAATCGTAAAAATCATACCCGCTTCTAGAGTAACTCCTGTGCCAGGTTTTCCGTAATGAAGGACTTGAGGCTCTTCATGAAAACGCTTACCAATGCCATGACCACAAAACTCTCTCACAACACTAAACCCATTTTTTTCAGCAAAGTCTTGAATGACAAATCCGATATCACCTAATTTTGCACCTGGCTTAACTTTTTGAATACCAAGCCACATAGCTTCATAGGTGAGTTTACATAAACGCTTAGCTTGAATGGAAGTATCTCCCAAAAGAAACATGCGGCTTGTATCTCCATGGAAACCATCTTTAATAACCGTAATATCTATATTTACAATATCTCCATCTTTCAGTGCCTTTGGGCCTGGCACACCATGGCAAATTTGATGATTAATGGAAGTGCAAATAGATTTTGGATATGGAGTATGTCCATCCGGTGCGTAATTTAAGGGGGCTGGGATTGTTTTTTGTACATTCACCATGAAATCATGACAAAGCTTATCAATTTCTTCAGTGGTAATGCCTGGGATAACAAAAGGTGTAATATAATCAAGTACTTGTGATGCTAGCGCACCAGCAATACGCATTTTTTCTATTTCTTGGGAATTTTTGATGTGTATTGTCATGATTACTACGTTTAGATTACGTTTGAACTTGTTTTTCGTGCTATTATAGCGCGCTTCTTCAAGGTTCTTGAGGAAATAATTTTGCATTACCTAACGTTAGGGTGTCTATGAAAATAGATGTAATTAGGTGATGTTTTTTTAACCCATAACAACGGAGTCAATTATGTCAGTTACTATGCGTCAAATGTTAGAAGCGGGGGTCCATTTCGGCCACCAAACCCGTTACTGGAATCCAAGAATGGCACCATATATTTTTGGCGACAGGAATAAAATTCATATTGTTAACCTAGAAAAAACATTACCAATGTTCCAAGAGGCCTTGAAGTATATCCGCACTCTTGCTGCAAACAAAGGACGAATTCTTTTTGTAGGTACGAAAAGACAAGCCCGAGAAATTCTTAAAGAAGAAGCTTCTCGCGCTGGTGTTTCTTACGTTAATCATCGCTGGTTAGGCGGTATGCTCACAAATTTTAAAACAGTGAGACAGTCTATTAAGCGTCTTAATGATTACGAAGCGATGCTTGAAGATGGAAGTTTACTTAAGTTTAATAAAAAAGAAGCGTTAGGCTATAAGCGTGACTATGAAAAATTACAACGCTCAATTGGCGGTATTAAAGATATGACAGCACTTCCTGATGCAATTTTTGTAATCGACGTAGGTCATGAGAGTGGCGCTATAGTTGAAGCAAATAAGCTTGGTATACCTATCATTGGTGTTGTAGACACTAATAATTCACCTGATGACATTTCATATGTGATTCCTGGCAACGACGACTCAAGTAGAGCCATTAGACTCTACGCAAGAGGTATGGCTGACGCAGTATTAGAAGGTAAAAGTCAGGCATTAAATGAACTTGCTAAGTCAGTATCGCAAGAAGAAGAATTTGTAGAAGTGACTGAGGCAGTCGCTGAGTAATTTTTAAAGCATTATTTAAAAGGGGCTTCATGCCCCTTTTTTAATAATAAATTTATTCATACAGTTTTTAAGGAGTAATCAAAGTGGCAGAAATAACAGCAAGCATGGTCAAAGACCTACGTGATCGCACAGACGCACCTATGATGGATTGTAAAAAAGCATTAACTGAAGCTGATGGTGACAGCGTGCGCGCTGAAGAAATTTTAAGAGTTCGTTTCGGAAATAAAGCAAGTAAAGCTGCCGGAAGATTGGCCGCTGAGGGTATTGTGATTGCTTTTGTAGCTAAAGACGGCAAAACAGGAACGCTGCTTGAAGTTAACTCAGAGACAGATTTTTGCGCGAAAAATGAAGACTTTTTAAAGTATTCAAACGAACTTGTAAGCACCATTAATGAAAAGAATCCAGCTAACATCGAGGCTTTAACAAGTTTAAATATGGCTTCTGGTAATGCTGAGGAAGTTCGCACTCAGCTTGTGGGTAAAATTGGTGAAAATATTACACCGCGTCGATTTGTTCGTTATCAAACAACGGGTCAAATATTTAGTTATATTCACAGCGGAAGAATTGGCGTGCTTTTAGACCTTCAGGGTGGAGATGAGGCTTTAGGAAAAGATTTAGCCATGCATATTGCAGCAAATAAACCCAAAGCACTTAATGCATCTGGCATTGATGCTGCATTAATTGAGGTTGAGAAACGTGTAGCGATTGAAAAAGCAAAAGAGGCTGGAAAACCAGAAGCTATGTTAGAAAAAATTGCAGAAGGCACAGTGCAAAAATTCCTTAAAGAGGTCACATTACTGAATCAACCTTTTGTGAAAGATGACAAAGTAAGCGTTGAGCAATTATTGAAAGCTAACAACGCAACTGTGAATGCTTTTAGCATTTATTCTGTAGCTGAAGGCATTGAAAAGGCGGTAGTAGATTACGCCGCAGAAGTTGCAGCGGCAGCAAAGGTTTAGTCTTATCAAAGCATTTAAAGGATTGTATGATTTATACAGTCCTTTTTTTATGCCCCCTGGTTTAAAAATACGTTAAACTTTAAGGAAAATTATGGCCCAATCTGCATACAAAAGAATTATGTTGAAAATATCAGGCGAAGCCTTGATGGGCGAAGATCCGTTTGGTATTAATCAGCATACTATTTCAAATATAGTTCATGAGATTAAAGAAGCGCTCGATTTAAAAATTCAAATGGGTATTGTGATTGGTGGCGGCAATATTTTTAGAGGTGTAGCTTTAGGCGCTGCAGGTATGGATAGGGCGACTGCAGATTATATGGGCATGATGGCTACTGTGATGAATGCATTGGCTCTTCAAGATGCCATGAAACATGTAGGAATTGTAGCCCGTGTTCAATCAGCGCTAAATATCGAACAAGTGGTAGAGCCATATATTCGTGGCAAGGCTATTCGCTATCTTGAAGAGGGTAAAGTGGTTATATTCGCTGCAGGAACAGGTAATCCCTTCTTTACGACTGATACAGCAGCAGCATTGCGAGGCGTAGAAATGAATGCAGATATTATGATTAAAGCGACCAAAGTCGATGGTATTTATTCAGAAGACCCTAAAAAAAATCCAAAGGCAAAGCGATACGAAGTTGTCAGTTTTGATGAAGCCATTCAAAAGGATTTAAAAGTCATGGATGCCACAGCCCTGACTTTATGTCGAGACCAACAATTACCGATCGCAGTATTTAATATATTTAAATCAGGGGCATTAAAAAATATTTTATTAGGACAAAATGAAGGTACGCTCGTGATGCCTAATATACATTGATTAAAGAGGATGGTCATGACTGAAGCAATTAAAGTAAATGTAAGTGAAAAGATGCAAAAATCTCTAGACTCTTTTAAGTCTGATCTTGCAAAAGTTAGAACAGGTAGAGCACATACTGGACTTTTGGATCATATTGTCATTGATTATTATGGTTCTATAGTTCCTATTAATCAGGTAGCTGGTGTTAATTTAGGTGATGCAAAAACAATCAATGTGCAGCCTTATGAGAAGAGTATGGTCGCGAAAATCGAAAAAGCGATTCGCGATAGCGACCTTGGATTAAATCCCGCAACATCTGGTGACCTTATTCGCGTCCCTATGCCCACACTGACAGAAGAGCGTAGAAGGGATCTTATAAAAGTTGTTCGAACAGAAGCTGAGTCAGCTAAAGTAGCAATGCGAAATATTAGGCGCGATGCAAATGACTCCCTAAAAAAATTAATCAAAGAAAAAGAAATCAGTGAAGATGATGAACGAAGATCGCAAGATGAAGTTCAAAAAATTACAGATAAGTTTATCGCCGAAATCGATAAACTTCTTCAAACAAAAGAATCTGAATTACTCGCAATTTAGTGTTTAATTTCTTTCGTCCATTACGAGCCAAAGAAGCGCTATTAGAAAAACCTAAACATATCGCTATTATTATGGACGGTAATGGGAGATGGGCAAAGAAACGACTAATGCCACGCATTTCCGGCCATAAAAAAGGTTTAGAATCAGTTAGAACAGTCATTACGCAATGCCAAAAATTAAACATACCTTTTCTAACATTATTTGCTTTTAGCACAGAAAATTGGTTGAGACCTACACAGGAAGTTAATTTTTTAATGTCATTGTTTCAAGAATCAATTAAAAAAGAATCGTCAGCCCTCATTAAGCATAATGTCAGATTTAAGTTAATTGGTGACCAAAAACCGTTTCCAAAAAAACTCGTTGATAAAATAAAAGAACTTGAAAAGCTTACTGAAAAAAATACTGGACTAACATTAAGTGTTGCAATAAATTATGGTGGAAGATGGGATATTGTGAATGCAGTTAATAAATATCAAAAAGAAACGCTTTCTAAAAAACCATTAACTCAAAAAAATCTCATTCAAAACCTATCTTTAAATTACGCACCAGATCCGGACCTCTTAATTAGAACCGGCGGAGAAAAACGTATTAGTAATTTTTTAATTTGGCAGTTTTCATATTCTGAGCTTTATTTTACAGAGACGTTATGGCCTGATTTTAATGAAAGCGCACTTATGACTGCATTGCTTGAATTTCAAAAAAGAGAGCGCCGGTATGGTAAAACAAGCGAGCAATTATAAATGTTGATATCAAGAATATTCTCAGCTTTTATTATGCTTTTAGTTTTTTTATCCTCCCTTTTTCTATTTTCAGGAAGTTTTTTTTCATTTGTCGTCTATATAACTTCACTCTTAGCGCTCTATGAATGGTCAAAACTTTTATATTTCAAATCTCTTGAAAAAAAGATTTTTTTAGCCATCTCGTTATGCTTCATTTATCTAATTGATAAATTTATCACTTATGATCAGGCTAGATTTATTTTAATAGGCGCCTCCATCTTTTGGATTTTTATAGCACCTTTATTTTTAGTATTTAAAATACATCTTAAAAATTTCTACTTTAGTTCTTTGATTGGCTGGATGTTGATCATTCCGCTTATTGTTGCTTTAAATTATTTGATTCAATTAAGTCCTTGGGCTGTGCTTCTCGTTTTAATGACTATTTGGCTCGCAGATTCGGGTGCTTATTTTTTTGGAAAACAATTTGGTAAGAGAAAGCTTGCGCCGTCTATTAGCCCCGGTAAAACATGGGAAGGCTTTATAGGAGCTCTATTTGTTGTTTCATTATTTTCGATCACACTGACTTATTTTGGCTTTGTTAATTCTTACGAATCTATTTTATTTTTTATTTTAATTTTATTGTTAAGTGTTGAAGGCGATTTATTTGAGTCATACATTAAGAGAGTGGCTAAAGTTAAAGATAGTGGAGATTTAATCCCTGGTCACGGTGGCGTTCTTGATCGGATTGATAGTTTGTGTTCTAGCCTTCCTCTCGCGACTTTAATGCTTGTTTCACCATCTTTTTTCGGGCGACTTATTTAAGTGGAAACAATTGTTATCTTAGGCTCAACTGGAAGTATTGGTTGCAATGCACTTCAAGTTATAAAGCTTCATCAAGATAAATATAAGGTTTTTGCGCTCACAGCAAATGGAAATGTTGATCTATTAACAGAGCAATGTAGGGAATTTGAACCTCAATTTGCCTTTGCTTTAAATCGAGAGGCAAACCAACAACTTAAGAAAAATTTACTTGCATTTAATTCAAAAACAATTGTTTTAGATGATGAAAATTCTCTAGATTGGCTTGCTTCTCATAAAGAAACGAACACAGTTATTTCAGCTATTGTAGGTGCGGCAGGACTTAAGCCTACAATGGCAGCCGCAAATAGTGGAAAAAAGATTTTGTTAGCCAACAAAGAAACGCTTGTCATGGCCGGGGAATTGTTTGTTAAAGCTGTAAAACAATCTAATGCCACCTTAATACCTATAGATAGCGAACATAATGCGATTTTACAAGTGCTGCCACAAAGTAAAAAATTAAACTATAAATCCAATGGCATTAGAAAAATTTTATTGACTGCATCTGGTGGACCTTTTAGGACTTCTACTAAGGAAGAGCTTAAATATGTGACACCGAAAGATGCTTTACGTCATCCAAATTGGATTATGGGCAAAAAGATTACGATCGATTCCGCAACGATGATGAATAAAGGTCTAGAAGTAATTGAGGCTTGTTGGTTATTTAATATTCCATCTTCAGATATTGAAGTGGTTATTCACCCTCAAAGTATTATTCATTCCCTTGTAGAGTATGTTGATGGAAGTACGCTTGCGCAATTGGGCAATCCCGATATGAGAACGCCTATTGCTTATGCATTAAGTCACCCCGAAAGAATTGAATCCGGAGTTTTGGGGCTTGATCTTATTAAAACAAAAAGACTTGATTTTGAAGCACCTGATTTAGATAAATTTCCTTGCCTTGGATTGGCTTACAAAGCGCTTCATATAGGCAATAATGCACCTACTATTCTCAATGCAGCTAATGAAGTAGCTGTTGAAGCTTTTTTAAACGAATCTATCACTTTTAATCAGATCGCAGAATTGATTGAATTTTGTATGGATGCTGTTGAGCCTCAAAGCTTAGATTCCATCGAAACAGTTTTAGATGTGGATAGTAAGACACGTCACCTTGCACTTTCTTGGATTGATTGTCATAACTTAACTTCATGACAACTTTTTTTGTCTTTATTCTTACGATTAGTATTGTTGTAGGCATTCATGAATTTGGTCATTTTCAAATGGCACGTTGGTGCAATGTTAAAGTATTAAAGTTCTCAATTGGATTTGGCAAACCTCTTTTTACTTTTCGTTTTGGCAAAGATAGAACCGAATTTGTTATATCTTCTATCCCCTTAGGTGGCTATGTAAAGCTTTTAGACGAAAATAATATTGAGACAAGTGAAAAAGTTAACAAAATTGATCTTAAAAGAGCATTTAATCGACAGCCTTTAATCAAACGTTTTCTTATTGTGGCTGCCGGCCCCTTAATTAATATTATTTTGGGTATTTTGATTTTTTCTTTTATCTTTATGCATGGTTCAAAGCAAATTAAGCCATGCATTAGTGAACTTCCAATTTCGAGCGAAGCTTACCAGTTAGGACTTAGAGCGGGGGATGAGATCGCATCCCTTGATGGCAGTGAAATCAAATCCTTAGAAGACTTACTTACTTCCATAAAAGACCAAAAAAAAGTATTTCAAGATGTAGGCTTGAAGCGGAATGGCGAGATCACCCATATTAAAAATCTTTTATGGACCGATGAAATCAAGGTTTTTCCATACGGACTCCCCATTTTAATTCAATCAGTGGAGGCAGGAAGTATTGCTGAAAAAATAGGGTTACGGACACATGATCAAATGCTTATGGTAGATCAAATTCCCATTAAAGACATTCCAGATTTGATCGCTAGTGTGCAAAAAAACTGGTCACAGTCTTATTCTTTAACGATAAAAAGAGAAAATATTATTCAATGTATTCATATAGATAAAGAAATATTTGAAAGTAAAGTCGATAAAAAAAGAATTGGGATTGCACTAGGTTATGATGATGTAATTATTAAGACTCATTTAGTTGAAGTAAAGCGCACATTTGAAGAGTCTATTAAAAAATCATTGGTCCAAACTTATGCTTTTTTCAACCTAACCTTAAAAACATTTAAGAATCTACTTACACAAAAAACCGATTTTAAAGATTTGGGTGGGCCTATAGCAATTGCACATATGGCTTCTTCTTCATTTGTGGAAGGGACTTTCCCTTACATTCAGTTTATTGGATTGATTAGTTTAAATATTGGGATATTGAATTTATTGCCTATCCCATTATTAGATGGGGGTTATTTACTTTTCTATCTCATTGAGTTTGTTAGAAGGAAGCCCTTATCAAACAAAAAAATGATGATAAGTCAAAGGGTTGGAATGTTAATTTTGGGTTTACTTACTGGAATAGCGATGTATAATGACGCCTGTCGATACCTGTTAGGAAGCTAATGACATTAAGATCTAAACTAGCTTTATTCATTTCACTCCTCCTACTCTCTATAGCAGCCTTTGCTATGGAGCCTTTCGTCATCAAAGATATTAAAATTGAAGGCCTTCAAAGGACTGAGCCTGGCACCGTTTTTAATTACCTTCCAGTGCAAGTAGGCGATACGATGACTGAGGATAAATCATCCGAAGCCATTAAATCACTTTATCGCACAGGATTTTTTAAAGACGTGCGTATAGAATCTGATCAAAATATTCTTCTTATTACTGTGCAAGAGCGACCTTCGATCGCTGATATTCAATTTTCTGGTAATAAAATGTTTCAAACAGACAAATTAAAAGAAAGCTTAAAATCCATAGGATTGGCTGAAGGCCAAATTTTTGATAAGACAAAATTGGTGTTTATGGAACAAGAAATAAAAAAACAATATTTATCTCTTGGTAAATATTCAGCCAACGTAAAAACATCCTCATTCCCGCTTGAAAGGAATAGAGTGGCTATTAGATTTGATATTGAGGAAGGGATTATTTCAAGAATAAAAGAAATTAATATTGTTGGTAATCAAATTTACAGTTCATCTGATATCACATCAAGCTTTGAACTTAAAACAACTAATTGGCTTTCATGGTGGTACAAAGATGATCAGTATTCAAAACAAAAACTTACAGCCGATTTGGAATCTCTTAAATCTTTCTATATGAATCGTGGGTATTTAGAATTTTCAGTTGATTCAACGCAAGTATCTATTACACCAGAAAAAGATGACGTCTATATCACTATTAATATTTCAGAGGGTCCGAAATATAAAGTGTCTGATGTAAAGCTTGCGGGTGATCTTCAGCAAGTACCTGAAAGCGAATTGCAAAGATTAATTAAAATTAAAAAAGATGATATTTTTAGTCGACAAAAAATCACCGAATCAACCAAGGCGATGAATAGTCGCTTGGGTAATGATGGTTTTGCCTTTTCGAATGTCAATGCAATACCAGAAATTAATAAAGATGAACAAACTGCATCATTTACTTTCTTTGTAGATCCTGGACGTAAAGTTTATGTTAGGCGTATTGATATTGAAGGTAATCAACGTACCCGTGATGATGTGGTTAGGCGTGAATTCAGACAAGTTGAGTCTGGCTGGTATGCAGCCGATAAAATAGACCGATCTAAAGTAAGATTAAATCGAACACAATTTTTCTCTGACGTAAATACTGAAACGCCAGCTGTTCCTGGAACCACGGACCAAGTAGATATTAAGGTTAAAGTTACCGAAAAAAATACTGGTAGTGTTATGCTTGGAGCCGGCTTAAGCAGTGCTGAAGGATTGGTCGGCAGTTTTAATGTAACGCAAGCAAATTTTCTTGGTACTGGCGACAGAGTTTCTGCCCAAGTTAATACCGGATCAATAAATAAAACCTACGCATTGAACGTAACAAAGCCTTTTTTTACCCCTGAAGGTATAGCTTTAAATTACGGAGTATATAGGCGTGATGTAAACACTTCATCACTTAGAGTAGTTTCTTACAACACTTCCTCTTATGGACTTTCGCTCGGCTTAACAGTGCCTTTATCTGAAAAAAATGCAATAAGTTACGGGATAATTTTAGATAATACGGAAGTCAGCAATCTTGTAGTTGGAGTCTCTCCTGATAGATACATTGACTTTTGTAATCGTCTCACCGGTACAAATAATTCATCAGCTTGCTCAATGACTCAGCTGGGTGCTTCACTTGGTTGGTCTTTAGATACCCGAGATAACTTAATGATGCCTAAGGAAGGTCGTTTAACAAGAGTGAATGGAGAATTATCTGTTCCCGGATTTGATATTCAAACCTATAAAGTTTTTCTACAAAACTCAGAGTACACTAAAATAAATAATTCTATTACCTTTGGTTTAAATGGGCAATTTGCTTATACTGATAGCTATGGTGATAAACCGTTCCCCTTCTTTAAAAATCTTTTTGTTGGAGGTGTTAATAGCGTTAGGGGGTATCGACAGTCTGCAATTGGTCCATATCAAATGAATACGGCTAATGGACAAAATTTATTCTTGGGTGGTAACAAGCAACTTGTTGTCAATGCTGAATTGTTTATGCCTATGCCGTTTATAAAAAATAATGATCAATTTCGCTTGAGTACTTTCATTGATGCTGGTAATGTTTATACTGAAAATGAAGGGGTTGATTTAGCCTCTTTAAGGTATTCTGCAGGTGTTGGTGTTATGTGGGTATCGCCCTTTGGACCTCTAAAATTGGTTTATGCTAAGCCTTTTAATAATCAAGCTACTGATGTCACTGAAAACATTCAATTTCAAATGGGCCAGCAATTTTAATTTTTATCTATAAATATATTAGGAGATAATTTAAGTGAAATATAATTTTTTGATTTTAGCAGTTTTACTTACTGCAAGTATTACTTCCCACGCAGAACTAAAAATAGGTTTTGTACAAGTAGATAAAATCTTACAAGAAGCACCACAAACCATTGAGAGTAATAAAAAACTTGAAAAAGAATTTAGTTCGCGCACAGATAAATTAAAAGCAGACGTTAAATCTTTAAAAGAAAGAGAATCTTCTTTTTCTAAAGATGCTTTAACAATGAAAGAATCTGAACGTGACACCAAGGAAAAGTCACTGTCTCAACTCCGCGTTGATGTTCAGCGCAAAGAACGTGAATTAAGGGAAGATATTAATATTAGACGAAATGAAGAGCTTGGCGGCCTTCAAGAGCAGATTAATAAAGCTGTTACATCTGTTGCTAAAGCAGAGGGATTTGATCTTGTTCTATATAATGGCGTTGCTTATGCTAGTGAAAAAATTGATATTACAGATAAGATCTTAAAATCATTAGGTAAAAAATAATAGCTGGCCTAAATTGTTCTTATGGGCCAAACAATCACATCTGGTGATCTAGTAAAAAAATTAGGCGGCGAGTTAATAGGCGATTCAAACTTACTTATTAACTCTGTAGGCTCACTTGAGTCAGCTCATCAAAATTCAATTTCTTTTTTTAATAATCCGAAATATTCAGATTTATTAAAAAGCACAAAAGCAGCAGTTGTTATAATTAATAGAGTTGACCTCCCTGATCGTTCAGGCACCTCCATAGTCATAGATAATCCATATTTGTATTTTGCGAAGGTATCTCAGTTACTAAATCCTAGCAAAACTTTAAAAAAAGAAATTCATAAATCTGCAATTATTCATTCGAGTTGCAAGTTGGGTCAGGATATATACATTGGCCCCAATGTTGTTATTGAGGAAAATGTTTCTCTTGGTGATGAAGTCGTTATTCATGCAGGCTCAATAGTTGAGGCTGATAGTGCAATTGGTAATGCTTCAGTTATTCACCCCCATGTTGTCATAAAGGCAAATACAATCATCGGTAAAAACTGCATCCTTTATGCCGGCTGCATCATTGGCTCAGATGGTTTTGGTTATGCAAAAGATGATAGCAAGTGGCTAGCTATTCCTCAAATAGGAAGAGTGATTTTAGGTGATAACGTTGATATTGGCTCAAATTCAACCATAGATCGAGGTGCTTTAGATGATACTATTATCTCTAGCGGCGTTAAAATTGATAATTTAGTGCAAATTGGTCACAACTGTTTGGTTGGTGAAAATACGATTATTGCAGGATGTGTTGGTATTGCAGGCAGTGCTAAAATCGGCAAAAATTGTGCTATCGGAGGAGCTGCTATGATCTTAGGGCATTTATCAATTACAGATAATGTGACTATCTCACCTGGCTCAATGATTACAAGATCAATCAAAACTTCCGGAACTTACACTGCGCTTATGCCTTTCCAAGATCATGAAAAATGGCTTAAAACAGCAGCAAAAATTAAAAGACTAAAATAATAGGAATAGTAAAGATGGCTGAAAATACTGCAATGGACATACATGAAATTTTAAATCACTTACCGCACAGATATCCTTTTGTGCTTATTGATAGAGTAATTTCAATGGAGCTCGGGAAAGAAATTTTCGCCATAAAAAATGTTTCAATTAACGAACCTTTTTTTCCAGGTCACTTTCCTTACTATCCTGTAATGCCAGGCGTTTTAATTGTAGAAGCAATGGCACAAGCTGCAGCTATTTTATCTTTTAAAACAATGGATACAAAACCATCAGATGATTCAGTTTATTATTTTGCCGGAATAGATAGCGCACGTTTCAAAAAACCAGTTTCCCCTGGTGATCAACTTATTATCCATGTAAAGATAGATCGCGTTTTAAAAGGTATATGGAAGTATATTGCAGTTGCCAAAGTTAATGATGAAATCGTGGCTGAAGCGAGCATGATGTGTATTTTAAAGCCTATCGAAAAAAAATAAATTTATAGAGTTGTAATATTATTTTGATTCATCCTACCGCAATTGTTAGCCCTAAAGCCAGTTTAGATTCCAGCGTTAAAGTTGGGCCTTATTCTATTATTGATGCAGAAGTTAAAATTGGAGCAGGTTCAGTTATTGGAAACCATGTAACCATAACTGGGAATACTACAATTGGAAAAAATAATCATATCTACCACTACAGCTCAATCGGCGAAGCGCCTCAAGATAAAAAATACAATCAAGAAAAAACATTCCTAGAAATTGGTGACAATAATACCATTAGAGAATTCTGCACTTTTAATCGAGGCACAGCGCAAGATCATGGAATAACAAAAATAGGTAATGATAATTGGATTATGGCCTACGTCCACATAGCCCATGACTGTGAAATTAAAAATCAAATCATACTTGCGAATAACACATCCCTTGCAGGCCACGTGTCGATTGATGATTACGCGATACTTGGAGGATTCACTCTTGTTCATCAGTTTTGTAAGATTGGCAGCCATATCATTACAGCAGTCAATACAGTAGTCTTTAAAGACATCCCGCCTTATGTTATAGCAGCTGGTTATGATGCAAAGCCGAATGGTATTAATGCAGAAGGGCTAAAAAGAAGAGGCTTCGATCCGAAGATTATTGCAAAAATTAAAGAAGCTTATAAGATTTTATATCGCCAAGGCCTCTCTCTAAACGAGTCTCAAGAAAAAATTAAATTGCTAAGTAAAGATACCGACGCTCTGAATCTTTATATCGATTTTATTGCAAAATCTACCCGCGGTATTATTCGTTAATTATGAAAACGATTGCCATAGTTGCCGGAGAATCTTCCGGAGACTTGCTAGGAAGTCACTTAATTAAGTCGTTAAAATCAATCCGTTCTGACCTTAAGTTTATAGGTGTCGCTGGACCAAAAATGGTTAAAGAGGGTGCCTTATCATATTTCCCAATGGAAGAACTTTCAGTAAGGGGTTATTTTGAAGCCATCAAAAAATTATTTCACCTTTTAAAATTAAGAAAAAATCTTTTAAATCAAATTCTCAATGCAAAACCTGATTTGTTTATTGGCGTTGATGCCCCTGACTTTAATTTTTGGATTGAAAGACAGTTAAAGAAAAAAGGTATTCCTGTGATTCACTACGTTAGTCCATCTATATGGGCGTGGAGAGAGGATAGACTTAAAATGATTAAAAAATCGATAGATCATATGCTGACTATATTTCCCTTTGAAAAAAAAATTTATTCAAAAGCTAATATCGAAGCAACTTTTGTAGGGCACCCGCTTGCTGAGATGATTCCCCTCAACCCAAACAAAAAGAAAGCTCAAGCTAAACTTAAAATTATTAAAGCTACTAGAGTTATAGCGCTTCTTCCTGGAAGTAGGCAAGGGGAAGTGAAATGGCATGCGCAACTCCTTATTGAGTCAGCGATTGAACTTTCAAAAAAAATACGAGATGTGAAATTTTTGGTACCACTGCCTACCAGGGAGACATATGATATTTTTTCGAGAGCTTTATTTAAGAATACGCATGCAGAGTTAGATATCCAGATTCTTATTGGCCACGCATCAGATGCAATTAATGCTGCTGACCTTGTTATTGTTGCATCAGGAACTGCAACGCTTGAAACAGCTCTTTATAAAAAGCCTATGGTAGTTATCTATAAAATGTCATCGATCAGTTGGCAAATTCTTAAGCGCATGCGTTATTTGCCTTATGTAAGCCTTCCAAACATACTTCTAAACAAATTTTTTGTACCGGAGCTTTTGCAAAAAGAAGCTACACCGGAAAATATCACTTCAAAAGCTATCGAAATTTTAAAAGATGCGCCTTATAGAAAAAATCTTTTAATTCAATTTACGAAAATACATCATCAACTAAAACAAAATACATCTGAGCGCTTAAATAAAATTATTTTAAAATTCATTAAATAAAAATGCATACAAATTTAATTTGTGGTGTTGATGAAGCGGGAAGAGGACCTTTGGCAGGGCCAGTTTATGCAGCTGCCGTTATTTTGGGCCCTGATTTCGACACCGAAGGTTTGCGTGACTCTAAAAAAATATCCGAATCTAAAAGATATACTCTTGCAGCACATATAAAGAAAAATGCTTTAGCTTGGTCTTTAGGTATATGTAGCGCATCAGAAATTGATAAGCTTAATATCCACCAGGCAACATTATTAGCTATGAAAAGAGCAATTGAAGGTTTAAACGGCTACGTCTCAATCAAAATTGTGGTAGATGGATTATTTTGTCCTCAAGTAGAGCATCCTTGTGAGGCGATTGTCAAAGGTGACGATAAAGTTGCCGAGATTTCAGCAGCTTCAATTATTGCAAAAACAGAACGTGATCTTGAAATGATAGAGATTGATAAGATTTATCCTAAGTATCAATTTAAAAAACATAAGGGTTACCCAACAAAATTACATATAGAAATGATTAAATACGAAGGTCTTTGTGAGTATCACCGAAGAAGTTTCTCACCTATAAAAGAAATGCTAGCATTCTAGTAAAAATACACAGGGCTTATTTTTTAAATCTGGCGTCATTTCTTTTTTCCAGTCTTTTATATTTTTCGTTAAAATAAATTCATTTTCTGATGAGATATCTAATGCAACACAAAGCTTTGTTCTGTCTTGAAGTTTACTTATCAAATCATTAAAAATATGCTGGTTTCTGTAGGGCGTTTCAATAAAAATCTGAGTCTCATGATTCTTGCTTGAATCATTTTCAATTGAAATAATTTTCTTTATTCTGTCTTCTTTTTCTGAAGGAAGGTAGCCATGAAACTTAAATTGCTGCCCATTAAGGCCTGATGCCATAAGGGCTAAAATGATTGACGACGGGCCTATCATGGGTATGACCTTAATATTTTTTTGGTGGGCCAAAGCAACCATTTTTGATCCAGGGTCAGCTACTGCTGGGCAGCCTGATTCAGAAATTAAACCAATATCAAAACCTTCCAAAAGCGGCCTTAAATAATTTGTAATTTCTGCTTCAATTGTAGATTTATCTAATACTTCAAAATGTAATTGATTAATAGGTTTTTGAAGATTAAGAGCGCTTAAATGAAAACGTGCTGTTTTCTCATTTTCCACTACAAAATAATCCAGACGTTCGACAATTTTTCGATGGTTTTCTAAAAGAATAGATTCCTTAGCATTTTGATCAATCGGAACAGGGATGAGGTACAAACACCCATTTGTCTTATCTGTCATTACAATGCTAAACCTTCATTTTCAAGCATGTTCGATAGCTTAATGAGTGGCAGTCCTATCAATGCTGTAGGATCTTCGCCTTTAATATATTCAAGAAGAGTAATACCCAGGCCTTCAGACATGACGCTTCCTACGCAATTATATGGCTGTTCTTTCAGCAAATAAGATTCAATTATTTTCTGATTTAATTTTTTATATTTCACCTCAAAATCAACGACACATTCTTGTACTTGTTTTGTTTTTGTATTTAACAAACAAAGTGAGGTGTAGAAAGTTGCAATTTTCCCACTTAAAAATTGGAGTTGTTTTACAGCATTTTCATGTGTATTTGGTTTTTCGATAATTTGATTTTGACATTCTGCTGTTTGGTCGGAGCCGATGATCAATGAATTTGCATAGTGCGGCGCTACTTTAAATGCTTTTTCTCGTGCAAGTCTGAAGGAGATGTCTTTTGCTTTTTCACCCCTATGAGGTGTTTCATCAATATCGGGACTAAAGACATCAAAAGGTAATTTAAATCGTGATAGTAATTCTCTTCTATAAGGCGATGATGAGGCCAAAACAATCGTTAACATGCATTGGTTTCTTTATGATTCAGGTTGAATTTCAAGTAGCGTTTCATCTGGGGATACCGCTTCACCTTTTGCTACATGAATCGCAACTACAATACCCGAAGTAGGGGATTGAATTTCATTCTCCATTTTCATGGCCTCAATCACAATTACACTGCCTCCAGCCTCAACTCTGTCGCCAATTTTAACTTTAACGTCAATAATTGTTCCTGGCATAGCTGTAGTAATACAGCCCTCGTGATTGGGCCTAGGTCTTGCTGATTTAGATGTTTCTTGAGACTGTTTTTTTGAAGATTTTTTTCCATTCGTCACTTCAACTTCATGCAAAGTTTCGACTAACACCTCTTCCGAAATGCCATCTACGGATACATAAAATGGCCTTCTTGCTTCACCGGTATAGCCTGATCCCGTTAATTTGATATTGAATGTTTCACCATGAAGCGTGACATTAAATTCACTAGGTGCGAATTTTTCAGCAGACGAAAATACATTGTCTTTTGGAAGAAGTGGTTCGGGTTTAATGCTACCTGCATTTCTTTCTTGTAAGAATATCTTGGCAACGTCAGGAAACATGGCATACGTTAAAATATCTTCATCAGATTTTGTAATTTGCTCTGCTTCAATTTTAAGTTTTACAAGTTCAGGCTCCAAAAGATCGGCAGGTCTGGATGTCAATGGTTTTTTTTCACCGATGGCCATCATTTGAATTTTTTGATTCACTTTGCCGGGTGCTTTTCCATATTCACCCATGAAATAACTTTTTACCTCATTGGTAATCGATTTATATCTAGCGCCTGTTAAAACATTTAAGACTGCTTGTGTGCCTACAATCTGGGAAGTTGGTGTCACAAGTGGTGGGTAACCTAAATCTTCACGTACTCTAGGAATTTCAAGAAGCACTTCGTTCATACGATCAAGTGCACCTTGCTCTTTAAGCTGATTAGACAAATTGGAAATCATACCGCCAGGGACTTGATTACTAAGCACCCTTGTATCTACGCCAGTGTAATCAGATTCAAATTGCCAATATTTTTTTCTTACAACCTTTAATTGCTCGCTAATCTCTTCAACTTTTTTAATATCAATACCCGTTTCGTAGCCTAAATCCTCTAAGACAGCAATTATAGATTCTGTCGATGGATGACTTGCGCCTTCTGCAAAGCTTGAATTACATGTATCAATAATGTCCGCACCATTTTGTACAGCAGTTAAAAGATTAATACTTGCTAATCCTGAAGTTGCGTGTGAATGAACGTGAATTGGTAAAGAGGTAGATTTTTTTAAAGACGTTACAAGCTCTTTAGTGGCTGACGGCGTTAAAAGACCCGCCATATCTTTAATGGCTATTGTGTCACATCCGTAACTTTCCATTTCTTTTGCAAGATTAACGAAATAAGGGATGTTATGCACAGGGCTTGTGGTATAGCTTAATGTACCTTCTGCGTGTTTTTTATATTTTTTGACTGCTTTTATTGATGTTGTAAGATTTCTTACATCATTCATGGCATCGAAAATTCTAAAAACATCGACACCATTATTGGCTGATTGTTTGACGAATGCGTCAACAACATCATCTGAATAATGACGATAGCCTAATAAGTTCTGACCTCGAAGTAACATTTGTATACGAGAATTTGGGAGAGCTTTTCTTAAAAGCTTTAAACGCTCCCATGGATCTTCTTTTAAAAATCTTACACAAGCATCAAACGTAGCTCCACCCCATGCTTCAATTGACCAAAAGCCAAGTGAATCTAATTGCGGACATATGGGAAGCATGTCCTCAGTGCGAAGTCTAGTTGCAATTTGACATTGATGCCCATCTCTTAAAACTAATTCTGTAATATGTATTTTTTTCATAGCTATTTAAATACCTTCATGTGCTGCAATCGCTGCTGAAATAGCTGCAGCCATTAACTCAGGTGGAAATTGACTTTGATAATTTATAAGCTCCGGATGGTCGTCCACAAAGCTTGTATTGAAATTCGCTTCTTTAAACTGTTTATTATTCATAATTTCTAAATAATAAGGGATTGTTGTTTTAACTCCAAATACAACAATATCATTGAGGGCTCTCTTGCCACGTTGCATCACACTTTCCCAGTTTAACGCCCATACAGTTAGCTTTGCGCACATAGAGTCATAATATGGGGGAATGACATAGCCAGTATATATTGAAGCATCAATTCTAACGCCGGGTCCGCCAGGTGCATAATAACGCGTAATTTTTCCAAAGGATGGCATGAAGTCATACTTCGGATCTTCCGCATTAATTCGATATTCAATCGCAAAGCCTCGAAACTGAATTTCTTCTTGTTTGTATTGTAATGATAATCCAAAGGCAATTCTTATTTGCTCTTGAACAATATCAATACCGGTAATTGATTCAGTAATTGTATGTTCAACTTGAAGACGGGTATTCATCTCCATAAAGTAAAAATTATTTTCAGCATCCAAAAGGAATTCTACGGTACCCGCATTCTCGTAATTCACAGCTTTGGCAGCTTTCACTGCAAGTTCACCCACATAATTTCTTTGAGCGTTTGTAAGCTGAGGGGAGGGTGCGATCTCAATGAGTTTTTGATTGCGCCTTTGAATAGAACAATCCCTTTCAAAAAGATGAACCACATTGCCAGAGCTATCAGCCAGAATTTGAACCTCGATATGCTTCGGCGATACGATACATTTCTCAATAAAAACCTCGGGTTTGCCAAAGGCTTTTGTAGCTTCAGAAATCACTCGATCATAATTAGCAATGAGCTCTTTTTCGTTATTACAACGTCTAATACCTCGTCCACCACCACCGTTAGTCGCTTTAAGCATGATAGGGTAACCAATAGAAGAGGCAAGTTTTTTAGCTTCATCAAGACTCTCAATATTGCCTTCACTTCCAGGAATAACAGGTATTGCGGCTGCAATCATTGCTGTTCTTGCTTGAATCTTATCTCCCATTTGACGAATAATATCGGCATTAGGGCCAATAAATTTGATATCTCGTCTGGCACATATTTCGGCTAATTCTGGGTTTTCAGATAAAAACCCATATCCTGGATGGATTGCATCACATCCGGAAGTAACGGCGATATTCACAATATTATGTGCGTTTAAATAGCCGGCAAGGGGGTCTGCGCCTACATTGTAGGATTCATCGGCTTTTTTGACGTGAAGCGCATGGCGGTCAGCATCTGAATAAATGGCTACGGAAGTGATATCGAGCTCAGAACAGGCACGAATCAGCCTAACCGCTATTTCACCACGGTTCGCTATGAGAATTTTTTTGAACAATGAAAAGCCTTAAGTTTTTAGTGAAATATCACTAAATTAGGGTTAATTTAAGAAAATTATAACATGTCATTTCTTATATAATAATGATGTCTTTTACCCCGAAATCTATTGATGGAACAGCATATAGACAATATTGATTTTTCAAGAAAATCGAGAGAAATTCGTGATATAATTCGCCTCTCTGATTTTGAGCGATTGCAAGATTTATGCTTAAATCTCGAAGACTCAATTGCTTTTGTTTTAAGAGGCTTCGAAAATAAACATAGAGAAGCTTGTTTGGAACTATTCATCGAAGGTAAATTAGATTTAATTTGCCAAAGATGTTCGGAAAAATTAGAGCATACGATTTTTTTAAAATCAGGATTTTTAATTAAAGAAGAGACGCAGTTAACTGATTTTCAAGTTGACGATCATGCGGATTACGACTTAATTGAGGGTAGTGCAAAGATGGATGTATTAAGTCTTATTGAAGACGAAATCTTACTTTCTATGCCTGGTGCACCAAAACATGAAAATGATAAGTGCTACTACAAAAAAACTGATGGTGTGTTAGATCGCATTCATCCGTTTGCTGATTTAAAACAAAAATTATATAAAAATTAAATTTAGGAGTTGCTATGGCTGTTCAGCAGAATAAAAAATCACCTTCAAAACGTGGAATGCATCGTTCTCACGATTTTTTATCAAATCCCCCACTTGCTGTAGAACCAACTACTGGCGAAGTTCATTTACGTCATCACGTTAGCCCAACAGGCTACTATAGAGGCAAAAAAGTTATTCAGAATAAATCAGAATAATTCTTCTTAATTATTCTGATTTATTACTTTCATTGCTCTTAAACGTTAAGAGAACAAATGACAATTACCCTAGCAGTTGACGCAATGGGAGGGGATCATGGTCCCTCAGTCACTATCCCAGCCTCCATAAATGCGTTATCAAAATATGACCAACTTCACATTATTTTAGTTGGCGATCAAGAGCTTATTCAAACAGAGCTCCAAAAAAATAAATATACCAATACCCGTTTATCTATTCAGCATGCAAGTGAAGTGGTTGAAATGGATGAATCTCCTCAAAGCGCTTTAAAAAATAAAAAAGATTCTTCCATGCGTGTTGCAATTAATTTAATTAAGGAAGAGAAGGCTCAGGCTTGCGTAAGCGCTGGCAATACCGGTGCACTTATGGCAACCGCCCGTTATGTATTAAAAATGTTGCCAGGGATTGATAGACCTGCCATCGCATCGAGCTTGCCTAGTCAAAAAGGTACAACTTACATGCTGGACCTAGGCGCCAATACAGACTGCACGGCCGAGAATTTATTGCAATTTGCAGTCATGGGCGCCATGCTTGTCAGTTCTGTGACGGGCAATCCAAAGCCTTCCGTAGGGCTTCTCAATATTGGCTCAGAAGATATGAAAGGTAATGAAGTTGTAAGGCAAGCAGGAGAATTACTTCGTCGAAGTCACCTTAACTTTTATGGTAACGTTGAAGGTAATGACATCTTTAAAGGGACAACTGATGTCGTTGTATGTGATGGGTTTGTGGGGAATGTTGCATTAAAAACAGCTGAAGGTATTGCGCAGCTTATGGGCCGATTTTTAACACAGGAATTCAAACGTAATTGGATTACAAAATCTATGGCATTTGTTTCTTTGCTTGTACTTAATCGATTCAAAAAAAGGCTTGATCCTAGAAGATACAATGGCGCTAGCTTTTTAGGTCTTAAAGGTATTGTAGTTAAAAGTCATGGTGGGGCTGATAGTTATTCTTTTTTCTATGCTATTCGGACGGCCATTGAAGAATCCAAAAATAATGTTTTAGAGAACATACAAAAACAACTTGAATTAGAAATGCCCCTAGATATTTCATCGTCAGAAAATTTATGATTTATTCAAAAGTTACAGGGACTGGAAGCTATCTTCCCGAAAAAATATTAAGTAATCTTGATCTTGAAAAAATGTTTGAGACGACGGACGAATGGATTACGACAAGGACAGGTATTAAAGAAAGACATATTGTTTCAGCACATCAATATACAAGCGATTTAGCGACAGAAGCGTCTAAACAAGCAATAAAAGCTTCTGGTATTGATGCAAATAAAATTGATCTTATCATTGTGGCAACAACTACGCCAGATAAAGTATTTCCAAGTACAGCTTGTATTGTTCAGACAAAGCTTGGCTTATCTTTATGTCCAGCATTTGATATTCAAGCGGTATGCAGTGGTTTTGTGTATGCGCTATCTGTTGCAGATAGTTTCATTAAAACAGGTGCAGCAAAATGTGTGCTAGTGATTGGCGCAGATACTATGTCTCGCATTACAGATTATTCAGATCGAAGCAATGCTATTCTTTGGGGTGATGGCGGGGGTGCTGTTATTCTTGAAGCATCAGATGAACCGGGTATCTTGTCTACACATATTCATGCGGATGGCGCTTATGAGAAATTACTCCATGTCCCCAGCGGTGTATCTCACCAAAAAGGTAAATCTACTATAGAAATGCAAGGTAACCAGGTTTTCAAAATAGCCGTGAATACATTAGACTCTATTGTAGATGAAACACTTGAAATGAATCAATTAGATAAGTCAGACATTGACTGGCTTGTTCCCCACCAAGCCAATATTAGAATTTTAGAAGCAACTGCAAAAAAATTGAATATGAGCATGGATCGCGTCATTGTTACTATAGACAGACATGGTAATACTTCAGCTGCTTCGATCCCTTTGGCCCTTGATACGGCCATTCGTGAGGGTAAAATAAAAAGAGGGGAAACGCTGTTGATGGAAGCATTCGGTGGTGGATTTACCTGGGGATCTGCTTTAATAAAGTATTAAAAATCATATAGTTAATAATAATATATCAAGTAAATTATGAATAAGTTTTCTTTTATTTTCCCTGGTCAAGGCTCACAAACTGTCGGCATGATGGCGGATTTTAATGGCCATCCATTAATTCAATCAACCTTTAATGAAGCATCTCAAATTCTTAATATTGATTTTTGGAAAATGGCGACTGAGCCTAATGAAGACATAAACCAAACAGTTCATACGCAACCTATACTTCTTACAGCCGGCATAGCGACGTGGCGAGTCTGGAAATCTAAAACAGATTTACTCCCGAGTTATCTTGCAGGCCATAGCCTGGGTGAATATACCGCTCTTGTTGCTTCAAATGCGATGGAATTTAAAGACGCGTTAAAGCTTGTTAAATATAGAGCTGAAGTCATGCAAAAAGCTGTTCCTGAAGGTGTAGGTGCTATGGCTGCTATTCTTGGTATGTCTGACTCAGATGTCATGAATGCATGCAAAGAAGCTCAAGGAAATGAGGTTGTAGAAGCAGTCAACTTTAACTCGCCAGGGCAGGTTGTGATTGCTGGAAATGTTTTAGCAGTAGAGCGGGCTATTGAAATAGCAAAATCAAAAGGTGCTAAGCGAGCCATTCTACTTCCCGTTAGCGTTCCCTCACACTGCTCTCTTATGCAAAAAGCATCTGAAGAATTAAAAGAATATTTAACTAATATTACAATTAAAAAACCAAATATTCCTGTTATCCATAATGTGGATGTTTTGGAACATAATGATGCAAATGAAATTAAAGATGCACTTTCAAAACAACTCTGTCATCCAGTAAGATGGGTTGATACCATTGAAAAGATAGCATTCAATAAAATTAGTGATATTGCAGAATGCGGCCCAGGCAAAGTTCTTACAGGCCTAACCAAGAGAATCTCTCCTGAATTAAAAGGTGTTGCTCTTGTTAATGAAAGTGCAATAGATGAATTTAAAGCACTTATAGAATAAAACTATCTAGGGAAAATTATGTTTATTAATCTTGAAAATCAAGTTGCACTTGTCACTGGCGCTAGCCGAGGTATTGGACAATCAATTGCTTTAAGTTTAGGAAAACAAAATGCTTTTGTCATTGGCACCGCAACAACGGAAGATGGCGCTCAAAAAATTTCATTATTTCTCAAAGAGCAAAATGTTTTAGGTAAAGGTATTAAATTAGATGTGAATGATAATGAAGCTATCTTAAAAACTGTTGATGGCATTATTAAGGAGCATGGCGATATATCAATCCTTGTAAATAACGCCGGGATTACTAAAGATATGTTACTCATGCGCATGAAAGAAGAAGATTGGGATGATGTTATGTCAACCAATTTAAAATCTATTTTTCGCATGAGCCAGGCCCTCATTCGCAGCATGATGAAAAGTCGCTACGGTAGAATTATTAATATCACTTCTGTAGTTGGCCATATGGGTAATGCAGGTCAAACAAATTACGCTGCCGCAAAAGCTGGCGTAACTGGATTCACAAAATCATTAGCTAAAGAAATTGGTAGTCGAGGTATTACTGTCAATTGTGTTGCGCCTGGTTTTATTGATACGGATATGACAAGGGGATTGTCAGATGAACATAAAAAGCAGCTTCTCGATCATGTGCCATTAGGACGACTAGGAAGTCCTGAGGATATTGGTGCTGCAGTAAGCTTTTTAGCTTCAAAAGAAGCTTCTTATATCACAGGTGAGACACTTCATGTCAATGGCGGAATGCTAATGATTTAGTTATTTTTTTAACTTTATTACAAAATTCTTAACAAGATTTGTTAAAATAACGCATGGCCTGAGGGTCATTTCTTAAATAAAGGGGTATTTTAGATGTCTGACATCGAACAACGTGTAAAAAAAATTGTTGCAGAACAACTTGGCACTAAAGAAGCTGATGTAAAAAATACATCATCATTTGTAGATGATTTAGGTGCTGATTCACTTGATACAGTTGAACTCGTAATGGCTTTAGAAGAAGAGTTTGATTGTGAAATTCCTGACGAAGAAGCTGAAAAGATCACCACAGTTCAGCAAGCTGTTGATTACATCAACAAAAATCTAAAATAATTCATATGTTATTTAACCTTTTCTAAATATTGAAAGGGTTGGGTTTATTCCATGACGAAGAGAAGAGTTGTAGTCACCGGTTTAGGTTTGATTACTCCTGTTGGTATAGGGGTAGCAGAATCATGGGCTAATATCATCAATGGTCAATCAGGTATAGGTAAAATTACCAAATTTGACTGCTCAGCATTTCCTTCACAAGTTGCAGGTGAGGTCAAAAATTTCGACCCGCTTGCGTACATTCCTCCCAAAGATGCAAGACGCATGGATACCTTTATTCAATTTGGTATCGCAGCAGGCATAGAGGCATTTAAAGATTCCGGTATTGAAGTAAATGACAGCAATAGTGAGCGCATTGGCGTATCGGTTGGGTCTGGTATTGGTGGCATTAATTTGATTGAATCTACAGGTGAAGTATTTGATGAAGGTGGTGCTCGGAAGGTATCGCCATTTTTTATTCCGGGCACGATTATCAATATGATTTCCGGCAATCTTTCTATTATGCTTAATTTAAAAGGCCCTAATGTTTCTATTGTTACTGCATGTACAACAGGAACTCATTCAATAGGTGATGCGGCACGTATGATCGAATATGGCGATGCAGATGTGATGTTAGCTGGGGGTTCGGAAGCTGCTATTACTGAATTATCAGTCGCTGGATTTTCTTCAGCCAAAGCACTTTCATCACGCAATGATGATCCAAAAACAGCAAGTCGCCCATGGGACAGAGACCGCGACGGTTTTGTTATTGGCGAAGGTGCTGGAGTAATGGTGCTTGAGGAGTATGAGCATGCAAAACAAAGAGGCGCTAAAATTTATGCAGAACTATCAGGCTACGGAATGAGTGCTGATGCATATCATATTACCGCGCCCAATATGGACGGTCCAAGACGCTCAATTGTCAATGCATTGAAAAATGCGCATGTGAATACAGATAATGTGCAATATATTAATGCGCATGGAACATCTACACCTCTTGGCGACCTTAATGAAACTAATGCGATTAAAGCCTCATTTGGAAACTACGCAAAAAAACTTGTTGTAAATTCTACAAAATCAATGACAGGGCATTTATTAGGCGGGGCAGGCGGCATTGAGTCCGTATTCACTGTGCTAGCTATTCATAACCAGATTTCTCCGCCCACTATTAATATTTTCAACCAAGATCCTGAATGTGATCTTGATTATTGTGCCAATGAAGCCAGGCCAATGAAAATTGAGGTTGCACTTAAAAATAACTTTGGCTTTGGTGGCACTAACGGAAGCCTTGTATTTAAAAGGCTATAGATTTTTATAAATGGGTTTAATCCAAAATGAACTCATTGATTAATTCACAACTGGCCGTTTAACTTGTCAAAACAATTCCTCATTAACGGTAAATTTCAGCATATCAGTCCATTTGACCGTGCATTCCAATATGGCGATGGTATTTTTAGAACTTTTGTAGTGGAAAATAAAAAGCCTCGCCATTGGAAATATCACTATAAAAAAATAGCTCAAGATTGTCTTGCGATTAAAATCAAGCCTCCCAAAGAAAAAGAATTGCTTTCTGATATTGCTTCTTTGTTTAGAAGTAATAAAAAAGCAGTAGGAAAGTTTATTATTTCGAGAGGCCTTAGTGAGCGAGGTTATAAATTCAATAAGGACATCGTTCACAATCGTTTTTTAATTAAAACTAAAATGCCAAGCTACCCAAAGGCGATCTTTAGGTCAGGCGTCAATCTTTATGTATGCAAGCACAAACTTAATCCTACTGTTCTTTCAGGAGTTAAACATCTAAATAGACTAGAGAATATTATGGCAAGACAGGAGTGGAAAAGTGATCAGTATGCCGATGGTATTCTTCTTGATAGTGATGGTAATGTCATCGAATGTATTTCAAGCAACATATTTATGCGCATCGGTAAAGTTATTTACACTCCAAAAATAAGCGACATTGGCATTAAAGGAGTCACAAGAGAATTAATCATTAAAATATCAAGTCAGTTAGGCTTTAAAGTGAAAGAAGCTATATTTAGTTTAAATAAACTTTTAGAGGCTGATGAGGTCCTAATAACAAACAGTTTATTTGGTGTCTTGCAGGTTAAAAAAATTAAAAATATATCTTGGAAACATCAAGATTCAGCGTCACTATTTAACCAGTCGCTCGAGAGTTTAAATACATGAAAAAATGGTTAATTCGATTAATGATTATTTTCATACCTTTATTGGTTTGGATCATTCATTTCTTGGTAACACCACTTAATATCAATAAAGCAGATTTAGCTATTGAAATTGAACCTGGCAGCAGTCTTAAAGCGATAGCCTTTCAACTTGTTGATGAAAAAATACTTAATGAACCATGGCGATTTATTATCCTCGCTAAAGCGTTAGACCAATCTAAAAAGCTAAGACCAGGCAATTACAACCTTAATCCAAATATTACGCCTTATCAGTTATTAAAATCATTCGCAGAGGGAAGGGCAACCGAAGGATCAATAACTTTTATAGAAGGACAAGACTTTCAATCAATGTTGGAAAAAATAAAAGCTAACGATAGTATTAAAAAAACAATGAAGCCTTATGATACTAAAGCTATTGCAGCAGCAGTCGGTATTCCATACGAATCAGTTGAAGGACAATTTTTCCCTGATACTTATTATTTCAGTAGAAATACTTCAGACATTGAAATTTTAAAAAGAGCTTATAAGGCCATGCAAAAAAAATTAAATTATGAGTGGGCCCGCCGAGCAGAAGAGGTCCCCTATAAGAATAGTTATGAGGCGCTGACGATGGCATCCATTATTGAAAAAGAAACAGGAAAATCCATAGAGGCTAATCTTATTTCAGGCGTATTTATACATCGATTAAATATTAAGATGAAACTTCAAAGCGACCCTACAGTCATTTATGGGCTTGGTAAAAAATTTACGGGTGATATTACAAAAAAAGACTTGCTTACAGACACCCCTTATAATACTTATACAAGAGAAGGATTGCCTCCAGCTCCTATTACTATGCCAGGTTTAATTTCTATTCGGGCCGCACTTCACCCTACAAAAACTGATGCACTTTATTTTGTGGGAAAAGGTGATGGAACCCATTATTTCTCTGCAAGTTTAAATGAACATAATAGCGCTGTTAGAAAGTATCAGATCAAATGACAATTAAAGGTAAATTTATTACGTTTGAAGGTGTCGATGGCGCAGGGAAAAGTACACATATAGATGAAGTTATTTCATTCTTTGAGTCACAAAAAATTGCAGTGAAAAGAACAAGGGAGCCTGGTGGAACAAAACTTGGAGAAAAATTAAGAGAATTGCTTCTTTATGAGGATATGGATCCAGAAACAGAAACGCTTCTTATGTTTGCCGCTAGAAGGCAACACATAGCAGAAATAATTAAGCCAGCCCTAGATGCAGGAATTTTTGTACTGTCTGATCGATTTACTGATGCAACTTATGCATATCAGTATGGTGGTAAACAAGTGGCCTACTCTAAAATACAAACACTAGAAGCATGGGTTCACCCTGACCTTAAGGCTGACCTTACATTGCTATTCGATTTACCTGTTGAGATAAGTATTGATCGGTTAAAGAGGAATAGAACACCTGATAAATTTGAAAAAGAAAGTGAAGCTTTTTTTAACCGGTTGAGAAATGTCTACCTAGATCTTGCAAGGCAAAATCCTATTCGCTATAAAATCATTAATGCAAATCAACCCATTGAAGCTGTGTCTCAGGATGTTATTGAGGCTATTAAAACTATCTTATGATCGATTCCATTTACCCTTGGTTTCAAGATACTTGGACTGCCATTTATAAAAATGAAAAATTACCGCATGCATTAATTTTTAAAGGCAAAGAGGGAATTGGGAAATACGATTTTGCAATCACATTTGCAAAGTCTTATTTATGTCAAACTCCTCTTTCTAATCATTTGCCTTGTAAGACATGTTCAAGTTGTGAGTGGTTTCCAGATTCGCATCCAGACTTTAAACATATTGCACCTATTGAAAGCGACGATGATACGTCTTCAAAAAGAAAAACTATTCGTAAAAAGAGTATTGTTATTGATCAAATTCGTGAGCTTTCAGAATATTTAGAACTTTCAGCTCATCAAGAAAAAGGTAGGCGTATTATTTTAATTGAACCAGCAGATTCACTTAACCAGTCTGCGTCGAATGCACTCCTGAAAATTTTGGAAGAACCACCAGAAAATACTCTATTTATTCTGATAACCAGCCAAGCACAAAAATTAATTGCTACTATTCGTAGTCGCTGCCAATTGCTAGATCTTCGAGGTCCATCATTAGATGAGGCGAGACTATTTTTGGATGGAAAAAAAATAGCGCATGAGGAAAGTTTGCTTTCATTTACTGGTGGCTCGCCATTCAACGCTATTAAAGAGTTAGAAAATCAATCCGAGAGAACTGTTATTACACAACTATTATCTCAGGGACATAAGATTGATATTACTAAAATCAATTATACGATTCTGACTCAAGGATTAGATTGGACAGTAAATATGATTCAAAAATGGGCTTTTGATTTATTGCTTAATTTCCATACACAGCAAAGTTATTATTTTAAAAGCGAAGAAGCACGAATCCATTCACAAGCTAAGCAGATTAACTTAGGTGCATTACTTATATTTGCAAATGAATTGAATGAATTAAAAAAAATTGCATCTCACCCCATTAATCAAGAACTTCAATTGCAAAATATTTTTATTAAATATAAACAGATTTTCGAGCCGTCATGACTAGTTTTGTTGATTCTCATTGCCATATTAATTTCCCAGAGCTTTACGCAAACATAGATACTATTTTTTCTAAAATGGTGTCTAATAAAGTCACACATGCCTTATGTGTGAGCGTAACCTTAGATAAGTTTCCTGATATTTTTAAAATAGCGAATACCTACCCACATATTTTTGCTTCCGTAGGTGTCCATCCTGATTATGAGGACATTGTGGAGCCTACCGTTGAAGAGTTATGCCGATACGCTAAAGAGAAAAAGGTGGTAGCTATTGGCGAAACTGGACTTGATTACTTCAGAGTACAGGGTGATCTTACATGGCAAAGAGATCGTTTCAAAACGCACATTCAAGCTGCTATTCAATCAAATTTACCCCTTATTATTCATACACGAAATGCTGCAGAAGACACTTTAAAAATTATGAGAGAACAGGGCGCTGATAAAGTAGGTGGCGTGATGCACTGTTTTACAGAGTCTCTTGATGTAGCCTTAGAAGCTATTAAGCTTAATTTTTATATTTCATTTTCAGGCATTGTGACCTTTAAAAATGCCACTGAACTGAAGGAGGTTGCAAAATCTATTCCTCTTGATCGCATCCTTATCGAAACTGATTCACCTTATTTAGCGCCCGTGCCTTATCGAGGAAAAATAAATGATCCATCAAATGTAATTCATGTGGCAGAAGAAATAGCTAGATTAAAAAATATTTCAGTGAAAGAAGTGGGTCAAGCTACAACCAATAATTTCTTTAAGCTTTTTTCGAAATGCAGCCAATCGAATTAACAATACTCGGCGCTGGTTCAAGTGCAGGCACTCCGGTAGTCGGATGTCATTGTCATACTTGTATGTCAACTAACCCCAAAAATAAACGTACCCGCTGCTCTTCACTTATTAAATTGGGAACAGGGGAGCATATTCTTATTGATACGAGCCCAGACTTACGTTTTCAATCTTTACGTGAGTCCATCCCTAAAGTTGACGCAGTCCTTTATACCCATACCCATGCTGATCATCTTCATGGCATTGATGATTTAAGGGCTTTTTGTCAAATACACAAAATGCAAATACCTATTTACGGAAAGAAAGATGCGCTTGATCATATTGCTTTAAAATTTGGCTATGCTTTGGGAGAGCCTAAGGGCTTTTGGGAAATGCCCGTTTTAAAAGCTATGCCTATCCAATCGCCATTTCATCTCTTTAGTGAGATTGTTACCCCCATACCCGTCATGCATGGAAAATCAGAAATTTATGGTTATCGCATCGGAAACTTTGCTTATTTGACTGATGTATCTCATATCCCTGAAGATTCATTGAAACTTTTAGAGGGGCTAGATATCCTATTATTAGACTGTTTGCGCATAAAGGAACATCACACACACATCAATCTTGAACAAAGCTTGATGTTTGCAAATCAAATAAAAGCAAAGAAAACATACTTGATTCATATGACACATGATTTAGAATATGAGTCACTAAAAAAAGAATTACCTGATCATATCGATGTGGGGTACGACGGGCTTAAAATTACCATTAATTAAAGGTCAATATGTCAAAATTATTTAAAAAATTATTATTTATATTCATAGCTTTAGGATTATCTTTTCAAGTATTAGCTGAAGGAAAGAAACTCTATACTGAAAATGAATTTCTCGATGCATTTGGAGCTAAATCTAAAGAAAAAGTGTTGCAAATTCTAGGTGAGCCAGCCAGAAAAGAAATGTCTGTTAAGCCTACAAATGCGAGCTCTGTTATTGGAAGACCTACAGAGAATCGAGTGGGCTCTAGCAAACGTGTCAATATTGAGATGTGGTATTACAACAATCTTGTGAAATCTGACGATAAAAATGTCTGGAAACAAACCGAGCTTACGATTATGGATGGTAAAGTAAATAACATTGGCTTCTTTAATATTCGTTAATAGTCATGCGTGGCTCCGAAGATAAAGAGATCCTTGACCAAGCAATTGTTTTCGCAATCAACGATTCATGGGATGCCTCCCACCAAATTGTTCAGGACCTTCACTCCTCAAAAGCTTACTGGATTCATGCAGTGCTTCATAAGATTGAGGGTGATGAATTCAATAGTCGTTATTGGTATGAAAGGGCACAACAATCTTACGATGCTTATAATGACCCAAAGCAAGAACTCACCTTCATACAAAACAACTTATAGGAAGGCTTTATGGACAATCAAGATGCTGTTGACGTTACCTGCACGGATAATGGGAAGAAGGTCACTGGATATATCTTAAATTACAGAGCTAAAGACCAATTAGAAATTTCCTTAAATACAGTTAAGATTCGAATGCAATATAAATCAGGTATTTTTGTAGGCTCTATGGCAGGAATGGAATTTGTGGTGCAAGAAGAGGCTTTACCAAGGCAATTTAAAGACTTTCATCGATAGATTTAAACTTACATTACTTCGTATAATGTATATTATGTAAAATAGAATATACAGTCTTACTTAAAGCGTCTTAAAAAACGTTTTTAAGTCCTCTGCTCCAATATCGTTAGCAATCTTATTTGCTTCATCTAACTTAGACTTACTAAGATCCATATTTGATTTCTTTTTGTAATAATTACTTTGGGTGAACAATACTTTAGCAAGATAATACATTCCCCCGTTCTCTCGAGAAAACTTCTCAAATTTTAAAAGTGTTCTTTCAGCTGAGGCTTGATCATTAGCCTCTGAATAATACAAAGCGAGATTGATACCCGACTCTACATATTCTCCTAACAAACCCGTACGATCGAAAGCCATATTAGCCTTTAATTCGTACTCAACAGCTTTTGTGTAATTTTTAAGTAACGCATATGAAAAGGCAGTTCGATCTAAATTAGAGGCACGTTCTTCATCATTGGCAGCAAATGCGTAAGCCTCAAGGAATGTGTTTACTGCTTCATCATATTTACTAAGGAGCAATAAAGTCTCAGCAATTTCAACTAAATAAAGGCGCTTAAAGGTTTTATTAGCTTTAATGAATGAATAAGAATTATTAAGATGTATAAGAGCATCATCTAATCTTCTAGCTTCTTTTAATGCCATGCCTACAAGTAAATCAGCCATAAAATGATCAGTATCACTTTTGGATAACTTACCCGCTAACTTAAAGTTTTTTATAGCTTCATCGAAATTTTTAAGCCTTAAATTAACTTGTCCGTGACAAAAGATCGACTTAAATTCACTTTTTTTTGTTTTTAAAGCTTCTTCATATTGGTTATCACTTAATAACTCATCGCAAGTTTTGATCGCCTCTTTAGAATAAATATTTGTTGAAATAAATAGACTAAGTAGCATCAATAAAAATTGTGTTGTAAATTTCATAGTTTTTAAATTATAAGTTTTAAAAGTTCTTGTTGCGAAATAATTTTAAGACCAAGCTCTTGTGCTGTGGTTAATTTACTACCAGCATCTGATCCAGCAACAACATAATCAGTCTTCTTAGAAACGCTTCCTACAACCTTTCCACCGTTCATTTCAATGATAGATTTTGCTTCTTCACGCGACATGGAAGGCAAGGTGCCAGTTAGTACAAAAGTTTTGGTTGCAAAAATTCCTGAAGAAGATTTTTTAATATCGTACTTGGGCCAATGAACGCCTAATCCTATCAAGGAATTAATAACTTCCCTGCTCTTGGTTTGTCTAAAAAAATCACTGATTGATTTTGCAACTGTAGGGCCAATATCTGGAACAATCTGTAAACTTTCCTCCGTTTGTTTCATAATTTCATCCAGATCACCATAAAAGCCAGCAAGATCTTTAGCTGTAGACTCGCCTACATTACGGATACCAAGCGCATAGATAAATCGAGGTAGTGATGTTGATTTGCTTTTTTCAATAGCGTCTAATAAGTTTCGGCTCGACTTTTCTGCCATACGATCAAGGTTAATTAATTGTTCAAGTTTTAACTTAAAAATATCAGGTAACTCATGAATCAAACCTACGGTAACTAATTGCTCAACAGATTTATCTCCCAGCCCTTCTATATCCATAGCTTTTCGAGATGCAAAATGAATAATAGATTGTTTTTGTTGTGCAGGACAGACTAGCCCTCCAGAGCAACGAATGATGGCTTCATCATCAATTCTGACAAGAGCCGAACCACATTCAGGACATTCTGTTGGCATTCTAAATTTCTTAATTGTCTTGGGCCTTTTATTAATAAGCACCCTTACAATTTCAGGGATCACATCCCCCGCTCTTCGAACGCTTACTATATCTCCAATATGAACATCTTTGCGAGTCATCTCATCTTCATTATGAAGGGTTGCATTCGTGACAGTCACTCCACCTACAAAAACTGGTTTCAACCTTGCTACAGGTGTTATAGCACCTGTACGACCAACTTGAACATTGATGTCTAAAATTTCAGTTAAGGCTTCTTCTGCAGGAAATTTATGTGCTATAGCCCATCGAGGAGCACGAGATACAAAACCCAGCTCATTTTGATAGTTAAACGAATTAACTTTGTATACAACACCATCAATATCATAGGCTAATGCGTTCCTTAGCTTTGATACTTTGTCATAAAAACTTTGCAACCCTTTTACACCTTTAACACTTGTAGACAAATCAGAAGTAGGCAAATTAAATTGCTTTAGAAGCTGAATTGTTTGTGTATGAGTTTTTAAATTTAAATTGGGTTCGCATACACCGAGACCATAAGAAAAAAATGTAAGTGGTCTTGTTGCAGTTATCCTTGGGTCAAGCTGCCTTAAACTTCCTGCTGCAGCATTTCTCGGATTTGCAAATTTTTTTTCGCCCAAAGACTCCTGTTTTTGATTTAGCAATTCAAAATCTTTCTTAAGCATTAAGACCTCACCCCTTACCTCTAGGAGCTTAGGTGGATGAATGTGATTTAGTTTGGTTGGTATGGAGCGAATAGTTTTTAAATTATGTGTGACATTTTCCCCTGTATAGCCATCACCACGGGTTGCTCCTTGCACAAAAATACCATTCTCGTAAGTAAGTGTGATTGCAAGTCCGTCGAATTTTGGTTCAACCGCATACTCAACTTCGTCGATGCCAATATCATCTTTTATGCGCTTATCAAAGGCTATAAGCTCATCCTCATCGAAAGCATTATTTAAAGACAGCATTGCTTGACGGTGAATGACGCTTTCAAAAGCATCTATTGCCTTACCCCCTACCCTTTGAGTAGGAGAATCTGGCCGAATGAGTTCTGGATTCTCATTCTCTAAATCAACAAGTGATCTAAAAATTTTATCGTATTCAAAATCTGAGATAGAAGGGTTATCTAAAACGTAATATTGATAATCGAATGCGCTTATCTTTCCGATTAGCTCTTGAATTTTATCCTTAATATTTTCTTTATTTGCTTTCATTTAAGAAAATAATCTTCGAGCGCATGAGCTTCCAGGGGGAATATTTTTAGCTACCATTTGATTTTCAATTTTTTCAACTTGATATCTAATGCGTTCAATATGGTTAATATTTAGTTCTTTTTTGTTGGAATCAACTAGCATACATTCAAGTTCTTTTTGAAAATTAGTAATAGATTCCAACATTGCATCAAACGAATCTTTACAACTTAAAGTAAGTGGTAGATCCATTTGAAAAAGAATACCTTGAATGTATGGATCAAGATTAAAGCTTAAGGGCTGTTGATTCAAAGAAGTCACTCGAAATAAAGGGTGCTTATCGCGCCCCTTGAAAACATGATAGCCATCTTCATCTACTTTAAAACCATCTACTTTTAATGTTTCAATAAGTTTTTCGTTATCGAACATGCCATTATTTTTTGGGATGAGAGTTAAGGTCATCATATGATCAACAAGAGCACAAAATTGATTTAGCTCATTTGCATCTTCTTCAATATTTGCGTGAGAAAGCCAAATCAGACTACCGTCTAAATCATTCTTGGTTTTCTCTGATAGCATTCTAAATGTTTGTGTGTGTGCTTGTGAAATTGGGCCTTGGCGATCAACCAGCTGAATAGCTAGAAGTATTTGGTCGAATGAAGCTGAGCCACTTAAGTCACCTGTAGACTGCCATACATCTTCATTTCTACGAATGAAACTATGAGCATTTGGAAGCTCAACAAAGTCTCTTAGGCTTAATTTAGAAATAGCATGACTTGGTTTGTTAAGTTTTATAAAAGCAATAGCATCGATATCACGATAGATATCTTGAGGTAAATTTGAAAGTAAATATTTTTCTGAGATGCTTAAATCTTGAACGTAAGGATTTTTTTCTTCTGGGCTTAAACCATTTTCATCTCTATATAAAAAAGAATTTTCTGCATGGTTTTTTTTACGGTACTGGATAAGACGAATCCAGTTAAAAATGATCATAATAAGGATAATTATTACAGCTAGAATCGTCAGGGCAAACTGAATGTCAGACATGCTTGTAATAAGTCCTGTTAACTTAATTTGCGAGCTCCATCTTCTCGACTTCCTCCAATGACACCTCAACAATTCTTGATACACCAGATTCTTGCATCGTAACACCAATGAGTTGCTGGGCCATTTCCATCGCTATTTTATTATGTGACACGTAAAGAAATTGTGTATTTTTAGACATCTCTGTAACCATATTTGCAAAGCGAAGTGTATTACTATCATCAAGTGGTGCATCAACCTCATCCATAAGACAGAATGGTGCTGGGTTTAGTTTAAATAAGGCAAATACAAGGGCTGTAGCAGTTAATGCTTTTTCTCCACCGGACAATTGACTGATGGTTGTATTCTTCTTGCCTGGGGGCTGGGCTGTAACTTGAATACCTGTATCTAAAATCTCTTCGCCTAATAGTTCAAGTTTTGCTTGGCCTCCATTAAAGAGCACTTTAAAAAACTCTGTAAAGTTCTTATTTACTTCATTAAAAGTTGCGATTAATCTATCCCGCGTTTCTTTATCAATACGTTTTATAGCGTCTTCTAAGGTGTTGCTTGCTGAAGTTAGATCCTCCACTTGACTATCAAGATAACCTTTTCTTTCTTTTTCAGAGGTAAGTTCATGAATAGCAGCGAGATTGACAGGACCTAATAAATTAATTTCTTCTTGAAGTTTGTTACAAAACTCTTGCACTTCTTTAACGGTTGTTTTGTCTGTGATTGATTCCGAAAGTATCACCTCATCTAATTGCGACTCATTGATCTCATTTTGAAATTGTTCAAATAATAATTTTGATTCTTGCTCATTCAAGCGAGATTGTTCGAGTTTGTCGCGAATTGGGTGAACTGCTTGTTCAGTTTGTAAGCGCTTTTGTTCACTTTCACGTAGATCAGTTTCTTTTTGAGCAAGATTATCGCGGGATGCAATAAGGACTTTTTCACGCCCATCTTTCACCGTAAGTTTTTCTCCTAAACTAGCTTGCAGTGTATCAATTTGTTCAGTGTTGATTGAAGCTTTAGCAAGATTTTTTTTATTATTAAGGGAATTATTATCTTCAGATAACAGGGTTACTCTATTATTTAATTCGCCAATTTTATTATCAATAATTTTTAAATTGAAATGGCTTTCTTGAAGTTGAATTTCTGCTTCGTTGACTTGCTTTCTAGCGCTTTCGTATTCAAATTCATGGTTCTTTTTAATCTCTTCAGCAGCAGTTCTTTTCTCCAAAAATCTAAGTAAATCACCTTCTAAATTTTGAATAAGGCTCGATTTAGATGTCTTATCTATCTCAATTTGAGTCAGTTTCGCCTGCAGTTCATTTTGCTCGCGCGTAATATTGCTATGCTTTTCATTAGCATAAGCAATGCTTTGTTGAATTTTTTCTACTTCAATCTCTTTTTGATGAAGCTCATTTAAAGCATCTTTCAATTCTTCACTGTACGAGTCTGCCTGCTCTTCATAGTCACTTAATTGGATTTCGGCTTCATTGAGCTTATTTAATACATCTTTATAATTATTTTCTATAGACGGAAATTTAACCTGAAGCGCTTTGAGTCTCTCTTGGCGGATAAGAATCCCATTGAGGGATGCATCTTTGCCGTAGAAAGAAACGCTATTTTTAGTAAAAATATCACCTTGTTGGTTAACTAAGAACTCACCCTGCTCTAAATTACCAATGAAATTTTTATAACTTTCTCCCTTTGGAATAAGATAACAATCCGATAGCCATTCAGATAAAAGATTCATCAAAAGTGGATCGCTAATTTCAATAGCATCTAGGGCGGAATTTAATTTATTATTTTTTGGCTTGTAAGCATGAGTAGCATTTAAATTAGCAAGTACCATAGACGCAGGTGGTCTATGAGCTATTGATTCATATTGAGCTAAGATCGCATTTAATTTTCCGCCCAGTGCAGATTCGATAGCTGTTACCCAGTCTGTTTTAATCTTGAGCTTTTCCCACAAGCGATTTGAAGTATTTATATTATGCTGAGAAGTCCAACTTTTAAGACTTTCATTTCCTTGGGTATCATCCTGAATTTGAGCAAGCGTTTTGATCTCTCCCTCAATTTGACTTAATTCCTTTTGTATTTCAATTTGATGCTGTCTTAAAGTATCAATTTCTTCTTCAAGATCGGATGAGAGTGATTTGTTTTCACTTATCTTTTCTTCAATTTTTTCTGCATCTGATCGCTTGTCATTTAAATCAGTTTCTTTATCTTCAAGTTGAGATTTACCAGACAAATCAATATTGATAATCTCATTATTTAGAAATGAGATACGTGCATTTGTTTCTTCTTCAGTTTTATGAATAAAGTCTATCGTTGCCTTCTCAAGATTTATTTTTTCTTGCGTTGACTGGAATTGATTTACAGTTTGATTAAATTGTTCTGACGATGAAAGATATTGTGCTTCTACTGATTGAATAGATGACTTAAGAGTATTAAAGCTCTCTTCTTTCGTCTTAAAGAGTTCGCTTAATGCATCTTTCTCAATAACTGCTTCTTCAATTTCTTTTGTAAATTTAAGCTGGTCTTCCGAATTCTTAGCAAGATTAGCTTCAATTTCAACCAACTCTTTTTTACTTCGCTCTAAAAGCTCATTTTGATTTCTAATGTTATTTTCAATATTAGAAACTTCAGAATTGATTTCATAAAAGCTTGCTTGGTTCTTATTGATTTCATCAGAAGCATTAATATGAGCTTGTCTTAAATTTTCGACCTCAGCTTCTATCTTTCTTAAAGCTGCGGTTTGCTGTTCTAACTCATTTACAAGCTTTTCAACTTGAGACTGATGTTTTTTCCAAACGATACTAGCATCACGTTTTTTTAAAACCCAAACTTGTGCTTGATGAAATTTATTTTTCTCGGTTAATTCGTTATACTTTGTTGCAATAACTGCTTGAGATTCAAGCTTTGCAATCTGCTGAATAATTTCATTTACAACGTCCTGAATGCGGCTTAAATTTTCTCGCGTGTCTCTGAGTCTGAATTCTGTTTCACGACGACGCTCTTTGTATTTACTAACGCCCGCAGCTTCCTCAAGATAATTTCTTAATTCCTCAGGTTTGGCTTCAATAATTTGTGAGATGGTATTTTGGCCGATGATGGCGTACCCTCTTCCACCTAAGCCTGTTCCTAGAAAAAGATCAGCAATGTCTTTACGTCTTACAGCTAAATTATTGATGTAATAGGTCGAACCCTTTTCTCTTTCGATAACTCGCTTTACAGATATTTCTGCATACTGTGCCCATTCTGTAGGGGCTTTCCCCAAAGAGTTATCAAAAATAAGCTCTACGCTTGCACGAGAAATCGGCTTACGATTTTCTGACCCATTAAAAATAACGGAATCCATATTTTCACTTCGCATCTCCTTAGCTGAAGACTCACCGAGAACCCATTTGACAGATTCCATGATGTTGGATTTCCCACACCCGTTAGGGCCTACAATGCCGACTCTTTGACCTTGAAGTTGAATAGTGGTGGGATCTACGAAAGATTTAAAACCGGCTAATTTAAGTTGTATAAGTCGCACAATATTCTTTTATTGAAGTGAAGTAGGTGTTATCTATTAACAGTATAATAACTTTTTTTACTTTCTTATTTTAATCTATGAACGCACTTTCTTTGGGAAAAAAACCAAGCGCAAAACCTACTAAAAAGCTTGAAACTTTCGTTAATCCATGCCCTTCTCGTGACTTCCATATTCATATGCAAATCCCTGAATTTACGTGTTTATGCCCTAAGACGGGGCAGCCAGACTTTGCGACTTTATATCTTGATTACATTCCCAATAAAAAATGTGTTGAGTTAAAAAGTCTTAAGCTTTATATCTGGTCTTTTAGAGATGAAGGCTGCTTCCATGAGGCCGTTACTAATCGAATTTTAGATGATTTAGTAAAGGCAACAGAGCCTCGATTTATGCGTCTTCGAGCTGAATTCTTTGTACGTGGCGGTGTCTTTACGAACGTTGTAGCTGAACACAAGAAAAAAGGTTGGAAGCCTGAGCCTACAATTGACTTAACGCAATTTTCAAAACAATCTAACACCCGATCCTAAAAGGATTGACGCGCCTATCACTAGAACCTAAGATGGCGTCTTTGATAAATTACCTGGGGGTATAGCTCAGCTGGGAGAGCGCTTGCATGGCATGCAAGAGGTCAGCGGTTCGATCCCGCTTATCTCCACCAAATACCTTATATCAAACGCTGTTCTATAGTAGAATAGCACCTTCTTTTCTTAGGTCCCCATCGTCTAGAGGCCTAGGACACCTCCCTTTCACGGAGGGAACAGGGGTTCGACTCCCCTTGGGGACGCCAATTACCAAGCTAGCTCATCAATTCAGAGATAGCTTCAAACATGCTAGAATCACTTTTTTTAAATTTTCCCATAAAAACTTATGAGCTTAGATAACGTCCTTCCTGGTAAAGATGTTCCAACACATTTCAACGTCATTATTGAAATTCCCATGAATGCTGATCCAATCAAATATGAAGTAGATAAAGAGTCCGGTGCGATCTTTGTAGATCGATTTATGGGTACTGCAATGCACTATCCTACTAACTATGGCTACGTTCCCAAAACAATTGCAGGCGATGGTGATCCTGTGGATGTGCTTGTTGTTACACCATTACCTTTAATTCCAGGCATCGTTGTGAGTTGTCGCGCTGTTGGCATATTAGATATGGAAGATGAGCAGGGTCAGGACGCAAAAATTTTAGCAGTTCCTGAAGATAGAATTCTTTCAATCTATTCCCACTGGCAAAAACCTGAAGACATGAATCCTCTGCGCCTCAATCAAATTCAACACTTTTTTGAGCACTATAAGGATTTGGAAAAAGGTAAATGGGTTAAAGTTAAGGGATGGAAAGGTCCTCAGGATGCTCACAAAGAAATTCTCGAAGGCATAGAAAGATACAAAAAGAGTTAGTTATTAAAATCCATGGCGACCCACAATCTCAGACGGGTCTTCATCTTTAAGAAATACGTATTCGCCTGTGACATCAATTTCTACCCAGTCACATACCAAAGACAAAGTTTCGAAGTTTTCATCAATGACGCAGCAATCCAGCCACTTTTTTTCGCCATTAATTAAAATAGCTTGAAAGCCAATTTCTCTCCAAGCATTCACTAAATTTTCCATATCAATAGGATTCATAGCGCCATCACGAAAGAGGTATTCATCGTACCAAACTCTAGTGCCTAGCGAAGAAGCATGGTCAATCAAGCACTGATCCCATCCGCCAGGATATTTATCTTCTATGGTTGATCTTCGAACAATAAAATTAAAATGCTCTAATGCAATAGCCATTTAAAAATTTTCTTTCTCTTCTAAAAAACGCCACATGCCTGTAGGCAGATCACCAAGTAAAACATTTCCAATTCTCACCCTTTTTAATCCAGTCACATGAAGCCCAACAAGCTCGCACATTCTTCTAATTTGTCTATTTCGCCCCTCAGTTAAAACAAAGCGCAATTGATCGTCATTTTGCCATTCAACTTCAGCATGTTTTAGCTTGTAGCCATCGAGCGAAAGTCCATATCTTAATAACTCCAAACCTTGACTCACTAATTTTCCTTCAACTCGAACTAAGTATTCTTTTTCGATAGCGCTCTGCTCACCAATAATTGTTTTAGCAATTCTTCCATCCTGTGTAAGCACCAATAATCCGGAAGAATCAATATCAAGTCTTCCAGCTGGAGCTAACCCATCAGTATTAAATCTTGGATTTCGAGACGATTTCTGTTTAGAAACTTGAAAATTATCTTGGGTCACTAGACTGGCGGCAGGCGTAAAAGCTTTATCGTCATCAAGATGTGAAATATAACCCACGGGTTTATTTAAAATAACGGTAGCTTTGGAAGACTGCTGAATAGCTGCTTGCTTTTTTAATTCAACTTTTTGTGATCGGTAAGCGCGTGTACCTAATTCAGTGACAACCTTACCATCAAGCATGACAAGGCCTTGTTCGATATAAGTGTCAGCTTCTCTTCTCGAACAAAGGCCAAGCTCAGATAGTATTTTTGAAATACGAACAGCTTCTTCCATTTATATAAGCTTTATGATTATTTAAGTTTGTAAACCAGGATGTTGTCACCCTCTTTAAAACCAAAGATAGAATTTCCCCCTGCAGCAACAGCAACATATTGCGCTCCATCAATCTCATAACTAATAGGTGGTGCATTAACCCCCGCATCCACTTTATTTGTCCAAAGCAACTTTCCAGTTTTAGCATCGTAAGCATTAAAATTCCCATTACCCTCACCCATGAAAACAAGATTACCTTCAGTTGCTAATAAGCCCCCTGTTAAAGGTTGAGGTGTCTTAACTTGCCATTTAATTTTCTTAGTATTTAAATCAATAGCAGAAAGTAGCCCCCATCTCTCATCTTGTGTAGGTTCGGAAGAAGCATATCTAATAGCAGGTAAATCATCACGCGCAGGCTCATCAACTAATGTGTATTTAATAGGAGCATGAATAGCTGAAACAAATGCAATTTGATTTTTTTCATCTAAAGAAGTTGGGCCCCAATTAGCACCGCCTAAGATACCGGGATACAAAACAGTACCTTCTGTTGTGGCTTTTGCAAAAAGATTTTTTTGCGGTACAAAGGGTTCTGATTTTGCCAAGAGATCCCCCGTGATACGATTGTGTATATAGTACCAACCAGTTTTACTAGCCTGACCTACCGCAGGAATCGTTTTACCATCTTTTTTATATTCAAATAATACTGGAGGGCTTGCAACATCATATCCCCATACATCATGAGGAACCTGCTGATAAAACCATTTTAACTTACCTGTGGTTGCATCTAGCGCTACAAGGGAAACTGTATACAGATTGTCCCCAGGTCTTGAAATATCATTCATTTGCGGTGAAGGATTACCAGTACCAAAATATAAAGTATTTGCCTCTGCGTCAATAGCTGGGGTGCTCCACGCTGAACCTCCTCCATACTTCCAAGCTTCTTTATTATTTTTAAGGCTTTCTTTCTCATAAGGAATGTTACGGTTTAGAGAAATGTTCCCTTCAATTGTTTCTCTAAACTGCCCCTCCCATCCTTCTGATGGAATAGTATCGAACTGCCAAATACGTTTACCTGTTTGAATGTTATATGCTGCCAAAAATCCTGGGCGCCCAAATCGGCCATCCACCCCAATTACGGCACCCATTGGTGCATCTGGTCTTGGGGTATCGACATGCAATCCATATCCCACGCCTGTAATCCCCACGATCACTAAATCTTTATAAGTCACCGGAGCCATAGCTATACCTACGCCGGTTTGCCCATAAATATCCTTTTGACTTTTGCTATCGGACTGACTTAGCGAGTTGCTGCTTTCAAATTTATTATCATTATCAGCAACATCAATATCCCAGACTTTTTTACCTGTTTTAGCGTCTAAAGCAACAAGTCTTGCATCAACGGTACCTATAAAAATTTTATTGCTTGAATATGCCAACCCTCGGTTCGCAGGGCCACAACACATTCTCCAGCTATCTCTTTTTTTGTGGTTATAACGCCATAATTCTTTGCCTGTTTTAGCATCCAACGCGACTACATGGTTATGCGGAAGACTTATAAACATCACATTATTAATAACTAATGGGGATGCTTGAAATGTTGCTGCAACACCCGATTTAAATTTCCAGGCTAGTTCAAGATTTTTAACGTTGTCTTGATTGATTTGAGTTAAAGTCGAAAAACGTTGGTTGGTAAGATTTTTGCCATATGAAGGCCATTGTTCGTCTGAGCCAAATTTAAATGACGGGAGCTTGGGTAGGGAAATCTTATCCAAAGAAAGGGAGTCTAAGGAAATAGAATCCATAGATGCGCAGCTACTTATGATGATAAAAAGGAAGCTTAATGATGCCGCTCGGATAAATTTCAAGTTAATACCTTTCAAAACGATAGTATGAAAATGCTAGATTAAGAAAGCATTTTATAGATAATGCCTAATACTGATATCTTATCTCAAGCAATCTTTTTTTAATACCAGATATAGACTGACAACTTTATATGCAAAAAAAAATATTAATCATTGGAGCAGGCATTGCCGGTTGTTCATTGGCTTATTTTTTAGCTAACACTGGATGGGATGTGACATTGCTAGAGAGTCAAGAACACATAGCTCAGGGAGGATCAGGAAATCCAGCTGCAGCAATTTACCCTAAATTTACGCTTAACGATAAAACATACAATGATTTCATGATGAAGAGTTTTATTTTTACAACAAAATGGATAAATCAATTAGGTCTTAATAAAGATGATTATAGTTTTAATGGTGCGATTGAAATTTTAGAGGACGCATATGCTCATAAATTAGAAATTAACTTATTAGGGAAAATGTCAGGAAAAGAAAAATTTTTAAGCTTAATAGATGAGTCTATGCATAAAAAATATCTAATGAAGAAGGATTTGAGTGGTCTTTTCTTTCATCAAGGGGGTTGGGTAAATCCAATTGCTCTATGTAGCCATTTAACAAATCATTCGAATATTAAAGTAATCGCAAACCAGGAAATAGTATCAATTGAAAAATTAAATGATCAATGGACGCTTAAAACTAAACACCAAAAGAATTTCAATGCTTATCATGTTGCTATCTGCAATGCAGAACATCTGCATCAATTCGATTTAACACAACATCTCCATACAGATGCATTCCGAGGACAGATCAATTGGGTAAATTCAACTTCATTCCAAATGCCGTCAGTCGTGATTTGTGATGAGGGATACTTATCTCCCCTCATTAGAGATAAGCATATTTTTGGTGCAACTTACGCCATGAATGACTTTAATAAAGACCTAAGAATAAGCGATACAAAAAAGAATATAGCGTCTATTAAAGAAATACATCAAGGGTTTCATAAACATTGTCTAGCGCAAAAAATAATAGCTGGTAGAGTGGCTTGGCGAGCATCTACAAAAGATAGAAAACCGTATGTAGGTCGTATATTTAATAATCAAATATTTGAAAAAATGCGCATAAGAGAGCTAGCCCAAGCAGATCGTCTTCCATGGTTAGAAAATTTATATATTGCAAGTGGATTTGGTTCTAGAGGGTTTACATTTGCTCCCTACTGCAGCTCTGTGCTCGCAAATTTAATTAATGATAATTTATCACTAGAAGATAAAAAAACATTAAATTATACAAATCCAGAAAGATATCGACTTAAAAAAATGAGTTTAAAAAAAGTGGCGAGCCAAATTTTTAGGGTATAAATTTATATCATGTCGAAAATATTGATTCAAGAAGCAAAAAAATACGAAAGCGAAGGAAATATTTCTCAAGCTATTATTTCATTTAAGAAAGTCCTGCAATTAGAGCCTGAAAATTACATCATTCAATTGGAATTAGGAAATCTTTGTACTTCTAACAAACAATTTGAAGAGGCTGCCGGCTATTTTAGAAGATGTCTGTATCAGTTCAAAGATAATATAGAAATTAAAAATGCACTTTGTTTTTCTCTTACTTCATTCGGTAACGAATATTATTTAGAATCAAATTTTCAATTATCAGAAGCTTGCTTTGAAGAAGTTTTAGAATACGAAAAAAATAATTGGGTTTACTACTACAATCTTGCAAATACACAAGATAAGCTTAATAAAATTTCTAAAGCTTATGAGAATTATCAAAAAGCTATCCAACTAAATCCGAATGATGCTGATCTTTGGAATAACAATGGCAATTCAGAACGCAAACTGGGCTATTTGGATAAAGCATTAATATCCTACGAGAATGCCTTGAAGATCAGGCCTGCTCTTTTTCATGCACTAGCCCACCTTACTCATCAAAAACAACATATGTGTAACTGGCATGATATTGACAAATATTTCCAAAAAATATGTTCTGTTGTAAACACAAATGCAGAAGCACTAATTTCACCTTTTGCTTTCGTTGCAAATCCCCTATCGTCTTCTCAAGATCAGCTAATATGTGCAAACCAATGGACACAAAATCATTTTAAAGACCGACCTTTTAAAAAAGAAAAATGGAAACAAAAAAATAAAGTACGTATCGGATATTTATCTTCAGACTTTAAACTTCACCCGCTATATTTTTTAATTCGCGATGTTATCAGATATCACAATCGGGATATTTTTGATATTTATGCATATGATGCAAGCCCACATGAAAATACCAATGAGCGAAATACACTTATTAGCTTATTTGATTTTTATAGGGATATCTCAAGCCTCAATGATGAAAAGGCTATAAGCCTTATTAATAACGATGAAATTGATATTTTTATTGATTTAACAGGCTATACCAATAATAGTCGTGCATTTATTGCACCGCAACTTAAAAATACAACGACTATAAATTGGCTAGGCTATCCAGGCTCGATGGGATTAACCCAAGAAAAACCACTTTATGATTTTATCCTGGCTGATGACTTCATTATTCCTGAAAATGATGAAAAATATTATGCAGAATCTATTTTAAGACTACCCTTTGCCTATCAGCCGAATATAGAAAATCGTTACCAATTGAATCATAAAAATCGCCAAGATTACGGCATACCCTCAGATGCATTCGTATATTGTGCATTTAATCAATCATTCAAAATTACTGAATTCATATTCAAAGCCTGGCTTACTCTTTTAGAAAAATATCCGAAAAGCATTCTTTGGCTGACAGAATCTAATAGCTGGGCAACAAATAATTTAAAAAACTACGCAGAGAGGCACGGGATTAACTCTGAGAGAATTATTTTTGCCAAACGGGTTCCCAATGAAGAGCATATTGCTCGTCACGCCTTGGCAGATATTTATTTAGATACCTTACCTTATAACGCACATACCTCAGCAAGTGATGCATTAGCTATGAATATACCTATCGTCACACTTAAGGGCAAAACATTCCCTTCGAGAGTGGCGGGAAGTTTGCTTCATAGCTTAAATTTAGATGACCTTATTACGGAAGACATTGAAAGTTATATTAAATGCGCTTCTAAGCTGACTGAAGATTCAACATATAGACAAGATATTACTCGCAGACTAACAGAGGCCAAATCAACTTCGCCGAACTTCAAGCCGCAGTTATTTGTAAAAACTTTGGAGAATATCTATCAAAAACTCATTTAATTTTTCGAAGCAAGAATAACACCAGCGATAATTAAAATTCCACCTAGCCACTCTTGAAGCGCAATAATTTCTCCTACAAGAAAATAAGATGAAATTGCAGCGACCACAATTTCAAATAGAAAAAAACTAGAAGCCTCTACTGCTTTAATTTGTGTAACGCCAAATTGTACAAGTAATGTTGAAAAAAAAAGGCTTAATGCAATCACCATCATAATCATGGCATCCACCGGTGTAAAAAAATCCAATGTTGGCATAGTGTTTCTATCAAACATAATACATATAGTAGCTACTAAGATTACACCAAGCCATATTGCGAGTGCTTTTTGGTCGATCGTCATATGTTCATGCTTCCGTGTCATAACATTTGTTATGGCAAAGCCTATACCTGAGCTAAGAGCTAACCAATCACTTTTTGAATCTAAATGAATCAGATAGCCAGGCTCCCAAAGCATAATGAAAGCACCAATAAGAGAGATAAAAATAGCAATGTAGTGCCGTTTTTGTGTATCTTCATTCAACATAAAATGCGCTAAAAAAATAGTCCAAACAGGAGATAGATAAAATAAAAGCATGACACGCACTACCTCTCCGTCAATAACAGCAAGCACATAACTAATATTTGTATAACCTGCGACGAGAGAGAGAAGCCAAAAATCTCTTGACCATATAGGAATCTTTTTCTTAGCAATAAAAAAATAAGGCAGCGCTATTGCAAGTGTCAAAGTAAAAACATAAAGACTGGAATAAATACCTGAAACCCCTACTTTTGCCATCAAGCGATAGGGATACCAAATAATTCCCCAGACAAGAGCACCAAAAAGTAGGGCAAAAATTGGAGGGTAAAGTTTTGTGTTCATGAGAGTCTTGCCCTAACGAAAGCTATCGCTTCATTACATATGTTGTCATTGGAAGCATCAAATAAATTAAGATTTTCCATACTCCTCATCCAAGTCATTTGTCTTTTGGCTAGCTGGCGAGTTGCAAAGATAATCTTATCGATACATTCTTTTTCCTCAATGCCCCCATTAAAGTACTCAAGAGTTTGACGATATCCCACTGATCTCATGGATGGCATATGACTCTGAAGTGTAGGATATTTTTGAAGTAAAGATCTCACCTCTTCAAATAAGCCGGCCTCTATCATTTCATGAACTCTAAACTCAATTCGCTGATGAAGAATTTTTCTATTGCTTGGCATGAGTCCTAATTTACAAACTGAAAACGGGAATACATCTTTATTTTTTGATTGATGATAAGAAGATAGAGGTTTTCCTGATGAGTAAAAAACTTCTAAAGCACGACTGATGCGCTGGGCATCATTAGGATTTAACTTTGCTGCCGTTTCTTTATCAACGGATTTAAGCTTTTCATAAAGCTTAGGCCAGCCGACTTGGCGCGCTTCTTCTTCTATAACTTTTCTAAACTGATCATCAGTCGCTGGCATTTGATTAATTCCTTTTTCAAGGGCATTAAAATACATCATAGTGCCTCCAACAAGGAGCGGAATACGCTTTCGCAATAAAATTTCATCAATACGCTGTAGAGCATCTTGTGTAAATTGCGCTACGGAATACGATTCATTTGGCTTCATGATATTAATAAGGTGATGAGGTGCCTTTTCTAGAATGTCTTGATTTGGTTTAGCTACACCAATATCCATGTCTTGATATATTTGGGCTGAATCAACGCTAATAATTTCGAAAGGAAAGGTTTTAACAAGCTCAACAGCAAGACTTGTTTTGCCTGAAGCTGTAGGACCCATCAAAAAAAATATAGCTGGCTTGTCTATAGCCATAGTTTAAAAATTCTTAGCGATATTAGGATTGGAAGCCAAATATTTTTTTATCCCAATTAAAATATTTTTAGCTAGAAGTTCTTGATGCTCTTCATTATTTAAAATCTGCTCTTCCTTTGGGTTGCTTATAAAAGCTGTTTCCACAAGGATAGATGGAATATCAGGCGATTTAAGAACTGCAAATCCGGCCTGTTCTACATTTGACTTATGTAGATCATTAATGTCGCCCAATTGCTCCAGCACAAAATTTCCAAGTTTTACACTGTCGTTGATCGTTGCTGACTGAGATAAATCGAGCAATGTCTTAGCAAGCATCGGATCTTTATCATCCAAACTTACGCCACCAATTAAATCAGACTCATTTTCTTTATTCGCTAAATATTTAGCGGAAGCTGATGTAGCTCCTCTTTCTGACAATGCAAATACAGAAGAACCTTTAGCCTCTGGATTTGTAAAAGCATCTGCATGAATAGAAACAAAGAGGTCTGCTTTTAATTTTCTTGCCTTAACAACACGTCCATGAAGAGGTACAAAATAATCATCATCCCTTGTAAGCACAGCTCTTAATTGCTCATCATCATCAATAATTTTTTTAAGTTTCCTTGCAATAGATAAGGTAATATTTTTTTCTAAGCTGCCGGCTGCCCCTCTAGCTCCAGAATCTTCACCACCATGTCCAGCATCCAAGGCAATCACGATTTTTTTGTTTAAATTTTTATTTACTTGAGGTGGTAACAGGGCCTCTTGAGATGTTTTTTCTTTTTTAATTTCTGGAGCTGTTAAAACAATCTCTTTTTTTGAAGGCGTGAGATCTTTTTTTTCTTTATCTTGAACGAACGCCATTAATTCATCAACTCTTGGATACACATCTATGACCAAACGATGTTTGTATCCACCTGCAGGCTTTAGAGAAAAAATATTAATTTTAGACTCTGTTCTTAATTCAATCACGACTCGAGATACCTGATTATTAAACTTCGCAACACGAATTTGTTTAATATTAGGATCGCTTGATAATATTTTAGTGCTTAAATTTTTTAAATCGTCATTAAGGTCAATATCATGAAGATCAATGACCAGACGATCTGGATTTTTTAAGATCATTTGATCATTGCTAATAGCTTTGATGGACTCAAGAGTTACACGGGTATACTCTCTTGCGGGCCATACACGTGCCGATTCAATCGAATTTTTTGCCCAAATGTAATTGGGAAGTATCCCCAACGTGAGTATAAAAATAATTTTTAGATAATAGTTTTTAAGCATTCACTTCCTATAGCGGTGCAGCCAATCAGATGAAGATGACGGCCAAATGATTCATGACTTAGCTCAATCGAAATATCAGGCTCCGGAAGAAAATGCCCCGCTTTTTCTGGCCACTCGATTAAACAAATAGACTTTTCATTAAAGTATTCTCTAAATCCAGAATCATCCCACTCATGCTCGCCTTTGAAGCGATAAAGATCAAAGTGATAAATCATAAATTTTTCAAAGTGATAAGGCTCGACTAATGTATAGGTTGGGCTTTTCACTTTATCCTGATAACCAAGCCCGCGAAGGAGACCTCTCACAAATGTCGTTTTTCCTACACCTAATTCGCCTTTTAAATATAAATTCATACCGGGATGTAAATGGTTCGCCATGCTTTCTGCGAAACGAAGTGTTTCACTTTCATCTTTTAAGTCATAATTAGAATCAAACATCATAGACACTACTTATATAAAAAATAATTAAAACATGGCAGACATTTGGGATCAATTAGCATTGCAAATTAAAGACTGGGGCCGAGAAATTGGTTTTAATCAAATTGGCATTGCTGATATAGACCTCAATCATACAAAAGATCATTATCTAGAATGGATTAAACAAGGGTTCCATGGTGAGATGCATTATATGGTAAAACATGGTTCTCGGCGATATCAGCCAGATGAGTTGGTGCCAAATACCATCCGAATTATTACGGCCAGACTCAATTATCTCCCCCACTCTCACAATTCAGAAGCTATTTTAGAGGATGGTCAAAAAGCTTTCATTTCTCGATATGCTTTAGGCCGTGATTACCATAAAGTGATGCGTACTAAATTAAAAAAACTTTCAGAAAAAATTCAAAAAGAAGCACATAAAACATTAGATCGATCATTTGAATTTAGATTGTTTACAGATAGCGCTCCTGTCATGGAGGTTGAGCTTGCTGAGAAATCTGGACTTGGTTGGAGAGGAAAACATACCTTACTCATCAATAAAGAGCATGGCTCCTGGTTTTTCCTAGGTGAGATTTATATCAATTTACCCCTGCCCGTTGATAAAAAAGTAGAAAATCATTGTGGCACATGCACAAGTTGTATCGATGTATGTCCCACCAAAGCTATCGTAGGGCCCTATATGCTTGACGCAAGAAAGTGCATTTCATACCTCACTATTGAACATAAATCCTCTATACCTTTGGAATTTAGAAAACAAATTGGCAATCGTGTTTATGGTTGTGATGATTGCCAATTGTTTTGTCCTTGGAATAAATTTGGCCAAATAACTAAAGAGGAAGATTTTAAAGTAAGGCACGGTTTAGATGATATTGAGCTTGTGGAATGCTTCTTATGGACTGAAGCAGAGTTCATCAAATACATGGAAGGTAGCGCAATCCTTCGTATTGGTTATGACCAGTGGTTAAGAAATATTGCGATAGGACTTGGCAACGCTAAAACATCTGAAACTATCGTGAATGCTCTTAAAGGAAGGTTAAATGAAGCCTCTCCGCTTGTGAAAGAACATATATCCTGGGCACTTGCGCAACATAATTTTCATATGAATTAAGTATGTCTTTGCTATAATGAGCGGCTATATTGAAATTTTCATCATTAAATCCTTGAGTTGAACGTTATACATGTCGCAAATTAATCAGTCGCCTATCTGGCAAGCGCTAAATCAACATAAAAAAGATATCGAACCCATTTCACTCCGCGAGATGTTCAAATCAGACGCTACTCGGTTTGATCAATTTCATATTCAGTTTAATGATTTACTTCTAGATTATTCAAAACATCTGATTTCAAAAGAGACGATCAACCTCTTAGTTAAGCTTGCAAAAGAAGCTGATATAGAAGGTTGGCGAGATCGTATGTTTAAAGGCGAAAAAATAAACTCCACTGAACATCGTGCAGTGCTTCATACAGCACTTCGTAATCAAAATGAAACACCTATTATGTCCGATGGCGAAGACGTCATGCCTAAAGTTAAAAATGTACTCAAAAAAATGAGACGTTTTAGCGAAGATGTAAGATCAGGTCAATGGAAAGGCTTCACTGGTAAAGCAATTACGAGTGTTATTAATATCGGCATAGGCGGTTCTGATTTAGGTCCTGCTATGGTATGCCAAGCCTTGAAACCTTACGGCTCAAAAACTATTACACCCTATTTCGTTTCTAACGTAGATGGTGCTGACCTTTCCCAGGCATTAGAAAAATGTGATCCAGAAACAACACTTTTTATTATTGCCTCTAAAACATTTACAACGCAAGAAACAATGACCAATGCATATTCAGCAAGGGATTGGCTTCTCAAGGCTGCAAAAGATAACCAACATATTAAAAAGCACTTTGTTGCATTATCTACAAATCAACATGTTGTATCGCAATTCGGTATCGACACAGAAAATATGTTTGAGTTTTGGGATTGGGTAGGCGGTCGTTACTCTCTTTGGTCTGCGATCGGGCTTTCTATCGCGCTATATATTGGTATGGATAGCTTTGAAGAGTTACTTAAGGGTGGATTTGAAATGGACGAGCATTTTAAAACAGCGCCCATACAACAGAACATTCCAATGATGATGGGATTGCTAGGTATTTGGAATATTAATTTCTTCAACTTTTCAACCCATGCAATCTTAGCTTACGATCAAGGATTGTCAAAACTCGCACCTTATCTTCAACAAGCAGATATGGAAAGTAATGGTAAATTTATCAATCGCGATGGCGAGCACATCGACTTTCATACAGGCCCTGTGCTCTGGGGTGAGGTCGGCACCAATGGCCAGCATGCTTTCTATCAACTCCTGCATCAAGGTACTGAAATCGCTCCTGCTGATTTCATCATGCCTATAGAATCCCATTATAAGATAGGTAAAGACGGTGATGAGCATCACAAAATCTTGCTTTCAAACTTTATTGCGCAAACACAATCCCTCATGCTAGGGAAAACATATGATGAAGCGCGAACTGAGATTGAAAAACAAGGCTTCGAAGGGGAGGATATTGAAAGCTTTATCCCCCAAAAAACATTTGAAGGTAATCGGCCCACTTCATCCATACTTTTTCAAAAACTAACCCCAAAGACTTTGGGTCAACTTATTGCGATGTATGAACACAAGATCTTCACCCAGGGCATCATATGGAATATCAATTCATTTGATCAATGGGGTGTGGAATATGGCAAGCAAATTGCAAAACAAGTTTTACCTAAACTGTCTGAAAAAACACCTACACATGACTTTGACAGCTCTACAAATGGATTAATTAATTACATTAAAAAATATCTATAACCTGTTGATATTATTTAATAATTAATTTTTGATTTAATATAGCTGTTCGTAAAGATTCATTCATAGAAGAGCCTAAGCTTGCACCAAATTTACGTGCAAAACGATCAGCAAAACCTTCGTAAGTCGTGAAATCAACTACCTCTTCAACTTTAATAATTTCACGCGCAACATAATCGTAATTACCAAAACTATCAACTAACCCTAATTTAATTGCAGCCTCACCATTCCAAAAAAGACCACTAAATGTGTCTGGGGAGTCTTTGAGTCTATTACCACGGCCATCTTTTACCACTTGGATAAATTGTTGGTGAACCTGATTTAGCATTTCTTGAACAAAAGCTTGTTGCTTTGAATTAACTGGAGAGAAAGGGTCAAGCATGGCTTTGTTTGAGCCTGCTGTCATAAGTCGTCGTTCAACCCCTACTTTCTTCATGGTATCTGTAAAACCAAAGCCATCCATAAGGACACCAATAGAACCTACGATACTCGCTTTATCCACAAAAATTTCGTCGGCAGCCACAGCAATATAATAACCACCTGAAGCACAGATATCTTCTACTACAGCATAAACAGGAATATGGGGATGTAATTTTTTTTGTCGTTTAATTTCATCATTAATCATTCCTGCTTGCACAGGACTTCCGCCTGGGCTATTAATTTTTAAAATAATGCCTTTTGTGCCGCGACTGTCATAAGCCCTTTGTATGCTCTCGAAAAAGTCTTTTGCATTAACCTCATCCTTTTCACCTATCACGCCATTTATTTCAATCAATGCAGCGTGGTTGCTAGAGCCGCCTTTGGTATGCGTAGCGCCAAATGCAAAAAACAAAAGCACAAAAAGATATAAAAATGTAATGGATTTGAAAAAAATACCCCAGCGCCTTGCAATTTTTTGCTCACCTAAAGCTGAAAGCGCAATTTTTTCTAAAGCCTCTCTTTCCCAATGCGTATTTGTTTTGCTTGTCGTTTTTTTTCTCACTGCCATTTGCTATGCTCCATAAATGCTTTAAATAATTTCAACACATAATACATTGTTTGATTCTGTTACATTTAATTTTTGTAAAGCTTCACCGCGACAAGGACCTGAAATACATTCTCCAGAAGCAGGATGGTATATGGCGCCATGCGTAGAACATACAATCCATTCTTTTTGGTCATCCATAAACTCATTGGGCTTGTAATCAAGCTCAATTGGCATATGCCGGCATTGATTAAGATAGGCATGGTACTTGCCTTCAAAAAGAACTACAAAACCTGATTGCGTTGCAGAGGCTATTTGATATTCAAATTTAACGGTTGAGCCTTCACCCTGAAAATCTTTTTTATCTATTTCAATTTTTACGTTTGCACTCATGACAACAAGAAATCTACAACTTCATTAAAAGAGTCAAAACAAGCCAAAGGCTCATAACTCAACAACACGTCTTTAGGCTGAGCTCCGTAAGTCACTGCTATAGTTTGAATATGTGCATTCTTTCCCATTTCAAGATCGTAGTGAGTATCACCTACAATCACTGCGCGGTTAGCTGGAATCTGAGTTTCTTCTAAAATAGCTTCTACCATATGAGGATGGGGTTTAGAAAAGCACTCATCGACAGTTTTAGTTGATAAAAAATATCTATTTAATTCAGTATCTTGCAACGCAAACTTCAACCCTTTTCTGCTTTTACCTGTAGCAACAGCGAGCTTACATTTATGCTGATAAAGTCGCTCAATACCTTCTTTTACCCCATCGAAAAGATATGAATTGCCTTCATTTGCATGATAATGCGAGCGGTAACCTTCAGCCACTTTCTCTAATAATTCAGAGGATAAATGAGGAAACAATTTAAGTAATAATTGGTTTAAACCTAGACCCAAAGTTTTTAAAATTAAAGCTCTGGGGGGTGCTATAACGCCAGCGCCTTCGGCTGCTGAAATAACGGCATCCACAATGATGCCTGTCGAATCTGCTACTGTGCCATCCCAGTCTAGAATTACTAAATCAAAACGTGGTGATTTCATATAGCTTGTTGACTTAAAAATGCATCAAGTTCCCGTGGCAAAGGGGCTTTTAACTCCAAAGGCTCCTCAGTTAAGGGGTGTTTCATTTTCATAGAGAATGCATGAAGAAACATCCGTTTTAAGCCCTTTTTTTGGAGCACCTTGTTTAAGGAAAAATCTCCATATTTATCATCTCCTAAAATAGGAAAGCCTAGATGCGCAAGTTGAACCCTTAGCTGATGGGTTCTGCCAGTGATAAGCTTAGCTTCAAGGAGGGTGTAAGGCCCTAAAGATTTTTTTAAATAGAAAATGGTTTTGCTCATTTGATTTTGGCTATCATCTTCATCCTCAGTCACATTGACACGCCTCTCGCCCCCTTGGGTGAATGTTTTTTTGAGCAGAAGTTCGACTGTTTTTTTGGGGTCAGTCCACTCTCCCTCAACCATCATGGTATATTTTTTTTCAATGCGATTATGTCGCATCATGTCGTGCATATTCACGAGCGCCGACCGCTTTTTAGCAATCAATAAAATGCCGGAAGTTTCTCGATCAATACGATGAACGAGCTCTAAAAACTTAGCCTTAGGTCTTGCATGACGAATCAGTTCTATAACACCAAAGTTGAGGCCGCTGCCACCGTGGACAGCATAGCCACTTGGCTTATTAATTGCCAATAACGCGTCATCTTCGAAAATAACATTTGTGTCTAACCAAGCCGTTTGTTGTTGTTTGGGCTCAATAACGTGTGGCGCTCTTTCTCCTTCAACAGCGATAGGAGGAATTCTTACTTCATCATCTATCTGAAGACGATAAGTGGTATCGACTCGCTTTTTATTCACTCTCACCTCGCCGCTTCTAAGGATTTTATAAATATGGCTTTTAGGCACATTTTTTAAAATTTTTAAGAGAAAGTTATCGATTTTTTGTGTTTCACTTGCTTCGTCCACAATAACAAATGTGGCTTTTTCATGAGAAAAAATATTTTTAGTGTTTGTGTTTTGCGTCATATTTTGTTTAATTGGGTTTATACCCTATACTAGATGTGTTCAGTCTCTCTTAATCAATTGAATTGAAGAGATGATTTAAGCTGAATTATACCGTGACAACAAATTACTAAGGCTTTTTCCGCTCGCCTTATTTTAAGTAGCGGCCTTGAAACAAGGTTTAAAAATTTAAAGAATATTTTAGTTTTATTGCACATGTACATAACAAAGATTCATAAATATTTTGCTCAACAATCTTACGAATAAGATCTGTGACTAAGTAAATAATTTAAAAAACTTTTTGAATAGAAAAAGTTTTAATTTAAGAAATACTAACCTTCCTTAAGGTTAGATGTGCACCTGAATAGCTGAAATACATTCTTTATCTTAAAACCTACTTGTAGGAGTTTTAGATAATGAAACGTATGCTTTTTAATGCAACCCAATCAGAAGAATTGCGTGTTGCCATTGTAGATGGTCAAAAATTAATCGATCTTGATATTGAACGTGGAAGTCGCGCTTTAAAGAAAAGTAACATCTATAAAGGCATTGTGACTCGTGTAGAACCTTCACTTGAAGCTGCTTTTGTAAACTATGGTACAGAGCGTCATGGCTTTCTTCCCTTCAAAGAAATTTCTCCGCAATATTTTAAAGATGCAACTCAAAATCGCCCTCGCATTCAAGACGTTATTGAAGAAGGTCAAGAAATTATCGTTCAGGTCACAAAAGAAGAACGAGGCAATAAAGGGGCTGCACTTTCAAGCTACCTTTCTCTTGCAGGACGATACATTGTATTAATGCCAAACAATCCTGATGGCGGAGGCGTTTCAAGACGTGTTGAAGGCGAAGAACGTAATGAATTCCGCGATCATATTTCAAACTTAGATATTCCAGAAGGCATGAGTGTCATTGGTCGAACAGCAGGCGTAGGTTCGTCTCTTGAAGAACTGCAATGGGATTTAAATTATTTAAAGCAATTGTGGACAGCAATTGCTGAAGCATCTCAAGGTCAATCAGGCGCATTCCTGATCTATCAAGAAGGCAATCTTGTGATTCGCGCCATCAGAGACTATTTCCATCCTGAGATAGGTGAAATTCTTATCGATACGCAAGAGATCTATGATCAAGCCACACAATTTATGAATCATGTGATGCCAAATTATGTAGACCGCGTAAAACTCTACGAAGATGAGGTTTCTTTATTTTCCCGCTTCCAAATTGAACATCAAATTGAATCTGCTTTTTCAAGAGAAGTTAGATTACCTTCCGGTGGCGCTATTGTGATTGATCATACAGAGGCTCTTGTTTCTATTGATGTGAACTCATCAAGAGCTACTAAAGGAAGTGATATTGAACACACCGCATTTAATACCAATATTGAGGCTGCTGAAGAAGTGGCTAAACAATTAAGGCTTCGCGACTTGGGCGGTCTAGTTGTAATTGACTTTATTGATATGGAAAGCCAAAAAAATCAACGTGAAGTAGAAAATCGATTTAGAGATGCGCTTCATCACGATCGCGCAAGAGTCCAAACAGGCAAAATTTCGCGTTTTGGATTGCTCGAACTTTCGCGTCAACGACTTCGTCCAAGTATTGGCGAGTCAAGTAATAGTATATGCACTAAATGTAATGGCACGGGCTCAATTAGAGATATTCAATCATCAGCATTACATATTCTTCGTATGATTCAAGAAGAAGCAATGAAAGAACATAATGCAACTATCTCAGCTCAATTACCAATTGAAGTTGCTACATTCCTTTTAAATGAAAAACGTTCAGATATCTTTAGTCTTGAACAACGCTTAAAAGTTGAAATTATATTAATCCCTAATAAACATCTTGAGTCTCCAAATTATTCCATCTCAAGCGCCAAGCAAGAGGATCTTGCAAATCAATCTAAGCCAAGCTATCAAATGATGGAGTCACTTAACGAGGGCAATCAAGTCTTAAATTATAAACAGGCATCTAATGAACCAAAACAAGAGCCTTTAGTAAAAGGTATCATTCCTGACACCCCTGCTCCGTCAGGTTCAGGCAAGCCAAATAAAACATTATTTGGCTTCTTTAAAAATCTGATTGCTGGTGATGATGAAAGCACTGGAAATTCTAGTGAAGAAAAAACGGAAGTTTCTGAAGCAACAGAAAACAATCGTCCAAGACCGCAGCATAATAATCGAGGACGTAATAATCGTAATCAGAAATTTAAACAGCACAATAAAAAGCAACCTCAAGGAGAGATTCAGCCTTCTGAAACGGATGTAAGTTCAGCTTCAGAAAAAGTAACTCCTCCAGTTTCAAGACCGAATCAAGATAATAATAAACGAGGAAGAAACAATAATCGCGGACGATTTAATAAAGATCGTGGTGCGAGATCTAATCAGGGTCCAAATGATTTTGAGAAAAAAGCTTTAGCATCTCAAGAGGCACCCATTTTGAATAAATCTGCTGCTGAAGCAAGACCTAGTCAAGTAACAAAAACAGAGTCTAAGCCAATTGAAGCATCGAAAAAACCTGCTCCTCCCAAGCCTAGAAAAAAAGTAGAAGAAAAGCCAGTTGACCTAAAGGCAATCGGTCTTGAGCTTGTAGAAACAAAAGCTAAATCAAAACCTAAGGCTGCAAAAGAAGTAGAAGAAAAGCCGAAAAAAGTAGCGCCAAAGAAAACAGCTGCTTGGCAAAAGAAAGAAAAAGCTAAAGATGAGCCTATCGTAATGGTTGAAACAAAAGCTGCAAAGAAAAAATCTACTAAATAGATTGTTTAATGAAGCTTACTGATAACCAACCAAGGTAAGCCATTAATACTGACCCAACGACATGAAGTGCAATAAGAGTGAGTGAGGCGACAAGCTCATTCTTTTGCAGTAACTGAAAAATCTCAGCAGTAAATGCAGAGAATGTAGTAAGTCCCCCTAAAAAACCTATATTAATAATAAGTTTCAAATCTGGACTTAAGTCACTAAATAGTTCAAAAGCCCCCATCGATATACCCATTAAGTATGCGCCTGCAAGATTAACTGTTAATGTGCCCATCGGATATATCGGATGAAGGGTATTTAATAAAATACCTATGCCCCAACGACTCCATGCGCCCATAGCTGCAGCAAAACCTATATATAAAAAATTTTTCAAGATAATTTTAAGAAATGCTCTCGATAATATTTTAATTCGTCGATCGAATCATATATATCCGATAAGGCTTCATGTTTGCTTGTTTTTTTAAAGCCTTGATAGAGTGTGGGTCTCCATCGACGCGAAAGCTCTTTAAAAACACTGACGTCTAGATTTCTATAATGAAAATAACTTTCCAAATTGGGCATATGCTTTGCCATAAAACGTCGATCTTGACAGATTGAATTGCCGCACATCGGAGATTTATTGGGTGCAATATGTTTTTTTAAGAATTCAATGGTTGCTTCTGAAGCGTAATTTTCATCAAAAGACGACTTTTTAACTCTTTCAATCAACCCTGATTTTGAGTGGGTAGATTGATTCCATGTATCCATACCATTCAATATCTCATCTGTTTGATGAATAACAATGACTGGGCCTTCTGCAATAATATTTAAATGGGGATCAGTCACCACAGTTGCTATTTCAAGTACTTTGTCGGTCTCGGTATTAAGGCCGCTCATTTCCATATCAAGCCATATTAAATTATCGTCCGAAGAGCTCATCATGATTTCCATTAAAATAATACTAATTGAGTGAAACAATCTACAACGCAAGATTGTTTTCATACAGAATACTAGAATATTAACTTAATTCAGAGACATTATGGACGAAATACTACGCAACACCTTTATTGCTGTTCTTACTTTAAGCACAGGCATTCATCTATGGCTTGCGCGAAGACATATTAACTTTGTATCCAATCATAAAAATAAAGTCCCTGATGCGTTTAAAAAAAATATCACTCTTAAAGATCATCAAAAAGCTGCAAATTATGCAATCGCAAAAAGTGAATTAGGTTCAAAAGATACAATCATCCAAGCTTCATTGCTTCTACTTCTTACTCTAGGAGGATTGATTAGTGAGATCTCACATCTTTTTGATTCAATTTCATCGCCCCTCTTAAAAGATATTGCACTAATCTTGAGTGTCATGCTTGTTACCAGTCTGATTGATCTACCTTTCAATTACTACAAAACATTTAAGATTGATGAAGCATTTGGTTTTAATCGCATGACAAAGAAACTATTTTTTTCAGATCTTTATAAGCAGATGATTTTAGGCTTATGTCTTGGTCTGCCTATTTTATTTGTTGCATTATGGATGCTGCAAAATGCTGGGGCCTATTGGTGGTTTTATCTATGGGCAGTTTGGAGTTTATTTAATCTTTTAATTCTTGCAATCTACCCTACTTGGATCGCTCCTTTTTTCAATAAGTTCTTACCTCTCAAAGATAAGACCTTAAAAACTAAAATTATTGCGCTATTAAAAAAATGTGGTTTTAAGTCTCAAGGATTATTTGTCATGGATGGTTCTGCAAGAAGTAACCATGGGAATGCTTATTTCACAGGCTTTGGCAAAAATAAACGTATCGTATTTTTCGATACGCTTTTAGAACGTCTTAATCACAATGAAATTGAAGCTGTCCTGGCTCATGAGCTTGGGCATTTTCATCACAATCATGTTAAAAAAAGAATTGTAATGATGTTCGTTGTAAGTTTTATTGGCCTTGCAATTTTGGGCTATCTAAAAGATCAAACATGGTTTTATCATGCGCTGGGTATTAGCGAGCCAACAAATGGTAGCGCCTTACTTCTTTTTATGTTGGTTGGCCCCACTTTCATTTTTTTTATAAGGCCTATCATGGCATTCTATTCAAGGCAAAATGAATTTGAAGCTGATCGCTACGCTAAAACTCACTCGAGCGCAAAATATCTTAAAGAGTCATTAGTTAAACTTTACCGAGATAATGCATCAACTTTAACGCCTGATCCATTATATTCGGCATTTTATGACTCTCACCCCCCTGCATTACAGCGTATTGCAAGACTGTAACATTTCAAGGAAGCTTTTTTAACAGCACCAATGGTAAAATGTCGTATACCTTTATGGCACAGCGCTTATAAAAATGGATATTACAACACGCCTAGAATTTGATGCGGGGCATCGCATACCCAATCACAAAAGTAACTGTAAAAATCTACATGGTCATCGTTACGCAATTGAGGTCACGGTTACGGGCCCTATTCATGACGACAGAAAAAGTTCAGACTTTGGTATGGTGATTGATTTCTCTGATGTAAAGCAAATCATTAAGGATTTAGTAGTTGAGCCTTGGGATCATGCGTTCATTGTTTATCAAGACGATAAAGAGATTGTGAATTTTTTAAAAACACTACCAGATCATAAAACCGTTATATTTCCAGTTGTACCAACAGCAGAAAATATGGCATCAGAAGCTCACCGAATTTTAAATAGTGAATTTAATAAACGCTTTGATGGCCAACTTAAAATAAAACAAATTCGTATGTATGAAACGCCCAACAGCTGGGCTGATGCTATATAACTCAGATTACCAAATAAGCTTTTTTTCGCCTTTCATTTTATTCAAATAAGCTTCGTGACTTTTAAGCTCTTCGTCACTTGCTTTAAGAACAAAAAGATTGGCGGGGCGATGAGTATTTTTTTCTCCTGCAATATCTGTTCCACTATATTGAAAATCAATCATTAGATCTTCTTGTCCGCGAGTCATAGCAAGGTAAACTTCAGCTAAAAGTTGTGCATCCAGTAAGGCACCGTGGAGACTTCTTTGCGAATTATCTATATTATAAAAACGGCATAAAGCATCTAAACTATTTCGCTGGCCTGGCCTCATATCCTTTGCCATTTTTAACGTATCAATAATATTAGCGACCACGTTTTCAATAGGCTGTCTTTCTATTAGTCCAAGTTCCATATTAATAAAACCCACATCAAATGGCGCATTATGAATAATGAGCGTTGTATCTTTTATGAATTCAATAAAATCAGAAGCTATTTCTGTAAATTTTGGTTTGTCTTGCAAGAAATCTAGAGTAATACCGTGAACCTCTTGAGCTGCAGGATCTATTTCCCTGTCTGGATTCAAATAAAAATGAAAAGAATTATTTGTGGGTCGGCGATTTACGATTTCAACCGCTGCGATCTCAATAATTCGATGGCCCTGATTTGCATATAAGCCAGTTGTTTCTGTATCTAAGAAAATATGTCTCACTATAACCCTTTCAATAAGTTATCAACGCCCTGATTTGCTAGTTGATCAGCTTTCTCATTTCCATCATGACCTGCGTGCCCTTTAACCCAAAGCCACTCAATAACGTGCCCGGAAGCCAATTCATCAAGTCTTTGCCATAAATCTATATTTTTGATAATTTTCTTACTGCTATTTTTCCAATGATTACGTTTCCATGTATGGATCCACTCCGTAATTCCTTTTTGCACGTAAGTAGAATCCGTGTATATTTTAATCTCTGAAGTCTGCTTAATGATTTCAAGCGCTTTAATTACAGCTAATAGCTCCATACGATTATTTGTAGTATCTTTTTCACCGCCACATATAGATTTCTCATTAGCTCCAGAGATTAATAATGCACCCCATCCACCATCTCCAGGATTACCTCTGCAAGCACCGTCTGTATATATGGTAATTGCAGGCTTCATCATTTGACTTTGAAAGTTCTGGATTTTTGTGCTGAATACACCGGCGCTTTAATCAATTTCTTTTTCCATGAAGGTTTAATAGTCGTCATACCATGCACTCTCTTTTGTATAACAAGAAAATAAAAACCTCCCAACATAGGCCACCATCGATCTCCTAGTTTCTCTATAGCATGTATTTTTTTTAACCATGATACTTGCTGAATAGGGGGAACATAACATCCCATTTTCCCTTCAGCCATTTCTAATCCCACAATAGGAAGCCATTCTTTAATCTTACTAAGTGATATAAATTTTGTATTCCAAGGGTAATCAATATCAAAACTTAAAAGTCTTTTTAAACCCCATAAGCTCGCTGGGTTAAATCCAGTAATGATGAGACGCCCTTCCGGCATAAGAACTCGATGGATCTCTTTAAGCAACTCATAAGGCTCGACCATTTGCTCAAGTATATGGGGTGCGATAAGTAAATCTACCGATGCTTCATCAAAAGGTAATGCATCGTTAGACGTCATTAAATCAGCGTGATTTGAGTTTAATGAAAACTTATTTTGAATGCGTGATTGATCTAGAAAGTCAATATCGAAATTACCCATTTGAATCGCATAAAATCCAAACGTATCCATGACCACAGGATTTATATAATCATATTCTAACGTAAGTAAATATTGGCCTAAGGGGCTTTTAAACCATTCTTGTGGTGAAATTTTAGGCATAAATGTATCTTATAATGATCGAAATACTTTACTATGAATACAAATGACAGGCTACAAAGAAAATCAATTAATTCATATAGATCCCATTGAAGCCTTTCAAGATAATTATATTTGGTTAATTCATAACGATCAAAATAGTATTATTGTTGACCCAGGTGATGCTAAGCCCGTCGTAAGTGCCTTGGAGAGAGAAAAACTAAATCTAGTCGCTATTTTAATCACCCATCATCATGCCGATCACATTGGCGGTGTTATCGCACTTCAAGAGAAATATCCACATATAAAGATCTTTGCGCCACAAAAAGATAAATATGACTTTGTCAATATAAGCCTTAAAAATGGGGACGAAATTAATATTCCGGAGCTTCAAATAAACTATAAAATAATTGAAATTCCTGGGCATACCCAAGGTCATATCGCGTATTACGATATGAAAAACCTTTTCTGCGGCGATACACTTTTTGCCTGTGGTTGTGGAAGAATATTTGATGGAACCCATGAGCAAATGTATAACTCGTTAAAAAAAATTAGCGCACTACCCAAAAGCACAAAAATTTATTGTGCGCACGAATACACTAAAAAAAATATTGCATTTGCCTTGTCACTTAATCCAAATGATGTAAATCTCAAATCAAGAGAAAAACTTCTATCTAATGTAAAAAATACCATTCCATCCTCTCTTGAGGAGGAGTTAAAAACAAACCCTTTTTTAAAATGCACTTCTTTTGAAGCATTTAAGAAGCTTAGAGATCTCAAAGATCAATATTAATATGTCATCGCCATTTAAATATGCCTTATTTTTTATTTGCATCTCAGTATCGATGGCACCCATTGCTTTTGCCGAAAAAAATACCCTAGGAGAAGAAATTAGTATTCTAGATAACGATGTACTTGATCAAGAAATCAATAAGCTAAATTCATTAAACCTAAACTCAGCAGCCTCCCCTAGTAAAACACAAAATTACCAAGCCAATAAAGCCGAAATAAATCTATGGCAACGTATTTATTCCAGATTTGAAATTAAGAATGACAATAATTCAAGATCTAAGAAATATGAAGATTGGTATTCTGCGAGGCCTGAATATGTAGAAAGAATGATGGATCGCAGCCAAAAATATTTATTTTATGTTGTAGGTGAAGTTGAAAAAAGGGGTATGCCATCAGAAATAGCCCTTCTTCCAATGATAGAAAGCGCTTATAACCCTATTGCAAATTCAAGGAGCAAAGCTGTAGGAATATGGCAGTTTATTCCGTCTACAGGACGAGTCTATGGTTTAAAACAAGACTGGTGGCATGATAAAAGACGTAATGTTGTGGAAGCAACAAATGCTGCTCTTGATTACCTTCAAAAGCTTCACGCATTGTTTGGCTCATGGGACCTTGCTTTGGCTGCTTACAATGCTGGCGAAGGTACAGTAGGTCGGGCCATAGCTAAAAATAAAGCGAAAGGGCTCCCAACTGACTATGCGTCTCTTAAACTTCCAGGCGAAACGAAAGATTACGTTCCGAAGCTGCAAGCTATTAAAAATATTGTTTCAAACCCAACACAATACGGACTTTATATAGACCCCATACCTAATAAACCTTACTTTACATCTGTGGAAGCACCTGCCGTTATTGATGCTGATCTTGCTGCAAATCTTGCTGAAATTTCTTATGATGAATTTTTACTTTTAAATGCTGAACATAGAAGACCACTTATTAGAACAAACGATAAATCACAACGACTTATTTTGCCTATCAATGCTGCAGATACGTTTGTAAAAAATCTTAGTCAAAATGAAAAACCTTTGGTGTCATGGAATATATACCAACCAAAACATAACGAGAAAATAAAAGCGATAGCAAATAAATTTGATATGCAAGAAAGTGATCTCATCAAAGCAAATGATTTGAATCCGCAAAGAGTAATCAAGACCTCAACGATGATATTGGTATCTAAAAAAGAAGGTGTGGGATCTAATGCGAACCAAGAGATTGATGAGTTAAAAGTTCAAAGTTATAAAAAAACTGAAAGCTCAGTTAAGCCAAACAAGCATAAAGTAAAATCAGGAGATACACTTAATAAAATTGCTAAAAGATATGATATACATATTGATGAATTAAAAGATATCAATCAAATGACTTCCTCAGATATTCAAATTGGGTCTATCCTTCAACTTCAAAGAAGCAATTAATTAACTACACATATGTATTTCAAATATATATTCCTCTTATTCGTTTTGGCAAATATAACATCGTGCAGCGATAAAAAAGAAATCGCTTACAACTATGAAGGTACATTCCAAAGTGAAAGAGGCGGAATGCTTATTGATGCCATGTCTGGTGAGCCAAGCAATCTCATTTCCATGATTGCAGGTGACTCAGCATCATCAGCTATCTCAGGAAATATTTTTAATAAACTTATTAAATACGACAAAAATTTAGAGCTAGCTCCTGAAATAGCAGAAAAATGGACGATTTCAAGCGACCAAAAAACAATTACCTTTTATTTAAAAAAGAATCTTAAGTGGTCTGATGGTCATGATTTAACCAGTGAAGATGTTTTTTTTACATGGAAACTTGTTACCGATGACAAAACAAGAACTCCTTATGGCTCCGATTACAAGCTAGTGGATAAGGCAGAAGTTCCAGATCTTCATACGTTCAGAGTTGTATATAAAAAAGCTTATGCGCCTGCCTTAGATAGCTGGGCAACACTTCAAATTCTTCCGAAACATATTCTGAAGGATGAGGATATTAATCGCACTTTTTTCTCAAGAAAACCTGTTGGCTCTAGTTACTATAAATTGGCAAATTGGGTAAATGGTGAGAAATTAACTTTAGAGGCTAGCTCCTCCTCTGTGATGGGTGAGCCCAATATAAGTAAACTCACTTCCCGCTTCATACCTGATACATCGTCTCAATTTTTAGAATTAATCGCTGATAATATCGACCTTATGAATATTAATCCTATTCAATTTGCTCGCGTTATTCCTTCTAGACCAGACCTGAAGAATAAATTAGCACTTTATAAAGAACTTGGAAATAGCTACACCTACCTTGGCTTTAATTCAAAACGTTCTCCATTTAATGATATTAGAGTCAGGCAAGCGATTAATTATGCGCTTGATAAACAGGAAGTTATAGATGGCGTTCTCTTAGGCCTGGGAGAGCCTGTCGCATCACCCTATAAACCTGGGACTCGATGGAGCGATCGAGCACTTCACCCCTACCCTTATGATAAAAATATGGCACTTAAGTTACTCCATGAAGCAGGCTTTAATGACACTAATCATGATGGTATTTTAGAGAAAGATGGCAAACCTTTCGCATTTGAAATTCTCACCAATCAAAATAAACAAAGAGAGATGACTGCAGTTCTTATTCAAAGAAGACTTAAAGATGTCGGTATTGATGTGAAGATTCGTGTGATTGAATGGGCAAGTTTTGTAAACCAATTTATCAAAACAAGTGATTTTGATGCTGTTATTCTTGGCTGGAGCTTATCGCTCGATCCTGATCAATATAATATTTGGCATTCATCTCAACAAAAACCTGGCCAATTTAATTTTATTGGATACAGCAATAAAGAAGTTGATCAATTACTTGAAGAAGGTCGAACTGAATTAAATCCTGATAAACGAGAAAAAATTTATCATGCTTTTTCAAAAATATTACTCAGAGAAAGCCCTATAGTTTATCTGTACGCTGGATATGGCCTAACTGCTATGAGTAAACGTATCAAAGGTATTGAGTCACCTACCCCACCTGCCGGAATTGCGTATAATTCTTACGAATGGTTTATTCCTTCCACCCTTAGAAGAAATGAAATAACGCCATAAAATGCTTAACTATCTAATTAAACGTTTGTTATGGATGATTCCAATGTTAATTGGTATCAGTCTTATTTCTTTTTTTATTATGCATCTAGCTCCAGGGGACATCACCGCATCAGAATCAGCCTTTAATCCAAAAGCATCTGAAGAATCTCGTCAAAAACTAAGAGCACTTTACAATTTAGATAAGCCCTTGATGACGCAATACAGTTTATGGTTAAAAAGAATTGTGAAATTAGATTTTGGGAATTCTTTTACTTCGCATCAGCGTCCTGTTTTATGGGAAACGAAAGATGAAAAAGGCAATATCACCAAAGGCATGATTCAAGATGCCTTACCCATAACGCTTATGATTAATCTGATAGGTCTACTTATTATTTTTGTGCTTTCGATATTTTTAGGTGTTGTTTCAGCAGTAAATCAAAATAAATGGCCGGACCGACTCATAACTATTATTGTATTCCTAGGCTTTGCTGTCCCTGGTTTTTGGTTAGCACTTTTACTGATGTATTGGACTGGGGTGACACATTCTTGGCTTCCCATTTCAGGTCTCCATAGCGCAGGGTATGAAAATATGGATTTAATTTCACAATATCTAGATTTATTTAAACATCTGATACTACCAGTCTTTGTTTCAAGTTTAGGCGGCCTTGCAAGCATTTCTCTGTATGTGAGAAATGGAATGTTAGATGTGCTGCAACAAGAGTTCATAACGACTGCACGCGCTAAAGGACTCACGGAAAATAAAGTGATTTATGGTCATGCATTAAGAAATACATTATTACCGCTTATCACTATTGTAGGCCTATCAATTCCTGGCTTGATTGGTGGCTCTGTAATTGGGGAATCTATTTTTGCAATTTCTGGTATGGGTAAATTATTTTTTGACGCTGTATTAATGAGAGACTTTCCTGTGGTCATGGGAATCCTTACAATTGGATCCGTCTTAACGCTATTTGGAAATCTAATCGCAGATATTGGTTATGCTTGGGCCGATCCGCGAATTAGACGAGGTATTTCAAATTGAAAATCCTCACGCAAAACCCATTAACTTTAAGTGGAATTATAATTATTTCCCTCGTTTTATTCATTGCGGTATTTGCTCCATGGCTATCGCCTTACGATCCAAATTACATTGATATTCATTCAATACTTTTGCCACCTTCCGTCTCGCATTTTATGGGAACTGACGGACTAGGAAGAGATGTTTTTTCACGCATGCTTTATGGATCTAGAATTTCACTTTTAGTAGGCATTGTAGCTGTAGGTATTGCTACAGTAATTGGCACTTTTTTAGGTGCCATTGCTGGATTTTATCGTGGATATATCGATTCTATAATCATGCGCTTTGTAGATATTATGTTATCCATTCCTACTTTTTTTCTGATACTTGCGGTCATTGCTTTTTTAACACCGTCAATTTGGAACATTATGATTGTGATTGGACTGACTTCCTGGATGGGTGTTACTCGCCTTGTTCGGGCAGAGTTTTTAAGTCTCAGAAATCGAGAATATATACTAGCAGCTGAAGCTATGGGCGCTTCAGATTACAGGCTTATTTCAAAGCACCTACTCCCTAATAGCCTAACGCCCATCATCGTAACTTCTGTTTTAGGAATTGCAAGTGCAGTATTAACCGAATCTGGATTGAGTTTTCTTGGGCTTGGGGTTCAAGCGCCACAGTCCTCATGGGGTAATATTTTGACCGATGGCAAAGAGTACATTCAATTTGCATGGTGGCTATCATTATTTCCAGGACTGGCCATTTTGATTACAGTCCTAGGTTATAATTTACTCGGTGAAGGGTTAAGAGATCTGCTTGATCCGAAAAATAAGAATCAAAGAAAATAAAGGAATACATGATGGGGTTTTTAACTGGTAAACGGGTTTTAATTCTCGGTCTTTTGAGTGATCGATCTATTGCTTATGGCATTGCTTCCGCAATGAAACGCGAAGGAGCTGAATTAGCCTTTACTTATCAAATGGAAAAACACGATGAACGAGTAAAAAAACTTGCTCAAGATTTTAATTCAAATATCGTGCTACCTTGCGACGTTTCAAGTGACGAGCAAATCGACAATCTATTTCCTTTGTTAAAGAAACACTGGGATAAATTAGATGTTATTGTTCATTCGCTAGCCTTTGTTACTAAGGAAGCTTTAAAGGGAGATTTCGTTGAGGCAACAACGCGTGAAAACTTCAGAGTAGCTCATGATATAAGCTCTTACAGTTTTACAGCATTAGCTAAAGCAGCACTGCCGATGCTGAGCGAGCATGCGAGTTTACTTACATTGAGTTATCTTGGCGCGGAAAGAACAATGCCAAACTATAATGTGATGGGACTTGCCAAAGCAAGTTTGGAGGCTAATGTAAGATACATGGCTCAAAGCTTGGGGCCAAAAGGTATTCGAGTTAATGCAGTATCAGCAGGACCAATAAAAACCCTTGCTGCATCAGGAATTGCTGACTTTGATCGCATGATAGGCTTTAATGAGAAACATGCTGCATTAAGACGAAATGTTACGATTGAAGAAGTTGGAAATGCTGCTGCATTTCTATGTAGCGATCTTGCATCAGGTATTACAGGCGAAATTACTTATGTAGATGGCGGCATGAATATTACTGCCGCAGGTTCAATCGATTAATTCTTTTGTGTTGCTTCAAAGAATTTTTGATTAACTGATACACTCGACTTCGCTTTTAATCCTTTCAGATAAGCACTCAGGTATTCACTTGATAATGCCTCTGTATAACTAGACGCAAATTCTTTTTTATTCTCTTCGTTGTCATCGTTCGGAAATGCTACTTTACTTACTTTAACAATCACATAACCGTTATTACCATCTACAAAACCACTATAGCTCGGAAGCTTGTCTGTAGGCATCTTATAAGCGTGATTAGTGACAGCCTGACTCAAGCCTTTTGTGTTTTTGCGGTCGACTAAAACTGTAGCCTGCCAATCAATTTTACGAGAAGCATCAGCAACAGACTTTAATGCTGCCTCACCTTCAGTAGCTACTAATTTTTTTGCAGCTTCAAATTTTAAATAATCTTCAATACTCTTTTTAACCTCAGCAAATGGTTTTGTTGATTGCGCTTTGTAATCAACTACACGGGCGGAAATTAAGTTATTAGGAGTGACTTCAATCGCTTCAGTATTTCTTCGATCCTTAATTGATTCTTTTGAATATAAAGCATTCATCAGCGCTTCATTTTTAAAAAATTTATCTGATTCGTTACGGCTAATCCAATCAGTTTTTTGAATGGGCAGATTAAATTTCTTCGAAACCACATCAAGACTTGAAGACTGCTCGTAAACTTTATTACTAAAATCTTCCGCAAGGGCTGCATATTTGTCTTGAGCTTTTTGGTAGATTAATTCGGCTTTAATTTGTGGCTTTATGGCATCGAAACCACCGCCCTCACCTATGACTTTTGTTAGCTTAATAATGTGGTAACCAAAGTCAGACTCAACAATACCGCTAATCTCGTTAACTTTCATTGAGAAAACAGCATCATCAAAAGGCTTAACCATCATGCCACGGCCAAACGCACCCAAGTCACCACCTTTTTTAGCGGATTCAGGATCTTGTGAGTATTTTGTTGCTAGCTCCTCAAATTGCTTAGGATTCTTTTTAATCTGACCTAAGACATCTTCAGCTTTTGCCTTAGCCTTAGCTTTTTCTGCAGGTGCGGCATTCTTAGATGCAGCTATTAAAATATGACTTGCTTCTCTTTGCTGCTGATTTTGATATTTATCTGCATTTGTTTTATAAAAAGCCTTCACTTCATCTTCAGATACAGTAATGCTTGGAAGAATGCTTGTTAATGAAAATACAACAAATTCGGCTTTCACCTGTTCAGGTGCTAAGAACTTAGATTTATTTTGATCATAGAAAGCCTGCATGTCTTTTTCGGAAATATTTGCCTTAGCCATATATTCTTTTGTTTTGAATTCAGCAACAGTCACTTCCCTTTGTTGAGATGTTGCTTTTAATGTTTCTGTTAAATTATTTGGTGGAATAAATGTAAGTTTTTGAAGCCCATCTCGCACTTGCTGAATGAGTAAATCGTTTCTGATACTTTCTTCAAATTTCTTAGGGTTAAGCTGATTATTTTGTAGAACTTTATCGTAAAGTTCCTGTGAAAACTTTCCATCTTTTTGAAAATCAGGCATACCAATAATATATTGGCTTAGTTGTTGATCTGTGATTTTAAATTGAGATTTTTTAATATCATTATTGATTAATTGTTTTGTGATAAGCCCATCAACCACTGACTCTTTGAATTCAAATGAATCAAACATTGCTGGGTCTACTTTCTTGCCTTCACTCATCATGCGATTACGGACATTTTCAATGGCACGGTTATATTCTGGTAGTGCAATTTTATAACCATCAACTTTAGCAATGCTTAAATTATTGCCAGCTTGGTTGAGATATGAATCAATGCCAAATAATGCGAAAGGAATAAGAACGAGCGCTAAAATAACTTGGGCAGCCTTAGTTTGAGCGTAACTTCTAAATTTGTCTAACATTGGATTTATCCTATTATCTTTATAAGCTTTATGATAAAAAAAGTTACCAAAAAGTTCTCACTGAATGAACAAAAAGGCGAATCTTAAGATTCGCCTTAATGATTTGGCGGAGTGGACGGGACTCGAACCCGCGACCCCCGGCGTGACAGGCCGGTATTCTAACCAACTGAACTACCACTCCAAAACTTGTTACTAAAATTGGTGGGTGCTGACGGGGTCGAACCGCCGACATTCGCCTTGTAAGGGCGACGCTCTACCAACTGAGCTAAGCACCCATGCACACTCGTTAGTAAGGCGGCTATTTTACAACATAGTCCTTACCAACGCTAGGTTTACGCTAATGTGTAATGGATTTTGTGATAGTGCTGGCGTTTTTATGGGGCACAGGAACGGCTTTTTGGTCCTTTGTGGCAATATTTTTTGGCATTTTAGTCAAAGCAAGCTCTAAAACTTCGTCTATCCAGCGCACAGGATGAATTTCTAAGGCATTTTTAACTTCATCAGAAATTTCAGTTAAATCTTTGACATTTTGCTCTGGAATAAGCACGGTTTTGATGCCGCCTCTATGCGCTGCAAGCAGCTTCTCTTTTAGGCCGCCAATTGGTAAAACTTCACCTCTTAATGTTATTTCCCCTGTCATAGCGACATCAGCTCGGACTGAAATATTAGTTAAGGCCGATACAATCGCTAAAGTAATGCCAATACCGGCACTTGGGCCATCCTTAGGTGTTGCTCCTTCGGGTAAATGAATATGAATATCATTTTTTTCGTAAAAATTTTCGGCTATTCCTAGTTTGTTGGCGCGACTTCTCACAACGCTCATCGCAGCATGAATAGACTCTTGCATGACTTCGCCTAACTTACCTGTAATGATTGTTTTTCCTTTGCCTTGTAAAACGACAGCCTCAATCGTCAATAATTCTCCTCCGACCTGAGTCCAAGCGAGCCCCGTAACCTGGCCTATTTGATTTTTCTTTGAAGCAAGTCCAATGTCGTAGACTTTAACGCCTAAATAAGCCTCTAAATTCTTACTATTCACAATGACTTTTTTGAGCGATTTTTTGCTCAATAACTCCTTAACTGCCTTTCGACATATTTTAGAGATTTCTTGTTCTAATTTTCTAACGCCCGCTTCTCTCGAATAATACTGAATAATTTCTCTTACAACTTTAGAGGTAATGCTAATTTCAGATTTTTTTAAACCATGCATTTTAAGTTGCTTGGGTAATAAGTATTGCATTGCAATGTTAAGCTTTTCTGCCTCTGTATAACCCGATAGACGAATAATCTCCATTCGATCCAAAAGTGGTTCAGGAATATTCATTGAGTTAGCTGTTGCGACAAACATCACATCAGATAAATCATATTCGACTTCTACATAATGATCTGTAAAAGTATGATTTTGTTCTGGGTCTAAAACCTCTAAGAGCGCTGAGGCTGGATCTCCCCGATAATCTTGACCCATTTTGTCCACTTCATCTAGTAAGAATAATGGGTTAGTGACTCCAGCTTTAGTCATGCTTTGTAAAACTTTACCGGGCATAGAGCCAATATAAGTTCTTCTATGACCGCGAATCTCTGATTCGTCTCGCACCCCGCCTAAAGCCATACGAATAAACTTACGATTTACTGCTTTGGCAATACTTTGTCCTAAGGATGTTTTCCCGACACCCGGAGGGCCTACTAAACATAAAATAGGCGCTTTCAGTTTATCAACTCGTTGTTGAACTGCAAGATACTCAATAATACGTTCTTTGACTTTCTCGAGACCGTAGTGATCTTCATCCAAGATCTTTTCTGCAAGTGCTAACTCACGACTAATTTTAGTTTTTTTCTGCCAAGGCAATCCTATTAATGTATCAATATAATTTCTTACTACTGATGCTTCAGCCGACATTGGCGACATCATTTTTAATTTTTTGAATTCAGACGTAGCTTTATCGAGAGCCTCTTTTGACATGCCAGATTCTTGAATGCGTTTTTCAAGCTCATCTAAATCCGCGCCTTCATCTTGCTCACCCAATTCCTTTTGAATGGCTTTGACTTGTTCATTAAGATAGTATTCCCTTTGACTTTTTTCCATTTGACGCTTAACACGACCACGAATTCTTTTTTCGACTTGAAGAATATCAATTTCAGATTCCATGATCTTCAGAAGATGATCCAAACGATTTTTAATTTTTAATGTTTCTAAAATCGTTTGCTTCTCTTCTAACTTTAACGTGAGATGCGCTGCGATCATATCTGCCAGCCTGCCAGGATCTGTAATAGCAGCAAGAGATGTTAAGATTTCAGGAGGAATTTTTTTATTTAATTTAACGTATTGATCAAACTGTGAGAATACTGTCCTCATTAATGCTAATGATTCTTTATCTTTAGGTTCAGGGATATTGATTTCATCGAATCGAGCGACGAAACAAGCCTCTTGGTCAAGTACTTCTTTAATTTTTACACGGCTTAAACCTTCAACCAGAACCTTGACTGTGCCATCAGGTAATTTAAGCATCTGAAGAATAGATGCAACAGTGCCGTATTCGTAAAGATCTTTGGCATCAGGCTCATCTTTGCTTGCAGATTTTTGAGCTACTAAAATTATTTTTTTATCTTTATCAGATGCAATTTCTAAAGCTTTTACAGATTTTGTTCGTCCAACAAAAAGTGGAATCACAAGATGCGGATAAACAACTACATCCCTTAAAGGTAAGAGGGGCATGAAATCTTGCTGGGGATCTTTAATTTTAATTTCTTGAGCCATTAGGAGCTTTCATAAGCGTTAATTAATCTTAAACATTGGGTCAGTTTATAATATTTCAAGGCCTTACTGACCAACTGCGAAGCTTATTTTTTTCCTGAAACTTGTTTCTTTTCTGAGAATAAAAGTATAGGTTTGCTTGATTGTTCGATCACACCATCATCAATGACAACCTTTTCAAGATTCTTAATTGAGGGTAATTCATACATCGTATCTAATAAAACATGCTCCATAATTGAGCGAAGACCGCGCGCTCCTGTTTTTCTTTCTAGCGCTTTTTTTGCAATTAGCCTGAGTGCTGAAGTTCTAAATTCTAGCGATACATGTTCCATCGCGAAAAGTTTAATATATTGTTTGGTTAACGCATTTTTAGGCTCGGTAAGAATCTGAACTAGAGCATCTTCACTTAAGGACTCAAGAGTTGCAACAACCGGAAGTCTTCCTATAAATTCAGGAATTAAACCAAATTTAATTAGATCTTCCGGCTCAACATCTTTAATGACATCACCGATTACTTTAGCATCTGCCTTACTATTTACTTGAGCTCCAAAACCAATGCCACCTTTTTCTGATCTTTGTTTAATAATTTTTTCTAGCCCATCAAAAGCACCACCGCAAATAAACAATATATTTGTAGTGTCGAGCTGAACAAATTCTTGATTTGGATGTTTGCGACCACCCTGAGGCGGAACTGAAGCGACAGTGCCCTCGATAAGTTTTAAAAGAGCTTGCTGAACACCCTCTCCTGATACATCTCTTGTAATTGAAGGATTTTCAGATTTTCTTGAAATTTTATCGACTTCATCGATATAAACAATCCCTCTTTGGGCCTTTTCAATATCGTAATCACATTTTTGTAATAATTTTTGCATGATATTTTCAACATCTTCACCAACATAACCAGCTTCAGTAAGTGTTGTTGCATCTGCCATTACAAAAGGAACATCAAGTAATTTTGCTAGCGTTTGTGCTAAAAGTGTTTTTCCGGAACCTGTGGGACCAATAAGAAGAATATTACTTTTTGAAATTTCAACATCTTTGTGTTCAATATCTACCTCATAATTACTATCTCTAAGTCTTTTGTAATGGTTGTAAACAGCCACAGCTAAAGTTTTTTTAGCGCTTGTTTGTCCAATGACATGCTCATCAAGTTGATCACAAATTTCTTTTGGTGTGGGAAGCTGATCGTGGTCTTTAGCTTCTTTTGAAGGGCTTTTAACTTCTTCTTTAATAATGTCATTACATAAATCAACGCACTCATCACAGATGAAGACAGAAGGACCTGCAATTAGTTTTTTTACCTCATGCTGACTTTTGCCACAGAATGAGCAATAGAGTAATTTTTCGTTATCGCTTTTAGTAGCCATAAATAGATAACATCAAATGACTTGGGATCTCTTTGAAATAACTTGGTCTACCATACCATAATCTACAGATTGCTCAGCACTTAAGAAGTTATCTCTATCTGTATCAGCAGCAATTTTTTTAAGTGTTTGCCCAGTATGGGTTGCTAGGATTTGATTTAACTTTTCTTTTAAAAATAAAATTTCTTTTGCGTGTATTTCTATGTCTGATGCTTGCCCTTGGAATCCACCTAAAGGCTGATGAATCATTACGCGAGAATTAGGTAAACAGAACCGTTTTCCTTTTTGCCCTGCAGCAAGTAATAAAGCACCCATGCTGGCCGCTTGCCCGATACATAAAGTACTTACATCAGGTTTAATAAATTGCATTGTGTCGTAAATAGCCATTCCTGCCGTGACAGAACCGCCTGGGGAATTGATATACAAAGAGATGTCTTTATCGGGATTGTCTGCTTCTAGAAAAAGTAACTGGGCAACAATAACATTCGCTGTCATGTCATCTACGGGACCTACTAAAAAAATGACACGCTCTCTTAAGAGTCGCGAATATATATCGTAAGCTCTCTCACCTCGACCGCTTTGCTCAATCACCATAGGCACATAGCCTAAATTATTTGGGGTTGTATAAGCCATAATTATGCTTTAGCTGGTCCAGACATAAGCTCATCAAATGTTGTTTTTTTGTTTTGCACTTTACACTGCGTCATAAACCACTCAACTACATTTACTTCAGTTGCAAGAGCTGTTGGCTCTTCAAGTCTTGAAGGTTCGGCATAAAACCATTGAACGGCTTCTTCTGTGTCATCAAAATTAAGTGCAAACTCATTCACCATCGCTTTAATTTGATCTGCAGTAGCGCGCAAATTATTTTTTTCTACAATTTCAGCGAGAATAAGTCTGAGCTTGCATGTTTTCTTCGCTTGATCTTCAAACATTGAGGGTTCTAATTTGAATTGTTTTAAATCAGCTCCACGCTGTTTTAAATTAGCGTAGGTCGATTGAGCCATGCGGTTGATTTCAACATTAATTAATGTTTTAGGTAAATCTGCCTTACAAATATCTAATAACTGAGTAAATACCTGCTCTTTTAATTTAATTTTTACTCTTTTGTCTAATTCTTGCTCCAGACTTTGTTTAATTTCTTCACGCATTTGATCAACATTACCATCAACAACGCCTAGCGATTGCGCAAACTGCGCATTAACTTCTGGAAGCTTAGGTTTTGCAATTAAAATAAAATTCACATTATATTGAACTGTTTTTCCTGCTAATTCTTTGGGGTTATGTGTTTCTGGATAATTCACTTCAAATGTTTTGGACTCACCTGCTTTTCCACCTACAAGATGATCATCAAAAATTGCAAAACGAGAATCGTCACCAAGGATAATCTGAATAGGTTTATCGCCTGTCGTTTCGACTTGTTTGTCATTAATAAAGGAAGTTAAAGTTAAAGTAAGTCGATCGCCTTTAGCGGAAGCTTCTTTAGACTCAATAAATTGGGCTCTTTGTTTAAGAAGGACATCGATGGTTTTATTCACATCTTTATCGGTAATTTGAGCGTCAGGCTTATCAATTGAAGCAGCTTTAAAGTCGCCTAAAGTGACTTCAGGGAATACTTCGAATGTCGCTGTATATTCAAAATCTTCATTTACTTGATTAAGGGGCTTATGCTGAATATTAGGCATGCCAACAACACGCAGTTTATTTTCTTGAATAGCTTGGCCAAATGAAGTCTCAATAGCTTCAGAGAAAACTTCTTCTTTTACTTGAGGACCATATTGTTGCTCAATCATTTTTAGAGGCGCTTTACCGGGTCTAAAACCAGGAACTTTTGCTGTTCGAGTTAGACGTTGAAAACGACTCGACATCTCTTTTTGAAGAGGTTCGACAGGCACTTTAACGGTTATGCGTCTTTCTAAATTACTTAATGTTTCAACTGCTGTAGCCATACTTAAAATTCCCTAAAATTCATATCTGTGGTGCGAAAGGAGAGACTCGAACTCTCACGCCTTGCGGCGCTGGAACCTAAATCCAGTGCGTCTACCAATTCCGCCACTCTCGCGATGATTAAAAAAGTTATATATAACAAAAATTTAGCTCTATTTTATAACAAGTTAGTCTTTATCTAAAAGGAATAATTCAATGAATCAATGAAATACGTAGATATTTTGATTTAAGATGTCATAAATTATTAGAAACTATAAAGTCACAAACCCAAAAGATTCAAATTGAAAACACGAGCCCTTAAATTGCAATTTCTCCCGTCCCTATTTTTCGTATGTCTTATGGCGTTCTATCTATCGGGCTGCAATTTTATCAGTTATGAGACCAAACCTATTGCGAATCAACAGGTTATTGAAAAAATCACCGCCAAAGATCCAGAAGATCCGAGATTTAAAGAATTTTTAAAAATTCAGGGATTTAAGGAGGATAGCCTTCCAATTAAAGAATGGGGGCTTAATGAGCTTATGCTTTGCGCACTTTTTTTCAACCCAAGAATTGAAATTGCAAAAAAAGAATGGGATGTTGCAAAAATTCAAGAAATGATCGCTCCAATTAAAGCGCCCTCCTCTGTTGGTTTTGAAAGCGGCAGACAAACTACAGGCGTCAAAGAAAACTCAAGAGATGCTTTTGGATTAAGTTTAACAACGTTATTTGAAACAGCTGATAAAGCTAAAATTAGAGAGGAAAGAGCAAGAAATCAGTCTTTGATCAAACGCTTAGAGCTAAGAAAGCTCGCATGGGATATTAAAACAGATCTCACTTTAAATTATCATCGCTATCATCAACTGCTTCTAAATCTTCAAATAATAAGAAGCGAAATTAAACTGCAAAATGAAATCTTAAATATGTTGAAAAAAAGAAAGTCACTTGGGCTAAGTTCATCAATAGATAGCAATTTCAATCAAATTGAACTGAATAAAAACATACAAAAATTAAATGAGGAGCAATACCAACTTAATGAAACGAAATCAAAATTAGCCTCGATTTTAGGTATATCAGCAGAAAAACTTAATACAATGAGAATTGCAAATATAAATATGGATCAAAGCATTGAGATCTTTAGCAAAACGCTTGATGATGAAACAAAACAACGAGATGTTATCAATCTTGGGCTTTTTAATCGTATTGATTTAAGAATAGCTTTAGCAAAATATGCAGTTTCAGAATCGCAACTAAAATTAAATGTAGCAAATCAATATCCAGATATTAGATTTTCACCTGCTTATATTTTTGATTACGGATCCAGCAAATGGCTTCTTGGTGTAACTTCACTGATTCCAACAGTGGAAAAAAATAAAAATCTAGTTGAAGAAGCAAAAAAACTAAGGGACATTGAAAGCTTACAAGTTGAAAAAATCCAAACGTCTATCATTAATGAACTTGCAAAACTAAGAGATAATTATATAAATGCTAAAGATATGGTGCGAAAAGATACTGAAGATCTATCAGCTGCAAATGAGTTAGAAAATTCAATTGAAAGTAAATTTAACCAGGGTGAAATTGACCGAATTGAATTAACTCAACAAAAATTAATTACTATGCAATATAAGCGAAGATTTTATACCAACAAAATTACACTAATGAAAATAGGATTTGATTTTGAAGCGCTTTTACAAGAACCTCTAAACACTAATAAAAATAATGAAAAATAAACTGAATGCCTTTCTTGTAATCCAAGCGATACTAATCCTGATTCTGGTTTGGTTATTAACTTATTTCGGCCGAGATGAATTTAACAACATAAAACCTAATTCAGATATTTCAAAAAACACTCAAAGTTTAATAAAGTCAGCCAATGGGGTTAACTATATAACTCTTAGCCCAGAAATACAGTCAAATAGTGGAATAAAGACCCAACCAGTTCAAACTTCAGATTACATAAAGAATCTTACAAATTATGCAACAGTCCTTAGCATTGACTTATTGATTGAACAAAAAAATAGATTTAATGAAATTAAAAATCAAATAAGCCTCTTATCCAATGAGTTAGAAAGGGATAAAAAAAATTACGAAAGATTCAAAGCTCTTAATGATGACAATAAAAACGTATCAGACAAAGCTTTACAAGAAATGAAAGTCAATTTTGAAAATACAAAAATAAAACTTCAGACCACCCAAGAACTTATAACTGGGATTAAGCAAAATATTAGAGCTCAATGGGGAGAAATAATACTATCGATGATTGATGCTGGGGCACGAAAAGAATTATTTGAATTTCTTGTTCAAGGAAAAGCAAGGATTATAAAAGTAACATTACCTGAACATGCTGATAATCAACCTCCGAAAAATATTAGTTTAGCTTTAATCGACAATCTAAATGAAAAATTTTTAGCAAGTTATCTCGCAGAATCGCCTACATTAGATAAGTCGATAAAAGGAAAAACTTATTTTTATATTGTTTACAGCAATCAATTAAGAATTGATTCAAAAGTAATTGCCAATCAAGTTCAAGATAAACTATCTTCTGAATCCGGCAAGTACTTAGCAATTCCAAAAGAAGCAGTAATATGGAACTCAGGGCAAGCATGGGTTTACGTTCAATCAAGTGAAAATAAATTTTTCCGTAAATCTATTGAAACAAGTACTGAGAGCTCAGATGGTTGGATTGTCAAAGAGAATCAAATTAAAGAAAATGACCTTATTGTAATTAATGGCGCTCAACTTTTACTCTCGGAAGAATTTAAATATCAAATAAAAAATGAAAACGATGATTAAATCAAAATGATGTCTTCTATCGTAAAGTTTTCAATAAGATATACAGGGGTCATCATCGGCCTTGCAGTTATTGCAATAATATTTGGGTTATACCAAATTACCAGAAGTCCCTTGAATGTTTTTCCTGAGTTCGCTCCTAACCAAGTTATTATTCAAACAGAATCTCCAGGACTTTCATCTGATTTAGTAGAGTCGCTCGTTACCCTTCCTATTGAGAAAAATTTAGGTGGAACTATCGGCATTGAAACAATAAGATCCCAATCCATTCCTGGACTATCGGTTATCACAATCATTTTTAATGAGCAGACAGATATCTATAGAAATAGGCAGGTAATTTCTGAAAGACTTGCTTCGATTTCAAGCAGTATGCCTCCAGGTATTATCCCTAAAATAACGCCACTAACATCGGCAGCGTCATCAGTTTTGGGTATTGGAATTACATCAAAAACAAAATCTTTAACTGAAATTAGGACAGTGACTGATCGAGTAATTATTCCTCATCTCTTGTCAATCCCAGGGGTTGCAGATGTAAATATATTTGGTGGCAAAGTTAAGCAATATCAAATTGAAATCCAGCCAGAAAAATTGATTCAATCAAATATTTCGATTGAACAAATAATTAATGCGGCTAGCAAGTCTTCTGGGGTAAGAGGGGCTGGTTTCATTGAAAATAGCAATCAAAGAATTATTGTTAATACAGAAGGCCAATCTAAATCTTTAGAAGATATTGGTAAAACACCTGTAATTAGTAATAAAAATCAGATCATTTATCTTAAAGATCTAGCTGTGATCAAAGAAGGGTCGGTCCCCACGATCAGCGCAGCATCAATCAATGGTGAGGAAGGAATTTATTTATCTGTCCAAGGCCAGTTAGGTTCTGACACTTATAAACTCACCCAGCTAATTGAGGCAGCAGTTTTAGATATAAAACCATCACTTCTTGATCAAGACATTCAAATCAACCCCGAATTATTTAGGCCTGCAAATTTTATTGATGCTTCGATAAAGGGCGTTCGCCTTGACATATTAATTGGCTCAATGCTTGTTATTATAATTTTATTTTTATTTTTATTTAACCTAAGAACGGCTTTTATATCAGCAACAGCAATACCACTTTCACTTCTAAGTGCAATTATTGTTTTAAGCTATTTTAATCTTGGTTTAAATATTATGGTTTTAAGTGGTCTCGCTATTGCTTTAGGCGAGGTTGTTGATGACGCTATAATTGATTCTGAAAATATTTTTAGGCGATTAAAAGAAAATATAAAATTAAAGAATCCACTACCAATTAGCAAGGTTGTTTACGACGCATCAATGGAAGTGAGAAGTTCGGTAGTATATGCCACGATAATTGTTGTAACTGTTTTTCTTCCCCTTCTTTCGTTAAATGGCGTTGCTGGAAAACTTTTTGGCCCGTTGGGTATTGCATACATCCTATCAATATTAGCTTCTTTAGTTGTCGCGCTCACAGTCACCCCTGCTCTATCTTACCTCCTACTTGGTAAATCAAACTTCAAGTCATCTGAGTCACCATTAATGTCTTACATAAAGAATAAGTACATTGATGTACTTCATTTCATAGAAAAGAAATCAACTGCAATCATTTTGCTAACGTTCACATTTATCTTAATAGGATTTTCGTTAGTCCCATTATTTAAAACACAATTCATTCCTCCACTTCACGAGGGTCACTTCATTATGCATATGACTACACTTCCGGGGACCTCAGAAAAAGAATCCTTGCGCATAGGAAACGAAATAAGTAAAAAAATTCGTGATATAACCGGGGTGAAATCTGTTGCACAGTGGGTAGGTAGATCACCAATGGGCGCTGATACGTTTGGAACGCATTATAGTGAATTTGAAATTGAACTTAAAAATTCAGACGGGCCAACACAAGATAAAATCTTAGAGCAAATTGAAGACTTAACACATAATAATAATTATGTAGGACTAAATTTTGCTATTAATACATTCTTAACAGAACGTATCGAAGAGACAATTTCTGGTTACTACTCTTCAGTAGTAATCAATATTTTTGGCACAAATCTTGACACTATTGACCAAGATACTCAAAAAATATCTTCTACTCTGGCTTCTATTAAGGGTGCAAAAAATATCAATATAGTATCCCCTGCTGGTACACCTCAAATTACGATACATTTTTTATCTGAAAAATTAAGCCAATGGGGTATTCAAAAAACCGATCTTCTGAATGCTATTCGTGCAGCGTTTGAAGGTCTTCCAGTAGCGCAAGTGTACGAAGGAAATGCAAAGGTAAATATTTCTATTATTTTAAACAAAAACTTTCGAGATGATATTACAGATATTCAAAAATTACCTATCATGGCAGCTGATGGCAAAATTGTTGAGCTAGGTCAAGTTGCCTATATTGCTCAAGAAAACGGAAGATCTAAAATTCTTCATCAAGGAGGAAAGCGCATTCAAACTATAACAGCTGATATTGATGAAAGAGATATTAATGATTTTAATAATGATCTAAAGAGTGAGCTAAATAAACTTAAGTTAAATCAAGGTAACTACTTTGAAATTACTGGGGCAGCTCAGGCGAATGCAAAATCACAAGAGGAGCTTATAGTCCACTCTATTATTGCAGGTGCAGGCATACTACTAATGCTATATATAGCTTTTGGAAATCTGCGCAATTTATTACTTACATTATTTAATCTACCTTTTGCATTAATTGGGGGTGTATTTGCTGTTAGTTTTAATGCAGGTTGGATATCTATTGGCTCACTTGTTGGGTTTGTAACGCTTTTTGGAATTACCTTGCGAAATTCAATAATGCTGATATCTCATTACCAACATTTAATTAATGTTGAGAATCACACTTGGAATTTGGAAACATGTATTAAAGGGGCTTCTGAAAGACTTCCTTCTATTTTAATGACTGCTATTGTCACTGCATTAGGTTTGCTTCCATTGGCTCTGGGAAGCGGTCAGCCAGGTAAGGAGATTGAAGGTCCTATGGCTAGTATTATTGTAGGCGGCCTTGTCACATCTACTATATTGAATCTTCTAATACTTCCAAGCATTATGTTACATTTTGGAAAATTCGAAAAAGAAGAATAAATTAATTTTCTTTAAAGAAATCAATCCATTTTTTAATATTAGAAGCCTTGTAAGCAATTTCATCAAATTCGCTTTTTGGATTCGATTGAGCAACAATCCCTCCTCCCGAATAGAAATGAAGCGTGTTATCTTTTTTGATCAATGTACGAATTGCAATATTAGTATCCATTTGGCGATTAAACCCGATATAGCCAATCGAGCCACAATAAATGTCACGTCTATGGGGTTCTAACTGATCAATAATTTCCATTGATCTAATTTTTGGAGTCCCTGTAATGGAGCCTCCAGGAAAAGAATCTTTAAGTAACTTAGGCAGAGATGAGTGAGGCTTTAAAATACCTTCTACTATACTTTCAAGATGATGCACATTGCTATATGACTTGAGTTCACAAAGCGCTTTAACATTTACACTTCCAGGAATACAATTTTTACCCAGATCATTGCGTAATAAATCAACAATCATTAAATTTTCCGCGCGATCTTTTTCGCTCTTAAGTAAGCGCTCTGCATTCTCTTTATCTATTGAAGGATTTGGATCTCTCGGCTCAGTGCCCTTAATAGGCCTCGTTTCAACATGCTCATCCGTTGATTTAATAAACCTCTCAGGAGATCCACATAAAACATCAAAATCTTCATGATGTAAATAGGCCATAAAAGGTGAGCGATTAATTGTTCTTAATTTTTTATATCCTGTCCAGCCACTACCTTCACACTGAGCTTGATATTTATTGGAAATATTTATTTGGTAACAGTCGCCTGCTTTAATAAAAGCTAAAATTTTATTTACAATCAACTCGTAGGCATTGAAATCTAAAAGTGGTTTAGTTGATGAGCGAGTCTTAAATGAGTGATGACTAGCTTTTGCATTCTTAAATTTTTCGGCAAGATCGTTTAGATAATTATTTGTATCTTTATTTAATAAATGAGATGCAATACATGCTTTTTTTTCTTGATGATCTACAATCAGAGCCCAGTCATAGATACCAACCATCATAAGGGGAATGCCAACATGATCTTTATCGTTCTGAACGTATGTTTGGCCTAATTCGTAAGAAAAGTATCCTAAAGCTCCTCCAGTAAAGGGTAGCGAGGAATTTTGAACTTCAAATCGCGCAAGAACTTTATCTAAAACATCAAAAGCATTTTCCTTAACAATTTTTTTTTGATTGTCTTCTTCAATGCTGACAGTATTTTCATCTGCGATTATTTTGATAAATGGACGGCTGACTATAATGTCGAATCTAGATTTATCTGAAATATTTTTATCTAAATCATCATGAATACCGCTATCTAAATAGCAAGACCATGAATCATCAGCAATAGCTTCAAAATAAACGGAGCTATCCGAAAAGTAAGGTAATGAAATGAGGTGTGTATTATTCAACGGCTGTTGAGATTTAAACTTAATGATCTGAAATTATATGCTGATTAAATAATTAAGGGCGCATAAAGCGCCCTTAATTATTTAATGCCTTATAGAAATTTACTCTAGGTTTGCGTGAATTGCGCGCATACCTTCTTCAGTCAATCCTTTAGCATGAATTAATTCTGAAATAACTGCTTCAAGGTAGATCAATGTAGATAATTCAAATGAAGTGCCCATAGGCATTCCTTGGGTAAGACCAAAAGAATCATCATTACCAATTTGTACAGTTAAATCAGCCATATCCGACATAGGTGATTTATTTTTCATTGAAACAACAACAATCTTAGCGCCTTTTGATTTAGCAGTTTCAAGAAGCGGCAAAAGTGTTTTTGTGCCCCCAGAACCTGAAATCACTAGAAATAGATCGCCTGATTTAATTGCTGGCGTCACAATTTCGCCCACCATATTAACCTGATAGCCACTATGCACGAGACGCATTGCAAAAAAGCGTGAAACAAGTCCTGATCGTCCAGCGCCACCTACAAAAATACGACCTGCTTCATCTATAAGCTTAAGAAGCTTAGCCGCATTACTTTGCTCAGTCACTGCTAAAACGCTTGAAATTTTATCTAATAGTAATTTTTGATGCATGTTGAACCCTTTTTATTTAAAAATAAACAGCCTATAAAAAAAATCCCGACTCATTGCTAAGTCGGGACTTGATTTAGTTCATCAATAATTGTTTCTTAACAATTATCCATGAGCAATTTTTGTGATTTCTGCAGCAGCAGCAGCTGGATCAGCAGCGCCGTAAATTGCAGCACCAGCAACGATAATAGATGCACCAGCATCTTTAACTTGCTGAGTCGTAGCAGCTTTAACACCACCAGCAACTGAGATTTTAACGCCAGTTTTTAAACCAGCAATCATAGCTAAGTCAGCAAAAGGAGTGTGACCAGCAGCTTGTGCATCAAGACCAGTGTGAACACCGATAATTTGAACGCCTGCAGCAACACATTCTTTTGTTAAAGCTTCTTTGTTTGCAACGTTGATCATGTCAACTTGAACTTCTTTACCATATTTCTTAGCAGCAGCAACTACGCCTTTGATTGTAGCAATGCCTGAAGCGCCAAGAACTGTACAGATGTCTGCGCCAGCTTTGTAGAATGGCTCAGACTCATATTCACCTGCATCCATTGTTTTTAAGTCAACAAGGATTTGGTTCTTTGGGAATTTTGCTTTTAATGTTTCAAGAAGCTTGATACCGTTATGCTTAATGCATGGTGTACCAATTTCAAGGATGTCTACGTGTGGAGCAACTTTAGCTGCTAATGCAACTGTTGCGTCAAAATCTAATGAATCTAATGCCATTTGTGTTAAAGCCATGGTTTTTCTCCGTATTTATTACAAGTTTTCTAAAATAGTTCGTTGCTAAAAGGAAGTTTGAACTTCATGAAGCAGGAAACCGATCATATAGGGCTAATCATTTTGTGTCAATAATCAACCCTACTCACTCTATAGTCATTTAAGGTCATTTTTATGACAATAAATGGTTTATAGCTTTTCGTTTAAAGCTGTTTCGAGTTTGTTTTGGTCCACTACGAAACCACGAATACCTTCTGAAAGTTTTTCAGTTGCCATCGCATCTTCATTCAATGCAAAGCGGAATTCATCCTCAGTCATTTTAGCTGGGGCTGATTTTGTAGCGCCGCCGTCTTTGAGAAGTCTTGGTAAATCTCCCTGGGTTGCTTCAAGCTCCTGAAGTAAATTTGGTGCAATTGTTAAACGATCACAACCAGCTAGTGCTGTAATTTCACCGATATTTCTAAAGGAAGCGCCCATCACAACTGTTTTATATCCATGCTCTTTATAGTAAGCATAAATTTTACGAACTGATATAACGCCTGGATCTTCTTCAGATGTATATGTATTTCCAGTTTTAGCTTTATACCAATCAAGGATACGACCCACGAATGGAGAAATAAGGAATACGCCAGCTTCAGCGCACGCACGCGCTTGGCCAAAACCAAATAGAAGCGTTAAGTTACAGTTGATACCTTCTTTTTCTAAGATTTCACCTGCTTTAATGCCTTCCCATGTAGATGCCAATTTAATAAGCACGCGATCTTTTTTAACGCCAGCTTCATCATAAAGGCCTATTAATTTTCTACCTTTTTTAACCATTGCATCAATATTAAATGATAAACGTGCATCTACTTCGGTAGAAATGCGGCCAGGAATATGTTTTAGGATCTCAAGTCCTACAAGAACAGCCAGCTTATCAGCGGCATCTTCAACTTGCTGAGCTTTATTGCTACTTTTTGATTTTGCATAAGCAATAGCTTCTTTAATCATTGGCTCGCATTGAGGAAGCGTACTTGCCTTTAAAAGTAAAGATGGGTTAGTCGTAGCATCGTAAGGTTTTACTGTTTTAATTGCTTCCACGTCACCAGTATCTGCAACGATCGTTGTCATGCCTTTTAATTGTTCTAATAATGTTGCCATTGCTTTAAATCTCCAAAAAATGATGTCTTTGAAATCGGATCGTAAATTATATATGAATTGACTTGCAATCTCGTGATTTCAAAACTTGTTTTACACATTAGACAGCTCATTTAAGGACGAATCAACGCATCCAAATGAAATATCTTATAAAATAATCACTTTAATGAAAGTTAACGTATTTTGTTTGCTTTTAATCTAATTTAAACGGTATTTAGGCACATTTAACGTAATATATGCTCTATTTTGGGCCACATACTGCTCGTCCATTCTTACTACCCCAAGAAATGAAAGGGTTAGGATGAGTATTCAGATGACAATAAGGTGTTAATTTGGCAAAATGACGTCTTTTTATGACACCTACCATTAAAGATTTTGAAGTTAAGATCTTTGTCGTAAAAACCAATTAAACTTAAAACATCATTATAAAAAGTTCAATGTTAAGTTCTTCTCGTTATTAACCTAAGGGCCCTTATGTCAGCACATGTCATTCCATTAGAAAATCTTCGAAATACAGACGTCGGTTCTGTTGGAGGGAAGAATGCATCTCTAGGTGAAATGATTTCTCAGCTTCATGCTAAAGGTGTTCGAGTGCCTACCGGATTTGCAACAACAGCGCATGCATTTAGAGAATTCTTAGCGCATAACAAACTTGATGAAAAGATTGCTAATGAACTGAAAACATTAAATACAGACGATACGACTGCATTAGCAATTAGCGGTAAAAAAATTAGGCAATGGATTGTTGATACGCCCTTCCCTTCTGGCCTAGAAAAGTCTATTGAAGAAAATTACACACGACTGATTAAAAATTCTGCAGACGGTACAACATTTGCAGTTAGATCTTCTGCTACAGCAGAGGACTTGCCTGATGCTTCCTTCGCTGGCCAGCAAGAAAGTTTCTTGAATATTCATGGTGTAGAACATATTAAGCACGCCATTAAAGAAGTGTTTGCATCACTTTATAACGATCGCGCTATTTCATACCGCGTGCACAAAGGTTTTGTGCATGCTGATGTTGCAATTTCAGCAGGTGTGCAACAGATGGTAAGAAGTGATATTGGCTGCTCAGGTGTGATGTTTACGATTGACACCGAATCTGGATTTAAAGATGTTGTATTTATAACAGCCTCTTACGGGTTAGGTGAAACAGTTGTTCAAGGCGCTGTTAATCCAGATGAGTTTTACGTTTTCAAACCTCTTCTAAAGGAAGGTAAACCAGCAATCGTAAGACGCTCTATTGGATCTAAAAAAATTAAAATGGTTTTTAGTGATGCTACGCAAGCTGGAAAAAGTACACATACAATTGACGTAGATCCTAAAGAAAGTGATTCGTTTAGCTTAAACGATCAAGATATTCTAGAACTTGCTCAATACGCCGTCACTATTGAATCTCATTATGGATGTCCTATGGATATTGAATGGGGCAGAAATGGTTTAGATGGAAAAATTTATATCCTCCAGGCAAGACCGGAAACCGTAAAGTCTCAATCAAAAAATGCGGTTGAAGTTTTTAAATTAAAAGGAACTGGTAAAGCGATTGTCGCTGGACGTGCGGTCACGCAAAAAATTGGTGTCGGTCCTGTTCGTATTGTGAAAGACCCATCTGAAATGCATTCAGTGCAACCTGGTGATGTTCTCGTCGCAGATATGACTGATCCTAATTGGGAGCCTGTGATGAAAAGAGCTTCAGCACTTGTTACTAATCGAGGTGGACGCACATGTCATGCTGCGATCATTGCGCGTGAACTAGGCATCCCTGCTATTGTAGGTAGTGTTAATGCAACCGAACTTCTTCAAGAAGGTGACATTGTCACCGTATGTTGCTCAGAAGGTGAAACTGGCTTTGTTTTTCAAGGTGCGCTTGAATATGAAGTTAATACAGAAAAAGAAACTGTCCTTTCTACCCCACCAGTGAAAATTATGATGAATGTGGGCAATCCCGATATGGCATTTACGTTTGCTCAAACACCAAATGATGGTGTGGGTTTAGCGCGCCTAGAATTTGTGATTAATAATATGATTGGCATCCACCCTAAAGCCATTTTAAATTATTCAGCTATGCCACAAGATATTCAAAAACAAATCGCGCACCGTGCACGCGGCTACGCTAATCCTAAACAATTTTATATAGATAAAGTGGCTGAAGGTGTTGCAACGATTGCTGCGGCATTTTACCCAAAACCTGTGATTGTAAGAACATCTGATTTCAAATCAAATGAATATAAAAAATTAGTGGGGGGAGATATTTACGAGCCGGATGAAGAAAATCCAATGATTGGATTTAGAGGTGCAGCACGTTACATGTCAGAAGATTTTAAAGAGTGCTTCGTCATGGAATGCCAAGCTATGAAAAAAGTACGTGAAACATTAGGCTTAACAAACGTAGAAATTATGATTCCTTTTGTGAGAACCCTAGAGGAAGCAAAAGAAGTTACATCAATTATGGCAGCTAACGGTCTTAAGCGAGGCGAACATGGTCTTCGTTTAATTATGATGTGTGAAGTGCCTTCAAATGCTATCTTAGCTGAAGCATTTCTTGAATACTTCGATGGATTCTCGATTGGGTCAAATGATTTAACTCAACTTACATTGGGCACTGATCGTGACTCAGGAATTTTAGCGGATGGTTTTGATGAAAGAAATGATGCAGTGAAAGCACTAATTCAAATGGCGATTATAGCTGCTAAAAAAACAAAGAAATATATTGGGATTTGTGGCCAAGGTCCATCAGATCATCCTGACTTTGCTGAGTGGCTTGTTAAAGAAGGTATCTCATCGATGTCACTAAATCCTGATACTGTGATCAGCACATGGAAACGTATTAGCCAAAAATAATGGCACAACAAAAAAGAACAGCGTTCTTTATCTCAGATGGAACAGGCATTACCGCTGGTGCATTAGGTCAACTTTTAGCGCACTTTCCAGAAACACAATTTACGCAAATTAGAATTCCATTTACTGATTCGGACGCTAAAGTGGATGATGCGCAAAAGCGTATCGTCAATGCAAGAATGGAAAATGGCGAAAGGCCGATCGTCATCATGTCAATTGGCAATCAAAAACTTCGTGCGGAACTTAAAGAAGTTGATGCTTATTACATCGATCTTTTTGATGCATTTATAGATCCTTTGGGTGTTGAGTTAAAAGAAGAGCCTCTGACTCGCCCAGGCGTGGCACATAGTATTTCAGGCGCTAATTATTCAGACAGAATGGAAGCGATTAATTTCGCGTTAGGTCATGATGACGGGATGACACATAATGGTTTAAATCAAGCCAATGTCATTTTAGTGGGCGTATCAAGATCAGGCAAAACACCAACCAGCATTTATCTCGCGATGCAATTTGGTATTAAAGCTGCGAACTACCCTCTCACACCTGAAGATTTTGAAAGAAAATCGCTACCACCTATTTTAGAAGGTTATATTGATAAAATTTTTGGATTAACGATACAAGCAGATCGTTTGAGCAGTCTTCGAAGTGAAAGGCGTCCAAATAGTACATATGCTTCGCTTGATAACTGCAGAAAAGAAATTACTGATTGCGAAAATCTTATGAAGCGAGCAGGCATTCCTTGGGCAGACTCTACTACGCGCTCAGTCGAAGAGTTATCAGCTATCATCCTACAAAAAATTCGCCAACCTAATACTTAAAGCGTATTACTTTAATTCTGCTTTAATTTTGTCCAGTATCTCGGATGAGTCAGGCGCTACATCACTCGTAAATGCATATACCTTTTTACCTTGAGGCAATATTAAGTATTTGTGAAAATTCCATTGAGGCATTGAGCCTGAAGCCTTAATGAGCTCTTGATAAAATGGATTTGCATTCTTGCCAGTGACGTTTGATTTTGTGGTCATAGGAAATTCAACTGCATAAGTGAGCTTACAGAATTCCCTAACTTCTTTGTCAGTACTTAATTCTTGATTAAAGTCATTAGATGGAAAACCTATAACCAATAAACCTTTGCCATGATATTTCTTATAGAGCGCTTCTAAAGAATTAAATTGTGGCGTAAACCCGCACTTACTTGCAGTATTCACAACCAGTATCGGTTTTGACTGATAATCACACAAGTTAATTTTCTCACCTTGAAGTGTATTAAATTGATGGTCATATAGAGGCAGGCAGGCGGCATAGGACATAACAGGAATCATCCAAAAAAGTAATAAAGATTTTAAAAGGCTTTTCATGAACTAATTATCCTGAATTAATGTCATTATGACAATTGGCATTTTAAATAATTCAACCATATGAAAAAAATTAAATTTTATATCTTTCTCATTTTCGCTTTTAATATCATTTGTGCGCATGCAAATTCTGGAAATGATTATCTTATATATGTAAGTAGCAGTTTTGATAAGCATCCTACTTATCTCAAATCGTACTCTATAGGCTATTGGATTCCTCAGGCATCTATCCTTAAAAATTCAAGTAAGTCAGTTTTCACTTCAAGCGCTTCTTGCGAAAAAGATCATTATGGAAGGCTGATTCTATCTCTAGAGCCACATCTTTTTTATAACCCACTGATGAAAATACTCTACGGAGGCATTTCAACAAAAGTGTATGGATATAACGGAAAAATAATTACAACGATAAAGTCTGAAGATGAGGTGCCAGGATATCTCACCATATTGCACGAAAAATTAATTGATCAGCTTTATAAAAAAATCTTAACAAAACTTCAAAATCAAATTAGTTCTAATGAAGCAGTTAATTTATATTTAAAGCAAAAAAATGGGCCTATTGAGGGGACTTTTTGTTTAATGCTTAACTAAGTTTTTATGAGGAAGCCTTGAGAGGAATCGATTTATTTTTCCATCGAGATGGCGCCTCTGAATAAGTAGACTTGCCATGAGTGTCGATAGATACCATTACTGGCATATCTTTCACTTCAAATTCATATATAGCTTCCATACCTAATTCAGGAAATGCAACTACCTTAGATGAAGTAATGGCTTTTGAAACCAAATAAGCCGCACCCCCTACTGCGCTTAAGTAAACGGATTGATATTTTTTGATTGTCTGCACCGCACTTTCACCGCGTTCTGCTTTTCCAATCGTGCCCATAATACCTAATTCGGCTAACATCATTTCCATAAATTGATCCATACGTGACGCAGTTGTAGGACCTGCTGGACCTATTACCTCATTACGGACAGCATCAACAGGCCCTACATAATAAATAAATTTATTTTTTAAGTTTACCCCATCAGGTAAAGCTTCTCCCTTCTTAAAGAGATCAGCAATTTTTTTATGTGCACCATCTCTTGCAGTGAGTAATTTTCCAGATAATAAAAGTAAGTCGCCTTCTTTCCACTCTTCAATTGATTTTTTATCGATTGAGTCAAGATTAATTCTTTTAGCTTCTTTTTGAGCGGCCCATGTATCTTTAGGCCATAAACCTAAATCAGGTATTTTAAAATGTGCTGGGCCTGAGCCATCCAAGGTGAAGTGCGTATGTCTTGTTGCTGCACAATTGGGTATTAATGCAACAGGCAAGGAGGAAGCGTGGCATGGGTAATCGATGATTTTAACGTCAAGCACAGTGGTTAAACCACCAAACCCTTGTGCGCCTATACCTAGCTGATTTATTTTATTATAAAGTTCTATACGCAACTCCTCCGTCTTATTCTTTGCGCCGCGCTTAACGAGCGAGTGAATATCGATCGGCAACATCAATGACTCTTTTGCCATTAACATTGCTTTTTCAGAAGACCCGCCAATACCAATACCAATCACGCCAGGTGGACACCAGCCCGCTCCCATCTCAGGAATGACTTTTAATACCCAATCTACAATACTATCCGATGGGTTAAGTGTTATGAATTGAGCTTTATTTTCTGAGCCTCCACCTTTTGCACTGATAGAAATACTTACTTTGTTACCTTTGATTAACTTCACGTGCGTGATTGCGGGTGTATTGTCTTTTGTGTTCTGTCTCTTGCCAGCTGGATCTGACACCATAGATGGGCGAAGCGGATTGTCTTGATTTGAATAAGCGCGTTTAACACCTTCATTCACCATATCTTCGATTGAAAGATCTGATTCCCACTCCACATTCATTCCAACTTCAACAAAGGCAATCACAATGCCCGTGTCTTGACATATAGGTCTATGACCTAAGGCGCTCATTTTTGAGCTCGTAAGAATCTGAAGCATGGCATCTTTAGCAGGAATAGATGTTTCTTTTTCATATGCTTCACGCATAGACAGAATAAAATCTTCTGAATGATAGTAAGAAATAAATTGCAAAGCATCACTGATGCTTTCGATAAAATCTTCTTTTTTTATAGATGTCTTCATGTATTAAATTTCAGTAATCTCGATCACTTTTTTTGGTTTGTATTCTGGCATCTGATCAAAATTTAAATATCGATAAATTGAATCTAAGTCTTTCGAAAGTTTTTGATTGTTAATTGCAAGATATTCATCAAGCGTTGGAATTTTACCTAAAGCTGCGCAAACTGCTGAGAGTTCTGCAGATCCTAAATATACTTGTGCATCTTTTCCCATGCGATTATCAAAATTTCGTGTGCTTGTTGAAAAAACATGTGCTCCATCATCAACTCTCGCCTGATTTCCCATGCATAGAGAACATCCAGGCACCTCTGTTCTAGCGCCTACTTTATTGAAGACTTCATATACACCCTCTTTCTTAAGCTCTGTTTCATCCATTCGAGTAGGAGGTACGATCCATAATCGTGTTGGAATTTTATCTGTATCTTCAAGGACTCTAGCTGCTGCTCGATAATGTCCAATATTAGTCATACAACTTCCAATGAACACCTCATCAATTTTATTACCTGCAATTTCAGACAAGGGCTTAATATTATCTGGATCATTTGGACATGCAATTAAAGGCTCTTTAATTTCATCAAGATTAATTTCAATAATACTTGCGTACTCTGCATCATGATCAGCTTCTAATAATGCTGGATTTTTTAACCAATCCTCCATCGCTTTCATGCGACGCAATAATGTTCTTTTATCTTCATAATTGTTATCAACTAAATTTTTAATAAGCGCAATATTAGATTTGATATATTCAATGATCGGTTCTTTATTAAGTTTTACCGTACATCCATTTGCAGATCTTTCAGCCGATGCATCAGCAAATTCAAATGCTTGTTCAATTTTTAGATCAGGCAACCCTTCAATTTCTAAAATACGCCCATTAAACACATTTTTTTTATTTTGTTTTGCTACCGTGAGATCACCATTTTTAATAGCAGCATAAGGTATTGCATTTACGAGGTCTCTTAATGTAATACCTGGTTGCATCTTTCCCTTGAATCTCACCAGGACGGATTCAGGCATATCAATTGGCATGGCTCCCATGGCTGCTGCAAAAGCTACAAGGCCTGAGCCTCCTGGGAATGAAATACCTATAGGAAAGCGAGTGTGCGAATCACCTCCTGTGCCTACAGTATCTGGAAGTAAAAGGCGATTAAGCCAAGAGTGAATAATTCCATCGCCAGGTCTTAAAGTAACCCCTCCTCTACTCGACATAAACTCAGGAAGCTCGTGTTGTAATTTAAGATCTACAGGCTTCGGATAGGCTGCTGTGTGGCAAAAACTTTGCATAACTAAGTCAGCATTAAATCCGAGACAGGCTAACTCTTTTAATTCGTCTCTTGTCATTGCACCCGTTGTATCTTGCGAACCAACAGAAGTGACTTTCGGCTCACAATATGTGCCAGGCCTAACACCGATACCTACCGGCAAGCCGCAAGCTCGACCTACCATTTTTTGTGCAAGCGTAAATCCTTTTTTAGAAGAGACTAATGGTGCTGGAGTTAAGAATAAAGTACTTGGAGATAATTTTAAAAACTCTCTTGCTTTAGATGTTAATCCTCGACCAATAATAAGAGGTATTCTGCCACCTGCGCGATATTCGTCTGCAAGCGTAAATGGTATTAAATTAAATGTAGCGATGGATTCATTTTTACTATTTAGAATTTTTCCTTCAAATGGTTGAATAGTAATTTCATCTCCTGTTTTCATCTGACTAACGTCACACCCAATAGGAAGCGCGCCTGAATCTTCTGCTGTATTAAAAAATATAGGCGCAATCTTATTACCTAAGACAATGCCACCCGTTCTTTTGTTTGGAATAAAAGGAATATCACTTCCCATGTGCCATTGAAGAGAATTAATTGCTGATTTCCTGGATGAACCTGTTCCTACAACATCACCCACATAAGCTATAGGTAATTGTCTTGTTTTTAAGTCCTGAATTGTTTTAATGCCGTTTGGCAATTTATTCACTAACATCGCTTTTGCATGTAATGGGATGTCTGGTCTCGACCAAGCTTCTTGCGCTGGGGAAAGGTCATCGGTATTTGTTTCGCCATCTACTTTAAAAACAATTGCTTTTATTTCTTTGGGTAATGCGGATTTTTTTAAAAACCAATCGCCATTCGCCCATGACTCCATTAGTTTCATTGCAGCTTTATTACCTGACTTTACTTTTTCGCTTACATCATGAAATGCATCAAAAATTAAAATGATATGAGATAAAACTTTAACGGCATCATCAGCAAGATCTGAGTCTAGAAGAGAAATAAGTGATTGAACGTTATAACCACCAACCATGGTTCCTAATAATTCAATAGCATACTTAGGTGAAATGATTTTTGATTGTTCTATACCCTTCGCAATATCTGTAAGGTAAGCAGCCTTAATATAAGCAGCTTGATCAACGCCTGATGGAACGCGATGACAAAATAATTCCATCAACGTCTGAGTATCTTTTGTATCGGGTGACTTTAATAAGGTGACGAGTTCTGCGGTTTGCTTTGCTGTCAGAGGAAGTGGCGGCAGGCCCTCATTTAAACGATTAGCGGCTTCTTTTCTGTAATCATCGATCATTGGATTTTGATGGGCTTTAAAAAGGTAATTGAATATCGATTAGTATAAAGCCAATGCATTCGTCTTTAAAAGATAAATCACTAGAATATGGCGGAAGGGGCGGGATTCGAACCCGCGTTAGGTTATTCACCTAAACACGCTTTCCAGGCGTGCGACTTAAACCGCTCATCCACCCTTCCGAAAAGAGTCGGCATTATAACTTATGCCTCACTTCGCTTTAAGAATGATCTTTTCTCTCTTGATTAAAGTTCGCAGTCGTATTAAGGTTGACCTATTGAATTTATTTACCGTACGTCTACCGCAGTACATCCGTTTTAATAATTTCATAACTTATTGATTTATTTAGCATTTATTATTAATTAACTATTAACTTAGGGGCGATTTATGGGCTTAGAAACATTAAATAATCTTGGAGTAAAACATCCATTTAAGGCCAAATATGACAATTATATTGGCGGTAAATTTGTACCTCCAGTAGACGGCAAATACTTTGAAAATATTTCACCAGTCACCGGCAAAGTTTTTTGTGAGGTTGCACGTTCAAACGAAAAAGATATTAATTTGGCGCTAGATGCAGCGCATGCAGCCAAAGATGGCTGGGCTAAGAAGAGCCCTACTGAACGCGCAAATATCTTGATGCAAGTAGCAGACATCATGGAAAAAAATCTTTCAACGATTGCGATTGCTGAAACAATCGACAATGGCAAGCCTCTCCGTGAAACTACTTATGCTGATATTCCATTAGCGATCGATCACTTCAGATACTTTGCAAGCTGTGTAAGAGCACAAGAAGGCAGTATCGGTGAAATTGATCACGAGACAATGGCTTATCATTTTCATGAGCCTTTAGGTGTTGTCGGACAAATTATTCCATGGAACTTCCCTATTCTTATGGCAGCCTGGAAATTAGCGCCTGCGATTGCTGCAGGTAATTGTGTAGTCATTAAACCAGCAGAACAAACACCTGTATCACTTCTAGTTGTGCTTGAGTTAGTAGGTCATCTCATCCCCCCTGGCGTATTAAATATTGTGAATGGTTTCGGTTTAGAAGCTGGTAAACCACTTGCAAGCTCGCCACGTATTGCAAAAATTGCATTCACAGGCGAAACATCAACAGGTCGATTGATTATGCAATATGCATCACAAAATCTTATTCCAGTAACTTTAGAGCTTGGTGGTAAATCACCTAATATCTTCTTTGAAGATGTGATGGATAAAGATGACAACTTCTTTGATAAAGCGCTAGAAGGCTTTACATTGTTTGCACTCAATCAAGGTGAAGTATGTACATGCCCTTCACGTGCCTTAATCCAAGAATCTATTTACGATAAATTTATGGAGCGTGCACTTAAACGTGTTGCGGCAATCAAACAAGACAATCCCCTTGATATGACAACAATGATCGGCGCTCAAGCATCAAGTGAGCAAGTTGAAAAAATTATGTCTTATATGAAGATTGGTCAAGAAGAAGGCGCTCAAATCCTCATCGGTGGTAATCGAAAAAAATTAAGTGGTGAACTCGCAGAAGGATATTACATTGAACCTACTGTATTCAAAGGTCATAACAAAATGCGTATTTTCCAAGAGGAAATTTTTGGACCTGTCGTTTCAGTTACAACATTTAAAGATGAAGATGAAGCGCTTGAAATTGCAAACGATACGCTCTATGGCTTAGGCTCAGGCGTATGGTCACGTAACGGCAATCGCGCATTTAGAATGGGCAAAGGCATTCAAGCAGGTCGTGTATGGACTAATTGCTACCATGCTTATCCTGCACATGCAGCATTTGGTGGCTATAAACAATCAGGTATCGGTCGCGAAACACACAAGATGATGCTTGATCACTACCAACAAACAAAGAATCTTCTAGTGAGCTACAGTGAAAATAAACTTGGTTTCTTTTAAGATTCAATTTAACTAAAATCAAAGGCAGGACTTATACGTCTTGCCTTTCTTTTTTATGGAAAAAACTTTTACACGCATAGATACAACAGAAACTGCAAACACACTGATTGATTCTTTAAAGGAAAAATATGGTGAAATTATATTTCATCAATCAGGTGGCTGTTGCGATGGAAGCGCACCTATGTGTTATCCCAAGAGTGAATTTTATTTAGGCGGCTCAGACGTTGAGGTTGGCATTACGCATGGCGTTCATTTTTATATGGGCGCTAGTCAATTCTCCTACTGGGAACACACACATCTAACGCTCGATGCCATACCAGGCAATGGTGGCCAGTTTTCACTAGAAAACGGAACAGGCATGCGCTTTATTATTCGGTCGCGTTTATATAGCGATGAAGAATGGGCGTATTTAAGCCAACATCCTGTTAAACATTGCGGGTAAAAGGCGTTCCCTTAGGTTAAAATAATCACTGGCGGGCCTCCCCGCATTGTAATTTAGCCAACCTGGTCAGATGCGGAAGCAAGCAGCCACAACTAAAGAAACAAGTGCCGGGGGTCTGGCTCGCCTCTTATTAAATTGGATTGGTTAAAAATTATTCATGAGCTATCAAGTTCTTGCACGCAAATATCGCCCCCGTTCGTTTGATACGCTCGTCGGTCAAGCGCATGTTGTGCAAGCACTCAAAAATGCACTCGATCAAAAAAGACTTCATCATGCTTACTTATTTACAGGTACACGTGGTGTCGGCAAAACGACATTAGCGCGAATTCTAGCGAAAGCGCTTAATTGTGAAAATGGTATTAGCTCCTCACCCTGCGGCACTTGTTCCGCATGTACGGAAATTGATCAAGGCCGCTATGTAGATCTCATTGAAGTCGATGCGGCATCCAATACGCAAGTCGATAATATGCGAGATTTGTTAGATAACGCTCAATACGCACCGACCCAAGGCCAATTTAAAATCTACATCATCGACGAAGTGCATATGCTTTCAAAAAGTGCATTCAATGCAATGTTGAAAACATTGGAAGAACCTCCTGAACATGTCAAATTTATCCTAGCAACTACAGATCCGCAAAAAGTCCCGGTCACTGTTTTATCAAGATGCCTCCAATTTAATTTAAAACAGATGCCGTCTGCTTCTATTTCAGAGTACATGGAAAAGATACTAAAAGAAGAGGCGATTAATTATGAAATCAATGCAATTTATTTAATTGCAAAAGCTGCAAATGGAAGCATGCGTGACGCGCTATCAATCTTAGATCAAGGCATTGCCTATTGTGGTGGAAAAATAGAAGAAGCGACAATTAAAAAAATGTTAGGCGCAATAGATCAATCATATTTATTTAATTTAATTCAAGCGGTTATTGATCAAGACGGGCAAAAAGTGATTGAAATTGCAAAACACATGGATGAAAGAAACTTATCCTTTGAAGCGGCACTTAATGACTTAGCAAATCTCATTCAAATAATTAGCGTGACTCAAGCAATTCCAGAGAGCTTAGAAGTTTCTTATCTTGATCGCGATCAAGTGATCGCATTATCCAAAAAAATAAGTGCAGAACAATTACAACTTTTGTATCAAATTACGATATTAGGTCGACGAGATCTTTATTTGGCACCCGATGAGTATGCAGGCTTCACAATGACGCTTCTTAGAATGCTTTCCTTTGCCCCTCAAGATGCAGTGATTGCCAAAAATCCAGCAATTGCAAAAACTGATGTTGCTCATAGCGCAACAAAAATGGAATCTGCGGCAATATCGAAAGATGTTTCATCTGAAACATTTGAATTTAAAAAAAAAATTGAAGTAATTCACGAAATCGATGAAGATATATCAGATAAAGAAATATCAAAAGAAGCAGTCCCATTCAATGGAAATTGGCGTGAACTTGTTGACCAACTAAAACTAGGCTTAGTCAAAGCGCTTGCGCAGCAGTCTGAACTCGTCAGCTTTAAAAATAACGAAATAATTTTGTCAATTGCAGATGAGCACAAGCATCTTCTTAATGAAGCCTATCAAAAAAAATTAGAGCTGAGCTTGTCAGAGCACTTCAGTCAACGCATTAAACTTGTAATCCTTCAAAAGGGTGCAAATAATTCACCGCTCAAACAAAAACAAGAAGAACGGTCAACACTTATGAAAGATACTGAGAATGCTATTCTTCAAGATCAATTCGTAAAATCATTACTTACCGAATTTAATGCTGAGATTATTCCATCTAGCATTAAACCTAATCAAACCACATAAGGAGTCATCATATGATGAAAGGCGGCATGGGCAATTTAATGAAACAAGCGCAAATGATGCAAGCTAATATGCAAAAAGCGCAAGATGAACTTGGGTTAATAGACGTTGAAGGTTTAGCAAGTAATGGGCTTGTTAAAATCGCTATTTCTTGCAAGCACCAGATTAAAAAAATATCGATCGATCCTTCTGTCATGAATGATCACGAAATGTTAGAAGATCTTCTCATTGTGGCTTTTAAAGATGCATTACAAAAAATTGAACAAACTACCAATGCTAAGATGGGCAATATGTTGCCTCCTGGCATGAAATTACCTTTCTAAATTCACTGCATGAAAAATACTGAAGCACTGGAACAGCTCGTTGATGCCTTAAGGTGCTTACCAGGTATTGGCCCTAAATCAGCTTTACGTATGGCTTATCATCTTCTGCAGCACAATAGAAAAGGTGCCTCGCAACTCTCAAGCGCTATTGCTAACGCAATCGAATTAGTTGGTCACTGCTCACATTGTAATAACTTTTCTGAAGAAGTGATTTGTTCACTTTGCTCATCGAAAGATCGTGATCCATCCATACTCTGCGTGATCGAAATGCCAAGTGATCTCATGATGTTGGAACAAACGCATTCCTATAACGGCATGTATTTTATTTTAATGGGCAAGCTCTCACCTTTAGATGGTATTGGCCCTAAAGACATTCATCTAGACAGGCTTTTAAAACGTCTTGATGCTGGAATTGTTAAAGAAGTAATCTTAGCGAATAATTTTACGGTCAGTGGAGATGCGACAGCCCACTATGTCACCGAGCTCCTAAAAGCACGTGGTATTCGGTTAAGTCGAATAGCAAGAGGTTTGCCCATGGGTGGTGAAATTGAATACGTGGATAGTGGGACTCTTGCCCAAGCTATGATTGAACGTAAAATAATTAAGGACTGAGATAGCTTAAGAGATCAGACGGCTTATCAATAATGTGCTGAGCGTTCCAAGTGTTTGCATCATCCCCTGCTTCTAAATAACCGTATCGTGCCACTATACTTACCATACCTGCATCATTTGCTGCCATGACATCGCGCCTATCATCGCCTAAATAAATAATGTCAGATGGCTTTATTGAGAGGAGTTGTGATGCTTTAAGAAGTCCTTCGGGTGAGGGTTTGGGGACGCTCACCTCATCACCTGCAATCAGACATTCTGTAGTTGATAAAAGTGGATGAGAAGCCACCAGAGGCTGTGCAAATTTCTTTGCTTTATTCGTGACAATACCCCAGGATATTTCTCTAAAATTTAAAGTATTAATCAATTCTTCAATACCTTCCATACATTGCACATTTTGATTAAAAACTTCTTTATAAATATCTAAAAATTCTTGCACACGAGAATCATAAGCAGGATCATTTTTATCCATATCAAAACCAGCTTTAAGTAAACCTGCCGCACCATGGGAAGCAAAAGGACGGCCTGCCAAAAAAGGAATGGGGGGTAAATTATACTGTTGTCTTAATTGATTAAGTGCTCCTACAAGTTGTGGTGCGCTATCAATCAAAGTACCATCTAAGTCAAATAGAACAGCTTTCATGATGAATTTTTTGCAACTTCAATTAGATAATTCACCGAAACATCATCGCCTAACTTATACACATCTGTGATGGGGTTATAAGTCATACCTTTTAAAGTCACAATCGTTAAATCTTGCTGCCGACACCAAGAAATGAGTTCAGAAGGTTTAATAAATTTTTCATAATCGTGCGTGCCACGTGGTAATAATTTAAGAATATATTCAGCACCAATGACTGCAAACAAATAAGCTTTTATATTGCGATTAATAGTTGACATAAAAAGCGTGCCACCTGGCTTTAAAAGTTTTGCGCATAAAGATACAACAGCCGAGGGCTCTGGGACATGCTCTAACATTTCCATACATGTAATCACATCAAAAATAGGCTTATGTTTTGACGTAAACGTCTCTAGGGAAGTGCATTGATAATCGATATCTAATTTTGTCTGAAGCGCGTGAAGTTTTGCAATATTGATCACTTTCTCACCCATATCAATCCCTGTGACATCCGCACCTAGATTTGCCATGGATTCAGAAAGAATACCTCCGCCGCAACCGACATCGAGCACTTTTTTATTCTTTAAGTTTATTTTTTCATGAATAAAATTAAGACGAAGAGGATTGATGTCGTGAAGTGGTTTAAATTCACTCGTCTTATCCCACCATTTGTGAGCAAGCTCATTAAATTTAGCGACTTCTTCTTCTGAAACGTTTATACGTTTTGTTTTAGCTTGAGTTGCCATCTTAGCGCTATATCCTTACATGTTTGAACATCAATAGATGTGAGATGTCCTTCTTCGTATTGCAATAAACCATTGACCCATACATGACTAACTTCTTCTCGGGTGGCTGCATAAACTAAGTGGCTCATAGGGTCATACATCGGCAATGTAGATATGTGATCCATATTAAATACTGTCAAGTCTGCGAACTTTCCTTTTTCAATCGAACCAATACAGTCTTCAAGTCCAAGTGCTTTTGCACCATTAATAGTGACCATTTCTAAAGATGTTTTAGCATCAAGTATCGCAGGGTTTTTTGTCATGCCTTTAGCAAGCAAAGATGCTAATTGCATATCGTGCAATACGTCTTGCTTATTATTGCTGGCACTTCCGTCTGTACCAATACATACATTAATATGGTTTTTTTGTAACGCTTCAATATGAGCGATACCACTCCCTAATTTTAAATTGGATGTCGGACAATGAATGACAGATGCAGACTCTTTTGATAGCGTGTTTAAATCTTCATCGTTCAGATAAACAGCATGCACAGCCATAAATTGTGGGCTCAGAATCCCAAGACGATTCAGTCTCTCAATGGGTCTTAGTTGATATTCCTTTAGACTACTATTGATCTCATGTTCCGTTTCATGCACATGCATATGAATCGTAAGATTGAGTTGATTCGCATAGGTTACGACTTGATTTAATGTTTTATCTGAGACTGAATAGGGAGCGTGAGGAGCTAGGCTTGATGTGATAAGATTTTCATCACGCCAGCCATCTCTAGCTTCAAGCCCTTTCATTAAATAATCCTCTCCGTCATTCGCGTAATTAGAGGGGTAATCCATTACAAAAAGACCGATGTTAGCTCTCATACCAGTTTGCTTAATCGCGCGAGAGGCTGCCTCGGGATAAAAATACATTTCATTAAATGTAGTGATCCCACTCTTTAACATTTCAGCGCATGCAATCAATGTCCCGTCATGGACAAAATCAGGTGTGACCCATTTTTTTTCAAGCGGCCAAATAGAGTCATTAAGCCATGTATCAAGGGGTTGATCGTCGGCAAACCCTCTAAATAAATTCATCGCAGCATGTGTATGCGCATTTATAAGACCAGGCGTAACGATATGATGATGAAGCTGAAAGTGTTGATTGGTTTGATAAAGGGATGTGACTTTTTTTGTTTCTATTACATCAATGATTCGATTCTCATCAATAATAATCGAATGATCTTCGAGTGCTTTATTCTGGGGTCTCACGGGACAAATCCATTTGGCAGAAATAATCGTGCTGACAAGCTGGATACGAGTATCTGTCATGAGCTATTATTCGAAGGGGTGTTTAAGGACGATCGTTTCATCACGCTCAGGACCGGTCGATACAACATGAATCGGCACTTCGCATAATTTTTCTAGTGTCTTGAGGTATAGCTGCGCATTCTTCGGGAGATCATCCATCGATTTAATGCCAAAGGTACTTTCGTCCCAACCATCGACTTCAATAAAAATAGGTTTACAACGCTCTACTTGATCAGCACCCAAAGGTAGAAGATCAATTTTTTTACCATCTAATTCATAGCCCACACAGATACCAATTTTTTTAATGCCATCTAAAACATCAAGTTTGGTGATACATAAACCTGTGAGACTATTAATCATCGCGGAGCGTTTTAATGCAGCTGCATCAAACCAACCGCAACGTCTTTTTCGTTTAGTCACTGTACCAATTTCCTTACCTTTGGTTGACATTTGATAGCCTGGTGTCCCTTGAGTTTCTATATCAAGCTCACTCGGAAAAGGTCCGCCACCGACTCGAGTCGTATAAGCTTTTGTAATACCTAAAATATAATGCAACATATGTGGACCCACACCAGCACCTGCTGCTGCTTGGCCTGATACGCAATTTGACGAAGTGACATAAGGATAAGTCCCGTGATCAATGTCTAGAAGTGAACCTTGCGCGCCTTCAAATAATAAATTCTTATTTTTAGCATTGGCTTCATAAAGTTTCTGTGCTACATCAGCAAGGAAAGGTTTTATCTTTTCTGCATGCGACATAGAAAGATCAAATTGCTCATTGACATCAATCGGATCTTTTTTTAAATAATGCTGCAAGACAAAATTATGGTAATCCATGACTTCAGCAAGTTTATTTTTGAAATTATCTGGATTCAGTAAATCGTAAACACGAAGCGAACGACGAGCCACCTTATCTTCGTAAGCAGGCCCAATACCTTTTCCTGTGGTACCGATTTTAGCTTCACGCATCGCTTCTCGACCCTGGTCGAGTGCTATATGATGTTTTAAGATTAGAGGGCAGCCTGGACTTACAAATAAACGACTTTTAACTTCAATACCATCGGCTTCGAGCGTCTTGATTTCGTGAAGCAAGTGCTCAATATCGAGCACGACACCATTGCCAATAAAGCAATCTACATTTTTACGAATAATACCTGAGGGTACTAAATTTAGTTTATATTCTTTTTGGCTTGAGCCTTGGCCAATGACTAATGTATGGCCTGCATTATGCCCCCCCTGAAAACGAACGACACCTTCTGCGTGATCGGTTAGCCAATCCACAATCTTACCTTTACCTTCGTCGCCCCATTGAGTACCAATGACTACTAAATTTTTTGCCATCTTAAATTAAACCGTTTTAACTTTCCACGCTTTATTCGCGTCTTGCATTAATATGCGATCACAATTATTTTGTTTAGCGTTCATATCACCAAATAAATCAATGGCGACTATTTCGCCTTGTTGGCGAAGTGATTCAATAGCATTTTGTAATTCACGCTCGCTCCCTTGGGGCGCTAGAATTGCTTTCGCTTTTTTCCCATTAGGGAATAAAGTGACAATATTTTTTAAATCCATCGTAAAACCTGTGGCTGGTCGGTTACGACCAAATGATGCGCCAATATTGTCATAGCGACCACCTAATGCAATGGGTGAATAACACTGATCTGCATATACTGAAAACACTAAACCATTGTGATACTGGTAGCCACGAATATCACTCAAGTCATATGACACTTTAATCTGATTGTTTTTTAAAGCCTGATCAAGTTGGTTTAAAAATTGCAGCGCACTTTTAATAGCCTGATCTTGTGGCAATAATTTCTCAGCTTCTTTTAGCACATTGACATCACCATAAAGACTCACTAATTCAATGAGTGCATCTCGATTTTTTTTATCTAATGATTTAGTTAAACCAATCACTTCTGATTTATCTTTTTTCTGCATCGCTTGATACAAAAGATCAAGTTGATCACGTTCCATATTGGACGATGCGATTAAGGACGTAAAAATATCAAGGTGATTAAAATCAATTACTGGATTTTGAATACCGATGGTACTCAGTGTTTTAATTAAAAGCGTTTGTATTTCAAGATCAGCTTCGATACCTTTAAACCCATAGAGCTCAGCTCCAATTTGGAATGGCTCTCTTGACTGAAGAAAGCTGGCTGGCTTTGTTCTTAACACCGAGCCTGCGTAAGACAATCTTGTGACTTCATCATTTTGAATAAGGTGTGCATCAATACGTGCGACCTGAGGTGTGATATCAGCGCGAACACCCATAAGTCTTCCTGTCAACTGATCAACAACTTTAAATGTATCTAGATCCATATCCTGGCCATTGCCATTTAAGGATTCAATGTATTCCAACATAGGAGGAATAACATATAAATATCCGTGCGTTTGATAGAGATCAAGAATAGAGCGTCTTAATGACTCGAGATAGACTGCTTCATCGGGAAGCATGTCTTCAACATAATCTGGGAGTGTCCATTGATTCATCAGCTAGCGGCCTAAAAATAAAAAAATTAATCCTAGTGAAAAAGATATCAAACCCATAAAACGAATCTGACCACCTTTCATGGTAATCATTTTTCTGAAAGTATTACGCCAACCCTCTGGAAAAAATAAGGGCATGAGACCTTCTAAAATCAACATAAGACCAAAAGATGAAAAAAGCCAACTTTTCATGACTAATCTTTTTTCTTCTTAGAACTACGCATGTACTTTAAAAAATCTGAGGTTGGATCTAAGACCAACACGTCAGCTTTATCCTTAAAGCTTTTTTTGTAAGCTTCAATGCTTCGATAAAAGGCATAAAATTCGGGATTCTTAGCATAAGCATTGGCATAGATTTCTGAGGCCTTTGCATCGCCATCACCCTTTACTTTCTGTGCTTCTTTATAGGCTTCCGCAATAATGACATCACGCTGCTTTTCAGCATCAGCACGAATTTTTTCTGAAGCTGCAAAACCTTGTGAGCGCAACTCATTGGCCACTGATTTACGCTCAGCTTCCATACGCTGATAAACAGACTCGCTCACCTCTTTAGGAAGATCAACGCGTCTTAAGCGCACATCTAAAATTTGAATACCCATCGAACGTAAATCTCGGTCCGCACGATCTGTCAGAATTTGCATAATTTCACCACGTTCGCCTGATACGACATCATGAATGGTCCTTTTACCAAACTCCGCGCGTAATCCATCATTCACTGTTTGAGAGATTCTTCTCTCAGCTTGCACTTCATCACCCTTCACAGATACATAATATTTTGCAGGATCGACAATTTTCCATTTAATGAATGAATCAACAAGTACGTTTTTCTTTTCGCTTGTGATAAAACGATCAGGCTCTTGCCAATTCAGTGTCAAAATTCGATTGTCAAAAAACTTCACATTTTCGATGAGCGGTGTTTTGAAATAGAGCCCTGGCTCTTTTTTAATCGATATGATTTCACCTAAGCGAAATACAATGGCGTACTCTCTTTGATCTACAGTGAAAGTAGACATCGCTAAAATCATGATGCCTGCTAAAAAACTCACCAATACATATGTAATATTTTTCATATTCTTTATCTCACTTCTCGTTCTCTTGATTTAAAAGCATCTCGCGTTCGCTCCATATTTTGCAGAGAAGACTGATTCATGTCGACTTGCGGTATGACATCCACTCTAGGCGATATTGTGTCTGGTGTTGCTTGCTGAATCAATTTATCCAAGGGCAAATAAAGCAAATTATTCGAGTTTTTTTGATCGATAAACACTTTAGAAACACTCGATAAGATTTGCTCTTGAGCTTCAATATAAAGCCGATCTCTCATCACTTCGGGTGCGCGATTATATTGCGTCAATATTTGCTCGAAACGACTTGCGTTACCCTTCGCTTCATTTTCAACTCTTAAACGATAGCCTTGCGCTTCTGCTGTTAGCCTTGATGCTGTGCCTTTGGCTTTCGGGATGATGTCATTGGCATAAGCTTGACCCTCATTTTTTTGTCGCTCTAAGTCTTGCTTAGCTTTTACAGCATCATCAAATGAAGCTTGCACCTGCTCTGGCGGCTGTGCATTTTGCATAGTGACACTTGTCACATTAATGCCCGTATTGTATCGATCCAAAATTTCTTGCATAAGTTTTTTGGCTTTGACTGCAATCTCTTCGCGACCTTCGTATAACGCAAAATCCATTTTACTTTTACCAACGATTTCGCGAATGGCTGTTTCAGCAGCGCCTCTTACTGAAGACTCCGCCGAACGATTATTAAATAAAAAATCTTCCACTGACTTTAAGTTGTATTGCACGGCAAATTGAAGGTCAATAATATTTTCATCGTCTGTTAGCATCAAAGATTCTCTTAGTTCTTTTGACCTCGCAGCAGCATCGCCTGCAGAACGATAGCCAACTTCAATGGTTCGCACCTGTTCAAGGTTCACAACCTCAGCTGATTCAATCGGATATGGAATATGCCAACGTGGGCCTGGCATCGTGACTTCTGTATTTTTGCCGAATCTTAAAACAACACCTCGTGAACCCTGGTCTACGATATAAAAGCCTGTGGCTGCCCAAAGCAGAACCACAATAAGGAGAATGGGTAAAAGAGGAAGTTGGTCATTTCCTGAGTTTGGTGTCGGATTGCCTCCGGAAGACTTCGGTGTTTTTTGATCTGTTTCTTTTTTACCAAAGATACGCCCTATTTTTTTTCTTAAATCATTTAAAAGCTCGTCTAGATCAGGAGGTCCTTCTTCTTGGTTATTGTTTTGCCCAGGGTTTTTTGCCATAAATTTATACTATCTAATAATTAAGGGGATTTTCTTCAAATATTTCGGTTTCAGATGACTGCTTTGCTACATGTAGTTGGAGGATAGCCTCTTTTAAAAGTTCAATACCCTCGCCTGTCTTTGCAGATAACTGAATAGTAGAAATTCTACCATATTCATCTTTTTCATGATTTGCCTTTATATCAAGTCTATCAATCTGATTTAAAACAAGAATTTGAGGTATTGACGCTGCTTTTATTTCTTCTAGAATCTTATTCACCGCTGCGATTTGCTCACTATGATTTGGATTGGCCATATTCACGACATGAAGAAGTAAATCAGCCTCTCTTGACTCTTCAAGGGTCGATTTAAATGCCTCAATTAAGGTGGTAGGAAGCGCCTTAATAAAACCCACCGTATCTGAGATTACACATTCCACCCCTTCTTGAATAAAAAGTTTTCGAGAGGTGGTATCAAGTGTTGCGAAAAGCTGATTCATCGCTAATGCATTCGCATGCGTCAGCTGGTTAAAGAGTGTAGATTTACCCGCATTGGTATAACCTACAATGGAAATGTTCAATACATTCGAGCGACTTCTTTTTTTCCGCTGCATCGTACGCTGTCGTTTTAATTTATCTAGTTTTTCTTTCAACTGCTTAATGCGAAGTTTTAACATGCGGCGGTCAAGTTCTAATTGCTTTTCACCGGGGCCTCCTCTGACACCAATACCTCCTTTTTGTCTTTCTAAGTGACTCCAACCTTTAATCAGTCTTGTCGATAAATGATCAAGCTGGGCTAATTCGACCTGAAGTTTTCCCTCGTGACTTTTAGCGCGCTTTGCAAAAATTAATAAGATGAGTGCGGTGCGATCAAAGATGCGTGTACTAAAGTATTTTTCTAAGTTTCGCTCTTGGGAGGGGCTGAGGTTATGATTAAAAATGACGGTATCAGCTTTTGACTCTTGAATGATGAACTTTACTTCTTCGGCTTTTCCTGAGCCCAAAAAATACTTAGGATCAGGTGCCGATCTCTTAATATTCACTGTGCTCACAATGTTCATGTCAGCACTTAATACGAGCTCTTTAATTTCTTCGACACTCTCTTCGAAATCGGTATCACCAAAATTAATACTAATAACGCAAGCAGACTTTCCTTCGTTAGGACGTTCAAACATCAATCGTCATCTGCTGGTGGCTCGATATTGACATTGCGCATGGGCACAATCGTTGAAATAGCATGTTTATAGACGAGTTGACTCACAGTATTTTTTAATAAAATAGCGTACTGATCGAATGACTCAATATTACCTTGCAGCTTAATACCGTTCATCAAATAAATGGATACTGATACATGTTCTTTTCTGAGTTGATTTAAAAACTCATCTTGTAAATGTGTATTCTTTTTTTCCATAGAGGATTCCAAATATAGTTATAAGTAAAGATTCAATCGTTTCATAGTTTCGTCACGTCCTAAGATCGCCATCACAGCATCAATACTCGGTGATTGTGCGATACCTGTTAAAAGTACGCGCAGTGGCATCGCAAGTTTTGGAAATTTAATCGCATGTAAAGTCACCACTTCATTCATTACATTATGAATGGCTTCTTTCGTCCAATCAATCTTATTTAAAGAGGCTTGAAAAGATTTAATAAGCTCTAAGGCTTCAGCATTAATATGCTTTTCAAAATCTTGCTGATTCGGCTTTTGAACTTCAAATATATAAGCGATATCACCAGCAAGATTTGTTAAATGGTTTACGCGCTCGCGATGAATATCAATTGCACCTATTAAGAGATTTTGATCAATAGGCGTATGAACCACTTTTTTTAGATAGGGCTCTATAGCCGAACTGATGCGATCAAGTGGAAGTGTTTTGATATAATGGCTATTAAGCCAATCTAATTTTTCAGTATTAAATTGTGCAGATGAAGAAGTAATATGGTCCAAATCAAACCATTGACAAAAGTCAGTCATACTAAAAATTTCGTCATCACCATGGCTCCATCCGAGCCGGGCTAAGTAATTGAGAATCGCCTCAGGCAAATAACCTTGATCAAAATATTGCATCACACTGACAGCGCCATGTCTTTTAGATAGCTTTTGGCCATCATCACCCAATATCATCGATAGATGCGCATAGGCTGGAATGTTTGCATTCAAGGCTTTCAAGAGATTAATTTGCCGAGGTGTATTGTTAATATGATCATCCCCGCGAATGACATGTGTCACTTTCATTTCCCAATCATCAATCACCACACAAAAATTATAGGTCGGTGTGCCATCTCCCCTTGCAATGACAAGATCATCAAGTTCTTCATTCGCAATCGTGATTTCACCTTTGACTAAATCATGCCAAGACACAACACCTGATTTTGGATTTTTAAAACGCACGACCGGTTGAATGTTCCTAGGCGTTGGGGGTAAACTTTTTCCAGGTTCAGGCCGCCACTTACCATCATACTTTGGCTTTAAGCCTGCTTTCATTTGTGATTCACGTAACACTTCTAATTCTTCTTTGGATGAATAACAAAGATAGGCTTTATCTTCTTTAATCAATTGATCAATATATTGTTTGTACACAGCCATGCGTTTTGTTTGATAGATAGGGCCTTCATCGAAATCAAGATGAAGCCATGTCATACCATCCATAATGGCTTCTACTGCTTCAGGGGTTGATCTTTCTATATCAGTATCTTCAATACGTAAGATAAACTTACCCTGATGTCTTTTGGCATAAGCCCAAGAAAATAATGCAGTCCTCGCGCCACCAATATGAAGATAACCTGTGGGGCTCGGTGCGAAACGGGTGACAACGGTCATAGGGATTTCTTCTTAAACATTAGGGCCTGCAAACAAATCATGTTGATCATAAGATTCAATTTTAACATCGACAAAATCACCTGGCTTTAAAAGCTTGCCATCCCGTAAATAAACTTTGCCATCGATATCGGGTGCATCTGCCATCGATCTTGCAATCGCATAATCATCATCATGGCCATCGACTAAAACGGTACATATTTGACCCACTTTGGATTCGAGTTTTTGATGGCTGATGCGCGCTTGGGTTTCCATAAATTTTTGTAATCGTTCTTCTTTAATTTCTTCAGGGACTTGGCTCTCTAGAAGATTCGCACTCGCACCATCCACAGGCGAATATTTGAAACAACCGACACGATCTAATTGGGCCTCTTCAAGAAAATCTAACAGCGCTTCAAATTCAGCTTCGGTCTCTCCTGGAAAGCCTACGATAAAAGTACTGCGTATCGTGATATCAGGACACACTTCTCTCCACTTGTTGATACGCAAAAGATTATTCTCAGCACTTGCAGGTCGTTTCATGAGTTTCAAAATGCGAGGGCTTGCATGTTGGAAAGGCACATCAAGATAAGGCAAAATCGAACCCTCACTCATCAAAGGAATGATGTCATCGACATGAGGATAAGGATAAACATAATGCATTCTGATCCAGACCCCTAAAGATCCCAGAGCTTGGGCTAGATCATACAGTTTAGTTTTAACGGGGCGGCCATTCCAAAAACCACTTCGATATTTGATATCCACACCATAAGCACTTGTATCTTGTGAAATCACTAAAATTTCTGATACACCACTATTGACTAATGTTTCGGCTTCCGTCATGACATCATCAATCGAACGACTGACTAAGTCTCCACGCATCGATGGAATAATACAAAATGAACATCGATGATTGCAGCCCTCTGAAATTTTTAAATAAGCGTAATGTTTCGGTGTTAAACGAATGCCTTGAGGTGGGACTAAATCGCTAAAAGGATCATGCGGCTTTTCTAGGTGGGTATGCACAGCCGACATGACTTCATTTAAAGCATGCGGTCCTGTGATGGCGAGTAAATTTGGATACTCTTTTTCAATAATATCTTTTTTAGCACCCAAACAACCTGTGACAATCACTTTGCCATTTTTTTTAACGGCTTCCCCAATCGCATCCATCGATTCTTTAACCGCTGAATCAATAAAACCACAGGTATTCACTACGACGAGATCAGCATCTTGATATGACTTAGAAATGTCATAACCTTCTGCACGTAATTGCGTCAATATTCTTTCAGAATCTGAACCGGCTTTGGGGCAGCCTAGGGATACAAAACCTACTTTAGGAGTATGTAACGCCATTAGCCTTCAACAATCCATTGTGTCAGAGCTACAGATGCAACGCCTAACACGATAAGTGCGACTTGAAATATAGTGGAACGTAATTCAGTTTTTTTATGTAGGCCTGGAATCAAATCTGCGATTGACACATAAATCATGCTTGAAGCTGCAAGCGCTAAAATAAAAGGTACCCAGTCCATCATGGATTCCAAAATGAAATAAGCTAATAGCCCACCTAAAACAGTAAAAGAACTTGCGAGAAGATTAAAAATAAAAGCTTCTTTTTTCTTATATCCTGAATGAAGCAGAATTAAAAAATTGCCTACTTCTTGAGGGATCTCGTGCGCAATAATTGCTAATGCTGTCACGATACCGACACTGGTACTTACCATAAAAGCCGAACCAATTAAGATACCATCGACAAAATTATGAAATAAGTCACCGACCATAATCATGCTGCCACTTCGTCCTGCATCATGCGTATGTTGATGATTTGAAGAAGCATGGCTGTCTTGATGCACATCATGAACTTCACAATGGTCGCCATGACAGTGACGCCATAACAATAATTTTTCTAACACAAAAAATAAAAGAATGCCGAATAAAACGACAAAGGTTGTAGCTTCTATATGATTGGTAAGCTTAAAAGCATGCGGTAATATTTCTAAGAAAACTGCACCCAACATCGCACCCACAGCGTAACTCACTAAATGAGAAACAAGATGCGTTCTCGTGTTCATGGTCACGAGCGCTGCAGCAGTGACACTTAATAAACCACCGATAAAGCAAGAAAAGAGAATCCAAAGAAGTGTATGCATGAAGTTAAACTATGGTGAAATAATTAAGCATTATAACGAAACTTGAAATGATTGGATGTCTTTATGCATCAATCCAGATGAGGGAAGCCATTCTGCCTGTCACGCCATCACGCCTATAGGAAAAATAATCTAACTCATTAGCAAAAGTGCAGTAATCATCCGACATACTGCCCCCAAAAATTTGGTGGACACCACATCCATTGAGTCTAATTTTGGCAAGCGCGTAAATATCAGCTAACCATTTTTGATCTGAAATCAAATGAAAAGCTTTTTCAGACTCGATATGTTTTTCGCAAAAACTATTTTTCACATCAAAGCCTACTTCAAAATGCTTTTGGCTGATGGCAGGCCCTAACCATACGAGTAATTCATTGGGTGAGACATTCATTTTCACAATGGTGTTTTCAATGACACCATTTAAAAGACCACGCCAGCCTGCATGAATAGAAGCCACAATCGTCCCCTCATTATTTGTCACTAATAATGGCAAACAATCAGCTGTTTGAACAACACATATTGTATTTTTTTCTGATGTATAAGAAGCATCTGCATTAAATGAGAGTGAAGGGAGTTTAATCGCATCCACACTATGCTTCTGATTCAGCCAATGAGGCGCGCTAGGTAAAAATTGATTAAGTCGATCGCGATTCAAGTGAACAGCATTGATGTCGTCATTCACATGTGTCGCTAAATTAAAACTGTTGTATTTACCTTGGCTGCCTCCTCCAGCCCTCAGCGTTTGCATAGATTTAATATGTGGAGGTGCTGGCCAATGGGGAATAAAAAAATTACTCATCATCCTCCAGCATGTCATCATCGATATCGTCACTGACCTCATCAAGATAGTCATCAAAACTTAAATCTTCTAGAGGTTCTGTAACACCTAATTGCTCAGCCCGAATGATTTCAAGTAAAGCCTTCATATCATCGGGTAAATCAATCGACCATTCCATCGCTTCACCACTTAAAGGATGAATCAGTCCTAAACGAATCGCGTGAAGTGCTTGACGATTAAAACCTAATACATGCTGGCGTAACGCTTCACTCATGGATTTAATCGGCATAATGCTTTTTAAACCATAGACAGGATCGCCCACAATAGATGCTTTTAAATATTGCATATGCACACGAATTTGATGCGTCCGGCCTGTTTCAAGATTGCATCTTAAGTACGTGTGAACGCCAAATCGCTCTAAAATCTCATAATGCGTAATCGCAGGCCTTCCTGATAAATGGATGGCCATGCGAGTGCGAATGGATGGATGCCGCCCAATGGGCTGATTCACTGTGCCATTTTTCCATAACTGCCCCCACACAATCGCTCGATATTCCCTTTTGACGGATCTTGCTTGAAGTTGTTGCACGAGATGCGTTTGTGCATTTAAGGTCTTAGCCACGACTAAAAGCCCGCTGGTTTCTTTATCTAATCGATGCACAATACCGCAGCGAGGGATGTGTGCAATATCCGGCATATGATGAAGAAGCGCATTCAGAAGCGTGCCAGACCAATTGCCTATCGCAGGATGAACGACCATGCCGGCGGGTTTATTAATAACAAGCAATGTCTCGTCTTCAAAAATAATATTGAGCGGAATCGCTTCAGGTAAAAATGCATTGTTCTCTGGATTTGATTGAACGATGACTTTGATTTCATCACCCGCATACACCTTATGTTTTACTGAAACATAGGATTGATTCACCAGCACGAATTCATCTTTAATCCATTCTTGCAATTTGGAGCGTGAAAATTCCGGCAAAAGTTGCTGCAAAGCCACATCCACTCTTAAGCCGGCGTGCGTATCTGGGACGATCAATAATCTTTCATCATCATTCATAATGCTATAATTCTTCGTATATTTTTATAGTTAAAGGTTCGTATGCGTATTGGTATAGTCGTTATTATGATGCTTTTTCTTGCGTCTTGTGCCATTTTTGGACCACCTACTGAGCTTGACGATACTAAAGGCTTATCGGCTGAACGCATCTATGAAAAAGCATCGGAAAAAATGGCGGATAAAGATTATAAAAAATCTGTCGAGTATTTAAAAAAATTAGAATCACGCTATCCTAATAGTAAATATGGTGCGCAAGCCAAACTTGATATGGCCTATGCCTATTACAAGCAAGAAGATGCTGCGCAGTGCGTTTCAACCGTTGAGCGTTTCATTAAGATACACCCCAATCATCCAAATCTCGATTATGCGTATTACTTAAAAGGGGTGGCTTACTTTAAGCAAAGAGGCATAGTCGAAAAAGCTACCTTCCAAGATATCAGTGATCGCGATCCTAAAGTTTTAAGGCAATCCTTTCTTGCCTTTAAAGATTTACTGACACTCTACCCCAACACGCGCTATGGCAAAGATGCGACAGAGCGTATGATTTATTTAAAAAATAAATTAGCGGATCATGAACTTCATGTGGCTCGCCATTATATGAAAGTGAAAGCATATATCGCGGCATTAAATCGCGCTAAATATGTCATTGAAAGCTATCCTGATTCTAATTTTGTTGAAGAAGCGCTTGTGATTATGATCAGCGCTTATGACAATTTAGGTATGAATGATTTAAAAGAAGATAATTTAAGAATTCTGAAACAGAACTATCCCAATAGCTCCATGTTTACTAAAGGTAAAGATACTAAAAAACAGGATTGGTGGAAATTCTGGGATAAAGACTAGCGCTTCTTAGCTTCTAGTTTATTTTTATCTGTGAGTTTTTTACGAAGTGCATTCTTGCGACGCCGCATCGATACGACACCCTCTTTAGGTTTTCTTTTTTCTTCATCCAGGTAAGGATTTTCACCTTGCTTAAATTGCACCCTTAAAGGTGTGCCAATAATTTGAAATGCTTGTCTAAATGCGCCTTCTAAAAAGCGCATATAGCTATCTTTAATCGCATTCACATGATTGCCATGAATCACAATCACGGGCGGATTCGATCCGCCTTGATGCGCATAACGTAATTTAGGACGAATACCTTTTGAAATAGGCGGCTGATGCTGTTGCAATGTATCTATGAGGGCGCGTGTTAATTTAGGTGTCGACATTTTAATAAATGCACCACGATAAGCTTCATCGACAGATTTTAAAATTTCAGTAAGGCCTTTTTTCTTTAAAGCTGAGACGTATTGAAATTCTGCAAACTTTAAAAATTGTAATTTACGTTGGATATCTTGCTTGACGATTTCTCTTTCATCTTCTTTTAGTCGGTCCCATTTATTAATAGCGACGACGAGTGCGCGACCTGCTTCTAAGATATAAGCCCCCACGTGTGCATCTTGCTCTGTGATGCCCTCTTCGGCATCTACAACTAAAATAGCGACATTCGCCTCTTCAATGGCTTGCAAAGTTTTAATGACAGAAAACTTTTCAACTGCTTCAAAGACCTTACCTTTTTTACGAATACCTGCCGTATCAATGAGCGTGTAATTTTTATCATTGCGCTCTATATCAATTTGAATTGAATCACGCGTCGTTCCAGGTTCGTCAAAAGCAATCACACGATCTTCGCCTAGAAAAGCATTCACTAAAGTTGATTTACCGACATTAGGGCGACCTACAATCGCAATCTTTGGAATTTTTTGACGTACCTCATCTACTTCAATATCTTCTTTTTTAAAAGGTTCCAATGCCATCTGAATCATGTCACGCACACCTTCACCATGTGCTGACGAAATGCCTAATGGATCGCCCAAACCTAGTTCAAAAAATTCGGCCGTGACAATGCCTCTTTGCATACCTTCTGTTTTATTGACTAACAAATAAATATTGCGATTCATCTTGCGAAGTAAATCTGCAATCACGCGATCATGTGGTGTGACACCTTGTCTGCCATCCGTAATAAAAAAAATCACATCGGCTTCATCAATGGCGAGTAGCGTTTGCTTTGCCATTTCTTTTTGAATGCCTTTTTCTATTAAAGGCTCAAAGCCTCCTGTATCAATAACGATATAAGGCATGTCGCCACCTAAACCTCGCCCGTAATGACGGTCACGTGTTAAGCCAGGAAGGTCAGCTACAAGGGCGTCACGCGATTTGGTTAAACGATTAAATAAAGTGGATTTGCCGACGTTAGGTCGGCCTACAAGGGCTATGGTGGGTAACATGATTATTGAATAGCGATGGCGTAAAGCCCGCCATTACGTGTTTGCGCTAAAAACTTACCTGTTTCAAATTCAACCATACGACGCATCACAGGTAAAGCATCGTCATCCAATTGAATACGGCCTAAAAAAGCACCGGTTTCTTTATCTAAAATATGAATATAACCTTCTAAATCTCCAACAGCCACGTAATCGCCCATGCCTAAGGGGGTTGTGAGTTTACGGTTTAAGAGGTCGCCTTGACGCCAATACGTTTTACCTGATTCAAGTGCTAATGAATAAACAGCGCCACCCGTATGCGATAGATAAATCCTAGCACCGTCAATATTAATACCTGTATAACTTGAAATATCGCGGCTCCATAAAGTTCTTGCATTGACGCGATCGACTGCTGAAATTTTACCTTGATAAGCCACCGTATAAATATTTAAGCCATCAATCACGGGTGAACTTGTGACATCAGATGCACGTTCAATTTCTGTCACCCCTTTCGGTTGTGCTACTGTAATTTCCCAGAGCAGCGAGCCATTATCTTCTCGAATAGCCGCTAATTTACCCCCCGGAAAACCTGCATATATAACACCATCACTTGCCACGACTCCCACACTTGACCTTAAGCTCAAAGGTGGCCCCACTCTAGAGAAGGTCCATTTTTTTAAACCATCTTTTACGTTCACACCATGAATAAGATTGTCTGATGTTCTCACAATCACCAGACCTTCATGAATGGTAGGCGCACTTAATATTTGACTCGATAATCTCGTTTTCCAAAGCAATTTGCCACTTAAATCATAAGCGACTAATAAACCCGTGGATGTGCCCACGGTAATTTCATTAATCCCTATGCCCACACCGCCTGATAATTTTTCACCGGTATTAATTTTCCAAATGGATTTACCCGTTTTTAAATCAAATTTAGCTAAACTTCCATCAGATGATGCAGCGTAGGCTTCTTCTCCAATAATGCCAGGATAAAATTCAAATGATTCATCGCCTTCTAATTTTGCCGACCATAGTATTTTAGGGTTAAGTTTAGCTTTAAATTCTTTGAGAGGAGCTGGAGGGTCTATGGGGTCTTGACCTACAATGCGCTCTGAAATTTGATCCGTAAAATCTTTAACGGGGCCACAAGCTAAAAACGAAAAAGATAAAAGTGCGATAAGAAGATAACGAAATAAAATCAAACCTACACTCCAAGTGATTCTAATTTTTCTTCTGTGAATCTTACATAAGGGTCTTTAGGTCCAAATCGTTTTAATGCTTCTTGATAGGCTTTTTTAGCTTCATCTTTTTTACCCATCGCATTTAAAATATCACCCTTTAAATCATTAGATAGACCGAGATAACCTTCATTATCTACATCATTCGCTTTCTTTAAGGCATCTTCATATTTTTTTTCTTCGACTAATATTTGACCTAATTGAATGAGCGCTATCGATTCTGTGGCAGATTCTTTTGCGTGACTTGAAGCCCATTCCAATTTCTCTTTTGCCTTGTCTTTTAAGCCTTCAGAGTAGCTTGCTTTCGCAAATAAAATAGCCGCGCGACCTGCATAAGGTGTGCCGCCATAGTTATCAATTAAGCTTTGTGCTTTTTGCATAATGTCTTTGCTATTTTTTTCATCCAGGACCACAATGCTTTGATAAAGTTCAGAAGCGGCTAATGATTGCTTGGTTTGGTAATAGCCCCATCCTTGATAGAGACCATATATTACAAAAAATGCAATGACACCACGAGTAATGTAGTTGCCAAATTTTCTCCAGAGCGCGTTAAGTTCGTCTACCTGTTCTTGTTCTTCTAAATTGAGTGCCATAGCTTTTTATTTCCTTTAAAAAAAATTAACTGACTTTAAATTTAAAATGATTGCCCGGAATTGCATTTAAGAGTTCACGCGTGTAATTAGCTTTTGGTTTTTCATAAATGCCTTTGATGGTACCTTGTTCCACAATTTTCCCTTGATGCATCACCGCAATGGTATCTGCCATATGTCGAACGACTCTTAAATCATGACTAATGAATAAATAGCTCAAACCTAATTCCTTTTGTAGTTCTTTTAGCAATAATAAAATCTGCGCTTGAATCGATACATCGAGCGCTGAAACAGGTTCATCACAAATAACGAGTTCGGGTTCTACAATTAAAGCCCTTGCAATACCAATTCTCTGTCTTTGCCCGCCTGAAAACTGATGCGGGTATTTATTCAAATCAGACACTTCCAGCCCTACTTTTTTAATCATGTCGCGCATCTTTTTATCGCGCACAATTTTATTACCCAAATCATGAATTAATAAGCCTTCTTCTAAAATTTCACTAATCTTCATGCGAGGATTGAGTGAAGCATAAGGATCTTGAAATACCATTTGTATATGGCGTTTAAGATATTTTTTACCTTCTACATCTAAAGAGTTAAGGTTTTTACCTTTAAAGAAAAGCTCACCCTGATCAAGCGACAGCAATTGTAACAGACAACGAGCCAAGGTTGACTTACCACTGCCTGATTCACCTACAATCGCTAGCGTTTCTCCCTTTTTAATCGATAAACTGACATTATTAAGCGCTTTAATAGTTCTTTGCTTTCTTACAAAGAAACCAGACGTTTGCGTATAGGTTTTATAAAGGTCTTTAGCCTCTAACAACACTTCATTTTTAATAATTTTTGCCATAGGATAAATATGACTCTTAAATAAATGTGCGATGTTGAATAGGTTTTAATTTCTTTATACCTTCGGCATCTGGCACACATTGCAGCAAAGCTTTGGTGTAAGCATGTTTTGGTTTTTTTAATACGTCCTTCACATTTCCTTTTTCAACAATGTGGCCTTGATACATGACAATGACATCGTCAGCGATTTCTTCTACCACACCAAAATCATGGGTAATAAAAAGCATGGCCATGTGTCTTTTCTCTTTTAAATTGGAAAGAAGCTTTAAAATTTGCGCTTGCACTGTGACATCTAAAGCGGTCGTCGGTTCATCTGCAATTAAAATTAAGGGTTCACATGCAATACTCATCGCGATCATAATGCGCTGTCTTTGTCCACCCGACAGCTCATCGGGGTAACTTGAAATACGATCTGCTGCGATACCCACCTCTCTAAAAAGAGATAGCACTTTTTTATTTAAACTATTGTTATCCAAATCAAGGTGCGCACTTAACGCTTCTTTAATCTGGTCTCCAATCGTTAAGACCGGGTTTAAAGATGTCATGGGTTCCTGAAAAATCATGGCTATCGATTTACCACGATAATGTCGCATCTCAACATTAGATAAGTTGGAAATATTTTTTCCTTCAAAACAGATATCGCCTGTTTGTTTGAGTTGCGCGGACAAAAGCTTCATAATCGATAATGCCGTTAAACTTTTACCACTACCTGATTCGCCCACGATGCAAGTCGTGCGACCCGGATATAAATCAAATGAAACATCATCCACTAAAATCTTACGTGGCTCATTGATGGGAGACACTTTTAAATGTTTGACTTCAAGTATTTTTTTCATGATGTTTGTTTCAATAAGAATAGAGCTAATTCATCTAATGGAATCTTCGATTGTACATTTTCAACTCTTAAGGATTTGACTTGTGCTACACCCTCTTTCATTTCATCATCACCTAAGATGACAGCATATGCTGCACCACTTTTATCAGCGCGTTTCATTTGTGATTTAAAGCTACTTCCGCCTGAATTTAAAACGACTTTTAATCCATGAGATCGAAGTGTTTCAGATAACTTTAATGCATAGTTTTCAGCAGTCTCACCTAAATTCACCAAATAAATATTGGGTTCGTTTTGGAAAATAACACCCATATCTTCTAACAGTAAGATGATGCGTTCTAAGCCAATTCCAAAACCTGCGGCAGGTGTTTTATCCCCTCCTAATCGCTCGATTAAATAATCGTATCTGCCACCACCCGCAATGGTGCCTTGGCTTCCCAAGCGATTCGTCACCCATTCATAAACGGTGCGATTGTAGTAATCAAGACCTCTTACTAAGCGATGATTCAATTTAAAGGAAATACCTGCTTCTTTTAAATATCTACATACTGTTTCGAAATGTGCTTTCGCTTCACTATTTAAATAATCCGATAACTTTGGTGCCCCTTCAATCATGGTCTGCATGAGAGGATTCTTACTATCCAAAACCCGTAATGGGTTTTGATGGAGTCGACGTTTCGCATCTTCATCTAAAATACCAAGATGGCCTTCAAAATAACGTATAAGTTCAGAACGATATTTCAATCGATCTTCAGGGTCGCCGATTGAATTGATATGAAGTTCGACATCTTTAATATCGAGTGCTTTCCAGAGTCTTGCCAATAATAAAATTTGTTCGGCATCGATATTGGCATCGTTGAATCCAAAGGCTTCAATTCCCACTTGATTAAATTGGCGTTGACGACCTTTTTGCACATTCTCGTGCCTAAACATAGGGCCTTGATACCATAGTCGAATGGGGCCATTGTAGGTCAAGTTATGCTCAATGACCGCTCTCACACATCCCGCAGTCCCCTCAGGGCGAAGTGTTAGTAGATCTTCATTTAAAGGGTCTATCCATGAGTACATTTCTTTTTCAACAATATCAGTGTGTGTGCCGACGCTATCTACAAAAAGTGAAGTGGGTTCAACGATGGGTAGATTGATTTTTTCATAAGCATAAAGATTTAATACTTCACGTATCTTGTCTTCAACAAAATGCCAAAGCGGCGTCTTATCTGGTAAGACATCATAGAAGCCTTTGATACTTTGTAATTTTTTGCTCATAGTCGTTATTTTAACTTTGAATAGTGCGATTCCACATAGTTCATGACAATCGCTTTAAATTCTTGCGCGATTTTGTCACCCTTTAAAGTGACCGTCTTTTCACCATCGACAAATACGGGAGCAACTGGAATCTCCCCCGTTCCCGGCAAACTAATCCCAATATTTGCGAGCTTAGACTCTCCGGGGCCATTGACGACGCATCCCATCACGGCAACTGACATATCTTCAACCCCTGGAAATGTATCTTTCCATTGCGGCATGGATTCGCGTAAAAAAGTTTGAATCTCGAGTGCCAACTCCTGAAAATAAGTCGACGTCGTGCGACCACATCCAGGACATGCAGTGACTAAAGGTGTAAAAGATCGAATACCCATGGTTTGTAAAATCTCTTGGGCGACCACGACTTCATTTGTTCTAGGTTCATTGGATGTTGGCGTTAAAGATACACGAATGGTGTCGCCTATACCTTGCTGTAACAGAATAGCTAGTGCTGCAGTGGATGCCACAATCCCTTTGGAACCCATGCCAGCTTCGGTTAAACCAAGATGGAGTGGGTATGAAGTTCTTTTAGCTAACTCTTGATAAATAAGGATTAAATCTTGAACAACGCTCACTTTACAAGAGATCACAATTTTATTTTTAGGTAAACCCCAAGAGACAGCTTGCTCTGCGCTCTCAAGTGCTGATTGAATTAAGGCTTCCCGCATCAATGCATCGGATGAAAGTGGATTTTTTAATTTTGCATTCTCATCCATCATCGATGCCAATTTGGCTTGATCTAAGCTTCCCCAATTGACCCCAATGCGAACTGGCTTATTGTATGTTTTAGCAATACTGATCATCGCTTCAAACTGTTCATCACGACGACTGCCTTTTCCGACATTGCCTGGATTGATACGATATTTGGCGAGGAGCTTTGCGCACTCAGGGTAATTCTCTAATAACTTATGTCCATTAAAATGAAAATCGCCCACGATCGGGACATGACAATTTCTTTGTTTTAGCTCTTCGACAATCTTTGGAATGGCGTCTGCAGAAGCTTCATTATTCACTGTGACCCTAACAATTTCAGAACCAGCTTTCCATAACTCAAAAATTTGTTCAGTGGTTTTTTGAACGTCGGCTGTGTCGGTATTGGTCATGGATTGAACGACAATCGGAGAGCCCCCACCGACGGGGACTGACCCCACGAGGACCTTAAGAGTATTTGATCTTATAGAATTCATAAAGTTAATATAGATTATTTAGTGGCCTTGCACCATATGTAATTCCAATTTTGTGTACCTAGCCTTGCTGAATAATTTTTGCAACTATGAGTATCAAGATTTAAATTATATTTTTGAAGTGAAATTTGATTTAATTTAATTACTTCGTCATTTACAGCTCTGGAATCAACATAGTCTTTGTCCATGATATCCAAATAACACATCTCCTGATTTTTTTGAAAAAATTTAATTTTGCCTCTAAATTTAATTTTTTTAATAAATAGGTCTAAAGAATGGCATTTAGAAAGGGATGACTTTAGATTTATCAAACTAAGGGCATGATCCCACTTTTTAACATTATCAATTCGCCAATTATAAATTCCAGAAAAAATAACATAAAAATGCTTTTTCCCTGACAAGTAGGAATCAAGAATTAATTGCTCATCGCTAAAAGTATTTAACCGAAAAAAAGAAAGGTCTTTAGGGAATAATGTTACCAGCCATGAAATTGGCGAGTTGTCTGACATTAATACAAGAGACTCTTTTAACTCTCTTAGCTCCAAGGGAATTTCTGCATAAAAAGCGGGATTAACCCACCTTGTATGCCCAAACGTTCCAAAACCACCGAATAAAGAAATTATTATGGATAAAATAATAACAGAACGAAAAAACTTTTCTTTTAATTTAAAGTTGAAACTTTTAATTAAAATTAAAAAAGCTAAAGGAGTTAAAACCTCAATTGTAACTAAATATCTTTGGAGACCAAAAATAAACATCCATAAAATATATGAAAACACAATGAAACATATTAAAAAGTTTTCTTTGGATAATTTGAAAGAAAAATTAATATGAAGTTTATTCTTAATCATTGTTGTAGCTTTTAAAATAAGCAATACATATATTATTGGCCACAAAATCTCACGAGCTAAAGAATCATTTGCTGTGTTGTAATTAAAAAGTTTAAAGAATGGAAAAAAGATAATAGAAAAAAAATCTTTTGGTGTCCATGCGTTTGTAAGAGTGCTTATATTTGAAAAATTATTGTGAAAAAAATTACTAAAGAGGGGGAAAAATGGGTTATTGAAATGCTCCCACATCTTAATAAACCAAAAACCTCCAGTCAAAAAAATTCCACACAAAACTGAGAGAGAAAATAGCAAAAAGCTTACTATTCTTTTTGGAAATTTTTCTGGGTAGAAAAATAAAGAAAATGCCATGGATAGGGCATAAGGCGCATTAGTTAACTTTAACCCTACCGAACATCCTATAATTAACCCAGCAGTAAAAAATGCTAGTATTTTATAATTGCTACTATTATTTGAATCAAAATTTTTTAAAATTAAAAATAAAGAAAATAAATTTAGAACAGCAGTTGTATTATCTCCCATGCTATTACCTAAAGATGAAAGAAAATTTGGCGTTAAACAACCAGCAATTGATACAAAAAGTATTTTTAAGTGAAGGCTTTTAAAAAAATTAATCTTTTCATTCTTAATAAGAAATATCGATGTAATTTTAAAAATAAGAACAAAGATCAATCCGTGAAAAAGACCAATCATTAGCCCCACCAATTTAGGATTTAAGTAGGTGTTGAGACTAAAATAAGCAGCATCCAATAAAGGATTAAAGTAAGTTTGTATACCGCTTACTGCAAAATCGAGATCAAACTTATTGTTTAAAAAGGAGAAACCGTTATAAAGGTGGTAGCCTGCAAGATCAAAATTCCTATCCTGGCCTAAGATTAGTGACCATAAACCAAAAACAAATGGAACGAGCCAAACGATAATATTTGCATTAATTTTTCTGATCAAAATTAATTCTTTCCCTCTCAACAACTAAAGGTTTTTTTCTTACTTGGTTATAAATGGCTAGAATATACTCACCCAAAACTCCTAAAAAAAATAAGAGAACGCCGCCGAAGAAAAATAAAGCAACTATAATTGTGGGAATACCTGACTGACTGTGAGAAGCCCCAAAAAGAACAGTAAGAAAAACAGCAACTGCATAAAGTAAACTAATACCAGCCAAAATAAATCCCCCAATAAGAGCAACTCTCAGAGGAATTCCGCTGAAACTAACAATACCATTTAGGCCTTGATTAAACATTTGTATTAAATTATTTTGTGATTTTCCATATTTTCTTGATTTCCAAGTGTAAGGAATGCCTGCAGATTTAAATCCACAATCAAAGGTCATAAGACGCATAAAAGGCTGAGCATCTTCATATTTTTTCATTGCATTTAAAACGCAACGATCTACCAATTGAAAATCACCAACATCAACAGGATAATCTACATAAGTGAATTTACTTAGAATTCGATAATAAATTTTTCGCAATGTCTTAAGATAAAAAGGTTCTTCTCTTTGAGCCCTTATTCCATAAACAATTTCATAGCCCTCTTCCCATTTTTTAACAAAATCCGGAATTAAATCAGGAGGGTCTTGCATATCAACAGGCAAAAATAATAGAACAGCATCGCCCTGTGAGCTTAAAACACCATTAAATGTATTTTTAAGAATTCCAAAATTTCTAGAATTAACAATAATCTTTATGTGCTTATCGTTTATAGCCAAAGCTTTCAATAATTCAACTGTATTATCGGTAGATGCATTGTCACAAAAAATATGTTCGTACCCATATTGACTTAAGTGCACATTGAAAATTTGTTTAACTTTTAGGTAGCATTCAACGATACCAGCCTGTTCGTTAAAACAAGGAGTAATGATACTAATTATTTTTTTATTCATTTGAGAATCTTAAAGTTAAAAAATTATTCACATTTGTACCTATTAATTAGCTCTTCATTACTAAGTTCTCGACGGCCTTTAACGTAATTATTAATGATTAGCCTCTCTGCTGGAAGCCAATGACGTCTAAAATTATTTGAAAAATCAGCAATCATTTGGCCTTTTATTGTTAACTTAACACAATCATTTTCAATAAAAATTGTTCCAGAGGTCAATTGCTCAGTTAACCTAACATCAATCATATTGTATTTCTTAACAAAGTCTTTAATAAAAAGATCATCAAACTTTTTACGATTGATACCAACATGACTTTGCTGTATCTTTTCTAACATATAAAAAGATAGCGATCTGTCTATAAGAGCTGGGATTGACATTGATAAAATATAGCCTAAAAGACTAAAAATAATAATTAGTAATAACTTTTCAAATTTTGAAAAGATTAATTTTTTATCAATAAAAAACAAGAGTAAAGCAATAAAAAATATCGAAATGCAAACGTCACTTAAGGCCGCAAAAAAAACAACGTCAATTTTGAAGTAATTTACATGGATATAATAAATTATAATTAATAACACTATAAATAAAAGCCCATAAAGCAAAGAGTTTATTATTTTCATAAGATTAGTAACGCCTTTATAATGTTTATTACTTAACTTCAATAAAAACATTTTTTTTCTCAATTTTTTCCCATAATAGCAAAATGTTTGTATACAAAACATTTTCTTTTTCTTGGTTATGAATTATAAATGACTCAAATATACCGGCATTTATAAAAGTAACCCTTAAATCTTCTCCTGCGTTAAAGCTTTCTTGGTTTGTAATAAAAGGATTTTTACCTATGGTAATGCTTTCTTCAATTAAATTAGAATTTATTCTGTTGGCCGAGAAGATATTTTTTATTGATTTTGAATTAATTTCGATATTACAAACCGAAAGATTATTACCAGAAAATGCTGCCTTCCATTTCCATGGCTCTTCTATATTTTGTCCATAAGTTTCTGAGTATAAAATATCGGTATAACCCCATTCTGCAACCAATGCCATAAAGTGAATACCATAAAATCTTAAAATTCCTCCACCTAAATGATGATTGCTTTTCCATGTTGACTTTGAACTTTTAAAATGATGTGCTTTAAATTGCCATTTAATTTCTAACTTTAAATTAGGTATTTTAGAAAGCTGATTTAGCTTATTAGCCCATGTAAGGTATCGAAAAATATAATTAATTCTAAATTTTTTGCCAGATTTGATAAGCAAAAGTAATACATCAAATGATTTCTTTGGGCTTACCGCCAAAGGCTTTTCAAGAATTAATGTATTAATATTTTCTTTACTAAGTGCAATAGGTATCCAAAATGCTTGCATCTCCGGGTTAAGAGCAATAATTAAGGAACCTGACTTATCTAAAACTTCCAAATCATCTTTAACCCATTCTATTGATGAATCAAAATGTTTTAGATCTTGTCGCTCTGATAATTTTTCTTTATACCGTGATGGCAGATATATTTTTTTAGAGCCAGATTTTATTAAAGCAGGGAGGTGCCCATAAAGACCGAATCCAGAACCTAAAATACCTGGGCGATCTAAATTGACCATAAAGAGCTAGGAAAAATCTGTTTGGTTAATAATATCTAAAACTTCGCCTTGATAATTATGTAACTTAAGGTAGTTTTTTATTTCCGAAGATATGTGCCAAGCTAAATTAAGAATTGGTTTTTGATTGCTCTGCATAAAAAGTTCGTCGTCAGAGAGTATTGGAATCCTTGTTCCAGGAACATAATGTCCAATTTTTAGCGATCCTGGCTTTTCATAAATTGCAGAAATTAACGATTCATCAATATTTAATAACTTTACCAAAATCGCGGATCTTCCTGGAAAAGCTTTGGCTGGAATCTTGCCGAAATTGCGAACATATTCTTCAATTGCTTTCTTTTTTCTGCTTTTCCATTTTTCAATATCGATTTGCATATTTAGAAAGTGAGAATAAAAATTCTCTTCATTTTTTTTAATTACCTCAAGTCCATCTATAATTGAGAGGTTAATCGATTTTTTCCCAAGAAATACTCGAATATTTCCACCATAGCGATTAGGAAATTCAACATGAATCAGATCAACTTTTAATAAATTAGCTATGTATTTAAAAGATTGGTAAGAGTATGTTCTTGGATGTTCATGATAAAAAGTATCAAACTGATTTTTCTCTAAAACGGAGCCAAGATAATGATTTTCAATAATTATGACAGTATCATCAGACATGATTAATTTTAATGCCTCGATGAGACTTTTAAGATCCTCTATGTGAGCAAAAACATTTGTAAATGTTATGAAATCGAATGTCCCATATTTTTTCAATAAGTCAGAAGCAGCCTCTTTTGATAAGAAATTATTAACTATAATATGCATTTCTTTGGCTTTAGCATCATCAGCGGCTCCAGTGGGTTCCACACCAAAAGTTAATGCACCCGCCTTATGAAAAAAATCTAATAAACTTCCATCATTACATCCTATATCTAGGATCTTTTTATCCTTAAGACTTCCGAAATTTATTTCACATGTTTTAACTAAATTTTTCATGCCATCTAGCACATCAGATGTAAATCTGGATCGATAATGGTATTGTTTTGGAAATAAATCCCTCTTAGGAACTTGATATTTCTGATGCGCTGTAAAACAAACGGGACAAAAAAGAATTTCAATTGGGTATTCACGACAAGTCTTATCAGATCCTATAGGAATTAAATCATCACACATAGGATGCAACCCAAGTTTAACAACTGAATTTAAGGATTTATTATCACAAACTTCGCATGAAACGATTTCATTAATATTTTGGGGCATAAAGAAAGAAATTAGATTTTATGTATATTCATTATAGTGCTTCTATCCGAGTGACATTAGATTAATTCAACATCTTATATTCTGAAATTTCTTTTAATGCATAAAGTTTCATATTCTCTTGATTTATATAGGCATTGAACCAAGCACATGTTCTTCTGACAGACTCATCGGCATTCCATCGAGGAAACCAACCCAATCTATTTTTAGCTTTAGTAGAATCTATTTTTAAATTAAATGCTTCGTGAGGCTCATTTAAGTCTTTTTTTATATTAATTTTTATTCCCCGACCCCAGTAATGAGTAAATATATCTAAAATTTGCGCAACCGACTTTGTATCATTGTCATTTGGTCCAAAATTCCAAGCTTCAGCAAATTCTGGGCCATGAATATATAAATGCTCCGCCAACAACAAATATCCTTTTAAAGGCTCCAAAACATGCTGCCACGGTCTTATGGATTGTGGATTTCTAATAGCAATTTCCTGATTACTTTCAGCTGCCCGAATAAGATCTGGAATAAGTCGGTCGAGTGACCAATCACCACCAGCTATTACGTTACCGGCTCGAGCTGAAGCAATAGCAATTCTGTGATTTTCAAAATTACTCGAATTAAAAAAAGAGGATCGATAAGCATTGGTGACTAATTCAGCGCATGCCTTACTGCTACTATAAGGGTCAAAGCCGCCTAAAGGCTCATTTTCTCTATAAGCCCAATTCCATTCTTTATTTTCATAACATTTATCACTTGTTACATTGACAAAAGATCTAACCGTTTCACATCGACGAATAGCTTCCAATAAATTAATAGTACCCATAACATTAACAGCGTATGTTTCTATAGGGTTATCATATGAATACCTTACTAAAGGTTGCGCTGCTAAATGAATAACGATTTCAGCTTTTGATCTCTTTAAAGCTTCAAAGAGATTATTTGCATCACGCAAGTCACCCATAATAGAAGTCATTTCATTCTCAACGGAAGCAAGACTATACATATTTGGATTGGTGGAAGAAGGCAATGCATAGCCAGTGACATTAGAGCCTAATGATTGTAACCAAAGCGAGAGCCAGCTTCCTTTAAAGCCAGTATGCCCTGTCAAAAATACATTTTTACCTTCCCAAAAATTATCACTCATTCCATACTTTCCAAGGGGCTTTTCCAGTTTGCCAAAGATGATCTAATAGATTTTTATCTCGCAAGGTATCCATAGACTGCCAAAAACCTGGATGCTTATAAGCAACCAATTCTTTTTTTTCAGCAATCTGTTTAAGGGGTTCCATCTCCCAAGCTGTTGAATCTGAACCAATAAAATTTAAACATTTTGGGGATAACACAAAAAATCCACCGTTTATCCATCCACCATCACCCTTAGGCTTTTCAAAAAACCCCTTAACCCTATCATCTTCAATATCTATTGCACCATATCTTCCCGGGGGTTGAATAGCAGTTACAGTCGCAAGTTTTTTATGTTTAATATGAAATTCTATTAATTCTGGAATGTTAATATCCGAAACACCATCACCATAAGTAAAACAAAACGAATCCTCATCTTTTATATACTCAAGAACTCTTTTTAACCTCCCTCCAGTTTGGGTATTATCACCCGTATCCACTAAAGTCACAGTCCAAGGCTCTGCATTCTGCTGATGAAATGTAGCTATATTATTTTTCATATCGAATGTTACGTTAGACATGTGAAGAAAATAATTTGAAAAATATTCTTTAATCAAATACCCCTTATACCCGCAACAAATGACGAAATCATTGATACCATAATGTGAGTATATTTTCATGATATGCCACAAAATTGGCTTACCTCCAATTTCTATCATAGGTTTTGGTTTAAGTAATGTTTCTTCGGCAATTCTAGTGCCAAGACCGCCGGCTAAAATAACTAATTTCATCAGTGATCCTTTAATTAAACACTTGAAATTTTAAAAAAATACTATTTAATAACAAATAGTTATGCATTTAAATTAAATTTATTTATTGAATATTTTTTATTTACAACCTGACCTGCAAGCTGCCCACAAGCCGCATCAATATCATCTCCTCTGGTTTTTCGAATCGTCACAATATAGTCTTGGTTCACTAGGATCTCTCTAAATTTTCGAATTTGATCATTTGAAGAACATCGGTATCCACTATTCGGAAAAGAATTAAATGGAATTAAGTTAAATTTACAAGGCACATCTTTAACGATTTCAAGTAGCGCTTTGGCATCTTCTATTGAATCATTAATACCATCTAACATCACGTATTCAAAAGTCACAAAATCCCTAGGCGCTTTTTCTAAATAACGCTGACATCCTGCCATGAGCTCTTTAATAGGGAATTTTTTGTTAATGGGAACAATCTCGTCTCTCAATTTATCATTCGATGCATGGAGAGAAACTGCTAAAGCCACTGGACAATCTTCTCTTAAGCGATCCATGAGATTGACTAAACCGCTTGTCGAGAGCGTGACACGTCGACGACTTAAACCATATGCCCTGTCATCCAACATCAATTTCATAGCAGCAACAACATTCTCATAGTTAGCCAATGGCTCCCCCATGCCCATCATAACGACATTACTGATAATGCGATCCGAATTGGGGAGTGCGTTATAACCTTCCTGCTGCCTAATGAAAAAATTAGCCAACCAAAACTGGCCAATGATTTCTGCACTGGTTAAGTTACGATTAAAGCCTTGACGACCAGTAGAGCAAAATGTACATTCAAGCGCGCATCCGACTTGAGATGAAATACATAAAGTACCTCTATCATCTTCTGGAATAAACACGGTTTCGATACCATTACTTCCACCCACATCGAATAACCATTTACGCGTACCGTCATCTGAGATTGCATCACTCATGACACTTGGCAATCGTATGGCAGCCTTCTCTTTTAAAATATCACAAAATACTTTAGAAATATCTGTCATCTTATTGAAATCAATGATATTTTTTTTATAAATCCAATGCATCAACTGCTTGGCTCGATAAGGCTTTTCACCAAAAGTTTCGATAAAAGAAACGAGACGCTCGTAGTTCAAATCGAGCAAATTAGTCATTTAAAAATTAACCAAAGAAGTATTTGATTTCGATTTTAGCATTATCTAACGAATCCGAACCATGAACCGCATTAGCATCAATGCTCTCTGCAAAGTCAGCACGAATTGTTCCTGGGGCAGCTTCTTTAGGATTTGTAGCGCCCATTAAATCACGGTGTTTTAAAACGGCATTTTCACCCTCTAAAACTTGAATCATCAAAGGGCCTGAAATCATAAATCTCACTAAATCATTAAAGAAAGGACGGTCTTTATGAACAGCATAAAAACCCTCCGCTTCCGCTTGAGATAAATGCATCATTTTAGCTTTGATAATTTTTAAACCTGCACCCTCAAAACGTGAATAGATTTGACCAATCACATTTTTTTTAACTGCATCAGGCTTAATAATCGATAAGGTTTGTTCAATTGCCATTATATAAACTCCAGTAAGATTTAACATCATTGAAAAGACTGTTAAAATAACATTTTTAGAGGCATTAATAAATAATAATTCGCTCATGCAACGTACTTATCTCACCACTGCGATGTACCATTTTGTGAGTCTTCCGCACTTTGAAGCTTTGCGGGAACCCTTGCTTCAGTTTTGTGTGTCTCGCGATGTTAAAGGCACAATCCTCTTAGCCAATGAAGGTATTAATGGCACCGTGGCAGGCTCTGAAAAATCCATCTTAGAACTTCTTAAATATCTTAAAAATGACCCGCTTTTTGAAGGAAATTTCAAAGGTCTTGGTCATAAAGAATCCTGGTCAGTTAAACATCCTTTCTATCGCATGAAAGTGAAACTTAAAAAAGAAATTGTGACTTTAGGAGTGCCTGGTGTGTCGCCCACTAAAATGGTGGGTCAATATGTAAAGCCTCAAGATTGGAACTCCATTATAAGCGATCCTGAAGTAGTGCTCATTGACACACGTAACGATTATGAATATGCGATTGGTACATTCAAAAATGCGATTAATCCTAAAACAATAACTTTCCGTGAATTTCCAGAATACATAAAAACCCATTTCAACCCTAAGAAACATAAAAAAATCGCGATGTTTTGTACCGGCGGTATTCGTTGTGAAAAAGCCTCTTCTTTCATGATGTCCGAAGGTTTTAATGAAGTTTACCATTTGGAGGGTGGGATCTTAAAATATCTAGAGGAAATTAATCCAGAAAATAGCTTATGGCAAGGTGAATGCTTTGTTTTTGACCAAAGGGTTGCTATAAAACATGGGTTAGAGTTGGGTGATTACGATCAGTGTTACGCATGTCGCTTCCCCTTATCTCAGGATGACATGAAAAGCGAAGAATACACCCCTGGCATTTCATGCCCTCATTGCTTCAATAAACACTCTAACGAAAAATTAAGAGCTCTCACCGAACGCCAAAAACAAGTTATTTTGGCTAAAAATAGGGGTACCGAGCATATTGGCGCTATGCCTCAGTTTGTATCGCAACAAAAGAAGAAAAGACTCACGGCTTAAATAGTCGACTGATCTTAGAACAAAAAATATGAAGCTTAAAGTTCTTGTCTTTATTGTTGCTTACAATGCCGAGAAGACCATCGTTAATGTTTTAAGGCGCATACCAAAAAACCTTAGCAAAAATTATAATTTATCAATTCTTATTATTGATGATGCGAGCCAAGATAACACCAAAGAAGTTGCCAAATATTATCTTAATCAAGGTTATTGGTGCAAAACAAGCGTACTTAAAAATGAATTAAATCAAGGCTATGGGGGCAATCAAAAGCTTGGCTATCAATATGCGATCAACAACAATTTTGATGTTGTTGCTCTTCTTCATGGGGATGGGCAATATGCTCCTGAAGAATTACCTAACTTAATTAAACCCTTTACAAAGAAAAATCCACCTGGGGCAGTATTTGGATCCAGAATGATTTTTGCAAAAAATGCAATCAAGGGTGGCATGCCATATTATAAATTCATAGGAAACAAAATTCTGACAACATTTCAAAATTTATTACTCGGATCAAACCTATCTGAATTCCACTCAGGCTTTAGACTTTATAACGTAGGCATATTAAAAAATCTCCCATTTAAATTAAATACTAATGACTTTCATTTTGACACAGAAATTATTGTCCAACTTTTCGCTTTTGGATCTCATGTCATTGAATTACCTATTCCGACTTATTATGGCGATGAAAAATGTCATGTGAATGGAATGAAGTATGCATGGGATGTTATAAGAACATCAGTGAAAGCTAGGATTATTAAAATGGGAATTTTTTACGATCCCAAATTTTCATTCGATCAAACTCATATTAAAAATAGCATCAACACATTCAATTTTTTAAGTTTAGATAGCTTAATCTTTAAAAAAATAGAAAATAAAAGTGTTATTTTAAATCTTTCTCACGAAAAAAATAACCTATTGAATGCTTTGAAAAACCTTAAAAATTGCAGAATTATCTCCGTTAAAGACCCTTCAGATCTAGACAAAAAAAATTTTACAGTTGAATTGCTAAGCCAAATTGACTACATTTTTATTCTAGATCAAATTAACCGTGTCGATAATCCTGAATCTTTTTTAAAAAAAATTAGAGGAAAATTAAATAAAAACACACATATCAATATCATTGTAAGTGCAGCAAATATAGGTTTTTTTATTACAAGATTTATGCTTATCTTGGGTCATTTTAATTATGCTCGAAGAGGCATTCTCGATATTGAGCATAAAAGACTGTTTACATTAAAATCATTTGAGCAAATTTTCAAATATCAAGGCTTTCAAATTACAAACAAAGAATACCTTCCCGGCCCTTACCCTTTAGCCATTAATCTTAACTTTTTATCAAAAACATTAATTAAAATTAATTCCCTCTTAATAAAAATCTCGCCTGGATTATTTAGTTATCAAATGTTTTATTCAGTAAAATCAACACCAGAAACTGAATGGCTGCTTCAACAAGCCATATCTAAAACAAAAAGAAATCATACATAAATGAAAAAATGGTTGTATTTCAGCGCTAAACTTTTTGTGACTTTTTTATTCTTTTTTTATTTTGTGAGGAAATATAATTTTAATACAGTTCTCAGTCAATTATATGTTTCTGATCATGTTTGGTTATATATTGCTTTTATTATGCTTCTATTACAAATTTTCTTAATGGCTACTCGATGGCATTTTATAAGCAATATGATTAAAGCCAATTTAAGCATTTCTTCAGCAGTTCGTTTTATGTTTATTGGGCAATTTTTTAATCAAATTATGCCATCTTCAATAGGTGGCGATGCAGTTCGCATTTGGATGGCAAAGCAAAATGGTAATTCATTAGGTAAAGCCTCAATATCTACAATTTTAGATCGCATTATGGGTTTGCTAACCTACATTTTTGTACCCGTTTTATCTATATGGATATTCTCAGTAAGTTTAAATCAAAATTTTTACGCCATCGAAAGTGCAATTAATGTATTAGCCGTTATTACTATTTTTGGAATTCTAATCCTCTACCTTTTTGGAGGTCCACTTGGAAAGATGATAGAAAAAATATTTCATCTAAAATGGATTGCATTTTTCATAAAAGAATTGAAAGTTACCTTATTTAATTCTGAAACCTGGCGTGTTTTAGTGTTATCTTTTTTAATTCAGCTTATTCAGGTTTTAATGCTTTTATGTATTGCTAAAAGCTTTAAAATACCTATCCCTTTTAATGTTGGGATGATCTTGATACCAATTATTTTTTTAATTTCAACAATTCCATTGTCTTTTGCTGGGTGGGGCCTAAGAGAAAGCACGATGATTATGGGTCTTGGTTTTTTTAATATATCTGCGATAAATAGCCTATCTATATCTGTCTCATACGGATTACTTCAAATCCTTTCAAGTCTGCCCGGAATTTTTCTTTGGCTTCAATATAAAGGCAAAAAATCATTAAATGAATAAAATTTTCAATAAGGGAAATCTACAAAATTTCATATTTTCTATATTCATATTATTAATCATCCGATTTATTAGCAAACTACTTTTCTTTAAAGGATTAGAAGAAGAGTCTGAAACGATTGTAACTGGTATGATGATTGCACATGGTCAAAAACTGTATAGTGACATTTTTCAAAATCATGGCGCTCTCACATACCTCCCAAGCCTTATCATTCAAAAAATTTATCATCTTAATTTTTTAGGGCATCGTATATTTATGATGGCGCTTGAAATATTAAGTTTGCTATCTATCTATTTTTCACCGCTCCTTAAAAATAATGTACAAAAAAAAATATATGTCGTATTGGTAGCAACTTTTACGCTTTCATTCTTAAGTCGATTTTACTTACACACCTACATTTATTTTTCTATTGCTGCTTACTTAGTTTTAATATTAATGAGTTTATATGTTTTGCCATCAATCGACTCAAGTATAAGATTAAAAAAAAGATATATTTTATTGGGTAACTTTTTATTGGCATGCCTCCCCTTTTTAGGAATTGTTTATATTCCCTTCTCAGTTATTCTCTTCTTTATTTCTCTTCGCAAATATACTTATAAATTTGCCGTATTTGGCTTTATCGCTGGAGTTTTTTTCAATTTATTGGTTATAAACAGCATTGCTTCATGGAAGGGTTTTGTTGCATTGCATCTATATCTCAATTCAATTTTAATGCCAACTCTTGTTCCTGCGGTTTATCCCAACAATCTTTATCAGTCCGTCTTAAATACAGCAAAAGGTCTGACGGGAAACATGTCAGGAATTATCAGTGCGTTTATTCTGATATCGCTACTATTAAATTTCTTCCTTAAAGAATCCTTATTCCATTGGAAAAAAATTCTTAGCATAAGATTTTTATTGCTAACACTTGCAATTATTTCTCTTATTGTAAGAGGAGATCCAGGCACTGCTTCAGCTTTACCTTACTATTGTGCAATTATTACTTTACCTTTGCTTCTCTTAAAGGAGAGATATCCAGAAAATAAAATTAAAAACTATATAATTTACATGATGATTATTTTTTGCTTCACAAAATTAAGTCTTTTGCTGACTCATGATATAAAAAAATTAAATAATGCCTTACCTGAGACGTCTGAGTTTTCTGAACTTGCAAAAAAAATGACAAATGGCAATGAGAAAATCATTTCCTATTCGTGGAGAAGCACTGAATATATATTAGCAGATAGACTTCCTGCTGCTGCTTTCTTCTACTATATGCCTTGGCAAGTAGCCTACCAGAAAAAGCCTGTTCTCGGAATTCAATTTAACCCATGTGAAGATATCTTAAAAAATAAGCCAAAAATAATGCTCATTGATCAATATATGATGTGGGATAAAAAATATGATTGGGGGAATTACGGTCAATGCATTCAGGATATTGCTAATAATTATTATTATAAAGTTGAGCAAAAGCCTTATTATATAAGGCGTGATTTGTGGTCATATTACAAAGATCTTAATTTTCAAAAAAACTAAATTGTAAATCACCATGAAAATATATAATAAAAACGACATTCAAACTAATTTTGCTTTATATGGACTCATATTAATTGCTTTTGGATTTTCAACATATTTATTTTTAATATTTTTTGCCCTTTTTAGAAGGTTTATTTATTTCCTGCACTTTATTGATAAATCATATATTTTAGAGGCATTATGGTTTACTGGAGCTCCGATAGTAATTGGTTTCTTTTTAATCTTTATCGATTTATTTTTAAAAGTTAAATTAAAAAGAAATTTAAAAGAAATATCCACAAATGCAATTCAAAAAAAAGGAATTACTGTTGCTTTGACTGCATACAATGATGAAGAAAGTATTGGCCTTGCAGTAAAAAATTTTCTAAATTCGCCACATGTTCTCAGAGTTATTGTTATTAATAATAACAGTACAGATAAAACTGGAATGATCGCCAAAAGAAATGGTGCTATTGTTTTTAATGAGGCAAAGCAGGGTTATGGTTCTTGTGTTTACAGGGCTCTCAAAGAAGCTTCAGCTTATAAGGATTCCGAATTAATATGTTTATGTGAAGGCGATATGACATTCAGAGCTGAAGATCTAGATAAATTTTTAGCTTATATTTCACATGCAGACGTGGTTAACGGTACTAGAATTGTAGAGCAACTACAACATGCAAACACGCAAATTACGATTTTTATGCATTATGGAAATTTAGCCGTAGCCAAATTGTTAGAATTCAAATACCTAGGCACAGTTACACTTACTGACGTAGGAACCACTTACAAATTAATCAGAAAAAAAGCTCTTAAAAAAATTCTCCCTCAACTAAATTCCGACATTAATTTGGAATTCAATCCCTATTTGATTGAGAAGTTTATACAAAATCGATTAAAGGTTATTGAATGTCCAATCTCATTCTTTCCAAGAATAGGTAAAAGCAAAGGGGGAAACATATCTAACAAGGTTGCGTTTTTCCTGGGCATAAAAATGATATTTGGAATTATTTTTGGGTGGAAATCAGAATGATCGGTCAAAAAAAATATAGTCTTCAAACTAAGATTTATGGGCTCACGCTAGTTATTTCATTATTATTTTTTTCTCATTCCGATAGTATCTACACCCTAATACAATCATTTGGTTTTCTTAATGGTCATGTCTTTGATTTTTATGATTTTAATAGCAACCAAATTGGTTTAACACCTTATTTTCCATCAATTTACGCGATCTTAGCGATTTGGATGCTTCCTCTAAAATTAATAAATATTCTCGATACGAATTATTTTGTTACTTGGATATCAATCACCCCTGTAAAAGAAGTAAATTTAGCAGAATATATTCCTATGATTCTTTGGTATAAAACACTGCTTCTATTTGCATTTTTCGCCACAATATATTACCTCAAAAAAATTTCAAGAAACATTACTGGCAATAATATTGAAAATCATATTCTATTTGCAACATCGCCATTTGCTATATTCTCCGTATTGATATTTTCTGGCTTCGATATTATAGGCGTACTATTCTGCATTATTGGCTTTTACTTTTTTCTCAAGAAAAATTTACTCCTATTTGCAATTTCTTTTTCAATTGCAATTTCCTTTAAATTTTTTGCACTCATTATCTTCTTACCCTTACTTTTAATTAGAGAGAAAAAACTTAAAAATATCATTAAATACTCTCTTATTGCGGCCAGCATTTGCCTTATCTCATTATTAGCTGTCATCTCAAATAAAACTTTTGTTGAAAATGTATTCTTTATGGTTCAGAATAAAGTTTTTCATGGTCAGCCAATTAGCCTTTATAAGTTGAGTCTATTGGTTACTTATATTGCGCTCTGTATTAATTGTTTTTTTCAAAAAAATCTTAATAAAGACATGTTAGTTAAAAGCAGTATATTTGCTTGTTACATGAGTTACTTGGTCTTATTTTTTTATGTAAAGTGGCATTCACAATGGATTATTATAATCTTGCCTTTTATGTGTTTAATTAATAGCTATCTAAAAAATAAGAAAATATGCCTCCTATACGAAATAGCAGGTTTTATTTCTTTCTTTGTGCTTACAGTAAACACCTGGAAGGATAATGTTGATCAAAAGATGTTATCTGATGGTGCACTAGGTAAGATTTTAGGTGAATACCAATATAGAATTGCAGACTTAATAGATATTCACTATTTTGATCAATATGGAATAAATCTTAAAACTCTTTTTACGCTTACGATCTATCTTTATTTGCTTCATCCAATAATTATTTACACTTATGAAAAAAAATATAAAAAATAAATATATATACTGGCGATTTCTTTTAATTTACCTCTTTATAATTTTCAGCTTTTTGTCATACATACCGAATGACGAACACAAATTACCAAGCGATGCTTATCAAAATTTTCAAAAACCTCTTCGCTGCCTGTACTCATCTAAATTTGAGAATTGCCAATAAACCCTAAAATTAATTAAAATAAAAATAATTTTAAGTTACCCTTTAGTAACGCTAGCGGTTAATGAAGATTACAAGCATTTGCTTAGCAAATGGTTTAAAAAAAAACTGTAGGTAAATTTTAGTAAGAAAATAACTTTTAGGTAGCCTAGACTTTAGTGAAAATGGCATAAATTTTGGGCAAAGTTTACTCAGTGTAAAATTATGAGACACAAAAAAATCAACGATTGAAATATGGCTGAATACTTTTTTGTGAGTGTAGTCATCAAAATAATCTCGATATGCATATTTATAATTTGGTTGCATTAATATAATTTTTCCGCCCTTCTTCAAGATTCTCTTAAATTCAATCATTAGTAGCTGAAGCTCGGCATCATTTAAGTGTTCTAGTAAGTTACTAGCAAAAATTGTATCTACAGATAAACTTTTTATTTTGGCTAAATCAAATGCCTTAGCCTTAATGAATCTAACGTTTGGATTACAAAAACTCGCTCCCTCAGAATTTATATCAACAGCGATTTTTATTTTTGAATCTATATTATTAATAAAATCACAATAGCCACAACCAAGATCCACTGTAGTCCCATTTTCATTTACATATTTTTGAAGATATTCGCAAATAGCTTTCCATACGGAAGATCGATTCTGATCAAACTTGTATCTAGTTTCAAAATATTTACTCATATTTAAGAATGTTTACTTTTTTTTTAAATTTGGTACATTAATTTTAACAGGAGTATGTAATAATATTAGATAAGATTAATTAAAATTATTTATTTCCAATGAAAATCTTGGCTCTACAGCTAGGTCACACATCTACTGCTGCAATCATGGACAATGGGGTTATTCTAGGTGTATTAAGCCAAGAAAAATTAGATAATAAAAAAAATTCATCGCAATTCCCAAAAGACGCAATATTAGCTCTCCTTAAGAAAAATAACATTAAGGAAATCAGTGAGATCGAACGTATCATTATTTCTAGCACTTTTCTCTATCCATGGAATGAAGGTGATTTAAAAGTAAAGCAAAATAAATTTAAAAGCTTTTTATTTAGCTTAGAAAACTCTAGTCTTGGATCTTTTTTCCCTTATGTATTTTCAAGCATCAGAAAAGTAAAGAGGAAGTTTAAGCGCAATATCGGACATCAACAATTAAAAAATAATTTAAGGGAGATTGGAGCGGATAAAATTCCAATTCAAATGTTAGACCATCATACATGTCATGCTTATGCTTCTTATTTTTCTACCGTTAGAAATGTTCCTGCGCTAATTTTCACATGTGATGGAGAGGGAGACGACATAAGCTCCTCTGTAAGCCTTGTTGATAAAAATGGTAAGTTGAAATTATTAGCTCAAAGTGATTATAGGAATTCGATTGGCTGGATCTACTCTGCTACAACTAGATTCCTAGGAATGAAGATTTTAGAGCATGAATATAAGGTAATGGGTCTTGCGCCATATGCAAAAGAGTACTTCCTGGAAACATATGTAAATATATTTAAGGATGTTATATCGTTAGACAATAAAAATCCCTTACGATTTAAATCTAAATTAAATACTGTTTATTTTTATAATTATCTAATAAAAAATGCCTCGGGTGAGCGATTTGATAATATTGCTGCTTCTGTTCAGCACTTAACTGAAAATTTAATTACAAACTGGATTAAAAATGCAATTGTTTTAACTGGAATTAATGAGATATATACTGGTGGTGGAGTTTTTATGAACGTTAAACTTAACAAGAAGATTCAAGAGATGAAGGAGGTGAAAAAAGTTCATTTTATGCCTTCTTGTGGAGATGAATCCTTGCCAATAGGAGCGCTTTATAAGTTTGCTAGCGATAATGACATCGCTACAAAACCTTTAAAAAATTTATATTTAGGTCTGTCTTATTCTGATAAAGACATTGAAAAATATATAAAAACATCGGGTTTTTATAAAAAATTTAGAATTAAATTTTTCGTTAATATTGACGATAAAATTGCCGAACTTTTAGCAAATAAGGAAATTGTTGCAAGATTTTCTGGAAGTTGTGAATGGGGAGCGAGGTCGCTAGGAAATAGAGCTATTCTTGCACACCCCTCTTTTATGGAGTCTTTCTATACTGTAAATGATCAAATTAAAGTTAGGGATTTTTGGATGCCATTTGCTCCAACTATATTAGATTCTTTTGCTTTAATCTATCTAGAAAAATACCGGCCAAAAACAACCTCAGCTCCGCATATGATTACTTCCTACGTTGCTACTAAAGAAGGCCAGAGTGCATTACGAGCAGCAATTCATCAAGGAGATAAAACCTTAAGACCTCAGGTACTTACAGAGGAAGTAAATCCATCTTACTATAAATTAATAACAAAATTTTCTAAGATTACTGGTGTTGGAGGTATTTTAAATACAAGCTTCAATTTACATGGCTTTCCTCTCGTTTGCTCCCCTGAACAAGCTTTTTTTACACTAGAAAATTCAGAATTGAAAAATCTTGCAATAGGAAGTTTTTTAGTTCAAAAAAGAAAATAAACCAATTTTTATAAGGCTAACTAACTTTTTAAACAAGACAAGACTTTTAAGGATTAAAGAAAAAGCTCTTAAGTTAATCTTTTGATAAAAATTTTGCTTAAAACTACATAAAGTAGATTGCATCTCTAAATGGAAGTGCTGTTTTATCTTTCGATGAAAGCAAGGGGGTTAAATTTGGCCATTTAATGTTAATAGTATCATCATCCCAACGAATGGAACGTTCATCTTTTGGGCTATAGTAATTTGTTGTTTTATATAAAAATGTTGCGGACTCAGAAAGTGTTAAAAAGCCATGAGCAAATCCTTCAGGAATCCATATTTGTTTTTTATTTTCCGAAGAAATAATCTCCCCCACCCACATGCCAAAAGTTGTTGATGATTTCCTTAGATCAACCGCGACATCAAAGACTTCGCCCTGAACAACACGAATAAGCTTACCTTGAATGTTAGGTTGTAGTTGATAATGAAGTCCACGCAGCACACCTTTTAGCGATTTAGAATGGTTGTCTTGTACAAAATTAACTGATTTTCCAATTAACCTTTCAAACTTTTCTTGATTAAAGCTTTCAAAAAATAATCCACGGTCATCGCTAAAAACTTGAGGTTCAATAAGCAATACATCTGGAATATTTAAGGGTGTAATTTTCATGAACTATATAATCTTTTCTTCTAAGACGCGCAAGAGGTATTGCCCATAGGCATTTTTCGATAAAGGTGCGGCCAACTTCTCTAACTGGTCAGAATTAATCCAGTTGCGACGGAAACTAATCTCTTCAGGACAAGCCACCTTTAAGCCCTGACGATTTTCGAGTGTGGCGATAAATTGACTTGCTTCTAGTAATGAGTCATGCGTGCCGGTATCAAGCCAAGCGTAGCCACGACCCATGATCTCGATATTAAGTTTTTGGTTTTCTAAATAGAGTCGGTTGAGGTCCGTAATCTCTAATTCACCACGTGGTGATGGCTTTAAACTTTTTGCCATAGCAACTACATCTTTATCGTAAAAATAAAGTCCTGTCACCGCGTAATTAGATTTCGGGCTTTTTGGTTTTTCTTCTAGGCTTAAAACTTTATTAGTGCTATCAAATTCGGCCACACCATAGCGTTCAGGGTCGTTGACGTGATAAGCGAACACAGTCGCACCATCAGCACGAACCATTGCATTACTTAACAACTCGTTGAAGTCGTGGCCATAAAAAATATTGTCACCTAAAACAAGTGCGGATAAATCATTACCAACAAATGTGTCGCCCAAGATAAAGGCCTGCGCTAAACCATCGGGAAAGGGTTGTAACTTGTATGAAATATTTAGGCCCCACTGACTCCCATCGCCGAGCAAAGATTCAAAGCGTGGTGTATCATCGGGTGTCGAAATAATTAGAATGTCTTGGATACCCGCTAGCATTAAGGTGGATAGCGGATAATAAATCATCGGCTTGTCGTACACAGGGAGTAATTGTTTTGAGATACTCTTTGTCACGGGATAAAGACGTGTGCCAGATCCACCTGCAAGTATAATGCCTTTTCGTTTTTGAATATTCGCCAATTAAATGATTTCCTTTAATACCTTTTTAACTTCCGACTCCCAATGTGGTAATTCTAGCATGAAGGTCTTTTTTATCTTTTCACAATTCAATCTTGAATTAAGGGGTCGCTTTGCGGCCGTTGGGTATTCTGATGTTAGTATCGGGTGAATTTGATCGGGTATACATTTTACTTTTAAATGTAATTTGATTGCCTCATTTGAAATTAACCTTGCATAGGCGTGCCAATTTGTTTCACCCTCATTCGTCAGATGATAAGTGCCGTAATCCTTAAAATTTTTATTTTTTAAAATCTTATCCACAATCTTAAACGTCACGTCACCTAACATCGAAGCTGAAGATGGGGTTCCCCACTGGTCAGCAACAATATTGAGTGATTCTTTTTCAACGATAAGTCGTAATATTGTCTTTAAAAAATTATTGCCGTGACTTCCAAAGACCCAACTCGTTCTTAAAATAATGTGTTTTGGATGTTTATAAATTTTTTCTTCACCCTCATATTTTGTTTTGCCGTAGATGGATTGCGGATTCGTTTGATTGATCTCGACGTAGGCTTCTTTTTTTAATCCATCAAATACATAGTCTGTCGAAAAATGTATCAACGGAATATCTAACTCCGCAGCCTTCTCCGCTAAAACTTCAGGGACACTTGAATTAATAAGACGTGCAATTTCAGGTTCGGACTCGGCTTTATCTACTGCGGTATAGGCCGCAGGATTAATGATGATGTCGGGTTTTATTTGATCAATAAAAGTTCTAATCGCATCTAAGTTAGTTAAATCTAACTCCTCGCGGTCGGTGGCAATCATCTCGCCTAGCGCGCTTAATTTATTTTTTAATTCAAAGCCGACTTGACCGTTCGATCCTGTGAGTAAGATCTTCATGTGTACTGTTTTTGTACCCAGTTTTTATAGTCACCGCTTACGACATGACTGACCCAAGTTTCATTCGCTAGATACCACTCCACCGTCTTACGGATGCCGGTATCGAAGGTCTCTTGCGGACGCCATTGGAGTTCTTTTTCTAACTTGGTCGCATCAATCGCGTAGCGTCTGTCATGGCCTGGACGGTCTTTCACATAAGTGATTTGTGATTCGTACTTAGTGCCGTCAACCTTGGGTTTCAATTCATCTAAGATAGCGCATAAGGTTTTCACTACATCAAGGTTCGCTTTCTCATTCCAGCCACCCACGTTGTAGGTCTCGCCTAACTTTCCTTTATCTAAAACGCGTCGTATCGCGCTGCAGTGATCCTTGACGTACAACCAATCACGAATCTGTTGGCCGTCCCCATAGATAGGAAGTGGCTTACCATTGAGCGCATTCAGGATACATAGAGGTATCAATTTTTCTGGGAAGTGATAAGGGCCATAATTATTCGAACAATTGGTAGTGAGTACCGGTAGCCCATATGTATGATACCAAGCCCTAACCAAGTGATCACTCGCGGCCTTACTCGCACTGTAAGGGCTATTAGGCTCAAAAGGATTGGTCTCACGGAATGCCGGGTCCGTTTTACTTAAGGATCCATAGACTTCATCAGTTGATACATGAAGAAATTTAAAATGTTTTTTATGATTTTCATCTAAGCCATTCCAGTAACTTCGGACCGACTCGAGTAAGTTATAGGTCCCTACAATATTTGTTTCGATAAAATCGCCGGGGCTATGAATGGATCGGTCTACGTGGCTTTCAGCCGCGAAGTTTACGATTGCCCTTAACTGATATTTTTTTAAGAGTTTGGAAACAAGATCGCGGTCACTAATATTTCCTTTAATAAAATGGTGTTTTGCGTTGCCTTCTAAAGACGATAAATTTTCTAAGTTGCCGGCATAGGTAAGTAGGTCAAGAGATACGACTTCTTCACTCGATTGGTTCACCCAATCCAAGACGAAGTTCGATCCAATAAATCCCGCAGCACCGGTCACAAGAATTGTCATGGCCACAATTTTATCATCAGAATTAGGCTTAGGTCTCGAAGGATTTCTTATTTATTTGAAGGTATATTTTTATAAAGATATACTAACTATGACTTGCTAAAGCAATTTTGCTGTTAAATGAGGCTTAATAACATTTTGATAAAAGGCTTCCAAGCTATAGCGATGAATGACTTTTTTATCTAGCTGCTTATAAGGTGTCTCGAAAAAAGAAGGGGGAATATTTAAATAGTGGCGATCTAGAATGAGAATATTATGGGGGTTATAAAAATCATAATCTTTAATATTCGAATTAGTAGTAGCTATCTTTTTATTGAGCGCCAAAGCTTCGATAGTCCGCATGGTTAATCCAGATTGATTTATATTATGCAGATCTAAAACTACCTTTGATTGTAATAAGATTTTCTTTACTTCATGATGAGACATTTTTACAAAATGTAAATCGCTCACTTTAATTTTAAGAAAATTTTTAGTAAATATACGCCTTAAGTAAAAAATCCATTGTGATGGGGTGTAGAGATATATGAAAGAATTTAAATGTGGCATATACTTTTTAAGTGAAAGAATTAATAAACCCCTGTCTTCGTGGAGGGTTCCGATAAATGATAAATCGTAAATATTCTTTGTTTTTTTAAAGCTATTAAATTCAGGTACAAAAAAGAGTGGATAAAAATCAAGATTTAATCTTTGCGCATCCATCAAATCAAATGTAATAATACGATCATAATAGGGAAAATTATCTACTAATTTTGGCTTATTTGCGACTGAATCCCAAAGATAATTTATTATAGGCGTCTCCTGATATTCCTTCCTTAACCATCCTAAAAAGCTAGGCACCAATCCCTCACCTTGAATAACAAATATAAGATGATAATTCCGATTATGTTTTTTTAAAATCTCTAACTTGTAAAAAAAATATAAGAAAAAATAAATTAGGGATCGATTAACTCTTACAATTGCTTTAAAAATATTAGAGTCATAAGGACGATCATTGATCAAGTCAACTATAAATCCCTTTTTTTCTAAATAAGTCTTAATTATGTTGTCATAATTAAAGTAATGAGGCGCTATTAGTAAAATTTTTTTAGCTTTTTTCAATGCCTAACCTAAATGTACTTAACTATTTTAGCTGGAATGCCTGCGACCAGATGATTTTTAAAAACGCTTTTCAAGACCACTGCATTGGCTGCCACCACCGAGTTATCTCCTAGTGTAATACCACCCAGAACTTTTGCTCCCGCCGCTATCGTGACATTATTACCAATACGCGGCCTTGATTTGGAAGAAAAACTATGGTCAAAAGTCTTAGAGCCTAATGTGACTCCTTGAAAAATTGTGACATGATTCCCAATGTCAATTGCTCCAATCACAATACCGTGACTATGAGGAATGAGAAGTCCGAAACCTATTTTAGCTTTCGGCGTACATTCCAAACCAAATAAAATAACATTAAGCCAAGTGAAAATATATGCTAGAGGCTTAAAAAAGGATTTTTGATATATATACTGCGCTATACGAATTAATAGAACAGGAAAAAAACGTGGGTGCATACACATCAGATAATTCATTTGTTTATTAGCTGCTGAGAGACGAACAATATCACTTTTTATTAATCTAAAGAACTGAAGAAGGTTCATGGATTTTTTACTTCCCTCTAATAAACATTTTTCTATCTTTTAATTCTCGAATCGATTTTTCATAAGGAATTTGATAAATCGGCTCATTACTTGCCCAATTCAAAAAAATTTTAACCCCTTCTTCCACTGAAATTTTTGGTTTAAATTTGAGAATATTTGCAAGTCTTTCAATATTAGCTCGATTATGTCTGATATCCCCTTTTCGGTATTCGCCTGTAATCCTAATTTGACTATTACTACTATAAAAAGATTTGATTTTATTTGCGAGCAACAATACAGTTTCGGCCTCACCTAACCCCACATTAAGACTTCCTATAAAATGATTTTTATAATTTAGCGCTCTTGATGTTACTTCAACAACATCATCAATATATACAAAATCTCTCGACTCATTGCCATCTTCAAAAATATCAATGGGAAGTCCTTGTCGAGCCAGCGTTGAAAAAATTGCTAAAATACCTGTATAAGGATTTTTAAGTGACTGTCCTGGTCCGTATACATTCTGATAACGCAAAGCAAAAGCATTAATTCCTCTATTTTTAGCAAAAAGAAGAATAGATTGCTCTTGGGTAAGCTTAGTTATCGCATAAAAAGATAAAGGATTGAGTATGGCATTTTCAGGTGTTGGATAAGAATTCATTTCTTTTTTGCAATGAGGGCAGTTGAAATTAAAGCGCCCCGTCATGATATCTTGATCATCTCGCCCTGAGGGGTAAAAATCCCCATGCTGAAGACAGCGATAAAGGCCTTCGCCATAAATTGATCTACTTGAAGCCACAACTAATGAACTGATGTCTTTGCCGCATGGATCGTTTTGCATAAGGTCAATTAAAGTCGCCGTGCCTTGAACATTAACACTAAAATATTTTTCTACATCATACATGGACTGGCCCGTTCCGGTTTCAGCAGCAAAGTGAGCAATCTGATTAATACCAATCAAAGCTTTTCTTAAGGTTTCGCGATCTCGAATGTCGCCCTTAATAATTTCAGCGTTATTTTTTAATCGTTCCGATAAAAAGTCATTTTCATGAATTTGGGAATTGAAATTATCGATAATTTTTACATGATGGCCATTTGATATCAGGCGAAGCGCTAAATGCTTTCCAATAAATCCTGCGCCACCTGTAATTAAAATTTTCATCAATAAGGCCTCACATTAAACAAAGAAGTGAATCTAGCAATACCTCTTAATAGTAACGGATAATGGCATAAAAAAACTAGTACTTTATTCTTAAATTTCAACAACTTAACAATTTCAGGATATGCTGCATACTGAAAAAAATTAGCTTTATTGCATAACCTGAAAGCCTTCTTGTATTCTTCAATATCCTTAATGCGGAATGCAGATTGCAAGAGAAGGTAACTTAAAAGCTTTAAGATATGAGCGTAAAATAATTGAGTATATATGGGAGGCAATTTATTCAGTTGGAAATATTCAAATTCGTACTGAAATAATCGAATAGTATTATAAAAAACATCTAAACTCATTTTACGGCTCAAACTAGAATTCCTAACAAGTGCGTGATAGTAAACACCATTTAAAAAATATGTTGATTTAGCAAAGCGGGATACCAACTTGGAATGATAACTATCCTCATTAATACGAATAGGTGGAAATTTAATGCAATGCTTAATCAAAAAATTTTTTGAATAAATTTTATTCCATGCTACCGAATAAATTTCATCATCGACGAGAGCTTTCTTAAAAATATTCAATCCCTTTAAATATTTATTTTTGAATGATACAAACTTTCTTACAGGCTTCTCATCCTCTAAAACAAAATCGAATCCAAAATTAATAAAGTCATAAGAGTTGTTTTTTAAAATATGATGGGCATCATATAAAAGATTATTTTCAATATAATCATCGCTATCAATGTAACAAATATAACGTCCACGTGCTTTTAAAAAACCGAAATTTCTTGCGCTCGCAAGCCCTCCATTTCTTTTCTTTAGCAAGTAAAAAAATGGATGAGTTTTTGAGAAATTATATGCAATGCGCGAAGATTTATCTGAAGATCCATCATCTACAAGAATTACTTCAAAATCTTTAAAGGATTGGCTTGAAACACTTTCTAAGCATTTAAGGAGATACGCTTGAACATTATAAATAGGAATAATGACAGAGAAAAAAGGTGGTTTAATCATAATTAAGAACTAAATTATTCTTCTCAAAGATTTAATAATTTTAGGCACACAGAAAAATACATAGGGTATCAGTATAGAAATAATAATGCCTATATTTCCAAGCCGATGACCAAAAAACATGGCTATTAATAAACCTCCAGCTGTAGCAAAGAAATAACTTTTGGCTAAAGGCTCTTGATTTTTTGCTCGATAATAAATATTAACTAAAAATATAACTTGATTGATTAAATTCATAATAGCTAGAAGACACAACTCGTCTATTTTTAAAAATCTATGAGACAGCGAATGATCTTTAAAAATATATAAAATCATAATGAATAAAAAGTAGCCAAGAATATTCATATAAATGGTTTTTTTAAATTCATTCAAAAATATTCTTTTACCTTTAGCCCCCTCATTATTGGAAATTAATCGAGTTAATAATGGAATTTTAGATGTAATTGACGAGAAAGATAATATCCCAATCATATTCATAAATACTAGAGATAATGAAAGTTGTCCGGAGCTTGCTGAACCATTAAAATAAAAAGAAATTAGGGGTGGGATAAAAAGAAATAAACAAGAAGCAATGTATGTAGGAATTGTCTTTTTATAACTAGCATGAAATTTATCCCTTAAAATACTTTCATTAGTTTTTTTATGCTTTGATTTAAATTGAAAAATATAGGGGTATTTTTTAAAAGCCCAGGTATAGCCAATAATTGTTAGAGCTAGAGGAACAGCCAGAGGTGCGTATAAATATTGGTGTGAAAAAATGAGGTACCAGGATAACAGCGTTCCTATTAGCAATGCTAACAACCTAATACTATAAGATTCTTTTATCTTGCCTATTGACTCAACAATAGAAAATATTGGGTTGACTGTCATGCTAAATGCAATTGTCGTAACTAAGAAAAGCCATGATTGCATCCATGTTTTATCTGGCAAAGAATATCTTGAGGTATTGAAATAGAAATAACCTATCGGAATTAAGAAAATAAAAAAGAAAAAAGAAAGTTTTAAATAATATTTTTGAACTATAAAAATATTATTTAAGAAATAATTTTTTTTATCTTTTAATCTTGAGAAAATTTGAACTAACAATCCGGAAAGTCCAAGGTCAAAAAAAACGTAACTACTTGCTAGATTAATAAAAGCATAGTAAAGACCCTGCTCCTCAACAGTCACATTTTTAATAATCAAAAGTGTGGTTATTAATCCGAATAGTGCCTGGGTAATTCTTAATATTGCTACAACATGCGATGGCAATAAACAATTAATTAACTTTTTTAGTTTAATCATACTTGAATTAAATTAACTCATTATATTAGTGGTGGATCTGCATCAAATGGAATAGGTATGTTTTCTCTAATTTAATCAATAAGATGTGGGTTTTCATAACCCCTTCTACCCACAAAACTACCCACAAAAAATTAAGGTGGGTTTTGATGCCCTGCTCCAGATGTTGGGGGTATTTTAGCAGACGAGGTGTAAGGAGGGAGTTTTTCAGGTTTTCTCTTTTTGATTGCTATAGTTTCCTAAATACGGGGTATACTACTTCAAAGCTTCAAGCACTATAAGGTTATTAACCTTTTAGTCTAATCCTCATCCTTCCTGTAAATGAGTTTTTCTCTAAATGAGTTTTTATCTAAAACTTTTTTGCAAGGAATACTCTGATGAGATTTATCGCACTACAAAAACTTCTTTTAATTACACTAGTCACTTTATCTGCGACAGTATTTGCAGGTAATAAAATTAATTGGGCAGGACTAAGTGTTGGTGTAAATACTGGAATTTCAAATAATTCTTATAATCTAACGCCCGTTGATAATTCGTTATCTGTAGCAGCTAGCGTAGCAGACTGCGGTTATGGAGGGGTCTCTGGATGTACTACTTGGAGCCAAAAACCAAAATCAGCAATTTTTGGTATAGAGACTTCTTACGACTTTCAAAGGAATGATTATGTTTACGGTCTTGGAATAAGATATTTAAATTTAGCCAGTGCAACAGCTACTAATTTATCTGACCAAGGCGCCGGGGATGATAATTTCAATACAAAAATTGAAAAAAATTACCAAGTTACCGGTCGTTTTGGCAAGGCAATTGGCAATGATCTGATTTATATTAAAGCTGGAATTTCATTTGCCGATGTTAAGTTTGATGTAATAGATGTAGAGGACAATCCAGTAAGTGGAAATAGATATGGAAGCAAGTGGTTTCATGGCGGCATATTAGGTCTTGGTCTAGACCATAAATTTAATGATAATCTGATATTTGGTGCAGAATTTAATCACATTTCTTATGCATCAGAAAATATTACTGCAAAAGGCACCAGCTCAGAGGGTTTAGCCTTAAAAGAAATTTACAGCCCTAAAAGCTTTCATTCTGAAAATGTAATTTTCAATTTAAGATATTTGTTTTAGATTTAGTAATCTATTTTCTAAAAGCCACTCATCGCAGTGGCTTTTTTATTGCCTGTTATTTTTGTGGGTATAAAAAACCACCTCTCGGTGGCTTCTTACTCTAACTAGTGAATGGTGGAGCTGGGGGGAATCGAACCCCCGTCCGTAAGCACTCTACAGAAAGTTCTACATGTTTAGCTATCGTTGTTTTTGTTTAACGGTTCAATCACCAACGAGCAAGCAATTTCGCCGCGAGTCACCTTAGTTTAATTATTAGTTAAGTGACCCAACCAATAACGAGTCTCTCTTTATGACGCTGCTGTGGTTGCCCACCCGACCGAGAGACACTTCGGTGCAGCGTCCAGCTGGATTAAGCAGCTAGAGCGTAAGTTTCGTCGTTTGCGACTATACTTGTTTCTAGATGGATTTACGAGGTAACTAGGCCTCGACATGCCCTCATCTGCTTTGCAACCCACGTCGAAACCGGGTCAGCCCCAAAGCTTTTCCATTATACCCTCATTATATTTATAATACAGACTACAAACCTTAAACCTACTCATATTACAAAGTTTAAAGGCTAGTTAAAACTTTATATAAATATCTAATGTGAATAATAATAATTTTAATTATAGACCTGATATAGATGGCCTCAGAGCGTTAGCTGTATTAGCGGTAGTTTTATTTCATGCCTTTCCTGAATTTATTAATGGTGGATTTATTGGCGTAGACATTTTCTTTGTAATTTCGGGCTACTTAATCTCATCAATAATTTTAAAAAATTTAGAAAACAACACTTTTAGCTTTACAGAATTTTATTTAAGGCGAATTAAAAGGATTTTTCCATCACTCATTATTGTACTTTTTAGCGCCCTTTGCTTTGCTTGGTTTACATTACTTGATGAAGAGTATCAACAATTAGGTAAGCATGCCTTTGGTGCAAGCACCTTCACCAATAATTTTATGTTTTGGCAGGAAAGGGGTTATTTTGACAATTCTTCTGATACAAAACCACTACTGCATCTTTGGTCTCTAAGCATTGAGGAACAGTTTTATGTGATATGGCCATTATTACTTTATTTTGCTTTTAAATGGAAACCGCATCTTGGTAAATTTTTACTTTTCATAACAATTGTATTTACTATACTTCATTTTTATATATTTCATCCAGACCGTCAGGCTGCTTTTTACGCACCTTACGCAAGATTTTATGAGTTACTTGTGGGCGCCTTCATTGCTTACAAACATATGTACTCATCCAAATCAAATAACCCGTTCTATATTAAATTTCAATTTCTAAAGTCTTTAATAGGCTTAGCCTTAATTTTTATAGGAATAAAAATCATAACAAAAACAAGTCATTTTCCAGGCTATTATGCTTTGTTATCGCCTGTTCTGGGTTCAGCGCTCATTATTGATAGCTCAAAAGAGTCCTTTTTAAACAAATATTTTCTCTCAAATAAACTTATGGTCTGGATCGGGCTTATTAGTTATCCTCTTTACCTATGGCATTGGCCCTTACTTTCATTTGCAACCATTATTGAAAGTCAAACACCCTCAGTTTTTTTAAGATTCGCTTTGGTTATTCTAGCTATAACTTTAGCAACACTTACTTACTATTTTATTGAAAAGCCTATTCGATTTGGAAAAGAAAAAAAATCGGGACTTATAAGCATTGGGCTTGTTGGGATCATGTTTTTAATTGGCATATTTGGTCTCACAATTTACCTAAATAAAGGGTTTCCAAAAAGAGATGCTGCAACCCCTATTATCAAAAACGAAGGAGATGTAGGTCATATTTTATTCCATGAATACTCTACAAAACATTTTTATTTATGCACCCCAACAAGCCTCCGAAATGAAGCTCTCAAGTGGGATGACAATATTAGATGCCTTCAATCCAAAAAAGACAGGGCGATAGATATCGCAGTTATAGGAGATAGTCACGCAGAGCATCTTTTTATCGGGATTGCAGAGGGACTTCCTCATTTAAATGTTGTTTACTATCAACAACCAACTCTTCCTATTATGGGTAACCAAAATTTTGATCATATTTTTGATTACGTTATTTCAGATAAAAATATTAAAGTTGTTCTGCTAAATGCATACTGGAGCAATCGCAAGCATGAATTACCCAAACATACTTCTTTAATTGATGGGCTTTCACATACTATTCATGTCTTATTCTCAAATCACAAAAAAATATATATTTTAGATGATGTCCCTTTTTTTTCATTCGATCCAAAACAATGTAAATTTGTAAGGCCTTTATCTTTTAAAAATAACTGTGTCGAAAATAAGAGTAATTTTGATAAAAATTATCAGGATTATTTACCTATTTTTGATTTACTTAAAAAAAATCATGAAGTTATAATTTTAAATACCGCGCCTCTATTTTGTGATGAAAAAAATTGCAGCATGGAAAAAAATGGAAAGGTTTTATACAGAGATGATACTCACCTGAATATCGAGGGATCGCGATATATCGGAAAATTTATTGCTGATGAAATGAAAAAAAATAAATTATTCTAAATTATTTTTTGTTAGCTGATCGCATAATTCTAGCTTTGTCGCGCTCCCAGTCTTTTTCTTTTTCAGTCTGACGTTTGTCATACTGTTTCTTGCCTTTGGCAAGCCCAATTTGTATCTTGATACGTCCAGTTTTGTAATGCATATCAATAGGCACTAAGGTATATCCCGAGCGCTCAACTTTGCCAATAAGCTTTGCAATTTCTTCGTTATGGAGGAGTAATTTTCGTGTGCGTATCGCATCAGGGCGAATGTGTGTGGATGCAGCGCCAAGAGGTGTAATATGGCAGCCAATCAGATAGATTTCACCACGCTGAATAATGACATAAGCCTCTTTTATATTAGTACGATTGTCTCGAATGGCTTTTACTTCCCAGCCCTCTAATACAATACCCGCCTCATAATTCTCTTCAATGAAGTAGTCATGGAACGCTTTTTTGTTTTGTACAATACTCATGAAAGACTATCTATACCTTAAAATACCTATTTTACGCTAATTCAATTTACCCCATGGCAGATGTCAAAAAAAATGTAATTGTGAATCACTCGGCTGAAAAGATGTTTAATCTTGTCGATCGCATCGAGGACTATCCTTTATTTCTTCCATGGTGTGGAGGCTCTCGAATTATAGAAAGAAATGATAAAGTGACAAAAGCTTCCATCCATATTAAATATAGCGGTGTAAACCAAGGTTTTACCACACAAAATACCAAAGACTACCCTCATCGCATTGACCTTAAGCTCATTGATGGTCCGTTTAAAGTGCTTGAAGGTTTTTGGATATTTACACCCATTCATGAAGACGCTTGTAGTATCGAATTTGATCTACATTATGAGTTTTCAAATTTTATTTTAGATAAATTGATCTCGCCGATATTTAGTAAAATTGCTAATACGTTTGTCGATGGTTTCGTGACACAAGCTGATAAAATATATTAATACGATTAAAAGACTCATAACTTATGCCGAATGAAATCCTCATTGAAGTTGCCTACGCGCTTCCTCAAAAACAAATGATTATTCCTATCAAGGTTAAGGCTGGGGCAACTGCAGAAGAAGCGATTAAAGCCTCAGGCATTATTAAAAAATTCCCTGAAATTGATTTAAAAATCAATCAAATTGGCATTTTTGGAAAGCTTACACAGCTCGATCACGTCATGCGTGAGCGCGATCGTATCGAAATTTACCGGCCCCTGATTGCCGATCCTAAAGAGATTAGACGCCAACGTGCGGCTGAAGGTAAAGTCATGAAAAAAGGTGGGGATGGCGCATAAAAGCACGCATTTCTTAGCCTAAACGATACTTTTTCTGTATAATTTCGTTTTGCGCAAAGGATCAAAAGATGCGTTTAATACAACAAGCACTCACTTTCGATGACGTGCTCCTCGTTCCAGCTCACTCCACAGTACTTCCACGCGAAGTTAATTTAACCACGCAATTGACTAAAAAAATTAAACTTCACATTCCCATTGTGTCAGCAGCTATGGATACAGTGACTGAATCAAGCTTAGCGATAGCATTAGCTCAAGAAGGTGGTCTTGGAATCATTCATAAAAATATGACGCCGCAAGAACAGGCTTACCAAGTATCCCGCGTAAAACGTTTTGAATCGGGTGTAGTCAACGACCCTATTACAATCAATCCTAATATGTCAGTGCGTGACGTCATGAGCCTGACGGCTCATCATAAAATCTCAGGCTTACCTGTCATTGATGGTGGCAAAATTGTGGGTATCGTCACAAACCGAGATTTACGTTTTGAAAACAATCTCGATCAACCTATTAAAAATATCATGACGCCACGCGATCGTTTGGTGACTGTCAAAGAAGGTGAATCAAAAGAAGAAGTGATTCGACTACTTCATCACCATCGTTTGGAACGTGTGCTTGTCATTGACAAGAACGATGTCTTAAAAGGTTTAATTACTGTTAAAGATATTCAGAAATCTTCAGACCATCCTTATGCATGTAAAGATGATAAGGGTAGACTGTGTGCAGGTGCTGCCGTCGGTGTTGGAGAAGGTACCGAAGCGCGCGTTGAATTATTAGCTGAAGCTCATGTTGATGTCATTGTAGTTGATACGGCACACGGTCATGCGCAAGGTGTTATCGATCGGGTGACGTGGGTAAAGAAACATTTTCCGCATATTGAAGTGATCGGTGGCAATATCGCGACCGCCGATGCGGCTAAAGCGCTCGTTGATGCGGGTGCTGATGGTGTGAAAGTCGGTATCGGTCCAGGTTCAATCTGTACCACGCGTATTGTAGCCGGCGTGGGTATTCCGCAAATTACAGCCATCAGTAATGTCGCTGAAGCTTTGAATAAACTGGGTATCCCATTCATTGGAGACGGTGGTATTCGGTTTTCAGGGGACGTTGCAAAAGCTATTGCAGCAGGAGCTCATTCTGTCATGTTAGGTTCCATGTTCGCAGGTACTGAAGAGGCCCCGGGTGAGGTAGAGCTTTTCCAAGGTAGATCGTACAAATCATACCGCGGTATGGGTTCCATTGGTGCGATGCAAAAAGGATCCTCCGATCGTTATTTCCAAGACTCAGAAAACAATGCAGACAAATTAGTACCCGAAGGTATCGAAGGACGTGTGCCTTACAAAGGTAGCGTCATTAATGTCATCCATCAATTGATGGGTGGTCTTCGTGCTTCAATGGGTTATGTGGGCGCTCGTACCATTGATGAAATGCGAAATAAAGCTAACTTTGTGCAAATTACCAGTGCAGGCATGCGTGAATCACATGTGCATGATGTACAAATTACCAAAGAAGCGCCTAACTACCGTGTCGATTAAATTCAATGTTATTTCAAAAGAGCCTCCGACCAAGGAGGCTTTTTAAATCGTATGGATAAAATTCTCATTCTTGACTTCGGTTCACAATACACACAGCTCATCGCACGTCGAGTGCGCGAGATGCATGTTTATTCTGAACTGCATTCGCACGATATGAGTGAAGAAGCAATCAAAGCTTTCCATCCGCAAGGTATTATTTTATCTGGTGGCCCTAACTCAGTTTACGAATCTGATACACCCCAAGCCCCCCCAATTGTTTTTGATTTAGGCATTCCTATTTTAGGTATTTGTTATGGCATGCAAACGATGGCAGCGCAACTCGGCGGCAAAGTTGAGAATGCAAATACGCGCGAATTTGGCTATGCAGAAATTAGAGCACATAATCATTCAACTCTTTTAGAAAATATTCAAGATAAAACGAATCCAGAAGGTCACGGACTTCTCGATGTATGGATGAGTCATGGAGACAAAGTGACAGCATTACCGCCTGAATTTAAGGTGATTGCAAGTAATACATCAACACCTATTGCCGGCATGATGCATGAAACAAAAAATTTCTATGGCGTGCAATTTCATCCAGAAGTCACGCACACCAAACAAGGCTTTGCTATTTTAAAACAATTTGTAAGTACTATTTGCAAATGCAAGCCAAACTGGACAATGCCCACCTATATCGAAACAGCAGTTAAACATATTCAAGATACCGTCAAAGATGATGAGGTCATTCTAGGTTTATCGGGTGGTGTTGATTCATCCGTTGCGGCGGCGCTCATTCATCGCGCGATTGGTGATCAACTCACTTGTGTTTTTGTAGATAACGGCTTACTCCGTTTAAATGAAGCCACACAAGTCATGAAAACATTTCACGATAACTTAGGTGTCAAAGTCATACATGTGGATGCATCGAATAAATTCTTGAAAGACCTAAAAGGTGTGACGGATCCGGAACAAAAGCGAAAAATTATTGGCCGTGAGTTTGTGGAGGTCTTTCAAAATGAGGCTCAAAAAATTCCAAAAGCCAAATGGTTAGCACAAGGCACAATTTATCCTGATGTGATTGAATCAGCGTCAGCCAAAACTAAAAAAGCACACACAATTAAAAGTCATCACAATGTTGGCGGCTTACCTGAAACATTGAACCTAAAATTATTAGAGCCCTTACGCGAACTCTTTAAAGATGAAGTGCGTGAATTGGGTGTGGCATTGCGGCTTCCTAAATCGATGGTCTATCGTCATCCTTTCCCTGGCCCTGGCCTAGGTGTTCGTATTTTAGGGGAAGTAAAATCAGAATTCGCAGATCTCCTCCGACGTGCAGATGCGATTTTTATTGAAGAGCTTATAAATTCAGGCTGGTATGACAAAACATCGCAAGCGTTTGCAGTTTTTTTACCAATAAAATCAGTGGGCGTCATGGGTGATGGTAGAACATACGAATATGTTGTGGCATTAAGAGCGGTAGTCACTTCTGATTTTATGACAGCACACTGGGCTGAACTTCCATATGATCTTTTAGGTAAAGTATCTAACCGTATTATTAATGAAGTACGCGGTATTAATCGTGTAGTTTACGATATATCAGGAAAACCACCTGCTACCATTGAGTGGGAATAATGACATTACTTAAAAAAATCATTAAGCTAAGTTTTAATGAGAGCGCTTATCAATTTAGGTCATAATTTAAAATTGTTTTATTAAATAAAAAAATATTTTCGCCTCGATAAATAAAATCGAAGTCAAATTTTGAAATTGACTTGATGAAATTTCTAGATGATCCAGAAAATGGCAACAACCAATCATGTAATTCAATAATTATTAAAGGAAATTTATTCATCCAATTAACGTCACCTTTGAATAAAGAATCCTCACCTCCTTCGATATCAATTTTTAAAATTAAACAATTACATTTTGTGCATGCAGGATGCAGAAGTATATCTGATGGAGAAATACTTCGAATTTTATTTAAATTATGCTTAACTTTATTTTTTTTAATGACATTTGTCCTAAAACCCCAATCTGAGAGCCCTGGATCCTGAAGTTCTAAAAATCCACTCTTATAGTCTATTGCCCCAAAAAAATTAAATACGTTTAATCCTGAAAGATTGGATTTTAATATTTTAAAATTCTTTATCTCTGGTTCAAGAGTATAAATAAATGAATTTGAAAAAGTCTTTGCAAAAAATAATGCTGATGCTCCGATATTAGCTCCAGCATCAATAATTAATGAGGGGGAAACTTTAGACATTTTATTATGATATTTAATTAATATTTTTCCCTGAGCCATATCCTCAATATTGTAATCTCCATTTCTAAATATTTGTTTCAAACATCCATTGTCTCCTTTAGAATGAGCCCTGTATGTGATATATGTCGAGAAATTTTTCTTTGCAATATGAATGCTTCGCATATTTTTTTTTAATAGTCCTAAAAAACCTAATTTACAGGTAAATATTATTTTTCGATAAATATTCATAGATTTGTCCTAAATAGATCTGTTAAAAAAAAATTATGTATGGCGTCAAATTTTTTTGCATTTATCAAACAATACTCTGCTTTTGCAATCTATAGTTGAAATAAGATAATAATAATTGGTATTAGTAAAATTAATTGTCCAGTAATTCTATAAAATAGAAGATATCTTTAGATTGAAGAAGATCTTAAATTAGGAAATAATTATGAGTCGCGCATTTGTTAAAGAGAATGATTTAGAACATGCAGGGATTGATATCCTTGAGAGGCCCCTAAGTAATGAGCCTAATTATGTTACGCCAAATGGACTAAAGCTCCTTAATGCACAAATTGATGCACTTGAAGTTGAACGTGCACAATTAAAACAAAAAAAAGATGATCCTATCGCTAAACAAAAAATTGCCATCCTAGAGCGCGATATGCGTTATTATGCAGCGCGGATTGAATCAGCGATTCTCACCAAACCTTCGGAAGAAGATCATTTAATTGTATTGTTTGGGGCCAAAGTAACCGTAGAAGACGGAAAAGGTCAATTGAGTACTTACGAAATTGTTGGTGAGGATGAAGCGGACATTCATAAAGCCAAGGTGAGTTATTTGTCACCTTTAGCTGAAGCGCTCATCGGTGCAAAATTAAATGATGAAGTGATATGGGAAAAACCGATGGGTGATACCTATCTCACGATACAAAAAATAGAATATTAATTTTTTAAGAGAGACAAAAGATGCAAGTTAAGGAAGCCATACAACAAAGAAGATCTATTAAGCATTTTGATACTAACCATGCGATGACTGAAAAAGAGATCCATGAAATTCTTTCCCATGCGATTCTTTCTCCCACAGCGTTTAATATTCAGAACTGGCGATTTGTCGTGGTTACAGATAAAGCTTTACGTCAAAAAATTCGTGCAGTGAGCTGGGGTCAAGCGCAAGTTGAAGAGGCTTCTATATTAATAGTGCTGGTAGCCGATCTTATGTCTTGGAATAAAGAACCAGCTCGCTATTGGAAAGATGCTCCGAAGCCTGTGCGGGATTATTTAGTACCAGCCATTCATCAATATTACAATGATAAACCTCAAGCGCAGCGTGATGAGGCGATGCGCTCATGCGGCATGGCGGCTATGAATATTATGCTCACCGCTAAATCGATGGGTTACGATACCTGCCCTATGGATGGTTTTGATTTTGATAAAGTGAGTGAGCTTTTAAATCTCCCAAAAGACCATACCCCTGCGATGTTTGTTTGTGTGGGCAAAGGCATTAAAGAAGCTATGCCACGTGGTGGCCAACTTCCGCTTGACCAAGTTGTAATACAAAATCAGTTTAAATAAAAAATTTTAAGGGAATTAAAGCGTGCTTATAAGTAATAACATCACCATACAGTTTGGTGCAAAACCACTTTTTGAAAATGTCTCAGTTAAATTTGGCGACGGTAATCGCTACGGACTCATTGGCGCTAATGGTTGTGGAAAATCCACTTTTATGAAAATTTTAGCAGGCGTATTAGACCCAACATCAGGCAATATCTCACTCGATAAGAATGAGCGTATGTCATGGCTTAAACAAGATCAATTCGCATATGAAGATCAGCGTGTATTAGATGTAGTCATGATGGGACACGAAGAGATGTGGAAAGCGAATGAAGAAAAAAATGCAATCTACATGAATCCAGAAGCATCCGAAGAAGATTACATGAAAGCTGCTGAATTAGAGGGTGTGTATGCAGAGTTTGATGGTTATACGGCAGAAGCCCGAGCAGGTGAATTACTCATTGGTGTTGGCATTCCGATCGAGCAGCATCAAGGTCCTATGAGTGCTATTGCACCCGGCTTTAAATTACGCGTACTACTAACGCAAGCCATTTTTTCGAATCCAGATATTTTGTTACTTGATGAACCTACCAACAACTTAGATATTCATACGATTCAATGGCTAGAAGATACATTAAACAATCGTAACTCCACCATGATTATCATTTCTCATGATAGGCACTTCTTAAATCGGGTATGCACACACATGGCAGACATGGATTATGGGAAGCTCGCAGTCTATCCCGGTAATTATGATAATTACATGGAAGCCTCCACCATGGCTCGTCAACAAAAATTAAAAGATAACGATAAGGCAAAGGAACAGATTGCAGAATTACAAGAATTCGTGAGACGCTTTTCGGCTAATGCATCAAAAGCGCGTCAAGCAACAAGTCGAGCAAAACAGATTGATAAAATTAAGGTGGAAGAATTTGTGCCGTCTAGTCGTCAATACCCATATATTCGTTTTGATTATGATGATAAGGATAAACTTCATCGACAAGCGGTAGAAATTAAAAACTTAAGTCACGGTTTTGATCAGCCATTATTTAATAATTTTAATTTACTCGTTGAAGCAGGTGAACGTATTGCAGTCATTGGAGAAAATGGTATTGGTAAAACAACTTTTCTTCGATGTTTAGCGGGTGATCTTAAACCTAACCATGGTGATATCAAGTGGGCTGAAAAAGCAAAGATTGGTTATTTTGCGCAAGACCATGCAATCGACTTCGAAAAAGATGTCACATTATTTGATTGGATGAAAGACTGCGCACAATCCGGTGAAGATGATCAAGCCATCCGTAGTATTTTAGGTAGACTTTTATTTTCAGGTGAGGACACGAAAAAATCAGTGAAAGTTTTATCTGGGGGAGAACAAGGCCGCATGCTCTTCGGAAAATTGATGCTTGCAAAAACGAATGTACTTCTTATGGATGAACCTACAAATCACATGGATATGGAATCGATCGAGTCTTTAAATACCGCACTCGACAAATACAAAGGCACTTTATTTTTTGTGAGTCACGACCGTGAATTTGTGAGTTCTATTGCAACGCGTATTATTGAGATCAAAGAAGATCGCATTATTGATTTCTCTGGCAACTACGAAGACTACCTCATCAACCAGGGACAGGCGACTTAATTTATTCTTTCGATGCGCGCTTACGCTCGTGTTCGAGTAAGAAACGTTTACGAATACGAATCGATTTTGGCGTAATTTCAACTAACTCATCATCCTCAATAAATTCCACTGCGGATTCCAATGTTAACTGAATAGGTGGTACCAATCTCACCGCCTCATCCGTACCTGATGCACGCACGTTCGTGAGTTGCTTACCTTTAATTGGATTCACAATAAGATCATTGTCTCTGGAATGAATACCAATCACCATACCTTCATATAGTTTATCGCCCGGGCTTGAATACATGCGACCGCGGTCTTGGAGTTTCCATAAGGCATAAGCAACAGCTTCACCGTGCTCCGCTGAAATCAATACACCGTTTCGACGTCCTGGCATATCAGGTTTCACGGGTGCGTATTCATCAAACACGTGAGCCATCAATCCAGTACCTTTAGTCATCGTCATGAATTCACCTTGGAAACCAATAAGTCCTCGTGCAGGAATTTTATATTCTAAACGTGTACGGCCATTACCATCGGATTCCATATTTTGCACTTCGCCACGGCGACGGCCTAATTCTTCCATCACAGCACCTTGCGTATCATCTTCTAAGTCAACTGTTAAGACTTCATAAGGCTCACACTTTTGACCATTGATTTCACGATAGACGACACGTGGTTTACCCACAGCCATTTCAAAACCTTCACGACGCATATTCTCTAATAAAATAGTAAGGTGAAGTTCTCCCCGACCTGAAACGCGGAATACATCTGCATCTTGCGTGTCTTCCACTTTAAGTGCCACATTCACTAATAATTCTTTTGTTAAACGATCCCGAATTTGTCGACTCGTCACAAACTTACCTTCGGTACCAGCTAGGGGCGAAGTATTAACCATAAAGTCCATCGTCAATGTCGGCTCATCCACTGCCATGATAGGAAGACCCACTGGGTTATTTGTGTCAGCAATTGTCACACCAATACCAATTTCTTCGATACCAGAAATAATCACAATATCGCCAGCTTCAGCTTCTTCTACTGGAATTCTTTCTAAACCTTTAAAGCCTAAAACTTGATTGATACGGCCTTGTGAGACTTGTTTATCGCCATGCATGACAACGACAGATTGGCCTGATTTGATCACACCATTTTTAATTTTACCGACACCCAAGCGACCCGTATAAGTCGAATAATCAAGTGCTGAAATTTGTAATTGAAGCGGCTTATCACGACTGCCCTCTGGAGGTGCAACATGCTTTAGTACCGTTTCAAATAATGGTTTCATTGTGTCTGATTTTTGGTTCATATCAAGCGTTGCAAAACCATTCAATGCAGATGCATATACAATCGGAAAATCGAGCTGCTCATCCGTTGCACCTAAGTTCGCAAATAAATCGAATGTATGGTTAATCACCCAATCAGGGCGTGCACCTGGACGATCTACTTTGTTAATGACGACAATAGGTTTTAAACCTAATGCCAAAGCTTTTTTAGTCACGAAGCGTGTTTGAGGCATAGGGCCTTCAACTGCATCCACAAGCAACACCACGCCATCAACCATACCTAATACGCGCTCTACTTCGCCACCGAAGTCCGCGTGTCCTGGGGTATCCACAATATTAATGTGCGTACCTTCAAAGTTCACTGCGGTATTTTTAGCTAGAATTGTAATGCCGCGTTCTTTTTCAATATCGTTGGAATCCATAACGCGTTCAGTGACTGCTTGATGCTGTGCGAAGGTGCCTGATTGCTGAAGAAGTTTATCGACGAGGGTGGTTTTGCCATGGTCCACGTGGGCGATGATGGCAATGTTTCTTAAATTGCGTGACATAAAAAGTGCTACCAAAATTGAATTGAGGCCGAATTCTAGCATATTATGGGCAAAATAAGCTTTGATATTCATGGATTTATCTATATACTGCGCACTCACATCAAGTAACACATTGCGCGTTTAAATCTAGTGATTGGAAGTTTTGAATTTTTTAAAAGATTAAATGCACCCAACCCCTTTTTAAGGAGTACGACATTGTCTTTTGAATCATTAAACCTCGACCCACAAATCCTGCGCGCTTTAAGTAGCGTAGGTTATACAACGCCCACCCCCATTCAAGCCAAATCCATCCCTGTCATTATGGAAGGTCATGATCTCATGGCATCCGCACAAACAGGAACGGGTAAAACAGCCGCATTTATTTTGCCCGCATTAAATCTTCTTGCCACACCACATCCCCTGAAGGATCGTGGCCCACGTATTTTGGTGTTAACCCCAACGCGAGAACTAGCAGCACAAATTAATGAAGCCGCGCGCAAGTACGGCACATTTATCAAAGCTAAAACCACTAGCATCGTTGGTGGCATGCCTTATCCATTACAGAATAAATTATTGTCACAACCTTTGGATATTTTAATCGCGACCCCAGGTCGACTCTTAGACCACATGGAACGTGGCCGTATCAATTTGTCTAGGTTACAAATGTTAGTGTTAGATGAAGCTGACCGTATGCTTGATATGGGATTTATTCCTGACGTTAAAAAGATTTGTGCAGCCATTAATACAAAACATCAAACCTTATTATTCTCAGCAACACTTGACGGACAGATTAGTAAGATTGCCAAAGATCTTTTACACAATCCTAAAACGATCGAGATCTCACACTCTAAAGAGAAGCACGAAAATATTACGCAAAATATGTATTTCGTGGATAACTTAAACCACAAAAATAAATTACTTGAACATCTTCTGATTCAACCGGGTGTGAAACAAACGATTATTTTCACCTCCACTAAACGTCATGCTGATTTATTAGCTGATGAGCTCTATAACGCAGGCCACAAAACAGGGGCACTTCATGGTGATATGACACAAGGAGCTCGTAATCGAACGCTAACTAAATTTAGACATGGTGATATTAGTGTTTTAGTGGCAACTGATGTTGCAGCGCGCGGTATTGATGTCGATGGTATTACGCACGTGATCAATTACGATCTTCCTAAATTCGCAGAAGACTATGTGCATCGTATTGGTCGTACAGGTCGAGCTAAAAAAGAAGGTGTCGCAATTTCATTTGTAGCACCCATGGATGGCAAAGCACTTCGTGATATTGAAAAATATACAGGCCACAAAATTGATGCGAAAGTGATGGTAGGCTTTGAACCTAAAGTTCAATCACGTGATCAGTTAGGTGAAGAAAGAAAATCAAAATCTCGCGGTGGAAAACGTAGCTTTGGAGACAAAAAATCATTTGGTGACAAAAAGCCCTATGGAGATAAGAAATCCTTCGGAGATAGAAAACTTTTTGGTGAGAAAAAATCCTTTGGCGACAGAAGCTCTAGTGAACGAAAATCATTCGGTGATAAAAAGCCATTTGGCGATAGACCATCTTTTGGAGAAAAGAAATCCTTCGGAGATAAAAAACCGTTTAGAAAAGACTTTGGTGCGACCGATGCACCTAAGCGAGATAGCGAACCTAGAACGCCTAGAAGTCCTTTTGAGAAAAAAGCTACTGAAAAAAGATTGTTTGGAAAAACATCAGACACAAAACCTAGCTTTAATCGATCAGATGCAGATAAAAAAGCATTTGGCGATAAAAAGACTTTCGGTGAAAAAAAATCCTTTAGTGACAGAAAACCAAGTGACAGGAAATTAAGTGATCGAAAGCCGGCTGCCAAACGTGAATCCGCGCCAAAAACTTTTGCTAAAAAGCCAACAACGATTAGAACATTTAGATCTTCCGATTCAAAATCAGAAGCACCAAAACGTAAATCACGCGTTTAAAATAATTACTGATTTCGCATGAAGTCAGCGATGGGATAAAGCGCATTCAAAAGCGCTTTTATTTTTGCTTCTTCCATATTTAAATTAAGCATACCCTTCGTCATGCAATAAATCCATTGGTCACGCTCCTCTTCGCCTATTTTAAAAGGTAAGTGACGACGTCTTAAGAATGGATGTCCATATCGCTCAATATAAAGTTGCGGTCCACCTGTCCAACCACTTAAGAACATAAAAAGTTTTTCACGCGATGAAGTTAAATCTTCCGGATGCATCTGGCGAATTTTTTTGGCTTTTTCATCCTTATCCATCACATCATAAAACGCTTCAACGATGGCTCTTATTTGATTTGTGGCATCAGGCTCACCGCCTAAAAGATCAAAAAGAGATTGCGGTGTTGACGCGGAGGGTTGAGACATTAAACAGATGTTTTAACGAGGGATGCTACTTTTTGGGCTCTTGCTCTTGCCTCACTTATATTATCAGCAGATGCTAAAGCCACACCCATGCGTCGACGCTTAAATGAAGTGGGCTTACCAAAAAGTCTTAGATCTGATTCTGGAACTCCTAATGCTTTTTCAATATTTTCAAAATGAATACCATCTGCATCGTGATTACCATAAATCACAGCGCTCGCAGACGGACGGGTTAAAGTTGTATTCACTGGCAAACCTAAAATGGCACGTGCGTGTAATTCAAATTCGTTCTGACATTGGCTCGCCATGGTTACCATGCCTGTGTCATGCGGTCTTGGGCTTACTTCTGAAAACCATACTTGGTCATCTTTAATAAAGAGCTCCACACCAAATAAACCTAGACCACCTAAAGCATCCGTAATTTTTTTAGCAATATCGCGTGCTTTTTTTAATGCCACTTCATGCATGGGTTGCGGTTGCCAACTCTCTACATAATCACCCTGCTCTTGTTTGTGTCCAATCGGCTCACAGAAGGTTGTTTCGATGCCACCCTTTTCGTTTTTGGCTCTAACGGTCAGTAAAGTAATTTCATAATCAAAATCAATTTGACCTTCAACAATGACCACCCCCTTATCAACCCGTCCTGCTGACGCTGCATAATCCCAAGCGTCTTTGACTTTCGATGTATCAGTGATACGTGATTGGCCTTTGCCAGAAGATGACATGGTAGGTTTCACAAAGCATGGATAACCAATCCCACTATCAATGGCCTTTTGTAATTCATCTAAACTTTTAGCGAACGCAAATGGGGATGTAGGGAGCTTTAATTGATTAGAAGCTAAATCACGAATACCTTCGCGATTCATAGTAAGCTGAACAGCATTCACTGTTGGGATCACAATCGCATCACCACTTTTTTCAATTTGCGCTAAAACGTCAGTATTAATCGCTTCAATTTCAGGAACAATATAATGGGGTTTTTCGAGTTTAACTAAATTTAAAAGGGCATCACCATTCGTCATATCAATAACATGGGATCGATGCGCAACCTGATGTCCCGGAGCATTCTCATAACGATCTACCGCAATGACTTCCACACCTAAACGCTGCAAAGCAATAATAACTTCTTTACCAAGTTCACCGCTTCCAAGAAGCATGACGCGTGTGGCATTTGGGGATAGTGGGGTACCGATCTTCATACTTAAAATAATATCACGAGGGAGGGCTCTCTTTTGACTTCTTGGGATAAAAAAAGGGATTCAAAAATGAATCCCTTTTAAAAAAACCCTTTACTCGTGGAGTCGAGCGCGTCTCGTTATAAGCTTTAATGGCAAGTATTAAGACAAGACCACTTTAGCTTTTCCTTTTCAATCACGCCTGATCTTTACTCCCAAAATTGTTTAAGAATTCTTCCCGAAAACATCTAATTTTTAATGATGCCCACTTTAATCGCATAACGAATGAGTTCAATGGGGGTATTGATATTAAGCTTTTGCTTGATCATGGTTTGATAATTTGACACCGTCTTCGAACTTATATTAAGTGTCGATGCAATCGCGTCAATATCCAAGCCCTCAGCTAACAATCTAAATATCTCGAACTCACGCGCTGATAATTCATGAACAGGGTCTTGATTCCCTGAAATTGACTGCATGGCCATTTTCTTTGCGATCTCATCACTTAAGAACACATCGCCCTGGGTCACCGTTTCAATCGACTTCACTAAGTCATCCGCCAATGTATTTTTAGTCAAATAACCCTTAGCGCCTAACTTCAAGGCTTGGTTCGCAAATGATAAATCTTCATGCATGGATAAGACTAAAATTTTAGCCTTCTCATAGCGCATGAGTATGCGTCGAATACCTTCTAACCCGCCCATGCCAGGCATAGACAAATCCATCACCATCACATCAGGCTTTAATTCACCAAAGATTTGGTATGCCTTCTCACCACTCTCAGCTTCCCCTATCACCTCAAATAAAGGCTCCTGCTCAAGAAGACGCCTCACCCCTGCTCTTACGACAGCGTGATCATCCACTAAAACGATGGTTGTTTTTTTTTCCATTTACTTTTTTCTTGTAATAGGTAATTGAATATTTAATTTAAGGCCGCGATTGATGTCACTCACGATGTTTATTTTTCCATGGATCTCATTAATACGTTCACGCATGCCTGATAATCCAAAGCCATCGCGATGTGATTTACTAAAACCTACACCGTCATCATTCACCGCAATATCAATCAAAGCGCTAGATGTATTTTTTTTAATGTAATCAATATGAATATCTACATTTTTCGCTTTTGCGTGCCTCGAAATATTCGTCAAACACTCCTGAATAATACGGTAGCTTGTAATAGATATCGTTTCATTCATTTTAGGTAATGCTTTTAAGTTAATTTGATAACTAAGGTTAATTTTTGGGTGTCTTAATTGCCATGTGTTTAATAAATCTTTTAAAGCTTCTTCCAATCCAAGTTCATGAAGGACCCCTAACTTCAGACTATTTAGCATGCCGCCCACGAGATTCATGAGATGTTTCGAGAGATCAGAGATCGCATTGACTGAGGGTTTAATCTTTGGGTAGTCCTTATTGGCTAATGCCTTTAATACAGCAGCGTCTGCATGAATGGCTGTCAGTGATTGCCCGAATTCGTCATGAAGGTCTCGTGCCAAACTCTTTCTCTCTTCTTCCTGAATGCGAATTAATTTTTGTGAGAGCTGGTGATTTTGTTCGATGCTGGTTCTTAATGTTCTAACCATGACATTAAACTTGGTACTGATCGCGGATAATTCTGAAGTTTTTAAGTTAGGCATCTTCACTTTTAAATTACCAGACTCTAATTCAGTCAAAGCTTTCAAAATAAACTCCACAGGGCTTAATGCTCTAAACACAATCCACGCCACCAAAATATTCGTCAAAATAAAAAAAGCACCGGCGAGATAAAAGATGCCAGTGAACTGGTTCCATATCTCGCCAAATTCATAACTAGGGTCAGGGGTGATCACAATCGCACCCTTTGGCTGACCCAAGATCTCAACTGTTAATCGTTTAGGCTGCCACGGCTCTGAAAATAATCCCATGAAGCCTACAAACCAGTTAGGGGCTTGGTCGATTGCCTTGGCATGAGTCTCAGACACATTACTATCCACCAACTTACCATCTAAATTAAAGAACTCTATTTTGAGGTGTCGCATGTGCACCAGGCTCTGCAAATTAAGAGGCTTAAATTCACTCTCAATCGAGTAATACTTCGGATTCTTTAAAACACCAATCTCAAATAAATAGAGCGCTAATTTTTCAGATGAGGCAACCTCAGCACGTACATTTTTCTTGGCGGTGTCTATCGCTAAAATGCCTCCTAGTATTAAGATAAGAAGCAATACCGCGTTAATAATCAAAATAAGACGAAGCTTTAAGCTCAAACTCTAACCCTTCTTAGTATGTTTACTATTGTGACTTAATTGATATCAAAGCATATCAGGAAAACTTCCTAAATAATTTTGGGATGAATTCATGGATAGCTTTGGGAAGATCGGTTTAAGATCGCAAGCTTATTTATTTGAATCAACCTCACCATTATGATTTGTTACGAATGTGGTCACCTCATCAATAAAGATTTTGCTAAGTTCTGTGATCATTGTGGATCAAGTTTAGAAACCAAACCAACAAATGCCTCTCCAAAAAAAGAGATTAAAAAAAATATCAATGATGAGATAGATCAAGCCACGAACCTATTTCTATTATGGAATGCTTCGATTACTGCAACATTTATTTTTTATATCATTTACATTGTGACAGATGGTTACATTTACCTCTTTCTTTTGGTACTCATGATGTTGACGATGTCTTGGATGCTTCTCTTAACGAAACTCCATGATCTAGTCCTAATAAAACATCAATCAACTAAGGAATTTATTTTTACGAATTTTGGAATGCCCATCATCGGTACCTTTTATTCCTTTATAAAACTCACAAAAAAATAAAATCTAGGCAATAAAAAAGGGAGCTTAAGCTCCCTTTTTAGTTCTTTAAATAAATATATTATTTAAATTCGTATCTAACGCCTAACCAGCCTGCGCGAGGCGCGCCAGGGGAAACAAAAGCTGCTCCTCTCCAAGAGTCAGTATTTGCATTAGCTGAATCACTAAATGTATTGCCTGTATCCGTAAATGCATTGACACCTAAACGTCCAGTTGTGTAGTAATCACTATCAAAGACATTAATCGCCTTAGCCCAAATCTTCCAACCGTTACCGAGATTATATTGTGAGTCTAGATTCACAATCGCAAATGCTGGAAGCTTTCCTTTAGCGCAAGGCGTATTATGAACTTCCTCACCTGCATCATATGTTTGGCATTCAGCCGAATTAGCTTGATGTCCATTATTTTCATTGCCGTGCATATAACGACTTGAGAATGCGATTAAATTACCGCCAAAGCTCCATTCCGGGGTGATTTGGTATTGCGCTCTCAACTTAAGCTGATGTTTAGGAATGCCTGGTATAAAATTACCTTTCTTAACATTCAGCTCGTCATTATCGGTTCTTGATGAATTGGTTTCGTTAACTAAAGTAAAGTCAGTATCATATGTTGCCCTTATGTAACTATACGATGCGTTCCATGTTAGTTTATTGACAAGGCCGCTTAAACCAAGGTCTAAACCTTGTCTTTTGGTTCTACCAACGTTATTAAAGTAGCCGGCTGAATTGTTGGTTGTATTCGTGTAAACAAACTGAATATCGTTATGATTAACAGCTTGAAACACTGATGCAGACCATTTCATATCGAATGGAAGTTTGCCTCTTGCGCCAAAATCATATGTCTTAGCTACGACTTGTTTTAAAGGTGGGTCACTTGCCATCGCATTAGGGAGTAGGCATGGGTTGGCTGGATCTGAACAACCTAATTCCATGGCTGAAGGCGCTCTTGCTGACTCACTATAAGAACCGAAAACGGTCACATTTTCATTTGGCGTAAGTGTAAGACCTAAAGATGGGTTGATACGTTGAAATAGATGATTTCCACCCGAGTTAGAGTCTTTTGCGCCACTTAAATATAATTGGTCAGTATTTTTCACTTCCGTCCTATTGTACCGTGCCGCTCCTGTCAGATGAATCACATCATTAAGGGATATCGTATCAGTTGCCAACAAATGGAATGTTTCCGTTTTTCCTTTAAAGGCTGTCGTTAATGTGAGTTCATCAGGGCTATTTGGCATTCTGGTAGCATCAAAACCTTCCATCTCATGCTCTGTTTGATTAAATCTTTGAATTGAACGATCAAAACCCGTGCCGACTATGAATTGATTTTTCTTGTCGAAAAGTTTCTGATTGAATGTTAATTGTCCTTGGACACCGTAACTATTAGAACGCGTCCATGTTCTGTTATTTACGCCAGGGGCACATTGTTCACCAGCATTTAAATTATTATTACTTGCAAGAGTGTCTGAACTTGAACAAGTATTAGCGTTAGTTGAAGTGCTTAATGCTCCGGTATATTCATCATTTACATCACCGTTTAAAGTATTTCGATTAGATCTTCGATAGTAAGCATTCGCACTCGCCATCACATCATTGTTAATCCAATGGGAGGCATTCAAAGTAAATTGGTTTAAGAAATTACGCGTTTGGTCAGGACGTGAATAGATTGCATCTCTGCCCTCTGATGAAATTATTGACTGAGGAACCAAGCCATTGCCAATCATATCGTTATTAACATTTAAATAACTTAAGTCAATCTTGGTTGACTCATTTTGCCAGCCCACCTTACCGAAGGTTTGCTTGACTGTGGTAGGTGAATATTTTCTCCAACCATCTTCATCAAAATAATTAGCGCCTAGGTAGTAGTCGACAGAGCCATCTTTTGAAACACCGCCATATTCAGCAGATACATTTTTACGACCCCAAGATCCGCCTGAAGCTTCGAGCGCAGCGCCTTGGTTAGTGCGGCCACTCTTAGTTTGAAGGGCGATAGCTCCACCGAGGGTATTTAAACCATAAAGTGGATTGGAACCCGGAATAAGTTGCATGCCTTGAATTGCAAATGATGGGATAAGATCCCAACGCACGGAGTCGCCAAAAGGCTCATTCACACGAACGCCATCTAAGAATACTGACAAACCTTGAGGATTGCCGTCTAATGGCGACGCTGAGTAACCTCTGAACGTGACATCAGGCTGGAATGGATTACCTTGCGTCTCTTGAATGCTAACACTTTGCAAATTATTGTTAGCAAAATCAGCTATGGTGACACCCACTTGATTTTTTAAATCCTCACGCTTTATCACCTGAATATTTGCAGGCACTAAATCAAGAGGTAATCCGATCGATGGAAGCGGGGTTGCGCTATAAACATTGATGGTGCTCGTTGTGAACTTTTCAGCGGCACCAAGAGAGGCTGAACTTGCAAGGGCTAAAGCAACGATTGCAGATAATTTTAGTTTCATTGAGATCAATCCATACTATTTGAAGATGATGAGACTATAAGGAAGCCGTGAATAAATTTCAATCATTCGGGGCTTTAAAATGCATAGGAAAACTTCCCGAAGAAAGCCCCCCCATTTATGCAAAAAATTATCATATAAATCAATGGATTAATGTGTTGCGAAAATGCTAGTTATTACCCATTTGTGTTGTAAAAAAACAACACTATATTCGGCTTACAAAATTTACGTTCAAACCAAAATCTTTGGGCTTAGCTTGAAACTTAATATCGATACCAAAATTTGGCACAGAAGCTAATTCGTCACCAATAAAAATTAAGGGTAAAGACTCTCTTTCCCAAGGGGGTAAATCTGATTCCTGTAAAAGCTGCTTAATTTTTTTAGTGGGTCTTTTGGAGTCGGGTTTAAAAAATTCGCCGCCTTGTCGATTTCTAATAATTAATTTTTGATCATTCAAATGTTTAAAATTAATGCCCCTACCTTTTATTTTTTTAAAATTTAATTGGGTACCATTGGGCAATAAAATTTCTGACTCCCCCTTCCAAATAATTTCATAATTTTTTTGGTCTTTTAAATCTTTTCGAACGATATAAATCTCATCTTTATAACGACGAATTTCATAATCTTTTGAGAGCTGTATTTTCAATTCCGCATCTTTTTTGGCCGTTAAAACCTGCCTTAATAACTCATCCAAAAGGTCCTTAGATGGCATTAATTGATGGTTTAATTCAAGCCAATAACGTAATACATTTTTAGCTCTATAGTTTGATAATTTATCTAAAGTGTTTACTTTAATTTTTTGTCTATAATTACCTGATTTTAAACAATTTTTTAAATCTATTTTTGCTAAATCATCGAGCAAATGTTGCGCTTCTGCTAAATGGGTTGAAGACCTAGAAATTACTTTAATAATATGATTAAATCTATTCTTTAATATAGGTAAAACTTTTGATCTAATGAAATTTCGATCAAAATCAATATTCAGGTTACTTTCGTCCTCAATCCACTTTAATTGATGTTTTTTGGCATAACTTTCTATCTCAGTTCTTGAGGTGTTTAGTAGCGGTCTCCATAAGCGTCGGCTATAATCAAAATGCGCCATGGATGACAAACCCTTGACCCCTGCTCCCCGGATTAATTGTAATAAAAATGTCTCCGCTTGATCATCTGCATGATGTGCTAAAACCACTAAATCGGATTTAGATTTAAGAAGTTTTTCATAACGAAGTTGTCTTGCTTCCCCCTCAATTCCGAGTGACTTTTTTTGAGGTAATTTGATGTGATGTACCTCCAAAGGGATAGATAATTTCGTACATAACCTCTCACAAAACTTGACCCACTTATCTGCATTTTTGCTCAAACCATGATGCACATGGCTGGCTTTTAAAGTGAAATTTTGGGTCTTTTGAAGTTGATGTATAAGATGTAAAAGAACCACCGAATCGATACCGCCACTTAAAGCGACCGTCATCGATTTAACTTTTTTGTGTGATGCCGATAAAGATACAAAACCTTTCTCGACTACATCGAGTAAGGATAGTGGTTTAGTTTTTTTGGGGGTAGTAGCTGAAACTTTGTTACTTAGCGGTTTCTTTGAACTTGCCATAGCTAAGTAGACGTTCGTATCTTAAATCGAGGAGTTGCTTTAAAGATTTCTTTTGCAGTTTTGTGAGGTGTTCTTTTAAGGATTTTCGGACAGTTTCCATAAGCTGATTAGGGTTGCGATGTGCACCTCCTAGAGGTTCTGGAAGGATCGTATCGATCAAGCCTAATTCTTTTAAGCGGGTGGCTGTAATACCTAAAGTCTCAGCCGCAGTGGACGCCTTATCCGCACTCTTCCATAAGATAGAGGCGCAACCCTCAGGGGAAATCACAGAATAAGTTGCAAATTGAAGCATGATGAGTTGATCGACGACACCCAGTGCTAAAGCCCCACCTGAGCCGCCTTCACCAATCACAATGCCAATGATAGGCACTTTTAACTCGGCCATGACATATAAGTTACGCGCAATGGCTTCAGATTGACCGCGCTCTTCAGCGTTAATACCTGGATATGCACCTGGAGTATCGATCAAGGTCACAATAGGCACGTTGAATTTTTCGGCTAATTTATAAAGGCGTAAGGCTTTTCTATAACCTTCTGGCTTTGGCATACCAAAGTTGCGGTGTTGTCTTTCCTTCACATCGCGTCCCTTTTGATGCCCTATGACCATGACAGAAATACCTTCAAATAAAGCTAAACCACCCACAATTGCTGGGTCATCGGCAAACGCGCGATCACCATGCAACTCTTCAAAATCTGTGAAAAGTTTCTCAATATAATCAAGGGTATAGGGTCTTTGCGGGTGACGTGAAACTTGGGAGATTTGCCAAGCATTTAAATTGTCGTAGATCTCGTGGAGAAGCTTTTCAGTCTTACCTTCTAGCTGACTGAGTTCTTTTGAAATATCAAGATTCTTATTCTTGTCATGCGTCTCTTTGAGCTTCAGGGTCTGAGCTTCAAGTTCTGAGATTGGCTTTTCAAAATCTAAATAACTAATTTTCATAGATCTAAAGCTTTTAAAATCGGGAGATCAATTATAAAGGATTTTTACGTTTTCTTCGCTCAACCATTGGGTTAAACCGTCTATCAATTCATCATGTAAATCGACCTGCCAATCGTGTCCTAGCAAGAGTTCTACATGACCCTTTTCATTATGGTAATCAATCTTAACGCGGCAACGTTTGAGATTATTTTGCGATACCCCACAGTAAGGCTTTAGGATGTCTCTTAATTTAGCGGCATCCGATTGACCGTTACATGAGATCTTTAAATGGTGTGCGAATTGATTCCTTGCAGTGGCTAAATCAAAAAGTTTACGCGCAGTCACCCTTATACCGCCTGTGAAGTCATCATGACTCACACGTCCTTCGACGATTAAAAGTTGATCTTCTTGCACTAGTCTTTGTGATTGTGTGAGGAGATCATTGCCTACCACCACATCCACACGAGAAATTGCATCATCCAATGTGACAATCGCCATTTTGCCCCGAGCCGTCATGCGAATTCGAATCCCCACAATCACGCCTGCAATTAAGTATGGTTGCTCTTGCGGTTTTAATTCTTTAATTTGAGTTTTGATGAATGGTCGAACACGCTTTTCAAAGAAGGTGAATGGATGGCCACTAAAATAAAAACCAAGCGCTGCTTTTTCTTCTTGCAGTTTTTGTTGTGGCGTCCATGGATCCATATGCACCATATCCACTTTTTGTGTTTGCTCTTCACCAAATAAACTGTTTTGTGCGATGTTCGCTTTTCCTTGTTCGGCTGCGGTGATCGCTAGATTCACGCTCGCGAGTAATGAGGCACGATTAGATTCAAGTGTGTCGAATGCACCGCCACGGATGAGAGATTCCACGACACGACGATTCACTTTTCTTAAATCAAGTCTCGCACAAAAATCAAAAAGATTTTTGAATGGGCCTTTACTCTCGCGCGACTCTAAAATAAGTTCAATCGCTGCCAAGCCTGTTCCTTTGATGGCACCTAATCCATATAAGATTTGTGTCGTATTGGTTGGAATAAATTCGAAACCACTTTGATTAATATCAGGCGGCAACAATTCCACGCTATTCGGCTTGCAATCCTCAAAAAATATTTGAATGTTGTCGGTATTATTCATATCAGCCGACATGGAAGCGGCTAAGAATGCTGCGGGATAGTGTGTTTTTAAATAAGCCGTTTGGTACGCAACCATCGCATACGCTGCTGCATGAGATTTATTAAAGCCATAGCCTGCAAATTTTTCGAGCAAGTCAAAAAGTTCACGCGCTTGTCTTTCATTGAGTCCATTCTTTAAAGAGCCCGCAATAAAACCTTCTCGCTGCGCATCCATCTCCTCAACTTTTTTCTTACCCATCGCACGACGAAGTAAATCAGCCGCACCCAATGAGTAACCTGCAACCGTTTGTGCAATCTGCATTACCTGCTCTTGGTAAACAGCAATACCGTATGTTTCTTTTAAAATCGATTCGGTGGAGGGATGTGGGTATACAATGCGCTGTTGTCCGTGTTTACGTTTACAAAAGTCAGGGATCAAATCCATAGGGCCCGGACGATAAAGTGCCACGAGTGCCACAATATCTTCAAAGCAATCCGGCTTCGCTTGTTTTAACATGTCTTTCATGCCACGCGATTCAAGCTGAAAGACGGCAGTAGTATTTGCACTCTTTAAAAGTTGGAAAACTGTTTTGTCATCAAGAGGCAAATGATTAAGATCAAGCGGTGGAAGGTTTTCAGCTGCACGCAAAATATTTGCATTCTTTAATGCCATCGCTAAAATCGTGAGTGTACGAAGCCCTAAGAAGTCGAACTTCACTAAACCTAGAGCTTCAATGTCATCTTTGTCGAATTGACTCACCAAACTATCGCCATTCGCCTGACAATAAATCGGTGTGAAGTTTGAAATTTTTCCGGGAGCAATTAAAACGCCGCCAGCGTGCATACCCACGTTTCGCACCACGCCTTCTAACCTTAATGCGAGATCAATCAGCTCTTTGACTTCTTCTTCTTTGTTATAACGATCTTGTAATTGTGGTTCTTTGTTTAATGCATCTTCTAATGTGATCCCTAATTCCATGGGGATGAGTTTCGCAATACCGTCGACAAAATTAAATGGGAGGTCAAGGACGCGTCCCACATCTCGAATCACAGCGCGCGCTGCCATCGTACCGAAAGTGACAATTTGTGAAACAGAACCTGCGCCATATTTTTGTTTGACGTAATCAATCACACGATCGCGACCTTCTTGACAAAAGTCGATATCAAAGTCCGGCATCGACACACGATCAGGATTTAAGAAACGCTCAAAGAGGAGTTGGTAGCGAATCGGATCGAGATCAGTCACACCTAAGCTATAGGCTACCAATGATCCAGCGCCGGATCCGCGACCTGGGCCTACCGGGACTTCATTATTTTTAGCCCAATTAATAAAGTCAGCAACGATTAAGAAGTAGCCTGCAAAACCCATCTGGTTGATGATGGACGTTTCAAAAAGAATACGTGCATCATAATCATGTCTAACTTCATGACGTTTTACTTCATCTGGAAAAAGTTCTTTTAAGCGAACTTCTAATCCTTTTTTAGATTCTGAAATTAAAAAGTCTTCGAGCTTTTCTTGATTAGGTGTTGGGAAGTCAGGTAAGTAATTTTTACCTAAGGTGAATTCGAAGTTGCAACGCCTTGCAATCTCGACAGAATTTTGCAGCGCTTCTGGAATGTCACTAAATAAAGTGGTCATCTCCACTTCATTTTTAAAATATTGCTCGTGTGAAAATAATTTAGGTCGACGGCTATCGGCCATGATGAAACCTTCAGCGATACAAGTTCTCGCCTCATGGGCTCTGTAATCATCTTGATCCATAAACTGAATAGGCTGGGTGGCTACCACAGGAATTTCTAAACTTGTGGCCAAACTTAAAGACTGATTGATAAAACGCGCTTCATTTTTTTTATCATCGCCCTCAGCAATCCTTTGGATTTCGATATAGAAACGATTCTTAAAATGTGTTGCCCACTCTTTCATGGCATTCATCGCGATATCGGTATGTTCTTGGAGGATCGCTTGGCCCACATCTCCCATAGCAGCCCCTGAGAGAATAATGAGGCCTTCATTTTTTTCTAACAACCAAGATTTTTTCACTTCAACGCGACCACGATACTGATTTTCTAAGTAAGCACGCGATAAGATTTCGGATAAAGCTAAGTAACCTTTATCGTTTTGACAGAGCGCTAAGACGCGATAAGGTTGATCACGGTTGACCTCATTTTCAATCCAAAGATCAGCACCTAAAATAGCTTTAATACCTTTTTCTCTTGCTGCCTTATAAAACTTAACCAAACCAAATACATTATTTAAATCCGTGAGCGCCAAGGCTGGCATATTTTGAGATGAAGCCTTGTCGATATAGTCATCAATGCGCACAATCCCATCAGTGATGGAATATTCACTATGGCACCTTAAATGAACAAATGAGACGGGATGGACTTCAGACATGGCTCTATTTTAAAGGATGAATGACTTAAATCTTAGGGCTTAGTCACAAAAAAATTACTTGATCTACCCATAAAAAAATAACTGATGTATATTGTCAAGTATTACTCAATTTCAAAGGAATTTAGATCATGGCAGTGACTCTCAAAGGCGGCCCAGTCAAAATAGGTGGTCAATTTTTAAGCAAGGGACAAAAAGCACCTGACTTTAGTCTCGCAGATAAAACACGTGCTGACGTTAACCTGGCTAGCTTTGCTGGAAAACGTAAAGTACTCAATATTTTCCCAAGTGTAGACACGCCAACCTGTGCAACATCTGTGAGGAAATTCAATGAGGCAGCTGCTTCACTTAATAATACCGTAGTCTTATGTATCTCAGCTGACTTACCTTTTGCGCAGAATCGTTTTTGCGGTGCTGAAAAAATTGAGAATGTACAAACACTCTCAACATTTCGTAACACGAAAAAATTTGCCACTGACTTTGGTGTATCTATTGATGATACAAGTTTGGCTGGTTTAACTTCTCGCGCTGTGATCGTGTTAAACGAAAACAATGAAGTACTTCATAGCGAACTTGTTTCAGAAATTACAGAAGAACCTAACTACGAAGCTGCGTTAAACGTACTTTAGTCTTTTGGTTTTCGGTTACTACCTGCCACCATTTTAATTTCGAACAAACGACACTCTAATGCCCCGTTATACAACGGGGTTTTTTTTGAAGGCTTTAATCGCATATCTTTTGGCATCTCAAGATCTGCAGTTAAAAAATAAGTATTCCAACCCCCGAAGGATTCTTTCATATGCTTTGCCCAGACGGGATAGACTTCTTTTAAATCTTCATCCTCCCCTATACGTTGTCCATAAGGCGGATTGGTCACAAGCGTTCCTTCTGATGCGGGAGGTTCTAATTTTATAAAATCACTTTGCATGACTTTTGCAACCTCTTCCAAGCCTGCCACTTTTAAATTGTGACGCGCAACTCGCACTGCCCTTAAATCCAGATCCGAGCCATAAATATCCAAAAACTCAATAGGCTTCATTTTATTCATAGCTTCGGTTTCAATTTTTTTCCAAAGGCCTTCATCGAATGAAGTAAGTTTTTGAAAACCAAATGTACGTTTCATACCAGGTGGTTGATTCACTGCCATCATGGCCGCTTCAATTAAAAAAGTACCACTACCGCACATGGGATCTAAAAATGGTGTGCCTGGTATCCAACCGGACAACATAATGATGCCTGCCGCTAAGTTTTCACGTAAGGGTGCGATCACACTTACATCGCGGAATCCTCTTTGATAAAGCGGGGCACCCGAGGTATCTAGATAAAGTTGGTATTGATCTTGTGTAAGATAAGCATGAATGCGAACGTCAGGATCTCTGACACTTACTGATGGTCTTAACGCACCCTCTTCACGGAAACGATCACACACTGCATCTTTAATACGGAGCGTCACAAAGTCTAAACTTTTTAAAGGGCACTTCACGCCTGTGACTTTGACGCGAATCGTTTGATTCACTTTAAACCATGAAGGCCAATGAAGTTTAAACGTCGCTTTATAAATATCTTCTTCTGTAGCATAACTACCCTGACCTACTCGAGACATAATGCGCGTAGCTATTCGACTATGTAAATTGACGCGATACATCGTGTCCAAACTACCTTCAAACGATACGCCCCCATCAGTCACAATAATCTTTAATGCACGCTGTGCTAAAAGTTCATCTGCCAACAAAGCTTCAAGACCGCGTGGACAAGTAGCAAAAAATTGAAAATTCAAATGTCTTAACCTTTAAAAATTATTGATCGAATGTAATCATGCTCGATGCTTGGTGATTATGAAGCATAAGCTGATTAAAAAATGATAAAAATTCGAGCCCATAAGTTTTTTCAAGTAACTTCGCTTTTGCTCGTAATGTCTTTACATCCAATTCTTTTGGTGTGTCATGAAAACCCAACACAATTTGGTTGCCTGGTTTGCCTGTGGGAATGATCAGGATGAGCCCTTCGAAAACGCGATGCATACGGTCAACGTAAAGATCATAATGTGGATCACTCGCCCATATATTCATCACAAAGATACCATTTGTCCGCAAAGTCGATTTACATAGGTCAAAAAATGAGAGGCTCCTAAAATTTCGAGGAATGCCATCAGGGTCGAAAGCATCAATCATTAATACATCGGTCGACTCCGGATGTTCTTTCATAAAAGGGATACCATCGCCGTGAATCACCTTGAGTGATTTATCGTTAGGCGGAAGATGAAACATAAGGTGCGCCACACCAATCACTTTTCGATGAATCTCAACCACAACCGATTTCATATCAGGTAAAAACCGATGAATAAATTTAGGTATAGATGCGCCCCCTAAACCAATCAATAAAATTTTACGAGGTCGAGCATGAAAGAGAAGAAACATCATCATGGCTCGTGTATAAGTGAGTTCTAAGTGATAAGGTTTTTTTAAGCGCATTGAACTTTGAATTGCGTGCGATGCAAAATGCAAAGAACGTACACCTTCAGATTCACTGACATCAATACTGATATCATCATCCATCACTTCTTCACGAAATATTTTTTTAAATAAGTCTCTCATGGGTAAAAAGGAATGTCATCCAATACTTTTTCTAATCGCTTAAGTGACACGGGATATGCTGTTTTCAGATCTTGGGCGAATAATGACACATGAAGCTCTTCAATCTGCCATTGAAAATCTTTTAGGGCTTTAGGAGGTGTCATTTTTTTTGAGACATAAGGTTTTAATCGCTCACCAAGCAATTGTTGAACACGATCTATATCTTTTTGCATGATTGCGTCTTTATCTGCTCTTGAAGGATATTTCTCAATACGAATAATTAGTGCTTTCAAGTATCTTGGAAGGTGTGAAAATATCTCTGAAGGTGTCGATATAATAAATTCATTATGAATTAAGAAGTTCATACGACTTACAAAGATAGATTCTGATCTTTTCTGTATGGGACTTAACGTTTTTAATAATTGTTTAATTTGGTGGTAATAAGTAGCACTTAAATGAATAGTATCTAAGAGGGCCTTCATCGTTTGTGGCAGCGCATTTTTAATACGTTTAATCAGTGCAATAAAATCACCTGAAGTTCTTGGCATCACTTCTTCAGAATTCAAGGCTGTATCTAAAATCATTTCGATCACATCGCCTTTTAATTCTTCAGCATCAATCATATCTCTTAAAAAAAGCTGGGCTTCTTTCAATTTGTTCAAATCTTTTTCAAGCTGTTTGAGTTGTGGTTTCAATTCAAAACTGAGTAATCTTAAAACACCTTGACGATGTGATGCTTTAGCCTCCTCTTCTGAGACAAACACACGGATAGCTACCGATTCATCTTCGTCAGATAATCCCACAAAACCTTTGTAGTCTTTTTGATGCGTATTTAATTCAATAGCATGCGGTAGTTCGTCAAAATCCCACCGTTTTAAATTAAATCGTTCAACCGCATTAGTCTTATCATTCTTTTTGACATGCACTTGTGGCTTGACTGAACCTTTTAGAAGATTTAAATCACGACCTTGCGATACAAGCTCATTTTTTTGGTTCACCACTTCAATATTCATAAAACAATGACGAGGCAGACTTTCAATTTCCTCTTCACTTATCATGTAAGGTTCTTTTGTTTTCTTTAAAACAAAATCACTGATTGATTGAAATAAATGGTGATGGGTTTTGTATTGAGTTAAGAATTCGGTCACAGTATCTGAGAGTGGAAAAAGTTGAGTGCGAATATTTTTAGGCAATGACTTAAAAATACAATTCAGTTTTTCGCGAATCATCCCAGGAACTAGCCACTGCATGATATTTAAATCAAGCTGATGAAAATTAATTTCAGATATAACTGCTGTCACACCGTCATCAGGATGTCCTGGTTCAAAACGATATTTCAGCGGAATCGTGACGCCTTCGATATTTAAAGTTTCTGGGTATTGAACTTCCGTAATCTCTTTAGCGTCACGCCTCATAAGAAGTTCTTTGGTGAGGAATAAGACTTGAGGATGCTTTTCCTCTATCTCACGACGCCAATCTTCAAATCCCACACCATTGATAATACCCTGCGGTATTTTTTCATCATAAAACTGAAAAAGATCTTCCTCATTAACTAATACATCAAGTCGTCTTGCTTTATGTTCTAAAAGCTCAACCTCTTCTATGAGGTCTTGATTATGTTTCCAAAATAATCCTTTTGAAACGTAGCCCCCTGAGACCAGACCTTGTCTAATAAATATTTCGCGTGCGATTTCTGGATTGATCGGCCCAAAGTGCACATTGCGTTTCGCCACAATCGTCAATCCATAGAGTGTAATTCTTTCATGCGCATTCACACGAGATAACTTAGTATCCCAATAAGGATCTGTATGGTGATGCTCTACTAAATGTAAGCTTAAAGATTCAATCCATTCCACATCGATTTCAGCCGCTGTTCTTGCATACAGTTTTGTCGTATCGACAAGATCAGCTGCCATAACCCATTTCGATCTTCTCCTCTTAATGTTTGATCCTGGGGACAAGTGAAATTCAATATTTCTAGCGCCCACGTATGAATCATCTTCTAGTGCTTTAATACCAATATTTCCTAAAAGCCCTGAGAGTATCGATCGGTGAATTTGGACATAATTAGCCGGCTTATCATTCTCTTTATAATTCATATCTAAAATGAGTTCTCGAATTTGCTCATGCAAATCTCGCCACTCACGCATTCTCAGATAAGACAAGAAATGTGCATGACAAAGTTTTCTTAAATTGTTTTGTGTTGTCTTCTTCTGAATGACCTCATCAAAAAATGCCCAAAGTTTTAAAAAAGATACAAAATCAGATTTTTCGTCAAAGAATCGAACTTGCGCTGCTTCACTTTCGGCTTTTTTATCCAAAGGTCGCTCTCTTGGATCTTGAATACTTAACGCACTCACAATAATTAAAAGTTCAGACAGTGCATTTTCTTTTTTTGCCTGAAGCAACATGCGACCTAATCTTGGATCTATAGGAAGTTTAGCTAGATCACGGCCTATGATTGTTAACTCATATTGATCATCTACAGCACCTAATTCTTGTAACAATAAATAACCATCTTGAATGAATCGTCTGCTGGGTGGCTGAATAAAAGGAAATTGTGAGACATCGCCCAAATGAAGCGAAGCCATTTTTAGAATAACGGATGCGAGTGATGATCGATAAATTTCAGGATCTAAAAATAAAGGTCTCGCGTTAAAATCATCTTCTGAATAGAGCCTTACACAAATACCATCAGACACACGCCCACATCGACCGCTTCGTTGCTTAGCTGATGCTTGAGAAATTTTTTCAATTTGTAATTGTTCAACTTTATTTCTGGTGCTATAGCGATTCACTCTCGCAATACCAGGATCGATGACATATTTAATGCCAGGAACAGTCAGTGATGTTTCAGCAACATTGGTAGACAAGATAATACGTCGTCCATTTGAACCTCTAAAAATTTTTTGTTGTTCTTCATTGGAAAGTCTTGAAAAAAGTGGAAGGATTTCATAATGCGGTGGCAATTTATTTTTTAGAAATTCAGCGATATCTCGAATTTCACGCTCGCCTGGTAAAAATATTAGGGTATCTCCTCCTACTTTTGAGAAATCCTTCACAACGTCAAGAATAGCCTCTTCAATTTTTTCTACTTGGTCGTCTTCGTCTTTGACTTCTAAGGGTCGGTAACGAATCTCAACAGGATATGTCCTACCTGAGACTTCAATAATGGGTGCATGATTAAAATGTTTGGAAAAGCTCTCCACATCAATGGTTGCACTGGTAATAATAATTTTTAAATCAGGACGCCTAAGAGTGAGTTGCTTTAGGTATCCTAAAAGAAAATCAATATTAAGACTTCGCTCATGGGCTTCATCAATAATAATGGTGTCGTATTTTTTAAGATCCGGGTCAGTTTGTGTCTCAGCCAAGAGGATGCCGTCAGTCATCACTTTAATGAGTGTTTGTTGAGAGACTTTATCTGCGAATCGAATCTTAAAGCCAACGGCATCGCCTATAGGTGACTTGAGTTCCGATGCTATACGAGAGGCCACAGATCTCGCCGCAAGACGTCTAGGTTGTGTATGACCAATGAGGCCTTTGATACCTCGACCTAAATGAAGACATATCTTGGGGAGTTGTGTGGTTTTACCTGATCCCGTTTCGCCACACAAGATCACAACTTGATGATTAAGAATCGCTTCATTAATCTCTTTGATTCTTTGTGAGACTGGAAGTGTTTCGGGAAACTCAATAGGTAACAAGCTTTCTAGTCGAGCTTGTCTTGATGCTTCAATCGCTAAATTTTTATCTTTGTTTTTTAATGGCTCACTCACAATTTAAAAATTACTGCTTCACGCAATCTTCAAATCCTGAATTACCACCCTTAAATTGTGGTTCAAAATAAAACTTATGAAATTGCCATTGTCCTTTTGCATTTTTACTAAACTGTGAAATGCCTGTACCAAAATCATGAGTCGATTGGTTTTCTAGGGCAAAGTGCATGGCGGCACTTAAGCCATTTGCTGCCATATGGCCTGGGTACTTACCATAACCAGGTACTTCGAGTAAAAAGTCATAACTTCCATATTGAGCTTGGCTATGCTCTTTTTTTAGCTTTAATGTTACCTTGCCTTTGTATTCGCCTTCATGCATATCCAGTCCGGTACATTGATAAACGCCAGTGAAATCTGGTCCAGTGAACGCGGGGATCTTATGTGCTGCAAAGCTGAGTGACGAGGTAATTAAAAAAATAAAACTTAAAACAAAACGCATACCGCTCTCCTTTTTTTAAATGATAGGTAAAAATCTAGATTTTAAAGACTCTAGATGACATGTTTTTAAAATTTCTTCTAATCGATCTAATGCAATTTTTTTAGGATGATGAATATTCTCAGCCATGATCAGTTCATTTTTCATGGAGTGTTCCCAGCCTACCAACTCAGTGACTGTGACCTTGTAACCCATACCTTCTAGCAGTAAGCATCTTAATACATTCGTGAGATGACTTCCAAATTCTCTTGTATGCATGGGATGTCGCCATAATTCAGATAATGTATATTTTAATTGATCTGATTTCTCAGATCGTAAAGTTTTTGATACCTCTGCCTGACAACAAGGGATGAGCACAATATATTGCGCCTCCTTTTTAAGTCCAAAAAGAATGGCATCATCTGTGGCTGAATCACATGCATGAAGTGCTGTCACCATATCTACTTTTTTTGGAAGGCTCGAATCATCCAGTGAATTTTTTATATTGGATGCAAAGAAATGCATGCGATCAAATTTTAAAGTGTCAGCCAACGCTTTAGCTTTCTCAATAAGCTCTGGTCGGTGTTCAATCGCAAAGAGTGCCCCACCTTTATCTTTTAAAAAAAGATCGTACAAGATAAAGCCTAAGTAAGACTTTCCGGCACCATGGTCTACCAAGGTAAGTTGAGGATTCGTGGCTAACGCTTTTTCAAGATAAGGTTCGATCAACTGATAGAGATGATAAACCTGCTTGAGTTTCCGCCTTGAATCTTGATTCATCCGGCCATCCCGGGTAAGGATATGGAGCGCCTTTAAAAGCTCGATGGATTGCTGGGGTTTAATGTCTTTTAGATCTTCCATAACTTGATCAGTTTAACGTATACGTGTTCACTTATGACAGAGTAAAATGATGCTCTATAAATGAAAAATCAATTATGAGCATTCAGTGGTTTCCAGGACACATGGTCGCAGCGCAAAAAAAAGCTGCTGAAACCATGGAATTTACAGATGTAGTCATCGAAGTACTAGATGCGAGGATTCCGGGTGCGTCACAGAATCCAATGATTAAGGAGCTTGGTGCTGCTCGCCAACGAGCACATCTTAAGATACTTAATAAGTCCGACTTAGCAGACCCGAATGTGACTGAACAATGGATTCATTACTTCAACAAAATACCCCAAACAAAAGCCGTTGCCATCTCATGCAAAAAAGTGAATGAGCCAAAAAAAATACTAGCGCATTGTCAAACATTAGCGCCCCATCGAGGCGACACTCTCAAGCCACTTCGTATGATGATTATGGGTGTGCCTAACGTTGGTAAATCAACACTTATGAATGCCATTCTGAATCGTCGAATTGCCAAAGTTGGTGATGAGCCCGCTATCACCAAACAACAGCAACGACATCAAATTAACGACCACATGATACTCATCGACACACCTGGCATGATGTGGCCAAAAATCCGCTATCCCTCAGATGGCGATTTATTAGCGGCAAATAACAATATAGGAAAGAACGCTTATTTCGAGGAAGAGATAGCGGATAAATTAGGTGGCATTCTTTTAGAACAATATCCAACACTACTCAAGTCACGTTATAAATTAGAAAATTTAAGTACGGATGGAATTGCACTCTTAGAATCGATTGCAAAGAAAAAAGGATTTCCGCTTAAAAACCATGGTATCGATTTGGAAAGAGCGGCCATTACTTTATTGAATGATTATCGACAGGGTTTATTAGGTCGTATTAGTCTAGAAACGCCTGAATCTAGAATGCTTATGATAAGTCGCCAAAGAACGCCAGGAGAAGATAATCCTTCTCAAGATAAAGAAATATAATATTTAGAAGTGCTAAAAAACTATGTTTAGATCTCTATCTTTTGACATTATCTTTTTTATATAACTTCCATAGAGCTTTAATGCCTTTAATGATAAAAAAAATGATAAGGCCTGCGTTGATAATGTAAAAAATAAAAATAGAAATATCAAGCAAATTAATCTTTGAAATCCATTCCAAAAAATCTACTATGATTTGCATAAAAAGTTGTGCCTATATTAATTTATGTATTTAAATTTATACAGCCTACTGAAATAAATAAGCCCTTTACGTTTAAGAAAATTTTACTAACCGACCTTTCGGTCTTCAAGGGTTTTAAATTTTCCTGCAGCATAAGACGCTGCAAATGCATTTGGTTTGACCATTGGAATCACATTACATGTACCGCGAATGTAGCCGATAGCCTCATGAATAACACAATTAGAACCAAACATTTCATCTGGATTGATATCGAGATGAACTTCGACAGCTCTGTCTTCTAATATGTCGGCTAATTTAAGGTATAAGTCAGATACTTTATATACTTCGTTCATTAATCTATAGCGAGGTTTGTTCTTTTTTTGATCATAGTCCCTCTCGCGTGCTACTTCGCCAAAAATTTTGCATCCGTTATTACCATTAATATGAACGACTATTGCCATAACATAATCTGCATACCAATCTTTTCCAATTCTAATTCTTTCAGAATCACAACCAATATAAATTTTTGACTCTAAAGTTTGTGCTTCAATAAAATCTCGAACTTCTTCTAAATTTATTTTTTTCATTATTTATTTAATAGTATTTAACAAATTAGTTTCTTCATAATGGTTATACGTAGGAATTCTTTTTAACGTCTACGCTTCTTCCAAGTATAGTCTGACCCATCGGGACACTTCCCTTCAAGCACAAAATCAACACCAAATAACCCAATGATTTCAATACCATGACCTTTAATAGTCACTAGCTCATTCATTTCCTTGGCTGACTTCATAGCATCATCTAAAGTCATAACTTCGATTATTTTTGTTTTACTCTTAACTTTATACATTCTGATTAAATAGTCTCAGACTTAATAAAAAATATCTAAAAAATCTTTTACTAGATAAATCCTCATTTAATTTATAAGCCTGACTTATTGACTATATTTTGCTCTATTTAACACACTGAGTATAGCTATTACCCTATGAGATATTTCATTCTTGATCCTGGTTCAAAAAATTTATGTTTGGCACAAATCAAGAATCAGAAAAGTTATTGTTATAGTATCTAATCTAGTGATATTAGGAATTAGTGTTTAGCAGTTCTAAAATAGGATCGAAATGAAAAAACTAAATTTGTTTTTTGCTCTAATCTTTATAAGTTCCTCTGTTTATGCCGAGCGGATAAAAATTTGGGAGTCTGATACGAGTGAACATTTTATTAAATCAGATACAGTGAAATACAAAGGTAAATTGGTAACATTTTGGTTATTAACAAATAATTATTCGCCAGATGAATCAGGTCATTTATCTTATAAACAAAAAATTGAAATTGATTGTAGTTATGATCAATTAAGAATGCTTGCACAAATAGGTTATCAACAAGCTATGGGATCAGGGACATCAACCCGCTTCCGCAAAACTTATGAAGAATGGGCCGAAATTACTCCCGAGAGCCTTGGTGGTGAACTTTATAAGTATCTTTGCACAAAAAAAATAAAATGAAGTTAATTGCGATCAAATTGCGATATTTCAATTAAAACGTTACAAATTTTGACCTCTTAACGTTCTGAAGAGTGGCGCCCTCGACACGAATCGAACGTGTGACCCTCCCCTTAGGAGGGGGATGCTCTATCCACTGAGCTACGAGGGCAAAATTTAAAAGTTACTTTTGTAAAACTTTTTTCAAAACCTGAATACCAAAACCTACACCAAAGCCATTCACTTGACTTAACGCCGCACCAAGACCGCCTTTTCGATTGCTTGATGAGAGGTCGGTATGTAACCAAGGCACATTGTTTTCAATAAAACGATTTAAGAAGCGCGCGGCATGAATATGATCCGCACCGCCTTCAAGTGTGCACTGCTTAATGTCTGCAATACCACTTTCAAGATCTTCTTCGTAATCTTCATCAAACGGGAATGCTGCGATGCGCTCTCCTGATTCACTTCCAGCCCCCACTGCTAAACAAGATAACTCAGGTCGATTAGATATCACACCACTATAACGATCGCCTAATGCTGTCGCCATGCTGCCTGTGAGAGTTGCAAAATCCATCATCATGTCAGGCTTCAAACGAGAGGCCAAGGTTAAGGTGTCAGCCAAGACCATGCGACCTTCCGCATCGGTATGAATGATTTCGATGGAAGTACCATTAAGAGACTTCACCACATCATTTTGTTTATAAGCTTTAGGTCCAATATGATTTTGCGCAATGGCTAACCAGCAATCAATTTGAACTGGAAGTTTTAAGACAGTAGCTGCCAATAAAATACCAAGGGATACTGCAGAGCCATTCATATCCTCATGCATGCCATGCATATAACGTGCTGGCTTTAAATTATGTCCGCCTGTGTCAAAACAAATACCTTTACCAATGACTGCAATTTTTTTCTTAGATTGCTTAGGCTTATAGGTTAAATGAACGATCGCTGCATCTTGTGGTTCAGAACCTTGGCCTACTGCCACAAAGGAACCTGCGCCCATCTTTTTTAGTTTCGACATATCAAACTCTTCAATCTTCCAGCCATTTAACTTCGCGAGCGACTTAATTTTTGTGCGATAGATGGAGGGGGTAAGGTCGTTAGGTGGCAACATCGTCAATTCACGTGTCAACGTATTACCAGTCACTATAGCCATTTCATCTTTAAATTTATCTTCAACTTCGATACCAAATAACTCAATAGATTTGATGTTTTTTTTAATGCTTTCTTTTTTTCGAGTGGGTAATTTTTGACTATTCATAAGCGCTACATAGATAGCAGCACGTGCATTAATTTCTTTGGAATGCTCGTCGCCAAATACACCAATAACAAGCGTTTCGGGGTTTTCTACAATTAAGGGCTGGAGTGCTTTTCGAATTAAAGTATGACGCTGAAAGGTGTTATTTTTTTTGTCCAAAACAACAAAACTCAACAAGCGACCATCCTGGACCTCAATAGTGACAGGCTCCTTGGTGAGGCTCGACATTTTTTTATGGGTACGTTTCAGTTTTCGATCAAGCTCTTTTATAAAAGGAAATGTCTTTGATGTCGCATCACTTAAAACACAAAGAAAATGAGCCCCTTTGATGTTTTTTTCTGTCGCCACACTTCTTTTTTGTACAATTTGAATTGTCATAAGCCTTAACCCTTAAATATATGTCCTATAAAAAAATATCAATAAAATCAATAGAATATTGCTTTTTCTCACACTTTTAACTTACTTTTTTACTTGACCCAAACGCTTAAAAACGCCAAACTTGAAGCTATATGAGTTCATTCAATGCGTTATCGCTCACAAAATTGGAATACCCTTTAGGCGCTAGGTAAACACAGTCCTTATTATACCGTTAGCGTCCTCATAAAATTCTGGAGTTATATTAAAACATGGCATCTATACCTGACATCGACAATCAAGAAACGCAAGAGTGGCTTGACGCCCTCAATGCCGTCATTGAAACAGAAGGTGTAGAGCGCGCTCATTTCTTAATTGAATCCATGATCGATCAAGCACGAAGATCAGGGGCTAATTTACCTTACAAAGCGACCACCGCTTACGTCAATACAATACCTACGCACTTGCAACAGCGTCATCCAGGTAACCCCGATATGGAGCGTCGCATCCGCGCACTCATCAGATGGAATGCCATCATGACGGTATTACGTGCAAATGAAAAATCACCAGGTGTAGGAGGCCATATCGCAAGTTTCCAATCAGCGGCGACTTTATATGATGTCGGCTTCAACCATTTCTTTAGGGCGGCGAATGATAAATTCCAAGGAGATCTTGTGTACTTCCAAGGCCACTCATCCCCTGGTGTTTATGCAAGAGCGTTTCTAGAAGGCCGTATCAGTGAAGACCAATTAACTAACTTCCGTATGGAAACGGGCGGCAAGGGATTATCAAGCTACCCTCACCCATGGCTTATGCCTGACTTCTGGCAGTTCCCAACTGTATCGATGGGGCTAGGTCCTATCATGGGTATTTACCAAGCACGATTCTTAAAATATTTACATGATCGCGGTATTGCAGATACTTCAGATCGTAAAGTCTGGGTCTTCTGTGGTGATGGAGAAATGGATGAGCCTGAGTCGCTCGGCGCTATTTCATTGGCGTCTCGAGAAAAGCTCGATAACCTTATTTTTGTGGTCAACTGTAACTTACAGCGTCTTGATGGTCCTGTGCGTGGCAACGGCAAAATTATTCAAGAACTCGAATCAGATTTTAGAGGCTCCGGTTGGAATGTGATTAAAGTGATTTGGGGCTCTTACTGGGATCCATTAATCGCGATGGATAAAACAGGATTACTCAAAAAACGCATGGAAGAATGTGTGGACGGTGAATACCAAAACTTTAAAGCTAAAGGTGGTGCTTACACACGTGAACACTTCTTTGGTAAATATCCAGAACTAAAAGAGATGGTAGCTGCCATGTCAGATCAAGATATCTGGCGCTTAAATCGTGGCGGACATGACCCTCATAAAGTGTTCGCTGCATACGCTGCAGCCACTTCACATAAAGGCCAACCTTCAGTCGTCTTAGCTAAAACCGTTAAAGGTTACGGCATGGGAGATGCAGGTGAAGGTCAAAATATTACCCATCAACAAAAGAGCATGGATATCGATTCTTTAAAAGCTTTCCGTGATCGTTTTGATTTGCAAATTACTAATGAAGAAGTTGAGAAGTTATCTTTCCATAAACCTGCGCCTGATTCTCCTGAAATTAAATACATGATGGAAAGACGTGAAGCGCTTGGTGGATTTGTACCCCAACGTAAACGTAAAGGTAACCCACTCAAAACACCACCACTCTCTACTTTTGAAAATATGTTAACCGCTACTGGTGAGAGAGAAATATCAACAACGATGGCGTTCGTGAGAATTCTATCCACCCTTGTACGTGATAAAGAGCTCGGTAAATATATTGTACCTATTGTGCCTGATGAGGCGCGCACATTTGGTATGGAAGGCATGTTTAGACAGCTTGGTATTTATTCGTCCGTCGGTCAATTGTACGAACCTCAAGATTCAGATCAAGTCATGTTCTATAAAGAACAAACAGATGGTCAAATTCTAGAAGAAGGTATCAATGAAGCAGGCTCATTCTCTTCCTGGGTAGCAGCTGCGACTTCATATACCGTTAACGGTATTCAAATGATTCCGTTTTATATTTTCTATTCCATGTTTGGTTTCCAACGTATTGGGGACCTTGCTTGGGCGGCTGGTGACTCACGTGCACGTGGATTCTTGTTAGGTGCTACCGCAGGTCGAACCACATTGAATGGTGAAGGTTTGCAACATGAAGATGGTCATAGCCAATTGATGGCGGCCATGATTCCTAATTGCGTATCATACGACCCTACTTTTGCATACGAACTTGCAGTGATTATGCAAGACGGTTTAAAACGCATGATTGAAAATCAGGAAGATGTTTTCTACTACATCACAGTCATGAATGAAAACTATAGCCACCCTGAAATGCCAAAAGGAAGTGAAGCAGACATTATTAAGGGTATGTATTCGTTCTCCAATTCAAAAATCAAAGGTGAAAAAGTTCAGCTCATGGGCAGTGGTGTGATTTTACGTGAAGTGATTGAAGCGCAAAAAATATTAGAAAGTGATTATCGTGTGTCAGCCGATGTATGGAGTGTGACGAGTTTTAATGAGCTTCGTAAGGATGCATTAGAAGCGGATCGTTGGAATCGCATGAATCCTGATAAACCACAAAAAGAATCCCACGTCGTAAAACTGCTTAAAAAAGCAGAAGGTCCCATCATTGCATCGACCGACTATATGAAATCATTTGCAGAGCAAATCGCTGTCTTCTTGCCTCATAAATTTGTAGCTCTCGGTACTGATGGTTTTGGACGCTCTGACTCAAGAGAAAAATTACGTCACTTCTTTGAAGTCGATCGTCATTATGTCGTGGTGGCAACACTCAAGGCTTTAAGTGATGAAGGTAAGATTAAATCATCAGTGGTCACTGACGCGATTAAGAAATTTAAGCTTGATCCTAACAAACCTAATCCGGTGACGCAGTAATTATGGCTATTGAAAAAATACTTGTTCCCGACATTGGAAACTTTGATAGTGTCGATGTGATTGAAATCATCGCGAAGATAGGCGATGCCATCAAAAAAGATGATCCACTCATTACGCTAGAAACAGATAAAGCTTCGATGGATATTCCAGCGCCTCATGCAGGCACTGTGAAAGAGATTTTTTTAAAAGTGGGTGATAAGATTAAACAAGGCTCACCTATATTGATGCTTGATATTGTGGAGTCTGATAAAAAATCGGAAGTGAAAGAAAGTCCGAAAGAAACTAAAAAAGAAGAAGCGATAAAAACTTCTATGCCTGAACCTTCACGTCCAGCACCAGAGCCTCCACAAAAAATTAAGCCACAGCAAACGCCAGCGCCTATTGGCGATAGTGTGGTTGTGGCGCCCAATAAAAAATCGCACGCGAGCCCTTCGGTCAGAAAATTTGCGCGTGAACTTGGTGTTAATTTGGCCTTCGTGCAAGGATCAGGTCCTAAAAATCGTATTCTTGAATCTGACATACAAAGTTATGTGAAAGGTGAATTAGCGAGACCTCGCACAGACAATATGGGTAACGCACCGACTGTGATTCCCATGCCTGTGATTGACTTTAGTCAATATGGAGACATTGAAACCAAACCACTTTCAAAAATTAAAAAATTGTCAGGGGCTAATCTTCATCGCAATTGGGTCACCGCACCTCACGTCACTCAATTTGATGAAGCAGATATCACCGACCTCGAAGCTTTTAGAAAATCAATGCAAGTCGATGCTGAAAAAAAAGGTGTCAAACTCACTCTTCTTGCCTTCCTTATGAAGGCTTGTGTCAATGCACTTAAGACTTATCCTAACTTTAACGCCTCTCTCTCAGCGGATGGCGATCAACTTATTTTAAAAAGTTATTACAACATCGGTTTCGCATGCGACACACCCGATGGTTTGGTGGTACCTGTCGTGCGTGATGTTCACCAAAAAGATGTGCTCGCCATCGCTAAAGATTTAGGTGAGCTTTCCGCCAAAGCGCGCGAGCGCAAACTTAAGATGGAAGAGATGCAAGGTGGTTGCTTTACGATTTCAAGTTTAGGCGGTATTGGTGGCACAAAATTTACACCGATTATTAATTGTCCTGAAGTGGCCATACTTGGAATCTCGAGGTCCTCTATGGAGCCTATATACGACCCTAAAACGAAAGCATTTGAAGCAAGGCTTATCTTGCCACTCTCTCTATCATACGATCACCGCGTCATTGATGGTGCAGATGGTGCGCGTTTTACCAGCCACTTACGCATGATGCTATCTGACGTGCGTCGATTGCTTCTTTAATACTATATGGCAAATACTTTTCAAATCACGGTACCTGATATCGGCAACTTCGATAGTGTTGAAGTCATCGAAGTGATTGTCAAAATTGGTGACATGATTAAGAAAGAAGATTCACTCATTACGGTTGAATCTGATAAAGCATCTATGGATATTCCTTCCACACACGAAGGCAAAGTGACAAAGATTGATTTAAAAGTAGGTGATAAAGTCAAACAAGGATCCAATATTCTTGTCATTGAATTAAGTGAGTCTAACGACAAGCCGCAAAAGGCTGAAACTAAAACAGAAGTTAAGGTTGAAGCAAAGCCGGAAGTAAAAAAAGAAATCCCTTCGGAAGTGTCTTCACAAACCAGCACTAAAAAATCAAATATGACATCGACACATGAAACTGAACTTGTTGTTTTGGGTTCAGGCCCAGGCGGTTACACAGCTGCATTCCGCGCTGCAGATTTAGGTAAGAAAGTAGTGCTTATCGAAAGATATGGGACCTTAGGTGGTGTATGCCTTAACGTGGGCTGTATTCCATCGAAAGCACTTTTACATACAGCTAAAGTCATCACAGATGCTGAAGAAACAGCAGAGCATGGTGTAACTTTTGGTGACCCTAAAATTGATTTAGAAAAAATTCGCCATTGGAAAGCAAACGATGTGGTCGGTAAATTAACGCAAGGCTTAAGTGCTATGGCCAAACAAAGACAAGTCACTGTGATACAAGGTGTCGGTGAATTTACTTCCCCCCATCAAATTAAAGTGACAAAAGCAGATGGGAGTTCTGAAACGATAGGTTTCGAGCATTGTATTGTGGCTGCAGGATCGCAAGCGACAAAATTTCCTGGTGTTAAAGATGATCCACGTATTATGGATTCCACAGGTGCGCTAGAACTGAAAGACATACCTAAGCGTTTACTCATTGTAGGTGGTGGCATTATTGGACTTGAGATGGGAACTGTATACGATGCATTAGGCAGCCGTGTGAGCGTTGTTGAATTATCAGATGGACTCATTCAAGGATGTGATCGAGACTTAGTACGTCCATTACAAAAACGTATGGAACAGCGTTTTGAAAAAATTATGCTCAATACTAAAGTTAATACGATTGAACCTAAAGCAGATGGTATTCATGTGGCTTTTGAATTTGAAGGTAAATCAGAATCGCAAATTTATGATCGCGTTTTAATTGCCATTGGTCGTCGTCCTAATGGCAAAGTTATTAAAGCTGAGTTAGCTGGAGTCAACGTCACGGATCAAGGATTTATTCCGGTAGATAAACAAATGCGCACAAACGTGTCACATATCTTTGCCATTGGAGATATTGTAGGCCAACCCATGCTGGCACATAAGGCAACCCATGAGGGTAAGGTCGCAGCGGAAGTCATTGCAGGACATAAAGTTGAGTTCCAAGCGATCGCGATTCCATCTGTTGCCTATACCGATCCTGAAGTTGCTTGGGCAGGTATGACTGAAACAGAAGCTAAATTACATAATATTGAAATAGAAAAAGCAAGCTTCCCATGGGCAGTGAGTGGTCGAGCGTTAGCTAACAATCGATCAGAAGGTACGACTAAACTTATTTTTGATAAAGAAACACATCGACTTATTGGTGCGGGTATCACAGGCGTTAACGCAGGAGAGCTCATTGCTGAAACAGTATTGGCGATTGAGATGGGTGCTGATGCACATGATCTTGGCTTAAGTATTCATCCACACCCTACACTGTCTGAAACAGTTTGTTTTGCAGCGGAAGTTAAAGAAGGTACGATCACAGACCTCTATCTTAAAAAACGATAAAGTCGTTTTTTAATGACTCGCGAAAATAAAAAGACCTTCAAGCACTAAATCTTTTTTGATTGAGACGTATTTTTTTAAACTTTTATACATATGCTGATCTATCAACTCAGCATCACCACCGCTTAAAATAATCGCGACATCTTCAGATTCTGAACACGCTATATCAAATAAAGATTTGATATTACCTAGCACACTCACTACAAATCCTGACTCAATCGCATTGGCTGTATTGATGGGTGGCATTTGGACAACACCCTCGAAACTTTTTAAATTAGCAGTATTATTTGCTAAAGCATTTTTTGTAAGATGCAGTCCTGGCAAAATCACACCGCCTTCGAATGTATATTGATTATTTTTTTGATCAAAGCTCACATAGTCTATCGTCACAGCAGTTCCCAGTGAGACAATGACTCCAGACTTCTTGATATGATGGGATACACTTAATGCAGACAACCATCTGTCAGCGCCTAGTTTTGTAGGTTCTTTATATCCATTTAAAAGATACTTATACTTTTTTTGTGGCTTAATAAATTCAACAGGGCACGAAAATTTTTTAAGTTTGATTTTTAAAATGGCTTCTTTTTCAAATCCTGCCACATTTGAAATAAGTATTTTTTTAATTGCAACATCGAATTCAAAATGATCTTGGTCTATATCTTCTGTTAAAAAAGAATCGTGTTTATAAATGCGATCCTTATCACGGAGCATCCATTTTGTTCTGGTATTGCCTATATCTATAAGTAGAAACATATTTATACTTTTCTTAATGTAATTTCACCTGATGAGAATGTTTCGATGCCAGCTGATGGCGTTTCAATGATAAGCGCTCCATCATCGGTCACCCCTTGCGCGAGACCTGTGACTCCTCTTCCGTCACCTAAAGATAATGTCACTGTCTGATGCTGATAGACATGATAGAACATCCACTCTTCTTTTAATGAGCTAAATTTAGATGTATTAAATTGACCCAATACATCTGCCAAATCTTTTAAGATCTGTCCAAGCAGTTCATTAGGATCGATCACTTCTAACCCCACACTTACAAGATCGATCGCTGGCTGATCAATATGGCTCATACTTTTTTTAGAAAGTTTTAAATTAATGCCAATACCAATGACAGCGCTACTCTGCCCTTCCATATCACCTTGTAGTTCAATGAGAATACCCGCTAATTTTTTATATTGAGACCCATCTTGAATTAATACATCGTTAGGCCATTTAAGCTGCGCCCCCATCACACCGAATCGATGTAAGCTTCGTATTAGAGCAATGCCAACCGCTAAACTTAATCCTGAAAGAGTTGCGGCTCCACCATTAAATCGCCATAGAAGTGAAAAAGTTAAACTTTCACCTAGAGCAGATTGCCAACTTCTACCGCGACGGCCGCGACCTTTCGTTTGAATATGCGTTACTGCTACAGAGGCATGGGGATGATCTAAAGAGGCCCTTTCCATGAGGTAACTATTGGTGGACTCCATCACGTCAAAAATTTCCATGTTAAACCAGTGATGAATTTCGCCCATGACGTTTTGGATAGAAGATTTTTTTAAAAGCGTAATGGGTTGAATTAGTTTATAACCTCGACCACGGACAGAGTAAATCTCCACACCAAACTCTTCTGCTTTTTTAATGGCATTCCAGATCGAGACGCGAGAAATATCGAAAGTTTTAGCGATGGATTCTCCCGAATGAAATTTACCATCGGAGAGCACATCTAAGACTTTAAAAACGAGGCTATGCTGCATAAAACTCGTATGACATTAAAAACTTGATCTTATCATATGAGTCTATGTTTTAGCTTTAAGATCAATGGATTGGGGGGAATTAAGCCATCATTTCAGTGTAGAATATTGCCTATATATTATGTCAGACATCAAAACTACATCTCAAGTACCTTCTAATTTTATTCGTGGCGTGATCGAACGCGACTTAACTAATAAAAGTTATGACGGCAAAACCTGGGCAGGCTCTCCAGGAGATGCTGCTCATCATGCAAAAGCACCTATTGATACCGCAAAAATTCGCACCCGCTTCCCTCCTGAGCCAAATGGTTATCTTCATATAGGACATGCAAAGAGTATTTTTTTAAACTTTGGACTAGCTAAGGATTACGACGGCATTTGTCATTTGCGTTTTGATGACACTAATCCTGAAAAAGAAAATCAGGAATATGTAGATAGCATTAAAAACAATGTGTCGTGGTTAGGCTTTACATGGGAACAAAATAAAACTTCTCATCTTTATTTTGCGAGTCACTATTTCAACTTTATGTATCACGCAGCTGAATCTCTTATTCAATCCGGTCACGCTTATGTTGATAAACAAACACCTGATGAAATTCGAATCAATCGTGGATCTCTCACTGAACCCGGTAAAAATTCTCCATGGCGTGATAAATCAACAGAAGAACATCTTGCATGGTTCCGCGAAATGCGTGATGGCAAACATCCCGATGGATCTATGGTATTAAGAGCTAAGATTGATATGACATCGCCTAATATTAATTTGCGCGATCCTGCAATCTATCGAATTAAACGCGCGCATCATCACAATACAGGAGATACATGGTGTATTTATCCTATGTATACTTTTGCGCACCCCATTGAAGATGCTCTAGAAAAAATTACACACTCAATTTGTACTTTAGAGTTTGAAGATCAACGTCCGTTTTATGATTGGATTTTAGATCGACTTATAGATAATGGTTTGTTATCTAAACCCCAACCTCGCCAGTATGAATTCGCAAGGTTAAATTTAACTTACGCAGTCCTCTCAAAAAGAAAACTCATTGAGTTGGTTGAAAATAAACATGTCACGGGATGGGATGATCCAAGGCTACCAACTTTAGAAGGTGCGCGTCGCCGCGGCTTCACACCTGAAGGCTTTAAACTTTTTACGGATCGCATTGGTGTATCTAAAGCGGATTCTTGGATTGATTATGCAACACTCGAAGAGTCAATGCGAGAAGTCTTAAATCTATCATGTGAAAGACGCATCGCAGTTTTAGATCCCATAGAACTTGAAATTACAAACTATCCAGATAATACAGATGAAGATTGTTTTGCACCGAATCATCCACTTAAACCTGAGCTTGGTAAACGTGTCGTTAAATTATCTAAGTCTCTCTGGATTGAACGCGAAGATTTTATGGAAGAACCTTCCAAACAATTCTTTAGATTGTATCCAGGCAATATGGTGAGATTAAGATACGGCTATGTTGTGAAATGCACATCCTTTGAAAAAGATGCAAACGGTAAAGTTATAAAAGTAATATGTGAATATTTACCTGATACAAAATCAGGCACACCTGGAAGTGACAGTATAAAAGTTAAAGGCAACATTCATTGGGTATCTAAAGCTCACAGCTATCGAGGTGCGATTCGCTTATATGACAAACTCTTCAGCACAGAACATCCTGGCAGTCATGACTCAAATTATTTAGAACAGCTTAATCCAAATTCGTGTATGACGATTGAAGCAGAATTAGAAAAAAGTTTAGAGACTATAAAGCCTGGTGAACAATTTCAATTTGAACGTCACGGTTATTTCGTTGCAGATATAAAAGATTCAAAAACAAATCATCCTATCTTTAATCGAACTGCAACACTTAAAGACACGTCACAAAAAATATAATTTCATTGTAAAAGTTACAGACAATAAAAAACCCTAAACTCAAATCTGAGGTTAGGGTTTTTTAATATAAGAAGCTTGGCAGTGACCTACTTTCGCATGCAAAAAGCATACTATCATTGGCGATAAGTCGTTTCACTGTCCTGTTCGGGATGGGAAGGAGTGGTTCCAACTCTCTATGTCCGCCAAGCAAACTGGTTGAGATAATGATCAAAGATCAATGTCTCGAATTCGGACAAAATTTGAAGAAGTAAAGTTATTGTGTTTCTTGATTACAATGTCAGCTTTAAAAAAATCATATACCTTAAAAAGAACAAGTCTTAAGGTTATAGGATCAAGCCTCACGAGCAATTAGTATCAGTTAGCTTAACGTATTACTACGCTTCCACACCTGACCTATCAACGTCCTGGTCTTGAACGACTCTTTAGTGTGCTTAAAGCACAGGGAAGTATCATCTCGAGGCGAGTTTCGCGCTTAGATGCTTTCAGCGCTTATCTCTTCCAGATTTAGCTACCCGGCTATGCCATTGGCATGACAACCGGTCCACCAGAGATCTGTCCACTCCGGTCCTCTCGTACTAGGAGCAGCCCCCCTCAAACTTCCAACGCCCACGGCAGATAGGGACCAAACTGTCTCACGACGTTTTAAACCCAGCTCACGTACCACTTTAAATGGCGAACAGCCATACCCTTGGGACCGGCTACAGCCCCAGGATGTGATGAGCCGACATCGAGGTGCCAAACTCCCCCGTCGATATGAACTCTTGGGAGGAATCAGCCTGTTATCCCCAGAGTACCTTTTATCCGTTGAGCGATGGCCCTTCCATACAGAACCACCGGATCACTATGACCTGCTTTCGCACCTGCTCGACCTGTCCGTCTCGCAGTCAAGCAACCTTATGCCATTGCACTATCAGTACGATTTCCGACCGTACCTAGGTTACCTTCGCACTCCTCCGTTACTCTTTGGGAGGAGACCGCCCCAGTCAAACTGCCCACCATACACGGTCCCCAACCCCGTTTCGGGGTCTAGGTTAGAACCTCAACAACATCAGGGTGGTATTTCAAGGTTGGCTCCACATGATCTAGCGACCACGCTTCAATGCCTCCCACCTATCCTACACAGATCTTGTCAAAGTCCAATGTAAAGCTACAGTAAAGGTTCATGGGGTCTTTCCGTCTAGCCGCGGGTAGATTGCATCTTCACAAACATTTCAACTTCGCTGAGTCCCAAGAGGAGACAGTGTGGCCATCGTTACGCCATTCGTGCGGGTCGGAACTTACCCGACAAGGAATTTCGCTACCTTAGGACCGTTATAGTTACGGCCGCCGTTTACCGGGGCTTCAATCAAGAGCTTGCACCCCATCATTTAACCTTCCGGCACCGGGCAGGCGTCACACCGTATACGTCCACTTTCGTGTTTGCACAGTGCTGTGTTTTTATTAAACAGTCGCAGCCACCTTTTCACTGCAACCCCATCGGCCTTCGCAAGTAAATTGCTACAACCTACCGGGGCGCACCTTCTCCCGAAGTTACGGTGCTAGTTTGCCGAGTTCCTTCTCCTGGGTTCTCTCAAGCGCCTTAGAATTCTCATCCTGCCCACCTGTGTCGGTTTGCGGTACGGTCTCAACTTAACTGAAGCTTAGTGGCTTTTCTTGGAAGCATGGTATCAGTCACTTCATGAGCAAGCTCACTCGTTATCACGCCTTGACATTGACTCTCCGGATTTGCCTAAAGAATCTGTCTACACGCTTGAACCGGGACATCCAACACCCGGCTGACTTAACCTTCTCCGTCCCCACATCGCATTAAATTGAGGTACAGGAATATTAACCTGTTTCCCATCGACTACGCATTTCTGCCTCGCCTTAGGGGCCGACTCACCCTGCACCGATGAACGTTGTGCAGGAAACCTTGGGCTTTCGGCGAGGGTGCTTTTCACACCCTTTATCGCTACTCATGTCAGCATTCGCACTTCTGATACCTCCAGCATCCTTCACAAGACACCTTCGCAGGCTTACAGAACGCTCTCCTACCGTGCATATAAATATGCACCCGAAGCTTCGGTTACGTGCTTAGCCCCGTTACATCTTCCGCGCAGGACGACTCGACTAGTGAGCTATTACGCTTTCTTTAAAGGATGGCTGCTTCTAAGCCAACCTCCTAGCTGTCTATGCCTTCCCACTTCGTTTTCCACTTAGCACGTCATTTGGGACCTTAGCTGTCGGTCTGGGTTGTTTCCCTCTTGTCCACGGACGTTAGCACCCATGGACTGTCTCCCGTAATTGCATTTCTCAGTATTCGGAGTTTGCAATAGTTTGGTAAGGTCTTATGACCCCCCTAGCTATAACAGTGCTCTACCCCCGAGAATGATATACGAGGTACTACCTAAATAGTTTTCGGAGAGAACCAGCTATCTCCAAGTTTGTTTAGCCTTTCACCCCTATCCACAGCTCATCCCCAAATTTTTCAACATTTGTGGGTTCGGACCTCCAGTACGTGTTACCGCACCTTCATCCTGGCCATGAATAGATCACTTGGTTTCGGGTCTACACCCAGCAACTGAATCGCCCTATTAGGACTCGCTTTCGCTGCGCCTCCCCTATCGGTTAAGCTTGCTACTGAATGTAAGTCGCTGACCCATTATACAAAAGGTACGCAGTCACCCTTGCGGGCTCCCACTGTTTGTATGCATACGGTTTCAGGATCTATTTCACTCCCCTTCCGGGGTTCTTTTTACCTTTCCCTCACGGTACTAGTTCACTATCGGTCGATTACGAGTATTTAGCCTTGGAGGATGGTCCCCCCATGTTCAGACAGGATTTCACGTGTCCCGCCCTACTTGTCGTTACCCTAGTTCCACACACGGGTTTTCGTATAAGGGGCTATCACCCTCTATGGCCGGACTTTCCATTCCGTTCTACTAACACGTGTGCTAAAAATAACAGGCTGCTCCGATTTCGCTCGCCACTACTATCGGAATCTCGGTTGATTTCTTTTCCTCGAGTTACTTAGATGTTTCAGTTCACTCGGTTCGCCTCTTGTCTCCTATGTATTCAGAGACAGATACCCTTGCGGGTGGGTTTCCCCATTCGGACACTTCCGGATCAAAGCTTGTTTGCCAGCTCCCCGAAAATTTTCGTAGACTACCACGTCCTTCATCGCCTGTAATCGCCAAGGCATCCGCCATATGCACTTATTCACTTGACCCTATAACATTAAAACCTGAGCCCTTTTAAACTCAAATTTTGGTGACGCATGAGACGTCTTGTTATAAGTTTTTCTAAAGCAACTTAAGACCCATATTTACATCCTTATAAAAAGCTACATATATAAGGTATAAACAAAGTCATATGTTGTTTCTGATTTTGCAATCAATTACCCATTTGAATTTATCTGCTCATCACAAGTCAGATAAATTCACTTTACTTCTTCCATTTTGTTAAAGAACATACCTAGCAATAAAGCTAAGCGTTAAAGATTGTGAATCACAACCCTTAAGGCTTGTCTTTAGTTATCAAAGAATTGGTGGAGGATGACGGGATCGAACCGACGACCCCCTGCTTGCAAAGCAGGTGCTCTCCCAGCTGAGCTAATCCCCCATGTTTCGGAAAAAAAGATTAAATCTGGTGGGTCTGGTTGGGCTCGAACCAACGACCCCCGCCTTATCAAGACGGTGCTCTAACCAGCTGAGCTACAGACCCCTTAAATAAAACGGGCCAATGATTCTTTGATAATGCCTAACAACTGATAAGTGTGAATGCTTGATAGTTCAAGACGTTCTCTAGAAAGGAGGTGATCCAGCCGCACCTTCCGATACGGCTACCTTGTTACGACTTCACCCCAGTCATGAATCCTACCGTGGTAATCGTCTTCCTTGCGGTTAGACTAACTACTTCTGGTAAAACCCACTCCCATGGTGTGACGGGCGGTGTGTACAAGGCCCGGGAACGTATTCACCGCGACATGCTGATCCGCGATTACTAGCGATTCCGACTTCATGCAGTCGAGTTGCAGACTACAATCCGGACTACGATCGGCTTTCTGGGATTGGCTCCCCCTCGCGGGTTGGCAACCCTCTGTACCGACCATTGTATTACGTGTGAAGCCCTGGCCATAAGGGCCATGAGGACTTGACGTCATCCCCACCTTCCTCCGGTTTGTCACCGGCAGTCCCATTAAAGTGCCCAACTAAATGATGGCAATTAATGGCAAGGGTTGCGCTCGTTGCGGGACTTAACCCAACATCTCACGACACGAGCTGACGACAGCCATGCAGCACCTGTGTTACCGTTCTCTTTCGAGCACTTGAACATCTCTGCTCAATTCGGTACATGTCAAGGCCAGGTAAGGTTTTTCGCGTTGCATCGAATTAATCCACATAATCCACCGCTTGTGCGGGCCCCCGTCAATTCCTTTGAGTTTTAATCTTGCGACCGTACTCCCCAGGCGGTCAACTTCACGCGTTAGCTACGTTACTCATAGATTTTACTCTACCAACAACTAGTTGACATCGTTTAGGGCGTGGACTACCAGGGTATCTAATCCTGTTTGCTCCCCACGCTTTCGTGCATGAGCGTCAGTGTTATCCCAGGGGGCTGCCTTCGCCATTGGTATTCCTCCACATCTCTACGCATTTCACTGCTACACGTGGAATTCTACCCCCCTCTGACACACTCTAGCCTTGCAGTTTCGAACGCAGTTCCCAGGTTGAGCCCGGGGATTTCACATCCGACTTACAAAACCGCCTGCGCACGCTTTACGCCCAGTAATTCCGATTAACGCTCGCACCCTACGTATTACCGCGGCTGCTGGCACGTAGTTAGCCGGTGCTTCTTATCAAGGTACCGTCAACCTCATGATTTATTCGATCATAAGTTTTCTTCCCTTGCGAAAGAGCTTTACAACCCGAAGGCCTTCTTCACTCACGCGGAATGGCTGGATCAGGGTTGCCCCCATTGTCCAAAATTCCCCACTGCTGCCTCCCGTAGGAGTCTGGACCGTGTCTCAGTTCCAGTGTGGCTGGTCGTTCTCTCAAACCAGCTACTGATCGTCGCCTTGGTGAGCCTTTACCTCACCAACAAGCTAATCAGATATCGGCCGCTCCATTAACGCAAGGTCTTACGATCCCCTGCTTTCCCCCGTAGGGCGTATGCGGTATTAGCGAATCTTTCGACTCGTTATCCCCCATTATTGGACACGTTCCGATATATTACTCACCCGTTCGCCACTCGCCACCAGAGAGCAAGCTCTCCGTGCTGCCGTTCGACTTGCATGTGTAAAGCATTCCGCCAGCGTTCAATCTGAGCCAGGATCAAACTCTTCAGTTTAATCCAAAACTATTACTTGATCCTTATCTTGCGACAAGGATCGGTATATTGCATTTGCTTTATTAAATCTCAAATTCATTGAAAAGGTTATTAGCTCATAAATGAACTAAATGTCTTGTCATAAATTTAAAAAGTGTAAAGCACTTATATTTTGAGATCCTTATGACGAACAAAGTTTGACCTTTGTAAGTCATAAGGATTTGTCATGAACTATAAGCACTCACACTTATCAGTTGTCTATTTGTTAAAGAACGGTATTTGATCTTGGTTGCGGGGACAGGATTTGAACCTGTGACCTTCGGGTTATGAGCCCGACGAGCTGCCAGACTGCTCCACCCCGCGATCGATCTGCATACATGACGCAGAGAGGTGAGACTATAGCACTTATTTTGAAGGGCTGTCAAACATTAATAGCCCCAAACTATAGGCTATTCGACTAAAAATTGATTAATTTTCTTGACAAAAGCAACCGGGTCTTTGAGCTGGCCGCCTTCAGAAATCAACGCCTGATCAAAAATCACTTCAGCGAAATCGTTGAAACGTGCTGAATCATTAGTGCTTTCGAGCTTTTGAATAAGCTTATGCGAAGGATTAATTTCTAAAATCGGTTTTGTGTCCGGTGTTTTTTGACCTGCCGCTTTGAGTAGCCGCTCTAGATTGCCTGATAAATCATGCTCTCCAGCCACCAAGCATGCCGGTGAATCCGTTAAGCGATGTGTGACTTTTACTTCTTTAACTTTATCACCCAATGCTTTTTGAATTTTTTCCACGAGTGATTTTGCATCTTTCTCGATTTTCTTTTTCTCTTCTTTTTCTTTTTCGTCTTCTAACTTTCCTAAGTCAAGATCACCCTTGGCAATGGATTGTAATTTCTTACTTTCAAATTCGTTGAAAGTCGAAAGTAGCCATTCATCCACGCGATCGCTCAGTAATAAAACTTCAATACCCTTCTTCTTAAAAATTTCTAAGTGTGGGCTATGCTTCGCTGCCTCATAGGAGTCCGCTGTGATGAAGTAGATAGCTTCTTGTCCATCTTTCATGCGAGACACATAATCTTTTAAAGACACTACCTGTGCATCTGTTTCTTCGTGTGTTGAATTGAAGCGAAATAGTTTTGCAATTTTTTCTCTATTTGCAAAATCTTCGCTGTGACCCTCTTTCATCACAACACCAAATTCTTTCCAGAATTTTTTATAGTCATCTGGTTTTTTTTCACTCATATCTTCTAAGAGATCAAGCACTTTTTTTGTAGAGCCCGCACGTATGGCTTCCACTTCTTTACTGTCTTGTAAGATTTCTCGTGAGACATTAAGAGGAAGATCAGCACTATCAATCACCCCCTTAATAAAGCGTAAATAATTAGGCATGAGTTTTTCTGACGCTTCCATGATGAAGATACGCTTAACATAGAGCTTCACACTATGATGACGTTCACGATCAAATAAATCGAAAGGGGCCTTAGCTGGTATATAAAGGAGTGAGATATATTCTTGCTTACCTTCAATACGATTGTGTGAATAAGTAAGAGGTGGCTCTTGATCATAAGAAAGATTTTTATAAAATTCTTGATACTCTTCTTCTTTAATATCATTTTTATTTCGAGCCCATAATGCTGATGCCGCATTAACTGTTTCATCTTCATTCGTCGGGACTTCTTCGCCATCTTTCCATTCGGATTTTTTCATAACAATTGGAAGCGTGATGTGGTCTGAATACTTTTTGATAATGCTCTTGAGTGTCCAGTCACTTAAGAATTCATCTTCATCTTTTTTAAGATGCAAAATGATGTCAGTGCCGCGAGTTTCTTTTTCAACTTCACTAATCGTATATTCGCCCTCACCTTTAGATTCCCATTGGATAGCTTCTTTGCTTCCAGCTCGTCTCGTGATCACAGTCACAAGATCGGCAATGATGAATGAAGAATAAAAGCCTACGCCAAACTGGCCAATTAAATTAGCGTCTTTGGCTTCGTCTCCCGTTAAGTTGTTTAAGAATTCTTTGGTACCTGATCTTGCAATTGTGCCGATATTACTAATCACTTCTTCACGATTCATCCCAATACCATTATCTGAAATGGTTAATGTGCGTGCCTTTTTATCAAAACTTAATCTAATTTTTAATTCAGAATCTTTTTCATAAAGACTAGCGTCTTTAAGCGCTTCGAAGCGTAATTTATCTGCAGCATCACTTGCATTTGAAATGAGTTCGCGAATCACGATCTCTTTATTACTATATAAAGAGTGAATCATGAGATGAAGGAGTTGCTTAACCTCTGCTTGGAAGACTAATTTTTCAGATGCATTTTCTTTTGTTGCCATGTTCAATTACCTTTTAAAAAAATAATATTGGGATTCACTTAAAATGGGGTTGAGTTATGAAATTTCAAGGGCTCTTATTAGAGTAATTTCTTTAAAGCGAGTGATGCTGCCATAAAACCAAAAGTGGCTGTAACCATCACACTTGAGCCATAACCGCCACAATGAAGGCCTGTGAGAGCCTCATCTACCTCACATGCGTCTTCAGGTTTTATCATGACCTCATCGGTAAAGACCACATCAATACCTACCTTTTGTGATTCTTTTAATTGCAGTGCCTTTTTGACATCATGCCGAATCTTGGCTGTGAGCCTATCCCCATGCGTTAAACCTAAGTCCGCTATCTTAATAAATGAAGGATCGATGCGGCCCCCTGCACCACCTGTCATGACGAGTGGAATTTTTTCTTTTAAAGCATGCAGTGCCAAACTTGTTTTAATGCTTGCCTGATCAATCGCATCGATGACAACATTAAAATGTTGCTTAATGAGCGCATTTAAATTTTCGTTAGATATAAAGTCATCCACAGTCTCCACCTGACACATGGGATTAATTTCTAGAATTCGCTCTTTCATAGCCAACACTTTAGATTTTCCAAGTGTCTGACTTAGCGCATGAATTTGCCGATTGATATTCGATTCAGCAATATGATCTAAATCGATGAGCGTGAGATGACCTACGGCACTTCGTGCCAATGCTTCAGCGGCCCATGATCCAACACCCCCAATACCAATGACACAGACATGAGCTTTCTTAAAAAGGGTTACAGCATCTTTCCCATAAAGTCGTTCGACACCACCAAAGCGCCGATTGAAATCGATGTCTTCCATTTAATTTTTAAGTTTCGAGTACAACAAAGGCAGTCGCAATATTTTTTTCATCCGAAATGGAAATATGCTGACTTAAGATATTTTTTTGTTTTAAATAGTCTTGTAATTCTTGATCAAATTCTAGAATAGGCTTTCCTAAATCATCATGGCCTACGATAATATTTTGAAAACGTACCGGTGATCTAAACCCTGTGCCTAAGGCTTTAGCAAAGGCCTCTTTGGCAGCAAAGCGTTTCGCTAAGAAACGAGATTGTGTGGATGATTGTAAATAACTTTCAAATTCGGAATCACTTAAAATACGCCGCGCAAAAGTATCGCCAAATTTTTCGATGGATGCATGAATGCGTGAAACTTCGACGACGTCAGTACCAATACCAAAGATCATAATAAGGTTATCTTTTTAAACATTACTTCGAATAATCACGTAACAATAATTTCATTTCACGGATCGCATTATCCCAGCCTATAAATAATGCATGCGCCACAATCGCATGCCCAATATTAAGTTCTTCAATACCAGGAATGGCTGCAATTAAATTAACATTATGATAATGAAGTCCATGACCCGCATTGACAATCAGACCTAACGATAACGCGTGCTCTGCAGCGGCTTTAATGCGTTTAAATTCTTTCTGCTTTGTCACTTCATCTTCTGCATCCGCATAACTACCCGTATGAATTTCAATCACAGGTGCCCCCATCTTTTTTGCCAAATCAATATCTTTTAAATCAGGTGCAATAAAAAGTGATACGCGACTGCCTTGCTCTGTAAGATTTTGTGTAGCGCGGTAAAGATGATCATAGGATTCTTTTAGGTTCAATCCGCCTTCAGTCGTTCGCTCTTCACGCCTCTCAGGGACGATGCAAACATCTTGCGGTTTTACACGTGACGCAATCGCAATCATTTCATCAGTGGCTGCCAATTCTAAATTCATTTTCGTTTGTAGCAAGGGTCGAATGGCAAAAATATCTTCATCTTGCATATGACGACGATCTTCGCGAAGGTGGAGTGTAATGCTATCAGCACCCGCTTGCTCAGCACGAAGCGCAGCTTCGACAACACTTGGATACTTCGTTCCGCGCGCTTGTCTTAGTGTTGCTACATGATCAATATTAATACCGAGCTTTATCATAAAATATCTTATCCTTGTAAATCGACAAAGAGTTGTTTCGAATGAAGTGGCTTGTCGCCCAAATAAAACCCCAATAAATAACGCATCAATTGCTTACTTTGTTGCTGTGTTTCTTTATCAACATATTGGTCGCTTGCCATATCAAGCAAGGTTTTACCTACTACTTTAATGCCGTGATCGGTCTTCGTTAAATCACACGCACCATACTCAGCCTCATAGCGGTATATTTTATCAGGGATAATCGGATTTGAATCCTCATCATGATCTAAAGTAACTGCATAACCTAAAGCTTGTAAAAGTTTTAATTCGAATCGACGTAATGTAATTGTGAGTTCACGACCCTCACTTAAAGCCAAAATAGTTTCATGATAAAAATGAAAGAGGTCAGGATGAGGCTCATCCCTCGGCAATAGACGCATCATCAATTCATTGAGATAAAAGCCACACATCAATGCGTCACCTTCTAAAATAGTCAGCTTCTCGCACCACTCCAATCCATTTAAACTTTTAAGTTCAGATTTGCCTGACCAATTCGCAAGTAACACTTGAAAGGATTGAAGCATGCCACGTATGGATGATCTTGGACGTCTGGCACCTTTAGCCACCACTGGAATGCGACCAAATTTTTCTGTAAAAACTTCTGCGATTAAACTTGTCTCTTTAAAAGGATATGTATGTAGGATATACACACGCTGATTTTCTTGACGATGATTGGGAGTCGCCATTTATAAAATTAAAGACCTAATGATTTTAAAACACGCTGATCTGTCGACCAGCCACTTTTGACTTTAACCCAAGTCTCAAGCCATACCTTACCCCCAAAGAGCTCTTCCATATCTTGTCTAGACTCAGTTGAAATTTGTTTTAACTTCTCACCATCTTTTCCTATCAACATAGGCTTCTGACTATCTTTATCCACGATAATGGCGGCAAAGATGCGACGCAAATTACCTTCGACTTCAAATTTTTCAATTTCAACCGCAATGGAATAAGGTACTTCTTGGCCTGTGAGACGGAAAATTTTCTCTCGAATAATTTCGGATGCAAGAAACCTTTCGCTCTTATCAGTAATCTCATCTTCACCATAGATGAATGGTTGTTCAGGTAAAAAATCTCGAACGGTCGATAGTAAATGATCTAGATGTTTATTTTTTTTAGCAGACACAGGTACCATAGCTTTAAAAGTATATGTCTCGCTCATGGTTTTGATTTGTTCTAAAAGTGCATTCTTGTCTTTCATTAAATCTACTTTATTCATGACGAGAATCGTCGGGCGATCTTTTGGAATGAGTTTCATCACGGCTTGATCTTCTTCAGTCATGCCTCGAGACTCAATGACAAAAAGAACTACATCGACATCACTTAATACTTGGTGCACGGTTTTATTTAAACCCTTATTCATGAGGTTCAAATATTTGAGCTGAAATCCGGGTGTATCAATAAAAAGAAACTGGGTGTCATCTATCGTTTGAATGCCTAATAATTGATAGCGTGTGGTCTGAGCTTTTTTTGATGTGATACTGATCTTGCTACCTACCAAATAATTTAAGAGTGTCGACTTACCTACATTAGGTCGACCCACAATGGCAATCGTACCGCAGCGTGTAATTTTATGTTCACTCACTAGATGATCTCCAACATAAGTTGATAAGCTTTTGCTGCAGCCTCTTGCTCCGCAATTCTTCTGCTGTTACCTATTCCTTGCGTTTTAATATCAGATTTCTTAATGATGCATTCAATGGTAAAGGTTTGGCTGTGCGCTTCCCCTTCAATGGAGACGACTGTATAAATCGGTAAATCACTCTTCTTACTTTGTAATAATTCTTGCAGTAAAGTTTTTGGATCTTTTTGAATAAGTTTGGGATCAATCTCATTTAACTGCGCCTCAAAAAAACGAAGCACAAATTGGTGAGTGGGCTCTATGCCACCGTCTAAATAAATGGCACCAATCATAGATTCAAACGTATCAGCTAAAATGGATGGGCGTCGCCATCCTGCACTTTTTAATTCACCCTCACCTAATCGGATAAAGTCACCTAAACCAATGGATGTGGCAATAGCACTTAATGAACTTTCTTTAACAAGTTGTGCACGTAGGCGACTTAAATCACCTTCATCAATACGTGGGAATCTTTTATAGAGCTCTTCGGCGATAAGAAAACTTAAAACGCTATCACCTAAGAATTCGAGACGCTCATTATGTTGCGCTGAAAAACTGCGATGCGTGAGAGCCATGATCATAAAAGCAGAATCATTAAACGTGTAATGAATGATTCGACTTAATGAGGCCTGACGCTCTTTATCCATTAATGAATGATAGACCCAATACGTTTAAATTCGCTGAAGTTAAACCAAATAAAAAAAGCACGTCCCACTAAGTTATGTTCGGGCACAAAACCCCATACGCGACTATCAGCACTATTATCTCGATTGTCCCCAAACGCTAAATAATGGCCTTGAGGGACTTCAAATTTAAAATTTTCTCCAGGCAAATCATGAATCAGGATCGAGTGATTCACACTACCTAATGCCTCTTTAAATTCTTTAGCTTCAATGTGATGAATTTCATTCATGATGTATGGGTATTTACCAACGAATGTTTGCTCTATTTTTTTATCATTAATATAAAGTGCTTTACTTTTATATTCGATCACATCGCCTGGAAGACCTACCACACGCTTGATATAGTCAATTGATGGTTTAGGTGGGTAGTGAAATACAAACACATCACCACGATGAGGCTTATCTACTTCTATGATGGTGTAGTTCAAAATAGGCACGCGAAAACCGTAACTAAATTTATTTACTAAAATAAAATCGCCTGCTAAAAGTGTCGGCATCATGGAGCCTGAAGGAATTTTAAAAGGCTCTGCAATAAATGAGCGAATAAAAAATACTAAAAAAATCACAGGAAAAAAACTTTTCGAATATTCAACCAGGATAGGCTCTTTGGCATTCGCCGCTCTTTTTTTGCTTAAGACAAAAATATCAAGCAACCAAATCAGTCCTGTGATGGTTAAGACGATGACCATGATTAGCGCAAACATCATTTTTCTTCTACCCTTAAAATAGCTAAGAAAGCCTCTTGAGGAATTTCAACATTCCCAACCTGCTTCATACGCTTCTTGCCCTCTTTTTGTTTTTCTAATAATTTCTTCTTACGCGAAATGTCGCCACCATAGCATTTAGCCAACACATTCTTACGCATGGCTTTCACTGTTTCGCGCGCAATGATGTTAGCGCCGATGGATGATTGAATAGCAACATCAAACATTTGTCTTGGGATCAATTCACGCATCTTGGATGCCACTTCTCGTCCTCGATAAATACTATTTGATCGATGCACAATTAATGATAATGCATCCACACGTTCTCCATTCACCATGATATCAAGCTTCACTAAATCAGCTGCTCTAAATTCTAAGAATTCATAATCCATGGATGCATAACCTTTTGAAATCGATTTCAATCGATCAAAGAAATCGAGCACCACTTCATTAAGTGGCATCTCGTAGGTCAGCATCACTTGTCGACCTAGGTATTGCATATTTTTTTGAATGCCTCGCTTGCCGTTACATAAGGTCATTACAGGGCCTACATAATCTTGCGGCATCAGTAAATTAATGAGAATAATCGGCTCACGAATTTCTTCAATGCGAGATGTGTCAGGTAATTTAGACGGATTTTCAATTTGGGTAACTTCACCGTCTCTTTTAAGAAGCTCATACACAACGGTCGGGGCTGTAGTGATTAAATCCATATCATACTCACGCTCTAAACGCTCTTGCACGATATCCATATGAAGAAGGCCTAAAAATCCACAACGGAAGCCAAAACCTAAAGCTGTTGAATTCTCTGGTTCAAAACGAAGGGACGAATCATTTAAACTTAATTTTTCTAAAGCGGTTCTTAAGGCTTCGAATTGATTCGACTCCACAGGGTAGAGTCCTGCAAATACCTGGGGTTTTACTTCTTTAAATCCAGCCAATGCTTCGGATGCGGGTTTGTCTGCTAACGTGACTGTATCACCCACCTTAGCACTCGCGAGCTCTTTAATACCTGCAATAATAAAACCTACCTCGCCTGCAGAGAGTGATTCTTTGCTTCTCGATTTTGGTGTGAAAACACCCACTTGCTCACAAAGATATTGATCGGCTGTTGCAATCAGTTTAATTTTATCTTTTGGTTTTAAGCTGCCATCGACCACACGCACTAACATGACAACACCCACGTAATTATCAAACCAAGCATCAATGATGAGGGCCTTTAATGGCTTAGACGCATCGCCTCTTGGCGATGGCACACGAGAAACAATTGTTTCTAATACATCTCTCACACCTTCGCCTGTTTTAGCCGAGCAGCGAATCGCATCTGAGGCATCAATGCCAATTACGTCGCCTATTTCTTCGATTACACGATCTGGATCTGCAGATGGTAAATCAATTTTATTTAACACAGGCGTGACTTCCACACCTTGCTCAATCGCGGTATAGCAATTAGCGACTGTCTGCGCCTCAACCCCTTGGCTTGCATCAACGACTAAAAGCGCACCCTCACAAGCTGCCAGAGAGCGACTCACTTCATAAGTGAAGTCGACGTGCCCAGGTGTATCAATGAGATTGAGATTATAAATCTTACCGTCAAGTGCTTTATATTGAAGTGCGGCTGTTTGGGCTTTAATCGTAATACCGCGCTCACGCTCAAGATCCATCGAATCTAAAACTTGCGCTTCCATCTCGCGATCTGATAAACCGCCGCAATACTGAATGATACGATCCGCCAAGGTCGACTTGCCGTGATCGATATGCGCGATGATTGAAAAGTTTCTAATGTTTTCCATGAGGAATAATGATGCCTTGAGTTACCTAATAACAAAGGCGCTTAAAACTCTTTAAGCGCCTTTGATTGAAAGCATGTATTTTACAACAAAGCTTTTATACCTAGCTGATTTTATCGCTCATTCGTGATCTTGACGGGCACGTAAAGAGTCTCATCATTTCTTAAAATGAGGAGCGCTACCGTCTTACCATTAGGGATAGTAGAGACTTCTTTAGTAAAAGCTTCAACGCTTTCGACTTCGCCGTTATTAAGCGCTAAGATAATATCGCCTCGACGAATACCAGCTGCTGCCGCTGAACCTTGCGCATCAACTACGAGCAATCCCTTTTTGCCATTCATTTTTTTGCGTTGTTGTGGGGGTGCTTCTTTTAAAACCAAACCTAAGCGATTCACGTCGGCCTTTTCAGGGGCCTTATTACTTGCAATCACTTCAGATTGGTCAGATGGCATTTCGCCTACTGTTAAGTTGAGTGTTTTGATACTACCTTTTCTGAACACTTCAGCAATCACCGTTTTACCCGGTTTAGTGTTACCTACCGCTTTAGGCAAATCAGACGAGGACTCAATCAACTTACTATCAAATTTAGTAATCACATCCCCAGGTTGAAGACCGCCCTTCTCCGCAGGCGCTCCTTTTTCAATCCCAGCGACTAATGCACCATTGGTATTTTTCATACCGAAGGATTCAGAAAGCTCTTTAGTCACTTCTTGAATCGCAATACCTAACCAACCTCGAATCACTTTACCGTTAGTCCTAAGTTGACTCATAACGTCCATCGCCACATTGATAGGAATGGCAAATGAGAGTCCCATATAACCGCCGGTGCGGCTATAAATTTGCGAGTTAATCCCGATCACCTCCCCTTTTAGATTAAATAACGGACCACCTGAGTTACCTGGATTAATCGCCACATCAGTTTGAATAAAAGGTACAAAATTTTCTTGAGGCAATGCGCGACCTTTAGCACTCACAATACCAACGGTCATTGTATTTTCTAAACCAAAAGGAGCACCAATTGCAGCGACCCATTCGCCTACTTTAATCGTGTCAGGATTTCCAATACTTACTTTCGGTAAGCTAGTCGCATTGACTTTTAATACGGCAACATCTGTTCTTAAATCAATCCCAATCACTTTTGCTTTGAATTCGCGCTTATCATTAAGCTTTACCATCACTTCATCTGCGTCTTTGACAACATGCGCATTAGTTAATATAAAACCATCTGTCGTCACAATAAATCCAGATCCTGTGGCAGACACTTGTTTATCTGGGGTAGGTTGTTGGCCGCGACCATTATGAGGTGGCATACCTGGCGGTACTGGAATTCCAAAACGCTTAAAAAATTCTTGCATCTGCTCATCTTCAGGCGACCCTTGTCCCATCACATTCGCACGATTTTTTTGAATCGAGCTGATATTGACGACGACAGGACTTTGCTTTTCAGCGAGTTCAGTAAAGTCCGGAAGTTCTTTAGCAACTAATCCGGTCAGAATTAAAAACTGAAATATGCATACATAAAAAAGACGTCTTATCATGGTCTATCTATTCCTTAAATAAATTATTTAAAACGAATGAGTTGCGCTTCATTGTAAAACATTTGCATCTTCTCGTTAATGGCACGCTTAATCATCATGACACCTAAAGATAAACCTAATACCGCACCCATCAAAGTATAAAATTCGATCATATGTGTGACGAAACTATTTGCAATCGCCATACCTAAAAACATTAAAAGAAGTGGCACGCCGTAAAGCATGAGCGAACCTTTGAGCATAAGCGTTTCATCGATACCTAGAATCACAACATCCCCTAATTTCGCATTCAAATTGTTTCTGGTTTCAATGAGGCCTGATTGATGTGAGAAAATTTTTCCCCAGATTGAATTACCGCATCCCCTTACCTGTCCACATAAACCACATGGCTTACTTCGAACCACTTCGAGTGTGACATGCTCTTTTGAAGCTTTGATTACAATGGCTTGCTCTTCGATCATCTAATGCGCTTTCATATCTTGAATCGAATTCGAAATTTTTTGAATGGTTGCTTGTGGCACTGCACCTACCACCATAATTTGATTACCATTCATGACTCTCGCATAAACATGGGATGAGCCCACACGCGTTTCACCCACACGAGACTTCTGATCTTTAGGAATAGGGTTTACAAATAAAGAAACAAAGGAAAGTCCATCTGAGAATACCCAGTGATGCACAAGTTGTGGTTGATTGCCCATGGTTCTGGTCACGTGACTAACTTCTTTATACCCCGCAGGCAAATTAGAAATGGTGCAATATTTTTCGTGGGATATTTTATTTTGATGCGTTTCATTCATGATGTATTTTTTATGTGTATCAACATTGGGTTTAAACCAATTTAAATCTTGACCACTAAATAATGCAATTTGATTAAAACTTGCTTGTTCAATCATTTTTTGTTGATGATCTAAAATGCTCATCTTCAGAATCAAGCCAAATTCTTTATCGAGCCATAACTTGTAAAGATATCGAAACTGATCTTTGGGTTCAAGGTAAACAATTTGAGCTTCGCGGCCACCAATTCTTTCTTGATTCGCAAAGCGAAGGGTATAAATCGCCTTAACACTTTCAATGTCTGGTGGCAAAATCGCAGGAAATAAATTCTGACCCTGTCTTTCCTGAATCATGACATTTTCTTTATTCGAATTAAACACCATCATATTTTTGCCGCGTGATAAAGCTTCATGAGGCTGGCCATCTAAAGTCACCATGCGAGCGAATTCTTCCTCGCCATTATTAAGATGGGTGATTTCGATTGAGCGGACATCTTGAAAATTTTGATAAAGAAAAATACCTTTGTAACTTAATTTTCTGGCAGCTTGAGAAGCTTTTTCTAGATGAAGCCAAGGATCCTCAGCGGCTTGCGCATAACAACTTAAGACAAGGATGATTAAACCAACGACTAATCGCTGCATAAAAAAATTACTTAGCTTGTGTTTCAACATAAAACGCGACATTAGTCGGCGCTAACGTTTGATGCGCTTCAATATATTCATTTGGAATATTCTCAGCAATTTCAATCGTATTCGTTGGTTTCATATGAAATGTATTTGTCGTGATCATCGCACCTACAAAAAGAACAGCAATAAATGATGCCGCGACCGGCCAAGACATCCATGACGCTGCAGGGAGCGCCATTGCAGATTGAAACTTAGAGGACTTATTAAACTTTAACTGGATAGGCTCTTTATCAATGGCATCTAAAATAGATTTGGATGAAAGTGTGGAGTCAATCAATTCATTCTTAATGGAGTCACGAATCAATTGGTAAGTTTCGAAGCGCTCACGTAAACGGCTATCTTTGTTAATGTCTCTTACCGTTTGACTTGAGCTTTTAAGATCGAGCTCATCATCGAGGAGTGTTGAAATTTTTTCTTTCATATAACTTTTCCTTAAATTTAAATTTACCAACGTTTATTATTGTGTTGTGACAAAAGCGGTTTTAATTTTTCCGCAATCGTTTCGCGCGCTCTAAAGATACGAGAGCGCACAGTGCCAATCGGACACTCCATCATCTCTGCAATCTCTTCATAACTTAAGCCGTCAATTTCACGTAATGTAATCGCTACCTTTAATTCTTCGGGTAAGGATTCAATCGCGGCATTGACAGTAATACCAATTTCTTTCGTGAGTAATGTGGTCTCTGGATTTTCAGCTTCCGCCACTTGGTGTGTTTCTTCAAACTCACCATCCTCATTTTCAAATTCGGTCATATTGCGCGGGCGTTTGCCCATCGCCACTAAATGATTCTTTGCGGTATTGATACCAATGCGATAGAGCCAGGTATAAAAAGCACTGTCGCCTCTAAAATTAGGGAGGGCACGATACGCTTTAATGAATGTTTCTTGGACGATGTCTTCAATCTCGGCTTGATCACGCACCATACGGGTGAGAATGCGACCGAGCTTGCGATGATATTTTTCGACTAAAAGACCGAATGCTTTTTTATCGCCCTGCTGAGCGCTTTCGACTAAAACTTGGTCGAGTGCACGATTCGGATTTTCGATTTTCTCACTCACAACGGCTGATAGCGAAGGTTTAACATGCTCGGAAGTATACACGGCAGACTTATCTTCAACGAGTGATAATTTCTTTTGTTCTATGTTATTGTTAAGTATTGGCATGGGGTTTTAGTTTAATTTCTTTCGTCAAAAAAAACATAAACATACTATATATATACATCTCTGACGCCTTCATTCTTAATTAGTTCATGAAAAATACGCAAAATGTTACGTTGTGACGTGCTCATTATAGGTAGCGGTCTCGCTGGCCTTACTTCAGCTTTAAAGCTAGCTGACCATAAAAAAGTATTGATTGTCAGTAAGCGAGAAATTCTAGATAGTTCAAGCCAGTGGGCTCAAGGTGGCGTGGCTGCGGTCATGTCAAACGAAGACTCCATTGAAAGTCATGTGAAGGATACCGAATTTGTTGGGGGTGGTTTAACTGACCCTAAGGTTGCGAATTTTGTGGCATCTCATGGCAAAGAGGCGATTGAGTGGCTTCATGGTTTGCAGGTGCCTTTTAGCCTTGATGAAACAACACAACAATTTCATTTAACCAAAGAAGGTGGCCATAGCCATAGGCGTGTGGTTCACGCAAAAGATGCTACGGGTCGAGCGATCCAGGCAACTTTGAGTGAACAAGTCAAAGCGCACGCGAATATCACGATTCTAGAAAACCATATTGCGGTCGACCTCATTACAGAAAAAAAATCTTTAAAAGTTAATCACATTAAATCCAATCGTTGTTTAGGGGCTTATGTTCTTAATAACAAAACCGGTAAAGTCATGACGGTCTCAGCACAAGAAACCATTCTTGCAGCAGGCGGTGTCAGTAAAGTTTATCTCTATACAACAAACCCTGATGTCAGCACAGGCGATGGTGTGGCTATGGCATGGCGCGCAGGATGTCGCGTTGCCAATATGGAATTTATTCAGTTTCATCCGACGTGTCTTTATCATCCCAAAGCTAAATCTTTTTTAATCTCTGAAATTGTGAGAGGTGAAGGTGGTCTTTTAAGATTACCGGATGGATCACGCTTCATGGATGAGTATGACGGAAGAGGTGAATTGGCTTCCCGAGATATTGTCGCCCGTGCGATTGACTTTGAGATGAAAAAACGCGGGATCGATTGTGTGTATTTAGATATCTCACACAAATCACCTGACTTTATAAAGTCACATTTTCCAACCATCTATGCCCGGTGCTTAGAACTTGGAATCGATATCACAAAAGAATGGATTCCGGTGGTCCCTGCTGCGCATTATAGTTGTGGAGGTGTGATGACCAATCTTGAAGGTCAAACCGATTTAGCCCATCTTTATGCCATTGGCGAAACAGCCTACACAGGACTTCATGGCGCCAATCGTTTAGCAAGTAACTCACTGCTTGAATGTTTAGTCTTTGGTGATGCAGTGGCAAAACATATTCTTCAATCTAAAATCGATACTACTTCTTTTGATTTACCTCACTGGGACGAAAGTCGTGTGACTGATGCGGATGAAGAAATTCTTATCACGCATACTTGGAATGAATTACGACGCTTCATGTGGAATTACGTCGGCATTGTGAGAACTAATAAACGTCTATCACGCGCGCTTCATCGCATTCATATGCTGCGTGATGAGGTACATGAGTTTTATACGAACTTTAAGGTGAGTCATAATCTCATTGAATTAAGAAATCTTTTACAAGTCGCTGAGTTGATTGTGGAATCTGCGATTGCAAGACACGAAAGTCGAGGACTCCATTTTAGCCGTGACTATCCAAAACCATTAAAGATCGCAAAACCAACCATCATGACACCATCTAATTTTTATAGTCTCCTTGATCATAATCACGGACATTAAAATAATTTTAAAAAGTCACACCCCATCTCTTTATATCTTCTATAAAATATTAAAAAACATTTGAAGGAATTTTTTATGCAAGTCTCTATGAACACTGTAGTCACGATGACCTACGAACTGAAAGATGCCGACGGCGTTGTTTTAGAATCAAGTGATCAGCCTGTGGCATATCTCCATGGTGGCTATGACAATATTTTTCCAAAAGTAGAAGAAGCGATGCACGGAAAAAATATTGGTGACACGATTGAATTAGCGTTGGAACCTGCTGATGCTTTTGGTGAGTATGATGCTGAACTCGTTCAAATTGAACCAGCTTCAGCTTTCCCTCAAGAAAATTTAAAAGAGGGTTCGCAATTCGAAGGTGAAGATGAAACGGGTGAAGTTATTTTATATACAGTGACGAATGTTGCAGATGGGAAAGTGGTAGTAGATGGCAATCATCCTTGGGCCGGTCAACGTATTATTTTCAAAGCAACCATTAAAGATGTGCGTTCTGCAAACCAAGAAGAAGTGACTCACCAACACGTGCACGGTGCGGGTGGTCATCACCACTAAGCTTTAATCTCTTCCGTGAGATGAGGCGCTAAAACTTCTAACATGGCATCATAAATTTTAGGTGAGGCTGCCAATATATTTCCTGACTGAAGCCATCCCTCTTTGCCATTTAAGTTTGAAATAATTCCGCCTGCTTCTTGAACTAAAAGTGCACCCGCTGCAATATCCCAGGGCGACAAACCAATCTCCCAAAAAGCATCCAGCGATCCATTCGCCACATAAGCTAAATCGAGCGCTGCGGAACCTGGACGTCTAATGCCTGTAGTTTTTTGTAGCATTGATTTAAACATGCCCAAATAAGTATCTAGATGTTTAAAATCGCGAAATGGAAAACCTGTACCTACGAGAGACTCTTGAAGCTTGTCGCATTTTGAAACACGGATACGCTTATCATTTAAGAATGCACCGCGACCTTTGGTCGCCGTATAAAGATCATTTCGATTCGGCTCATAAATAACTGCTTGTGTAATTTCGCCTTTATGTTGCAACGCGATTGACACACAATACTGTGGAAAGTTATGCAAGAAATTAGTTGTGCCATCCAAGGGATCGATGATCCAAATGAAATCACTGGTGTGAGTGGTAGAACCTGATTCTTCACCCAGGAAACCGTGTGTGGGATACACCTCTTTTAAGGTGTCAATAATCGCACGCTCGGCGGCGACATCTACCTCACTGACAAAGTCGTTAAAGTTTTTGCTCTTCACTGTGAGTGTGCCGATATCTTGAGACGCTCGATTGATAATAGCGCCTGCGCGTCTTGCGGCTTTAACTGCAATGTTTAACATCGGATGCATAAAATGAATTTCTCTCTATTTTTATAAGAACGTGTCTATTTAAAGCTTCGTTTTTTAATAGACTTGATAAAATGCTATTTTACATGAAGGAACTCCATGGTCACTACTTCAGATGCGTTCGATCGCATCCGCATCATACTCTGTCAAACGAGTCACCCCGGAAATATTGGTGCTACAGCACGTGCGATGAAGACGATGGGTATTCACAGACTCTATTTAGTGAATCCTAAAAAATTTCCGCACCCTGAAGCAACTGCAATGTCATCTGGTGCTGATGATGTTTTACAACATGCGTTCGTCGTTCAAGATTTAGAAGAAGCCTTAAAAAGTGTGAAGCTTGCTGTGGGATTATCTGCGAGGCGACGTGAGTTGACACAACCTTATCTGGATGTGCGTGAAGTGGCCCATGAAATGATTCGTGTCGCAGATCATTCAGATGTCGCTTTTGTCTTTGGCACTGAAATGAGCGGACTCTCAAATCTTGAGGTACACCAATGCCAAGTGTTAAGTTTTATCGATGCAAACCCTCATTACTCATCCCTTAATTTAGCGCAAGCTGTGCAAGTGGTATGTCATGAATTAAGACAGGCTTCTATTTCGACAAAACCACCCAAGCTCTATACCAAAGACCTAAATCTTTTAGCGGATCACGATAGCTTAATGGGATTTTTATCTCACTTAGAATTAGTGCTCGAGAAAATAGAATTCTTAGATAAGGTTCAAGGTGAACGGTTAATGCAACGCTTGCATATCCTTTTTGCGAGATCACAACTTGAAGTCGATGAGATTAATATTTTGCGCGGCATCTTAACGCAGGTACAAAAAAAATTAAACTCTTAAAGGTCACTTGTATTACCCTAGTAATTTAGTCAAGTTAATCATTTCATGCGATAATTAGGACCATGTTTAAAAAAATTAGAGAAGATATCGCGATTGTCTTTGAGCGTGACCCTGCTGCAAGGTCGACACTCGAAGTCTTAACGACCTACCCAGGCGTTCATGCTTTACTGATTCATCGCCTGGCCCATGCATTCTGGCGGATCAAGCTTTACTGGCTAGGTCGCTTCATTTCCCATATCGGACGTTGGTTTACTGGTATTGAAATTCACCCAGGGGCGACTATTGGTCGTCGTGTTTTCATTGATCACGGCATGGGTGTGGTGATTGGGGAAACCGCGATTATCGAAGATGATTGCACGCTTTATCATGGCGTGACATTAGGTGGCACCTCTTGGAACAAGGGAAAACGTCATCCGACTTTAAAACAAGGTGTGGTGATTGGGGCGGGTGCAAAAATCCTAGGCCCTATTACCATTGGGCGTGGAGCTAAAATCGGATCGAATGCCGTGGTGGTAAAAGACGTGCCAGCCAAAGCAACAGCCGTAGGTATTCCAGCGCGCATTGTCGAAGAAGAAGGGCAAACCAAACAAAAAAGTGCAGTTCAACTTCCAGCCTTTAATGCCTATGCGTTGGGCCGAGATGAGGATGACCCTATGCACAAAAATCTTGATCAATTGATGCAAGCCATCAAAAAACAAAATCAAACCATTGAGCGTTTAGAGGACCAAATCAAATCCTTAAAACCTCGTGCCAATGAGGATATTAAACTCGCCAAAGCCTTCTCGCACAAGAAAAAGGCGTCCAAATAATACTTGATTAAAATAATGGGTTATTCTATACTTTAAGCTTCGGAAACTTAACGTTTCTTATGAGTCTTAAAGATAAAGGATCTTATTATGCGTCTTACCACTAAAGGTCGTTTTGCAGTGACTGCTATTTTAGATCTCGCCCTGAACGAGACAGAAAAGCCTGTGACCTTAGCTGACATCAGCGATCGACAAGCGATCTCTTTATCCTACCTCGAACAACTTTTTAGTCGTATGCGTCGTGGAGGCATTGTAAAAAGTATACGTGGGCCTGGCGGTGGGTATCACCTAGCCAAAAAACATCAAGAGATTACTGTGAAAGATATCATCACAGCGGTCGATGAAGAAATTGATGCCACGCAGTGCTCCGGCAAAGAGAATTGTCACGATGGTGGTCGTTGTATTACCCATGATCTTTGGGTGTCCATCAATCATAAAATCTTAGACTATCTTGAGAGCTTAACTTTAGCGCACTTAGTTGAGGCGCAATCTAAAGATAGCAAGAATCGTGAGAGTGCGATTTTTTTCTTAAACGATAAGCTCAGTCAAGGAAATTTAGCGAAAGCTGTTTAACAAACATAATGCAAAAAGTTTATTTCGACCATAACGCAACGACAGCCATAGATAAAAAAGTCTTAGGCGTCATGATGCCTTATATGGAAATGCAACAAGGCAATCCTACAAGTCAGCACAGCTTTGGTAGGCATGCCAGAACCGCGATTGAAGAAGCGCGTGAACAAGTAGCACTTGCTATTCATGCACACCCGTCTGAAGTGATCTTCACATCGGGAGGCACTGAAGCAAATAACATGATCGTGCATGGTGCTGCTATCAAACAGAGAGAAAGTACATTAGTAAGAAGTAATATTGAACACCCTTGTGTCGCTCGCCCAATGGAGGCGATGAAGCATCAAGGTTGGCAACAGGCATTATTAAATGTAAGTGAAGATGGTGTGGTCAGAAAAGAAACTTATAAAAATATTTCAGCTGAGAATGTCAGCCTCGTATCGGTCATGTTAGCGAATAATGAAACAGGCGCTATACAAGACATGGCACTCCTGCATGATTTTGCAAAAGAAAAAAAAGCACTGTCACATACAGATGCAGTGCAAGCGTTCGGAAAAATGGATGTGCGCTTTGATGAGCTTCATATCGATGCTATGACACTTTCAAGTCATAAAATATATGGCCCACAAGGTGTAGGTGCATTAGTCTTAAATAAACGTAGCGATATCGAGCCTTTGATTTACGGTGGCGGGCAAGAAAAGAATTTACGAAGTGGCACTGAAAATATTGCAGCGATTGTAGGATTTGGAAAAGCATGTGAACTCATTTCAGAATCTATCAAGACGACTTCAACGCATACGTGTGAACTTCAAAAAATTCTTGAAGTCCATTTAAAAGATTTAGGAGCTGAAATTTTTTCTGAAAAAGTTGCGCGTTTAAATAACACGACATTTTTTGCTTTTAAAGATATTGAAGGGTCGACACTTCTTACCGCTCTGGATAAAAAAGGCTTTGCCATTGCAAGTGGCTCTGCATGTTCAAGTGTGAATAAAGAGCCGAGTCATGTGTTACTTGCGATGGGTATTGATGAAGATTTAGCGCGTGGTGCACTGCGTATTAGTTTCGGACAAAAAAATTCAGTGACTGAAGTCAAAGACTTTATAGAAGCATTAAAAAAAGAATTACAAACCTTAAAACAACTTACAGCGATAGCGGCATAACATATGACAAAAGACATAGCACGTAAACCGATTTATCTAGATTACTCGTCGACGACGCCAATCGACCCACGTGTTGCTGAAAAAATGATTCCATTCATTACAGAACATTTTGGTAACCCCGCATCACGAAGTCATAGCTTCGGCTGGACGGCAGAAGAAGCCGTTGAAGAAGCGCGCGATGAAGTAGCTAAACTTGTCAATGCGGATCCTCGGGAAATTGTATGGACATCAGGTGCGACCGAATCAAATAACTTAGCTATCAAAGGTGCGAGCCATTTTTATAGCACTAAGGGTAAACATATTTTAACTGTCGCCACTGAACATAAGGCAGTGATCGATGCAGTGCGCGAACTTGAGCGTGAAGGATACACAGCCACCTATTTAGAACCTGAGCCAAATGGCATGGTCGATTTAGAAAAATTTAAAAAAGCGATTCGTCCTGATACAGTGCTCGCGTCAGTGATGATTGTGAATAATGAGATTGGCGTCATTCAAGATATTGAAGCGCTTGGCAATATCTGTCGCGAACATAATGTCATTTTTCATGTTGATGCTGCGCAAGCAACTGGAAAAGTAGATATTGATTTAGAAAAACTGCCCGTCGATCTTATGAGTTTTTCTGCACACAAAACTTACGGGCCTAAAGGCATTGGCGCACTTTACGTGCGACGTAAACCACGTATTCGTATTGAGGCACAAATGCATGGAGGTGGTCATGAGCGCGGCATGCGTTCAGGTACGTTAGCTACCCATCAAATTGTAGGTATGGGCGAAGCTTTTAGAATTGCGCGCATTGAAATGCAATTAGAAAATGAACGGATCAGAAAATTACGCGATAAATTATTACATGGCCTTCAAGATATGGAAGAAGTCTATGTGAATGGCGATTTGAAACATCGTATTCCACATAACCTTAATATCAGCTTCAACTATGTGGAAGGTGAGTCGCTCATTATGGCGGTAAAAGATATTGCAGTCTCCAGTGGATCTGCTTGTACATCGGCGAGTTTAGAGCCAAGTTATGTATTACGTGCACTAGGGCGCTCGGATGAATTAGCACATAGCTCCATTCGTTTTTCTATTGGACGATTTACGACAGAAGCTGATGTAGATTTTACGATTCAATTACTTAAAGAAAAGATTCAAAAACTCAGAGAGCTCTCACCATTGTGGGATATGTTTAAAGAAGGTATTGATATTAGTAAAGTTGAGTGGGCTGCCCACTAAAATTTTAAAAGGATATATATGGCTTACAGCGATAAAGTATTAGACCACTACGAAAACCCAAGAAATGTGGGCACACTTGATAAAAATGACCCGCATGTAGGGACTGGCATGGTGGGTGCACCCGCCTGTGGCGACGTCATGAAATTACAAATTAAAGTGAGCGATGATGGCGTCATTGAAGATGCAAAATTTAAAACTTATGGCTGCGGATCTGCAATCGCTTCAAGCTCACTTGTGACAGAGTGGCTCAAAGGTAAAACATTAGATCAAGCCTCTGAAATTAAAAACTCAGCGATTGCCGAAGAGTTAGCGCTTCCTCCTGTCAAAATTCACTGCTCAGTCTTGGCAGAGGATGCCATTAAATCTGCGATTGCAGACTTAAAGAGCAAGCAAGGTAAATTAAATTAAGATGGCGATTTCGTTAACACATAAAGCTGCAGAGCGCGTTGAAAAGTATCTCAAGAATCGAGGTAAGGGTTTAGGGCTTCGACTTGGTGTTAAGACAACCGGTTGCTCTGGTATGGCATACACGCTAGAGTTTGTCGATGAAGCTTTGCCTGAAGATCAAGTCTTTGAGAGCCATGGCATAAAGATCATGATAGATCCAAAAAGTTTGGTCTATATTGATGGCACAGAACTTGATTTCGAAAAAGAAGGTTTAAATGAAGGGTTTAAATTCAATAACCCTAACGTCAAAGCAGAATGTGGTTGTGGTGAAAGCTTTACAGTGTGAGCTTAAATTTTTTCACCCTCCTCCAACTTCCGGAAACATTTGTTATTGATTTAAAAAAGCTTGATCAGAATTACCAGAGCATCCAAAAAGAAATTCATCCTGACCGTTTTGCATCCCTTGCTGATGAAGAAAAAAAAGCTTCTATCAAAAAAACAGCAGAAGTGAATGATGCTTATCAGACTTTAAAATCTCCGATTCGACGTGCTGAATATTTACTTCACTTACATGACATAAATATTCATGATGAGAAATATACAGCAGTACCACAGGATTTCTTAATGCAACAGATGGAATGGCGTGAAGAACTCGAAACGCATAAACAAAATAAAGAAGCACTCGAAAAGTTAGCGAGTGACATTCAAAAAAATAAAAATGAAATTATGAGTCAACTCCCCAAATTTTTTGAAAACAAAAGCAATCTTCATGATGCTATCAAGGTAACGCGTGAACTTAATTTTATTGAGAAAATTGAACAGCATATTAATGATGCTTTAATTGAAATTATTTAAAAATATGGCACTTCTTCAAATCGCAGAACCTGGACAAAGTACACTGCCCCACCAGCACAAGCTCGCAGTGGGTATTGATTTGGGCACGACAAATTCTCTTGTAGCAAGCGTTCAAAGCGGGCTTCCAACCATCTTAAAAGATATGGATGAGCATAAGCTTATTCCCTCGATCGTCTATTACGGTAAAAATGAAACTAAAGTAGGTCAGGAAGCATTACCCTATTTATCCACTGACGCTAAAAATACGATCGTGTCAGTGAAACGCTTTATGGGCCACGCGCTCTCTGATATTCAATACCGAGAATCACTTCCTTATGAATTTAGTGGATCGAGTGCTGATATTCAAATTAAAACTAGCCAAGGATATAAACATCCTATTGAAATTTCATCTGATATCTTAAAAAAATTAAAAGATACAGCTGAAGTTTCTTTATGTGGTGAAATTACAGGCGCGGTCATTACGGTCCCCGCCTATTTTGATGATGCTCAGAGGCAAGCCACAAAAGATGCTGCAAAATTAGCAGGACTCAATGTATTAAGACTCATTAATGAACCTACAGCAGCAGCGGTTGCATATGGTCTCGATCAGAAAAAGGAAGGCACCTTCGTTATTTATGATTTAGGGGGTGGAACATTTGATGTCTCTATATTAAAACTTCATAAGGGTGTTTTTGAAGTCCTAGCTACGAATGGTCATCCTCATTTAGGTGGCGATGACTTTGATCAAGCGATAGCCGAGATGATAAGACAAGAGAATCAACTCGATCAGCTTTCACATGAAGATAAGCGCTCTTTAATCACGCATGCTAAAACATTAAAAGAAAATCTCACAGAGAGTTTATCTGCCAAAACAATCATCAAGCTTTCAAGTGGCAAGGAAATTATATTTTCCCTAGATCGAGATACTTTCTTTAAAGCCACACATGATCTTGCACAAAAAACGATTCAGCCTATCCGTCGCGCTTTAAGTGACGCTAAATTATCAATAGATTCGATTGATGGCGTTGTGATGGTGGGAGGGGCTACACGCATGCCTCATATACAATCCGAAATTAAAAATTTCTTTAAGAAAGATTTACTTAACGATCTCAACCCAGATGAAGTGGTAGCGCTAGGTGCTGCAAGACAAGCGCATACACTAGCTGGTAATAAATCAGATCAGGATTTACTTCTTCTTGATGTGACCCCTTTATCTTTGGGTATTGAAACCATGGGTGGTTTAGTTGAAAAGATTATCCACAGAAATTCCACAATACCGATTGCTAAAGCACAGGAATTTACGACATATAAAGATGGACAGACAGCTATGTCGATCCACGTATTACAAGGTGAGCGTGAGCGTGTATCTGATTGTAGATCGCTTGCCAACTTTACCCTAACAGGTATTCCGCCTATGGTGGCAGGTGCTGCAAAAATTCGTGTGGCTTTTCAGATTGATGCAGATGGGTTGCTCTCGGTATCAGCCTCTGAGTTATCTACAAATAAAGAAACAAGCATGACTGTCAAACCTTCATTCGGCTTATCTGAAGAACAAATTACAAGCATGCTAAAACAGTCATTTGAAAAGGCGAGTGAAGATAAAGAGATTCGTATACTCGGTGAGGCTAAAATTGAAGGAGAACAAATTATCACCGCAGTTCAAAATGCATTAGATAAAAATGGTAGTCAATTATTATCAGATGATGAAATCAAGAAAATTGAATCTGCAATGCTTTTACTTTCATCTTCACTTCAACTCGATGATCCTGACTTAATTATCAGCCATACTAAAAACTTAAATACCCTCACTGAATCCTTCGCAGCAATGCTCATGGATGAATCGGTAGATAAAGCTCTTAAAGGTCAGTCAATAGATAAGGTAAACTTGTAACATGCCAAAAATTATTATTTTGCCTCATTTTGAAATTTGCCCTAACGGTGAAGTGATTGACGCTAAACCAGGACTTTCTATTTGTGAGAATTTACTGCAAAACCACATTGACATAGAGCATGCTTGTGATCAAGTATGTGCTTGTACGACTTGCCACGTGATTGTGCGCGAGGGTTTTGATACATTAAATCAAGCGGATGATTTAGAAGAAGATCTTCTTGATAAAGCCTGGGGGTTAGAACCTAAATCGAGACTTTCCTGTCAGGCGATAGTTGATCAGCACGACCTCACAATTGAAATTCCTCGTTACACTATCAACATGGCAAAAGAAGGTTAGGTTTTAAGTTTTCTTTTTGTCGGTTGAGCCGCAGCACTATACTTAAGTAATAAATTCTGCTGACCTGATAATTTAACGTTTGAAGATGGTATGGATTGTTTGTAAAGTCCATCGGCATTCATATTCCAGCTCGAAACATCCTTCAGCAATTCATTTAAACCTTCATTAATTACTTTTTGTTTTAATTCAGGATCGAGTATAGGAAATGCCACTTCAATTCTTCGAAATAAGTTGCGATCCATCCAGTCAGCCGAAGATAAATAAACTTCTTCCTTGCCATGCGCATAAAAATAAAAAATACGGTGGTGCTCTAAAAATTGTCCCACGATAGATCGCACACGAATATTTTCAGAGAGTCCTTTGACTTTGGGCTTAAGTGCACATACACCTCGCACAATCAAATCAATCTTGACACCCGCTTGTGATGCTTTATAGAGTTCATTAATGACAGCAGGCTCTAAAAGTGAATTGACTTTTGCAACAATTCTTGCGGGTTTGCCTAACTTTGCTGCCTTAGCCTCATTTTGGATGTGCTTCACAATCTGATCAAACATCGTGAATGGTGAATGCCATAAAGACTTCAGTTTGATTAAGCGGCTCGTACCTGTAAGTTGCATAAATATCTTATGTACATCATCACAAATCGATATATTTGATGTCATTAGGCCAAAATCTGTATATAACTTTGCTGTTCTTGGATGGTAGTTTCCAGTACCTAAATGAACATAGCGTTTTAAGATGTGCTCTGGTTTTCTTTTACTTTTTGCCGGCAGTAATTCTTTTCGCACAATCATGATCATCTTGGCGTGACATTTGTGCTTCACCACACCATAAACAACGTGAGCACCGACTTCTTCTAACTTAGCAGCCCATGAAATATTTGTCTCTTCATCAAAGCGCGCTAAGAGTTCTACAATCACCGTCACCTCTTTACCGTTCTTAGCTGCTTCAATGAGAGCATCCATGACGGGCGATATATTACCTGTTCGATAAATGGTTTGTTTGATGGCTAGAACATCGGGGTCCTTTGAAGCTGTCTTAAGTAAATTTAAAACGGGCTCAAAACTTTCGTAAGGGTGGTGAAGTAAAACGTCTCTCGTTTTTAGTTCGTCAAAGATAGTGCCTTTGATGAGAGGTAACTTCGGCGTATGGGCTGGAAACTTTAGATCGGGTCTATTCACAATGTCAGCTACTTGCATCAGTCGCATTAAATTTACAGGGCCATCAACGCGGTAACAATCTTCAGGATTTAAATCACAAGATTTTCTTAAATATTTAAGGAGATGATCTGGAATATCTGAAGATATCTCGAGCCTAACCGCATCGCCCAAATGTCTTGTGGATAACTCTCCCTTTAAAGATTCTTTTAAATCGGAAATGTCGTCATCGGATACAAATAAATCTGAATTTCTTGTGACTCTAAATTGATAACATCCTGTAATTTTCATGCCCGGAAAAAGCTCATGCACAAATGATTGCATAAATGTCGATAAGATCACAATCCCGTAAGGTTTTTGGCTGATGCGAGCTGGCATTTGAATGACACGAGGTATTGATCTTGGTGCCTGAACTACTGCTAATTTCGGCGTCCTCCCAAAATCGTCTTTGCCTTCTAGCGTCACAAAAAAGTTCAAGCTTTTATTAATGACTTTAGGAAAAGGATGTGCGGGATCTAAAACAATAGGCGTAAGAAGTGGGACTAATTCTTTTTCAAAATAGGTTTTAGCCCAGCGATGTTGGCTTGGTGTCCATGCACTTTCAAAATGAAGGTGAATACCTTCCCTCTCAAGTCTCGGTAAAATATCTTTCTGAAATATTTTGTATTTATGGCTAACAAGTGTTTGTGTTTCTTTCACAATGTTTAAATACGCATCGCCTACTATGAGGCCATCTTGTGTCTTGCTTTTAGGATTTTTTCTTAACTGTTCTTTTAGGACCGCGATACGAATTTCAAAAAACTCATCCATATTACTGGAAACAATACAAATATATTTTAGGCGCTCTAAAAGTGGTATTTTGAGATTTTGAGCCAAAGAAAGGACGCGTCGGTTAAATTCGAGCGCCCCTAATTCACGATTTAATAAATTAAGTTTAGATTTCACAGCATTCATACTATCATTGTGATTAATGAATGTGACATTTACATGACATTTATAAGATATGTCATCGATATGTCACAAACTTGATTTAAATTAGCGTCCTTTATGATCTTACCTAAACTCAAAACAGAAAAATCTCCAGAACACGTCAACGGCTTATATGCCTCTATTGATCTAGGATCCAATAGTTTTAGGATGATGATCGCTAAAATTAACTACCTTCCTACAGGCGTTCAATTTCAGACTATTGATACCCTAAGAGACACGGTAAGGCTTGCCGGTGGTCTTAATAAAGATAATGAATTGAGCGAAGAATCGATGACTAAGGCGCTGGCTGCCATTTTAAGATTTGGTGACCGTCTTCGTAGCTTTAGTCCTAATCAAGTTGTAGCGGTTGCTACCAACACTTTCCGTGTCGCTCGAAATGCCAAAAAATTTGTTGATGAAGCCGAAAAACTTTTAGGTTTCCCCATCGACGTCATTTCAGGTAATGAAGAGGCAAGACTCATCTATATTGGCGCCTCTCATATCGCACCCATGTGCGTTGGCAAACGTCTTGTTTTTGATATTGGTGGTGGCTCTACCGAGATCATTATTGGTGATGGCCACGAGCCCAAGCTTTTAGAGTCGCTTCCTATTGGATGTGTTTCTTTTAGTCAAAGATTTTTTTCGGAAGGTATCGTTGATGAAGAAAATTTTAAAGCAGCTCAAAGCGCTGCCTTAAAAGAAATAAAAACGATCGGTCCTTTCTATAAAAAAATGGGTTGGGAGCAAGCAATTGGTTCCTCAGGCACCGCAAGGGCGATTGCAGAACTTATCGCTCTGAATGGTTTAAGTGGGGAGCCCCACGATCTTCCCGTTGAGGAAACGGGTGGTGTCATCACGCGTCACGGATTAGATCTACTTAAAAAAACTGTGCTTGAAACAAAACATATCGAACGATTAAATTTATTAGGATTAAAAGCGGATCGAAAACCTGTACTTCCCGGAGGTCTCGCTATTATGATTTCAGCCTTTGAGGAATTAGGTATTGAGCATATGGAAATTACTGAAGCCGCGCTTCTTTTTGGCTCACTTCATCATCTGTACGATCAATCTAAAAATGGGGCACATACTAAGAAAAAAGGCATTCTTAAAACGCTGTTTAACTCTTTTGGTAAATTAGAAAATCTAGACAAGAGACACGGGCTTATTGAGCAATTAGGTAAGCGCTTTAATGTAGACGAAGCACAGTTTAAAAGTGTCAACGAGACCGCAGATTTTTTTCTAGATCAATTACCTACCTTCAAAAATGAGGACAGGAAAAATAATCGTAAACTTTTAACCTGGGCGTCATTCTTGCATGAAATTGGTTTGGCGGTATCTCGCACTGACTATCAAAAACATTCAGCTTATATTATTTCTAATGCTGACCTCCCAGGCTTTTCTAGATTGGACCAGGCAAGGTTAGCGGGACTTGTGTTAGGTCATAACGGCAAGCTAAATAAACTTCCTATGAGTGCGGGTTATATCGACTGGCATTTATTGTTCTGCCTAAGGCTTGCCCATGTAGTCTCTAGAAAAAGAGAGAGTGGTGCGTTGCCACTTATAAAAGTGCAACAAAGTCCTAAAGGATTTAAATTAAAAATTTCCAAAGCTTGGTTAGACAAAAACCCATTCATTCAATTTGGACTCAATAAAGAAGCGTCAGACTGGAAAAAGATTGAATGGAAATACGAAATCGAACTTTATTAAGTTGATTCTTTAGCGTTACTGATTCTGGTATCCATGTATCGTGATAAAGAGGACTTTTGATTGATAGTGCTCTTATAAAACTTAGCGACTTTTTTAGCTAAAACACCCGCTCCCCATTTCTCTTGCGCATATTGTCTGCCCTTTTCGCCAATCATCTGACGTTTGGGAGCATCAGAAAGAAGAACACTGACTTTATCTGCAAAGTCATTAATATCATCTTTTGCAATAAGTACGCCCTCACCTTCAATTAAAATCGATTTAGTACCAAGTTCTGCAATAGCGACGACAGCTGTACCTTGAGCCATCGCTTCCAAGAGTACCAGACCTTGTGTTTCACTTTTTGATGCAAATACAAAAATATCCGCTGCTTTATAACAGGCAATTAATTCATGACTGCGATCAAGATAGCCAATCATTCTGACTTTGTTTGAGATGTCTAATTTGTCAATGGAATGTTTAATCGACTCCTCAGCCGGCCCTTCTCCTGTAATGACAAGCAATGCGTCAGGATGTTTTTTAATAAGCTCTACATGCATTTCAAGTAAGAATCCAATATTTTTTTCATGCGCGACACGGCCTACAAATAAAAGCATGGGCTGGGTTAAAGGAATATCATGACTCATACGGAAATGCTCTCCATCCACGCGGGCAAAACTCGAATCATCTAATCCTGTTGCAACCACTTCGGCAGAGGTTTTAATCCCGTATTGTTTTAATACATCTAACATTGGCTTTGAAGGTGAAACAATCCCATCTACCGCATTACATTGTCTTCTTGATATCGTCCTTGCAAGTTTTCTTGAAATAAACTGTGGAATGAAAGGGAGATAGTGATGCAGATAATCTTCAAAGAATGTATGGTAAGTTTCAACTACAGGAATGTCTAATTTTTTACCAAAGTGAATGCCAACATAATGCGCTGTAAATGGCGTATGAATATGAATCACATCAAAATGTTTATCTCTGATCCATGGCAATAAGGCTTTTAATTTACCAAAGTTCATTAAACGATCTTCGGGATCAAAATAAATCTTATGGGAAGGCACTCTAACAATCCATTCCTCTTGTTTATCTTCATCAGTGTAAGAAGGTGCTATGAGTGTGACTTGATGTCCAAGCGCTCTTAATTCTGTTGCAAAGGTATTAATTGAAGTGGATACCCCATTGACTCGAGGGAAAAAAACATCTGAGATAAAAAGTATATTCATTTAAAAAATAAAAAAAGAAATCACTGAAATTAAAATACCGATCAAGGCACCCACCAAAACATCGCTTGGATAATGGAGTCCTAAGATAGGTCTCGATAATCCAATTAAAATAGTAAATGGAATTAAGCCGAGAGATAGCATTGGATAGTAATGAATAGCAACAAGGGTAAATATAACTGCATGTAATGTATGGCCTGAAGGAAAGCTAAATTGATCTAAAGGAATGCTTCTTAAAGAAATTTGCTGATGCACATTGAAAGGGCGTGGACGCAAAGTTCTGGCTTTCAACCACTTATAAATTATGGTACCTGTAAATCCTGCCACTATCATATGAAGGACAGGCAGTAGCGCTTGAGCTTGGTCTATAAACAACATCAAAGCCATGAGGCTGTACCAAAAAAGCCCGTCGCCAAGACGACTAATCGCTTTAAAGAAATTCCTAATGAGAATGTTATGGCTGGTTCTATTAAATGTAATACATAGATGACTATCGACATGATGGAAATGATTCATGTATAACCGAAGCTTATTTGGCATAGTAGTACCCATACATAATAGTTATACGACAAGGGTAATGTTTAATTGTGAAATTTTTATGACAAATTCTGTGATAAATTTTTGTGGATTATTTCTTGTATATAAAAGGCTAACTCTTTCCGGTTTCCTCGAGGTCTTATGGGCTGAAGCACATCCACCTCGACACTGATATCATTCTCATTTTTAATTTTCATAATGGAATCTATAAGCGACATATCACCCACAAATGCCACCTTATCTGAATAGGCGCTCTTCTGTTTATATCTTAGGCATAAAGGCAAAATACTTTTATTTGTGTCAATTGACGCTTGAAATAAATTACTTTTAAAAGGGAGTAGGTATCGCCCATTAGTTGAAGTACCCTCCGGGAAGATACATACCGACCTCTTCATTAAACGTCGCTTCATCTTCTTTAATGCTTTTTTTATGTCTGATACCTTGTCGCGCTTGATAAATATCGTGCCTGTCATTTGGGCCACCCAGCCAAAAAGCGGCCAAGATGCCACATCAGATTTTGCAACAAAAATCGAGGGTTTAATGGATTGAATCACAATGATATCTATCCATGAAATATGGTTAGCCACCATTAAGTATTGCTTTTGGTTAGAAAGAAAGCTATCAAGGCCTAGCACTTCCACTTTAATTTTAAAGATTGATAGAAGCCTCTTACACCAAAACTGAATTATTTTTTCTTGCTGTCTCTTTGTAGAAATAAGAATCAAAAGACACAGCGGAATCACAAACAATATATGTAAAAGTATTTTTAAAATTTTCATGGTCCTATATTAATCATCTTCTATGTCATATTTGTGACACTGTTTTGTCACGAAACTTTCACACTCATCCTATTTAATGTTCACATATGAAACGTTATCGTGCAATTTGGATTTCTGATGTTCATCTTGGCACCACAGAGTGCAAAGCCGATTATCTCCTCGACTTCCTTAAAAACAACACCGCAGAAACCATATATCTTGTGGGCGACATCATTGATGGATGGGCACTAAAGAAAAGGTGGTATTGGCCACAAAAACATAATGATGTCATTCAAAAGCTCCTTCGAAAGGCTCGAAAAGGCTCAAAGGTTGTTTATATTCCAGGAAATCATGACGAACTCGGCCGTCAATTTATCAATATGACATTTGGTGATATTGAAATTAAAAATGATTTAATACACACCACGCTCGATGGTCGAAGATTATGGGTCACGCATGGAGATTTATTCGACAATATCATTGCATGTGCTAAATGGCTTTCATTTGTGGGTGACACGCTTTATTACGTGATCTTAAGAATAAATCATTTCTCGAACACCCTAAGACATAAATATGGCTTTCATTACTGGTCATTTTCTTCTTACATCAAAAATTCAATTAAGAACGTGGTCAAGTATGTCGAGAATTTTGAGGAGCTTATGGCACGAGAAGCTAAGCGAAAAAAGTGTGATGGTGTGATTTGTGGTCATATTCATAAAGCTGCGATAAAAAAGATTGAAGGTGTTGAGTATTATAACGATGGTGACTGGGTTGAAAGCCTTACAGCACTTGTTGAAACTAAGAATGGTAAGTTAAAGCTTGTTGATTGGCATAAGAAGTCATTGTCATAAAAAATTAAAGCTACCTTCACATAAATGAAATATTGCAGTTTTAAAGTAATACAAACTTTCCAGAGGAGCTTGTTATGAGCGAATTAACTTTAGATCCAGCATTACTAAGCGAATTATCAACTCAAAATCAAGAACAACTTCATTCCCATCAGAATCAAAAAGATGCCATCCAAATCTCTTGGGCACAGAACGACAATGAGATTAAAGAAGCTCAACAATTAAGATACAAAGTATTCGCTGAAGAGATGGGTGCTCACTTACCTTCAAACTACGACAAAGTAGATAAAGATGTACTTGATCAGTATTGCGATCACCTTCTTATTCGAGACACAGAAACATTAAAAGTCATAGGTACTTATCGCGCATTACCTCCTCATAAAGCAAGAGAAGCTGGTTTTTATTACTCAGATATGGAATTTAATTTAGATCGCTTGAGCCATCTCTCAGACAAAATGGTTGAAGTAGGCCGATCATGTGTCCATAAAGATTACCGCACGGGTGGTGTCATTATGGCTTTATGGAGTGGATTAGCGCAATACATGAAAAAACATGGCTACGAAGTGATGATTGGTTGTGCAAGCGTTCCTATGGGTGACGGCGGCCACTATGCGGCTAGCTTAGCTAAAAAAATTAATGCTTCACATCTTTCAAGCATTGAGTATCGCGTGACACCAAAACTACCCTTACCTATTCATGAGCTTGATCAGGATTTAGATGTAGAGCCTCCTGCTTTATTAAAAGGGTACTTACGTATTGGCGCTAAGGTCTGTGGCGATCCAGCGTGGGATCCGGACTTTAATACGGCAGATTTTCTAACGATGTTATTCCTCAAAGATATCAATCCGCGTTACGCTAAGCATTTCTTAACTTAATTAAACCTAGTCAAAGCATTTAACACGCTACTATTTCGTCACCTCGATTTTTTGTTCTAACTTATCGAGGCTGATGAAACATCACGAATAGTGGGTAACTACTTGTTCATTACTTTTTAATCTCAATCATTTAATTCAATCCTTTATAATGCGAAGCCATGATAAATAATTTATTAAAAGTACTTGTGATGTTTTTTGGTCTTGGTCTTCTAAATCACGCAGAAGCTGCGAGACCGATGCTCACAGACGATGCTCGCATTGTGGATCCTAAATCTTGTCAGTTAGAAAGTTGGGTGCGAGATTCAAAACATGTTACTGAATATTGGGCGCTTCCTGCGTGTAATGTCGGTGAAAATCTCGAGATGACCATTGGTGGCAGTCTTGAGGGTGAGAACGGTCACTCAAGTTTTGCGAATGAGCTCTATCAAATTAAATCTATTCTCCAACCTATTGCTCTTAATCAAACAGGTTTTTCAATTGTTCTAGGTAATGGAAGAGACCCCAAAAGGACCATGAATAAAGCCATACAAGATTGGTATCTTAATGTGCCTATGAGTTATCCTTACAATGACCGGCTAGTCATACACACCAATTTAGGTGTGACACACCTTACAGATGAGCATAAAGAAAAAATGAATTGGGGATTGTCGAGTGAATACAATTACAACGAGCGTATTGATTTAATCAGTGAAGTATTTAACCAATCCTCTAATAGCACTTTCTTTCAATTTGGATTGCGATATTGGTTAATAAAGAATCGAGCCCAGATTGATACCACGTATATGAATAGCTTTAATCGTTTCGGAGAAGATCAGTCCTTCTCTGTGGGATTGAGGTTATTATCTCTGCCATTTCTGCCATAAAAAAGCAGAACACCCTTCTTAGATTAACTTAATAAATGGCTGTGGAGAATTTGTACGCATTTGTTCCATGACCACTGCTGATTAATGTTAGATGCAATAGTTTTTCGATTGAGCTTTAAACATTTTCTTATATTTTCTTCTAAGTTACTTCCTAAGTAACCCGTTTTACCTTGCTCAACTATATCCTTAGGTCCTGTGACGTTGTATGCTGCAACGGGCAATCCATTCGCAAGGGCTTCAATCATGACAATGCCAAATGTATCTGTCTTGCTTGGGAAACAAAATACATCATGGGATTTATAGGTGTCAGCCAATTCTGAACCAAATCGATAGCCTAAGAAATTAACTTTAGGGAACTTCAATTTAAATTTGTTGAGTAGTGGTCCCTCACCCACAATGGTAATGTCAAACTTATCCTGTAATTCACATAACACTTCTAAATTTTTTTCTTTACTGACTCGTCCTACATAAATAATTTTAGGAGTTTTTGACTTGGGATAGTATTTTTTGCTTATTAAATTCTTTGATACTCCCCTCGTCCACACGAACACATGGTTAAAGCCTTTTTTATTTAACTCTTCCTTGCATGATTGAGAAGGCACCAGAATTGCCTTGCTATCATTATGAAAAACTTTTAGGTAGCTATAAGTTATAAAAAGTGGGATGTGAGCGAGCTTCCACAAATACTCCGGGAACTTGGTGTGGTATCCCGTCGTATAGGGAACCTTATTTAATTTGCAGTAAATCCTTGCTACTAATCCTATGGGACCTTCAGTTCCAATATGAATATGCGTAGGATTTATTTCTTTGATTTTTTTGTAGGCCTTTAATGGCTCATTACACAACTGGACTTCGGGGTACATGGAAATACTTTTCCACTTAAATAATCCCGGGTGAATCACGTAAGTTTTTTTACGAGAGTGTTTGAGAATATTTCTATAGGTGGTAGAAACACCATTTACTTGATCAAAGGAATCTGTTGCGATGATAATCTTGTGCACATGAGATTCTTACAAACAAATATGACAATTTTTTTACGAAATGATAAATATATTTAATTAATTTTTATAATGAATAAAGATTGCTTTAGAATTCACTTTTAAACTTTTAAATTACTAAATTATGAAAAGTCCTTACAAAGGTAAAACGGGCATCAAGCGTTTAACTAACGCATTTACTTACTCAGTTGCAGGAACATTTGCCGCCTTCAAGCATGAGGATGCTTTTAGACAGGAAGTTATCTTAAGCGCTGTTCTTATTCCACTAGCTTTATATCTTGGTCAAACAGGTATTGAACAAGCATTGATGATTGCGAGTATTTTATTAGTTATCATAGTGGAACTATTAAACTCCTCTTTAGAGGCTACGGTTGATCGTATTTCTGTCAAGCGTCACAAACTTTCTAAAAGAGCGAAAGATATCGGAAGTGCTGCAGTCTTCTTTAGCTTAATTAATGCTGCTGTGATCTGGTTCTTGATTCTCGCAAAATAACATCTGCATTAATAATATCATTATAAACATACCCAAAAAATCTTCGCTCGACATTGTCTTCAACATCTTTTAGTAAGGTATCTTTCGAAGAGCAAAAGAAAATATTCTGACGTCTGGATCAGTTAACTATAAAAAATTAATTAACCCTACTCATCACACAAATCAATTTAAACACAAATAAAAAACCCCCGCATTGCTACGAGGGTTTTAAATTTGCCTTGCCTACTTAGCTTATTATTAAAACATTACCTGTGTTCGCATTAGTAAGGCATTTTCTTGTGTTTCAGTTCTTCCGTTTACAGAGACCGTTGTATTATTAAATGCACCTTCCCAGCTTGTGTGCACGTAGTCAAGCATTACTCTGAAGTTAGGGTTCGCAACGAACTTAATACCAGCGGTATATGCGTTAGCCTTAGAGAAACCAGTGCCTAATGTAATATTAGCATCAGTTGTATGCCCTAAGCCTGCAGTATTAAAGTCCTTTGCATCAAATCGACTGTAGCGAGCGCCAACCTCCCACGCACCGCCAGAGAAGGTATCAGGATCAAAATTTTTGGTGGGCTTGATACCACTGAATGCTCCTGCCTTATATCGACTTGCGTGCGATTCGCCAGTAATTGTCCACAACGCTTGAACATACATTGTATTAATGTCTACGTCATAACCTCTTACGGTCGTTGTAAAGTCATAGTTTGACCTTAAATACTGGCCCTGAAGTTTAAAGGGACCTTGCGCGATAGCAGCCTCAAGTCCAATCCTTGTCCTGTCGTTAGCGTGGTCACTAGCATTGTCTGTCTTGAGAACAGGGGCAGTGAAGTAAGTTGCACCTCTTGCTTCTGTCCTAGGAGCAGATGTTGACGCTCCAAAGCCTGACCCAAAAGGAATTTCACCTTTAGCTAAAGCTAAGCCGCCATGAAGGACCATTTCTTTGTTGCCCATAATTTCTGCAAAGTTAATTGTGAATCGTCCTAAGACGTCTTTATTGTCGACTCTAACATCACCCTCAGGACCAGTTGTTGCGCTAGCAGCCGCATTACCATTAGATAGTGCTACTGCGTAAGTCAAGCCAGTTGCTGGCTCACCGAACACTTGCACACCCCTCTCTTTAGCTGAGACATAATTATCCAAAACGCTTCTTTCAATGAAGTCAATGTTATTAGAGCTTGTGAGCTGCTCTAAACTCATTGGCATCTTGAATTGGCCTGCACGTATTTTTGCCTTCTCAAACCAACCGATATCAATGTAAGCAACGTCTAAAACGTCAACAGCGCCAACTGTATTAAACACAATCTCACCCGAGTAGTGTTTTGCGAACTTATACTTCACGCCCAGTCTTCCGCGTCTAATATCAAAGGTATCGGCACCTGTTGAGCTTGCTGTTCCGCCATTTGTATAATTACCTTGCTCGTAGTCGTAGTTTCTGTAGTCGAAATGGATCCGTCCAGTGAGGCTAATACTATTATTTCCGTTTGGGCTCTCGATAATAAAGTTATTATCTTTTTCTTTCAGCACTGGCGTTACATTTGTCTTTGAGGTATGGCCCTTAGTAATCAAACGGCCTTCTTCTTCCGTTAAGACGCCCTTCATTACTAAAGCATCAACGATATCTGTAGCGCTGTCTGCTAAGGCAACTTGACCTGCCATGAGCAAAACCGCACCTGATACTGCGACGGCTAATTTTTTATTGAAATTCATTTATTGCTCCCTTGAGTTTTACTTTAAGTTTATTAAATTCGAATTTAGTCAAACTTATAGCTTTTGACATGATTAAATTTTACGGAGGGAATATGACGCTTATGTGACAAACAAATATTACATGTAGTTTTTTTGAATATATTTTTGATTTGTTGCAAAAAAACAACAAAGATTCCAACTAAAGCCTACTAAGCACCTATTTGAAGGGGCTTTCATAGCTTATTTTAAATTAAAAAAACTATCTAGCAATGCTTAAATATAGGTGTGATTGTGATCAAACTCCACTTCACCCGATGCAAGGTTATACACAGCACCAATCAAACCAATTTCTTTTGTATCAATCATCTCAGTTAAAAGTGAGCTTCTCTTTAAGATACGCTCCATTTGAATCTCGACATTGTGGAAACAAACCTTACCCACAAATAAATCGTTAGTCGAATTGCGGTGTTCTGTAATTGTTTTTTCTTGGCTCACAGCTGGGTCGATGAGTTCAATGATCTCACCGATGTTGCCACCCTTGTAATGATCGCATGCTGCCTTGATCGCGCCACAGTTTGAATGTCCCATCACGATCACTAATTTAGAGCCTAAATATTTACAAGAAAGTTCTAAGCTACCAATCGCTTTGATAGATGCAATGTTACCCGCTAGACGCACGCTAAAAATATCACCTAAGTTCTGATCGAAAATAAGTTCGACCGTTGTACGCGAGTCACTGCAACTTAAGACAGACGCGAAGGGGTGTTGCTTGTCAACACTCTCATCTCGAACACGAAGCATGTCATGCTCTCGGAGTACATTATTTTTAAAACGCTGATTACCCTCGATTAAAATATCGAGCGCTTGTCTCGGTGTTAATTTATCTCGATCAATGTCAGGATGACGATACATATCAATCTCTTTTATTGATTTACTTCAGCACGCATGTGCGGAAATAAAATTACATCACGAATTGAAGGGCTGTTAGTGAGGAGCATCACAAGACGATCGATACCAATGCCACACCCGCCCGTCGGTGGCATACCGTATTCAAGTGCGCGAATAAAATCTGCGTCATAGAACATCGCTTCATGGTCACCTGCTTCTTTTGCTTTGGCCTGATGATGGAAACGTTGCGCTTGATCTTCTGCATCATTCAATTCAGAAAATCCATTTGCAATTTCTCGTCCTGCAATAAAAAGTTCAAAGCGTTCAGTGATGCCTTTATTTTTATCAGATGCGCGAGCGAGTGGTGAGACTTCAACTGGGTAATCAATTATATAAGTTGGATTCCAAAGTTGCGATTCAGCTGTACCTTCGAAGAGTGCTAACTGCAATGAGCCGAGACCTGCGTGATCAAAAGCTTTGTGATCATATTTTAAAAGTTCTGTACGTAAAAATTTTTCATCGTTAAGTTGTGTATCGGTATATTGCGGTGCATATTTTTTTATAGCGTCCACAATCGTGAGTCGCTCAAATGGATCTGTGAAATTAATTTCACGCCCTTGATATTCGATCGTTGTTTTACCTAATGCAATCATCGCAGCATCACGAATACAATCTTCAGTGAATTGCATCAACCAATGATAATCGGTATAGGCTGCATAAAATTCCATCATCGTGAATTCTGGATTGTGTCTTACACTTAATCCTTCATTTCTAAAGTTGCGATTAATTTCAAACACGCGATCAAATCCACCCACCACTAATCTCTTTAAATAAAGTTCTGGTGCGATACGCATATACATCTGCATATCGAGCGCGTTGTGATGTGTGATAAAAGGTTTCGCAGCAGCTCCCCCCGGAATCGGATGAAGCATCGGTGTTTCAACTTCATTGAAACAATGCTTCACCATGAACGCACGGATGCCACTCATAATTTTTGATCGAGTTAAGAATGTTTGTTTTGTTTCATCACTCATGATGAGATCAACATAACGTTGGCGATACTTCACTTCTTGATCAGCTAACCCATGAAATTTTTCAGGCAAGGGCCGAATGGATTTTGTGAGTAATCTTAAATGATTTACACGAATAGAAAGTTCACCTGTTTTAGTTTTAAATAAAACACCAGTCGCACCTAAGATATCACCTAAATCCCAGTGCTTAAAATTTTCGTAAATAGTTTCGGCATTATCACTCTTAATATTTTCTTTTGAGATAAAAAGTTGAATGCGCGCCGATCCATCTTGGAGCGTTGCGAAGCTTGCTTTCCCCATGACACGCTTTAGCATCATGCGTCCAGCCACAATCACTTCAAGCGCTTTAGGTTCGAGCGTATCATTTTCTAACGCACCAAATTCTTCGTGAATCGTTTTTGCAAAATGTTGAGGCTTGAAGTCGTTTGGAAATGCAATGCCCGCTTCTCTTATTTTTTTTAATTTTTCACGACGCTCTAATATGACGTGATTTTCATTTTGCTCTATCGGTTGATTTTCTTCTGACAACTTTTATACTCCCTGCTTTAAGCTTTCACAAATAAATGGATCAAGGTCGCCGTCAAGGACACCTTGCGTATTACCTACTTCAACATTCGTACGCAAATCTTTGATACGCGATTGATCGAGCACATAACTTCTAATCTGATGTCCCCAACCTATATCAGTTTTAGCGTCTTCTAATGCTTGCTTTTCTTCGTTACGTTTATTTAACTCTAACGCATAAAGTTGTGCGCGCAACATATTCATGGCTTCCGCCCTGTTGCGATGCTGCGATCGATCGTCCTGACATTGCACGACTGTATTCGTTGGTATATGTGTAATACGAACTGCTGAGTCAGTCTTATTAATATGTTGCCCCCCCGCACCCGAAGCTCTATACGTATCAATTCTTAAATCCGCTGGATTGATATCCACTTCAATCGAGTCATCCACTTCAGGATAGACTTGCACGCTCGCAAAAGATGTGTGACGGCGATTTCCCGAATCAAAAGGGGACTTTCTGACCAAACGATGCACACCCGTTTCAGTTCTTAAATGTCCAAATGCATAATCGCCAGAAATTTTTAATGTCGCACTTTTAATGCCGGCGATGTCTCCATCTGAAATATCGAGCACCTCTACTTTAAATCCCTTTCGTTCTCCATACCTTATATACATACGAAGAAGCATGTTTGCCCAATCCTGCGCTTCAGTGCCACCACTGCCTGATTGAAAATTAATGAAGCAGTTATTCGGATCCATGGGATGAGAGAACATACGACGGAATTCCATCGCCTCCACACTCTTTTCGAGTGAATGACTTTCATCTAGTACCACCTTAAGTGTCTCATCGTCATTTTCATGACGGGCCAATTCAAATAACTCACACTGATCTTTTAGGCTCATTGCCAAGTGACTTAAACCGTTCACGATAAAGTCGAGCTCGCGCTTTTCTTTGCCTAGAATCTGGCTTCTGGCTTGATCATGCCAAATAGACGGATCTTCAAGCTCCTTTGAAATCTCGTCTAGACGAGACTTTTTGATGTCAAAGTCAAAGATACCCCCTAAGCGCTTGATGGCGTTCATTTAATCCATCGAGTCGGTGTTGAATCTGATTAAGGGTTTCTGCGTCCATGGGCTTTTTATCTATTAAAACAACGCATTATACATTTAAATAGCTAGTTAATTTTCTGTCATATATATGTCACAATTTATCCATAAACTAGCCCCTGATTCACTAACTTAAAACAAATCCAGGAGCTTTTATGAAGTCTAACAAAATCAAGAACTTAGGTTTAGCAGCTTTAGTTGCTTCCACCTTTGCATTTTCATACAACATTCATGCAGCAGATAAAACAATCGCCATCGATGGTTCTTCTACTGTTTACCCAATTACCGAAGCTGTAGCTGAAGACTTCCAAAAGAAAACAGGCACTAAAGTGACTGTAGGTGTTTCAGGTACAGGTGGTGGTTTTAAAAAATTCTGTCGCGGTGAAACGATGATCTCTAATGCATCTCGTCCTATTTCTAAAAAAGAAATGGATATGTGTGCTGAGAGTGGTATCACTTATATCGAATTACCTATTGCTTATGACGCTTTAACTTTAGTGACAAACAAAGGTAATGACTGGGCAAAATCAATGACAGTGGCTGAACTTAATAAGATTTGGGATTCAGGCAGTTCTGTTAAAAATTGGAAAGATGTGAATCCAGCTTGGCCTAACCAACCTATGAAATTGTTTGGCCCAGGTGCTGACTCAGGTACATTCGACTACTTTACTGAAGCAATCAATGGTAGAGCAAAGAAATCTCGTTCAGATTACACAGCATCTGAAGATGACAATGTATTAGTAACAGGTGTATCAGGTGACAAAGGTGGCTTAGGTTACTTTGGTTTAGCTTACTACCTCGAGAACAAAGACAAGCTTAACGCTGTCGCAGTTGTCGCTAAAGGTAAAACTGAGGCTGTACTTCCTTCTGAAACCACTGTTATGGATGGCACATACCAACCATTAGCACGTCCTTTATTCATCTATGTCAATGGTACTAAAGGTGCTTTTGATAAAGACGTGAAAGCGTTTGTTGAATACTACATCGCTAATGCGCCTAAATTAGTGAAAGAAGTGAAATACGTTCCACTTACTAGCGTTGAATATGCTGCTGTTAATAAACATTGGCAAGGTAAAAAAGCTGGTTCTGGCTTCAATGGAACTGCTGAAGTAGGTTTAAAAATTGAAGACCTTATCAAGCGTATTAAAGACTAAACACTGAAAGGCCTTTAAAGCAAGTAAGTAACGATTAAAAAAGGCGGCACAAAGACCGCCTTTTTTAACTTTGAAACGATACAATCATTTTTAAGTAACTCAATCATAGAAAAAAATAAATTGACAACCACTCAATTAAAAGACCCGCCGATTAGTAAAAGACTCGCTAAAAATATTAAGCGAAACTTTGTTGAGCGCGTCATCGAAATTATTCTGATGTTTGCAGCGCTTGCTGCTACCTTTATTACGATAGGCATTGTTTATATTTTAGTGACTGAAGCCTCAGGATTTTTTAAAGAGGTCAGTATTATCGAATTCTTAACGAGTAGGCAATGGAGCCCGCTTTTTGAAGATGCGCACTACGGCATTCTTCCCCTTATATCAGGGACACTCACTACATCTTTTGTGGCTCTCAGTATCGCGATTCCGATTGGAACAGTTGCCGCCATCTACCTTTCTGAATTTGCATCCCACAAAACACGCGAGACTGTGAAACCTGTCTTAGAACTTCTTGTAGGCGTCCCTACAGTGGTGTTTGGTTACTTCGCCCTTCTTTTTGTAACACCCTTACTCCAAAAATTAAATCCTGAATTACCTACATTTAACATGCTAGGGCCCGGCATCGTCATGGGGGTCATGATTATTCCCTATATTGCATCGGTGGCTGAGGACGCTATGAGAGCGGTACCTATGAATATGCGCGAAGGCTCTTACGCGATGGGGGCTACTAAATTTCAAACGGCTATTCGTGTCGTAACCCCTGCCGCAACATCTGGCATTATTGCTGCCTACATTCTAGGTATCAGCCGCGCAGTGGGTGAAACGATGGTCGTTGCAATCGCAGCAGGCCAGCAACCTACTTTTACATTCAACCCATTAGAAGGAGCTGCCACAATCACAGCGTATATTGTGCAGGTAGCGATGGGGGACTTACCGCATGGAAGTATAGGCTATCAAAGTATTTTTGCAGCCGGTATGGTGTTATTCGTGATTACCTTTGTGTTTAACATTTTAGGTCACATGGCAAGAAAACGATTTGCGGAGAGGTATTAATTCATGGAGCAAAGTAAAGTGGATGCAGAACATAGCTTAATCAAGCCCAAAACACTCGAAGAAGTGCGTGCCATGATTCGCTCGCATAAACGAAACGACTTTATTTTTTCATCTATTGGTTTATTGACCATCACGTTCGCACTCCTCACATTGCTTATTCTGTTTGTAGATCTTGTGATGGATGGTTATCCTAAATTAAATTATCAATTCTTTACCGACTTCCCCTCAAGACGAGCAGCAAATGCAGGTATCTTATCGGCATGGGTGGGTTCATCCCTTATTATGTTAGTGACCTTTGTCACCGCAGTGCCTATGGGGGTGGCAGCTGGAGTGTATTTAGAAGAATACGCGCCTAAGAATTGGTTCACCGATATCGTTGAAATCAATGTCACCAATCTTGCAGGTGTCCCCTCAATCATTTATGGCTTATTAGCACTTGGATTATTTGTATACACATTCCATCTTGGCCAAACAATTGTTACAGCTGGACTCACACTGGGTCTTTTAATGTTGCCGATTGTGATTGTATCTACACGAGAAGCTATCCGATCGATTCCTGTTGCTATCCGTGAGGCGGCATACGCTGTGGGAGCCACAAAATGGCAGGTCGTTTTACATCATGTGATTCAATATTCGTTTGGTGGCATCCTCACAGGGATTATTATTGGCATGGCAAGAGCCTTAGGTGAAACGGCACCAATCATTACCGTAGGTGCTTTAACCTTTATTGCATTTCTCCCGCCAGCCCCTTTAACGAGCGTAGCTCCTTTTATTTCTTTTGAATGGCTTCAATCAGGATTCACGGTACTGCCAATTCAAATGTTTAGCTGGCTCTCGAGACCTGAGCATGCATTCCATATTAATGCAGCAGCAGCTGGTGCTGTAATTATCATCCTCACACTTGTGATGAACGGAACGGCAATTTGGCTCCGCTATCGTATTCGTAAAAATATTAAATGGTAAATTTTATCTACAGGAAAAAAAATGGCACAAAATAAATTAAACATCAAAGCTGAAGCAAAGAATCTTAACTTTTTCTATGCAGATGGCACCAAGGCACTCAAAGATGTAAGCCTTCCTGTTTATGAGAATAAAATTACAGCGCTTATCGGCCCTTCAGGTTGCGGCAAATCTACATTCTTACGCTGCTTTAATCGCATGCACGATTTATATCCTGGTAATCGCTATGAGGGACAAATTCTTCTTCACCCAGACAATACAAATGTACTTGCTAAAGGTGTTGATCCTATTGAAGTGCGTATGCGCATCAGTATGGTGTTTCAAAAACCTAATCCATTTCCAAAGTCTATTTATGAGAATGTCGCTTACGGCTTAAGAGTGCGTGGAGAAAGATCAAAATCAGCGGTGGATGACAAAGTTGAGGAGGCATTAAAAGGTGCTTCACTTTGGAATGAAGTTAAAGATCGATTACAGGATTTAGCTTTTAATTTATCGGGTGGCCAACAGCAGCGTCTATGTATTGCGCGCGCCCTAGCGACAGATCCAGAGATTATGTTATTCGATGAGCCTACATCAGCTCTCGATCCCATTGCGACGGTTAATATTGAGGAGCTTATGTCAGGCTTAAAAAATAAGCTTTCCATTTTAATCGTGACACATAATATGCAACAAGCTGCGCGTATTTCTGATTACACAGCCTATATGTACCTCGGTGAAATGATTGAATTCGATGCCACGGATAAGATCTTCACGAACCCGGGTAAAAAAGAAACTGAAGATTACATTACAGGAAAGTTCGGTTAAGATTTTTTAAATTGCTTAAAGCTACAAAAAAATTTCTTAAAAAAAATTTAAAGTGGTTTGCCACTTTTTTTATTCTACTAGGACTTCTTCTTACCAATCTGAATCTCTACCCCTACAATATTTTTTCTCACAGCCTAGGTGTTTTAGGCTGGACGTTCACAGGCTATGTCAATAAAGATCGCGCCATCCTGATTAACTTCGGACTTCAAATTCCTTTATTTATGATTGGCTATTTCAAACTGTTTGGAATGAGTTAAGCAGCTTCTTTGACTTTTTCTGCAATAAGCTTAGCGTAACTTTTAACTTCCTCAATGTCTTGACCCTCGACCATGACACGAATCTTAGGTTCAGTGCCTGAAGGCCTCAAGAGCACACGACCTTTATTGTTTAGTTTCTCCTCCACACTTCTCACAGCATCCTGAATTGATTTATTTTTTTCTAGGTCAATTTTTTTATGGGTTTCAACATTGATTAACACTTGAGGATAAAGTGGCGAATCTTTAGTGGCATCATGAAGCGATTGATTAAGAAGCCGTAATGATTTTAAAACTTGAAGAGATGCGATGATGGCATCTCCTGTTGAATGCTGATCAAGGGTCAGTATGTGGCCTGAGTTTTCACCACCAATCGACCAACCTTTTTCAAGAAGCGCTTCTAAAACATAACGATCACCTACATGTGTTCTAATAAATTCAACGCCTAGATCCTGAAAGGCTTTTTCAATTGCCATATTAGTCATTAATGTTCCAACCACGCCACCTTTTAATTGATTTTTTGCTTTTAGGGCTTTTGCGATCACTAAAAGAAGTTGATCGCCGTCAACAATATGGCCTAAATGATCTATCATCACCACGCGATCACCATCACCATCAAAAGCAATACCTAAGTCTGCTTTATGTTTTAAGGTAGCTTCTTTAATCGTTTTGGGATGTGTAGAGCCAACATCTAGATTAATATTAAACCCGTTAGGCTCATTACCAACAGTGATAACTTCAGCACCTAATTCAGAGAATATTTTTGGGGCGACATGATAAGTAGCACCATGCGCGCAATCTAATACAATTTTAAGACCTCGAAGATTTAGCTTTTCTGGGAATGTGCTCTTACAAAACTCGACATAACGACCTTCAGCATCATCGACGCGCTTTGCTTTTCCTAACTCGTGAGGCAATACAGTTTTAATAGATTCATTCAAGGCCAATTCAACTTCCGCTTCAAACGAATCAGGTAATTTTTCTCCAGCCTCAGAAAATATTTTAATACCGTTATCAGGGAATGGGTTATGTGACGCAGAAATCACAATGCCTGCTTGCGATCTTAATGCTTTTGTTAGATAAGCAATCGCTGGCGTTGGCATGGGGCCCGTTAAATATACATCGACACCTGCTGCAATAAATCCTGACTCGAGCGCTGACTCCAACATATAGCCTGACACTCTTGTATCTTTGCCAATGACGACACTTGGATGTTTGATTTTTTCATCTCGATTATTTTTAACCAAGATAGATCCGATCGCAAAGCCTAGACGAATAAAAAAGTCAGGTGTGATGGGATCTTGACCCACAACACCTCGAATACCGTCCGTTCCAAAATAATGTCTTGTCATATTTAAGCCGTGCTCTGAAATACATGAATAATCTTTAAAGCGCTTTGGGTTTCTTTTACATCGTGAACTCGTAATATTTTAGCCCCTTTTAATATAGAAAAGATAGCTGCTGAAATGCTTCCTGATAGATGATCGTCATGATCACCGTTCAAGATTTTTCTAATGAATGATTTCCTAGAAACTCCTACCAGCATGGGTAAATTTAGCGATTGAAACGATTCAATTTTTTGTAGAAGGTCTATGTTATGTTCGAATGTTTTTCCGAAGCCAAAGCCTGGATCTAGGATAACACGCGATTTATCGATACCTTCATTTGTAAGAAGATTCACGCGCTCTTCTAAAAATGACTTCACTTCATTCACCACATTTTTATAAATAGGATTAAGTTGCATTGTCTTAGGCGTGCCTTGCATGTGCATTAAACAGATGCCCACATTTGATTTTTTTATTGTATCGATAGCATTTGGTTTTTGCAGAGCAAAAATATCATTGATCATCGCAACATCCATATCAATGACTTCTTTCATAACTTCGGGTTTATAAGTGTCAACCGAGATGGCAATATCAGAGATTCTTTTTATCGCCTCAATAATAGGTGTAATGCGCTTTAATTCTTCATCTGGACTGACAGCATCAGATCCGGGCCGCGTCGATTCTCCACCAATATCAATGATATCAACACCCTCTTCGATCATTTTTTCAGCGCGCTTTAAAGCTGCATTAAAATCTAAAAACATTCCGCCATCAGAAAATGAATCGGGTGTGATATTTAAAATTCCCATTAGAAGTGGGCGCTTTAAATCAAAGGAATGTTTATTTAATTGAAGCATTGAAAAAAACAAAGGCTAGATAAACTAGCCTTGATTTCATTTAGCCCTTGGCGCTCGGCTGAGGAGCTACCGCTACCTTTGAACCTGAAGATCCTTTATCGATCTTCGGAGGATTAGGCGTTTGTTTAGGTTTTGGTGGTCTCGCTTTTTTCCCTGCCATGATGTCATTGATCTGATCTGCATCAATCGTTTCATATTCAAGTAAAGCTTTTGCCATCGCCTCGACTTTGCGACGATTTTTTTCAATCAACTTTCTAGCCACACTATATTGCTCGTCAAGAATACGGCGAATCTCAGCGTCGACTTTTTGTTGAGTTGCTTCAGAAATTGTTTTCGAAGACATCGAACCAAAGAAAGAGTCCTGATCTTGTCCTACGTAGACCATCGTACCTAACTTATCTGACATACCGTAACGCGTTACCATATCACGCGCCAATTTCGTTGCGCGCTCAAAGTCGTTCGATGCGCCTGTCGACATTTGCTTCATGAAAACTTCTTCTGCAATACGTCCGCCAAAGAGAATCGAGATTTCTTCTAGCATCTTATTTTTGTAATTACTAATACGATCAAACTCTGGCAGCTGCCATGTAAGACCGAGCGCCCAGCCACGAGGCATAATTGTCACTTTATGCACAGGGTCTGCGTGAGGTAATAATTTTGCAACCACTGCATGACCTGATTCATGGAATGCTGTATTCATTCGCTCTTCTTCTCTCATCACGAGTGATTTTCTTTCAGGCCCCATAAAGATTTTATCTTTAGCATCTTCAAAATCTTGCATATCGACGGTGCGTTTATTTCTTCGAGCGGCAAACAATGCTGATTCATTTACAAGGTTGGCTAAGTCAGCGCCTGAAAAGCCTGGCGTACCTCTGGCAATGATGCTTGCTTTCACATCAGGATCTGCTGGAATTTTTCTCATGTGAACTAAAAGAATTTCTTCGCGACCTTTAATGTCAGGAAGAGATACCATCACTTGTCGATCAAAACGTCCTGGACGTAATAAAGCTTTATCGAGGACATCTGCACGATTGGTTGCCGCAATGACTATCACGCCCGAGTTAGGTTCGAAGCCATCGAGCTCAACTAAAAGCTGATTGAGTGTTTGTTCGCGCTCATCATTACCACCGCCTGAACCTTGACCTCGATGACGACCTACCGCATCAATTTCATCAATAAAAATAATACATGGCGCACTCTTTTTAGATTGTTCAAACATATCTCTTACACGAGCAGCACCTACACCTACAAACATTTCTACGAAGTCAGATCCTGAAATCGTAAAGAAAGGTACCTTAGCTTCACCCGCAATTGCACGCGCTAGTAATGTCTTACCTGTGCCTGGAGGTCCCACCATGAGAACGCCTCTTGGTATGCGGCCACCTAATTTATGAAACTTGCTTGGATCTTTTAGGAATTCAACAATTTCTGTTACTTCTTCTTTTGCTTCATCACAGCCCGCTACGTCAGCAAATGTTGTTTGATTGTTCGTTTGATCAAGTTGTCTAGCCTTACTCTTGCCAAATGAAAATGGGCCGCCACCTTTGGAGCCACCTTGCATCTGACGCATAAAGAAAATCCAAACGCCCACTAGAAGAATCATCGGAAACCAAGAAATGAAAATACTCATAAGGACTGATTGCTGTTCTTCAGGCTTAGCTTCCACAATGACATTATTTTTTAGAAGGTCGGACACCAACCAAGGATCAGTGGGAGCATAGGTATTAAATTTCTTACCCTCACTCGTTGTGCCTTTGATTCTATGGTTATCAATCTCAACTTTGGCAATCCTGCCTTCTTTAACCTGCTGCATAAATTGAGAGTAGACAAGTGGTGTATCAGTTTTCGAAGACCCTGAGAACTGATTAAAAATCGTCATGAGAATGAGTGCTATCGCAACCCAGATGGCAATGCTTTTTAGTGTGTTGTTATTCAATTGATGGATGACCTCGTATCATCTGTTTTAATCATTTAATTTTAAACCTAATTGCGTGACTACATTATGACTTTTTAAGCTTTTGCAAAGCCTAGCAAATAAACCTCACTACTTCGATCACGTGAAGCTTTAGGCTTAACTGTGATAACTTTTTCGAACTCAGGACGCATCTTTTTCACCAGCTCATCAAAATCAGCGCCAATAAAGGTTTTGACTAGAAAATGGCCACCTGGTTTCAACCATTGCAAAGAAAAATCTAAAGCAAGCTCAGTAAGATGCATAACACCTGGCTGATCAACTGTCTTTATCCCTGTAATATTGGGGGCCATATCCGAAATTACAAGATCTATCGCCGAATTATTTAAGTAGGCTTCAAGCTCTCTTAATGAGGTTTCTTCTCTAAAATCTCCCTGAATAAAATCGACCCTAGGAATAGGATCCATAGGCAGTAAATCCATAGCGATAATGTGGCCTTTACCTTGAAGCAGTTTTGCCACGACCTGAGACCAACTTCCAGGAGTTGAACCCAAATCGACGACATTCATACCAGGCTTGATGAGCTTATATTTCTCATGGATCTCCATAAGCTTGTAAGCAGCTCGAGATCGAAAGCCATCCTTCTGGGCTTGTTTAACGAAGGCATCATTTACATGCTCTTGCATCCAAGCCTTGCTAGTTCTTGTTCTTTTCATCTGTTAAAATCGATTCTTTTAGATCTTAAGAAGTTTTCTACCTTGAATTCAAAAGCCATTGCATACCTTCGAAGCTTAGCGCACACATTAAATCCAGTAGTTAGAATTGGGAATAAGGGTTTATCAGCATCAGTCATTAAGGAAATTGAGCTTAATCTTAACGCACATGAGTTGATTAAAATTAAAATTCAAAATGATGATAGATCGGTTCGTGAATCCATGTTAAGTGAAATATGTGAGGCACTTAAGGCAACCGCCGTACATCATATTGGCTTGCAAATTATTGTTTATCGCCAGGCATCCGAGCCTAAGATCGTTATACCCAAATAATTATCTAATTTTTAAAATCGCAAAAACGCCCAAGAAACACTCAAGCAAATACGCAATACTTGATACGCCATGCCACGTTGTAAATCGATCAGCAAATACGCTCTCCATCACATCTTTCGGCATCGCATCTAATTTGAATTTTTCTAAAAGGGGATTAATACCTAAATGACTGATAAGAATTAAAACGAGCATCAGTACAACCAACCAGAAAAAACTTTGCTTTAATGCATTCGTGCCAAACTGATAAACGCGCTGAATTAATAAAAAAATACTCGTTGCCATACCCACATACGCCATCATCTTAAAAAGCTGGCCCGCAATATTACCTGCAAGTTGCGCCTCAGGAATCAGCTTAAATAATTCATAAGCCACAATACCCACAACCCACAACCCACCTATCCAAAAGGTTGCGGCAATCAGCGCTAAATTTTCTAACCATTGTTTCATGATGTTTTTAGTTTAATACAAAAATGAATTTAATTTACACATACTTGATATCTAATATCTCGTAGGATTTAGCACCCCCCGGTGTATTGACTTCAGCTACGTCGCCAATAGCCTTACCAATAAATGCTTTTGCAATCGGTGAGTTGATTGAAATCTTTTTCTGCTTAATATCAGCCTCATCATCGCCCACAATTTGGTACGTAAAGATATCTTCTGTATCTAGATCTTGCACTTCAACTGTGGATCCAAACACACATTCACTCTCGCCTACAATCGAAGAAGGATCAATCACCATAGCAGTGGAAAGTTTAGCTTCAATTTCTGCTATGCGACCTTCAATAAAACTTTGACGCTCTTTCGCAGATTCATATTCCGCATTCTCAGACAAGTCGCCTTGCGCTCTTGCCTCTGAGATTGCCTGGATGATATTAGGGCGATCAACACTTTTTAAGCGCTGAAGCTCTTCTTTAAGCTGCTCAGCGCCTTTAATTGTCATGGGTATTTGTTTAAGCATATTCATTCCTATTAAAACAAAAACCACGCTCTTTGAATGGAGTGTGGTTTATAAAAATTGAGTGTATTTTAAGTGAGTTCTTTATGCAAGCTTTGGATAGAGTTGACTGTAATTTCTTCCACGAAGTTCATGCCAATACAAGCGGCTTTAGCGCCTGCAATCGTCGTGTAATAAGTCACTTTATTTTGTAAAGCATATCTTCGAATTTCATAAGAGTCTGAAATAGCACGCTTATCTTCCGTCACATTCACAATAAAAGAAATTTCATTATTCTTAATCATATCCACAATATGAGGTCTTCCCTCTGCGACTTTATTGACTGGCTCAACATTAAGCCCTGCATCCATTAAAGCTTTTGCGGTTCCTTTAGTGGCAACAATTTGAAAACCTAATGTATCTAATGATTTTGCAATCTCAACCACTTTATGGTGGTCTTCACGACGCACACTGATAAATGCTTTTCCATCTTTTGGTAATTTTGTTGATGAGCCGAGTTGAGATTTAATAAATGCTTCCGCAAATGTTTTACCTAGCCCCATGACTTCGCCCGTTGATTTCATCTCAGGCCCTAAAATTGTATCAACGCCTGGAAACTTAATAAATGGAAAGACAGCTTCTTTCACGGAGAAAAATTTAGGCACAATTTCTTTTGTAACTTTTTGTGACTTAAGACTCGAACCTATCATTGCGCGGGCAGCAATTTTAGCTAATTGTAATCCGCATGCTTTAGAAACGAAAGGAACAGTTCGAGAGGCTCTCGGATTTACTTCTAAAACGTAAATCACCTCACCTTGAATCGCGAATTGAACATTCATAAGACCTACAACGTTGAGTGCTTTTGCCATCTCAACTGTTTGCTTTCTTAATTGATCTTGAATTTTTTTAGATAAGCTATAAGGAGGAAGGGAGCATGCTGAGTCACCTGAGTGAACACCAGCTTGTTCAATATGTTCCATAATGCCACCGATAATCACATCTGTACCATCTGATAATGCATCCACATCCACTTCAAGCGCATCGTTTAAAAAGCGGTCAAGGAGTACAGGTGAGTCATGAGACACTTTTACAGCCTCTCTCATGTAACGTTCAAGCTGGGCTTGTTCATGCACGATCTCCATTGCACGACCGCCCAGAACATAACTAGGTCTTACAACAAGTGGATAACCAATTTCTTCTGCTAAACGAATGGCATCTTCGGGCGTTCTCGCTGTGCGATTAGGTGGTTGTTTGAGTCCAATCGAATTTAGCATTTTTTGGAAGCGCTCACGGTCCTCTGCCATATCAATAGCATCCGGCGTAGTCCCAATAATTGGGACACCTGCACTTTCTAAATCTTTAGCTAATTTCAAAGGTGTTTGTCCGCCATACTGAACAATGACGCCAAGTGGTTTTTCAATAGCAACAATTTCTAAAACATCTTCAAGTGTCACGGGCTCAAAATAAAGTCGGTCTGACGTATCGTAATCCGTTGATACTGTTTCAGGATTACAGTTCACCATGATGGTTTCGTAACCATCCTCACGTAATGCTAAAGCTGCATGGACACAACAGTAATCAAACTCAATACCCTGCCCAATACGGTTAGGTCCGCCACCTAAAACAATAATTTTTTTTCTATCTGTGGGTTTTGCTTCGCATTCTTCTTCGTATGTTGAATACATATACGCAGTATTTGTTGAAAATTCTGCAGCACATGTGTCTACACGTTTATATACGGGTCGCACATCATACTTATGACGGTAATGTCTAATATCTTCTTGTTTAACTTTTAGAAGCGTTGCAAGTCTTCGATCAGAAAAACCTTTTTGTTTTAGATGAAATAAATTTTCTTTGGATAAATCTTTAAGAGAACTGCCTAATAAATCTTTTTCAAGATCAATAATATTTTTAATTTGATAGAGAAACCACGGATCAATATTGGAATGTTCAAATACATCTTCTATCGACATGCCTAATCTAAAGGCGTCGCCAACATACCAAATACGCTCCGGTCCAGGCTCTCTCATCTCTTTAATAATGAGATCCTGATCAGTCGTTTTTTCATCTAGTCCATCTACACCAATTTCGAGGCCTCGTAGTGCTTTTTGAAAAGATTCTTGGAAAGTACGTCCAATGGCCATAACTTCCCCTACGGATTTCATTTGTGTCGTGAGCCTTGAATCCGCTTGTGGGAATTTCTCAAATGCAAATCTTGGGACTTTGGTGACTACGTAATCAATACTTGGCTCAAATGATGCAGGTGTTGCACCACCTGTAATTTCATTTTTCAATTCATCCAATGTAAAACCGACTGCTAATTTTGCTGCAATTTTAGCGATAGGAAATCCAGTAGCTTTAGAGGCTAAAGCTGACGAACGAGATACGCGAGGATTCATTTCAATGACAATCATACGGCCATCTTTTGGATTGATTGCGAATTGCACATTCGACCCACCTGTATCCACACCAATTTCTCGAAGGACTGCAATCGATGCATTACGCATGATTTGATATTCTTTATCTGTGAGTGTTTGTGCAGGAGCTACGGTAATAGAATCACCTGTATGCACTCCCATCGGGTCTAGATTTTCAATGGAACAAATAATAATGCAGTTATCTTTGGAGTCGCGAACCACTTCCATTTCATATTCTTTCCAGCCAAGCAAAGACTCTTCTATCAGAAGTTCTTTTGTAGGTGATGCTTCGAGCCCTCTTTCACATATCTCAATAAATTCTTCACGATTGTATGCAATCCCCCCGCCACTGCCTCCCATCGTAAATGATGGGCGAATAATTGCTGGATAACCGATACCTGCTTGAACTTGAATAGCTTCTTCTAAACTGTGTGCAATCGCTGATTTAGCAGATCCTAAGCCAATTTTATTCATGGCTTCTTTAAATTTTTGTCTGTCTTCAGCTTTATCGATCGCCTCTTTTGAAGCGCCAATTAATTCGACTTTATATTTTTTTAAAACGCCGTACTTATCTAAATCGAGTGCGCAATTAAGTGCCGTTTGGCCACCCATGGTGGGAAGGAGTGCATCTGGCTTTTCTTTGGCAATAATTTTTTCGACAATCTGCCATGTGATCGGCTCGATATAAGTCGCATCCGCCATCTCAGGATCTGTCATGATAGTTGCCGGATTAGAATTCACGAGAATGACACGATATCCTTCTTCACGAAGCGCTTTACATGCCTGCGCGCCGGAATAATCAAACTCACATGCTTGACCTATGACAATTGGGCCAGCCCCAATAATAAGTATGGACTTAATATCTTTACGCTTCGGCATAGCCTTTTTTCTTTTTTTCAATAAGATTAATAAAGTGATCAAACAAGTAACTCATTTCAGATGGACCTGGGCTCGCTTCAGGATGCCCCTGAAAACTAAATGCGGGCTGATCTGATCTTTCAATCCCTTGTAAGCTGCCATCAAAAAGAGATTGATGTGTAGCTACTAAATTTTTAGGAAGTGAAGTTTGGTCTACGGTGAAGCCATGATTTTGACTGGTAATAAATACGCGTTTTGTTTTTAAATCTTGAACAGGATGATTAGCGCCATGATGTCCAAATTTCATTTTGGATGTTTTAGCGCCACTCGCTAAAGCTAAAAGTTGATGGCCTAAACATATACCAAAGGTTGGGTAACCATCATCCACTAATTGTTTAATCGCTTTAATAGCATAATCACATGGCTCAGGATCTCCTGGCCCATTCGATAAAAATACACCATCAGGTTTTAGGCGAACCACTTCTTCATAAGAAGTTTTAGCAGGCACAATAGTGACTTTACATCGCCTTGAAACCAACATTCTTAAAATATTTTTCTTAATGCCATAATCAAATGCAACAACATGATGATCTGATTCAAGGTGATTGCTATAACCTTCAGACAATGACCACTCGCCTTGATTAAATGTATAAGCCTTTTTGCAGCTCACAACCTTAGCCAAATCCATGCCAGAAAGTCCTGGAAAGGTTTTTGCTTCTTGGTGCGCTTTTTTATCGTCTTCTGACTCAGCAATAATGCAACCTGCTTGTGAGCCATGTTCTCTTAAATGTCTTGTGAGTTTTCTAGTATCAATATTTGCGATCGCAACAATATGATTTTCTTTTAAGTATTTGGAAAGGGTTTGTTCACTTCTAAAATTACTATCAGTCATCGCTAAATCACGAATGATTAAACCACTGGCATAGACTTTGTCAGATTCGACATCTGCTTTATTAACACCAACATTACCAATATGAGGGTAAGTGAGTGTGACTATTTGTTTTGTATAAGAAGGGTCGGTCAGAATTTCTTGATAACCAGTCATCGAAGTATTAAAAACAACTTCACCTGTGGTTTTACCTGGAGCCCCAATTGAAATGCCTCGAAACTTAGTTCCGTCTGCAAGCACTAACACTGCCGACATATTTCGCGACAAAATGACTCTCCAGTATTTGCGAATTCAAGGGTTGGGTACTGGATATACAAAACGGGAGAAGTTTTTAGCAGCTCCCGTTTCAAATATCGTAGATATTATAGTCGATTTAGCGCCTTAATTCAACGCACTAAACCTTGATAAATGGTTTAATTGTCAGAAAGTCCCAAGACCTTCTGCATATCAAAAAGACCTGATTTTTGGTGTGATAAAAATTTAGCTGCCTTTAATGCGCCCTTAGCAAAAGTGGCTCGGCTTGAAGCTTTATGAGTCAATTCAACTCGCTCACCGGTGCCTGCATATAAAACTGTATGGTCGCCTACAATATCGCCACCGCGAATTGTTGAAAAGCCAATTGTGGTTTGTTTACGCTCGCCAGTATTGCCAAAACGTTCATACTGCGCTTCTTTTTTAAGGTCCCTGCCGCTAGCTTTTGCAACAGCTTCACCGAGCCTTAAAGCCGTACCTGATGGAGCGTCAATCTTATGTCGGTGATGCGCTTCAATAATTTCAATATCAAAATCGTCTTTGAGTAATTGCGTTGCTTTTTCAACAAGCGAAATCAGTAAATTAACCCCTACACTCATATTGGGCGCAAAAACAATAGGTATCGTTTTTGAAGCATCGACAATCAATTTTTTTTCTTGATCTGAAAATCCTGTTGTACCAATGACATATTTCACTTGATGCGCTTCGCATAATTTCAAATACTCAAGGCTTGCTTCGGGTCTTGTGAAATCGATAAGAACATCAGCAGATGAAATTACTTTTGTGATGTCATAGTCAATTTTAATGCCTGTTGAAATGCCGATAGCCTCGCCTGCATCACGTCCTAATTTATCACTCGACTTATGATCAATAGCCGCTACAAGAGCTAAGTCTTTATCATTAGTAATTTCTTGAATAAGACTCTGGCCCATGCGGCCTGAGGCACCCACGATAAGAATATTTATTTTACTCATACAATTAGAATCCTATTTTTTCTAGCATCAAATCAAAATAATTTGGATCAGTCTCAGCTGGCAATGGCTTCGTATTTTCAGCCTTTGCAGCCTCTGGTTTTGCAACTGCAGGCTCTTTTTTAATGTCTGCTGGAGCGACTTCCGTGACAGGTTTTTTCATCTCTGGCTCTGGAACTTTAACTGGCTCTGGTATATCTTTTTTAGGAGTCACAATTCTTCTGTCTTCAACAGGCACGTCTTTCTTAGGCGGCATAACTTTTTCAATGGGCTTGTCATCATCTTCCCAAAACTTTAATCGATCGAGCATGCTCTTTTCTTTTTGCGCTGGATTTTGATTAGGCTCATTATTCTTAATAGGCACTATCTCCTGTCGATCTTCATTTTTATTTGCATTTACATTAGCAGGAATCACATCGCCTTTTACTTTAGCCAACAAATCTTTTTCAAACATCAAAATAACTCTTCTTTTCTCGATGATTGCACCGTCTTTTTCCATTTGGTAAAAATAATCCCATTGATCTTTATGGAAGCTGTCTGTAATAAGGGGTGTTCCCATCACAAATCGCACTTGGGTTTTTGTCATGCCAGGCTTTAATTGCATCATCATTTTTGAAGTCACTAAATTACCCTGTTGAATAGGCATTTTGTAAGGCTTGATAGAGGGTAATGAAGGAGAGCAAGCGGTGACTAAAAGACTTAAAACGAGAAGAAATATACGCATTTTTATAACTTTAAACATAATGCGTATTAATATAACATGCTAGACAGTATTCAAAATGCTTCCTAAAGCAAATTTTAAGGTGTTTCAATGGGACAAGATCATAAAGATTTAAAAAAATCAGGGCTTAAAGCAACGCTTCCCAGACTTAAAATCTTAAGTCTTTTTGAGCACAGCGATGCGAAACATCTTTCCGCCGAAGACGTGTATAAACTTTTAATTAAATCTGGTGAAGACGTCGGTCTTGCAACGATTTATCGTGTGCTGACTCAATTTGAACAGGCTGGTCTTTTAATTCGTCACCATTTTGAAAGTGATAAAGCTGTTTTTGAATTAAGCGACTCACAACACCATGATCATCTAGTATGCATGCAATGTGGTCATGTAGAAGAATTTTGTGATGATGAGATTGAAAAGAGACAGAAAATGATTGCAACGAAAAAAGGATTTACTATCCAAGAACATTCGCTCTATATTTATGCTGAATGTAATAGAAACCCCTGCCCTAATAAAGTCTAAACTTGCAACATTTCCTTCGCGTGCGCCCTTGTCGTATCCGTGATCGATACACCACCTAACATACGCGCAATTTCATCGATGCGCATCTTGTCATCCATCAAATGAATGTGGCTGAGTGTCTGATTATTTTCCTGAGTCTTAGACACTTTGTAATGATGAATAGCTAATGATGCTACTTGCGCCAAATGCGTGATCACTAAAACTTGTCTTTGATCGTGATGTCCTAGTTCTTTTAAAAGCTTACCTACAATTTCCGCTACACTTCCTCCAATACCTACATCTACTTCATCAAAAATCATACAGGGCACATTCGCTTTAGAAATGGATGCAACACGAATCGCGAGGCTTAGACGGGAAAGCTCGCCGCCTGATGCGGCTTTATGAATAGGTCTCGGTTCTGCACCCAAATGAGATGCTACCAAAAATTCAATTTGTTCTAATCCATGCGCTGTTGGGTCTTGAGGTGTGAGCTTAACTTCAAAACTTCCATGGCTAAAAGATAACTTTTGCATAGCCGCAGTAATATTCTGACTTAATATTTCTGATGCAGTCTTTCGCGCCTTACTTAATAATTGCGCACTGATATTAAAAGCTTCGAGGGCTAATTTTTCTTTGGCATCAATACCGTCATCTGATTCAAAAGACTCGAGTTCGTCCATGCGAGCTTGCCAAGCGAGTAAGGTTGACTCAAAATCTTCAGGCTTAATACGATGCTTCCTGCCAAAATTATGAATCGCTTGAATCCGCGCTTCAATATCTTTAAGCCTTTCTGGATCTAAATCGACTTTTTGTAAATATCTATTGAGTGAACGAAGCAATTCTTCTATTTGAATATTAATAGAATCGATGAGATCCGAAGATTCTTTTAATTTCTCATCAATACTAAGCGCATGAGAAATTTTCTGCTGGACTAAATGAAGCCTGCCAGAAATCGCCGTTTCATCTTTTTCTAAAAGCTCAATACAAAGATTAACATCCTCAATGAGCTCATTACCATGAGACATCATGGCATGATCTTGTTGCAGAGTTTCCCAGTCACTCAACGTGAATGAAAATTGTTTTAATTCTCGTAATTTATCTCTTAACTCTGCAAGTTCGTCGCTATAGATTAGCGCGTTTTTTTCATACTCAATTTTTTGCACATGAAGCTTGTGCCATGATTGATAAAGTTGATAAGTTGTGGCTGCAAGATCTGAGTGACCACCAAAGTTATCTAAAATTTGTCTCTGTGCACTTAATTTTAAAAGTGAGTGGTGAGAGTTTTGACTGTAAATATCAACGAGGGACTCGCCTAATTCTTTTAATTGCTGGAGCGTGGCTACCTTGCCATTAATAAAAGCTCTTGATTTGCCATCAGCATGAATGACTCTTCTTAAAATAAGTTCAGCGTCATCAGATTCCAATTCATTTTCTTTTAACCAGTCGATCACTTCTTGATTGTGCTTAATATCAAAGATAGCACTGATATCAGCTTTATCTTGATGAAGCCTGACTACTCCGCCTTCGTTTCTTTGACCCAAAGCTAAAGACAAAGCATCAATAAGAATGGACTTTCCAGCACCCGTTTCGCCAGTTAATGCTGAAAAACCAGATTTAAAATCTAAGCTCATTTTATCGACAATGACAAAATCAAGGATAGAGAGATTAAGTAACATAGTGCTTTATTAACCCCAGTTTAATTTTTTTCTAAGCATCTCAAAATAACAGTAGTCTTTTGGATGAAGAAACGTGATCATTTTTTCTGCGCGAATAATTTCGACACGATCATGAATCTCAAGCGGTACTTTAAGCTGTCCATCAATACTTAAATAAGATTCATCCATACTCACCACATGAATTTCAATAGCACTTTTACTACTCACTGCAATTGGGCGATTACTTAATGTATGCGGGCTAATCGGTACGATAGAAATTGCCTCTAATTCCGGATGGAGAATGGGCCCGCCAGCTGAAAGTGCGTAAGCAGTTGTGCCTGTTGGTGTTGTCACAACAAGCCCGTCTGATCTTTGCTTGTGGACAAAACTGCCATTGATAGAAACTTCTAATTCAATTAAGCGAGATCCACTTCTTACTACAACATCATTAAGTGCTAATGATTCATGGATACATTTTGAGCCTCTAAAAATTTTAGACTGCAGCAACATTCTTTTGTCTTTATAAGAAGAACCTTGAAAGATTTCATCGATAGATTCAAACATGTTGCTTGTATTCAGATCTGCCAAAAACCCAAAACGGCCTTGGTTAATGCCTATTAATGGAATGTCGAAATTCACAAGTGATCTTGCAACTCCCAACATCGTCCCATCCCCACCCACAACGATGGCGAGATCAGCTTTTTCACCAATCTCTTCTAGATTAATAGCTTTAAAAGCTTGAAATTTTCCGGACTGATGTGTTTTAGCCTCAATAAAAATATTGATATGCTTATTCGTCAAATATTGAGCGAGCTCTAAAAGCTGCGATTCAATGTCAGAAGATTCACTTCCGCTCGCATATTTTCCGATAATTGCGACTGATTTATAGAGACTTTCCATAATTGAATTAAAGCATACTTAGGATGAAAGAATATATAGCAATTTAATAAAGAAAAATTAGTATATTAAGCATTCATTTTCAAAAGTATCGCATGCTAGAATGGCTTATTACACTATGAAAATTAGGCTTTACTGACTATTTTAAAGCATAACGATTTATATGAATAACCCTATTTGATGATGCTAGATAAGCGCGCCCAAATTCTTCTAAAAACCCTCATTGAGCAACACATTTATGATGGACAGCCCGTGGGATCTAGAACCCTTTCTCAATCGTCCGGCCTTGACTTAAGTCCAGCCTCCATTCGAAATACTATGAAAGATCTAGAGGATCTTGGTTTTATCACAAGCCCCCATACTTCAGCAGGAAGAATTCCTACGCAATTAGGTTATAGGCTCTTTGTAGATTCTCTTCTAACTGTAAAACCTTTGGATGACAAAATCATTAGCTCATTAAAAGATCAAATGAATATTGGTGACAATAAAAAAATTATTAATAATGCTGCGGATATTTTATCAACACTGACACATTTTGCTGGTGTAGTTCTTATTCCTAAGGCTAAGAAAACAACTTTTAAACATTTAGAATTTATAGGCTTATCTGAGAAAAAAATTCTTGTCATTATTGTGACAAATGACGGCAATGTTCAAAACAGAATTGTCATGACGGAAAAGCACTACTCTCATGATGACTTAGTTGAGGCTGCAAATTATTTTAATCACAACTTTAGTGGCAACACTTTTGCTAAAGTTAAAGATACACTCGTGGATGAATTATCTAAAATGCATGCTGATATGATTAAACTTATGACGGCAGCTATTGAAGTCGGTAATGATGTCATTTCGCCAGAGAGCGGATCGATTGTGATCACAGGACAAAATAATCTTATCCAATCTGAAGAGCTCGTAAAAAATATATCCAGCTTAAGAAAAATTTTTGAGATATTTGAAAAGCGAACAGCCCTTATGAAACTTCTTGATCAAAGTCAGCTTGGAGAAGGCATTCAAATTTTTATTGGAAATGAATCAGGCTATTCGTCTCTAGATGAATGTAGTCTCGTTACATCTCCTTATGAAACAGATGGTGAAATTGTAGGCACCCTTGGTGTGATTGGCCCTACAAGAATGGCTTACGAAAGAGTCATTCCCATTGTCGATATCACAGCGAAACTTCTTTCTAACGCATTGAGTCATCACTAAAATGAATTACTTCACAAAAGAACCGCAATACCAACATGGTGATCCACCTAAAATAGGCGTGATCCTCGCAAACCTAGGAACGCCTGATTCCCTCAGTACGCATGCTGTAAGAAAATATTTACAACAATTTCTCATGGATCGAAGAGTGGTCGAAGTGCCTCGATTTATTTGGTGTTGGATACTTCATTTCATTATCTTAGTATTTAGGCCAGGCAGTTCAGCAAAGAAATATGCAAAAGTTTGGACTAAAAAAGGCTCTCCACTTTTAGTCAATGCTACAAATCAAACAAAAGCATTAACTGCAAAAATTAAAAAGTCAGTATCTCAGCCTATTGAAATTGAATTAGGAATGTCTTATGGCAATCCTTCAATGAAAAATGCGGTCCTCAAATTAAAAGAAAAGAATTGCACTAAAATTCTCTTGCTTCCGCTCTATCCTCAATATGCTGCTTCATCAAGTGCGTCAGCAATGGATGCGCTATGGCGTGTGCTTCTTAAAACAAGAAATGTGCCAGGAGTAAGAACCGTTAGGAATTACCACGATCATCCTCTTTATATTAACGCGCTTAAATTATCCGTTCTGCAATTCTGGAAAAAAAATGGAAAGCCCACAAAGTTAGTCATGAGCTTTCATGGCATTCCAAAAAAATCACTGATGCAAGGCGATCCTTATCATTGTGAATGCTATAAAACTGCCCGCTTACTTGCTGAGGCTTTAAAATTAAAGGAAAGCGAATATATAGTCTCTTTCCAGTCCCGCTTTGGCAGGGCTGAATGGCTAAAACCTTATTACGCTGAAATGATGGCTGATCTCGGAAAAAAGAAAGAAAAGAATGTTCATGTGATTTGTCCAGGCTTCTCCAGCGACTGCTTAGAAACCTTAGAAGAAATTAATATTGAGGGTAGACATATTTTCTTAAGCAATGGCGGTAAAAACTTTAGTTATATCCCTGCTCTCAATGACAATCCAGATTGGATTGATGCGATGCAAGGTATAATTTTAGAAAATTTACAAGGCTGGATTGATAAAAACTGGACAGCTAAAAAAGAAGCTAACAATTCAGCAATCACAAAAAAAAGAGTTGCGCTTTTAGAAAAGAAACAGTCTTAATTATTTAAAGACAATCTCATTATGATAATACTTACGGGTGGTGCTGGCATGATTGGAAGTGTCATTGCTTGGCATCTAAATAGCATTCTCGACAGAAAAGATATCATCGTCGTTGATGATATTCAGCATCAAGATCAATGGAACAATTTAAGTAAGCGAACATATATTGATTACCTTGATAAAGACGATCTATTTCCTTGGCTTGAAAAAAAACAAGAAATTGAAGCTATTATTCATATGGGGGCTATCAGCGCTACAACTGAAACAGATTTTAATAAGCTTTTAAACCAGAATATTCGTTACAGTCAAAATCTATGGCGCTATGCAAGCGATCATAACGTGCCTTTTCTTTATGCAAGCTCAGCAGCTACTTATGGCGGAGGAGAATTTGGCTATGATGACAATGAAGCCGAGCTCAGAAAACTAAGGCCTCTAAATGCTTATGGGTATTCAAAACAATTTTTCGATCAATGGGCAGTGCAACAAGTCCTCGCAAAAGAAAAAACACCTCCTCAATGGTGTGGATTTAAATTCTTTAATGTCTATGGTCCAAACGAGTATCATAAAGATAGAATGGCAAGCGTTGTATTTCATGCATTTAATCAACTTAAAACAGAAGGTGAAATTAGACTCTTCAAGAGCGATCGTCCCGACTATAAAGATGGTATGCAATTAAGAGATTTTGTATACGTAAAAGATGCTGCAGCAGTTGTTTTACATTTTTTAAGTCACAAAAAACATTCAGGTATCTATAATGTGGGCACAGGAAAAGCTTCAAGCTTTAAAGCACTTGCTGAATCGCTTGTGAAAAGTGTTAAGGGCGATTTAAATACAATTAAATATATTGATATGCCAAATGATCTTAAGGGAAAATACCAGTACTTTACTGAAGCTAATATAAAAAAACTAAATGATGCTGGATACACAAAGCCTTTTCTTAGCATTGAAGAAGGCGTTGAGGATTACGCAATAAATTATTTAACTAAAAGTGATACTTACGCATGAGTAATGAAAATCTAAAGAAAATTGAATCTATTTTTAAGAAGCATCAAGACACGATTCAAAAATTAACTTCGCTTATTCCACAGATCAATGAAGTTGCAAGTCTTATTAAAAAAACAGTTCACTCAGGCGGTAAAGTGCTGATCTTTGGAAATGGCGGCAGCGCGTCTGATAGCCAACATATTGCAGCAGAAATTGTAGGTAGATTTGTTAAAGAGCGTAAAGGACTGCCTGCTATTGCATTAACGACAGACACTTCAATTATTACCGCTGTCGCAAATGACTATGGCTATGAGCATATTTTTTCAAGGCAAATCGAAGCGCTATGTTTGAAAAATGATGTAGTGATCGGTATTTCCACATCAGGCAATAGTAAAAATGTCATTAAAGGGCTAGAAAAAGCAAATACATTAGGTGCTATTACAATTGGCTTAACGGGCGGCGATGGTGGTCTCATTAAAAAAATATCAACACACGCTATCGTTGTAGACTCAAACGAAACAGCAAGAATTCAAGAGGCACACATTCTCATTGGACATACGCTCTGCGAACTCATAGATGAAGGTCAATAGCTTATGAGTGAAATTGACATTATTAAAAATAAATTTAATGCACAAAAAAAGTGGGCTTTAGTTGTGGGTGATTTAATGTTAGATCGCTATTTAATAGGTAGCGTCTCAAGAATCTCGCCCGAAGCGCCTGTTCCAGTTGTCAGATTAAAAGAGTCATTTGATCGTATTGGCGGATCAGGCAATGTAGCAGCTAATTTAGCTCAGCTTGGTATCAAAACAACTTTAGCTGGTCAAATTGGTGATGATGTAGATGGTAAAAAGTTACTTGATATTCTCAAGAAAAATCATATTGGTGTAGATGGTATTGTCAAAGACAAAAATCCAACAACCACAAAAACACGGATTATTGGCGAACACCAACAAATGATGCGAATTGATCAAGAAGCCACAGCAGATTTGATTGATTCTAAACCGCTCATTAAAAGAATATCAACGCTTCTTAATAAAAAACCTTCTATTGTTATATTGTCTGACTATGCAAAAGGAGTTTTAAGCGAAGCGCTATGCCAACATGTTATTAAACTTGCAAAATCTAAAAAAATACCAGTACTTGTTGACCCTAAAGGTATTAATTACAGTAAATATAAAAATGCAACTGCGATAACTCCAAACAAAAAAGAAGCTATCGAAGCTTGCCATATTCATGTCACAAAAAATACGAACTTTTTAACACCTCTACTAAAATTAAAAAAATCTCTTAATTTGCAATTCATTGCCATGACAAAGGGAGAAGATGGTATCGATTTAATACAAAAAAATACTATTAAAAACTTGCCTGCCGTCAATCAACAACAGGTATTTGATGTCTCAGGGGCCGGCGATACTGTTATTGCAACTCTTGCAGCATGCATGATTGCAAAGATGCCTATTGAGACTTGCCTAAATATTGCAAATGTAGCTGCAGGTATAGTAATTGGAAAATTAGGGACGATACCTATCACGCTTCAAAACCTTATAGAAACTCTAAGCTCTAAGCATTCCGAACAAGAGAAAAAAATTCACTCCCTCTCGGGTCTCATGGAACAAGTTCTTATTTGGAAAAAACAAAAAAAGAAAATTGTATTTACAAATGGCTGTTTTGATATTCTTCACGCAGGGCATGTGACCTATCTAGAAAAAGCTAAAAAACTAGGCGACGTCCTTATCTTAGCTCTTAACAGCGACTCGTCAGTCACAAAGCTAAAAGGCAAATCAAGACCTGTCATTCACCAAGAAGATCGAGCAAGAGTTCTTTCGGCACTTTCTTCTGTGGATAGTATTATCATTTTTAGCGAAACAACACCGCTTCATTTAATAAAAAAGATTCAGCCTGATATTTTAGTTAAAGGTAGCGATTATAAAAAAAATCAAGTTGTAGGCCACCAAGAACTAAAAAAATGGCATGGAAAAGTTGAATTAGTTTCTGTTGTACCAGGTAGAAGCACGAGTGCGATCCTCAAAAAAATCTCTTAAGATTTTGAACCCAAAAAAAATTCTCATTATTGGACCATCATGGCTTGGTGATATGGTTATCGCACAAAAGCTATTTAAGGTCATTAAAGATATTTATCCTGATAGTGAGCTTCATGTAGCCTCTCCCGCTTGGACGATTCCCTTGGTGACTAGAATGCCTGAGGTTGACCAATCTATTTCATTGCCTTTTTCTCACGGTGAGCTAAATATATTAAAACGCTATCAGATTGCTAAAGTTTTGAAGCTGGAAGGTTATTCACAGGCTATTGTCTTAACGAATTCATTTAAGTCAGCTCTGATACCATTTTTTGCAGGCATTTCAAAGCGAACTGGTTTTTTAGGAGAAATGCGTTTTGCTTTAATTAACGATCGCATTAAAAAAGATCCTTCACTGTATAGAACGGTTGACCAATTTTTAGCACTTGCACCAAAATCAAAAGGCACTAAGGTGAGTTTATCGACATACCTTATCTCGAAGCCTAGTCAGGGTAAAAAACTTTTGCCAGGTAAATTAAGCGGATCTGATAAAGTTCTTGGTATTGCTCCTGGTGCTGAATACGGTGAGTCTAAAAGATGGCCTATTGAGTATTTTGCTGATATAGCAAATGAGGCTATACAAAAAGGATGGGTAGTTATTTCATTAGGCTCTACTCACGATCAAGATTTAGGAAAAACTTTAGATCGACTCACAAAAAACAAAGTGATTAATCTGATCGGCAAAACTAAACTTGAAGAAGTGATTGATGTAATGAGTTTATGCCAAACGTTCTTAAGTAATGATTCCGGACTTATGCATGTGGCGGCAAGTTTAAATATTAAACAAGTCGCTATTTTTGGCTCTTCTGACCCTAAAAAAACTCCGCCATTGAGTAGGCATGCAAAATTAGCTTATCTCAATCTCTCATGCAGCCCTTGCTTTGAAAGAATTTGCCCGCTTCAACATGCCAATTGCCTAAAAAATATTAAGCCTAGTGAGATTATAAAAAAACTTATTTAACGGTTTAGATCGTCTAGCTTTTGATAGACTTCAATTTTATTTTCTTCGCAAAAATGTTTCCACTCGAAGAAATTTGTCCAGTCACTTAAAAAAATAAAATCTAAATTATTCTTCTTTGCAACTTGATAGTCATATTTTGAATCGCCAATAAATAAAGCAGGCGCTTGTCCTGTAGATTTTTTTAATTCGCGCGCCACAATTTCTTCTTTAGAATCAGGGCTTCCAAAAATACCAACGTCAAAATATTTTAATAATGATTTTCTAGAAAAAAGCCGAATAATTTCTTCTTGATCGCCACCGGAAACAATCATCCAGTGAGCCTGTTTTGTTTTTTCTCTAAGATTTTCTAGGCCTTCAGCGATATCACAATTTTCAAGAAGTCTCTCAACTTCAATGTTTAATTGTCTTAGCAAATGATTCATGGCTGACTCATCTGCTGGCTTTTTAAGTATGGTCTCTAAAAAATAAGCAAATTTAATGTTTCTAGATATGCCTGTATATTCGATGTGATGGTTAACTAGCCTCATAGCATCTTCTTCGGATGCTCCGAATTCTAATGCAGTTAACCGATATGCTTCTATTTTTAAAAAGTTTGAATTTAGAACAACCCCATCACAATCAAATAGGATTGTTTTATATTGGGAAATAGGCAGCATTATTTTTGAATAATGCTAAAGACGTTGAATCGCACTGGCTTCTTTTGCTAGTTTTGTAATTTCTACCCAATTTTTATTTGCGACAAGATCTTTTGGGGTTAGCCAAGTTCCCCCGCAGACAGGAACATTAGGCAGACTCAAAAAATCTGAAGCTGACTGAACAGTTACGCCACCTGTTGGACAAAACTTAACGTCAGAAAATGGGCCTGCAAATCCTTTTAGAAGATTAATACCGCCTACTGCAACTGCAGGGAAAAGTTTTAAGAAATAATAACCATCATTATTAGCCATCATAACTTCACTTCCTGTCGATACCCCTGGCAATAAAGGTAGTCCAATGTCCAAACAATGCTTTCCTATTTCACTTGTATAGCCAGGACTCACTGCAAATTGACAACCAATTGACTTTACGGCTGAGGCATCTTCTTTAGTTCTTATTGTTCCAGCTCCAACGATAGCCTCCGGCAGATGCTTAATAATTCTATCCATAGCCTCCATAGCGCATGCAGTTCTTAAAGTGACTTCTAAAACTTTAATGCCGCCTTCGAGAAGAGCTTCTGCCATAGGCACGGCATCTTCAACTTTATCAATCACAATCACTGGTATCACTGGTCCATAATTTACTAGATCTAATGTTTTCATATTGTCCTTATATTATCAAAGCCATGTGACTGCGCCTTCTTCGGCAGATAGCACATTTTTTCTCATGCCCGCGAATAACTCGCGGCCAATATCATGAGCATTATCATTTCTATGTTTGTCTGAGAGTACTTCATATTCTCTTTCATGCCATGTATCTTCATCAACTAAAACATTGAGAGTCCCTACCAACGCATTCAATCGGATCGTATCCCCGTTGCGGATTTTTCCAATAGGTCCATTTGCTGAAGCCTCTGGACTTAAATGAATTGCGGCTGGAATTTTACCTGAAGCGCCACTCATTCTTCCGTCCGTAACTATTGCCACTTTAAACCCTTTATTTTGAAGCACAGCTAGAGGTGGTGTAAGTTTATGTAATTCTGGCATTCCATTTGCTTTAGGTCCTTGGAATCTAACGACTGCAACAAAATCTTTTTCAAGCTCTCCTCTATCGAACGCGCTTAAAAGCTCTTCTTGTGTATCAAAAATAATTGCAGGACCTTCGATAATGTAACGATCTTCTGGTACAGCAGATATTTTAATGACTGATCGTCCGAGATTACCATTTAGCAATTTAAGTCCACCCGATTCACTGAATGGGTGATCTGCAGTTCTGACAATAGTGTCATCACCACTTTTTTTAGGGAGGTCAGTCCAAATAATTTTGCCGTTTTCTTTACTAGGTTTTTTTGTATATTCTTTTAAGCCGCTTTCACTGATAGTCATTACATCCGGATACATGCATCCAGTCTCAATGAGCTCACGAATCACAAATGCAGGCCCACCTGCGGTTTGAAATTCATTGACATCAGCTTTGCCGTTTGGATAAATACTTGCTAATAATGGCGTTGACTTCGCAAGATCATGAAAATCTGTCCAGTCAATAATAATGCCTGCAGCTCTTGCAATCGCAACCCAGTGAATAAGATGGTTTGTTGATCCGCCAGTTGCTAGCAAGGCCGCCATCGCATTGACTATCACTCGCTCATCTACTAATTTACCAATAGGTTTGTTATGTTTATTTTTAATAATATTCAGGAGAGATCGCACCGACTCTCGCGTAATTTCTTCTCTAATATCTTCCCGTGGATGAATAAATGCAGCGCCCGGAATATGAAGGCCCATAGCCTCCATTAACATTTGATTGCTATTTGCAGTTCCATAAAATGTGCACGTACCTTCACCATGATAAGCAGCAGACTCAGAAGCCAGCAATTCTTCACGGCCCACTAATCCTTGTGCATATTTTTCACGTACTTTAGATTTTGAAGTATTGTCGAGGCCAGTAGACATTGGTCCTGCGGGCACAAAAATTGTAGGTAAATGTCCAAAATGCAAAGCGCCGATTAATAAACCAGGGACAATTTTGTCGCAAATACCCAGCATTAGAGCGCCATCATACACATCATGTGATAAGGCAATTGCTGAAGACATCGCAATAGTATCTCGAGAAAATAAACTTAATTCCATGCCTGGTTCGCCTTGTGTAATTCCATCACACATGGCAGGGACACCACCTGCTACTTGAGCAGTAGCATCTAGCTTATTCGCTTCATCGCGAATAATTGAAGGATAATTTTCATAAGGCTTGTGCGCTGAAAGCATGTCGTTATAAGCCGTCACAATCGCAATATTAGGTTTCTTCTCACTAACAATTCTTAATTTGTCATTTTTAGGAAGAGCGGCGATTGCATGTGCCACGTTAGCGCAACCTAAGCGATCTGCTCCTCGCTGCCTTTGAAGCATGGCATCTACGCGCGCCAAATAAGCAAGGCGTGTTGGTCTACTTTTTTCTTTAATTCTCTCGGTAATTTCGACTATGGAATTTTTCATTTAATAGATTCGTTTGGTTGAATGAATAAAAATTTCTCTCTATGACAGATTATCCTAGAAACACTCAGTAAGCGTCAAACGATTAAATATGAATTAATTATATAAATGATTTATAGGCATTGATTTATATGAGAAAATTCTTTATATGGTTCGCATACTTATCATTAAAACATCCTCACTAGGCGATATTGTTCACTGTTTACCAGTCATTAATGATATTAAATATTTTGTTCCTGAGAGCTCGATTGATTGGCTGGTAGAGGAATCCTTCGCAGATGTGCCGAGACTTCATCCAGGAGTTGACTCTGTTATTACGATCTCTTTAAGAACGTGGAAAAAAAATCTTAGAAAAAAGTCAACTTGGATTGGACTGTATAAATCTATTAAGGCTATCCGAGAAAATCATTACGACATTATTATTGATTTTCAGGGTCTTTTAAAAAGTGCTTTTTTTACTCTCTTTACACGTGGGGATATTCATGGCTTTGATAAAACCTCTATCCGAGAAGGAGCCGCCTCTTACTTTTATAAATACACGCATACTGTATCAAAGCAAATTCATGCAGTTGTTCGCAATCGAGAATTAGCCTCTAAATGTTTTCAATATGAATTGTTAGATCAGTCAGCTCATTTTGGATTAGAGATTCATAATATCAACAACTTCAATCTTTCTGAGCGCTATGTCGTTCTGATTCATGGATCTAGCAAAAAATCAAAGCAATGGCCTAAGGAACATTGGCTCAAAGTTATTCAATTTTTCAATGTGCTAGGTTTAAGGGTCCTTTTGCCATGGGGTAATCTTGAGGAATATCATTTTTCTAAAGCTCTCCGCAAAGCCTCAAATAATTCTTTAGTGCTGCCTAAAATGAATATCAGTGATCTCGCTAATGTTATTTCAGGAGCTAAATGCATCATAGGCGTTGATTCTGGACTCACCCATCTTGGCAATGCCTTGGGCATTCCAACGATTGGCCTTTATATGGATAGCAACCCTTACCTCACTGGCGTTTATCCTAACATTAAGGTGCCATCAGTTAACCTAGGTGAGATAGGTGTGACGCCCACCCCCGAATCCACGATTTCTCAAATTGAAGCAATTATTTAACTCTACCCCCTTGAAATTTACTACTTCACCCCCAAATTTGTTTTAACCCGCAGTATTTTCAAAAGATTTAAAAGGTAAAAATATGAACGCAGAAGATAAAAATAATACTCCCATAGATGAGTCAGAAAATCATTCAGATCAATCAACTACAGATAGTCCAGAAGATAAACTAAAGCTCCTTGAAGAAAAATTAGCTGAAGCTGAAGCGCAGGTTCTTTATGTTAAAGCTGAGGGCGAGAATATAAGAAAACGTTCTATTGAAGATATCGATAAAGCTAGAAAATTTGCACTAGAAAGATTTAGCGGCGAATTACTTTCTGTGAAAGACAGCCTTGATGCTGCCCTTACTGTTGAAAATGCGAATCTCGAGAGCTATAAAAACGGGGTTGAGCTTACACAAAAACAATTAATCAATGTATTTGAAAAATTTGGTATCAATGAGATTAAAGCATTAGGTGAAAAATTTGATCCTAATCAACATCAGGCGATCAGTATGGTGGAATCAGAAGAAGAGCCAAATAAAATTTTAACAGTGCTTCAAAAAGGTTATCTATTGAACGAAAGAGTCATAAGACCAGCTTTGGTAACCGTCTCAAAAACTAAAAGTACATAAGCTCTTGAAATATTCAAGATCATCCCAATTATAGATCTATCAAATTAAACAGATTTTTTAAGGAAAAAAAATGGCTAAAATTATCGGTATTGACTTAGGAACAACAAACTCCTGTGTGGCTGTCATGGAAGGCGGGAAGCCTAAGGTGATTGAAAATGCGGAAGGTGCTAGAACTACTCCTTCAATTATTGCCTATCAAGATGATGGCGAAATCCTAGTTGGCGCGCCAGCAAAAAGACAGGCAGTCACGAATCCAAAAAATACGTTGTTTGCCGTAAAACGATTAATTGGTCGCCGTTTTGAAGAAAAAGAAGTACAAAAAGATATTGGCTTAATGCCATATGAAATTTCAAAAGCTGACAATGGTGACGCCTGGGTAACAGTGCGTGATCAAAAAATGGCCCCACCCCAAATCTCAGCTGAAGTCTTAAGAAAAATGAAAAAAACGGCTGAAGACTATTTGGGTGAAGAAGTCACAGAAGCTGTAATTACAGTTCCTGCTTACTTTAATGATAGTCAACGCCAAGCAACTAAAGATGCCGGCCGAATTGCAGGTCTTGAAGTTAAACGTATTATCAATGAGCCTACCGCAGCTGCACTTGCTTTTGGTTTGGATAAACAAGAAGGTGATCGAAAGATTGCAGTATATGACCTAGGTGGCGGGACGTTTGACGTATCCATAATTGAAATTTCTACTGTGGATGGCGAACATCAATTTGAAGTGCTTTCAACCAATGGGGATACATTTCTTGGTGGCGAAGACTTTGATAATCGCTTAATTGATTTCTTGGCAGATGAATTTAAAAAAGAAAATGGGCTCGATTTAAGAAATGACTTGCTTGCTAAACAACGCCTTAAAGAAGCAGCTGAAAAAGCAAAGATTGAACTTTCAAGTAGCCAACAAACTGAAGTTAATCTTCCTTATATTACTGCTGATGCGAGCGGCCCAAAACATCTTGTCGTTAAAATCACGCGCGCAAAGTTTGAGTCTCTTGTAGATGATCTTATCGAAAGAACAATTGAGCCTTGCAAAGTTGCAATGAAGGATGCAGGCGTTTCTGGAAGTGACATCACAGATATCATTTTAGTGGGTGGGCAAAGTCGTATGCCTAAAGTCCAAGAAAAAGTAAAAGACATCTTTGGTAAAGAGCCAAGAAAAGATGTCAATCCTGATGAAGCCGTAGCTGTGGGCGCTGCAATTCAAGGAGGTGTTCTTCAAGGTGATGTAAAAGATGTGTTGCTTCTTGATGTTACCCCATTGAGTTTAGGCATTGAAACACTAGGAAGTGTAATGACTAAACTTATTAAGAAAAATACTACCATTCCTACAAAGGCATCTCAGGTATTCTCAACAGCGGAAGATAATCAAAATGCTGTGACGATTCATGTGCTTCAAGGTGAGCGAGAGGTTGCTTCAGGCAATAAGAGCTTGGGTCAATTTAATTTGACTGACATACCTCCTGCACAAAGGGGTTCACCGCAAATTGAAGTAACATTCGACATCGATGCTAATGGTATCTTGCATGTATCAGCTAAAGATAAAGCTACTGGCAAAGAAAATAAAATTACGATTAAAGCAAATAGCGGGCTTAGCGAAGAAGAAATTAAAAAAATGGAAGATGATGCCGTTAAGTATGCAGATGAAGACCGCAAAATTAGAGAGCTTGTAGATGTTAAAAACTCTGCAGATGGCATGATTCATTCAGTAAAAAAATCTATCACCGACCATGGAGATAAATTAGATGCTGCAGAAAAAGAAAAAATTGAAACTGCTATAAAATCTCTAGAAGAATCTTTGAAATCTGACAATAAAGAAGAGATTGAAGCTAAAACAAAAGAGCTTATGGAATCATCGCAAAAACTAGGTGAGAAAATATATGCCGAACAACAAGCACAACAACCTAACTCTAATTCAGCACCTCAGGAAGAAAAAACGGTGGATGCTGAAGTTGTTGATGCTGAATTTGAAGAAGTAAAACAAGACAAACAAGACAAATAACCTTTAACCACTAAAACAACATCAGAAATTCTGATGTTGTTTTATTATTTGAAAAAATACCATGGCAACTAAAAAAGATTATTACGAGATTCTTGGTGTATCTCGTGACGCTTCAGAAGATGAAATAAAAAAAGCTTATCGTAAGCTTGCAATGAAATTTCATCCTGATCGAAATCCTGATAATCCAAAAGCTGAAGAAAATTTTAAAGAAGCTAAGGAAGCATACGAAATACTGTCGGACTCACAAAAAAGAACAAGTTACGATCAATATGGTCATGCAGGTGTAGATCCCAGCATGGGTGGCCCTGGATCTGGAGGATTTTCAGATTTTAATGACGCCTTTGGTGATATCTTTGGTGATATTTTTGGCGGTGGTCGTGGCGGTCAAAAATCTAATGTATATCGAGGGGCTGATCTTCGTTACAACATGGAAATCAGTTTAGAAGATGCGGCAAAGGGAACGGAAACAAAAATACGCATCCCTGTCATGACTTCTTGTGAGCCATGTAAAGGGAGTGGCGCTAAACCGGGCACACAACCCGTCTCTTGTGATACATGTCATGGCCATGGCCAAGTCCGAATGCAACAAGGGTTTTTCTCTGTACAACAAACATGTCCTAAGTGTCATGGCACTGGAAAAATTATCAAAGAACCCTGTTCAACTTGTCATGGAGCTAGTCGTGTCAAACAAACTAAAACACTATCCGTCAAAATTCCTTCAGGCATAGATGAAGGCGATCGTATTCGATTGTCAGGTGAAGGTGAATCCGGCATAAATGGTGGTCCACCAGGAGATCTTTACGTTGTAGCTCATCTTAAAAAACATGATTTATTTGAACGTGATGGTGGAAATTTGCATTGCGAAATGCCAATCAGCTTTTCTACTGCAGCTCTTGGTGGCGAAATTGAAGTACCCACTTTAGACGGACATGCAAAAATGAAAATCCCTGCTGAAACACAAACTGGGGCTGTATTCAGATTAAAAGGTAAGGGCATTAAACCATTAAGACAAAATTCACCTGGTGATCTTCATTGTCATGTTTCTATAGAAACACCCGTTAAGCTGACAGACAGACAAAAAGAATTGTTAAAAGAGCTTGAAGAAATCAATCAATTAGATCGAGGCAAGCACAGCCCAAAATCAAAGGGTTGGCTTGATAAAATGAAAGGCTTATTTGATTAATTAAAAAGTACCTGCTTGAATTAACTCAATTTTATAGCCATCTGGATCTTCAATAAAAGCAATTACCGTTGTCCCATGTTGCATCGCACCAGCTTCACGAACAACTTTTCCACCTTTACTTTTAATTAGCTCGCAAGTTTTATATGCGTCTTCAACTTCAATTGCAATATGCCCAAAAGCGTTACCTTTATCATATGATGTAACACCCCAATTATAAGTAAGCTCAATCACAGCATGGTCTTTTTCATCTCCAAAACCCACAAAGGCTAATGTAAATTTTCCCTCTGGATACTCATGAAGTCTTAAGAGTTTCATGCCTAAAATATTAATATAAAAAGTGAGTGATTTTTCCAAATCACTCACACGAATCATGGTATGAAGGACACGCATATCTAATTCACTTTGTCTTTCTTCAGTTGATGATATTTGAGCATAAGATCTTCTTTAGACTCTGTGTATTCAGGATGGAGAGGAATACAATCTACCGGGCATACTTCTTGGCATTGAGGCTTATCAAAATGTCCAACACATTCCGTACATAACTGTGGATTAATTTCGTAAATGTTAACCCCCTGATAAATTGCATTATTTGGACATTCAGGCTCACATACATCACAGTTAATACATTCGTCCGTAATCATTAATGCCATGATTAACGTCCAGTTTTTTTCATAGCATCCTTGACGATTGGAGATACAAATTGCTCTATATTCCCACCTAAGGTAGCGACTTCTCTAACTAAGCTCGAAGATACAAAAGTAAATTGCTCAGAAGGTGTTAAAAAAAGCGTTTCAACATTTGGATATAATTTACGATTCATGCCTGCTAATTGAAACTCGTATTCAAAATCAGAAACAGCTCTGAGCCCCCTAATAACAACTTGAGCATTTTGTGCTTCAACAAAGTCCATTAAAAGTCCATTAAAACCAATAACTTCAATTTCTTTGTACTCTTTAAATACAGCCTTCACTAAGCCTACTCTTTCCTCAAAAGAGAAAAAGCATTGTTTACTTGAATTGGAAGCGACAGCCACAATAACTTTATCGAAAATTCTTGTGGCACGATGAGCAATATTTTCGTGACCTAATGTAATAGGGTCAAACGTTCCTGGATAGATAGCAATAGCTAGGTTAGATTGAGTCATTATTTTTTAATGTAACTAGATGGTAAAAGACATTGCCTGCTTTTCTTTTTTTTATAATTTTAAATAAACTATATTCATTTAAGCTCACTTCTGATTCAAAGTATATTAGCCCATCCGCCGTTAAATGGTTAGCTAATTGAGGAAATAATTTACCTTCCCAGCCCTCATTAAAAGGTGGATCGCAGAAAATAATATCGAACTTAGTATTATTCTTCTCAAGAAACATGAGCGCATCCGTGAGCAGAAGAGACGCTCGGTCAGCTTGTAGAAGTTTTTTATTTTCTTGAATTGTTTTAAAAACCTGAGGGGATTTCTCAACCATAACTACATTAAGAGCGCCTCTGGAAAGAGATTCAAAGCCGATGACACCGGAGCCCGAAAAGAGATCTAAACAAACTTTACCGGTTAAATCCTGTTCTAACCAATTAAATAGAGTTTCTCTAACTCTGCCTGGGGTAGGCCGCAGTCCTGGAGAATCAATAAAAGAAATATTTTTTCTTTTCCACTCTCCGCCAATAATTTTGACTTGATTTTTTACTGTCTTCAAAAACTATTCTGCACCAACAATTATGGTCGTAAGTTTATTAGGATCAATTTTATTTTTAAATGCTGTCTTTATTTGGCTAGTAGTAACTTTATTAATTTCTTGAATGTAAGTATCTATATAAGATATAGGTAGGTTATAGAAAGCAATCATACTTAGATAATCAACAATTTTTGCATTGCTATCCAACCTTAAAGGGAATCCCCCGACCAAATTTTGTTTAGCAGCAATAAGTTCTTTTTCAGTAGGCCCATCATCGATAAATTTTTTAATCGTGCTATTTACAATAGTAAGCGCTTCATCTGCTTGTTCTTTTTTAGTTTGCAACCCAATTTCAAGGGGGCCTTCAGCGTAGAGAGGCATAAAGTAACTATAGACACTATAAACTAGTCCTTTTTTTTCTCTGACCTCTTCAGTTAGCCTTGATACAAAACCACCACCTCCTAAAATATAATTACCAACATAAAGAGGAAAATAATCTTTATCTCCGCGCTTTAATGCAGGCATGCCCATCAATATATGCGCCTGTTTTGCAGGATGTTGTATTTTTTTAACACCAACATAATTTGAAGCCGTTACAGGACTGATTTTATGTTTTGTATTTCCTTGAGGCAATCCTTGGCTGATTGATTCAGTTATTTTTTTAGCTTCATCAATATTAAGATCACCAACAATTACAATAGAAGCTTCGGATGATAAATAATAGTTTTTATAGAACTGTTTCAAATCTTCTTGATTTAACTTTTGAAGCGTCTCGATGCTACCTGCTTCATCATGCGCATAGGGATGTTCACCATATATAGATTTCATGAATGCCAAATTAGCAATTGCTTCCGGCTGAGTCATGGCTTGCTTAATGCTTGCAATAAATCTATTTTTTTCTCTGTCTATCACTGGCACTGGAAAATCGGGCGAATGAATTACATTTTTAAAAAGAGTAAGCGCTTTGTCCTTTTGAGAAGAGGAGCTTAGTGTTCTTAATTTAAAATAGGCTCTGTCGAGATCAACATCCCCTTTAATGACTGCTCCAATATCTGAAAATTGATTAGCTAACTTTTCCTCATTAATGCCCCCAGCTCCCAAATTCATAAGGTGACGAGTTAAATTAGCAAGACCTTCTTTGCCAGCAGGATCTTGGGCGCTACCTGCAAAAAAATTTATATTGATATCAAGTATAGGAAGGTCATGATTCTCGACAAAAAAAACTTTTGTCCCTGCTTGTGTATTCCATGTATCAATTTTTAATGCAGCAAAAGAATTTTGCATAAAACATACAAACAAGAAAATAATTTGAATGAATTTAATGAACATGAGGCCGCCCCTTCGGTAAGGTAGCTTCCGTCATTGGCTGAGGGTCGAGAATTACTATAGATAATTTATCTCGAGTTAAGTATTTCGTAGCTACATTTTTTATTTGTTCAGAAGTAACGCTATTTACTTTTTCAATATAACCATCACTTAAGTGAAATGAATAACCCATTGTTTCAAGTTGACCAATTTCCATCGCCATCCCGAACATTGAGTCTTTTTGGTATACATCGCTTGCGATGACCATAGATTTAACTCTATCTAATTCTTCCTGGGTTACGCCATCTTTTTTAATTTTCTCAATTTCTTGGAGCAATGCATTTTCAAGCTCATTGATCTTCTTAAAGTCATTTGGAGTGCCCTCCAACTCAAAAAGACTAATTCTTCCTCTGGATGTTGAGTCATATCCAGCGCTCACATTCACTGCCAAACGTTGATTTCTGACAATGTTTTGATTAAGTCTTGATGAACCATTCCCAGCCAGAATATTAGATAACATCTCTAAAGCATAAGGCTCCCAAGATGATTCATTATTGCCCAAAGGATCCATTAGAGTTGGTGCCTGATAACCCATTAACAGATAAGATAATTCACTTGGCGCCTTAATAACCGATCTTCTTTCACCAATTTGTTTAGGCTCAACCTGAGGTTTTCTTTCTGGAATTTTTCGTGCAGGAATTTTTTCAAAATACTTCTTTGCTAAATTAAGCACATCATTAGCTTGAATATCTCCAACTACTACAAGAATTGCATTGTTGGGTGCATACCAGTTTTGATACCATTCTCTCGCATCTTCTACTGTCATGTTTTCTAAATCATTCATCCATCCAACTACAGGCTTGCTATAAGGGTGAGATTTAAAAGCTGTTGACGCAAATTGCTCTTTTACTTGTGAGGTTGGTTTATCGTCAGTCCTCCATCTTCGCTCCTCCATTACAACCTTAATTTCCTTATCGAATTCTTCCTTAGATAAATTAAGATTTTGCATGCGATCGGCCTCTAACCTGAACGAAAGTTCGAGATTTGATTTCTCAAGCTGCTGGTAATAACAGGTATAGTCGGCGCCTGTAAATGCATTTTCTTTTCCACCTGCCTTTGCGATCAACCTTGAAAATTCACCAGCCTTAATTTTCTTGGTTCCTTTAAACATCATATGCTCGAGAACATGAGCTACTCCAGTTTTCCCATTCACCTCATCAAGGCTCCCTGCTCGATACCAAACCTGAGATACAACCACAGGTGAGCGATGGTCTTCTCTCACAAAAACTTTTAACCCATTGGAAAGCTTAAATTCTTGAGTTTGTGCTACGAGCAAACTTGGAAACAACAACAAAAGAAGTAAAATATTTTTTAACAACGCGTCTCGTCCTTGGATGATTTAGCTATTATAATGAATATGAATGTTTCGTAGACTTTTCTTTATCTCATTAAGTTCTTAAAATTTTAAAAAATGTTTGAATTCCTAAAAAAAATCATTAAAAAAGATAGCCCAGAGAAAAAGCCTGCGGTAAAAAAAGAGGCTGTTAAAAAACCAGAGAAGAAGACCTCTGCTGCACCCAAACAAATAGTTACTAAAACACCCAATCTCCCAAAAAAGAAAAAAGCTTTAAAACCTGAGTCCTCAATTAAGCCTCCTCCAAAAGCTTTAAAAAATAAACCTCCCGAGATTAAAGAAGAAAAAGCGCCTCCAAAAGAAGAGAAAAAAGGTGGTTTTTTTGGTTTTGCAGATAAGATAAAGAAGGGTCTTACTAAGACCAGAGAAAAATTAACGACCGAACTTACCTCTTTATTTACTGGCAAAAAAATTGATGAGGCCCTTTTTGAAGAGTTAGAAACTATATTACTTACTTCTGATGTGGGTATTTCGGCTACCACTTACCTCCTTGATAGCATTAGGACCTCGATCAAAAAAAATAAGATTGAAAATGCAGATGAGATTAAAGGCTTGCTTAAAGAAAAATTAATCGAACTGTTAACACCTATTGAAAATCCACTTGTATTACAAGGCACAAGCCCTTTTGTTATTATGGTAGTTGGAGTTAATGGTGCAGGCAAAACAACCACCATTGGAAAGCTGACTAAAATTTTTCTTGAAGCAAATAAGTCTGTCTTAATTGCTGCAGGCGATACTTTTCGTGCAGCCGCCACAGAGCAGCTTGAAGTTTGGGGCGAAAGAAATAATGTACACGTTGTTTCACAAGCTTCCGGTGACCCAAGTGCTGTAATTTTCGATGCAATCAATTCTGCAAAAGCAAAAAATATTGATATTGTTATTGCTGACACAGCAGGAAGATTGCCGACCCAGAAACATTTAATTGATGAAATTACAAAAATTAAACGTGTAATTAATAAATGTCATTTGGAAGCTCCCCATGAAATTCTTCTCGTTTTAGATGCTAATACTGGCCAAAATGCTATCAGTCAGCTCAAAATATTTAATGAAGCCTTAGGAATTACAGGTCTTGCTTTAACTAAGCTTGACGGTACAGCCAAAGGAGGCGTAATTGCAGCTATCGCTAAAGAACAACCTACCCCATTAAGATATGTTGGTGTAGGAGAGTCTATAGATGATCTAAAAGTTTTTAATGCACAAGAGTATGTTGATGCACTTTTTTAAAATCGGCTTTTATCAATGATTAAATTTGACCAGGTTCATAAAAGATATCCGGGAAATTTAGGGGCATTACAAAATATTACTTTTGAAATTAATGCTGGCGAGCTGGTTTTTGTTACCGGTCCCTCAGGAGCAGGAAAATCAACACTATTAAAATTAATAACGGCCATTGAACCTGCTACTCATGGAACGATTATTTTCGAGAATCAAAATTTGGGCCAAGTAAAAAATGCTTCTATTCCTTACATTAGGAGAAAATTTGGTTTAGTTTTTCAAGACCATAAACTTTTATATGATCGCAATTGTTTTGAAAATATTACGCTAGCATTAGAAATTAACGAGGTAGAGGTCAATGATATCAGAGGTCGTGTTCGGGCAGCATTAGACAAGGTTGGATTACTAAACCGAGAAAGATCAATGCCAATTAGCTTATCAGGTGGCGAACAGCAACGTCTCGCTATTGCGAGAGCTATTGCATGTAGGCCTTCCATTCTTCTTGCAGACGAGCCCACAGGAAATTTAGATAAAAAATATGCAGATGAAATTATGAGTCTCTTTTACAGTTTTCAAGAGCTTGGTGTAACCGTAATTATTGCAACACATGAAATGCCAATAGTTTCAAAAAAACATAAACAACTTTATTTGCAAGACGGCAATCTCATAAAAATTACTGAGCAATAAATGAGCTATTTAACTGGTCACTATCAGATGTTTCTTAAAGCGCTTCAGCGAAGTCATGCATCATTACTTTCTACACTTATGATGTTTTTAGTCATAGGCGTTACCTTTATATTACCGAGCATATCTTTTCTTGTAGTGCAAAATTTAAAGTCTATTTCTGAGACCATTCAGCATGAATCACAAATAAGTATTTTTTTAAAAAAAGACACTTCATCCGATGCTAAAAATAAAATTGAAAAAGAATTAAAAAATCGTTCCGAAATTAATAGCTTTCATTTTGTGAAAAAAGAAGAGGCTTGGCCTAAGCTCCAAAAATCGATGGGCTTTAATGATTCAAATAATGGGCTATCTGAAAATCCATTACCTGATGCCTTCTTTATTTCTCCCAATACAGTGAATCCAAATCAAATCGTGGACTTAAAATCATTCATAGAAAAACTTGATGGTGTAGATCAAGTAGTTGTTGATACAGGATGGGTTAAAAAATTGAACTCGGTCCTTCATTTGGCAAATAAAGCTATTCTTTTGGCTTCAGTTTTACTTGCTTCTATGCTTACGGTAGTTATTGGAAATACAATTCGTCTTCAAATGACTTCCCACCATGAAGAAATTGAACTGAGTAAATTAATTGGCGCAACTAATCAATTTATTAGAAGGCCTTTTTTATACAGCGGATTTATTTACGGGCTTGGCGGTGGATTAACTGCTGCCATCTCGCTCAAATTAATTGTAATTTTCTTAAATCAAACCGTCATTGAGGTTGAAGCTCTTTATGGAGCTCAATTTAGTATTATTGACTTAAAACCTTTGGAGTATTTATTCATCGTAGGCGGCTCGATTTTGATCGCTGTCGCAGCATCTTTCATATCCATTAATCAATCGATTAAGAAATTCTAGCCATATAACCTATTGTATTTATTAGGTTAATTTATTATTTAAGGAACCTTATTAGACTAGCACTCTCTAAGGAAGAGTGCTAAAATTGTGTTTAATAATGAAGTTTTTACAAAGGATTTTAAAAAAATGACTTTGGATTTAAGCTTGTCTACATTGGGTTCTATTGATAGCTACGACCGCTATATGCAATCCATTAGAACTATTCCTTCGCTCACTGCGGAAGAAGAGATGGCTCTTGGCATGCGCCTTAAAAAATCAAACGATCTCGAGGCTGCGAAAACCCTCATTTTGTCGCACTTAAAATTAGTAGCTAAAGTAGCTAAAGGCTATTCTGGTTACGGGCTTCCTCAATCAGACTTAGTTCAAGAAGGCAATATAGGCCTAATGAAAGCTGTAAAAAGATTTGATCCCGAAAGGGGTGTAAGGCTTGTATCTTTTGCAATCTACTGGATTAAAGCTGAAATTCAAGAATACATTGTTAAAAACTGGCGTTTAGTTAAAACAGCCACTACAAAAGCACAACGTAAGTTGTTTTTTAATCTACGAAGCATGAAAAAAACTCTTCAACCGCTTAAATCCGATGAGATTAATGCGATCGCAAAAGAGCTTAATGTGAAGCCTGAAGATGTGCGCGAAATGGAATATCGCTTTAATGGTAATGAAATATCATTAGATTATGGATCTGAAGAATCAGAAGATGATGTTTATAGACCCATCGCTTACCTAAAAGATGAGGCGCCTGAACCATCAGAACAAATGGAAATAGACCAATCTGAAAGCAATAGTCTGTCCACCCTTAAAACAGCGCTTTTATCGCTCGATGAAAGAAGTCGTCTTATTTTAGAAGAAAGATGGCTTAAAGATAAAGATGCCTCAACTCTTCACGAACTTGCGGATAAGCTTGGCGTGTCTGCTGAAAGAATTAGACAGATCGAACAATCAGCAATGAAAAAAATTAAATCGTTACTACAATCTTCTATTCATTAATCATTTAATTTTTACCAAAAAAGCCAATAGAACTCCGATAATATAGTTTTTTTAGGCTTCCTCATAAAGTGACAACAAGTAACGCTAAAATATACCCTTTAGAAATTAAGCTTCATCAGTCATCCAATCTGTTAGAAATTAAATTTAACAATCTAACCGAATGCATGCTTTCTTCCGAATTTCTAAGAGTGCATTCTCCGTCCGCTGAGGTAAGAGGTCACGGGCCAGGGCAAGAAACACTTCAAGTACAAAAAGAAAATGTCGCCATTGAAAATATTGAGCCCATCGGCCAGTACGCTATTAAATTAACATTTTCAGACGGCCATAATACAGGCATATATACCTGGGATTATCTTTATGAACTTGCTGCAACTTATGATGCGCTCTGGGAAGAGTATTTAAGAAAATTATCTGTCGCCGGCATTCAAAGAACAAAAACGCATGCCTAATAAAAAAACACATTTTGGCTATAGTGAAGTAGATGAAACGGAAAAAGCCAGCAAGGTAGCCTCTGTTTTTCATTCTGTGGCATCAAATTATGATCTGATGAATGATCTGATGTCATTTGGGATGCATCATATTTGGAAAAAATTTCTTGTAAATACTTCTAACGTAAAGAAAAATGCACGGATTCTTGATATTGCAGGTGGAACAGCAGACTTGTCTATTCTGCTTGCAAAAAAAATAGGGGTGCAATCATCTGATTTTAAAGGGCAGATGATACATTCTGATATTAATTTATCCATGCTAAAAATTGGTCGTGATAAATTAATTGATCAAGGTATTTTTATACCTTCTATATTATGCGATGCGGAATCACTCCCCTTTCCTGATAATTATTTCGACTGCGTCACAATAGGCTTTGGTATTCGTAATATGACCGACAAAAAAAGAGCATTAAAAGAAATTTATCGCGTCTTATCTCCTGGCGGAAAAATTTTGATCCTAGAATTTTCAAAAGTTTGGAAGCCACTACAGTTTTTTTATGATCAATTTTCTTTTAAATTACTGCCAAAATTAGGTAAGTTATTTGCTAAAGATGAATCAAGTTATCAATACCTCGTCGAATCGATAAGAATGCATCCTGATCAAGAATCATTAAAAACTATGATGGAAGCAGAGTCTTTTTTAAAAGTGGAATATCTGAATTTGTCTTCGGGTGTAGTTGCTATACATATGGGATATAAATTTTGATCATTGACACAATTAAAAAAAAACTCACTAACCATTTATTTCAACAAAATGAGTGGTTAAAAAAAGGTCTTACCAAGCATAGATCAAAATCTATTTTATTTAATGTAGGGCCCATTCATTACGCATTAATAATTAATAAGAGCGGCCTCCCAGAATATAGAGATCAAATCGATGCTTATGATGCAGAAATTAAATTATCTATATCCTCAGCAATTGAACTTATGCGTGGAAATAAAAAAGCTTACATTGAAATTAAAGGTGATATCGAGTTTGCCTCGCTAATGAGTAACTTATTAAGAGATGTTGAGTGGGATTATGAAGATGATTTGAGTGAGATTATTGGAGATATTCCAGCATACCATCTCGTAAAACTTGCGAAAAAAGTAGTAACTTCAACAAAAGAAACATCATTTAATATTGCAGACACATTTAAAGAGTACTGGCTCGAAGAGAAGCCAATGATTGCTAAGAAAAGACTAGTAGAACAATTTAATAATGAAGTTGACCGCTTGCGATTTGACGTGGATCGTTTAGAACTTAGGCTTAAAAAGCTATGAAGTACTTTAGATTAATTTATATACTTTATATACTTATTAAGTATCGCCTCGAGGAGTTCATCACATTCAATCGACAACTGAATGTTTTCGCCTATTCTATCTCGATACTATTTTTCTTTAGATCAGTCAAAGAAAATAGAGGTACAAGACTTAGGCTTGCGCTCGAAGAATTAGGTCCAATTTTTGTTAAATTTGGTCAAATGTTATCCACCAGAAGAGATCTCATTCCTTTAGATATTGCAGATGAGCTAGCTAAACTTCAGGATCAAGTGCCCCCCTTTCCGTATAAGAATGTTGAAAAAATTATTACAGCTTCATATGGTATGTCGCCAGATAAAATTTTTAAAACGTTTGACCAAACCCCTATAGCAAGCGCATCAGTTGCCCAAGTTCACTTTGCAACGCTTCATGACGGAAAAGATGTTGCAGTCAAAATATTAAGACCTAATATTAAGCGCGTGATTAATAAAGATATAAATTTACTTTATCTCATTGCTTTCATGCTTGAATTGACATGGTCAGATGGCAAACGACTAAGGCCAAGAGAGGTTGTAGCTGAGTTTTCAAAACATGTTCAATGTGAATTAAATCTAATGTTAGATGCAGCAAATTGCAGTCGCTTAGGTGAGAATTTTAAAGATAAAAAACTGCTTATCGTGCCAGAAGTTTATTGGGATTACTGTAATGAAGATGTCATGGTCATGGAAAGAATGTATGGAACACCTATAAGCCACATCGAAATCCTTCGCAAGAAAAAAATCGATATTAAGCAACTCGCACGCAACGGGGTAGAAATTTTCTTTACGCAGGTATTTAGGGATAGTTTTTTTCATGCAGATATGCACCCCGGCAATATTCAGGTTGCTGATGATGGTCGCTATATTGCAATGGATTTTGGTATCATGGGGTCTCTTAGTGAGAATGATAAAAATTATCTAGCACGCAATTTTTTAGCCTTTTTTAAACGTGATTACCATGACGTAGCACTTGCTCATATCGAATCGGGCTGGGTTCCTAGGAATACTTCTTTAGATGAATTTGAAAATGCAATACGATCAGTATGTGAGCCTATTTTTAATAAGCCTTTAAAGGAAATATCATTTGGTCGTCTTCTTATCAGGCTATTTCAAACATCGAGACGATTTAATATGGAAATCCAGCCTCAGCTTACCATGCTTCAAAAGACACTTTTAAATGTTGAGGGTCTTGGTCGAAACCTAGATCCTGATTTAGACTTATGGAAAACAGCCGCTCCATTTTTGAAAAAATATATGTCAGAACAAAAAGGTATTAAACATATTTTAAAGAGTTTAAAAAATGAACTCCCGCATTGGCTTCACTTAACGCCACAATTGCCAAGACTTATTCATGAGTTTCTCGAACAAAAAAAACATGAAAATATAAATGCATTTAACCAAGATGACATTGATCACCTATTAAAAACGCAAAAAAAACAGAATCGCTGGTTTAAAATTGCTATTACTTTAATTGGAATTACTTTGTTGCTAAATTTAACAATCTTGTTTTATTTTATTAAATAAATTTAGGAAATTTTGATTTGCTTATTTGGTTTGTCTCTCTCTATCTTCTCGTCACAATTGGGATTGGTATTTTTGTATCCTCCCGTGTTAAAAATACGAAAGACTATGCTGTAGCCGGAAGGCACCTGCCACTCCCTATCGTGACTGCAACCGTTTTTGCAACTTGGTTTGGAGCAGAAGCAATTTTTGGTGTGTCGTCTACTTTTGTTAAAGAAGGCTTAAATGGGGTTGTGGCTGACCCTTTTGGGTCAAGTCTTTGTTTAGTTATTGCTGGTATTTTCTTCTCTTCTAAATTATATAAATTAAATATTATTACTTTGGGAGACTTTTACAGGGCGAGATACAACAGAACTATTGAGGTACTAACAACCATCGCAATTGTCATCTCATACTTGGGATGGGTAGCGGCACAGATTAAAGCGCTTGGATTAATATTTAACCTTATTACACATCAATATATTAGCGAAGAACTGGGCATGATTATTGGGATATTAATTGTGCTGACTTTCACTACCTTTGGCGGCATGTTATCTGTAGCCATCTTAGATTTTATCCAAATGATCGTAGTTATTGGTGGGCTTCTATATATTGCATATGCTATTTCTCATTTAACAGGGGGAGTTGCCCCGGTTATTGAAAGTGCCTCTATAAATCATAAGTTAGACTTTTTCCCAAAAGGTAATATTTGGACATGGATAACTTTTTTGGGTACATGGATTACTATGATGCTGGGGTCGGTTCCTCAACAAGACGTTTTTCAACGCGTAACATCAGCTAAAACTGCCAAAATTGCGTTATACGGCTCGATACTTGGCGCTTCAATTTATTTTATATTTACGTTTGTACCAATGTTTATTGCATATTCGGCAACTTTAATTGATGCTGAATATTTTAACGGACTCGTCAATACAAACTCACAGCATGTCTTGCCCATGCTTGTGCTTAACTATATGCCACTCTTTGCACAAGTGATATTTTTTGGAGCTGTTCTATCAGCAATAATGAGTTGCTCTTCAGCGACGCTTCTAGCACCATCTATTTCTTTTGCAGAAAATATTGTTAAAGGTTATTTTCCAAAAATCAGCGACAAACATTTACTCAAAATTATGAGAATTACCCTCGTCTGTTTTTCTGCTGTTGTCTTGCTATATGCCCTTAGTTCAAATCTTTCCATTTTTGGGATGGTTGAATCAGCCTATAAAATTACCTTAGCAGGTGCTTTTGTGCCTCTCGTATTTGGTGCATTTTGGAAAAAAGCTAATAGCCAAGGGGCTTTAATGGCCATTATTGGCGGTATAGGTTCGTGGTTATTCGTAGAAGTATTCTTAGGTGATAGCGCGCTGATTCCTGCTCAACTAATTGGCCTGGGTAATAGTATTATTGGGATGATTGTAGGGTCTTTATTGCCGAAGATTATCAAAGAAACAAATAAGCTTAATATTAATTAGTTCTGACACTTAATACAGAAGAAACTTGAGCGCTGTCCAATTTTCATGTTTTCAATAATTGACTTGCACTTTCGGCAAGGCTTACCTTTCATTCCATAAACATTATAAGTCTGCTGAAAATAACCAGACTGTCCATTAACGTTATAAAAATCTTTAAGAGAACTTCCGCCAAGTTCAATTGCTTTTATTAATGTAGCTTTAATATGTTTAACGATCTTTGTGCATTCGTCCAGTGAAGTGTCTTTACCTAATTTACTGGGAATCACACCAGCTTTAAATAATGATTCACTTGCATAGATATTACCAACGCCAACAACGATATGACTATCCATGATGATATTTTTAATAGGTGATTTTTTATTCTGCGCTTTTGAAAATAAATAATCTCCAGTAAATAAACTTTCTAATGGTTCAGGACCTAACCTAGAAATTAAAAAATGATCTTTAATATCTCCATCTATCCAGAATATAGATCCAAATCTTCTTGGGTCTGTATACCTCAAAATATTTTTTGAATTATGAAACGTGATATCAACATGATCATGCTTTTTAGGAGGTGTCTCTTTGTTTAAGATTTCAAGCCGTCCTGACATGCCTAGATGAATCATGAGGGTGCCTTTTTCAAATTGAATAAGAATATATTTCGCGCGTCTTTTTATGAAGAGTATTTTCTGGTTAGGAAGTGTTTTCTTTAAGTGCGATGGAATTGGCCATCTTAAAGATGGATTCCTGATAATAATATTTGAAATAGACTTTTGAAGAATGGGTTTGAGACCGATACAGGTGATCTCAACCTCTGGAAGTTCAGGCATAAATGAATTTATTTATTAGAATGTTCGACGGGAGGATTCAGCATAGTAAATCCAATATCACTCCCAAAGTGGTACAGTAAACCTTCATCTACTCTATAGAGTTGCGTCTCCGGTGATTCCTGGACACGTAAAAATGTAATTTTTTTCCCATCTGTCGTATGGATATCAAAACTCTTATATGGGATCCTTAAATCAATGGCGAATTTTTCAACCGACTTTGCTGGATTTTTAACCCATGTCATATCAAACCATTCAGCCATATCGCTTTGTTTAAGTTGATTGCCTTCGTTAGCAGACCATTCGTTATTATTGCGCGTGACTTTTAATTTTTTTGATTTCCATTGTTCAAGACGAGAAAAATCGAAATCCTTAATTTGTTCTGACTTGCTTAAGGGAGACTTATCAATGAGCTCAATTGGCTGCGTAGATGCAGATTCAGAATAAGAACCGCTAATAAGGTACACATTGTCTTTATACAAAAGGTATTGGTCTTCTGTTACAGAGTTGTATGTGCCAAAAATAAACTCCTCTTCCACCCCCTTATGAATTAATTTTAAATTCATAGTAGGTTTATCTAAACCATATTTTGCTAGATCGTTTGAAGGTAATTTTTCGCTACTTGATGTTGCTACGATGGATATTATTTTTTGCACTGAAAATTGGTCTGCTCTACCTTTTATAGGCTCAACCATATCCCATGACTCGGTAGATTTTTTAAAAATTACAGAAGCTCTAGATGGAAAATCTACCTTTATAGAGTCAAAATCGCTCAAATTAAAAGTGCTAATTGAAAATTGTTTGGTTTGCTTTATCTGTGAAGGCTTTAGAAATAAAAAGAGTGATATCGATAAAACCATCACTAACAAGATAATATTAATTAGCCAACGATTTTTCATAATTACAAACTAAGCTTTTCTTCGTTTGAACCAAAACAATATGCCTACAACAAAAAAACCAATCGGTATGAAGTATTGAAAACTATGGAATATGGTCCAGGCAATAATGAATGAAATTTTGTTATCAGGAATAGTGACATTGACATCTTTTAATGGCATGGGCTGTATAGAAATTAAATTATCATCGCCTGATAGCCAGTTAATCATGTTGATACCGAGATCTAAATTGCCACCATTTATAATAAATGTATTAGATAAGAAGTTACCATTACCCACTACAACCACTCTTTGGCCCTTTTTTCCATAAACTCTTTGAAGTGCAACTGCTATATTAATTGGGCCAGGCTTATCTTTGCTTTTATCGAAAGTAGGTTTTTGATTTGCCATTACTTGAGTAGACTCCAGCCATCCGTTGGGCGATACCTCTATTAATTTACTAACTTCCCAACCATTATCTAATGTTCCTTTAGCATTAACTTCGTGTGCATTAGAAAATCGAGTTCCTAGCATAAAGTTTTTAGTAATAGCGTGCTCACCATAAGAAGAAGCATAAGCAATATTTTCATTACTCCCCTCACTCCTATCTGCTGGATCTATAACTTGTCCGCTTGAAACGCTTAGTCCAAGATAGGTAGCAATTTCATCTAGGCCATGAAAGTTATTATCATCAAGAAGCCAAAGTAAATTTCCGCCTGACTCTAAGAATTTTTTAATTTTTTTTGCTTCAATTGGAGAAATATTTTTTTGCGGGCTTGCAATCACTAACATCGAACCATTCAAAGGAACTTCTGGCTCAATAGTTAAATTTAAATTAGCGAATTTCAAACCTTTAGATTCTAATTGCTTACCAAATTCGCCTACGTCATTATTCTTCAGACCAATTAAGTTTCTTTCACCATGTCCATCTAAATACATAACTGCCTGTTGGCTTGTTCTTGATAAGCGCATAAAAAGATTTGTCATCTCTTGTTCTGCAAAAGGAGGTTTAATATGCTCAGATCTTTTTTGATATTCAACCACAACTTCGCCGTCTTCTTTAATGCCATTTTCCTGGGCTAATTTTGGTTCTTTTATTGGGCTAATAAATTTAACATTGATATCAGGTTTCGTTCTCTGATATCTGGCCATAAAATTAATAATGCCCTGCCTAAATGTGTCACCGTTATTCACGTCATCTTCCGAAGCAAAGACAGTTAATGTTATTGGGCCTTGCATTTGCTTCAATACATTAATACTTCCGGTTGTTAATGTATTTCTATTAGCTTGGGTTATATCTTTAGCAAACTTGTATTGATTTGCAACAAATCCTAATAAAAATATTAAGGCTATGAATAAAACTACGAAAAAACTATTTTGTATAAGAATCTGTAATCTTAATTTTGGATTAACTTTCATAATTATCCACGAAGCCTTTCTGCATCAAGACGTCTTATAGTTAATGTTAAGAATGTTGAAATGAATAAAAAGAAATATATTAAATCCGAGGTGTCAATCATTCCCCTTGAAAAGCTTTGGAAGTGTTTCATTAAGGATACGTATGCAAACCAGTGATTAGGATCGCTCGCAAACATACTTTCAAGAAAAATTAATGCAAATAAGGAGATAAAACTTAGTATTGCAGCAATAATAGGCTGTTTTGTTAAGCTTGAAAAATAAATACCTAAAGCAGAAAAGCTTCCTAAAAGAAGCCAAAGACCAAATGAATTTGCGATTAAATACCCAAAATCTATATCCGACCAAATATTAAGCGTTATGAGCATCATAAAAATATAAACAATAAGAATGCTTAAGAAAATAATCAATCCGACAAATTTACCTAAAACAATTTCAGTTAACGAAATGGGTGCGCTAAATAAAAATGGCAATGTTTGATTGCGTCTCTCTTCGCTAATAAGACGCATAGTCAAAAGTGGAACGGCGAAAAGCATAATATAGCGCGCTATGCCAAAAACTGTCTGACCTACAAAAATTGTAACTCCAACTCTTTCAGCAGGTCGAACTGCACCCGACATCACTTCAAAGTATTTATTTACTCCTGTCAGATAAAAATTACCAAGCAAAGCCATAAGAAGGGCCAATATAGTCCACCCCATTGGTGAAGCAAATAAACTTTTAAGCTCTTTTCTTGCGATATTTAAAATCATTTTAGCGATCACTCATATTCATTTAATTTGTTTGTTTCTTTTCAGTTAATTGCACAAAAACATCTTCTAGGCTCGTTTGATCAGGAGCTATTTGATAAAGCCCCCAGCGATTTTTTACCGATAACTTCACGATAGCATCTGCTGGAGACTGTTTATTTTTAAAGTGAATGCGATACATACGATCTTCTGCTTTTTCAACTTTAATAACACCTTCAATATCTTTAAGCGCTGAGACTGTAGGTGCTTTTGCAAAGCCCACCATAAGCTTATTGCCTTGCCGATGCTGTTTTAATTCATCAATTGACCCATGAAATACTAAATTACCTTTATCGATAATTTGAACACGATCACATACCATTTCAACTTCAGGAAGAATATGTGTAGATAAAATTACACTATGTTTTTGACCTATTTCTCTAATAAGCGACCTAATTTCTCTAATTTGAATCGGATCAAGTCCTACTGTAGGCTCATCAAGAATTACAACTAAAGGATTATGAATAATTGCTTGAGCAATTGCTACGCGTTGCTGATAGCCATTAGATAAGTTTTCAATTAATCGCTTGCTCATATGGCTTAGGCCACATTTTTGTTTGGCAATTTCTACAGCTTTTTTAATTTGTTTACTAGGTACCTTATGAAGACGGGCAGCAATGGTTAAAAATTCATCCACCGTAAGTTCCTTATATATTGGACGCATTTCAGGCAAATACCCTATTAATGCTTTTGCTTCCTTAGGATTTTCAATCATATCAATGCCACAAATTTTTACGGTACCGATCGAGGGGGCTAAATTTCCCGTAAGCATTCGCATTGTGGTCGACTTACCGGCTCCATTAGGTCCAAGAAAGCCTAGAACCTCACCTTTTTCTAGTTGAAAACTTACATTTTTAACGGCCTCGCGACCCCCAAAAAGGCGCGTTAGCTCAATAGCTTCTAAGGTTAGATTTGACATAGATGTTTTTTTGAATTTTTATTGAAAAAATGAATCATAGATTATACATATTAAAATATCTTGTTTTGCTTTATTAAGCCCCGGATCATTGCTGACAGCTATTTGTCAAATTAGTTTAAACTATTGTGGAAATCAAATCTCAGGAATCTTTATGCATCTGCTTAGAATATTTACACTTATTACCATTCTCCTGTTTAGTATTTTAGCTAATGCAAAGCCGGGCACATCTAGTTCTGCTAATAATTATACCAATCCTGATCTTGTTTTTAGGCTCTTATTAGCTGAAATTGCATCTCAACGCGGGGAGCTTAATCTTGCCAGCGAACTTTTTTTGGATTTAGCCAAGCAAACTGATAACGCTCTATTAGCTGAACGCGCAACAAAAATTACTGGCTACACAAGAAATGCTGCTTTAGCTTTGGAGGCTTCCAAGGTATGGAATGAGCTTAATAAAGATTCTATTGATGCTCAACAAGCCTTAAGTGAAATACTTATAGCCAACAATAAACTTAACGAAGCAAAGCCAGTTTTACAAAAGTTACTCCTCAAAGATAAAACAAGGGCGAGTGGCTTTTTGTACTTGAATAGCATGCTTTCTCGAGTGCCAGATAAGAAAGCTGTATTGACTTTAGTAACCGAGCTTGCTCAACCTTATCCCAAACTAGCAGAGGCACATTTTGCGGTCGTGCATGCAGCTTGGATTGGTAAAGATCAAAAAGTGTACGAAAAAGAATTGGCTGCTATAAATCAAATTAAACCGGAATGGGAGATGCCAGTCTTATTTAAAGGGCAAATCTTGGCTCAAGAAAGTCCAGAAAATGCCCTTAATTTCTATAGTGGTTTCTTAAGTAAATATCCAAAATCAAACGATGTAAGACTCGAATATGCAAAGCTTCTAACAAATGGTCGCAAATTTAATGAAGCTAAAAATGAATTTATTAAACTTGTAAATACAGCAAATAGTTCTGCGGAGGTTACACTTGCTGTGGGTTTGTTATCAGTTGAGCTTGAAGATTACGATCTTGCTGAAAAGTATTTTTTACAAAGCCTTAAAAGAAACCCAAAAGACAAAGATCAAGTCTTTATCTACCTTGCAAAAATTGCAGACAAAAAGAATCTGACTGATGCGGCAATTACTTGGCTTAATAAAGTAGGCAATGGAAATCATTTTATTGAATCAAAATTAATTACAGCAGAAATCATTGCGAAAAAAGAATCCGTCGATAAAGCATTGGAATTTTTAAGTACAATAAAATCTAATTCGGCAGATGAAAAATTAAGTGTCGTTCAATTAAAAACATCTTTACTCACTCGATTTAACCGCCACCAAGAAGCGTTTCAGCTCATGCAGAGTGAGGCGCCTAACTTTGCTAAATCTGCTGAATTCAAATTTGATTATGCACTCCTCGCGGATAAGTTAAATAAATATGACTTAATGGAAAATCTTTTAAGGGAAGCTATCAAGATTAAACCTGACTACGCTGTAGCTTATAATGCACTGGGCTATTCATTTGCTGATAGAAATATTTATTTAGAAGATGCAAGAAAATATATTGAGGTTGCTTTATCGATATCACCTAATAATCATTATATTTTAGATAGTATGGGTTGGTTGTATTTCAGACTTGGCAAATTAGATTCTGCTCTTTCTTTCATTCAGAAAGCCTATGATATTCAAGCGGACCCAGAGATCGCAGCACATCTTAGTGAAATTTTGTGGGCCCAAGGAAAAAAGAAAGAAGCTAGCGATGTTCTAGAATTATCACTTCAATCATTTCCCGATAATGAAGTTCTGAAAGAAACGTTTAAAAGATTACGTTAACTCTTACAGAGCTTTTATTTAATTGAATTTTTCTAGCGCCTCCCTTCTTGTTGTAGTATTTTTTTTCTCAGGCTGCACAACATTGAATGATCCATTTGAGATATTTAGATCTCATTCTCCTGCAATTGAAACCTCGCAAGCGATTGACGAAAATCGTTTTATAGAAAAATTTTCCATAAAAGCTAAATTTTCTTACTCTATCGATTCTAAAGGAGGCTCAGGCCGTCTCATTTGGCACTATGAAAATAATCAAGATGAGATTGATATCTTTTCGCCCTTTAATACCCAAGTTGCAAAAATTATTTACTCATCTCATGATAAACGCATCATTGATGCCAATGGAAAAGTACTATCAGGTGATGACTTTGATCGCTATATACAATCTTTATTTGGTAAGAATATTTCACCAGATCTCTTTAGAAATCTGATTACAAATCATGTTGATCGAATTAAAAATTTACGTAAAGATGAAAATCAACTTAATCGTGCAACTCATTTTTATAATGATGAGTGGAATATTTTAATTAATGCTTTCAAAACTCAGGATGGCTATACCGTTCCATCTAAAATATCAATTACTCAAGGTACATTTAATTTTAATTTTATCGTAGAAGAGATTATTAACATTGCAGGCAAATGAACTTAAAGAAAATGGTTATCAAGAATTTTTGGCGCCAGCAAAGTTAAACTTATTTCTTCATGTAATAAATAAGAGACTTGATGGTTATCACAATATTCAAACAGTCTTTCAGCTCATCGATCTTTATGACAATCTTTTTATAAAGACAAACGAGTCTGGGTTGATACGTCGTACTTCTCATCACGCTAACATTCAAGAAAGTGATGATTTAACCATTAAAGCTGCTCACTTATTAAAGCCATTTGCAAACAAGCAATCAGGTGCAGATATCTTCATTAAAAAAACTATCCCAATGGGCGGTGGTCTTGGAGGGGGAAGCTCAGATGCTGCAACTGCACTTATTGCCCTCAATGCTTTATGGGATTGCCAATTGACTCAGCAAGAATTACAAGAATTAGCTCTTAAGCTAGGGGCGGATGTTCCATTCTTTATTTTTGGTCAAAATGCTTGGGCTGAAGGTATAGGTGAAAAGCTCACCCCTTTCCAGACCACACCGCAAGATTACCTTGTCATAGCGCCTAGGGAGACGGTTTCCACGAGAGAGGTTTTTGAGTCACTTGAATTGACAAAAGACCGGATTCCATTGAAAATAGCAGGCTTTTCCAATGAATTAGACCCTAAAAATTTGGTCAACGATTTGGAAAAAGGAGTCTTAAAAGAATTTAAAGGAATTACCCTTGTTTTTGACTGGTTAAACCAGTTTGGCCGCGCAAAAATGACGGGTTCAGGATCATGTTTTTTTATCTCTTTAAGTTCGGTAGATGAAGGTAAAAAAATAGCAGAGAAAAGGCCAGAACATACACTAGGCTTTGTAGTTAAAGGATTAAATAACCACCCTCATTTTAATTTAATGTTGGGAACAGAATAATAGGGGAGTCGCCAAGCTGGTTAAGGCACTGGATTTTGATTCCAGCATGCGAAGGTTCGAATCCTTCCTCCCCTGCCATTTTTTGAGACTGACCATTCATAACTAGGACCGAGACTTTGGACAATAACAGCGTCATGATATTCACGGGCAATGCCAATCCTATTCTTGCTGAGCAAGTTGCAGAGAATCTTGGTATGCACCTTGGTCGCGCTGACGTAGGGCGTTTCAGTGATGGGGAAATCATGGTTGAGCTCCTTGAAAATGTTCGTGGTAGAGATGTATTTGTGCTTCAGTCTACAAGCCATCCAACCAACGATAACTTAATGGAAATTATGGTGATTGTAGATGCCTTAAGAAGATCGTCTGCATCGAGAATTACGGCAGCCATCCCTTATCTTGGGTACTCAAGGCAAGACAGAAGACCAAGATCAGCGCGGGTTGCTATTACAGCTAAAGTTGTAGCTAATATGCTTACAAGTGTTGGTGTGAATAGATTACTTACTATGGATCTTCACTCTGACCAAATTCAGGGGTTTTTTGATATCCCTGTTGATAACATATACGCAACACCTGTGCTGCTTAAAGATTTGCTTGAACAAAATCATAAAAATCTTGTAGTAGTGTCGCCTGATGTTGGCGGTGTTGTTAGAGCAAGAGCGTGCGCTAAACAATTAGGGTCAGATCTTGCAATCATAGATAAACGTAGACCAAAGCCAAATGTGTCTAAAGTAATGAATATTATTGGTGAAGTAGAAAATAGAACCTGCGTTATTATTGATGACATGGTCGACACTGCAAATACACTTTGCGAAGCTGCAGCTGCTTTAAAAAAGAATGGTGCTATTAAAGTGGTGGCTTATGCGACACACCCAATTCTTTCGGGAGACGCAGCAAAAATTATTACTGAGTCAGCATTAGATGAATTAGTTGTAACAAATACAATTCCACTTAATAAAGTGGCAATGGCATGTAAAAAAATTAGGCAACTAAGTGTTGCTGAACTCTTAGCAGAAACGATTCGTCGAATTAGCCAAGGTGATTCCGTAAGTTCTCTTTTTATGGAATAAAGAATTTGGTCATATTGACCAAGAAACTGCTGCAGTCTGGTCGCGGAATGCAGATTTAATTTAAGGAGTAGTAAATGAAAATCGAAATTAACGCAACAAAACGTGGTGTGAAAGGTACGGGTGCGAGCCGCCGTCTTCGCCACGCTGGAAGTGTTCCTGGAATCTTATATGGTGGAGGCAAAGACCCTATCTCATTAGACCTAGAGCATAAATCTTTATTTTTACAATTTAGACATGAAGCATTTCATGCATCTATCTTAACGCTCAATTTAGAAGGTGCTAAAGAGTCTGTTTTGTTAAGAGATTATCAAATGCATCCTGTAAGAAACACAATTCAGCATATTGATTTTCAACGCGTCAATGAAAATGAGAAGATTCATGTGAAAGTACCGTTCCACTTTATTAATGCTGAAGTATCACCAGGCGTTAAACTTAACGGCGGTATTGTTTCTCATATCATGACTGAAGCAAATATCTCATGCTTACCAAAAAATCTTCCTGAGTTTATTGAAGTTGATTTGGCGACACTTGATATCGGCCAATCAATTCACTTGTCAGAAATTAAAATGGGCGAAGGCGTAGAATTCATTCAACTTTCGCATGGTAACGATGCAGCAGTGGCATCTGTATCTAAACCAAGAGCAATAGTTGAAGAAGTTGTAGCTAAACCAGCTGAAGGCGCTGCAGATGCTGCCGCTCCAGCAGCTGAAGGCGCTAAGGCAGCTGATGCAGCTCCAGCTGACGAAGCTAAATCAGACAAAGCTAAGTAATTTAACTTTTGATATGAATAAGGCGCACTTAATTTAAAAAAAGTGCGCCTTATTTTTTCATATGAACCAAATTAAATTATTTGTAGGCCTTGGAAATCCCGGCGAAAAATACTCAGATACTAGACATAATGCAGGTTTTTGGTGGATTGATCTCGTGGCTCATCACCATAATATCAAGTTACAAAATAGCGATAAGTTTTCTTCAGGTATTGGAAAATTATCCAATGCAGATGAAATTTATTTTGCTAAGCCTAGCACTTACATGAATGATAGTGGAAAAGCGCTTGCAGCAATTTCAAAGTTTTATAAGATAAATCCAAATGAAATCTTAGTCATTCATGACGACCTTGATATTGACGTCGGTCAAGCCAAGCTAAAATTTGGCGGAAGTCATGGCGGTCACAATGGACTTAAAAGTATATTTGCATGCATCGGCTCTCAAGATTTTTGGAGGTTAAAAATTGGTATTGGTCATCCAGGAGAGAAGCATTTAGTCGTTGATTATGTTTTAAAAAATCCTTCATCTAAAGAGAGAAGTCTCATCGATGAATCTATAGAAGCAAGCAGTAAACTTTTTAATGAAATTGCATCAGGTCAATTTGAAAAAGCTATGCTCAATCTTCACACTAACAAATAAAGAAAATAAATTATGAAATGTGGCATTGTCGGATTACCTAACGTCGGAAAATCAACGCTATTCAATGCGATTACTAAGGCCAGTATAGCTGCGGAAAATTACCCCTTCTGTACCATCGAGCCCAATATTGGGATTGTAGAAGTTCCAGACCTTAGAATCGAAAAGCTAATAGCAATAGTTAATCCAGAAAAAACCCAGCCAGCCATTGTCGAGTTTGTTGATATCGCAGGCCTTGTTGCTGGAGCCTCCAAGGGCGAAGGCCTTGGTAATAAATTTTTAGCTAACATTAGAGAAACAGATGCCATTGTGCATGTAGTACGCTGCTTTCAAGACGACAATATTGTTCACGTCTCTGGCAAAGTTGACCCTCTTTCTGATATTGAAGTCATCAATACAGAGCTTATTTTAGCGGACATGGAAACTGTGGATAAAACACTTCATCGCGAAAATAAAAAAGCAAAGTCAGGAGATAAAGAAGCTATTCAGCTAGTTTCAATTCTGACAAAAGTTGCAACACACCTTGACCAGGGAAAACTGGTTAAAAATTTAAATTTAGATCAGGATGAGCTTAAACTGATTAAGCCTCTTTGCTTAATCACTGTGAAGCCTGTCATGTTTGTTGCTAATGTGAATGAAACAGGATTCACTAATAACCCTATACTGGACTCACTTCAAGCATTAGCTCAGAAAGACAATCTTCCTGTGATCTCTATCTGTGCAAAAATTGAAGCTGAAATTGCTGACTTAGAAGACGAAGACAAAGCAATATTTTTAAGCGAGCTCGGTCTTGAAGAGCCAGGTCTCGATAAAGTTATTAGGTCCGCATACACGCTGTTAGGCTTACAAACCTACTTCACAGCAGGCGTAAAAGAAGTAAGAGCATGGACTGTAAAAAAAGGTGCGACTGCTCCTGAAGCTGCCGGGGTTATCCATACGGACTTTGAAAAAGGCTTTATTCGTGCAGAAGTTATTTCTTACAATGATTTTATTACATTTAATGGCGAGCAAAAATCTAAAGAGGCTGGGAAAATGCGCTTAGAGGGTAAAGAATATATTGTTCAAGATGGGGATGTGATGCATTTTAGGTTTAATGTATAGCGATCAATCTTTGACTTTAAGGGCTTAAAAAAATATAATTCAACGCTTCATTTGATTCACAAAAGGGTGATGTAGCTCAGCTGGTTAGAGCGCAGGATTCATAATCCTGAGGTCGAGGGATCGTGACCCTCCATCACCACCATCTTTTAAATATTTAATTCAGTTTTATACGGTGCTCTCTCATTAAGTTCGTTTGTATATTGATCGATTCCAGTCTTTTCTCTTCTTAAAAAATCTTTGATTGCGAGCTCAAATTTTTCATCAAAAATTCTGTGAAATGAAAATGTATTAAATGGCTCAAAACCTCTTGCAAGTTTATGCTCTCCTTGTGCCCCACCCTCAAACGAAACAATTCTATTTTCAATACAAAATTCCTGACCTTGATAGTAAGAAAGTTCAAAATGCAGTCCAGGATAAAAAGATTTTGACCCCCAATATCTTCCATATAAATTTTTATCATCATAAATGAAGAATGACGCTGCGACAGGAAGATCTCCTTCATAGGCCAATATCAATAATAAGTTCTCAGGCATGCTTTCTTTGATAAGACTAAAAAAAATTCTTGTGAGATATGGATGCGAATGATGATCTTGGTAGGTATTACAGTAACAAGCATAAAAAAAATCTAAATCTGATTCTGAAATTTCAGGGCCTTTTATTTTTTTAATCTTAAGCCCTAAGTCATGAATCTTTTTTCTTTCTTGTTTTATTTTTTTGCGCTTATCGTGAGAGAGTTGAGATAAAAATTCTGGAAAATTATTGTAATTTTTATTAAACCATTTAAATTGAACCCCCTCTCTTAGCATCCATTTTGGATCTCCAAATATATCTTTCTCGCTCTCATTGCAAAATAAAATATGACTTGAAGACATTTTATTTTCATAAGCTAGCTTTTCTATTTGTACAACTATATTTTTTTTAATCGATAGATCTAATCCAAAAATTCTAGGTCCGGTGGCTGGAGTAAATGGTATACAAGAAGCGATTTTTGGGTAGTAGTTTTTTCCATATTTTTGGTAGGCTTCTGCCCAAGACCAATCAAATACATATTCGCCGTAAGAATGTTCCTTCAAAAATATAGGCGAAGCGCCAACGAGGCTCCCTTGATCAATGACAATTGCCGGAAAAGGGTGCCATCCTGTACCCTCTCCTATGGACTTCGATGCCTCAAGTGATTGAAAAAATTCAAGCCTTAAAAAAGGGTTGGATTTTGTAAGATCATTCCATTCTTTTTGATTGATATTTTTAAAGCTAGATTGAAATTCTAAGCGTGCCATAGCGATCTATTCTAACAAGATTCACTAAGACTTAATTTATGGGTGTTTTGGTATTTGATGAGGCTTGATTATTTTTACGTTTGTTAATTTCTATATGGGCTTTTTCAAATTCCTTTGCTAACAAAGCAAGCTCATCTAGTGATATAACTTCATTTTCATCGAGATCAAGACGGTTAAATTGACGGGCGACTTGAGGTAAGCATCGGGTTGTTTCTGCTAAATCCAGCGTATTGTCATTATCTTCATCGCAAGCAATAAAACGGGATTCCAAACCCTTTAGCATCTCTCTCTGCTTTTCTTCAATAAGACTACTTTCTTTACCTGATGATTTTGCATACGCTGCAAGAGCACGTCTAATTCTTGCGCGCTCTTCTGGAGATAATGCGCTACTTTCTTTTAATTTAATGAGCTCAGTTGCAACGGATGAATTAGTCTCTGATTCAGCTTTTTGTACCTGATTGTTAGTCCCGCCAAACACCTGAATGGATAAGCCAAAAAACGTAGCCGAGCAAAATAAAACGAGTTTTAATAAATTATGCAATTGATTGATTTTTATCTGAAAAGGAGTCCTATATTCAATCTTAAATGTAAACACTTTATTACAAAAAAATGCATATTTGTTTCTATTTGTAACAATGGATCACAATCACTTTGATGTAAACTTATAAATTAAGTTCAATTCGCACCAACTGATTTAGACTAAACCATGGCAACCAATCCAGCATCTATCTTAATTGTTGATGACGATCCTAAAATAAGGGATCTCACAAGCCAATATCTTATTGATCAAGGCCTGAATGTGCATTCGGCTAATGGCGGTAAGGAGATGGATGCATTTATTGCTAGCAATCAAGTTAGTCTCATCATTCTTGACCTGATGATGCCTGAAGAAAGTGGTCTTGCTATATGCCAAAGATTAAGAGGCTCGGGAAATCTCACCCCTATTATTATTCTTACAGCTAAAGGTGATGAAATTGATCGAATTGTGGGCTTGGAAATGGGGGCAGATGATTATGTATCGAAACCCTTTAATCCTCGTGAACTTTTGGCGCGCATCAATGCAGTCTTAAGACGTAATGATTTAAAACAAGCGCAGGCCTCAAATTCCGAGAGCTTAGCGTTTGGTCCTTTTGTATTTAGTTCAGACACAAGAAGTCTCACAAAAAATGGCGTGCCTATCAGTATTACATCCGGGGAATTCGAATTATTAAAGGTATTTATTGATCACCCCCGCCAACCCTTATCTCGAGATCAAATTATGCAATTAGCGAAAGGGCGTGAACTTGATGTTTTTGACAGAAGTATTGATGTTCAAATTTCAAGACTAAGAAAAATTCTAGAAGAAGATCATACGAGTCCTAAATTTCTTCAAACGATGTGGGGCTTTGGATACATCTTCGTTCCAGATGGTGATGCCGCGCATTGAAATTTATTCCTAATACACTTCTCGCTAGATTTCTTATTCTTATCGCAACAGTGCTTATTATTGCGCAAGTTGTGTCAATTCGAATATTTGACTATTTTGAAAGAGGCCCCAGAGCCGAAGCTGTAGCTCAAGAAATTGAAACGATAGTTAATTTTACAAGAGTCTCCCTTATATCCTCAAGAGAAGATAAAAGACTTGAGCTTCTATCTGAGCTATCAACCAAAGGTGATATTAGAATTTATCCTGCTTATTACTTTGAAGATATTGAGCCGCTAGCTCCAGACCCTTTCTTGCAAGTTATCGTAAGCAAGCTTAAAGAAAGGCTCGGTGAGAATACCATTGTAGTTACTAATCACTATGGTATCCCAGGCCTCTGGGTAAGCTTTGCTATTGATCAAGATGAGTTTTGGGCAGTGATTCCTACACCGGGAGATAGGCCTTTCCCATGGCACTGGATTGGCTGGGGCATTATTGTTGCCGGTCTTTCAATCATTGGTGCATATGCTACTGCAACAAGAATTAATAAACCTCTAAATCTTTTAATCAATGCAACAGAGCAGCTAAAAAAAGGTATGTTTCCTGAAAAACTTCCTTTAGATAGTGTGACTGAATTCCAAGTGATGAGCCAAACATTTAACGAAATGGCGGAGGGTCTTAATAAAGTAGAGCAAGAGAGAAAGCTACTTCTTGCTGGCATTTCTCATGACGTGAGAACACCACTCACCAGACTTAGAATTGCAATTGAAATGCTTCCTGAAAAAATAGCTACCAAACTTAAAAAAAGTATGGAGGAAGATATTGGCGAGATAGATAGTATTCTTAATCAATTTATGGATTACGTTCGTGGCTTTGATCAAGAAAGTAAATCGCTAACAAATTTAAATGATTTTTTTAGTCACTTAAAAGAGCAGCATAAAATGCTTAATCACAATATTGTTTTCGTGAGTAATATTAAGATACCTATTTTTTATGACATCAGGCCTGTTTCATTTAGAAGATTATTTGATAATTTAATCAATAATGCATTCTCATATTCAAACGGAGAGGTATTAATTACACTTAAAAAAAATAAGGATAGCATTTCAATTAGCATTTTAGATGATGGGCCAGGTATACCCCCTGAAGAAATTAAACGGCTCCTTAAGCCTTTTGAGCGCATGGATGAGGCAAGAGGCAACAGCGAAGGATGCGGCCTAGGTCTTGCAATTGCAGAGCGCATTACCCAATCACATGATGGAAAACTTACAATCTCAAATCGAGCAAAAAAAGGTTTAGAAGTTAAGATTATTCTTCCTTTAGTGAGCGAAAGCTAATTAAACCAATTTAATTTTTTTCGAAGTCTAACAACGTCGCCAATAATAATAAGTGATGGTGATTGTAATTTTTTCTTATCAACTTTTTGAGTAATATCAGAAAGGCTTCCACTTACAACCTTTTGCCCTGAAGTAGTTCCCTGTTCAACAACTGCGATCGACAAACCTTTAGAAGCGCCATGTTTAATAAGTTGTTCACAGATTTGCGAAAGTGCTAAGAGTCCCATATAAATGACAATGGTTTGATTAGGCTTAGCTAATGAATCCCATTCGAGGGTCAATCTTTCATCCTTCATATGACCTGTAACAAATGTACAAGACTGCGCATAATCTCGATGGGTTAAGGGAATGCCTGCATAACAAGATACGCCATTGGCAGCAGTAATTCCAGGCACTACTTGAAATGGAATTTTATGTTCCATAAGCATTTCTATTTCTTCGCCGCCCCTGCCAAAAATAAAAGGATCTCCACCTTTTAATCGCAAAACACGCATACCTTTTTTTGCTAACTTTACGAGCAGTTGATTAATTTTTTCTTGTGGCAAAGTATGTCGATCTCTTTCCTTGCCAACATAAATAAACTCTGCATCACGTCTCACAAGATTTAATACATCCTTACTGACAAGCTTGTCATAAATACATACATCTGATCGCTGCATTAAATGGAGCGCTCTGAATGTGAGAAGATCTGGATCGCCTGGTCCGCCACCGACTAAAAAAACTTCGCCCTGTTTTTTTTGTATGCCATTCTTTTTTACTAATGTCATTAATTGCTGGGTACTAAGTTTTTTGGTTTGATTAAGAAACTTTCTAACTAAAGGATGATCAATAAAATTTTCCCAAAAAATTCTCCTAGTCTGTGTTGTTTCATACCTCCCTTTGATGCTATCTCTCATGGAGCCCATAATAGAGGCAAGCTTACTAAAGTTATGTGGAATCAAGGCTTCAATTTTTTCGCGAACAAATTTAGCTAATACAGGGGCATTACCTTCGCTCGAAATTGCAATTAGTAAAGGTGATCGATCTATAATCGATCCCATTGTAAAAGTACAAAGCGCAGGTTCATCAACTACATTGACTGGAATATTAAGAGCTTGAGCAGTTCTGGAAACTAACGAATTAACTTTTTTATTGTCAGTCGCTGCAACCACAAGAACCGAATGAGTTAAATCATTTTTTTCAAAAGACTTTAATCTAACTTGAATTTTTTTTAATTTTTCATAATGCTTTAATTCATTACATAATTTAGAGGCGATTACAGTAATTTTTGCGTCAGCCTTAAGAAGCATATCGATCTTTCTTAAAGCAACATCGCCGCCCCCTACAACCAAAACAGGCTTATGTATTAAATTAATAAAAATCGGGAAACTTTTCATAGCATTATTTTACCTGTTCATTGAAAGGTAAATCTTATCTAAAATGCAATAATTTACCTGTATTATTAATCACTTAAAGCCACTATACTTAACATATACCAATTTTAATGCGCCATCTATTCCTGTAGCTTTATGCTTAAAAAAGTTTTTATTAAAACATTCGGCTGTCAAATGAATGAGTATGACTCATCAAAAATGCAAGATGTATTAAATCAGGCCCACGCCAGCTCTAAAACTGAAAATCCCGAAGAAGCAGATCTTATTATTTTAAATACATGTTCCGTAAGGGAAAAGGCTGAAGAAAAAATATTCAGCCATCTTGGTGAGTATGAAGCCCTTAAGAAGGCTAATCCAAATCTACTTATTGCAATTGGCGGATGCGTTGCAAGTCAGGAAGGTGAAAATATTCTTAAGCGAGCTCCTTTTGTGGATCTAATTTTTGGCCCACAAACTCTTCATCGATTGCCAGATTTAGTAAGCAAAAGAAGATCAGCTGGCTTGTCACAAGTTGATATTTCTTTCCCTGAGATAGAAAAATTTGATAATTTGCCTTCCCCCAGTTTCTCAGGTGCTTCAGCCATGGTTTCAATTATTGAGGGTTGCAGCAAATATTGTTCGTTCTGTGTTGTCCCTTACACGAGAGGGGAAGAGATCTCGAGACCGTTTGAGGATGTATTAGCCGAAGTGATTCATCTAGCTTCCTTGGGTGCGAAAGAAATAACTTTGCTAGGACAAAATGTTAATGCTTATCGATCTCATACTAAGAATGGATCACCTGCAGATCTAGCTTTACTTATAGAGTACATATCTGAAATTGATGAAATTAAACGCATTAAATTTACAACAAGCCATCCAAATGAAATGAGTGACAATCTTCTTGAATGCTTTGGAAAATTTCCAAAACTTGCAGCTCATCTTCATTTGCCTATTCAGTCTGGCTCAGATCGCATATTGTCAGCCATGAAAAGAAACTACACAGCGCTAGAGTATAAAAATATCATAAGAAAATTAAAAAAGAATTGTCCTCAAATCTCAATAAGCTCTGATTTTATTGTTGGATTCCCCAATGAAACGGATGCTGATTTTGATCTGACAAAAAAAATTATGGAAGAAGTGCAATTTGACTTCAGTTTTAGTTTTTTATACAGCCCAAGACCTGGGACTCCAGCCTCATATATTCATGATGAAATTCCACATGAGACAAAATTAAAAAGATTGAATGTATTACAATTGATGAATGAGGCTCAAGGCAAAGCAATTAGTCACCTTATGCTGGGGACTAAACAGCGCATTCTAATTGATGGTCAGTCATGGAAAAATCCAGCTGAAATGGCTGGGAAAACAGATAATAATAGAGTGGTAGATATTAAAACTGATAAATCATTTATTAACCAATTTGTAGATGTAACAATTACTGAGGTAACTTCGAAAAGGCTTCGCGGAGAAATCATTTAATATGGGTATGGAATTCAATTTACCTTCTGACAATAATAGGCAACTATCTAATTTATGTGGTGCATTAGATCAAAACCTAAAACAAATTGAAGCAGCTCTAGAAGTTGATATTGTCAGACGTGGATCAAATTTTATCGTCAACGGCTCTTCAAAAAATATCAAAGCCGCAGCAATGCTTATCCAAAAATTTTATAAAGAAGCGGGCGATCCTATTGGACTGGAAGATATTCAATTAGGGCTTGTCGAAATAAATAAATTTGAAAAAACGGTAAAAGCAACTGCAGAAATTAATGAGCTCAAAACAAAACGAAGTGATCTAAGAGGCAGAACAACAAGGCAAAATGCATATTTAAAAAATATACAAGATTTTGATATTACTTTTGGCATTGGGCCTGCAGGCACAGGCAAAACATATCTTGCTGTAGCTAGCGCCGTGGATGCCATTAACCGAGATAAAATTAAACGTATTGTTTTAGTCAGGCCTGCCGTAGAAGCGGGTGAGCGATTAGGTTTTCTTCCAGGTGATCTAGCACAAAAAGTAAACCCTTATCTAAGGCCTCTTTACGATGCGCTTTATGATCTCGCAGGTTACGATAATGTTCATAAAATGATTGATAAAAGTATCATCGAGATTGCCCCGTTAGCTTATATGAGGGGGCGTACATTAAATCAAAGCTTTATTATTTTAGATGAAGCTCAGAATACAACACCTGAACAAATGAAGATGTTTTTGACGCGCATTGGCTTTGGTTCAAAAACAGTCATTACAGGCGATATCACGCAAATTGATTTAGCAAAAGGTCAAAAAAGTGGGTTGATTGAAGCAAAGAAGATCTTGTCTAAAGTTAAAGGTATTGCATTCACTCATTTCCTATCTGAAGATGTAGTGAGGCATCCACTTGTTCAAAAAATTATTAATGCTTATGAAACCTTCGAAAAAAAAGAAAGTAAGTAATTCACTTTAAATGGAATCGAAACCGATCATTGCCATTCAAGATATGGTGCATAAAAAACCAATCTTAAAAAAAACACAATGTCTAAAATGGCTCTCGCCTATCGTTGATAAAAATGCTGAGATAACTATTCGAATCGTAGATAACGATGAGTCAATAAACTTAAATAATATATATCGCAAAAAAAAATATCCGACAAATGTACTTTCATTTCTCGTAGACGATGAAGTTCATTTGATTGGAGATATTGTTCTTTGTGCCCCAGTTATAGAAAAAGAGGCGCTTGAACAATCAAAAAAACTTGAAGCCCATTATGCTCATCTTATTATTCATGGCGCACTTCATTTATATGGTTACGACCATGAAAATAAAAAAGATGCTGATATTATGGAAGCTAAGGAAATTAAAATTTTAACTAAGTTAGGCTATAAAAATCCATATCTCATAGATGAGAGTAAATCGCAATGAGCGAATTAAAGAAGTCTAAATTAATCGAACGTCTCAGTCACTTTCTCTTGAGGGGGCCTGAAGATCGCGAACAGCTTTTTGAGCTGCTCAAATCATCATATGAAAAAAATTTAATGGATGCTGATTCGCTTTCAATGATTGAGGGCGTATTGCAAGTTTCCGAAATGCAAGTCAGAGATATTATGATTCCAAGATCGCAGATGGATGTAATTGATATCTCTCATCCGCCAGAAAAATTTATCCCTTTTGTTATAGAGACAGCTCACTCTCGCTTTCCTGTTATTGAAGATGATAAAAATGATGTGATAGGCATTTTGCTTGCAAAAGATCTTCTTAAATATTATGCAGGTGATGACTTTGAAATTAGAGATATGCTGCGCCCTACTGTTTTTATTCCTGAATCTAAAAGGCTGAATGTCCTGCTTAAAGAGTTTAGAGGAAGTAGAAATCACATTGCTATCGTCGTAGATGAATACGGCGGTGTTTCTGGTATGGTCACGATCGAAGATGTATTAGAGCAAATCGTTGGTGAGATTGAAGATGAATTTGATTTTGATGAAACCGAAGACAATATTATTCAAGATAAAAATGGTCACTATAGAGTAAAAGCATCGACAGAAATTGAAGATTTTAATGATTACTTTAATGTTAGCTTTAGTAATGAGGAATTTTCAACCATTGGTGGCTTAATTATTCATGCATTTGGCCACCTCCCAAAACGAGATGAAAAAATTACTTTCGAGGGATTTAAGATCACAATTCTCAGGGCTGATAGCCGCAAACTCTATTCCGTACTCCTTGAAATTGACAGCCCCTCTAATAGCGTGTAATTTTTTGAACTAATCGACATATTATTCTTCAAATTGTTTTAGGGATCTTTCATGAAAAAACTACTTTTAGCCATTTTTTTAATCGCGTCACCATATTTACATGCGGCAGAAACGAACTCTGACAGAAGCACTCTTCCGGTAGATGAAAAATCCTTTATTGAAGCTATCAGTCGTTTTAATAAGGATGAAATCCTTAAGGTTCTAGGTGAGCCTGCTTTCAAGGAAGACATTAAAATGAAATCTTCTGAGCAAATTGTGGGGTCTATCTGGCAATATCACAATATCAATACTGCAGAAGATGGGAGCTATTACCCAACAACAGAATTAGATTTTCTAGACGAGTTCGTTGAGACGGTTGTTTTCCAAAATGACACTGATAAGACCTCGAAAAGTCCTTCTCAAACTTATAAAATTCAAAAGCCTTAATTACTTTAAGGCTTTATTCTTGATAATTCAGTACAATTGCCTTAAACGGCATTTTGTATATTGAATAAACATTACCCACTCTTTTATTTAGCTATTTCTTTTTTGCTCGGAGCACTCTCGGTTCTGAGCTTTGCTCCTTTTAACTATCATTTCATTTCGCTTCTTTCTTTAAGTGGTCTTTTTTACATCTGGCATAGGCTAAATAATGCTAGGCAAGGATTTCTCTCAGGCCTCTTTTTTGGTCTAGGTTTATTTGGCTTTGGTATTTCATGGATTTATATAAGTCTCAATACATATGGTGGCATGCCCTCTTGGTTATCTTGTTTGAGTACTTTTTTATTCTTCCTCTTCTGTGCTTTTTTTACTGGTCTTATTGGATGGTTTTCTTTACATAAAAAATCGAGCTTTTTTTTAATCCCATTTATTTGGACGTTCTTTGAATGGATTAAAGGCTGGGTTTTCACTGGCTTTCCATGGCTTACAATGGGTTATTCACAAGTTCCTTCAAGCCCTCTTGTGGGATTTCTCCCTATTATTGGTATTTATGGGCTGACTCTGATACTCACTTCTCTAGCGCTCATTCTTAGCCTCGTATTGCTGAATAAAGATAAACGCTCAAAGCTTTTAAGGATTGGTTTAGTAGCTGCTGTATTAGTGTCGGGGCAGCTTTTAAAAAATATAGAATGGACCGAGTCTACAGGCAAACCTATCTCTATCTCTCTTGTTCAAGGCAATATTGCTCAGGATATTAAATGGCAAAAAGAAACCGTTACACAAACGCTACAAACTTATCAAAAGCTTATTCAAAAAACAAAAGGTCAAATTATTCTTCTGCCAGAAACTGCTTTGCCGCTCCTTGCAGAATATATTCCTGAAACATTTAAAAAATCTATTTTGCTTCACACTTCAAAAGTAAAAGGCCGCGTTCTGATAGGGGCGATTGAACGTCAAGATGCAAAATACTTTAATGTAGTATTAAATTTAGGTGGTGATTCGTCTCAAGTTTATCGAAAATCACATTTAGTGCCGTTTGGCGAATTCATACCGTTAAAATTTATCTTTCAGTATATTTATACGCATTATCTCAATATGCCTATGAATGACTTGTCGAGAGGCAGTAATCGTCAAGAGCCCATGGCAATTGAAAATCAGAAAATTGCTTTTAATATTTGTTATGAGGATGTTTTTGGTGAAGAAATTATTCAAGCACTTCCTTCTGCAACAATTTTAGCTAATGTCAGCAACGATGCATGGTATGGAAGATCTATTGCTGCTTATCAACACTTACAATTTTCTCAAGCAAGAGCCATCGAAACAGGAAGAATGGTAATTCGCGCGACAAATACAGGTGCTACTGCGATTATTGATGAGCACGGTATTGTCAAAGAAATATTACCCGCATTTACTGAAGACATCCTCGAAGGTGATGTGCAAGGATTTAAAAATACAACGCCTTATGTTTTTTTTGGCAATTGGCCAGTTATTGCTTTATGTTTCATTGCGCTTCTTGGTTGGATCATGAGACATTCAAAACTTTTATGGATATTGAAAAAGAAGTAGAATGCTTGAATTAGAGATCAATTCATTATGCAATTAACCTTTCAAGACATTATTCTCAAACTTCAACATTATTGGGCTAGCCAAGGATGTGCCATCCTTCAGCCCTATGATATGGAAGTGGGTGCAGGTACTTCACATACTGCAACTTTTTTAAGGTCACTTGGGCCAGAACCATGGAAGGCAACTTATGTTCAACCAAGTCGCCGTCCAAAAGATGGGCGCTATGGTAAAAATCCAAATAGACTTCAACATTATTATCAATTACAAGTTGTTCTTAAACCTTCCCCATTAAACATTCTTGAGCTTTATCTGGGTTCGCTCAAAGCACTCGGCTTTAATCTGAAAGAAAATGATATTCGCTTTGTAGAAGATGACTGGGAAAATCCAACGCTTGGGGCTTGGGGGTTAGGCTGGGAAGTTTGGCTCAATGGAATGGAAATTACTCAATTCACTTACTTCCAGCAAGTCGGAGGCATTGATTGCAAACCCATCACAGGAGAAATCACTTACGGACTAGAAAGGCTCGCTATGTATATCCAAGGAGTCGACAATGTTTACGATCTCACATGGACTGATAATTTAAAATATGGCGATGTATATCTTCAAAATGAAATTGAACAAAGTGCATATAACTTTGAACATAGTGACGCTGATTTTTTGTTTCAAGCGTTTACTGCACATGAAAAACAAGCCAACCATCTTATAAGCGAGCACTTAGCGCTTCCTGCCTACGAGCAAGTATTAAAAGCAGCACACTCTTTTAATCTTTTAGATGCAAGGGGCTCTATTAGTATTACTGAAAGAGCAGAATATATTGGTCGCATTAGAAATTTAGCCCGTAATGTTGCGAGTAGCTATCTATTAAGTCGCGCAAATTTAGGCTTTCCTTTAGCTGATAAAGGCCACGCGAAAGAAATTATTGATCAACTCAATGCAAAAAAGACGGTTAAATCGTGAAGTTAGATAATTTACTTATTGAGCTTTTAACTGAGGAGCTTCCTCCAAAATCACAAAAGCAACTTGGTATTTCGTTCGCAAAAAATATCAAAGAATTTCTTGCAAAGCATCATCTCGCAAATGAGATATCTGAAGATTCAATCTTTTCAACACCAAGAAGAATCGGCTTATATTTAAAAAATGTTAAAGATGAAGCAGACAATCAGAATGTATCAATTAAACTCATGCCTGCTTCAGTTGGATTTGATAGCTCAGAAAAACCAACTGAAGCTTTATTAAAAAAATTACATGCGATTGGTTTAAATGAAAAAGACGTGAGTGGCATTGTTAAAAAAAATGAAAACAATGCTGAAATTCTATATATCAATAAAAATGAAGAAGGTGCAAAGCTAAAAGATATTATTGCTGAATGCATTTCATCAAGCCTTGCGCGTTTACCTATAAAAAAGATGATGTCTTATCAGCTCTCGGATGGATGGACGACTGTTAACTTTGTGCGGCCAGCTCATGGATTAGTGATTCTTCATGGGGCTAATGTCATCAATGCAAATGTTCTAGGTATTAGTTCAAATAGAACAACATTGGGCCATCGGTTCGAGTCTAAAAAAGAAATAATTGAGATTCCACATGCTGACCAATACGAAGAGCAAATGAAAATCGAGGGCGCCGTGATTGTGTCGTTTGAAGAGAGAAAAGCGTTAATTAAAAATACTTTAAATGAAAAAGCAGCCAGTCTTTCAAATCAACTTACCCCCATTGAAGACGAAGACCTTCTTGATGAAGTTACAGCGCTCGTTGAATACCCAAATGTTCTAGCGGGTGAATTCGAATCTAAATTTCTTGACGTTCCTCAAGAATGTCTTATTTTGAGCATGAAGGCTAATCAGAAATACTTTCCTTTGATTGATAAAAATAAGAAACTATCTAATCAATTTTTAATTGTTTCAAACATATCGCCAAAAAATTCAGATCTCATTATTCAGGGCAATGAAAAAGTGATCAGACCAAGATTATCTGACGCAGAATTTTTTTATGCACAAGATAAGAAAAAACCACTTAAAGACTATCTCTCACAGCTATCACATATTGTTTACCACAATAAACTTGGCTCACAATCTGAAAGATCTGAGAGAGTTAAAACTATTGCATCTCTCATTGTAAAAAATTTAAACCAGTCTAAATTGCTCGATGCTGTAATGCTTGCGTCTGATTTATCTAAAGCAGATTTATCTTCAAACATGGTAGGTGAATTTCCCGAACTTCAAGGCATCATGGGAAGATATTACGCCTTAAATGAAAAAATTTCAGATGAGGTAGCATTTGCTATTGAAGATCATTACAAGCCAAGATTTTCTGGTGATTCCCTTCCAAGAAGCACTGTTGGAGATATCGTTGCGATTGCTGACAAAATTGAAACTTTAATAGGTTTATTCAGTATTGGTGAAAAGCCGACTGGCGACAAAGATCCTTTTGCGCTTAGGCGTCAAGTGATTGGAATCATTCGTATTCTTACTGAAAAAAATATTGGCCTAAATTTAAATACAGTTATTTCTGAGTCTATTCAGGCAACTAAATTAGTAGAGTCAAAAGATCTTAATTCTTTTATTTATGATCGTCTGTCCAATTTCTTCAAAGACCAAGGTTATGCTGCTCTCGATATCGAAGCCGTGCTTGCGATTGAATCAGGCTTAATCAATGAAATACCCCCAAGATTAAATGCAATTAAAGAATTTTTATTACTCTCAGAATCTGAAGACCTAGCATCAGCCAACAAAAGAGTTGGCAATATTCTTAAAAAAGCTGACGTTAAATCAACCTTAAAAGTTGATCAATCTTTACTTAAGGACGACGCCGAAATTAATTTATATAAAACATTAGATTTAGTAGATGCTGAGTCTAGAAAAGAGTATGCCGCAAAAAATTATTCGGGATCATTAAAGTTACTTTGTAAACTTAAAAATCCGATTGATCAGTTTTTTAAAGATGTTATGGTAAATGCTGAAGATGAATCACTCAAAATGAATCGACTTGCCCTTCTCGAAAAACTGTATTCGGCGATGAATTTAGTTGCTGACTTATCGAAACTTTCTTCTTAAATTATGAAATTAGTCATTCTAGATAGAGATGGCGTAATCAATGAAGATAGCGTAAATTTTATTAAAACGCCTAATGAATGGATCCCCATCCAAGACAGTCTAGAGTCAATTGCACTTTTGAATCAGTCTGGCTTCAAAGTCGCAATAGCTACCAATCAATCAGGCATTAGCCGGGGTCTTTTTGATGTATCAACACTTAATCTCATTCATGAAAAAATGTTTAAATTACTCTCCCAACAAGGTGGACATATCGACGCTATTTTCTTTTGTCCCCACAGAGCAGAAGAAAATTGTGAATGCCGCAAACCAAAACCAGGTATGTTAAAAGAGATTGCCCATCGTTTTTCGATCAATTTAAAAAATGTTCCAGCCATAGGAGATTCCTTAAGAGATCTTCAAGCTTTTGATGCAGCAGGGGCTCAGCCTATACTCGTTAAGACAGGCAAAGGAGAAGAGACGCTCGCCAAAGGTGGGCTACCTAAAAATACTTGGGTTTGTGAAAATCTCGCAGAAGCGGCACAAAAAATTATTACGGAGTACGCTTAACTTAAAAATAATGCTTTATTTAAGATCTATTATTTTTTTAATTGGTATGTGGATTTTTACTATTCCATTTACTTTGGCATCCCTTCTTACATTTCCGTTTCCAGCCATTACAAGGTATAAATTTATTTCAATTTGGGCAAAAACAATGCTATATTGGCTTCGAATTTCCTGTAATCTAAATTTTGTTGTCAAAGGGGAGCAAAACATAGGTTCAACTGCATCGATTGTACTTTCAAAACATCAATCAGCATGGGAAACGCTTGCTTTTCAAAAAATATTTCCTCCGCAAGTTTGGGTACTTAAAAAAGAATTATTATGGGTTCCGTTTTTCGGATGGGGCCTAGCCATGACATCCCCCATCGCCATTAATCGCAAAGCAGGACGTAAATCTCTAGAACAAATTCTTACGCAAGGTCTCGATCGACTTAAAAAAGGTTTTTGGATTGTCATGTTTCCTGAGGGCACGCGGACCCTTCCAGGACAAAAAGGTAAATATCACATTGGTGGCGCTTGGGTTGCTTCAAAAACAAATACGCAAGTCATTCCTGTTGCTCATAATGCAGGTTTATTTTGGCCAAAAAATTCAATTCTTAAAAAACCAGGAACTATTCAAGTCAGTATCGGCGAAGCTATAGATGTAAACAATAAAGAACCTGATGAAATTATTAGGCTTACCGAAAATTGGATTGAAAAAGAGGTTTTACATTTAAATGATTAATTTAAAACCTACCAATCTTGAGTTATTTTTACCTAGCGGTAAAAAAATTAAATACCTTCTAAAAAGAAGAAATCGAAGAACTATTGGTTTGAAAGTAGATCACGATGGCCTTGTTATTCATGCGCCTATTCTTATTCCTAGATCTCGCATTGAAGAACTTATTGCGCCAAAACTTGATTGGATTCAAGAGAAGCTCTCCCTTCAATTAAACAAGAAAAAGAAAATCAATTGGAAAACAGGTGAATTAATTCACATTTTGGGTAATAAAGTTATTCTCAGTCTTAAGGCGAGCAAAACAAACTCGGTTCTGCAAGATAAAGACATACTTCATGTCGATACAAATCGTGTGAATGATCAAGTGCATTCCGCTAAGCTCGTATCCAAATGGTTAAAAGAAAAAGCATTGAAAGATTTTGTTCGAAGAGTAGAAGTATTTAGCGTTAAACTTAATGTTCATCCTTCTAGCGTTTACCTCTCAAATGCAAAATCTAGATGGGGAAGCTGTAACTCTAAAAGAGAAATTAGACTTAATTGGAGGCTAATCCAAGCGCCCCCACATATTATCAATTATGTGATCTGTCATGAATTAGCTCACCTAAAAGAAATGAACCATTCAAATCGTTTTTGGGAAGAAGTAGAAAAAGTACTTCCTGAATATCGCTCATCAGAAAAAGAACTCAAAACGCTCTCAAGCGACTTGTATCTTATTGGCTAAATAAGCTTTGCGAGGTCGCTCGCTAAGTCTTCAGGTTTTTGTCCGTTACTTATATGAAGCTTAATGCTCCCCTTCTTATCAATAACATACAAACCTGCACTATGATCAATCGTGTAGCCGGCTTTACTTCCGTCATTCACTTTTTTATTAAAAATCTTTAATTGATTTGCAACTTTATCGATATCACTCTCTGTTCCAGTAAGTCCTAGGAAAGAACTATTAAAGGTTGGAATAAATTTCTTCAAAACATCCTCGGTATCGCGCGCTGGATCTAAGGTAATAAAAATAACTTGCACTGCTGAGGCATTATCCTTGAGGAGAACCATTGTTTTTTTAAGATCAGTCAAAGTTGTAGGGCATATATCAGGACAATGCGTAAAACCAAAGAAAAGCACTACGACTTTACCTTTAAAGTCTTCTAAAGTTCTTATGCGCCCATTAAAGTCTTTTAAACTAAAAGCCGTGTCCATACGAACAGAGCTTATATCTGTACCCACAAAAGTCTGTTGATTAGAGTTTTGACAAGAGACAAGACAAATGAGGATTAAAAATAAAAGTACAATTTTTTTCATAATATGTTTCTCAATAAAAGCGATTCATTTTATCATGTTAATAAATGATAATTAAGCATCAAAAAAACCTAACGAAGATTCACCAATTTTAAGGAAAACTATGGCAATCCCAAGTTCAATGGAAGACCGTGACGGACACATTTGGTTTGATAACAAAATGACGCCTTGGCGTGAGGCTAAAACTCATGTGCTTACTCACACTCTTCACTATGGTATGGGTGTGTTTGAGGGAGTAAGGGCCTATAAAACCAATGAAGGCACTGCCATTTTTAGACTCAAAGAACATACGGATCGATTCTTTAATTCTGCGCATATTCTTGGAATGAAAATGCCTTATGACAAAAATGTCATTATGGATGCTCACAAAAAAGCCGTTAAAGAAAATAAATTAGAATCGGCTTACATTAGGCCTATGGCATTTTATGGCGCTGAAGCCATGGGAATTTCTGCAAAAACTTTATCGACACATGTCATCGTTGCAGCATGGGAATGGGGCGCTTATATGGGCAAAGAAGCCCTTGAAAATGGCATTCGCGTAAAAACATCGTCTTTTTCAAGACATCACGTCAACATCACCATGTGTAAAGCAAAAGCAAATGGTAACTATATGAATTCAATTCTCGCGCATCAAGAAGCATGTCAAGACGGCTATGACGAAGCATTATTGCTTGATGTAAATGGTTTGGTTACTGAGGGTTCAGGTGAAAATATATTTATCGTCAAACATAACAAACTGATGACGCCTGATCTTACGAGTGCATTAGAGGGTATTACCCGCGATACGATCATTCAAATTGCAAATGATTTAAAAATACCAGTGATTGAAAAAAGAATCACACGAGATGAAGTCTATACTGCTGATGAAGCTTTCTTTACAGGAACAGCTGCGGAAGTTACGCCTATTAAAGAACTAGACAGAAGAATGATTGGCAAAGGCCATCGCGGAGAAATAACTAAAGAATTACAAAGTATTTATTTTGATGCTGTTACAGGAAAATCAAAAAAATATGCAGATTGGCTTACTCACGTTTAGCACATGAATAATAAAGTGATAAGCGTAGATAAAAAAAGTCTTCCATTGTTTTGTCCTACGCAAAAAGAAAATTTATTCTCATCTCATCCAAGGGTGTTTTTAGATATCACGCAAACGGGCATGGTGTCCTGCCCCTATTGCGGTACAACTTATAAGCTAAAATAAATTAAACCCAAAGACCTCTGTAATTAAAGCTTTCCGGGCCTTGCCCCCAAAGTTCCGCTATAACCTTATCCGCATTTTGATCTAAGCTATTTGTCCAGAAATGAGTTGTCCCTGAGGCGCTATTTTGATTTAGTAAATCCTTTTCTATTAATACATGTTTTAAATAACTTGCTACTGCTTCGCCTGTGTCTACAATCTTAATATGATCCTGTATTAATGTTTGAATTACGGGCTTTAAAAAAGAATAATGCGTACACCCCAGCACTAGGGTATCAATTTTTTCTTTTAAAAGAGGGTCGATATACTTTTTTAAAAGTGCAATAAGCGCTGGACTACCTAAATCACCTTGCTCAATAAGTTCAACCAAGCCAAAACATGGCTGCGTAATAAAATGAATATCATTACTATGGTGTTCGAGAAGTGCTGAAAATTTTGCACTTAATAAAGTGCCTGATGTTGCCAATATGCCAACTATTTTATTTTTTGACATCAGTGAGGCGGGCTTAACTGCTGGCTCCATACCTATAATCGGAAAATGAAAGCGTTCTCTAAGTATCTGAATTGAGGCAGCTGTAGCTGTATTACAAGCTACGACAATGCACTTAACGTCTTGTTTATTTAAAAAATCAAAAGCAGTTAAGACGCGACGCGTAATTTCTTCGTTTGATTTTTCACCATAAGGTGCAAACTTAGAATCTGCAACATAAATGAGATTCTCATGAAGCAAATGCGCTCTTATACACTTAAGAACTGAAATGCCCCCTACTCCGGAATCAATCACACCAATAGCATTATTTTGAGATGGAGACATGGGTTTAATCTAAAGTTTTATTCAAATCTAAATATAGATGATAGCAAGCTTAATGTACAATAGATTGAAAAGGAAAATCATGGGTTACCGTTTATCAAAAATATTCACCAGGGGTGGAGACAAAGGATCCACAGGCCTCGGCGATGGATCAAAGACTAGTAAATTTAGCGATCGTATCGTAGCCTTAGGTGCGATAGACGAGCTTAATTCAATGATTGGGCTTATGCTTACAGAAAGTCTCCCGCCAAAAATCAATAAAATTTTAACTGTTGTACAGCATCACCTATTTAACTTAGGTGGCGAAATATCAATGCCAGGACACAAAATTATCCTAAAAAATGATGTTCTTGAATTAGAAGAAATTATCACCTCATACAATAAAGATTTACCTCCCTTGAAAGAATTTATTCTTCCGGGAGGCTCAAGAGCTGCAGCATTTTGTCATATGGCCAGAACAATTTGCAGAAGATCCGAACAAGCTATATTTAAACTCAACGCAAAAGATCCGATTAACGCTTACTCTCTTCAGTTTATTAATAGGCTCTCAGATCTTTTATTTGTGCTTGCGAGAGTTATCAATAAACATAAAAAAGTTAAAGACGTTTTTTGGAAAAAAGATATTAGTTAATACAGATCTTCATTAATGTCATCGACCCCTCCTATACTTAAAGCCTTTTTTAAAAAATTTAAAAAAACTAAAAAATCTAACTTTGAAATCGATTTCAAAAAAATTGATATCAGTCTTATCAGCGTTCATGCAATCAAAACCATAGAAGTTCTAGAAGATAACGGTTTTGAAGCTTACCTTGTAGGAGGAGCAGTCAGAGATCTTCTTTTTGGGATTAAGCCAAAGGACTTTGACGTAGTTACAAACGCTACGCCCGATCAAATACATCATTTATTTAGGCGCTCTAGGATGATCGGACGACGTTTCAAATTAGTTCATGTGATATACGGACGAGAAGTCATTGAAGTCTCTACATACCGCTCCCAGCAAAAAGAAATTCCTCAGCCTGATGGTTCTATGATTAGGGATGATAATCATTACGGAACCATAGAAGAAGATGCGATGCGACGCGACTTCACTATTAATGCAATGTTTTATAGTCCAACGAATCATAAGCTTGTTGATTTTCATGAAGGACTAGAAGATCTTAAACATGGGATTATTCGGATGATTGGCGATCCAGAAAAACGCTATCAAGAAGACCCTATTCGTATATTAAGAGCATTCCGTGTATGTGCAAAACTCAATATGACTCTTCATAACCCTTCAAGAAGTCCTATAAAAAAAATTATCCCTCTACTTCATGACATTCCTCATTCAAGGCTGTTTGATGAAGTTATTAAATTTTTCTTAACAGGTCACGCATTAAACAGCTATAAAGTAATGCAAGATGAAAGTATCTACTCACAGTTTTTCTTATCACCAACATTTAAATCAGAAGAAATTAATTTTTTCATTTCGAATGGCCTTAAAAATACTGACTTAAGAATTAACCAAGACAAGTCATGTAACCCGAGTTTCTTATTTTCATTTTTATTGTGGCATCAAGTTCATTTATTGTGGGACCAATACAAAGTCGAGCTTAAACATTCTATAGCGGGCCTTAACCAAGCGATTGATGAAGTGATCGAAAAACAAATTAAACTTTTCCCTATTCATAAACGCTTCACAATTACTATGAAAGAAATATGGCGATTGCAGCCACGATTTGAAAATCAATCTCCAAAAAAAATATACCGATTATTGCTTCATCCAAGATTCAGGGCTGCTTATGACTTTATGCTATTGCGATGTCAATCTAATCAGCTTGATCAGAGTATCGGCATATGGTGGACAAGTTTTATCGATGCTGATCACCATGAAAAATCATTAATGGTTAAACAACTTACCCGCAAATAATCAAAGATGGGCACCTTAGCTTACATTGCAATAGGAAGTAATCTTGCAAATCCACTAAATCAAGTTACCTCTGCATTCAATGAAATTGGAAACATGCCCAAAAGCAGACTTATAAAAAAATCAAGTTGCTATAGCAGTTCGCCTCTAGGTTATAAAGACCAACCCGACTTTATAAATGCTGTAGTATCAATTGAAACTGATCTCAGCCCTCATCAGCTCTTAACGGAACTACAAATGATAGAAATCTCACACAAAAGAGAGCGTCCATTCCCTAACGCGCCTAGAACGCTTGATTTAGATATTCTTCTTTATGGGGACATGAGGCTGGTTGAGCCTAAACTTACGATACCGCATCCAAGAATGCATGAGCGGGCCTTTGTTATTTTCCCCTTACAAGAAATTAATGAAAATATTTCTATTCCCCCTTTCGGAGATATCGCTAAAATAGCCAAAGGATTAGACCCAGAAAATACTAAACGCATAACTCTATGAATATTTTTGATAGATTTCCTTATATCGTAGTTGAAGGGCCTATTGGCTCAGGAAAATCAACGCTAGCAAAAATTTTAGCTGACCGATTTTCAGTCAATTTTTTAAGCGAAAAAGCCGAAAAAAATCCTTTTTTGCCAAAGTTTTATGAAGACATGAAGCGCTATGCTTTATCAACTCAGTTATTTTTTCTTTTTCAAAGAGCGGATCAGATCCAAAAAATTTCACAGATAGATATGTTTAAAGAATCAACGATTGCTGACTTTTTTCTTGAAAAAGATCCTATCTTTGCAAAAATTAATTTAGATCAAGAAGAGTTTAATCTTTACCATCAAATCTTTTCCCACTTGCAATTAAAAGCTCCAAAACCAGATCTCATTATTTATATTCAAACATCGATAGAAACTCTAGAAAAAAGAATTAAAGATAGAAGCATTGATTTTGAGATGGATATTTCAACTGAATATTTAGAAGCGATTGCTGAATCATATAGCCAATTTTTTCATAGTTATGATCACTCACCTGTTTTAATTCTTAACAATGAAAATTTAAATATTCTCAAAGATAAAAATGCAATTGATCTCTTGGTTGAACGAATCATGAACATCAAAAGTAATCGTGAGTTTTTTAATCCTCAGCTTCTATGAACTCAATACCTCTTAAATCTACAGTAAAAAATGGTAAAAAAATTACTATTCTCACTTGCTACGATGCATCTTTTGCAAGGCTCTTAGAGTCAATAGAAGTTGATGCTATTTTAGTGGGAGATTCTCTGGGTATGTTTATTAAGGGCGATGTGAATACGCATGATGTTTCTTTAAACGATATGATTTATCACACGAGAGCGGTCGCGCACGGTGCTAAATCTACACTAATTATCAGTGATCTACCTATCCATACTTATGAGACCAATGACCTTGCATACAAAAGTGCCATAGCGCTTATTGAAGCAGGGGCACATATGGTTAAGCTCGAGGGTGGTGCATCATTGGCATCTATCGTTAGCCACTTAAAAACAAAAAATATTAAAGTATGTGGTCATATAGGATATATGCCACAAAGCATTAAAGATATGGATAGCAATGAAATTCAAACTTCATTAGAAAAAACTCTAGAAACTATTGTTGAGGATGCAAAAGCGCTTGAGAAATCTGGGGCAGATATGTTGGTGCTATCTTCTGTCCCTGAGAATGTTGCCAAGAGAATTACGCAAGAAATATCTATTCCGACGATTGGATTTCATTCGGGCTCATCATGCGATGGCGAGGTTTTTATTTTGTATGATTTATTAATAAATTCGAATACATCTCATGATCTTTATTTAAACAAAACATCCACACCAAGTAAAAATAGCGACGTCAAAAACCTTCTTTTACAGTTCATGAAAAATCATTCTTAAAGTATGGATGTCATTCATACTCAAAACCAATTAATTCAAACATTAAAGGGATTAACACATATTGCTTTTGTACCTACCATGGGGAATCTCCATGAAGGACACATTAAACTTATTCAAGAAGCGTCAAAAGTTTCAAGAAATATTGTCGTGAGCATTTTTATTAATCCACTTCAATTTAACTCAAAAGAAGACTTTAAAAATTATCCGCGGACATTAAAAGAAGACTTATCTATACTTAAAGAATTGGACATACCTTTCGTATTTGCTCCATTCGAAGAAGATATTCTTGATTCATTAGAAACAATTGAAATTAAGCTCCCTGGCATTGCAAACGATTTGTGTGGAAAATTTAGACCAGGGCATTTTAATGGCGTCGCCACTATTGTCTGTAAATTATTTAACCTTATTCAGCCCGACATAGCTTTTTTTGGAAAAAAGGATTTTCAACAACTTTTTTTGATTAAAGCATTGGTAAAACAGCTTAACTATCCTATTGAAATTGTTGGAATCGATACAGTTCGAGATCATGACGGCCTAGCAAAAAGCTCAAGAAATAATTTACTTTTCAAAGAGGATAGAAAAAAAGCCCCTCAATTATTTGAGCAATTGAATACTATGAAGGAAAAGGTGATACAAAAAACTTCTTCATTTAAAGAAATTGAAGCGCACGCATTGAGCGTATTAAATACTTCTGGATGGTCAGTCGATTATCTATCGATTCGCTCAGCTCAATCACTTGAAAATCCAGTTCATGATGAAAATCAGATAGTTATTTTAGGAGCCGCCACCCTAGGGTCTGTTCGCCTCATTGATAATATTGAATTTTGCATCCAGGATTGAACTGGCTATAATAGGACATCCTTTATACCTGGTTTTGTAGCCCAAATATATGCAAAGAATCATGCTCAAATCTAAACTTCATCGTGTTCAAGTTACGCATTCCGAACTTGAATATGAAGGCTCATGTGCGATTGACGAAACATTGCTTGAGGCAGCTCAAATTAGAGAATATGAGCAAATTGCTATCTACAATATTACGAACGGCGAACGTTTTACAACATACGCTATTAAGGCACAAAAAAATTCAGGTGTTATTTCGATTAATGGAGCAGCAGCGCACAAAGCTAACCCTGGTGATCTTATTATTATTGCAACCTATGCAAATTACTCTGAGCTAGAGCTAGAAAAATATAAACCAGCGCTTATTTACGTTAACGAAAAAAACCAGATTATTGCAAAAAAAGATTTTATTCAGATTCAGGCTGCTTAATCATCAATGACCTTGAATGATATTAAAAAAGCGGTAGTTGAGGCGCTTGAGGATATTAAAGCGTTCGATATTGAAGTTATTGATGTAAGAAAAATTACAACGGTTACAAGTTTTATGGTGGTTGCAAGTGCCAACTCAACGAGACAAACAAAAGCTCTCGCTCACAATGTTTGCGAAAAAATGAAGTCGCTTAATATTCATGTTAATGGGGTTGAGGGTGAAAAAGAAGGTGAATGGGTTCTAGTGGATGCGGATGATGTCATTGTTCATATCATGCTCCCTACCACGCGCGCCTATTATAATCTTGAGCAGTTATGGATAGAGCCTCCAAAAAAATCTCCAAAAAAAATTAATTCGCTTCATTGAAAATTAAAATCATCTCAATTGGCAATAAAATGCCAGGCTGGATTAACGAAGTTTTTGATGGATACATTTCAAAGCTCAATCACGATTTTTCTCCTCAGCTCGTAGAAATTAAACCAGAAAAAAAATTTGACTCCATAGAGCAAAAAAAAATGAGTGAGGCTGAAAAAATTTTATCTCATCTCGATAAAGAGTTTTTAATTGTGCTTGATGAAAAGGGAGTTCAGTTCACATCGCAAGAACTAGCTCAAAAATTAAATCATTGGTCAGAACATTTCAAACATATTGCCTTTGTGATTGGGGGTGCTGATGGTATACATGAAGACGTTCTTCAGAAAGCCAATCTTACATGGAGCCTATCCAAATCAACGTTCCCCCACGCTCTTGTAAGAGTCTTAGTGGCAGAGCAGCTATATCGAGCCCACTCAATTTTAGAAAATCATCCTTATCATCGTGAATAAAAAATATAACAATTCACTAGTTTGGTTTAGAAGAGATTTGCGTGATTATGATCATGCTGCTCTTTCTCATGCGCTTCAAGAGTCTAAACAAGTTTTTTGTATTTTTATTTTTGATAAAGAAATTTTAGACGCCTTAAAAAATAAAGAAGATAGGCGCGTTGAATTTATTTGGGAAAGTATTAAAGAGCTTAAAGAAAGTCTTATTCAAAAAAAATCTGATTTAATTGTGATGCATAGCTTGGCTTCTGATGCAATTTCTCGTGTCATTGATGAATTTAAGATCGAAGCAATTTATGCCAACAGAGATTATGAGCCGCAAGCTATCAAACGAGATGAAGAAATAAAAAATATTGCGATTAAAAAAAATGTCGTATTTTATGGCTTTAAAGATCAGGTGATTTTTGAACAAGATGAGATTCTGACTGCGCTAGATAAGCCCTATACTGTTTTTACGCCTTACAAAAATAATTATTTAAAAAAACTTACTCAAACTACGATACCTCGCTTCGATATTGAGCCGTTTATCGAAAATCTTGCTCAATTTAAATCTGATCCTCTATTGAGCCTCGAGGACATGGGATTTAAAAAAACCAATCTTCATCAAATAAAAATTTATACTGGCATGACTGGAGGAAAATTACTCGCTGAGGATTTTAAAGAGAGAATAGCGCTCTACAAAAAAACGCGCGATTTCCCAGCGATTAAAGGTGTCTCATACCTTTCTGTCCACTTACGATTTGGGACGCTCTCCATAAGACAGCTTGTTCGGCTAACCCAAGAATCCTTTAGTGAAGGCGCTGAAGCATGGCTTAATGAATTGATTTGGCGTGAATTTTATTTTCAAATTCTATTTCATCGTCCAGACGTAGCGCTCGGTAGAGCTTTCAAAAAAGACTATGAATCGATCGCTTTTGAAAATAACCCTGACTATTTCAAAGCATGGACAGAAGGCCAAACTGGATTTCCGATTGTTGACGCTGCGATGAGACAACTTAACCAAACGGGCTTTATGCATAATCGCCTTAGAATGATTGCCGCTTCTTTTTTAGTCAAAGATCTTCTTGTCGATTGGCGATGGGGTGAAGCGTATTTTGCAGAGAAGCTTATTGATTTTGACTTAAGCGCTAATAACGGCGGTTGGCAATGGGCAGCCTCTACAGGTTGTGATGCTCAACCATGGTTTAGGATTTTTAACCCAAATACGCAGTCCTTAAGATTCGATCCTCAAGGTAAATTTATTAAAAAATATATCCCTGAGCTTGATCATTGCAGTGATGATGAGATTCACGCTCCATGGCTCAGTCAAAACGCTCATAAAATAAGCTACCCAAAGCCCATCATTGACCATGCCTCACAAAGAATTAAAGCGCTGGCCCTCTATAAATCGGTCAAAAACTAGGTTGTTGTTTTTATGCAACACCAAAGGCCTCTAGGCTTTAATTTTCAATAAGTTATAGACAAAAAAACAACATTAATAGATAATTTGCCTAAGATTAATGAATCCTTTTGACATGACAAAACACATCAGCAAATTCCTCGTAGCAATCTTAGTCACTTTCGTCATGTTTGGTTGTGCTTCACAACAAAACAAAGATCCTCTCGAAGGTCTTAATCGTACAGTTTACAAATTTAATGATGTCGTTGATAAAGTAGCGTTAAAACCTGTGGCTCAGGGCTACCAAGCAATTACACCTACCCCTATCCAAACGGGTGTGAATAACTTCTTTAAAAATATTCGCGACGTCGTAACACTCGTAAACGAATTATTCCAATTCAAATTCAAGCAAGCTGCTAATACAACGGGTCGAGTTGCTTTAAATACAACCGTGGGTGTCCTTGGTATATTTGATGTGCATTCAAAAGCAGGTGGTGCTCGTTCAAAAGAAGATTTTGGCCAAACACTTGGTTACTATGGTATTGATAGTGGGGCGTATTTAGTACTTCCTCTTCTCGGTCCGTCAAGCACCAGAGATGGTATTGGATTTGCGACTGATGCATTCTTCTTCGATGCAATTGGTTATATCAATGATGACACAACTCGATGGGCTACAATTGCAGTCGCGGTGATCGATAAACGTGCAGACCTAATGGATGATATCGACATTCGTGACAAATCTTTCGATCCCTATGCTTATATGCGTGATAGTTATTTGCAAAATAGAGAAAACTTAGTGAAAGATGGCGTAGAAGATCCAAAAGGTGTCAGACCTTACACACTGCCTCTTGGCAATTAATTAGCTTTCATCAACTAGAAGCAATACTCATTTCTTCTAGTAAGATCGAACCCGTATGTTTCGATCCGTTTCTGTAAACATCATTTCCAATAGCTAAAATCTGTTTCAACATATCTTTCATATTGCCTGCAATCGTAATTTCTTCAACGGGATAAGCAATCACCCCGTCTTCAACCCAGAACCCTGCAGCACCTCTAGAGTAATCACCTGTGACCATATTGATGCCGTGACCCAGTAGCTCTGTTACAAACAGACCTTTATGCATTTGTTTAATAAGATCTTTTAGGTTTTGATTGCCCGTCTTCACAATGAGATTATGCGCACCACCGGCATTACCTGTTGATTGCATGCCAAGCTTTCTGGCGGAGTAAGAAGATAGAAGGTATCCATTGATAGTACCTCGGTCAACTAATAGTCTTGAATTTGTCGCTACCCCTTCATCATCAAACATAGAACTTGCGTCTCCCCGCAAAAAGAAAGGGTCTTCTTCAATCGTTAATTGATCGCTTGCTACTTTTTCGCCGAGCGAGTTTAGAAGAAATGAAGATTGGCGATATAAATTACCGCCAGAGATGGCTGAGATAAGAGATGAGATAAGTCCGGTTGCTATCGGCGCTTCAAAAATAACTGGCGCATGGCATGTCTGAATTTTTTTAGCGCCTAGTCGAGAGAGCGTTCGTGTGCCTGCTAATTTTCCTACCGATTCAACTGACTCTAAATCTTCAACATGTCTTGCTGACGAGTACCAATAATCTCTTTGCATCATCGACTTTTCTTCTGCAATCACAGAGCAGCCAACCGAATGTCTCGATGTGGGATAGCCTCCCATAAAACCATGACTATTAGCGTAAATAAAAATACCCTCGGAAGATGAAATGCTAGCCCCTTCGGAATTTGTAATTTTTTGACTTACACCAAGCGCTGAAGCCTCACATGTTTTCGCAAGGTCAATCATATGGTCAATAGAGATGTCCCACGCATTATACAAATCAAGATCTTGCATGTTTGTCGCCATCAGATTTTTATCAGCTAAGTCAAAAAAAGGATCGGGCGCTGTATAGCGCGCAATATTAAAAGCAGCCTCTACGGTATCTTCAATACTTTGCATGGATAGATCAGATGAGCTTGAACTGCCCTTCCGCTGGCCATTATAAAGGGTGACAGAAAATCCTTTATCTCTATTGATTTCAAGAGTTTCAAGCTCACCTAAACGTACAGAAACATTTTTACCTGTACCATAACTTAGCTCAACTTCAGATGCGGTAGCACCTATACTCTTTGCATAATGCAATGTGTGGTCAGCAATTTTTTTTAATTGTTCTAAATCAAATTGATTTTTTTTCATGTCTCTATAGGTAGGAAAGTAAACCCTGTTATCATAACTTAGAAATAGTCACTCTATTAAGTCACTTACATTCATATGGCAAAAGATAAAGATTTCGAAAATAATACCGTCAGCAGGACGCAGCTTAAACTTGAAGCTGAAAAACTTCAATCACTTGGATTGAAATTATGTGATTTATCAGTATCCAAATTAAAGGCTTTGAATTTACCCCCCGATTTATTCGAAGCAATTATAGCCATGCAAAAAATTACGAGTAATGGCGCCAAAAGGCGTCAGAGTCAATATATTGGCAAGCTCATGAGAAATTTTGATGCTACTGAATTAAATACGATTATGACTTTTTGGGATCAGCAAGAAATTAAAGAAAAACAACATTTTCACAATATAGAATTGTGGCGGAAAAAATTAGTTGAAGATCCTGGAAGTGTTAATGATTTCTTAATTAAGTTTCCTACGGAAGAAAAATTAATTTTATTAAACACAATCAAAGAAGCAGCTGAAGAAAAGACTAAAGATAAAGCGCCTAAATATAGTCGAGAATTATTTAAGCTTATAAAAAAAATTATAGAGAAATAAAATTATCTGCGGTTAAGTTCAGTAACTACAACCTTTTCCTCATTATCTCTTGCATATTTAATTTTCACTTTATTGCCTTGCTGTTTGAATACTGATTTAGCGAACTCTTCAGGCGACTCAGTACTAACATCATTTAATACAAGTATCACATCACCTTTTTGAATGCCTGATTTAAAAGCGGGTGAATCTTTAATCACTGCAATGACTTTCAAGCCCGCCTCTTCCTTCTTCTCTTTGGTGTCTGAGTTTTTCTTAATTAACTTAATGACATGTAATCCTAAAATTGGCTGAGGTAGCTTGGCCCAATAGGTTGCATAAAAGTCAAACTTACTATTTTTATCTTGTAAGTCCGCTTCACTCACCTCAATCACACTATTTTTTTCACTCTTGCTGCTTTTTTTCATTTCAGCATGAATCTGTCTTAAGCGCTCTGTTCGGGTCATTTCATTAATTTTACGGTCGTAGACTAAAACCACATCTGCTTCGATCGATTGGGCATGTTTAAGCGCTTGGTTAGGTTCCGTAAAAGGTCCCTGAAATGCAGAGGTTCCCATAAGGTCATAGCCATCTTCTAACATTCTAATATTATCTTTTTCTTTATTCATGCCAGCATAAATTTTTGTATCAGGCTTTTTTTGCAGCGAATGAAGACTGTCATTACTTTGCGTAAGATAATTTACTTGAAATAGATTGGTCTCTTCAGCAAATGCCAGAGTGCTTAATAAATTGAGGATGACAAAAATAAGTTTAAATTGCATAGAATTCCCTTAAAGCGATAATGTTATGATCGAACTTTCACTAATTATGACCCATCATGAAAAATAAGTTCACTAAAATTGGACTCATTTCAATTAGCGATCGAGCTTCAAAAGGCGAATATGAGGATCAAGGCATTCCTCATCTGAAGGCTTGGCTTCAAAAAGCCCTCATTTCACGCTTCGAAACAATAGAAAAAATTATCCCTGATGAAAGACCAATCATTGAATCTTCTTTGATTCATTTTGTAGATATCGATTTGTGCGATCTTATTCTTACGACAGGCGGAACAGGCCCTGCTCTAAGAGACGTCACGCCTGAGGCCACCTTAGCAATTGCGGATCGTGAGATGCCTGGCTTTGGTGAGCAAATGCGTCAAATCAGCTTACATTTCGTCCCCACTGCCATTCTATCGAGGCAGGTTGCAGTTGTGCGTAAAAATACCCTTATTATTAATTTGCCTGGCCAACCTAAATCTATTGCGCAAACACTTGAGGGATTGAAAAATGACCAAGGAGAAGTGATGGTGCATGGCATTTTTGCGTCCGTGCCTTATTGTATTGATCTTTTAAATGGCTCTTTTATTGAAACACATCAAGATATCGTGAAGGCTTTTAGGCCTAAAACTAAATAATTATGTCCTCAGAGTTCGAAATTATTGATCAATACTTTAAGAAAAAAATGAAACAAACATTGCTGGGTGTGGGTGATGATGCAGCAATTATTCATATAAAAAAAAATCGTGAAATAGTTATTTCTTCGGACATGCTTGTAGAAAATGTTCACTTTCTAAAAAATACAAATCCAGCTCACTTAGGCTGGAAATCTCTTGCAGTTAATTTATCTGATATTGCAGCGATGGGCGCTATGCCTAAATGGGTGACTTTATCGATTTCGCTTCCAAAAATAAATCATGGCTGGCTGCAAGAATTCTCAAAAGGCTTTTTTAAATGCGCTGATCAATTTGGTATTGATCTTATTGGTGGTGATACTACAAAAGGTCCTCTTACAATTTCAATCACGATCATGGGCGAAGTTAAAAAAAATAAAAGTCTATTAAGGTCTGGTGCAAAAATAAATGACGATATATGGGTGACCGGCCAATTAGGGATGGCCTCCATGGGCTTGGCTAGTCTCCAGGGGAAGTTAAAGCTTGCTCCTTCTTTAAAAGTGAAATGTATAAAAGCGCTTGAAACGCCTTCACCTAAAGTTTTAATTGGCTCCCATTTATCTCGCTATGCGAATAGCTGTATTGATATTTCTGATGGCCTCATTCAAGACTTAAGCCATATCTTAAAAGCTTCAACTGTTGGCGCTAGTCTTTTACTTAATGAAATTCCATGTGATCAATTTATTCATTCATCAAAAAAATATCAATTTGCATTAAATGGTGGTGATGATTATGAATTACTATTTACAGCATCGAAAAAGCATAGGCTCTCTATAGAAAAAATTGCAAAAAAAACGAGTACAGCTATTAGCGTCATTGGTGTTATCACTCAGAACAAAACACTAAAAATCATGGATCAAAAAGCCAAATCTATATCATTCAATAAAAAAGGATTTGATCATTTTGCCTAATCTTAAATTTCTAATAAAGCATCCGTCATATTTTTTAGCTCTAGGTTTTGGTGCGGGACTTTCAAAAAGAGCGCCGGGCACGCTGGGGACGCTTGTAGGAATTCCTATTTATTTATGGGCATCGTCGTATAGCTTTTCCATACAGATGATGATGGCTTTCGTGTTTACAATTTTAGGCGTCTTTATTTGTAATCAAACAGCACTTGCACTTAAAGTTAAAGATCCAAGCGCTATTGTGTGGGATGAAATCTCCGCTTTCTTTTTAATGTTAATCATTGCGCAACCCCTTTTAAATGCTTTCAAAATTTTTGAGTTATTTGTGCTCTTTAGAATCTTTGATATTTGGAAGCCTTTTCCAATCAATTATCTAGATAAGCATGTGGGGGGCGGATTTGGTATCATGCTTGACGATTATGTTGCTGCATTTTTTGCACTACTTATTTATTTCTCAATTCAATGACGCAAACAATGATTCAAGATATCTGCCTTGAGCTTGGCAATGCGCTCACGAAAAAAAAATTTCGGATAGCGCTTGCTGAGTCATGCACCGGGGGGTTAGTTTGTCAGCACCTCACAAATATTCCTGGTAGCTCTGTCTGGTTTGACCGAGGATTCGTTACATATAGTAATGAATCAAAAATTGAATTACTTAAAGTCAGTCAAGATACGCTTTTAAAATTTGGTGCAGTCAGTAAAGAAGTTGCTTCCGAAATGGCATTAGGCGCTCTTAACGAGAGCCATGCTCAAATAGCTTTATCAATTACAGGCATTGCAGGTCCTTCAGGAGGGTCTATTGAGAAGCCTGTCGGTACTGTTTTCTTTGCTATCGCCCATCAAAATAAGATTATTTTTAATGCTTCAAAAGTCTTCCCTGGATCAAGGGAAAATATACGTGAATCTTCTTGTCTATTTGCCCTAAATCAGGTCTTAGCGCTTACTTTAAACCCCCAAGTATGAAATAATTATTAGTGATAAAAACATTTTAATTAAAGGCAAATTTAGATGGATGACAATAAAAGTAAGGCACTCGCTGCCGCATTAGCGCAGATCGAAAAACAATTCGGAAAAGGCTCCGTCATGAGGATGGATGATTCCGATGTTATCCAGGACATTCAATCCGTTTCAACAGGTTCCTTAGGTCTTGATATTGCGCTCGGCATAGGTGGCCTTCCTCGAGGACGTGTAGTTGAAATATACGGCCCAGAATCCTCAGGAAAGACGTCTTTAACACTCTCCGTCATTGCACAAATGCAAAAGCTTGGTGGTGTGGCTGCCTTTATTGATGCTGAACATGCACTTGATCCTCAATATGCTGCCAAATTAGGTGTCGTGGTTCCGGACTTACTCATATCCCAACCAGACACAGGCGAACAAGCCCTTGAAATTGCAGACATGCTTGTCCGCAGCGGTTCCGTGGATATTGTCGTCATTGACTCTGTAGCAGCATTAACACCACGTGCCGAAATTGAAGGTGAAATGGGCGACTCTCATATGGGTCTTCAAGCGCGTCTTATGTCACAAGCCTTAAGAAAATTAACCGGCAACATTAAAAAAACAAATACGCTTGTCATATTCATTAACCAAATTCGTATGAAGATTGGTGTAATGTTTGGCAACCCAGAAACGACGACGGGCGGTAATGCTTTGAAATTCTACGCATCTGTGAGGCTTGATATTCGTCGTATTGGTGCAATCAAAAAAGGCGATGAAGTCGTGGGCGCTGAAACAAGAGTTAAAGTGGTTAAAAATAAGGTGGCGCCTCCATTTAAACAGGCTGAATTTGATGTGCTTTATGGTGAAGGCATTTCAAGAGAAGGTGAAATTATTGAAATTGGTGCCCAATTAAATTTCATTGAAAAAGCAGGGTCATGGTATAGCTATAACGGTGAGAAAATTGGCCAAGGCAAAGACAACGCAAGAGAATTTTTAAAAGAAAATCCAAAAATTGCTCAAGAAATTGAAGATAAGATTAGGGCAAACTCATCAGCCCTCAACGAGGCGATGACTGCGCCGCAGGAAACAGACGAAACTGAGTAACACAAAAAACAATCCATTAGTTTTACTTAAAAAAAGAGCGCTGTATTACCTAGCAAAAAGAGAGTATTCACATCTCGAATTGAAATTGAAATTAAGTGAGTACGCTCATACGCTCGAATTTGATGAAGACGCACTAGATCTTTTTATATCATCTCTAGTGTCAGATGGATGGCTGTCTAATGAGCGGTATTGTGAACAATTTATTCATGCAAAAAAAAATAAATTCGGACGATATAAGATCATTCGAGAACTTGAAGAAAAAGGAATAGAGCAGGCACTGATAGAACAGTTCATAGGCCCTCTTAAAAACCAAGAATTATTATATGCAAAACAAGTGTGGCAAAAGAAATTTAAACTCCTCCCATCTTCTAAAGAAGAATGGTCAAAACAGGCTCGCTTTTTACAAAGTCGCGGGTTTGATGTTTCGCTTATAAAAAAAATATTGAATGCCAAGGAAGAATAGCTAGCGTATGTCAACTGCATCAAATCATCCATTTATTTCTAGCGAAGAAATTAGAAATACTTTCTTAGATTTTTTCAAGAACAAACAACATCAAATTGTAGCTTCAAGCTCATTAGTACCTGGAGAAGATCCTACTTTATTATTTACAAACGCAGGTATGAATCAATTCAAAGACGTGTTCTTAGGATTTGATAAACGTACATATGCCAGAGCGACTTCAAACCAAAAGTGTGTCAGAGCGGGCGGCAAACATAACGACTTAGAAAATGTAGGCTATACCGCGAGGCATCATACTTTTTTTGAAATGCTCGGCAATTTCAGCTTTGGTGATTACTTCAAAAAAGATGCGATCCAATATGCCTGGGAACTTCTCACGGAAATTTATAAAATCCCCAAAGAGAAACTCCTTGTAACTGTCTATAGTGAAGATGATGAAGCATACGATATCTGGGCTAAATCAATCGGCATTCATCCAGACAAAATCATTCGTATTGGTGATAACAAGGGCGCTAAGTATGCATCAGATAATTTTTGGATGATGGGTGATACGGGCCCATGTGGTCCATGTACTGAAATTTTTTATGACCACGGAAGCCATATCCCAGGTGGTCCGCCTGGATCTAAGGATGAAGACGGCGATCGATTCATTGAAATTTGGAATATTGTTTTTATGCAATATAACCGTGATGAAAAAGGTGTCATGCATGCATTACCAAAACCTTCAGTCGATACAGGTATGGGCTTAGAGAGAATATGCGCAGTCCTTCAGGGCGTTCATGCAAACTATGAAACCGATTTATTTGTGCCGTTGATTCAATCAGCTGCAACTATTACAAAAACTTCAGACATCCATCACCCCTCATTAAAAGTATTATCAGACCATATTCGCGCTTGCACATTTTTAATTTCAGATGGTGTGATTCCCGGTAACGAGGGTCGTGGCTACGTTCTAAGAAGAATTATCCGTAGAGCTATAAGACACGGCTACAAACTAGGTTGCAGACAGCCTTTCTTTCATAAATTAGTTGATGATGTGGTCCGCATGTTAGGTAAAGCATATCCTGATATCGAAAAAAATAAAAAAAATATTTCGTTGTCTCTCAAGCAAGAAGAAGAACGATTCTTTGAAACGATTGAAAATGGCATGAATATATTAGAAGAATCTATTCAAACGCTTGTTAAAAAAAATCAAAAAACTTTTGATGGTCAAATTGCTTTTAAGCTTCACGATACTTTTGGATTCCCTCTCGATCTAACCGCCGACATTTGTCGAGAGAAAAATATCTCCATCGATCAAAAAGGTTTTGATCAAGCGATGGAAGCCCAAAAGTCTTTGGCTCGATCTTCTAATAAATTCAAAATGAAGATAGATGTTGACTATAACGGTGACGCTACAAAATTTACTGGTTACGAAGCGATAGAGTGCAAGGCAAAAGTATTGGCTTTATTTAAAGATGATGAATCTAAGACAGAGCTTCTTAAAGGTGAATCTGGCATTGTCATACTTGATACCACACCCTTCTATGCAGAATCCGGTGGCCAAGTTGGCGATAAAGGTTTTATTAAAACCTCGAGTAGCTCTTTTAAAGTTGAAGGCACACTAAAAATTAAAGCCAAAATTTTTGTGCATTATGGTCTAGTTGAAACAAACAGCTTAAAAGTTTCTGATGAAGTCATAGCATCCGTTGAGAATGATTCAAGAAAAAATATTATGCGAAATCACTCAGCGACTCATTTGTTGCATAAAGGGCTTAAGAACACATTGGGCTCACATGTAGAACAAAAAGGTTCGCTTGTTGATGAATCGAAAACACGTTTTGACTTTTTACACCCCAAGGCTTTAACTTCTGATGAAATTAAATCTGTTGAGATGTTTGTGAACCAAGAAATACTAAACAATACAGATACGGAAGCCAAAACCATGCATCTCGATGATGCTAAAAAAAGTGGTGCCATGATGCTTTTTGGTGAAAAGTATGCTGACGAAGTCAGGGTGCTTAGTATTGGATCAAGTAAAGAACTTTGCGGCGGCACCCATGTAAAAAGAACTGGGGATATTGGTGCTTTCAAAATTATCTCTGAGACAGGTATTTCCTCTGGCATTCGACGCATTGAAGCGACTACAGGATTTAATGTGATTCATTATATGAATGAATATGTTTCAATCATTGATCGTTTAGCACACGATCTAAAAGTCCCCTCCTCCGAACTTCTCGGCAAAATTGATCAAATCCAAGATCTGATGAAAGAGCAAGAAAAAAGTATTCAACAACTCAAATCAAAAATTGCTTCTTCTGAAAGCGGTAACTTATCTAAAAAAGCTATCTCTGTAGGTGAAGTTAAAGTTGTGATGGAAAAACTAGGCGCTTCCGATGCACAAGCATTAAGAGAGACCATTGATAAACTTAAATCAGAACTCAAAAGTGCAGTTATAATTTTAAGTGGCGTTGATGAGGGCAAAGTAACCCTTGCAGTTGGCGTGACTCAGGATCTTGTGAACAAAATAAAAGCAGGCGAAATTGCAAGTGAGCTAGCCATTGCAATTGGTGGTAAAGGTGGCGGTAAGCCTGATCTTGCAATGGCTGGCGGATCAAAACCAGAACTGCTTGATCAAGCCTTTAATGATTGCTTAATTAAAATAAAGAAAATAATACTTATCTAAATATCTATGAGTTTAATTGTACAAAAATATGGTGGCACATCAGTTGGAACGCCAGAAAGAATTCGGGCTGTTGCAAGACGTGTCGCTCGATATAAATCGCTCGGACATCAAATCGTTGTCGTGGTATCTGCCATGTCTGGTGAAACGAATCGACTCATTGGCCTTGCTAAAGAAATTATGGCAGAACCTGATCCACGTGAGTTGGATGTCATGGTGTCTACAGGCGAGCAGGTCACTATTGGTATGACAACACTTGCTTTAATAGATCTTGGCATTAAAGCTAAAAGCTATACCGGTTCTCAAGTAAAAATTCTGACTGATGACGCTCATACGAAAGCTAGAATTTTGAAAATTGACCATCACAATATTCAAGAAGATTTAGATCAGGGTTATGTTGTGGTTGTTGCTGGATTCCAAGGTGTGGATGAACAAGGTAACATCACCACCCTCGGGCGCGGCGGTTCGGATACAACGGGTGTTGCGCTAGCCGCAGCTCTTAAAGCGGATGAATGCCAAATTTATACCGATGTGGATGGTATTTATACAACCGATCCTAGAGTTGTGCCTGAAGCTAAGAAATTAGATTCAATTACTTTTGAAGAGATGTTAGAAATGGCAAGTCTAGGATCAAAAGTACTTCAAATTAGATCAGTCGAATTTGCAGGTAAATACAAAGTTAAATTAAGAGTGTTATCAAGCTTTGAAGAAGAAGGTGACGGCACTTTAATTACATTTGAGGAAAAAAATAATATGGAAGATCCCATTATTTCAGGTATTGCTTTTAATCGCGATGAAGCCAAGGTAAGTATTCTTGGTGTGCCAGATAAGCCAGGTATTGCTTATCAAATATTAGGCCCTATTGCAGATGCCAATATCGATGTCGATATGATTATTCAAAATGTAGGCGCTGTTGGAACAACTGACTTTACATTTACAGTAAATAGAATTGATTTAAGCAAAGCCTTGGGTATTCTTAATGAAAAAGTTAAGGGTCACGTGGGCGCTAGAGAAGTAAATGGAAACGATAAAATTGCAAAGGTATCTATTGTAGGTGTTGGTATGCGCTCACACGTAGGTGTTGCAAGCCAAATGTTTAGAACATTGTCCGAAGAGGGCATTAATATCGACATGATCTCAACAAGCGAAATTAAAATTTCAGTGCTTATTGACGAGAAATATCTAGAGCTTGCAGTAAGGGCCCTTCACAAAGCATTTGGACTTGACGCATAAGTCCTAGAAATTGATTTTTAAAGCAATTTAGCGTATCGTTCGCGCTTCTGGAGAGCTGGCCGAGTGGTCGAAGGCACTTCCCTGCTAAGGAAGCATACGGGCTTAAACCTGTATCGAGGGTTCGAATCCCTCGCTCTCCGCCATTATTCAATATCATTAAGTTATAATGTCACCACGCGCCCGTAGCTCAGCTGGATAGAGTACTTGGCTACGAACCAAGGGGTCAGGAGTTCGAATCTCTTCGGGCGCGCCACTTTTATTTATCACTTTTACTATTTATGCGCCCGTAGCTCAGCTGGATAGAGTACTTGGCTTCGAACCAAGGGGTCAGGAGTTCGAATCTCTTCGGGCGCGCCAATTAAATATAGGAATATTTATACTAATAAATTAGCTATATAATTGAAAATCTAAAAAAGTGCATTTGGCTCAAAAAAAATCCCAATAGAATCTAAAAATCTATCGAAATGCAGAAATTAAAAGTTAGTTTAATTATTACAACCTATAATTGGCCAGAAGCGCTATTTCTTGTTTTAAAGTCTGTTAAAAACCAATTTATACTCCCAGACGAAATCATAGTCGCAGATGATGGGAGCTCCAAAGAAACGGCAAATGTTATTAAAGAATTTTCAAATAAATTTAAATTGAAAATAATCCATTCTTGGCAAGAAGATAAAGGATTTAGAGCAGCTATGTCTAGAAATAAAGCTATTGCTAAAGCCAAGAATGAATACATCATTATGATCGATGGCGATATGATCCTTCATCCAAATTTTATAAAAGATCACGTTTGCTTCGCAAGACATAACTCTTACGTTCAAGGTATGAGAGCAAAATTATCCGAAAAAAAATCAAATGACATTATGAAAACAAAAGATATTTATTTTGAAAATTTTGATAAAGGCCTGAAGAGTAAAAGATATAGTATTAGCAATAAATTTCTCTCATTTATATTTTCTGGCACTTGCTATTTTCATAAATTAAACATGCTTCAAACTTGTAATATGGCTTTTTATAGAAATGACGCCCTTAAGATTAATGGATTCAATGAAGATTTCACTGGCTGGGGTAGAGAAGATTCTGAATTTGGTGCACGCATGCTTCATGCACAAATTATTAGAAGAGATCTAAGATATGCTGCCGTGGCATACCATATTCACCATGAAGGAAATTCAAGAAAAATGTTAAATAAAAATCATGCAATTTATTTGAATACTTTACAAAAAAAATTAATTCGCTGCAAAAATGGTATTGATAAATACCTAAATTAAATGAAAAAAATATTAATTACTGGTGGCGCTGGCTATATAGGATCGCATACCTGCAAGCTTATTGCAAAAGCTGGCTATGAGCCTATATGCTTTGATAATTTATCAACTGGATATAAAGAGTTCGTAAAGTGGGGTCCATTTATTTTAGGAGATCTAAAAAACACCACTTTACTAAAGGAAACTTTTAAAAGATTTAAACCTAATGCGGTTATTCATTTTGCTGGCAGCTCCCTTGTTGGCGAGTCAGTTATCAATCCGCTTAAATACTTCGACAACAACGTAGGTAGCACCTTATCACTTTTGAATGCTATGAAGGATTTAAGCGTTAAAAATATTATTTTTTCTAGCACTTGCGCAACTTATGGAGCGGACAGCTTGGCACCGATAGACGAGTCTTTTCCACAAATTCCAATTAACCCTTATGGTATGAGTAAATTAATGATTGAAAGAATTCTAAAAAATCTTTCAGATACAAAAGAAATTTCACATATTTCTCTTCGTTACTTTAACGCAGCTGGAGCAGATAAAGATAGTGAAATTGGAGAGAGTCATAATCCTGAAACACACCTTATACCTTTAGCAATAAATTCTGCGCTCGGAGGTAAAGTGTTAAAAGTTTTTGGAAATGATTTTCCAACAAAAGATGGAACAGCAATTAGAGATTATATTCACGTAGAAGATTTAGCCTCCGCGCATATAAAAGCACTTGAATGTATTATCGATAGCGGTAAATCTGATTTTATTAATCTTGGAACTGGCAAGGGCCATTCAATTAAGGAGATTATATTGGGATTAAAAGATTTAGGCTTAAATCCCCATACAATTGACTCTCCAAGACGAGAAGGAGATCCAGCAGTTCTTGTAGCGAACGCAACCAAAGCAAAGCAAATTTTAAATTGGGAGCCTAGTTACAACATAAAAGAAATATTAGCGTCTGCCAAAGCTTGGCATTCTAGGAGTTAACTTAAATAAGATGGTGGGTCGGGCGGGATTCGAACCCACGACCAACGGATTAAAAGTCCGCTGCTCTACCGACTGAGCTACCGACCCAGAAGAAACAAAACACGTGATTATCCTTTATTGAGCCTAAATGGTCAACAATGGTTCATGGAAGATTAAGGTCTGAGGCCAGGTATTTTGCCAGCCATACCGCGCATCAGCTTACCCAAGCCGCCTTTTGAGAACATTTTCATCATCTTTTGCATCTCTTCAAACTGATTGAGGACTCGATTCACATCTTGGACTTGCACACCAGATCCCAAAGCAATTCTTTTCTTTCTTGTAGCTTTAATCAATTCCGGCTTTCTTCTTTCAAGAGGCGTCATTGAGCTAATAATGGCTTCTATTTGACGAAGAGATTTGTCGCCATCTTCAGGATTAATTTTAGATGCAGCGCTCGTAAATTGAGCGGGCATCTTATCCATTAATGCGCCTACGCCACCCATTTTTTTCATTTGTCCTATTTGATTTTTGAAATCTTCTAAATCGAAATTTTTCCCTGATTTAACTTTTTCTGCTAACTTCTCAGCTTCTTTAACATCTAATGTCTTCTGTGCATCTTCGACAAGACTTACAATGTCACCCATGCCAAGAATTCTTGATGCCATTCTTTCGGGGTGAAAAGGCTCAAGGCCATTAATTTTTTCGCTTGTCCCAATATATTTGATTGGCTTGCCAGTAACTTGACGCACAGATAAGGCTGCACCACCGCGTGTATCACTATCTAACTTCGTTAAAATTACACCTGTTAAAGGAAGTGCGTCACCAAAAGCTTTTGCAGTATTCACTGCATCCTGTCCCTGCATGGCATCGACCACAAATAAAGTTTCTATTGGATTTAATTTTTTATGCAGCGCTTTGATTTCATCCATCATTTCAACATCAATGCCTAAGCGCCCTGCTGTGTCAAAAATCACTACATCAAAGAAATGTTTTTTTGCGTAATCGATCGTCTCTGATGCAATCTTTAGTGGTTTCTGGGAGGGGTTTGAATCAAAACATTCAATATTTAAGCTTTTGGCAAGTGTTTTAAGTTGATCTATCGCTGCAGGACGATACACGTCAGCACTTGCAAGCAATACCTTTTTCTTTTTTTCGATAAGAAGCTTAGCAAGCTTGGCAGAAGTGGTTGTTTTGCCAGAACCCTGAAGACCTGCCATTAAAATAATAGCTGGGGGAGCAACATTTAGATCCAAGGAAACATTTTGATCGCCCATAAGGATCGTGAGTTCATCTTGGACAATTTTAATAATTGCTTGTCCTGGAGATAGGCTTTGCAATACTTCAACACCGAGGGCTTTTGTTTTAACGCGATCGATAAAATCTTTTACGACAGCCAAAGCAACGTCTGCTTCAATTAAAGCGATTCTAACTTCGCGCATCGCATCACTGATATTCTGCTCAGTAAATCTGGCTTGCCCGCGAATTGTTTTAATGACACTTTGTAGTCGGTCGGTTAGATTTTCTAACATGTGTTGATCCTGTTTTAAGTTAACTCTTCTTTATGTACATGGTATATTAAACTTTTAATTACGAATTAAAAATTATGGAAATTTGGCTACCTATTTTAATTGCTTGTGCGTGTTATCTCACGCCAAGTTTCTTACTATTTAAAAAACAAACGCCGGATAAAAAGCTTACTAATTTTAATGCGCTATTAATTGGTATTGGCTTATTAGCTCATTTTACAATTCTTAAAGCGAGTATTTCTTTTAATCCAATCAATCTAGGGTTTTCTAACGCCCTTATTGCAACCTCATTCTTTAGTATTTTGATTTTTTGGTTACTTAATTTTAATAAAAATTTTAATTATCTGCAGCCGTTTTTGCTTGTCCCATCAGCTTTTTTACTGATCATACATCCTTTATTTTTATCAAATCACTTTCTAACAACTGATTTATCACCATTATTTATTACACATATCGCGATCGCTTTATTGGCATATAGCCTATTTACATTTTCAGCTTATTTAGCCATATTCATTTTAATTTTCGAAAAAAAATTGCATCAAAAAAAGAAAATAGACATGCTCTTAAGTGGCTCCCAGCCATTAATTGAAATGGAAAATTTCCTTTTTAATATTAATAAAATTGGGTTTCTTTTATTGACCATAACACTTATAAGCGGAATTCTATTTTCGGAGCAAGTTTTTGGGACGCCACTTCAGTTTAACCACAAAACAGTTTTCTCAATATTAGCTTGGCTTATTTATGGACTTCTTTTGGCAGGTAAAAAGCTTTATGGATGGCGTGGAAGAAATTCTATCTACATTTCGCTAACAGCTTTTTTATTTCTTTTATTGTCTTATCTTGGAAGTAAATTCGTTTTAGAAATTATCCTTCATAGATAGCGAATCATCTCAATGAAATTTGAGGCCAGCCCTTAGATTTCGCATATACACTTAAAACATCATCTGAATCAACAGCCACAGGGTGTGTAACTTTTTGCATGAGCGGTAAGTCATTATGAGAGTCGCTATAGAAGTATGACTTTTCAAAGCTAGCTAATGATAAATTTTTGTTTTTAAGCCAGGCTTCTAGACGAGTCACCTTCCCTTCTTTAAAAGAAGGAAGCCCCGAGACTTTACCAGTAAATTCACCTTCTTTTTCTTCGGGATCAGTGCCTATCAAATTTTCAATGCCAAATAATTCAGCGATAGGTTTTGTAATAAAGCTGTTAGTGGCTGTAATAACAATGATCAGGTCACCCTCGTCCTGATGTCTTTTGACAAGTGCACGGGCCTTTTCAGTGATCATAGGTTTAATCACCTCTTCAACATATTTTTTTAGAAGTTGGTTAAGAACTGTCCTAGGATTCCTCGCAAGCGGCTTAAATTGAAACTCAACGAATGCGTATATATCTAGTGTGCCAGCTCTATAATCTGCGTAGAATTTCTCATTTTTTTCAGCATGAATCGCGCCATCAAGATAGCCTTCTTGAATAAGAAATCGACTCCAGTTGTAATCACTGTCTCCAGCTAAAATCGTATTGTCTAAATCGAAGAGTGCTAGATTCAAATTAACCTCTAAACCTGAGGATGGGCACGTTCTAATTTGGATTGGAGTTTATTTAATCCATTGATATAAGCTTTTGCAGATGCAATCACAATGTCTGTATCAGCACCTTGACCATTCACAATTCGACCGCCTTTTGCCAATCTCACGGTCACTTCACCTTGAGCATCCGTTCCGCTTGTGATGTTATTCACAGAATAAAGTTGAAGTTCTGAACCTGAGTTTGCAATTTTTTCGATAGCTTTAAATGTAGCATCCACAGGACCGCCGCCAGAAGATTCAGCCATCACCTCTTTGCCATTTTCGGAAATTTTAATGACCGCGTGAGGGGTTGTGCCTGTTTCTGACATTGTTTTTAAATGAATTAACTTATAATGCTCTATCGCTTCAGAGGTGTATTCTTCGCTCACAAGGGCATGAAGGTCTTCATCAAAAATTTCGGATTTTTTATCTGCTAAATCTTTAAATCTTGCAAATGCGGCATTAATAATATCTTCTGATTGAATGTCGATGCCCAATTCTTGGAGTCTTGTTTTAAATGCATTACGACCAGACAACTTTCCAAGTGAGATCTTATTTGCTCCCCAACCTACATCTTGCGCACGCATAATTTCATAGGTTTCTCTATGTTTTAAAACGCCGTCTTGATGGATGCCAGATTCATGCGCAAAAGCATTTGCACCTACAATCGCCTTATTGGGCTGAACAGGGTAGCCTGTAATTGTTGAAACCAATCTCGAAGTCGGCACAATTTGTGTGGTATCGATACTCGTAGTTAAATTAAATAGATCTTTTCTGGTTTTAACCGCCATCACGATTTCTTCTAGACTTGCATTGCCCGCTCTTTCGCCCAATCCATTAATCGTACATTCAACTTGTCTCGCGCCATTCATCACTGCTGCAAGTGAATTTGCAACTGCCATACCTAGATCATTATGACAATGGGTGGACCATATAACTTTTGAAGAGTTTTCAACTTGTTGAATGAGGGCCTTCATACGCTCGCCCCAAACACCTGGGATTGAATACCCAACCGTATCGGGCACGTTGATTGTTTTAGCGCCAACTTTAATCACAGCATTAAACACTTTAACAAGAAAATCCATTTCAGATCGCACCGCATCTTCAGCAGAAAACTCGACATCGTCGGTATATTCCAAAGACCATTTCACAGCCTGAACCGCCCGATCTAAGACTTCATCTTCTGACATACGGAGTTTATTTTCCATATGAATTTTGCTAGTCGCAATGAAGGTATGGATACGTCCTTTTTTTGCATGTTGAATAGCTTCGCCAGCTTTGCGAATATCATTTTCAACAGCGCGAGCTAATGAGCATACAGTCGACTCTTTAATGTTTTTTGCAACAGCGCTTATAGAGTTAAAGTCTCCAGGGCTTGCAGCTGCGAAGCCCGCCTCAATGACATCGACACCAAGTTTCTCAAGCTGCCTTGCAATACGCAACTTTTCTTCCTGTGTCATCGATGCACCAGGGCTCTGCTCCCCGTCCCTTAAGGTGGTATCAAAAATGATGAGTTTGTTATTTTGTATTTCTTGTTGCATTCACTATTGCCTTATTCTTAAATTTAAAATTTCTAATGAAATTGAAATAGCCTGACAAGAAGTAACAACCCACTATAATAAAAATAGCTTCAGGTGGGCTATAAGAAACTAATACAAATGCCAAAATGACCAATAGAATAGCGACGAATGGAACGCTATTTCTAAGATTAATATCTTTGCCACTATAGAATCTAATTTCACTTACCATGGAAAGTGCAATCACTATGGTGAGTGACCAAGAAACCCATTTCATTTTAATCATATTAAAAAAAATCTCGTTTCCACTAAAGCCATTTTCATTAGATACCCAGACAAAACTTACTAACAATGCTGCTGCTGCCGGGCTTGGTAATCCAAAAAAATATTTTTTTTCATCTCGGTCTAGTTTAACGTTGAAGCGCGCAAGTCTAAATGCTGCACAACAGCAATAAATAAAAGCTGCAATCCAGCCTAACTTACCTAACGGCTTTAATGTCCATACATATAAGATAAGTGCAGGTGCTACGCCAAATGACACCATGTCGGACAGACTATCGTATTCGGCTCCAAAAGCACTTTCAGTATGAGTGAGTCGCGCAATACGTCCATCTAAACCATCCATAATAATGGCAATAAATATCGCAATAGCAGCGAGCTCATATTTCCCATTCATCGCTTGAACGATAGAATAAAATCCGGAGAATAAAGCAGCCGTTGTAATAAAATTAGGAAGCAAATAAAAAGTGTGCTTACTTATTTTATTTCTTAATAAATCTTCTTTATTTTTTCCGATACTTTTTAACTTTTTCATGTGTTATTTTTAATTGGAAACTCAATCTTTTAGTATAACAAAGCTTTAACGATTTCATTAATTCTAATTTATACTCATTGACTTACCGCTATCGAGAACTACAAATTAAAGATGCAATTTAAGCTCATAAAAAAAGATGGTGAAGCTAGACGAGGTGAACTCAAGCTTCAACATGGCACCGTGCAAACACCGGTATTTATGCCTGTGGGTACCTATGGTGCTGTGAAATCTTTAAGCCCTCAAGATCTAGAATCCATTGGTTTTGAAATTATCCTAGGAAATACTTTTCATCTATGGCTTCGTCCAGGATTAGAAACAATTTCAGCCTTTAAAGGTTTGCATGATTTTATTCAATGGCATCGATCAATGCTGACAGATTCTGGTGGTTTTCAGGTGTGGAGTCTTGGCAAAATGAGAAAAATTACCGAGGAAGGTGTTGAGTTTAAATCGCCCATTAACGGTGATACTTGTTTCCTGAGTCCTGAAGAATCCATGCGAATTCAAAAAACACTTAACTCAGATATCGTCATGATCTTTGATGAGTGCACCCCCTATCCAGCATCACATGAGGAAGCAAAAGCATCTATGGAGCTAAGTTTAAAATGGGCCTATAGAAGTAAAGTAGCTCACGAAACAAATAAGAATGCTTTATTCGGCATCATTCAAGGAGGGATGTTCGAGGATCTTCGAGAGCACTCACTGGATGAGTTAAAAAAAATCAATTTCGATGGCTATGCCATTGGTGGATTATCCGTAGGCGAGCCTAAAGAAGAAATGCGCAAAGTGATTTCTTTTATCGCGCCTAAGATGCCAGAAGAAAAGCCACGCTATTTAATGGGGGTGGGTACCCCGGAAGATATTATCGAGGCCATTGCGCATGGTATTGATATGTTTGATTGTGTGATGCCAACAAGGAATGCCAGGAATGGCTGGCTCTTTACGAAGTATGGTGATTTAAAGCTTAAAAATACACAGTATAAAAATGATACGAATCCAATTGACAGTGATTGTGGGTGCTATACATGCCAAAACTATTCTCGCGCATACCTTCACCATCTTTTTAGAATTGGTGAAATGCTGGGTTCTCGCTTGAATACGATCCATAACCTGTCCTATTATCAAAAAATAATACAAGAAGCTAGGGTGGCTATTGAAAATGGAACATTTGAAACTTATAGAAAAATATTCCATCAAAACCGTCAGCAGGCATTCAATAAATGCCTGCTGTGTTAAAATTAACCTTTAAAATTAATTACCTGTAGGAATAAAATGTTTATAAGTTACGCATATGCCGCTGATGCGGCTCCCACTGATCTCATGAGCTTTTTGCCATTTATCATCATTTTTGTACTTTTTTACTTCATGTTAATTCGCCCACAAATGAAACAAGCAAAAGCCCATAAGCTTATGATTGATTCGCTCAAAAAAGACGATGAGATTGTGACCAATGGCGGCCTGCTTGGTAAAGTAGTCAAAATCAAAGATCAGTATGTCACTGTAGAAATTGCGGCGGGCACTCAAATTCATATCCAAAAGCAATCTGTCATCACCTTGCTGCCTAAAGGCACCATAAAATCTATCTAAATTCTGAAGTGATAGCTTAAGTTAAAAATGAATCAATACCCTAAATGGAAGTATGGCCTTGTCTTAATTGCAATTTTTATTGGCCTTATTTACTCCGTCCCTAATTTTTTTGGGGAATCGCCTGCAGTTCAAATCATGCCTCCTAAAACATCAGATAAATTAGATTTATCTATATTAGCTACGATTGAAGGTAGTTTAAAGCAAGCAAATCTTCCTGTTGAAGGCATTATCCAAGAACCCAATGGCATTAAAATTAAATTTGCAAATCCTGATAACCAGCTAAAAGCTAAAGATATTCTTCAAAATGCTCTAGGTACCAACTATGTGATTGCGCTTAACTTAGTATCTAAATCACCTTCATGGCTATCTAAAATTGGGGCTATCCCAATGTATTTAGGTTTGGATTTAAGAGGTGGCGTGCACTTTCTTCTTCAGGTCGACATGAAAGCTGCATCCGAGCAAGCGGCTGAAAGTAACCTAAATGATTTCCGCATGACTTTGAGAAAAGAACGTATTTCTTATATTGGTGCTTCAAGATTAAACGAAATTGTAAAGCTTGAATTCGACAATCAAGAAGATCGCGAAAAAGCTAAAAAACTTATCAAAGTGAATTATCCAAATTTAGTGGTCAATGAATCTTCATCGGGAAAAGATAAAGTGCTTGATATTAGTATGAGCGAAATGGGCAAGAAAAAAATTCAAGAATTTGCGCTCAAACAAAACTTACAAACACTTCATAACCGCATTAACGAACTTGGTGTTGCAGAACCTATTATTCAACAACAAGGTTTAGATCGAATCGTTGTGCAACTTCCGGGCGTTCAAGACACAGCAAAAGCTAAAGAAATTCTTGGCCGAACAGCGACACTCGAAATTAGATTAGTCGACGAAGATAAAACAGATATTGCTTCATTAGAAAGCGCACAAAAAGGAAATGCACCTTTTGGAGACGATCTTTTTAAAGATAGAGATGGCAGATCCATTCTTGTTAAGAAAAACGTATTGCTTACAGGTGAGAGAATTACTGATGCTGGGCCTGGCGTAGATCAACAATCAGGAAGGTCTGTTGTTCATGTCACACTGGACGGAAGAGGCTCAAATATATTTAAACAAGTCACACGAGAAAATGTAGGGAAGCGTTTAGCAATTCTTCTGGTCGAAAAAGGACAAACGGAAGTTGTAACAGCGCCAGTAATTCAACAAGAAATCGGTGGTGGTCGAGTACAAATTTCTGGCATGAATAGCCCGCAAGAGGCCACGGATATATCTCTTTTATTAAGAGCTGGGGCTCTGGCAGCGCCTATGCAAATTATTGAAGAGCGAACCGTAGGTCCAAGCATGGGTGAAGAAAATATTAAACGCGGTGTGCACTCTACCTTATGGGGTTTTGCAGCCATCTCTATCATGATGATCATTTACTACATGGCCTTTGGTGGTGTTTCTATTTTCGCGCTTGCTGTGAATTTATTATTACTAGTCGCTTTATTATCAATAATGCAAGCCACCCTAACACTTCCTGGACTAGCAGCGATTGCGTTGGCATTAGGTATGGCAATTGATGCAAACGTTCTCATTAATGAAAGAATCAGGGAAGAGCTTAGAAATGGCAACACGCCACAAGCAAGTATTCATGCTGGTTATGATCGAGCTTTTGATACTATCCTTGACTCTAATGTCACTACTTTAATTGCAGGTCTTGCCTTATTTATGTTTGGCACAGGTCCGATTAAAGGATTTGCGGTTGTTCACGTGTTAGGCATCTTAACTTCTATGTTCAGTGCCATTTTAGTTTCACGAGCGTTAGTAAATATTATTTATGGTTATCGTCGCAAAATTGACAAATTGTCTATTGGTCAAATTTACAAGCCACAAGAAGATTAATTATGGAATTATTTAGAATAAAAAAAGATATCCCCTTTATGAGTTACGGCCGACTAACCACGACCATTTCTCTCATTACATTTATTATCTCTATTGTCTTTCTGAGTTTTAAAGGTCTTAATCTTGGTGTAGATTTTACTGGTGGCACGCTTATGGAAGTAAGTTATAGCCATCCAGCCGATATCGATAAGATTCGTCAAGTCATGGATAAAATTGACCTTAAAGATACGACGGTACAAAATTTCGGCACAAGTAAAGATGTATTGATTCGCTTACCTATTCTGCAAGATCTATCTATCGCTCAATTGTCAGAAAAAGTATCCGCGGCACTTATTGAGAGTGATAAAGATACAAAAATACAAAGAGTAGAGTCTGTGGGATCACAAGTTGGGGAAGAGCTTTATGCAAATGGAGCACTTGCTCTCCTTCTCGTGTGCTTTGGAATTATTGCTTATCTCGCATTAAGATTTGAATGGCGTTTTGCAGTTGCTGCTGTGATTGCCAATATGCATGATGTCATTATTATTTTAGGCTTTTTTGCATTTTTCCAATGGGAATTTAACCTCACAGTCCTCGCGGCTATCCTTGCTGTCTTAGGCTATTCTGTGAATGAATCGGTTGTGGTTTTTGATCGCGTCAGAGAAAACTTTAAAAAGATGAGAAAAGCGAATGTAGTTGAAGTGATTGATAATGCAATCACAAGAACAATGTCTCGCACTGTGATTACCCATTTGATGACTCAAACGATGGTGTGCTCGATGTTATTTTTTGGCGGGGAAACACTTCATAATTTCGCTCTAGCATTAACTATAGGTATTTTATTCGGCATCTATTCATCAGTACTTGTCGCATGTCCAGTTGCAATGTGGCTTGGCGTATCTCAACGCAATCTCGGTCAAGTTCAACCTAAAGAAGATACGTCACAAGAAATCAATCCCTAAGTTTTTTTAAACTTTGAATACCCTTTCTATTAGTTACCAATTTGTCATTCTTGTAGCCTTACTCGCTATAGCTGCTTTTTTCTCGCTTGCTGAAACAAGCTTAATGACTCTCAACCGCTATCGATTAAAACACTTGGTGTCTCAAGGGGATCGTGCGGCCAAGCTCACACATAAACTACTCTCTTCCCCTGCAAAGCTTTTAGGCGTTATTCTGCTTTGTAAAGAATTTGCAAGCGCTGCATCTGCAATGATTGTCACTATTATTACAGTGCGCCTCTACGGAGAAGGACAAATAGCTCTTATGGCTGGAACTCTAGTGACCACATTCTTAATTCTTATTTTTGGTGAAGTATCTCCAAAGGTTATTGCAGCTTCCAAACCAGAAAGATTTGCATTTTTTAGTAGCTATATACTCTTCCCTCTTTTAAAAATTCTCTATCCGATAGTTGCTCTAGTTAACTTTTTTGTATTAAGTTTTGTAAAACTATTTAATGTGAAAATTGATTTGAATAATAATCTTCATGCAATATCGATGGATGAGTTAAGAAGTATTATTTCAGAAGCAGGTCAATTTATTCCGAATCAACATAGAAAAATCCTGCTGAATGTGTTTGAGCTTGAGCGCATTACAGTCGACGATATTATGATTCCGCATACTTCCGTTGAAACTATTGATTTTGACTTAATGGATGAAGAAATTATTCAGAAATTAGTCACTTTCCAACACAGCAGAATATTGGTAAAAACAAATTCACCTGACAGTATCATAGGACTGCTTAATACTCAGAAAATTATTAAACAACTTAATATTCATGATGCATTAAGTAAAATTACAAAGGATGATTTAAAGGCGCTCATTTCAGAACCATACTTCATTCCATCTGGCACACCTTTATATACTCAAATGCAGCACTTTCAAGATAAGCAAGAAAGAGTGGGTTTAATTGTAAATGAACATGGTGAATTTATTGGGCTAATAAGCCTTGAAGATATTCTAGAAGAAATTGTTGGCGAATTTAACCTAGATTTTCTTTCAAAATCATCTAAATTTAGTCAAGATGATGATGGGGGTTGGATTGTAGATGGTAGTGTAACAATTCGAACACTAAACAAAAAATTGAATCTTCAGTTTCCAATTGACGGCCCTAAGACATTAAATGGCTTGGTGTTAGAATACTTTGAAGATATCCCAGAACCGAATACAAGTTTCAAAATTGCAAACCATACTATGGAAGTTCTTCAGTCTCACGACCGAATTGTAAAGAGCATAAAAATCTATCCTCTGTCGTAATTTTTTAAAAATTCTCCTGAAGAATTGCTTGAGTTTTTATTTTTTTTAATCACAATAATAAATAGGGTTTAGCTCATGCCAAAAGTAAATGCAACTGAAGACCTAAAGCTTAGTCCAAAGAAAGCTAAGACTAAACTTCCAAGCATGTATAAAGTTATTATACTGAACGATGACTTTACGCCCATGGAATTCGTTGTGAATACAATTCAGCGTTTTTTTAATAAAAGTGTTGATGAGGCTACTCGTATAATGTTAAAAATACATACAGAGGGCTTGGGTGTTTGTGGAATATTCCCCGTAGATATTGCGGAAACAAAAATGAATCAGGTGCTAAACTATGCAAAAGAACACCAGCACCCTTTGCAATGTATTATTGAAAGAATTGATTAAATTTAAATTATGATAGCTCAAGAACTCGAAGTTAGCCTGCATATGGCATTTATGGATGCGAGACAAAAGCGTCATGAGCTTATTACGGTTGAGCATTTGCTTCTTGCTATGCTTGATAACCCTTCTGCAGCAGAAGTGCTTAAAGCCTGCGGTTCAAATATTGAAACACTCAGAAATGAATTAACCCAATATATCGACGATCATACGCCAACTATTTCTGGTGATGATGAAGTTGATACTCAGCCCACACTTGGATTTCAAAGAGTTATTCAAAGAGCAATGCTTCATGTTCAATCCTCTGGCAAAAAAGAAGTTAATGGAGCAAATGTATTAGTTGCAATCTATGGTGAAAAAGATTCGCATGCTGTTTACTTTCTTCACCAACAAGGGGTAACCCGACTTGATGTCGTTAATTTTATTGCACATGGCGTTTCTAAATTAAATGAAGGTGAAACTCATAAACCATCTGCCGAACAAGAGAATGATCAAGAATCATCCGCTAGCAAAGCACTAGAAACTTATGCTATTAATCTTAATAAAATGGTACTAGCGGGCAAAATTGACCCTTTGATTGGTCGTGATTCAGAAATTGAGCGCGTGATTCAAACTCTCTGTAGAAGAAGAAAAAATAATCCACTTCTCGTAGGTGAAGCTGGTGTTGGAAAAACTGCAATTGCTGAAGGACTCGCAAAAAGAATTGTCGACAAAGAAGTGCCTAGCATTTTAGAAGGCACAACAATATTCTCGCTTGATATGGGCACATTGTTAGCAGGCACAAAATACCGCGGCGACTTTGAGCAAAGACTTAAATCTGTGATGAAGCAACTCAATGAACATAAAGATGCTATTTTATTTATTGATGAAATTCACACGCTTATAGGGGCTGGATCTGCAAGCGGAGGCACGCTTGATGCATCTAACCTCCTTAAGCCTGCGCTATCGAATGGATCTATTAAATGTATTGGTGCGACGACATATCAGGAATATAGAACAGTCTTTGAAAAAGATCATGCGTTAGCAAGAAGATTTCAGAAAATTGATGTGAATGAACCAAGCATTCTTGATACGATCAATATTCTCAAAGGGCTTAAAACCAGATTTGAAAAACATCATAATGTAAAATATTCTGTTGCAGCAATTCATAGCGCTGCAGAACTTTCTGCAAAATATATTAATGATAGACATCTTCCTGATAAAGCAATTGATGTCATTGATGAAGCTGGCGCTGCTCAGAGAATACTTCCAAAAAATAAACAGAAGAAAGTAATCACTAATAAAGAAATTGAAGAGGTCATAGCTAAGATTGCTAAGATCCCTCCAAAAAATATTTCTAATGATGACAAGCATGCGCTAAAGAATCTAGAGCGTGATCTTAAAGCAGTTATCTTTGGGCAAGATAAAGCCATTGAAAATTTAGCTAGTGCTATAAAAATGACAAGAAGTGGATTGGGCGTTCCAAACAAACCTATAGGTAACTTTCTTTTTAGCGGACCAACAGGTGTTGGAAAAACTGAAGTAGCTCGCCAACTTGCTTACATTCTAGGTATTGAACTCGTTCGTATCGATATGAGTGAATATATGGAAAGGCATGCAGTTTCAAGACTTATAGGCGCTCCACCAGGCTACGTCGGATTCGAGCAAGGTGGTTTAATGACAGAAGCTGTTAATAAACAACCTTATTGTGTTCTTCTTCTTGATGAGATTGAAAAAGCACACCCTGATATCTTTAATATTCTCTTGCAAGTCATGGATCATGGATCTTTAACTGATAGCAATGGTAGAAAAACAGATTTCAGAAATGTGACCCTGATTATGACAACCAATGCTGGTGCAGAATCTATTTCTAAAACTTCTATGGGCTTTACCCAATCTAAAAAAATGGGTGACGAGCTAGCAGAAATTAAACGCTTATTTACGCCTGAATTTAGAAATAGACTTGATGCGACTGTATCATTTGCAGCCCTCGACCATGATGTCATTCTAAAAGTTGTTGATAAATTCCTTATGCAGCTTGAAGATCAATTACATGAGAAAAAAGTAGATGCAACTTTCACAGAAAATCTCAAATCATACCTAGCCAAAAACGGCTTTGATCCAAGTATGGGTGCTAGACCTATGTCACGCCTCATTCAAGATACAATTAGAAAAGCACTTGCAGATGAGTTACTGTTTGGTAAGCTCACTAATGGTGGTAATGTAATTATTGATATTGATAGCGATGACAAAGTGAAATTAATTTTCGAAGAAGAAAATAAAGCTATTCTTCAAGAATCTTAATCCTTCCTCATCACCTCTTGAAACATCCGGGTGTTTATTAAGTTGTGTAGCCATTTTTTTAATTCTTGATACTTAGAATTCAAAAACCAATCCTCATCTACCAACGAAAATTGTCTTACAAATGGAAAGATTGCCGCATCAGCAAGGCTTATTCGCTCTACCATTAAGTAATTATTAGATTGCAATTTATCGTTTAACAAATTCAAAAAAATTTCACATTCAGAACGATAGTATTCTTTTGAATGTTCCGGAAAGCGACCAGCATATTTATATCTATCTAAATTTTTCTTAAAATTAAAATCATTTTCATCAATAAGTTTTTGGCTAGCATTCTCATCATTTAAAAGCCAGCATTCTGGGTCATGTTGACTGAGGGCCCATAGCATAATTTCCAGGCTCTCTTCGATGACTGCGCCATCGATATCAACTAATACAGGGACTGTACCTTTGGGACTTAAAGCTAAAAATTCGCTTGATTTATGCTTGAGTGAAATTTCTATAGGCTCATAAGCGATCTTAGCTTGATACAAGGCCAGTCTTGATCGAATGGCATAAGGACAGCGCCTATATGTATATAACCTTGGTTTAATCAATATCATTAGCCAATGGAATGGCAAGCATCAAGAATGAGCTTTCTTCCTTGGTAAACTAGACCTGAATAGATTTGAACAAGCTCAGCACCTGCTTTTATTTTCTCAACTGCATCTTCTCCAGAAAATATACCCCCCACACCAATGATTGGAACTTCTCCTTGAAGCCTTGAATAAAGCTCGCGAATAATTGAGTTGGACAAATTAAATAAGGGCTTGCCTGACATGCCGCCGGCTTCTTTTCCATTAAAAAGGTCATTTACCGAATCTCTATTAACAGTTGTATTAGTCGCTATCACTCCATCAATTTTATTTTTGATGATGCTTTTCGATATTGCATCTAAATGCTTAAGGGTTAAATCAGGTGAAATTTTTAAAGCAATAGGAACATAGCGCCCATAATAATCATTCAATCTGGTTTGCTCTTGTTTAAGTTGTGCTAATAAAATATTAAGCGCTTTTGTTTCTTGCAGATCTCTTAAGTTTTTTGTATTGGGTGAGGAAATGTTGACTGCAATATAATTTGCATATTGATATACCTTTTTCATACATAAAATATAATCTTCTGCTGCTTTTTCTATGGGGGTATCAAAGTTCTTGCCAATATTAATTCCAAGAACACCTTTATATTTACTCAGTCTAATATTTTCAACTGCAGCATCTACGCCTATGTTATTAAAGCCAAATCGGTTGATAATGCCCTGAGCCTCCGGCAACCTAAATAATCGAGGTCTTGGATTGCCTGGTTGAGCTCTTGGGGTGATCGTTCCAACTTCAATAAAACCAAAACCTAATTTACCTAAGGCATCAATATGGCTTGCATTCTTATCTAGTCCTGCAGCTAATCCCACAGGGTTTTGAAAGGGGATGCCCATCACAGTTCTGAGCTTTGAAGGATGAGGGGCTTTTAAGAGGCCCAGTAAGCCCATTTTATTAGAAAGAGATAGTGCCTTAAGGGTTAAGTCATGCGAAAATTCTGCATCAAACTTAAATAATAGCGAACGAATTAATTGGTGGCTCATAACTCTGTTATTTTAACTTAGGAAGTTATAAGGCTAAATAAATATTATGCGATTAAATCCTAAAAATCATATTCTAGGAAAGATATCTAACGATGTCTTTCTTAAAAAATATTGGCAAAAAAAACCTCTTTTAATTAGGGGTGCCATTAAGAATTTTAAATCTCCAATTACAGAAAAAGATCTTTTTAAAATCGCGCAAAACGAAACCGCAATCTCTCGCCTAATTGAATACAAGCATGGTATTTGGCAAGTCAAATATGGCCCTTTTAAAAAATCAGATCTCCCTAAAAAAACCAATACATCTTGGACAATGCTTGTACAAAATATTAACCATCATGTTCCTTTTGCTGAGTCATTTTTAAATCTTTTTAAATTTATTCCTTATGCTCGTCTTGATGATTTAATGGTGAGCTTTGCTACAAAAAAAGGGAGTGTCGGCCCTCACTATGACTCTTATGATGTATTTCTATTTCAAGCACATGGCGAAAGAGAATGGAAAATTAGTGATCAAAAGAAATTTTCTTTAGATAAAAAATCGGCTATTAAAATAATTACTAATTTTAAGACTAAAAATACATGGGTACTTAAGCCAGGTGACATGCTGTATTTGCCGCCCAATGTAGGTCACTGGGGTATATCTCAAAGTGATGATTGCCTAACTTATTCTATTGGATTCAGAGCGCCTGGTACATTTGAGATCCAATCTAAATTTTTAGATTTTATTCAAGATAACCTCATTACAAATCAAAATGATCTTTATAAAGATCCGAATTTAAATCTTCAAAAAAATCCTGCTGAAATCAATTTAAATATGATAAAAAAAATTCAGCAGATTGTGAATCAATTGCGCTGGAATGCGAAATCAATTAATACTTTTATTGGTCAATTACTGACAGAGCCAATTGAAGGAGCTGTTTTCGAGACTTCTAAACCTTTAACACTTGAAATTTTTAAAAAAGATCTCATAAAAAAACCACTTAAACTTAACCCAAAAACAAGAATGCTTTTTATAAAAAATAATTTTTATATCAACGGTGAACTGATTGAGACTGATAAAAAGAGCGTCGTACATCTAAAGCAACTTGCAAATGACAGAGAAATATCAGTAAAGTCTACTTTGAACAAAAAGGATTTGAACGCTTTAGGGATAGTTTTGCTCCCCCTCTATCTCTCGGGATTTATTGATTTTATTGAATAATATTAACTATCCCGCTTATTTTGTTGTAGAATAATTGGTAGGGAGTCTTTCATAGGCCCCGAATTCAACATTAATTTTAAGGATTAAAAATGACACGTTCACTACTTATCGCTTTATTATTAGCTATTGGTTTAACTGCTTGCGGCAAAAAAGAAGAAGCTGCTCCTGCTGCTGATGCAGCTCCAGCTGCTGAAGCTGCTCCAGCTGCTGAAGCTAAGTAATAGATAATTAATCTATTGTTTTAATAAAAAAGCCGGTTTCTAACCGGCTTTTTTTATATCATCTGCCACGACGTTCCCTCAGCTTGAGTTGCAATCTTTATCCAGTCTCGTTCACATCCTATTTTTCCTACAATAGCTTCTTTCACTAAGTCCTCAGTATTATTTTTCTCACTTAGATGTGCGGCTACAAGATGCTTTAATTGTTTAAATTGAATTTTCCCCAGAATGTCCGCCGCTGTTTGATTGTCTAAATGACCCAGTTTGCCACTTATTCTTTTCTTTAGACTGTATGTATATTCGCTTGATTCAAGCAAGTTAAGATCATGATTAAATTCTATAATGAGGGCATCGAGCTGCTGAAGCATATTTTCAATATGAGGCGTTGAAGTGCCTGTGTCCGTTAAAATGCCTAATTTACGATTACCATCACTCAATGTAAATTGAGTCGGTTCTCTTGCATCATGAGGGACTGGAAAGGGTTGAATTGTAAAGTCTTCTATTTCAAATGCATTGTGGCTATCAATCATATGGAAATCAATTTCATAAGATTTAATCATATGTTTTTCACACATTTTGAAAGTTCCATAAGAAAGCCAAATGGGAATCTTAAATTTGTTGGCTAGTTTAAAAGCGCCTTTGACGTGATCTTCATGCTCATGCGTTAGCAGAATCCCTGTAATATTTTCAGGAGTCTCATTCAGTCGATCTAATCGAGATATGACATCTTGAATTGCAAAACCACAATCAACCATTAAAAGTGATTTGTTTTGCTTAACTACAAATGAATTGCCGGCACTTCCGCTACCTAAAGATGCGAATTGCATCTTTATTTCAATTGATCATAAAGAAGTGAGATGATTCGATTTGCGGTAGAAGAGTTATTTTTCTTGCCGTCCTGATACTCAATGATAACTTGAGAGCCCCCATTGTCTATAGAGAGGATCTTAATGCGGTATTGTTTTTCTGGATTAGTTTTTTCCTTCTCACTACCACCCCAGAATTTAAGCCTTTCAGACAATGGCTTTTCTTTAGTTTGGCTTGTATCTTTAGCTTGCTTATCTTTTTTATCGTCGTCACTCCAGAACATAAGGGAATCTATGACGCCTTTTTTCTTCTTAGGGCTGTCATCAATATCCACATCGGCATATTTTACAAAATAGATGCCGTTTGATCTGTCTTTATCTTCAATCACAAATCCAATAATGTCTAAAGCTAAGCCAACTCTGCGCCACGCGCGGTCAAATGGATCTTGAATTTCGAGAGAGGTGCTTCCATCCGCCTCTTTTTTGATTTCGGCTCTCTTTTGACTAACAGGTGCAGCAATAATTTCTTTTGCTCGCTTATCTGCTACGCCGAGTTTTACCATAAGCCTTCTTAAAAGCTCTGCATCCAATTCATCGTCTTTTGAATCTCCCTTAACTTCCGGTTGCGTCTTGGCTTCATTTCTATAACCATTTTCAACAACACCGTAAGGGGTTCTCACTCTTTCTTTTCCATCATCAGGAGCAGCATCGACACTTCGATGCGTCATATAGATCTCAGTAGTTCCCTCCTGCAGCCCCCTATCTAATCGAGTTCTAAATTTTTTACGATTAGCTGTACCTGATGCAAGCGAATCAAGCCATGCATCAAATCTATCTAATGCGCCTTTTTTATCCTCAACTTTTAGGTCTTCTTGCTTAATCCATTCAGTCTCCATAACCCCTGTTTCTGGATTTTCTTTTTTAACTGCAAACCCCATATCTAACCAAAAATCTCGGATCAATGGCCATATTTTCTCTGCAGGTGCATTAACGACGAGCCATCTTTGAGCGCCCGCTTTTACAATCTTCATACCCTCTGGATTAGGTAAAATTTTTGGCTGACCGTTATCTTGTACCTGGCCACTTTTAAATTCTGAATAGCTCGTAGAGCCTGGAATCGCATATGCATCATTAGTTGTAGCTGAAGTTAAATCAGGAGGCACTTCGAGTGGGCGAGATCTCCCAGTCGCTTTATAGTCAGGGGCGGTGACTTGTTCTACAAAAGGAATATTTTCGCAGCCATTCAAGAGTAAGAATAACGGTAGTGCATAGAGCCATTTACTTTGCGCGATTAATTTCATTGAATATGAGCTTCCTTCATAGCAGTTTGAATAATTTTGTGATGCTCTTGATTAAGTTCCACTAAAGGCAAACGAATGCCTTCTTTAATAAGGCCCATTATTTTAAGTGCCCATTTTACAGGGATTGGATTCGACTCTATAAATAGATTTGTGTGAAGAGAAAACAATTGCTGATTGATTTCGATGGCTTTTTCGTTCTGTTTAGACATGACACAAGCGTACATTTCATGCATTAATTTAGGGGCGACATTTGCTGTAACGGAAATAACGCCTTTGCCACCAAGAAGCATAAAGGACAGCGCGGTAGCATCATCGCCACTTAAGATTGAAAAATGGGAAGGCAATCTTTTAATAAGATCTATGCCCCGAGTCATATCTCCTGTTGCATCTTTAATGCCAACAATGTTTGGAATTTCGCTCAATTTTAATACTGTATCGTTTTGTAAATCACAGCCTGTTCTAGAAGGTACGTTATAAAGAATTTGATCAATGGCAACCTCATTAGCAATCTTAGTGAAGTGTTGCAAAAGCCCTGCCTGATTCGGTTTGTTGTAATAAGGTGTCACTAACAAACAAGCATCTGCACCCAGACGTTTTGCTTCTTTTGTGAGGTCTATAGCTTCCAGAGTTGAGTTTGCGCCCGTGCCCGCTATGACTGGAATCCTTTTATTGGCGTGCTTTACGGTCGTTTCAATAAGCTGGCAATGTTCTTCATAACTCACTGTGGGCGATTCGCCCGTTGTACCTACAATCACAATGCCATCTGTACCTTCATTAATATGAAAATCAATTAATCCATGAAGCGCTTGGATATCAAGACTTCCATCAGGAAACATTGGGGTAACAATTGCAACAATACTGCCTTGAGGTGACATGAGATTGGCTATTAATTAGTAAAGTCGCTATTTTAACTTAAATAGCTAAACACCAAAAAAATTGATCATTTATTATATATAAAATAGTTATATTGCTATAAAACTTTATTCTTTGAAGTAATATAGAATTATTGATATATTTCAACTGGGAAAAAGATCCTAAACTTCCAAAAGACATAATAGTCATAGTTCTTAGCTATAAATATTTTCTGCAATTTTAAACGTATAATTTAACTTTATGATTCAACACTATTTCTTAATCATCATTAGTACGGTATTAGTCAATAATATTGTGTTAGTAAAAATATTAGGGCTTTGCCCTTTTATGGGGGTATCTAAGAAACTAGAAACATCAGTCAGCATGTCTGCCGCCACAGCTTTTGTATTAACTATAGGCTCAATGACAAGCTGGGCAATTAATCATTACCTTCTTGAGCCAAATGATCTTGTCTACCTGAGAACGCTTTCATTTATTTTAGTCATTGCGGGTGTTGTCCAATTCACTGAAATGTTAATGGAAAAAAACTTTCCATTGCTTTATCAATTACTGGGTATTTTTCTACCCCTCATCACGACCAATTGTGCTGTATTAGGCATCCCTCTTTTGAATGCGCAATCAAGCCATACTCTTATAGAATCCGCATTATTTGGATTCGGCGGTGCTATTGGTTTTTCAATAGTGCTCATTCTATTTGCATCCATAAGAGAGCGTTTAGAAGGCGCTGAAATACCAGTGCCATTTAAAGGGACTGCAATAGCGCTTGTAACAGCCTCCATTATGAGTCTTGCATTTATGGGATTCGCGGGCTTGGATCGTTAATGGTTACCGCACTTCTTGTGATGATTTTTCTCGCCATCCTTTTAGGATTGGTCTTAGGTTATTCCGCCATTAGATTTAAAGTGGATGGCGATCCTATGGTTGCCAGAATTGACGCTATTCTTCCTCAGACACAATGTGGCCAATGTGGCTTCCCAGGTTGCAAACCATACGCCAATGCGATTGCTAAAGGCGAAGCTGATATTAACCAATGTCCTCCTGGAGGCGATGCTGGCGCTAAAGCTTTAGCAGAACTCATGGGGGTGGAGTTTAAACCGCTCAATCAAGAACATGGTGTTCAGAAACCAAAATCAGTTGCGCTTATCGATGAAGCTACTTGCATCGGATGCACCTTATGTATTCAAGCATGTCCAGTAGATGCTATCTTAGGTGCAGCAAAACAAATGCATACTATTATCGCAAGCGAATGCACCGGCTGCGAATTATGCTTACCTCCATGTCCAGTAGACTGCATTACCATGGAGCCTGTTCATGAGAATTCTGCATCATGGAAATGGAAATATCCTATCTATAATATTCAAAAAACTCAAAAGGCCTGATGGGTTTGTTATGCAATTAGAAAATATTTTTAAATTTAATGGTGGCGTTCATCCGGATGAAAACAAAACCGTATCAACTCGCCTTCCTATTGCAAAATTACCTATCCCAAAGAAATTAATACTTCCTTTAAGGCAGCATGTCGGTCATGTTGCAAAACTTAAAGTCAAACCCGGCGATCAAGTGCTTAAAGGTCAAATTATTGCCGAAGCTGATGGTAATATTTCCGCGGCGATTCATGCGCCCACATCTGGGAAGGTCGTAAAAATCAGTGAGGAAATACTCCCTCATCCATCCGGCCTGCCTGATTTTTGTATCACAATCGAACCAGACTTTAAAGACACATGGGTTGAAAAAAAACCAATCTCATGGAAAACACTCGACCGCAATAAATTAATTGAAGCGATTTCTCAGTCAGGAATTGTGGGTTTAGGTGGCGCAGTTTTTCCAACCCACATGAAATTAAAAATAAATCAAAGTCAGCTCATCAATACTTTAGTTATTAATGCTGCAGAGTGCGAACCATTCATCACTTGTGACGATATGTTAATGAGAGAAAGAGCTGATGAAATTATTCAAGGGTCATTAATTGCCCAAACGATCCTCGGCGCAAAAGAGTGTGTAGTCGGTATTGAAAATAATAAAACTGAAGCCTATGAAGCGCTAAAAAAAGCAGCTCAAAAAACGTCCATTGAAATTAAAGTGGTTCCAACACTTTATCCAAGCGGCGATGCAAAAAGACTCATTTATCTCTTAATGGGTATAGAAGTTCCAAAAGAAAAGCGCTCTGTAGATTTGGGTATTCAAGTATTTAATGTAGCTACGGTAGCAGCTATCTATAGATATCTTGAATTTGGGGAGCCATCTATCAGTCGAATTGTGACAATCACAGGGGCCGTTAAAGTACCTCAAAATTATGAAGCATTATTCGGAACACCTTTATCAGAACTCATAATTGCTGCAGGTGGTTCTCCGAACAAAACAAAAAAATTTATTATGGGTGGCCCTATGATGGGATTTGATTTGCCATCAATTCATGTGCCTGTTACTAAAGCGATGAATTGTGTTATCGAAAGTTCACCAGAATTATTCCCTGCGCCAAAACCTGTGATGCCATGTATTCGTTGTGCTCGATGTGCAGATGCCTGCCCAGTTAACTTACAGCCTCAAGAATTATATTGGTTTTCAAAATCTTCTCAGCTTGAAAAAGCCAGAGATTACAATTTATTCGATTGTATTGAATGTGGATGCTGTACTTATGTTTGCCCAAGTAATATTCCACTCGTACAATTTTATAGATATGCAAAAAGTGAAATTATTGCGCAAGATAAATCGAAAGAAGCTGCAAACACAGCCAGAGAAAGAAATGACTTTAGGCTTGCAAGAATAGAAAGGGAGAAAAAAGAACGTGCTGAAAGAAATGCACAAAAAGCCCTAGGAGCTCAGGAGAAGCAAGCTGATGATGAGAAAAAATCAACAATTGCTGCGGCTATGGATAGAGTTAAACAAACCCAACAAGAAAATATAAAAAACTAATATGGAAAATAGATCTCCTTACGTTGTTAATGCACCTTCAATCAGCATAATTATGCTTAAGGTTTTGCTTGCTCTCATTCCTGGTATAGCTTTGTATGTTTATGTTTTTGGTTTAGGCGTCATTATAAATATTCTTCTCGCATCTGTTACAGTCATATTGACTGAAAGTGCCATTCTTGCCATAAGAAAATTACCGATCAAACCGTTTATTCTAGATGGCAGCGGACTCGTCACTGCTTGGCTTCTCGCCCTCTCTATTCCATCCATAGCCCCTTGGTGGATTATTGTCTTAGGTACAATTCTTTGTATTATTTTTGGTAAGCATTTATACGGCGGACTCGGCTACAACTTATTTAATCCAGCTATGGTGGGATACGCAATCTTACTTATTTCATTTCCATCGATCATGACGCACTGGCAAATACCTTCCAATCTTATGATTGGTCATACAGACTGGTTGGATCAAATTAAAGTTATTTTTAATAGCAACTTATTGTCAAAAGAAACCTTCGATGCAATGAGCTCTGCGACTCCTCTTGATTACATTAAAACGCAACTGACTTTGAATCACCCTTTAGCAACGATTCAACAAGACAAAATATTTGGTTTTGTTGGTGGAAGAGGATTGGAGTTGATTAATTTAGGTTATCTTGCTGGTGGTCTTTATATGCTCAAAGAGAAAATTATTTCATGGCATTTACCTGTTGCTTTTTTATCCACCTTATTTGTTTCAGCTTTAGTATTTAACGTCATTTCACCTGATACATTTGCTTCCCCCCTGTTTCACATTATGAGCGGTGGAAGTATCCTCTGCGCTTTCTTTATTATCACCGATCCAGTAAGCGCCCCAACAACGCCTAAAGGAAAAATCTATTTTGGTATGGGCATAGCTTTATTAGTACTTATCATTCGACTTTTCGGTGGTTATCCAGAAGGGATTGCATTTGCGGTATTGTTTTTAAATATCTGTGTGCCTCTTATTGACAGCCTCACTCAACCAAGAATTTTCGGTCATAAATAAATATATGTTTAAAGATCACTTTAAGAAAATATCAATCACCGCAACAATTATGATTATCTTTTCTTTGGCAGCATCAACGGCTCTTAGTATTTTCTACTTTATGACAAAATCTCCAATTGAAGAAAGTGATGCAAAAGCAAAAAGAATTTTTTTAAACCAAGTAATTCCGGCGAATCTTTATGATAACAATCTTGTCAAAGATACAATCTCTATTGAGCCTAATCCCCTCCTCGGAAACAAAAAAAATATTGATGTTTATCGAGCAAAAAAAAATAATCAAGTGATTGCAGTGATTATTGAAACTATTGCGCCTGATGGCTACAGTGGCGAAATCAAAACACTTGTAGGTATTGATCAAGAAGATAAAATATTGGGTGTAAGAGTTATTACCCACAAAGAAACACCAGGCTTGGGGGATTATATTGAGATTGATAAAAGCCAGTGGATTAAAAATTTTGATTTCAAATCTTTAGATAAATTATCAGAAAAACAATGGGCCGTTAAAAAAGATGGTGGTGATTTTGACTATGTATCTGGGGCAACGATTACGTCTCGAGCTGTCGTTAAATCGACGTATAAATGTCTTCTTTACTCAAAAGAAAATAAAAAAAGGTTATTTGCATCATGAGCGATATTAAGAAAATTGCATTTGATGGATTTTGGAAGCAAAATCCCGGAGTAGTTCAACTGCTTGGACTATGCCCGACTCTTGCTGTCACAACTTCTTTGATCAATGGTTTAAGTCTTGGGATAGCAACAGCCCTGGTAATGGCTGCATCAAACGCCTCTGTTTCGCCGATTAGAAAATTTATACCCACTGAAATTAGAGTACCTGTTTTTATTCTTATCATAGCTTCACTTGTAACAATCATCGATTTCAGTATTCATGCTTATATTCATCCGCTTTACAAAGCTTTAGGCATTTTCATTCCTCTGATCGTTACAAACTGTATTGTATTAGCGCGCGTTGAATCTTTTGCAGCCAAGAATGAAACAGTCCCTTCTTTTTTTGATGGCCTTTTTATGGGCCTTGGTTTAGCTCTGGTGTTGGCACTTCTTGGTGGAATGAGGGAATTTTTTGGTAAAGGTACTTTATTTTCTGGTATTGATCTCATATTTGGCGCTTCTACCAGCAATTTAGTAATTCATTTTTTTAGTGATTACAACGGTTTTCTTTTGGCTATCTTACCTCCCGGAGCATTTATTGGGCTGGCTTGTCTCATCGCACTAAAAAATCGTATCGAAACACGTTAGTCCATTTCCTATGAACCCTCAAAAGCGATTTAAAATTTTTGAGGCGCTATCTAAAGCTACACCCCATCCTACGACAGAGCTTATTTACCAGACACCTTTCCAGCTTCTGATCGCAGTTATTTTATCTGCTCAAGCCACTGATAAATCAGTCAATAAAGCAACCTTGTTGTTGTTTAATAAAGCGCCTAATGCAAAACAACTTGCCCAAATGAAATTAAGCGATGTTGAGCTTTGTATAAAAACAATTGGGTTATATAAAACAAAAGCTAAAAACATACTTGAAACTGCGAAGATCATTGAAAAGGAATTTCAAGGTGAAGTACCTCAAGATCGATTAGCTCTTGAAGCGCTTCCTGGGGTAGGAAGAAAAACTGCGAACGTTATTTTAAATACTATCTTTAATGAGCCGACTATTGCAGTAGACACTCATATATTTAGGATTGCGAATCGCATTAACTTAGCACCAGGAGAAAATGTGCTTCAAGTAGAAAAAAAATTAATTAAATTAACGCCTAAAGAATTTTTGCAAGATGCGCATCATTTATTGATACTACACGGAAGATACACTTGTATTGCAAGACAACCAAAATGTGGTGTTTGCGTCATTTATGATTTATGCGAATATAAAAAAAAGCTTAAAAACTAAAACGAAATAAGCTTAATCTGTCTTTCAGATGCTAATTCAACAATCTCTTTTTTTTGTGTTTCATCTAACGCTATCCATTGAGCAATTTCATCTTGGCTTCTAAAACACCCTTCACAAAAATGGTGCTCTTTATTGATGAGACAAACGCCAATACAAGGAGATTCAGTCAACACAATTAACTTTCTTTGACTATTCTAAAGCGCCATGGCAATGTTTATATTTTTTATCGCTTCCGCATGGACATGGATCATTTCTACCCACTTTAGGTAACACGTCTTCTGTGTCAGCTTTTTTGCTCGATGACTTTTTAACTTCATCTTTATTTTTTTTATCAATCTCATTAACTTCATCTTCGTTCTTAATCTTCACGACCATCGTAATGCGAGTCACTTCAGACTTCACGGTATCTAGAAGATACCCAAATAATTCAAAAGCTTCTTTCTTGTATTCTTGTTTCGGATTTTTTTGTGCATAAGAACGTAAATGAATCCCTTGTCTTAAATGATCAAGTGAAGATAAATGCTCTCTCCAATGGTGATCTATACTTTGCAACATAACCGTTTTTTCAAAATGTCGAATGACATCCGCACCTACCAAAGATTCTTTTTCTTGATATTGTTTATTCGCAAGAGAAATAACTCTGTCATAAATGTCTTCAATATTAATCTGGGGTTCTTTTTCTATCCATCCTTGGATAGAAAGACTTAATCCGTAATCTGAGAATAAGACTTTTTCTAAGGAAGGAATATCCCACATGTCTTCCATGCTGCCTTGTGGAATATGACTCTGTGAAAGATTACGAAGAACGTCAGCTCTCATTGCTGAAACTGTTTCAGCAGTTTGATCTGAATCAAGCAATTCATTTCTTTGCTCATAAATCACTTTTCTTTGGTCATTTGCAACATCATCATATTCAAGCAACTGTTTCCTGATATCAAAATTACGACCCTCGACTTTTCTTTGTGCATTTTCAATAGCTTTTGTGACCCATGAATGTTCGATCGCTTCACCTTCTGGCATTTTTAGCTTTTCCATAATGGCTGACACGCGATCAGATGCAAATATTCTTAATAGCGAATCTTCTAATGATAAGTAGAAGCGACTCGAGCCAGGGTCTCCTTGTCTTCCTGCACGGCCTCTTAATTGATTATCTACACGTCTTGATTCATGTCTTTCAGTGCCGATAATATGAAGACCGCCTGCTTTAACCACTAAGCTGTTTTGTTCTTTCCATGCATCTCTAATGTCTTTAATTTCTTTTTCTTTTTTGCTTTCAGTTAATTTATCGTTTAATTTAATTTCATGAATATCAGCCTCGATACTTCCACCAAGTACAATATCTGTTCCGCGACCTGCCATATTCGTCGCAATAGTAATCATCCCAGGACGGCCTGCTTGCGCAATAATATGCGCTTCTTTTTCATGATGTTTTGCATTCAATACTTGATGCTTTAATTTTACTTTTGTAAGTAATGCTGAAATGAGCTCTGAATTTTCAATCGAAGTAGTTCCGACTAATACGGGCTGATCAATTTTTTGACATGCTTTAATATCTTCAATCACGGCAGCATATCTCTCTTGTGAGGTGCGATATACTTTATCCATCATATCTTTTCTTTGCGTGGTTCGATGCGGAGGAATAATGATGGTTTCTAGTCCGTAGATTTGATTAAATTCAAAAGCCTCAGTATCAGCTGTGCCTGTCATACCAGATAATTTCTCATACATCCTAAAATAATTTTGGAATGTAATAGAGGCTAGCGTTTGATTTTCTTTTTGTATCTCAACGCCTTCTTTTGCTTCAACAGCTTGATGAATACCTTCTGACCATCTGCGGCCAGGCATCATTCTTCCGCTAAACTCATCGACAATAATGATGCTATTGTCTTTCACCACGTAATGTTGATCTTTATTGAATAGGTTTCTAGCTTTTAATGATGCGTTGATATGGTGAACGAGCGAAATATTGGTTGCATCGTATAAGCTCGACTCCTCAGACAATAGACCTGCTTTAATTAATAGCTTCTCTACATTCTCATGACCACTCTCGGACAGAACTACTTGATGTGCTTTTTCATCTATCCAATAATCACCGCCTTCTTCTTCGGTTTTTTGTTTAGAAAGCTTTGCCACAACTAAATTAATTTTAGTATAAAGATCAACGTTATCTTCAGCCTGCCCTGAAATGATTAAAGGTGTCCGAGCCTCATCAATTAAAATTGAATCGACTTCATCTACTAAACCGTAATGTAACTTTCTCTGAACACGCTCTTCTTTTGAGAAGATCATATTATCTCTGAGATAGTCAAAACCAAATTCGTTGTTTGTGCCATAGGTAATGTCAGCCTCATAAGCTTTTTTCTTCTCTTCGCTTGAAATATTAGATAGATTAATACCTACTTCAAGACCTAAGAATCTATAAATCTGGCCCATCCATTCTGCATCTCTTTTAGCAAGATAATCATTGACAGTAATGACATGAACGCCCTTACCCAAAAGCGCATTAAGGTATATCGGTAAAGTTGCAACAAGCGTCTTACCTTCACCTGTTCGCATTTCTGAAATTTTTCCTTCATGAAGCGCCATGCCCCCAATGAGCTGAACATCGAAGTGTCTCATTTCTAATACGCGTCGACTTGTCTCTCTGACAACAGCAAAAGCCTCAATTAATAAATCATCTAACTTTTGTCCTTCGTTAAGCCGTTTTTTAAATTCAGTGGTCTTAGCTTTTAAAGCTGCATCACTAAGTTTTTTAGTTGCATCTTCTAGTGCATTTATTTGCTGGGCTTTTTTGCCATAATCTTTGAGAAGCCTGTCGTTTCTGCTTCCAAATAAATTCTTAACAAGGGTCTTTAACATAATGTGAATATTCTTAATCGAAATAATTTGAAATAATTAATATTGTAGATATTTTCGAGGATCTAAAGACTCACCATTCATTCTGATTTCATAATGAAGATGAGGGCCTGTCGACCTTCCAGTATTGCCTACTAATGCTACAACTTGATTCTTTTTAATGCGATCACCTTCTTTAACTAATAATTTAGACGCGTGCGCATATCTTGTTTCAAGGCCAGATCCATGAGAGATCCTAACCATATTGCCATACTCAGGCGTGACTTCAGCTGCTATCACTATGCCTGCAGCAGTTGCCTTAATGGGCTGGCCAGCGTCTGCACTAAAATCTAATCCTTCATGAAAAGCTCTCACACCTAAAAAAGGATCTACTCTCCAGCCATAGCTAGATGAATTAAAAGGTGCGTTAACCGGTGAAGCATTTGGCAAAGTATCTTTAAACACACTTTGTTTTAGATAAATAGCTTCTAAATTATTGTAGTGCTCTTCGTGTTTTTCAATATCGAGCGTTAACTTATCAATAAATGACTGAAGCTCAGCTTCTGAAAAATTCTTTCCAGGAACAAAAGGACCCCCTTGGCCAGATGATTTGATAGGGGCTGGTTTGGGAATTTTTTCATTTGTTTTTAATTTTTCTTTAGCAAAGTCTTGCAGTCTTTGAGATTGATTATCTATGCGCATCAATCGGGCCTGGAGCTCGCCAATTTGAGTTGCATAAACATCTAAATTCTTTTGAAAACTTCCCAAATTAAGGTCAAGCTTAAGGTTAATTAATGATTTTTTTTCTTCAACGTCGCCGTTATATTTTGAATCAAGCCAGCTAATCCCTTGAATGAAACCAATAAAGAACAAAAATAGTATGGCAATAAAAGTCACTAAATGGACACTTTTTGGCTTTGATGTACTATTTGTTACAAAGATAATTCGCATTGAAATCTAAAATTTAGCTTAAATAATAGATAATTATAACTTATGAAGCCCGTGAACAAGCTTTTGGAAAGTGAAGTATTTTCCTTGATTAGAGAGAAAAATCGCTCTATTTCTGGCTACCAAAAGCTATGGTCTATCAAAGCTCCAAGCAAACTAGCCCCTTTATCTCATGTCGGTGGGATTCAAGATGATGTTTTGACCATTTATGTTGAAAATAGTGGCATTGCGAGTAAATTAAAATTTATCGAGTCCACGCTGCTTAAGGACTTGAATGAAGGCATTAAAAAAGAAATCCCTTTTGCTAATCCCATTAAATCCTTAAAAATAAAATTAGTAATTAAAAACTCCAAAATCACCCCGCCTCGAGATAAAAGCTTTCCTGCTCAAGCTAAATTTGCCTTAGAAAATTTATTAAATAACCTCGAAGATTCGCCTTTAAGACATCGCCTTATTAAATTGATTAAACATCATACCAATGCTGACTGAAGCGATCATCCTTATCATTGCTGGAAGTATCGTCGGGATTTTATCAGGGCTCCTAGGTATTGGCGGCGGCCTTATCATCGTCCCCGTCCTGACCTTTGTCCTAGTTCATTTTCATCAACTTGCCTTTGATCAATCGATTTTAATGGCAATTGGGACATCACTCGCTTCCATTGTTTTTACAGGAGGGATGTCAAGCTTCTACCATACAAAACGAAATAATATGAAATGGTCGACAGCCGTTCCCTATATCCCTGGGGTTTTATTAGGCTCAACTATTATGGCTTTTGTCATGCCTCATTTAAATATCACACTTATTAAACATGTTTTTATTGCCTATACTTTTCTTGCTGCCTATGAGATTTTTAAGGCACCTATAATCAAAAGTGTTGTTCAATTGCCGTCGGTATTTCTTGCTAACATTTATGGATTTACCATCGCTTCTATCTCGACCGTTATTGGGATTGGAGGCGGAACAATGTTTGTACCTTATTTCATTTATCATAAAGTTAATCCACGGCTTGCTGTCGGACTTTCAAGCTCATTAGGCATATTTATCGGGTTAGGCGCTTCTTTTGGATTTATCAAAAATGGCCTACACGCTAGCCAGCTTCCTCAATTTAGTATCGGTTACATCTATCTACCTGGACTTATATTGATGACATCCTCAAGTCTCATTTTCGTTAGATTAGCAACAAAATGGATTCATCAAATTTCCGTTTTATCATTAAAAAAAATATTCGCTTGTTTATTATTTTTAATCGGCTTGTCAATGATTTTCGCAGGATAATTTGTAATTAAAATATCTAGTTTTCTAGTCACAAAGTTATTGAATGTGATAATTTATTAAATTAGTTTTTCATTTTAAGATTTCCAAAATTTAGGAGAATGTATGTCAGAACTTAACCTTATTATTGGCGCAGCACTATTGGCAATTCTTTATGGTGCAGTGATGAGCGCTTGGATATTTAAACTGCCTGCTGGCAATGCAAAAATGCAAGAAATTGCCCTGGCTATTCAAGAAGGGGCAAAGGCTTATCTCGCAAGACAATACAAAGCCATATCGATCGTAGGTGTCGTGCTAGCCATTTTAATTGGCATCTTTATTTCAAAAGATACTGCGTTAGGTTTTGTCGTAGGCGCTTTCCTATCGGGCGCTTGCGGGTTTATTGGCATGAATGTCTCAGTCAAAGCGAATGTCAGAACAGCACAAGCCGCCACAAAAGGCATCGTTCCAGCACTTGATGTAGCTTTCAAGGGTGGTGCTATCACGGGTTTATTAGTCGTTGGGCTTGGGCTTCTCGGAGTCACTGGATTTTATATGTACTTAGGCGGGGCTGACGCAACCAATTTAAATCCTCTTATTGGGCTCGCTTTTGGTTCCTCACTTATTTCAATTTTTGCCCGTTTAGGTGGTGGAATATTTACTAAGGGCGCCGATGTAGGTGCTGACTTGGTAGGTAAAGTTGAAGCTGGTATTCCAGAAGATGATCCAAGAAATCCTGCTGTGATTGCAGATAACGTCGGTGACAATGTGGGTGATTGCGCAGGTATGGCAGCAGATTTATTTGAAACTTATGCAGTAACTTTAATTGCAACCATGCTCCTTGGTGGTCTCGTGATTACAAATAGTGGCGCAAGCGGAATTATTTATCCGCTTCTATTGGGTGCAGCTTCTATCGTGACATCGATTGTTGGATGTTTCTTTGTAAGAGCAACGCCTAAAATGAAAAATGTAATGCCTGCTTTATATAAAGGTCTCATCGTTGCCGGTGGACTTTCACTTATAGCTTTCTACTATGTAACAAACTTTGTATTTCCTGAAGGCGTTTCAATCCAAAATGTAAATGTTTCATCTATGGCTTTATTCCAAGCATGTATCGTAGGCCTAGTGCTAACAGCAGCTTTAGTATGGATTACGGAATATTATACGGGCACAGATTATGAGCCAGTAAGACACGTTGCACGTGCTTCTAAAACTGGTCACGCAACAAATATTATTGCTGGCATTGGCATCTCAATGAAATCAACAGCCTTGCCTGTTATATCTGTTTGTATTGCAATTTTCGTATCTCATGATCTTGCAGGTCTTTATGGTGTCGCAGTTGCTGCTACATCCATGTTAAGTATGGCTGGTATTATTGTTGCATTAGATGCTTACGGTCCTATCACCGATAACGCAGGTGGCATTGCCGAAATGGCCGGCCTACCTAAAAGCGTTCGTGATGTGACTGATCCATTAGATGCTGTTGGCAATACAACTAAAGCAGTTACTAAAGGTTATGCAATTGGCTCAGCCGGTCTTGCAGCGCTTGTTCTTTTTGCAGACTACACACATAAATTAGAATCGGTAGGTATTGCAACTACATTTGATCTAAGTGACCCGTTAGTTATTATTGGATTAATTATTGGCGGTCTTATCCCTTACCTTTTTGCTGCGATGGCTATGGAAGCTGTAGGAAGAGCCGCAGGTGCAGTCGTTGAAGAAGTAAGACGTCAATTCAAAACGATTAAGGGCATTATGACTGGTAAAGGCAAACCTGATTATGCGCGCGCCGTAGATATGTTAACGACAGCAGCAATTAAAGAAATGATTGTGCCTTCACTGCTTCCTGTTGCAGTGCCAATTGTTGTAGGTTTAACTTTAGGTCCTAAAGCATTGGGCGGTCTTCTCATGGGAACGATTGTGACCGGTTTATTTGTAGCTATCTCGATGTGCACAGGTGGTGGTGCTTGGGATAATGCAAAAAAATACATTGAAGATGGTAACCATGGCGGTAAAGGTTCAGAAGCCCATAAAGCAGCCATTACAGGAGATACCGTAGGTGATCCTTACAAAGATACTGCTGGCCCAGCCATTAATCCGCTTATTAAAATTATAAATATAGTGGCTCTTCTTATTGTGCCGCTTCTTTAATTGTTAAATGAAAAAAGGCGCCTTAATCAAGGCGCCTTTTTTATTTCAGTCAATTTACTTTTTAATGTCTTGGCCTGTAAGTTTTTTAAAGGCTTCTAAATATTTTTGACTTGTTTTGTTAATAACATCTTCGGGTAATGAAGGGGGCGGCGGTGTTTTATTCCATCCGCTTTTTTCTAGCCAGTCCCTAATAAATTGCTTATCAAAACTTGGCTGAGAAGCGCCTTCGCGATATTGATCTAGCGGCCAAAACCGAGAAGAATCTGGCGTTAATATTTCATCAATAAGCACTAAACGATTTTGATCATCCAAACCAAATTCAAATTTAGTGTCTGCGATAATAATGCCCTTTGTGAGAGCGAAGTTTGATGCTTCTTGATATAACTTAATACTAATTTCTTGAATTTGGGATGCAATATCTTTTCCGACACGAGCTTCGCATTCCTCATATGAAATATTTTCATCGTGACTGCCAACTGCTTCTTTGCTAGAAGGTGTAAATATAGGCTCACTTAATTTTGCAGACTCTTTTAAACCTTTTGGAAGTTTTATGCCACACACTGATTGTGTTTTTTGATAATCTTTCCAGCCACTACCTGACAAATAACCTCGGACAATTGCTTCAATAGGTAACGCCTTCAATTTTCGCGCCACAATGGCGCGATTTTTTACTTGAATTACTTCATTTTCAGCTACGACGGTTTCCGGGGCAATACCAGACAAATGATTTGCAACGACAAAAGAGAGTTTATTAAACCAAAAATCAGCCATTTGTGTAAGAACAAATCCCTTAAATGGAATCGGCTCACTCATTACAACGTCAAATGCAGATAGTCGATCTGTTGTAACAATCAATAGATGTTTATCATCAATTTCATAAATATCTCTTACCTTGCCTTTATGAAGTAAAGGCAGACTCTTAATTGATGTCGCTATTAATTGATTTTCTGGCATTTAAAATCTTCTTTCTAAGATTTCAATTGCAGGAAGTTTTTTTCCTTCTGCAAACTCTAAAAATGCGCCACCTGCTGTTGAAATATATGAAATATCTTTTGCAACTTTAAATTTTTCAATTGCAGCAATAGTGTCACCGCCGCCTGCTAATGAAAATGCGGGCGAGTCTGCAATTGCTCGCGTCATTGTTTCAGTACCTTTTGCAAATTGAACGAATTCAAATACACCGATAGGACCGTTCCAAATGATAGTTTTAGCATTGTGAATACATTTCACAATTTCATCCACCGAGTCTTTTCCTAGATCAAAGATCATGTCATCTTTGCTAATGTCTTTAATATTTTTTGTGGTGGCTCTTTCATTTGCGTCTAATTTCTTACCACAAACAACATCGGAAATAATAGGCAGCGATGCACCACGCTTAGATAGTTTATCAATAATTTTTTTTGCTGCAGGTACGAGTTCTTCTTCGAACAAAGAGCTACCGACTTCAAAACCCATCGCTTTGATAAAAGTATTTGCAATTCCACCGCCGACAATAAGCTGATCAACTTTGTCAGACAATGTATCTAATATACTTAACTTAGATGAGACTTTACTACCGCCTACAATAGCAATCATAGGTCTTGAGGGGTTTAATAGGGCTTTTTCAAGGGCTTCTAGTTCAGCCAAAAATAAAATACCTGCACATGCAATATCTACGTGTTCTGCAATACCATAAGTTGATGCTTCTTTGCGATGTGCTGTCCCAAATGCATCCATGACAAAAATATCTGCGAGTGAAGCATATTTTTTTGCTAAAACTTCATCATTTCGTTTTTCGCCAATATTAAATCTACAATTCTCTAAAACTACTAGCTGGCCTGGAGCTGTATCAAAGGGAGTAATAGCCCAATCTGAAACAAGACGCACTGGATAATCAAGATGATTTTTTAAGAACTCTACTACGGGCTTTAACGAATCACTCTCATTAAATTTTCCCTCTTCAGGCCTGCCCAGGTGAGAGGTCACCATAACACTTGCGCCTTTTTGAAGTGCAAATGTAATGCTCGGAATCGAAGCTAGAATTCTTTTAGGGGAGGTAATTTTTCCATCTTGAATAGGGACATTCAAGTCAGAGCGAATAAAAACTCTTTTATCTTTAAGATTTAAATCGACTAGTTTTTTGATGTTCATTAATCAAATATTATTTGGCAGCAATCATAGCCAAAGCTGTATCAATCATTCGACAGCTAAAACCCCACTCATTGTCATACCATCCAAAAACTTTTACGAGCAATCCATCCTCACTCACTTTGGTGAGATTAGCATCAAAATGAGATGAGGCTTCCGTGTGATTGAAATCAACAGATACCAATGGCTCGTCATTGTAAATTAATATATCTTTTAATACGCCTTGGTTGGCCGCTTCTTTCATGATGCGATTTACTTCTTCTTTTGATGTCGCTTTTTTAGGTGTGAAAGTAAGCTCTACTAATGATACATTTAATGTGGGTACTCTAATTGCAATACCATCAAGCTTACCTTTTAATTCAGGTATGACTAATGCAACGCTCTCTGCGGCACCTGTTTTGGTAGGAATCATAGAGGCTGTTGCAGAACGCGCTCTTCTTAGATCTTTATGTTGATTGTCATTTAAATATTGGTCGTTTGTATATGAGTGAATGGTTGTCATAAGTCCTGTGACAATCCCCAGTTTTTCATGCAATGGTTTTACCATTGGCGCCAAGCCATTCGTTGTGCAAGAAGCATTAGAAACAATAAGGTCAGAAGCTTTTAAAGTGAGATGGTTTACGCCATAAACAATAGTTGCATCAACATCTTTATCTCCCGGGGAAGAAATCAATACTTTCTTAGCGCCTTGTTTCAAATGTATGTTGGATTTTTCTTTACTAGTAAAAGCGCCGGTACATTCCATAACCACGTCTACATTTAATTCGCCCCAAGGTAAGTCTTCAGGATTTCTTGTGCTATAAAATTTAATAACATCACCATTTATAATAATTTCATGGTCATTGGTTTTGATATCAGCATTAAATTTTCCATGCGCGCTATCGTATTTTAATAAATGAGCATTAGATGCTGCATCACCCCGACTCGAATTAATAGCAACTACTTTAATATCTTGATGATTTAACTCATAAATCGCTCTTAATATTAAACGGCCTATTCTTCCAAATCCTGTGATTGCTATCTTAACTGCCATAAAGATTTCCTCGGTAAAAAATAAGGCATCTCAAAATTGAGATGCCTTATTAAACTTACTCAATAATAATTACAGAATTGATTTAACAGTTGAAACAACATTTTCTACTGTAAATCCAAAGTGTTTAAATAATGCGCCGCCAGGAGCTGATTCGCCAAATGTATCGATACCAACAGCTGCGCCGTCTAAACCAATATATTTTCTCCAGAAGTCGGTCACACCCGCTTCAATCGATACACGTTTTACACCTTTAGTTAATACGCTATCTTTGTATGCCTGATCTTGGCGATCATATACATTTGTTGATGGCATAGAAACAACACGTGCTTTGATATTTTGCTCTTTTAATGCCGCTTGTGATTTCAATGCAAGATCGACTTCTGATCCAGTTGCTATCAGAATGATATCTGCCTTGCCGCCTTCAGCTTCTGATAATACATAAGCGCCTTTGCGAATTAAATCAATTTGCGCATCAGTTCTTTTTGTAAATGAAGTATTTTGTCTGCTTAATACTAAGCTTGTTGGGTTATGAATACTTTCCACTGCAACTACCCATGCTACTGCTGTTTCAGTTGAGTCTGCTGGTCTCCATACATCCATTCTAGGAATGTAACGAAGACCTGAGGTAGTTTCGATCGGTTGATGTGTTGGTCCGTCTTCACCTTGACCAATGGAGTCATGCGTTAAAACATAGATCACTCTTTGTTTCATAAGCGCTGCCATTCTCATGCCATTCTTCATATAGTCTGTAAATATATGGAAAGTGCCACCGAATGGAAGCACACCGCCATGAAGGGCCATGCCATTCATAATAGCTGCCATACCAAATTCACGTACGCCATAAGAAATATAATTGCCTGGTGTTTTGCCGCTTACATGCTGGAATGATGAACAGCTTGTTAAGTTAGACCCTGTTAAGTCTGCTGAACCACCAACAAATTCTGGCAATATTGGCGCAAGCGCAGCAATAGCGTTTTGTGAGGCTTTACGTGTCGCTAATACTTCAGCTTTTTCATTTACTGATTTAATCATGGCATCAGTTGATGCTTTCCAATTTTTTGGAAGATCGCCTTTCATGCGACGTTTAAATTCAGCAGCTAAATCTGGAAATTCTTTTTCATAAGCCGCGAATTTATCATTCCATGCTGCTTCAGCTTTAGCACCTTTATCTTTAGCGCTCCATCCTGCATATACGTCTTCAGGAATTACAAAAGGATCGTGCTTCCAACCAATGGCTTCTCTTGTAGCTGCGACTTCAGCATCACCTAATGCTGATCCATGACAATCATGTGATCCAGATTTATTAGGTGAGCCTTTGCCAATAATAGTTTTGCAACAAATTAATGATGGCTTGTCTGTTATTTTCTTTGCTGCTTCTACTGCTTTGTTAATGGCTTCAAAATCATGGCCATCTACATTTGGAATTACATGCCAACCATATGATTCGAAACGTTTAGCTGTATCGTCTGTATACCAACCTTCGATGTGGCCATCGATAGAAATTCCATTGTCATCCCAGAATGCAATTAAATTTCCAAGGCCCCATGTTCCTGCAAGGGCAGAAGCCTCATGAGAAACACCTTCCATCATGCAACCATCACCTAAAAATACATATGTGTGGTGATCTACAATTTTATGATTAGGTTTATTAAATTGGTTAGCGAGTAATTTTTCTGCCATTGCAAAACCTACCGCATTGCTTATGCCTTGTCCTAAAGGTCCTGTGGTTGTTTCTACACCTGGTGCATAACCGTATTCGGGGTGGCCTGCACATTTAGAATGAAGTTGACGAAATGTTTTGATTTCATCCATTGGCAAATCGTAACCTGTGAGATGAAGTAATGAATAAATCAACATCGAACCATGTCCATTTGAAAGAATAAAACGATCACGATTAGCCCAGTTTGGATTAGAAGGGTTATGTTGTAAATGATGATTCCATAAAACTTCGGCAATTTCAGCCATACCCATAGGCGCGCCTGGGTGACCTGAGTTTGCTTTTTGAACTGCATCCATTGATAACGCACGAATCGCGTTAGCTAAATCTTGACGTGTTGCCATTATTGCCTCCCGAAATTGACAGCATTACAAATATTTTTTAAGTATTTGCGTACTAAATGTAAAGTTAAAAAATTGATGTTATTTTTACCTAAATTATTGCTTAAATACCCCTTTTCAGCAAGGTGAATAGGGTCTTTTTGCCCCTTGATTATTTGAGCTAAATGCTTTTCATTCTCGCCATTTGATTGAGCAACCTATACTCGATTTTTGGTCAACAGGGCCTTGCTGGGTCTTAGCAACAAGAAGCATTGCCTCATATAAATCTCGCGTATTATTGGGTGGCGGCTCTCCTCGACCAGTTGCATCGAAGCGGCCACGATATTGCAGTTCTAGATTACGATTAAAACCAAAAAAATCAGGTGTACAAATAGCATTATAGGAACGCGCAGTTTCTTGATTGTGATCAATTGCGTAAGGAAAAGGAAAGTTAAATTGATGCGCAACGAGTTTCATATTCTCAAATGAATCTTCAGGATAATTCTCAGTGTCATTACTTTGAATGGCAACCGTTTCAATGCCGAGATCTTTTAGTGCTCGAACATCTTTCACCAGTCTTGACAAAATTGCTTTCACATATGGGCAGTGGTTACATATGAACATGATAAGCAAACCATTAGCCCCTTTTGATTTTTCTAGGTTCCAAAAGGTATCATCGACCCCCTGCAAATTAAAATCGATCGCTTTCCAACCAAAATCGCAAAGTGGAGTATTTAAACTAACCATGTTTTATGCCTTAATATAGCTTATCTTTTTAATAGAATTGAGTATGGAAGAAAATCGATTTTACCACTCCGAAAAGCTAGAACTCAAACATGTCGTTGAGTTAATTGCGCAGACACATATCCATGCTACAAAAGTTTTAAGATTAAAGGTGGGCGATCAATTCGCACTCTTTAATGGTGACGGTTATGATTATGTCGCAAAAGTAATTGAATTATCTAAGCATAAAACTTCTGTTGAGATTATCGATAGGTATCAAGTGAATCATGAGTCACCCTTAAAAATTACCCTCGCACAAGGTCTTGCAGCTGGAGATAAAATGGACTGGATTATTCAAAAAGCGGTTGAGCTTGGTATCCAATCCATACAGCCTCTATTGACTGAACGATCTATTGTTAAGCTTGACCGTGAAAGAGCAGATAAAAAACTTGAGCACTGGAGAACTGTTGCTATTTCAGCCTGCGAACAAACCGGGCGAAGTATCATTCCGGATATTTTAAGTCCGATTCACATAGTCCAATGGCTCAGTAATCAAAACCAAATAGCTAACAGTTTGAAGTTAATCCTTACGCCAGCGAAAGCTCAAAATATCAATCATTTAGAAAAACCTTCTTCTCCTGTTGTTTTTATGGTGGGACCTGAGGGCGGCTTTTCAGAAAAAGAAATGAATTTAGCTTTAAGTAGCTCATTCGTTCCAGTAAATTTTGGCAAGAGAGTTCTAAGAACGGAAACCGCCTCCGTCGTAGCACTATCGATTATGCAAAATTTATGGGGTGATTTTGCATAAAACGCAAAATTTTTGATTTTTTTATAAAAATACATGTAAAATATGCATTTTAAGCAAATTATAAACCTATGTCTCTTGGCGCAGCAATCAGAAAAAGAAGGAAGTCTCTAGGGTTCACCCTGCAGGCATTAGCAAAAAAAATTGCGAGCGACCCCGGTAATCTTTCTAGAATAGAAAGGGGCGAGCAAAATATAGGTGAAGCGCAATTATTAAAAATATGTGAAGCGCTTAATTGTGCCCCCTCCAGTCTTTTTCAAAATAACGTGCCTGCAAACAATATTCCAAAACTAGATAGCCAAACATTTGCAAGATGGTTTAGATTAGCGGCCCCGTATATCAATACTTTTAGCAATAAAACATTTGTTATTGCTTTTGGCGGGGAGCTTCTTGATGAAGATCAGTTTACCGCTCTCTCTCACGACATCAACTTATTAACTTGCTTAAATGTCAAAATTATCCTCGTTCATGGGGCAAGACCTCAAATCGACCAGAAGCTAAAAGAGAGAAAAATTTCAACTCAGCTTGTAAGAAATGTTCGAGTCACTGATGATTTAAGTATGGAAGCTGTTAAAGAAGCTAATGGTCTGATTAAGATCAATATTGAATCAACACTTTCTTCAAGTCTTTTAAACTCGCCTATGGCGGGTAGTGATATTAAAGTCTCTAGCGGAAATTTTATTACTGCAAAACCTTTGGGTGTAATTGATGGTATCGATATGCAACATACAGGGGAAGTAAGAAAAATTGACAGCGCTGCCATCAAGAAAAAATTAGACAACAAAGAATTAGTAGTGATCTCACCCATCGGTTATTCGCCTACAGGTGAAGTATTTAATCTCACAATGGAAGATGTAGCCCTCAAAACCTCTATAGCTTTAGAAGCGGATAAACTTATTCTTCTTATAGATTCCGATGGTATTTTTAATCTAAGGAATGAACTTCTGCATGAGATGACATTAGAAAAGGCAATTAATCTTTATAAAAGCACTTCAAAAAATAATCCAAAAAAACATGAGCTTATTAATATCAACTCCAATGAGTTAGATCTTCTTGAAATTGCTATTAAAGCTTCTGAAGCAGGTATAAATAAAATTCATCTCATTAATAGGCATATTGATGGTGCGATTCTGCAAGAATTATTTACAGATGAAGGTGTAGGAACAGTTATTACCGAAAAAGCTCTAGATACTATTAGGCCAGCTTCACATAACGACGTTAAAGGAATTCATAAGCTAATTAATCCACTGGAGGCTGGAGGGTATCTTGTTAAAAGAGGCAGAGAAAGAATTGATCATGAGATAGAAAACTTTTTAGTGATCGAGCATGATAATAAAATTATCGGTTGTGCAGCTTTATATTCTTATGATGACCATGTTGAATTTGCATGCTTTGCTATTAACAAAAATTACCAGTCTAAAGGCTTTGGGTCAAAGCTCTATAATTATTGCGAAGAACTTGCGCGACAAAGAAATTATAAATATCTATTTGCCTTAACAACAAGAACTGAGCATTGGTTCATTGAGAAAGGTTTTAAAGAAGAGAATATTCAAAAGCTTCCTAAAAAAAGAATAGAGTCTTATTTGCCACAAAGAAATTCAAAATTTTTTATTAAAAAGCTTTAAAATCATAAAAAAACTATAGGCATAAAAATGAGTCAAAATATCCAACCGGAACACAAAGCCAAAATATTAAGTGAGGCTTTACCGTACATCAAAAAATTCTTTGGCAAAACCATCGTCATTAAGTATGGTGGAAATGCCATGGTCGACGAAAATTTAAAGCAGTCATTTGCTAGCGACGTCGTACTTTTAAAATTAGTTGGCATGAACCCCGTTGTTGTTCATGGTGGCGGTCCTCAAATAGATGAACATCTCGATAAGCTTGGTAAAAAAGGTGAGTTTATTCAAGGCATGAGGGTAACTGATGCTGAAACTATGGACATAGTAGAAATGGTTTTAGGTGGCCAGGTGAATAAAGAGATTGTAAATCTCATCAATAGACATGGCGGAAAAGCGGTGGGTCTCACCGGCCAAGATGGAAATTTTATTCACGCTAAAAAACTCATTGTACAAAATGATACAGATCCTAACAAAACAATTGATCTTGGTCATGTAGGGGAAATTGCATCAATCAATCCTAGTATTATTAATTTTTTAGATGAGGGAGATTTTATTCCTGTCATAGCACCAATTGGAGTAGGAGCAAATGGAGAGACTTATAATATTAATGCCGATCTCGTCGCAGGAAAATTATCTGAAGTATTAAACGCTGAAAAATTAATCCTACTTACAAATACACCAGGTGTTCTAGACAAAAAAGGTTCACTTCTTACGGGATTAACACCGAATGAGATAGATAAGCTTGTAGAAGATGGAACATTATCAGGCGGTATGCTTCCTAAAATAAGTTCAGCCCTTGACGCTGCAAGAAGCGGAGTAAAAAGTGTTCATATAATTGATGGCAGGGTGCAGCACGCGCTTTTATTAGAAGTACTAACTGACGAGGGTGTAGGCACTTTAATTAAGGCAAAATAATTGTCAAAAATTTGGATTTTTGATTTAGATGACACGCTCCATGACGCAAGTTCTAAAATATTTCCACGCATTAATCAGTCTATGACTACATATGTAAGTCAAAAACTTAATATTAGCAATGATGCTGCACATGAAATTCGGGACCAATATTGGAAAGTCTATGGTGCGACTTTGAAGGGGCTCATGGGAATTCACGGTGTCGATCCAAAAGAATTTTTACTGAAAACACACGATGCATATGAACTTTCTAAATTCGTTAAGCAATCTCACGCCTTAAAAAATACTTTAAAGAAACTCAGGGGTAAAAAGATTGTTTTTACAAATGCCCCTCTCCATTATGCAATAGCAATTATTAAATCATTAAACATTGAAAAATATTTTTCAGCAATTTATAGCATTGAGTCAACGAAATATAATCCAAAACCTTCTCTCATTGCGTTTAGGAAAATTTTAAGGCATCTCGGAAAAAAGGCTTATCAATGCACAATGGTAGAAGATGATCTTGCTAATTTAAAAACAGCATACAAGATAGGCATGAAAACAATATTAGTCTCAAGACAGAATAAAAAAACAATTTTTGTAAATAAACGAATTACAAAAATTACTCAGCTTACTCAGTCAAGCTAGATAAGCTTGACCAATTCAGCAAGTCGCGCTTCATAAATAGCAGCCTTAATATCGACGCCACTTTTATTTTGGCTAATAGAGCCAAGATTTAATTTATTAAGGCGTTTCAAATACTTTTGTAATAATTTCAAAGCAGTCTGTGCTGTTTTTTTCTGACTTTGCTGGCCTTCGATATAAGCCTCGAAAATGCACATTACGTCTGGAAGAATGTCCGGATTCCTAAATAAATCCATTTTGTAGATCAAATCTAAAACTTGACGCGGTTTAAGTTTTTGAAATTGCTTCAATTCAGATAGATTAAATATTACCTTTTCTACTAATTTTTTTACGGCATTCGGTATAGAAAGTCTCATATAAATTTTGTCATTACATTTAGTGCTGACTTTTAAAGGGTAGGTATACATAAAAAATATGGCTGCTCTAATATCATTTGAGTATTTTTTTTTAGCTGCATACTCTAAACTTTTTTTAATTGAGTTTTTATTTTTTTGATAATCTAATTCTGGTAGTATTAATTTAAGAGCACCACATCGGTTAAGCACATCAAGCATCAAATAGGATTTTTTCTCTGTAAAACCAACTGAAAATTCATGCCAGACTCTTTCAGACGCTACAGTTTCGATTTCTTTATTTTTTACAATCTTCTTGAGCAATGCTTCTGTCTTGGGATGAATTTTAAACTTGTAAAATCGAGCAGAAAATCTGGCGATACGTAACACTCGAATTGGATCTTCCACAAAGGCAGGGCTCACATGGCGTAACACTCTATTTTTAATATCTTTCATGCCACCAAAGGGATCAACAAACTGTCCTTTTTTGTCTTTTGCTATCGCATTAATTGTAAGATCTCGTCGTTGCAGATCTTCTTCTAGCGTCACCTCTTTTGAAGCGTAAACTTTAAAACCCTTATACCCTTTTGAAACTTTACGCTCCGTTCTTGCCAATGCATATTCTTGATGTGTTTTAGGATGCAAGAAAACAGGGAAATCTTTGCCTACAGGCTTATAACCTAACTTCACCATTTCTTCTGAAGTCGATCCTACAACTACATAGTCTTTATCTTTAACAGATAAGCCCATAATTTGATCCCGAACAGCTCCACCTACAAGATATACTTTCATTTATCTTCCAGATTTACTTCTATAAACATCATATTTTGACCGCGCTAGAGGTCTATTTTTCTTATTACATAGGTAATGCTCTAAGCGCTCTAAAGAATATCGGTAAGAGATTGCGCGTTTTGGATTCACTACATTATCAACTTGCATAGATCTCCAATTGTCGCGCGTCAATATTTTAATTGGCATCATTTCCATACTTAAAGCAAATAGATATGAAAGGCTTCTATTGAGAGGGATGATTAGCCGAGTCAATTTCTCTGATCGAATAATAAGACGAATAATATCTTTAAGTGAATAAATATCAGGCCCACCAAGATCATAAATGTTGCCGTATGTCTTTTTATCAAAAAGTGTCTTAATTAGAATTTTTGATACATCCTCAATAAAAATGGGTTGAAATTTAGATTGAGGTGACAAAAGAACTATTCCTGGCAGCCACTTCACAAGAATTCTAAACATATTAATAAAGTTATCTTTTGCCCCGAAGATGATAGACGGTCTTAATATAGTTACGTTTAGATCTTTTTGTTTAAACAATTCAGACTCGCCAAGAGCTTTAGATTTAAGATATAAACTCGGAGCATTGCTACTTGCACCTAACGCGCTTACATGAAGCAATCGCTTAATACCTAAATCTTTCATGACTTTTGCCAAATGATCTGGCCAAATATGGTGAATATTCTCAAAAGTCTCTTTTTTAGACTGGTGAAGAATACCTAAAAGGTTAATTACAACATCTGTCTTTTTTAAATCTTTTTTTACTTGCGCAAGATTATCTAAATCCAAGTCAAATATTTGAACATATGGATTGACGGTCCATAATTTAATTTTTTCTTTATTTCTAGAGAATAATTTTAAATTGTGATTAGATTGGCTTAGAGCTAAAACGAGGCTGGACCCTAAAAATCCTGACGCTCCAAAAATTGCAATTGTTTTTTTTGAATTAGCCAATTCGAAATTAAAGCATTCTTAAGATAAATATAAGAATTAAAATTAATGTGACATTTGTAGTAAGTTTTAAATACTTCAAATATTTCTTATTCTTTGTATTTAGATACAAAAATGTAAATACAACTAATATTGCAAGCAATAAAAATATAAAAAGTCTTAAAATATTCATTGATAAACTCCTGCCATTTCTTGATTTAAAATTCCATTCTTAGAATTAGCATAACGCATTGCTAAATTAGAAGTCTTGGGATCTTGGCTATCTAATGTTGTTAAGCTCCAGCATTTCTTATTTGAAAGTAATGCAAGTAATAATTTGTTATTCAATTCATGGCCAGATTTGTATGCTTTGAAATTACCTATGATTGAGTAGCCTAACATGTATAAATCGCCGACAGCATCAAGTATTTTATGTCTCACAAACTCGTCGTTGTATCGTAATCCGTCTGTATTAATAATTTTGTACTCATCTAAGACAATCGCATTATCGAGTGAGCCACCTCTAGCTAAACCATTAGATCTTAAGTATTCAACTTCCTGCATAAATCCAAATGTACGTGCTCGACTAATTTCTGTGATATAGGATTCATCGTAAAAGTCCAAAGCGACTTTGTTGGTAGATGTATCAAACACGGGATGGGGAAAATCGATAGTAAAATCAATTTTAAATCCATCGTATGGCTCAAACCTCGCCCACTTGTCTTTATCTTTTACTTCAATTACATCGTTAATCAAGACAAATTTTTTCGCAGCATCTAGTTCTTTAAGCTTCGCTGTTTGAAGAAGATAAATAAACGGTATTGAGCTTCCATCCATAATGGGCACTTCAGGTCCATTCAGTTCAATAATAATGTTATCGACACCTGTGGCTGATAATGCAGACATTAAATGTTCAACGGTAGCTACACGCGAAGTATCTTGACCAATAGCTGAACACATTTTGGTATCTTTCACAGCATCAGGGCTTACTTTTATCTCATTACTTTTCTTTTGATCAACTCTTCTAAAGACAATGCCTTGATCCGCTTCGGCAGGCTTTAAAGTCATAGTCACTTTTTCACCATTATGAAGGCCGACACCAGAAGTCTGCACAGATTTTTGAATAGTTCTTTGTTTAATCATTGAGTACTTACTCGCCTTTTTTTCTCAAAAATGCAGGAATATCATATTCTTCCATACCTGACATTTTCATGATTTCAACTTGAGCCCTATTTTCATTAGAGCTAAATACATCTGGTTCGTCATCTAGAGATGGCTCTTCTTGGGTCGTGCTTTGTTTATTTTGCATCATAGATCTAGGTTCGATTCGGGGCATCCTTTGTTTTACGTTTTGAGCTAGTCCTGTCGCTACAACAGTAACTCGAATAGAGTCTCCCATTGCCTCGTCAATTACATTACCGACGATCACTGTGGAATCAATAGCTGCAAATTGCTTAATCGTTTCCATAACTTCATGGTATTCCTTGAGTGTAAATTTACTACTTGCAGAGATATTTACTAATACACCGCGCGCATTTACTAAATTCACATCCTCTAAAAGAGGACTTGCAACTGCAGCTTGAGAGGCTTTATATGCTCGATGTTCACCCTGAGCAACACCAGAACCAATCATCGCCATTCCCATTTCACTCATAACAGTTTTAACGTCAGCGAAATCAACATTTACCAACCCTGGGCTATTAATAATTTCTGAAATACCTGAAACCGCGTTATGGAGAACATCATTCGCTGCATTAAAGGCTTCTAAGAATGGGATGTGTTCACCTAAAACTTCCATTAACTTTTCATTTGGAATAACAATTAGAGAATCTACATGCTGAACTAATTCATTAATACCATCAGTAGCAATCGCTGTTCTTTTACCTTCAAATAAAAAAGGTTTAGTCACAACTGCAATAGTTAAAATACCTAATTCTTTTGCAATTTGTGCAATTACAGGTGCAGCGCCGGTACCAGTTCCGCCTCCCATCCCTGCTGTAATAAATAACATATCAGCACCTTTAATAGAGCTAATAATTTTTTCTTTATCATCAAGAGCGGCTTGTTTTCCAATTTCAGGCTTGGCCCCTGCGCCTAAACCTTTGGTCATCTCCTGACCAATCTGCAATATATGGCTTGCCCGACTTTTTTTCAGGGCTTGCATATCAGTGTTGGCACAGATGAATTCAACGCCTGTTAAATTCTTATCGATCATATGATCAATAGCATTTCCGCCACAGCCACCGACACCAATGACTTTTATGATGGCATTTTGTGACTTGCTATCAACAACTTCAAACATATCCTATCTCCAAGAATTAAAAGTTACCTTGAAACCAATTCTTCATTTTCATAAAGATTTGATTTATTGAATTACCATCAATTTGATCCATCATTTCTTTCTCTAACTGCCCCTTACCCATCAGTAACAACCCAATACCTGTTGAGTACCTTGGATTGTCGACAACTTCAGACAAACCGCCTACATTTCTGGGCGTGCCAATTCTGACCGGCATCCTAAATACACTTTCTCCAAGGTTGACCATACCTTTCATCAATGATGATCCGCCAGTAATCACAATTCCAGAAGCTATCATATCTTCCATACCGCTTCGTTTCAACTCGTGAGCTACAAGTTCATAAAGCTCAACTAGGCGAGCTTCAATGACCTCTGCCAATGAAAGTGTTGAGATAGTTTTAGATTCTTTTCCATCTACTACAGGAATTTCAATTTGCTCTGAAGCAGAAGCCAAGCTTCTTGCGGCGTAACCATGTTTGATTTTTATCTCTTCTGCTGATGGTAAAGGTGTTCTAAATGCTACTGCAATATCATTATTTATCTGATCACCTGCAATCGGAATCACAGCCGTATGTCGAATAGACCCATGTCTTAATACTGCGATATCAGTTGTACCTCCTCCAATATCAACCAAACAAACGCCCAATTCTTTTTCATCATCGGTAAGGACAGCCATGCTTGAAGCCAAAGGCTGAAGGACTAATTCAGACACTTCAAGCCCACAACGCTTAATACATTTAACAATATTTTGCGCGGCTGCAATCGCGCCTGTGACAATATGAACCTTCACTTCTAACTTCATACCGCTCATACCAAGTGGCTGTCTAACATCTTCCTGCCCATCAATCACATATTCTTGCGTCAATATGTGTAGAACTTGTTGATCGTTGGGGAGTGTAATAGCACATGCAGTTTCAATCACTTTATCAACGTCTAATTGAGAGACCTCAGCATCTTTAATTTTGACCATCCCATGAGAATTTATACTTTTTATATGGCTTCCTGCGATACCAGTATAAACATCGGCAATCTTACAATTTGCCATCAATTCCGCTTCTTCAATAGCTCTTTGAATCGCCTCCATAGTGGCATCAATATTAATGACCACACCCTTCTTTAATCCTTTTGAGCTATGTTGACCTAATCCGATCACATTCAATAAACCATCTGGTTGTAATTCAGCGACAATAGCCACAATTTTGGATGTTCCAATATCAAGCCCTACGATGAGATTTTTTTCTTCTTTTTGTTTGATCATATAAGCGGCCTCTCACCACTATCAATCTTTTGGATTGGTTCAGTAGATTTCTTAATAGCAAAACCATTTGGATATCTTAAGTCGGCAGAGCCAATTCGCTTAACTGAAGCCAAAATATTGTCGTACTGAGCCATAAAGCGAGATAGACTTTCTTCGACATTATCTTTACTTAAAATTATTTTCATATTATTAGTGGTTCTAATGTCCCAAGTGTACCGAGAAGATAGAGAGACTTGCGCAATTTTTAATTGTTTTTTATCTAAAATACTTTGCATTTTTTTATACTCCAGTGCTATATAGTTCTCGGTACCTTCTGGTCCAAAAAATAAAGGGAGGTCTTCATCAGATGCTCCATGAAAAATTTCACCATTCTCATTCACTAAGGCAATGGCTCCCCACCTTCCTATAACTTGATGCTCCTCGACAAACACTTCCAATCGATCAGGCCAGACTCTTTTTAAACTTACGTTTCTTATCCAAGGTAATTTTGTAAATGCCTCTTTAGTACTATATAAATCTAGTGAAAAAAAATTGCCTTTTACAAATCGGTCTGAAATCATACTTACCTGATCTTCATCAAGGTGCTGATATTGCCCTACTACCTTAATTTCTCTAATTGGAAATTTAGCAAAATGCATAAATTGGTAACTAATTAAAAAAAGTATCAAAATAATATTAAGTAAAAAAACTAAATTGCCTAACCAATAAATTTTTAAATAGTTATTTAACATGTGCGGTTTTTAATATCTTCAAAACTAATTGATCAAAATCTATGCCCATCTCCTTGGCAGCCATAGGAACTAAACTATGATTAGTCATTCCAGGAGACGTATTCACTTCTATAAAATAGTGATCACTTTTTTTATCCATCATAAAATCAACACGACCCCAGCTAGAGCACCCAATTGAGTTGAAGGCCGCCAAAGCTTCTTGAGCTATTAAAGCTTCTTTATTTTTTTCTATCCCTGAAGGGCAAATATATTGCGTGTCATCTTTAAGATATTTTGCTTCGTAATCATAAAACTCATTGCTTGGCTTAATCTTAATGACTGGAAGGGTTTGACCATCCACAATAGCCACTGTATATTCTTCGCCGTCCACAAATTTCTCAACGATTACATTTGCATCAATCCTCGATGTTTTTAAAAAAGCTTCTTTATATTGTTGTTCGTTTTTTATCTTATCAATACCTATACTTGAACCTTCATTTGATGGTTTAATAAAAAATGGTGATCCAATTGAATGAACGATTTCTGCATATAAGGTTTTCTCAGTTACCTGGAGAAAATCTGGTGTAGAAATGTTTAATGAACGCCATAATAATTTCGTTTTAAGTTTGTCCATTCCAATGGCAGAACTTAAGGAATCACTTCCGGTATATGCAACATTTTTCGACTTTAAAAAAGCTTGCATAGATCCATCTTCACCGCCTCTTCCGTGTAAGGCTATAAAAACTCTGTCGTAACTTTTAATATCTTCAATATCTCTAACTGAAGGATCAAAAGCTTCAGCATCAATGCCTAATCGGCTTAAAGCGCGAAATACAGCATCGCCACTGAGGAGTGAAACAGCTCTCTCATTAGAGTCTCCACCCATAAGCACTGCAACTTTTCCAAATTCATTCATCAACCTAGAAAGTCCCCTAAAATTTTAATTTCCCTTTCGAGCTTAATACCTTTTCTTTTAAAGACTTCGCATTCAACATAGTCAATAATATTTTCAATGTCTTTTGCAGACGCATTACCTAAATTAATAATAAAATTGGCATGTTTATCTGAAACTTCAGCATTGCCAACTCTAAAACCTTTTAATCCGCAGTCTTCAATGAGTTTTGCTGCAAAAGTATCTTTTGGATTTCTAAATGTTGAACCTGCTGTTGGCCAATTAAGGGGCTGAGTGTTTTTCCTATGATTAAGATATTCCTTGATCTTACCTTCTGGGTCGCCTGCCATATCTTTTTTAAAATTAAACCAGGCACCTACAAACCACTCTTTTGTATTTGGCTTAATTACTTCGCGGTAAGAAATTTTAAATTCATCTCTTAATCTTGTAACTATATTGCCATTATCATCAATCATATTTACCTGGGTCACATAATTCCATGTTTCAGAACCGTAGCATCCGGCATTCATCGCCAAGGCTCCTCCGACTGTGCCTGGAATGCCAGCAAAAAATTCTCCGCCAACGTAATGCTCTCTAGCAAGAGTTTTTGCAATTTTTGCGCAAGTATTACCTGCTTCTGCATACACGCCCTTATCAGTCATTTGAATTTCATTTAAAGCTGCATGCATTACAATAACCGTTCCCCGGATACCCCCATCTCTCACTAAAATATTTGATCCCAATCCAATAAAAGTGAGCGGCTTTAAATAGTGTTCATCTTTTAAGAAATTTTTTAAATCTTCTAAATTTTTAGGTATAAATAAAGCATCGGCAGCACCGCCTACCCGCCAACTGTTGTATTTGGTTAATGGCACATTTTTTAATATCATTGCATTCGTCATGACTTCACAATATTCAATATATCTTTCGTCACTCTTCCTATTGAGCCTGCGCCCATCACAATTAAGATGGAATCTTGTTCAATATGTTGAAGCGCTGTTTTAGCTAACTCTGCAATATCTTTTTCAAAAGAAACTTTTTTCATAATTTTATTCATACTATCCATGATCGCTATGGAACTTACCCCTGGAATTACTTTTTCGCCAGCCGAATAAATATCAGTGAGAAGTGTTTTATCTGCTTTTTGAAGCACCCTTACAAACTCATCAAAACAATCTCTCGTTCTGGTGTAGCGATGAGGCTGAAAAACAAGATAGATCGATTTACCTGGATATGCATCTCGCGCCGCGTCAAGGACTGCTTCAATTTCGACCGGGTGATGCCCATAATCATCAACCAGAGTAAAAGATTTTTTATCAAATATTAAATCTTTATAAGTCTCGAATCTTCGGCCTACACCTTTAAAATGCTTTAATGCATCGATTGTTTTTGAAATCGGTATCTCGAGCTCGTCTGCAAGTGCTATTGCTGCCAATGCATTTCTAACATAATGCTTGCCCGGTAGATTTAAAGTCATTGGTTTTTTAACAACATCAGTGTGTTTAATCGTCACTTTAAAATGCATTTTACCTGCATCTGCTAAAACTTCTTCAGCATGCACATCTGCATCATTTGATAAACCATAAGTTATGATAGGTCTAGAAATTTCAGGAAGTATAGATTTGATAACTGGATCATCGATACACACAATTACCACGCCATAAAAAGGTAATCGATGTATGAATTCTATATATGTTTTTTTAAGTTTTTCAAAATCATTGTCATATGTTTCCATATGATCTTGATCAATATTTGTCACGATAGAATATACAGGTGTCAAATGCAAAAATGATGCGTCTGACTCATCAGCTTCTACCACGATATACTCACCATTTCCTAATTTTGCATTTGCATTCAAGGAAGAAAGTCTTCCGCCAATTACATAAGTAGGATCCATTGAAGCTTCGGCCAAAATGGAAGCGATTAAACTCGTGGTGGTTGTTTTGCCATGAGTGCCGGCTACTGCAATACCTTTTTTAAAGCGCATTAATTCTGAAAGCATTTCTGCCCTAGGCATAATTGGTATTTTATTTGTAATAGCAGCTTTTAACTCTGGATTATCTTGATCGATTGCAGAAGAAATCACTAAAACATCAACATCTTTAATGTTGTCTGCTGCATGATTAATAAAAATCTTAATACCGATCTCTTTTAATCTTGAGGTTACTAGTGACTCCTGAATATCGGAGCCGGAAACAAAATAGCCTAGATTGTGCATCACTTCTGCAATGCCACTCATTCCTGAGCCGCCTATACCTACAAAATGAATTCGATTGATATTGTGTTTCATTTGTTAATTAGTCGCTCGCAGGCTTTATAAATAACTTCTTCAGGTTTAGTTGCTTTATTTTCCAATGCAGCTTTTGCCATTTTTAAGCATTCATTTCTTGTCATACTTTGAAGTATGCTTCTCAATGATTCGGTTGTGAGCTCCTCCTGAATTATAAGTCGTGCGGCCTTCTTATCACTTAAGTATTTTGCGTTATAAAACTGATGGTTATCTACTGCAAAAGGGAATGGCACTAATATACTAGGAATTCCTGCTGCCGAAAATTCAGAGACCGTGAGTGCGCCAGCTCTAGCTATGACAAGGTCTGCCCATTCATATAATTTTTCAATGTGATCCAAATAAGCCCTGCAATCGGCTTTAATTCCACTTTCCTTATAACTTGCTTTTAATTCTTCAAAGTGCTTCTCACCAGATTGATGAATAATCGCCGGTCTATTCTTAGGGCTGAGTTGTTTAACACTTAAAGGAATCGTATCGTTAAAAAATTTAGCTCCTAAACTACCGCCCACAACAAGAAGCCTCAAAGGGCCTTTTCTATTTTTAAATCTCTGGGCTGGCGGTTTAATTTGCCTAATGTTATCTCTCACTGGGTTGCCAATTTTTTGAGAGGCACGCATTAGTTTAATTGGAAATGCGGAATATATTTTTGTTGCGATTATTGCTAATAATCTATTAGTTAGGCCTGGGATAGAGTTTTGTTCATGCACAATGAGTGGCTTACCCATAAGCCTCGACATAAGACCACCCGGAAATGAAACATAGCCCCCCATAGCAATGGCCACATCCGGCTTTTCTTTTTCAATTACTTTTGCACATTGTATTAACGCAATCAAAAGCATAAATGGAAGCTTTACCCAATTTAACAGGCCCTTGCCTCTGACGCCTTTAATATCAATCATGGCTTTTTGATAAGGCTTTTTATCGATTAACTTGTTTTCCATGCCATGAGAAGTTCCAAGCCAAGTGATTGAGTATCCTTTAGCTTTCAAATAATCGGCAATCGCAATTCCAGGATAGATATGTCCTCCGGTTCCTCCTGCGATAATCAATATTTTTTTATTGGGTTTCACTAAGTTAAATTCCTCTTAAGCCTCTTCGATTTTCCCAATCAATTCTGAGTAATATCGCAAGCGCAATCATATTGGCCAAAATACCACTACCACCGTAAGAAAGGAGTGGCAAGGTTAACCCTTTTGTAGGAAGAAGCCCCATGTTGACACCCATGTTAATAATGCCTTGCGTACCAAACCAAATGCCAATACCTTGAGATAACAGAGCTGAGTAATAACTCTCATTAATAATAGCTTCTTTAGCAATACCAAAAGCTCTAATTACAAGCCATGAGAATAATCCAATGACAATAAGCACACCAAAGAAACCAAATTCTTCAGCTAATACAGCCAAAATAAAATCAGTGTGTGCTTCGGGCAAATAAAGTAATTTTTCGACACTACCACCTAACCCTACCCCAAAAAATTCGCCACGACCAAAAGCTATAAGAGCGTGAGATAACTGGTAACCTTTTCCATATGGGTCAGCCCATGGATTAAAAAAACCTACTAATCTTTGGTATCTATAGTCAGAGCTATAAATTAAGGCTGCCATACCAATAGGTGCAACAATGGAAAGGCCCATCAGTATTTTTTTGTCTATGCCACCTAAAATTAAGGTACACATTGCAATGACTAAGATTACAGCAAATGCTCCGAAATCTGGTTCAAGCAATAACAATGCTCCTAATAACATAATCACTGCTGCCATTGGAAGAAACCCTTTCAGAAAACTCCCAATTTCTTTTGATTTTCTTAAAACATAATCTGAAGCGTACATAGCAGTAAATAATTTCATAAATTCCGAGGGCTGCATATTAAATACAAATAATGAAATCCAACGCCTACTTCCATTCACAACATGGCCAATACCTGGAATGAGAACAAGAATAAGTAAGACCATGCCTGCCATAAATAAATAAGGCGACATCTTTTGCCACCAGCGAATAGGAATTTGGAAAATAATAAATCCGACAACAAATCCCAATGAAATATAAATTGATTGTCTTAATAAAAAAAAGTAATTTTGATGTTTAGTTAATTTGCTAGATTCAGCAAAAGAAATTGAGGATGAATAAACCATAATCAGGCCAATTGCAATTAATATTAATGAAACCCAGAAAAGGCCTTGATCAAAAGAAGGTTTATCTATTGTCGATTTATTAGAAAATTTATCGATCATGATTTATTTTTTAACTTACTCACGCAATCCTTAAAAACTTCACCGCGATGTACGTAATTTTTAAACATATCGGTACTTGCACATGCTGGAGAGAGAAGAACTACATCTCCCGCTTTAGCAAGCTCAAATGATTTGATAATTGCTGATTCAAGATTTTTTTCAATACTTGTTGGAATGGCCCCACCCTTAAATACTTCTTGTATTATTTTTGCGTCCTTACCAATCAAAGAAATATTTTTTACTTTATCCTTAGATGGGCCTATTAATGGCTTAAAATTTTGACTTTTGCCATCCCCTCCGGCAATCAGTAAGATTGGCTTGGACATGCTTTGAATAGCAGCAATCGTTGCTCCAACGTTTGTACCTTTTGAATCATTATAAAAATCAATACCTGATATAGAGTTAACATATTCGACTCGATGTGGGGGAGCGTTAAATTGACTTAGTACTTTTTTGATCACATCTTTTGAAATATTAAATGGCTCACAAAGAGCCAAAGCAGCCATTACATTTAGAATGTTATGTTCACCCTTAAGTTTAATGTCTTCTAAAGAAATAATTTCAGCGCTACCTTTTGCGATGAAATATTGGTTACCATTTTTTTTAATGCCATAATTTTTCTCGTCCAAATGAGTTCCGAATGTTAAAGAGCTTTCATTAATCTGAGATTTTAGATAATCGTCTTCTCTATTTAAGATAATATTTTTAGCATGATTAAATATCCTATACTTGGCTTTAGCATACTCTTCCATGGATCCGTATCGATCCATATGGTCTTCTGAAATATTTAAGACTGCAGCAGTTTCGAGCGCTAATGAATATGTCGATTCCAACTGATAGCTGGATAACTCAAGAACATATACCTCTGGCGCTTTTTGATTTAAAGTATTTAATATAGGGATCCCAATATTTCCTCCGACAATAGTTGATATGCCGGCCGCTTTTAATAAATCCCCAACAAGTGAAGTAACTGTCGTTTTGCCATTTGAACCTGTAATGCCAATCACTTTTGAACTCACAGATTTAACTTGCGCAAACATTTCAATATCACCAATTACAGGTATGCCTTGATTTAATGCCTTTTGAATATAACTTTCTTTCAACGACATACCTGGGCTAATGATAATTAATTCAACATCATGAATAATGGTATCGTTGAATTTTTTCCCGATCGTAAATTTAACGTCTTTAAATTTTTCTTTTATCGTCTCAAAATTATCAATTGTTGGCCTTGTATCAATAGCTTGAATATCGCATTCTTTGTTTGCTAAAAAATGTAGGGCGGACTGCCCTGTCTCTCCAAGACCAATCACCAAGACTTTCTTTTTATTAAAATTGATGCTCATCTAATTTTTAGCGATGAGATCCCAATTAATACAAGCATCATTGTTATGATCCAAAATCTAACAACGACCTGCGTTTCTTTCCAGCCTTTTTTCTCATAGTGATGGTGAAGTGGCGCCATAAGAAAAATTCGCTTACCAACACCATATTTAAATTTAGTATATTTAAAGTACATGACTTGAATAGCAACAGAAAAAGTCTCGACTACAAAAATACCGCCCATAATAAATAAAACAATCTCCTGTCTTACAATCACGGCAATTGTGCCAATAGCAGCGCCTAGAGCAAGTGCGCCTAAATCTCCCATGAATACTTCCGCAGGATAAGTGTTAAACCATAAAAATCCCAAACCAGCACCAGCCATTGCAGTGCAAAATATAGCCAACTCACCAGCACCGCTGATATAGGGAATGCCTAAATATTTAGCAATAACATAATTACCTGCAACATAAGCAAAAACCCCTAAAGCACTTGCAACTAATACAGCCGGCATAATTGCTAGGCCATCGAGGCCATCTGTAAGATTAACTGCATTGCTGCTCCCTACAATGACGATATAACTTAAAAGTATAAAAGCAGGTCCGCTCATCGTAAAACTTACATCCTTAAAAAATGGAAGAATAAGCGAAGTCTGTTCGGGTGTAACAGCGTTAGACCAAAGATATATAGATGCACCAAGGCCTATAATTGATTGCCACAAATATTTTTGCCCGGCACTCATACCATTCGGATCTTTATAAATAACTTTTTTTAAATCATCAATAAATCCAATAAGGCCAAAACCAAGCGTGACAATTAACAAAACCCAAATATAGTTGTTCCTTATGTCCGCCCAAAGTAATGTCGATACAATAATTGATACCAATATCAAGCCACCCCCCATTGTGGGTGTGCCTGTTTTAATTAAGTGATCTTTGGGGCCATCTGATCTAACAGCTTGTCCTATATTGAACTGATTAAGTTTCTTGATTAGCCAAGGGCCAAAAGCGAAAGAAATAACTAATGATGTGATTGTCGCCATCACAGCTCTTAATGTAATGTAATTAAATACATTAAACCCATGGATCTCTTTTGCTAAAAACTTAAATAATTCGAGCAACATAATTTTTATCTTTCTTAAAAATTTTAAGTAAGTGCATCTACAACCTCTTCCATTTTCATGAATCTAGAGCCTTTAACAAGCACACATGAATTCTTTTTTATCTTGGTTTTGATGTAATTTATAAGTGCTTTTTTATCCTCAAACCATTTTGCATTCCCTTTACAATGGTCTATAACGTGTTTCGTCAATTTTCCTGTTCCAACTACTTCTAATATTTTATTTTTTTTGATATAAGCCCCTATTGATTTATGGTACTCAACTTCTTTTTTTCCTAACTCGCCCATATCACCAATAATTAATATTTTTTCACAGTCTTGATTTGCAAGAACATCAATTGCAGCTCGCATTGAGGCAGGATTCGCATTGTAGGTATCATCAATCAAGATACAGCCACGAAGTCCTTTTTTGAGTTCCAATCTTCCATGTACTGACTTGATAGATTCAATACCTCGCTTAATAGCCTTTAAGGGAATTTTTAGTGCAATAGAAGCGGCAATGGCTGCTAATGCATTTTTTAAATTATGCTCGCCCTTTAATTTGACTTTAATTTCCACGATTCCTTTTGGTGTTTTAATTTGAGAAATGCCTTGAACCGTTTTCTTGACATATACATCGGATTTTGAAGTTAGTCCAAATGTCATAACTTTTTTACGAAGAGCAGCAGTCTTTAGTACGCTATAAAATTCATCTTCTCTATTTATAACTGCAATGCCATTCTTTTTGAGCCCTGAAAATATTTCTGATTTTGCTTTTGCAATACCTGCTTTTGAACCAAAAAATTCAATATGAGCCTCTCCTATATTTGTTATTACTGCGACATCAGGTTTTGCAATTTCACTTAAATATTTAATCTCGCCCTTATGATTCATACCCATCTCAACTACAGCAAATTTTTGAGTTTTTTTAATATTTAGTAAGGAAAGTGGAAGTCCTATATCATTATTGAAATTTCCTTTGCTCATCAGGACTTTTAATTTACTACCAACATAGCAAGAAATAATACTTCCAATCATTTCTTTAGTGGTGGTTTTACCATTACTTCCTGTGATAGCAACAAGAGGTATTTTAGATTGGGCTTTCCAATACTGAGCTATCTTGCCTAAAGCTTCTCGCCCATTTTTAACGATTATTTTATTTTCTAAATTTTTAACGTCTTTCGATACAATTGCAGCTAATGCGCCTTTTTTAATAGCAATTTCTGCAAAATTATCCCCGTCAAATTTTTCGCCTTTAATACCTAAAAATAAATCATTATTTTTAATATCATTACTATTGATAGAAATGTTTTTTATTGTTTTATGAAGCAAAGCGGTATCGCCATAATATCGGCCAGAAACAAGTTTTTTAATCTTATTTAAAGTAATTCGCATTCAGCTCGCCTTGTAAACTTTGAGCGCTTTTCTTGCACATGTTTGATCACTAAATGGATGCTTAATGCCTTTAATTTCTTGATAGGTTTCATGTCCCTTTCCAGCAATAAGGACGACGTCATCTTTTTTAGCATTCATAATTGCTTTTTCTATTGCCTTATGTCGATCAAATTCAATACGATAGGACCCTTTCATATGCTTGCTAATTTCTTTAATAATTTTTCCGGGACTTTCATTCCTTGGATTGTCTGACGTAATAAAATTAATATCAGCTAAGTTAGAAGCTATCTCTGCCATATCTTTTCTTTTTCCGGCATCTCTATCTCCTCCGCAACCAAATACACAGATAAGATTACCGTCAGTTTGATTTTTAAGAGTTTGCAGTACTTTTTTTAAAGCGTCTGGTGTGTGGGCATAATCAATAAAGATATTTGGGGTATTTTTAGATCTTAGTCTTTCCATTCTCCCTGGAACCTGAGATATATAACTTATTTGTTTCACAATTTTTTTTATTGAATTGCCAGATGCTATCAGTGAAGTAATTACTGCTAGTAAATTATATACATTAAACTCGCCTACCACAGGCGCTTCTACTTTGTATGTTTCTTTTTTATATGCAATTTGGAAACGTGTGCTCGAATTTGAATATTCAATGTGTGTCGCTTTAATATCGCCACTTTTTATTCCATAACTTAAAACTTTAGTTTTATTCTTTACAAGAAAATTTTTTAGTTTTTTTCCATAAGAATCATCGATATTAATAACTGCAACTTTCAAAGATGGGAATTCAAATAACTTCTTTTTTTCATTGAAATAATTCCGAAAGTTAAGATGGTAATCTAGATGGTCCCTTGATAAATTGGTAAAAACTGCAATATCGAAAAGAATTCCATTCACTCTCCCCTGAGACAATGCGTGAGATGAAACTTCCATTACAGCTGACTTTATTTTTTGATTTTTAAATTGTCTTAAAATACGATGATTTGATATCGCATCAGGCGTTGTATACGTATGTGATTTTAATTTTTTGTACCCAAACCCCAGCGTCCCTATGACGCCTGTTTTTTTGCCCAGGAGATTTTGTATTTCAGCTGTCCAGTACGCACAAGATGTTTTTCCGTTTGTGCCAGTGATACCTATAGTGAGTATTTGCTTCGAAGGCTTTTTAAAAAATGTATGGGCAATTTCACCTTCTTTATTTTTTAATTCTGATACAGCATAATGTTCTGTATGCCATGTTTTTTTCCATACAAAATTTTTCTTTTCATAAAGTATTATTTTCGCGCCTTTTTTAATAGCCGCTTCAATATAAGTTCTTCCATCATTATGCAGTCCAGGATAGGCTAAAAATAAAGAATTATTTTTTATATGCCTACTATCGTTTGATATATCAGAGAAGCGATGTCCAATTTTTTTTAACACACTCTTCATATCGTTTCTTTAATGTTTTTATTGTCTTGCGGTAAAACTTTATTTTGAGTTTTTATATCTTGTGGAATCTTTAATATCTTCATGACGTCAGCCATTACACTGCTAAAAACTGGAGCCGCTACTGCTCCTCCGTAATGACTTCCAATGCTTGGTTCATCTATCATCACTGCCATAATAATTCTTGGATTTGAAACTGGGGCTAGACCTACAAATGACCCTATATTTTTATTCTTTTCATAAGCGCCATTTGCTCCAATTTTTTCAGCGGTACCTGTCTTGCCTGCAACTCTATATCCTATAATTTTTGCATTACCTCCAGTACCCTCTTCCACAACTTGTTCCATCATTTCTACCATAGTTCTCGCTGTTTGCTTTGTGAATACTTTTGTACCCATAGGAATTTCATCTTTTTTGAATAATGTAACTGGCTTCATTTCCCCGTCGTTAGCAAAAACTGTATAAGATTGAGCCAATTGAAGAAGTGTTAAATTAATCCCATGTCCGAAAGATATAGTTGCCTGGTCTACTTTGCCCCAATTTTTATAATCACGAAGTCTTCCAGAGGCTTCCCCAGGAAACCCTGCCGAAGTTTGCATTCCAAACCCTACTTTATTTAAAGTAGACCACAAACTCTTGGGTGTTTGCATTAATCCAATTCTTGCTGCACCTACATTGGAAGACTTTGCAATCACTTCTGAAACTGTCATAAAAGGTTTGCTACCATCAGCATGAGCATCATGTATTGTGGCTGATCCAATTTTCATCAATCCTGATGAAATTTCTACCAATGAACTTGGATTAAGAATTCCAGCGTCTAACGCTGAAGACACTGTGAATGGTTTAATTGTTGACCCAGGCTCGAACACATCTGTCACTGCTCGATTTCTTGTGGGGCCGCCACCTTCCCTAAAATTATTAGGGTTATAAGAAGGAAGATTAGCCATAGCTAGCACCTCTCCCGTTTTTGCATCTAGCACTATAGCCGAGCCTGCTTTAGCTTTATGAATTTCGATTGATTTAGCTAATTCTCTATATGTTAAATATTGAATTCTTGCATCTATTGAAAGCTTTATGTCGTGCCCATCTTGCGGCAGTTTCACTTCCTGGAGATCATCCACAATCTTGCCAGCACGGTCTTTAATAACTTTTTTACTCCCGAGCTTACCGGAAAGAAATTTATTTTGAGAAAGCTCAATGCCTTCTTGCCCTATATTATCGAGATTAGTAAACCCAACTAAATTAGCAGTGATGTCAGCAGCCGGATAAAACCTCTTAAACTCTTTTTGAAAAAAGATTCCGGGTATTTTCAACGCTTGTAATCTTCTTGCATCTTCAGGCGAGATTTGTCTTTTGAGATATATAAATTCTTTTTTATTATTTAATAATTTTTGATCAACCTCATTCGCACTTAACTTAAGAATATTTTCTAATTCTAATTTTTGATCTTTAGTTATTTTGACATTTGGTGGATTTACCCAAACTGACTCTACCGGACTACTGATCGCTAAGATATCTCCATTCCTGTCGGTAATTTTTCCTCTATCTGCGTAAAGAGAAATTACTCGAGTGCTCGTAGCATTTCCTTTCGACTGTAAAAATTTTTTATCTAAACTTTGTAAATAGAATGCTCTAAAAATAAGCGTTAGGAATCCAGCTAAGAATAAAAGCAAAATTAATCTTCTTCGAATACCCGAGAGCTCAAAAAATGTTTTCTCAACTTTATTGTTGATAAATAAACTCAAGGCCGCTCCAATAAAATAATTTTTTTAGGTTCGGGGGTTTTCATTTTTAATGATTTTTTTGCAACTTCTTCGATTCTTCCGTGCATTGCCCAAGTGCTCTGCTCAAGTTGCAATTGGCTATACTCAGAATTTAGCTTTTTGCCAATCTCTTTTTGTTGATCAAGTTCAAAATAAAGCTTTCTTGATTGATGTTGTGAGTTTATTTTTGCAAGCGCCATAAGTAGGATTACAAAAAATAAAATAAAATTCACTTTTGTCATTTAATGCGCAGTCCTTTCAGCAACTCGCATAATTCCACTTCTTGCTCTTGGATTACGTTTTACCTCGGCTTCACTTGGCCTTATAGGTTTTGTCACAATATTCAATCGGGGTTTTGGTAACTCATCATTTCTAATTGGAAAATTAGGGGGTAAAGTATCTCTATTTTTTTCATCGTTAATAAATTGCTTCACTATTCTGTCTTCAAGCGAGTGGAAACTAATCACTACCATAATGCCGTCGGTTTTTAATAACTCTAAAATTTTAGGCAGCGCTTCTTTTAACTCTTCTAGCTCTCGATTTACATAGATTCTTAATGCTTGGAATGTTCTTGTTGCAGGATCTTGTCCAATTTCTTTTTTGGGCATATGGTCTGCGACAATTTTTGCAAGCTGTTTCGTTGTTTCAATCGAACCTACTTCATCTCTCTCTTTAATGATTGCGGTAGAAATTCTTCGCGCAAATTTCTCTTCGCCATATTCTTTTAAAATCTTTTCTAATTCTTTTTGTTCGATCTTTTTTAAAAGTTCAGCTGCTGTTATGCCCTTTGTTTGATCCATCCGCATATCCAGGTGCGCATTGAATCTAAAACTAAAACCACGATCGCCTTGATCAATTTGTGGTGACGAAATACCCAAATCAAGTAATACGCCATCTACTTTTGAAATGCCTTTAGCGGCTAAAACTTGATCGATTTCTGAAAAATGTGCGTGCACAATTTCGAATCTCGTATCTTTAATTTTCAAACCTTCTTCATATGCAGATTTATCTCGATCAATCGCGATTAATCTTCCTTCTTGATTTAACTTTTCTAGAATTAATTTGCTATGCCCGCCCCGCCCAAAGGTGCAATCTACATAAACACCATTTTTTTTTAAAACTAAATGCTCAACTGCTTCGCTTAAAAGGACAGTAATATGCTCATGATTAAAATTATGTTGTGCTTGATTCATGAGGCATTAAATTAAATTGCATCGTTAAAGTGAGAATCCCTCGAGTTCAATTGGCATACTTGTAGCTTCTTGTTCTGTGGCATTTTGTATTTGCAGATCCCAAGCTTCTTTATCCCAAAGCTCAAAATGACTTCCCTGTCCGACTAACATGGCTTGCCTCTCTACCTTTGCAAATTCTCTTAACACTTGAGAGAGGAGTAATCGGCCTGCTGTATCTAATGAAATGTCTTCTGCATAACCTACGAGCAATCTTTGTAACGCGCTCGATTTTTTATCAAAACTTGAAAGTGCCATGATCTTTGACTGGATAGGTTCCCAAGCAATCTGGGGGTAAATCAATAAACATCCATGGGGGTGAGCTGTAATGACTAAGTCACCTGAAGACTGGACGAGCAAATCTTCTCTATGCTTTGTCGGCATTGCAATTCTGCCTTTAGCATCAATATTCAAGAGATTAGCGCCTCTAAACATAATTCCCGACCTAATTATTTAATTCAAAAAAAGTGGGAAATTACTAAATACCCTTAGTTCTACTTAGAAATTTCCCACAAAAAACCACTTTTTTCCACTAATGACACTATAGATAATAAAAAAGAGCTCTGCAAGCTCTTTTTTGAAGGTTTTTTCATATATGACAAGGGTTTGGAAGAATAAAGCTAGGGATTTTTAAGAAAAAGTTGAAGCCAACCGATAAGCCGGGTTCTGTCGTGGACAGTCATTCATCTAGGCACATGATTACTCATGCACTCAAGCAGTCTACCCGGTAGCAACACGAGCCGTGCTATTACTACCCTATTTGACTTTGCTCCGAGTGGAGGTTACCGCGTTTCACCGTAACTAAATACGCTCGTCTCTGTGGCCCTATTCCTCGTTTCGCAACGTACGGCCGTTAGCCGTCACTCTGCTCTGTGGAGCCCGGACTTTCCTCTGCTTGAGTTAACAAGCAGCGACTGTCTAGTCAGCTTCGCATGGATTTTAACACACCTATAAAACGTCCCTTTCGGGTGTGTTCAATTGACGTGGGACGCAAGCTATATATTTGCTATTTAAAGTTTACAAAAAGCTATGTAACCCTTACTAGCATTTGGCTTCTTAAATTTTTGTAAACTAAAGATGGAAGACGGTTCTGGGATAGTCATTTAAGGTTGAGCCCATGTCAACAAAAACAAAAGCTTTCGGTCGAGCTTTAAAAAAAATTAGACTCAAAAAAAAAATTAACACAAGAAGGTTTGTCGCTTGAAGCTCAGCTCGCAAGGGTTTATATATCTGAACTCGAATATGGGAAGAAAACACCTTCCATTGAGACTGTATTTAAAATATCCAAAGCTTTAAATGTCAAGTGTTCTAAGTTAATGGATTTAACTGAAGAAGAATTCATTGGATAATCAAACTTATCTAATCAATTAAGCGCCAAGCAATTTTTCTTCCAGCATATAGCGGAACAATAGCTTCATCACCTACATTAATTTTTTCAGGAACAAGCCAGTCTTCTTTAACGAGATTAATTGACGATTTATTTCTTTCTAGTCCGTAGAAATCAGCTCCGTAGAAACTTGCAAAACCTTCTAATTTATCAAGCGCATTGAGCTCATCAAATACTGCAGCATAAAGCTCAATAGCGCTTGCCGCAGAAAAAATACCTGCGCAACCACAAGCATTTTCTTTTGTTGATTTTAAGTGAGGTGCGCTGTCGGTACCTAAAAAGAATTTGGCATTGCCTGATGACACTGCATTTAAAAGTGCTTGACGATGTGTCTCTCTTTTTAAAACGGGAAGACAATAATGATGCGGATTGATACCGCCTATAAACATATGATTTCTGTTTAATAAAAGATGTTGTGGTGTGATCGTAGCTGCCAGTTTTTTAGAGGTACTTAAAATAAAGTCGGCAGCATCTTTTGTAGTGATGTGTTCCAATACAATTCTCAAATTGGGGAATGTTTTATGTAGCCTTGATAAATGTTGATCAATGAATACTTTTTCACGATCAAAAATATCAACTGCTGAATCGACCACCTCACCATGAAGCAAAAGTGTTACATCTAATTTTTCCATGAGTTCAAAAATATCGTAACGATCATCAATGTTTCTAACACCCGAATCTGAATTAGTTGTGGCACCGGCTGGGTAGTATTTAATCCCTACAATGTTTTGATGCTCAGGAATTTTTTTAATTTCATCAGGTGAAGTGTTATCTGTGAGATATAAAGTCATGAGTGGCTGAAAGTGGGTATCACTTTTTAAAGCCTTTTTAATTCTTGATTCATATTGAATCGCTTGATCTACAGTCGTAATGGGCGGTTTTAAATTCGGCATCACGAGCGCCCTTGCAAATTGCTTCGCGGTATAAGGCACAACGGACGCCATAAGTGCATCATCTCTTAAGTGCACATGAAAATCATCCGGAGTAGTAATCGTTAAAGTTTTAGTCATCTTTTTTTATTTTTAAAGCTTCGTCATATAAATAATTTTTGTTGATACTTAATATTTCTACGCCTAATTTCACAGCTGCATTCGTCGGCATATGATTGAGTAATATTTTCAATATTCTATGCTGATCTTCGCTCAGTAATTCATTTTTTTCATGATGCATCGGGGATACCAAAATCACAAACTCACCTTTTTGAAAATTACTATCGCTTTCAATAATCTCTCTAACCTTTGAAACTTCGCCTCGATAAATACTTTCGAATGTTTTGGTGAGTTCTCGCGCCACCACAATATGATGTTTGTCCCCAAAAAAATCAGCCATATCATTCAAGGTTTTGATGATGCGGTGCGGTGCCTCATAAAAAATTATAGGGCATGTTTGCGTTTGAAGGTTTTCAAACGTCTTAATTCTTTGGCTGCTCGACGTCGGTAAAAATCCATAAAAATGAAAGCTTGTATGTTCCATCCCTGAAATTGAATAAGCCGCTGTGACTGCAGAAACGCCTGGAATAGGAATAACTTCAAAACCAGCAGCTGCAACCTCTTTGACGATAAGGCCACCAGGGTCGCTGATATTTGGGGTACCTGCATCTGATACCAACGCAATATGTTTACCGTCTCTTAAATATTCAATGATTTTTTGTGCGGAAGCTTTTTCGTTATGCTGATGAACTGCAAACTGTTTTTTTTCAATGGAAAAATGAGACAAAAGGCCTTGGGTATGTCTCGTATCTTCTGAAGCAATGAGATCTACTGATTTGAAAGTTTCTAGCGCTCTATAAGTAATGTCATTTAAATTGCCTATAGGTGTCGCTACTACATACAATATTCCACTCATCATCAACAGCCCAATTATTTTTAAAGCACTTAAAAAGCTCTTTTAAGTCGCTTACTCAAGACCTCTTTAAAAGAGATATAATCATTTTGTCACATATAAATGCTAAGTTAATAAAACTTTAGAGGAAACCATGCTTAAACATATCAAATTATTTTTTATTTCATTTGTCTTGTTGCAACTCTTGGGATGCCCTGCTGCCATTATTGGTGGAGGCGCTATAGGTATGGATACAATGGCTGATCGCAGAACGCCAGGCGTCATTCTTGAAGATTCTAATATTGAATTAAAGGCTTTTGCTGGCATTCAAAAACTCCAAGGTGACATTCATACAAATGTCACAAGCTATAACGCACATGTACTTGTATTAGGTCAGGTGCCGAGCGAGGAAATTAAATCAACCATTACAGCTCAGATTAAAGCGTTAGCTAACGTCAAATCGGTGATGAATGAGCTCACGATTGAGCCTGTGAATTCTTTATCAGCAAGAGCGGAAGATACTTTAATTACATCCAGTGTGAAGGCCCGATTTTTCAAAGAAAATAAGGTTTCACCTTTTTACGTCAAAGTCATAACTGAAAATAAGGTGGTCTATCTTATGGGTCTTTTGAACGAAAAAGAGGCCAAAGAAGCTGAAGAGATTGCGAAAAATACAAATAAAGTTATAAAAGTAGTGAAGCTTTTTGAATATATAAAAAATTAAGCAAAAAATTTCTGTCTTAAGTCTTTGAAAATAAAAGACTATTAAATAGCCTAAGACTATTCTATGCCAGGCCTTACGCGCCATTTGATTTAATTAAAGATGTTGTTATAATGTTTTTCATAAGTTTTTTCAAAAAATTCAAGTTAGTTCTAAATCCCAAAATAAATTGCCCGTAACGCTAGCTAGCTTAATTACAGAATTAATCCATTAAAGGTCATCATGAGCAAAAATATTATCCATTTGTCAGACGCAACATTCGAAACTGAAGTGCTTCAATCTACCCTTCCTGTTCTAGTTGACTACTGGGCAGAGTGGTGTGGTCCTTGCAAAATGATTGCACCTATTCTTGATGAAATATGCAAAGACTACGATGGTAAGTTAAAAATTGCTAAACTTAATATCGATGAAAATGCACAAACCCCAGCTAAGTTTGGCATCAGAGGCATTCCTACTTTAATGATTTTTAAAAATGGCAATGTCGAAGCGACTAAAGTTGGCGCCTTATCAAAATCCCAATTAACAACATTTATCGATAGCAATATCTAAAGCTTACCTCTCTCTTTAAAACCCCCCCCAACGTAAGACTAATCGGAAACCCCCAAACATGCATTTATCTGAATTAAAACACCTCCCCATTGCACAACTTGTAGAAATGGCGATCACGGACGAAATCGAAAATGCGAGTCGCATGAGAAAGCAAGATTTAATCTTTGCAATCCTAAAAAACAAAGCAAAAAAGGGAGATAGTATTTACGGGGATGGCACTTTAGAAGTATTGCAAGATGGGTTTGGATTCTTAAGATCACCCGACACATCTTACTTGGCAGGTCCTGATGATATTTATGTATCGCCTTCACAAATCCGTCGCTTCAATCTTCATACAGGAGACACCATTCAAGGTGAAATTAGAACACCTAAAGATGGAGAGCGTTACTTCGCACTTGTAAAAGTAGATGAAGTTAACAATGAAGCGCCAGAAAATACAAAAAATAAAATTCTTTTTGAAAACTTAACGCCCCTATTTCCAACTATACCTCTCACGCTTGAAAGAGATATTAACGGTGAGGAAAATATTACAAGTCGCGTGATTGATATGATTGCGCCGATTGGTAAAGGTCAACGTGGCTTGATTGTAGCGAGTCCTAAAAGTGGTAAGACTGTCATGATGCAAAATATCGCACATGCCATCACATCAAATCATCCTGACGTATCTTTAATTGTGCTTCTAATTGATGAGAGGCCAGAAGAAGTGACTGAAATGACGAGGTCTGTAAAAGGTGAAGTTGTTGCGTCAACATTCGACGAACCTGCAACACGTCACGTTCAAGTAGCTGAAATGGTTCTTGAAAAAGCGAAGCGTCTTGTTGAACACAAAAAAGACGTAGTGATCCTCTTGGATTCCATTACGCGATTGGCAAGAGCTTACAACACAGTCATCCCTTCATCCGGTAAAGTGCTTACCGGCGGTGTCGATGCCAATGCGCTTCAAAAACCAAAACGTTTCTTTGGGGCAGCCCGTAATATTGAAGAAGGTGGCTCGCTCACAATCCTTGCAACCGCTTTGATTGATACAGGCTCACGCATGGATGATGTGATTTACGAAGAATTCAAAGGTACCGGTAATATGGAAATTCATCTTGATCGTAAAATGGCTGAAAAACGACTCTACCCAGCAATTAATGTAAATAAATCAGGTACTCGTAAGGAAGAACTTCTTATCCCTAAAGATAATTTACAAAAAATATGGGTACTTAGAAAACTTCTCCACCCTATGGATGACTTGGAAGCGATGGAATTTTTGCTAGACAAGATTAAAGCCACTAAAAATAATAACGACTTCTTTGACAGTATGCGAAGGGGTTAAGACGTAAAATTGATTGATTTTTGGTCCTAAATCATTGATAATGCGGATCTATTGAACTAAAGTTGGAAAAATTATGAAAGCTGATACACACCCAAATTACGCTGAAATTAATATCACATGTAGCTGTGGTAATAAGTTCAAAACACAATCAACAGTTGGAAAAGATATGAACATTGAAGTTTGCTCACAATGTCATCCTTTCTATACAGGTAAACAAAAGATTTTAGATACTGCAGGCCGTGTTGAGAAATTCAAACAAAAATATGGCATGTAAGACATTATCCTTATATCAAAAGGCAGCATAGGCTGCCTTTTTTTTTAAATATGCGATTTCAACTCGAGCACGATTGGCAAGATAATATGGCTACCCCTCGCAGCCGATTAGGTGAGCGGGCCAAAATCCATTCCTTTGTCGTTTTATGTATTATTTGGGTATTTGCAGGACTTTTTGGTCATGCGCCCTGGAAAGGCTATGAGACGCAAAGTATCAGTGCGATTCATGCGGTACTGAATGGTCATATATTAGCGCCAATGGCTGCCAGTGAAGACATACTTATCAATCCACCCCTTTACTATTGGACAGGGGCCATCCTTGGCAAACTTCTCACACCCTTAATATCACTTCATGACGCGAGCAGAATGATTAATGCCTTGTGGATGGGTCTTACCATTTTAATGATAGGTATGTTGAATCGAGAGTTATGGGGTACCGGCTTTGGAAGACAAGCGGCTCTGATTTTTATAGGTTCAGTAGGTCTCATATTTAATGTGCATACGCTTATGCCTGGTATTGCCACATTAACAGGTCTTACCATGGCATTTTATGGTTTGGCTCTTTCTAAAAGACGCCCTTTTAGATCCGCCCTACTTTTAGGCTTTGGTTTAGGCATAAGTTTCTTATCAGGTGGGATCATGCCACTTCTTATTCTTATACTTTCAAGCCTTCTCTTACCTATGCTTTTTCAAGTATGGCGAACACGTCGTTATGCTCTAGTTCTCAGTTTAAGTCTTCTTGTGAGTCTACCCTTTCTAATAGTATGGCCAGTACTTCTATGGTGGTATCAACACGACATATTTATGAGATGGATTAATCATTTCCAATTATTTCAAACACAAAATTATATTTTTTATATCAAAAATCTTTCCTGGTTTGCTTGGCCAGCGCTCCCTCTTGCAGTCTGGGGCCTGTGGAAATTCAGAAGCAAGATATGGTCTCAAACTAAATTTCAATTACCAATTATCTTTTTTGTATCTGCATTAATTCTTACTTCTTCTTATGCAACAAAGAACCAAGCTTTCCTAATGCCGTTTCTAATTCCACTATCAACAATTGCAGCGGGTAGTATTGAAAATTTAAGAAGAGGTGCTGCAAGCGCACTTAACTGGTTTGGCATCATTTTATTTTCGACCATTATTTTTCTCATCTGGCTTGGATGGAATGCCATGCTCACAGGCTTCCCAAAAAAAACATACGAGCGTATGCAATTTTTAGCACAAACTAATGAATCACATTTCAATATTTTTATTTTAACCATTGCGATACTTTTGACGCTAGTTTGGATTTTTTCTTTGGTAAAAACAAGAATTACAAATCGTTCATGTACGACAAATTGGTCTATTGGCCTCACAGTGAGTTGGGCACTCCTGATGGCTTTATGGCTTCCATGGATTAATCATAAGAAAGATTTTAGTCCGCTTTTTTTATCCATGGGAAAAGTGATGCAAGATAAAGCTTGTCTCACGACTCACAACATTAATAACGCACAAATTGATTTGATTGATTATTATTTAAATATAAAGGCTAGCAGAGAAGGTGATCGAAGTAATTGCAATTACTTACTTATTTACCAATTACACAAAAAAGATCTTCCACCGATTAGTGAAAATTGGAAACTAGTATGGAATGAAAAACAACCAGGCGATAAAAATAATTACAAATTATTTTATAAAGAATAAATACTCAAAGATGCTTTTGGATTGCATCAATCACAATTACTTCTAAACCTTTTCCTGCATTTTTTGCAACATGCTCTTTAATTTGATTGCGCATAGGTGGCGCCCAGAATTTTGTTAAATGATTTGCAATTTCTTCTTTCGCTTTTTCCTGATCTGGGTAAGATTTAAAAAAAGAACCGATTTGATTGGCCATCGTGATAAGTTGATCAATGTTCATAATTAATTTTTTGTAACTCTTTCAGTAAAAGTATAAATCACATATTGAGGGGCTCTTGCAAAGCCAATCAAACATAGTCCATATTTTAACGCAGATCGAATTGCAAGTCCCGTGGGCGCTGATATTGCAATCAGCGTTGATGCACCTAGCATCACTGTTTTTTGAACCATCTCATAACTTGCTCGACTTGTAGTAATTACAAAACCTTTGCCATTAAAGCCTTTTTTTTGAAGGGCACCAATTAATTTATCCAAAGCATTATGTCGACCCACATCTTCGCGGACTAACTGAATTTCTCCTTGTTCATTTGCCCATGCGCATGCATGTGTAGCACCTGTTTTCTTTTGGAGTGATTGCGTTGTATGAAGTGCCTCGAGTGCTTTTATAATCGCAGTCTCTTTAATTGAAAAAGTGATATCTATCTTTTTTTCTGGCAATCTTAAAGCTTGATCTAAGTTTTCAGCCCCACATAAACCGCAACCAGTTCGGCCAAGAAGATTTCTACGTTTATCTTTTAATGATTGAAAACGAGCTGATGCAATTTCAATTTGAAGTTCAATACCTTTCGGCTGATGAATAATTTCAATTCCATAAATATCGCTTTTATTTTCAATAATACCTTCTGAAAAAGAAAATCCTAGAGCAAAATCTTCAAGGTCTGAGGGGGAGGCTAACATAACTGCATGTGATATGCCGTTATAGACAAATGCAATTGGCACTTCTTCTGCAATGTCATCTTTTTCAACTGTTTTTGAATTACTTTTTAAAACTTCATAAGTCTTAAAACTATGTTCTGTGTCAATAAAAAGGTCTTGTGCCACTTGTTAAATTTAATGAATTTTTAATTCTTTAGATTTACCTGCAAATTCAATTTGTTCTTCACTAAAATGTTGGTATTGCTTCTGCCAATCAGATAATTGTGTCACTTTATTTACCTGCACAGCTGTTACTTTAAATTCAGGGCAGTTTGTTGCCCAATCTGAATTATCAGTCGTGATCACATTAGCACCTGATTCGGGATGATGGAATGTGGTATAAATCACACCAGGTTGAACTCGCTCTGTAATTTGAGCCCTTAATACAGTCTCACCTGATCGACTCACAATACCAACCCAATCACCTGATTGAATACCTCTTTCTTCAGCGTCATGAGGGTGAATCTCAACTAAATCTTCTTCATGCCACGCTACATTCTTCGTTCTTCTAGTCTGTGCACCCACATTGTACTGAGAAAGTATTCTTCCCGTCGTTAGGATTAGTGGGTATTTCTGAGTCACTTTTTCTGAAGTAGGCACATATTCAGTAATAATAAATTTACCTTTGCCGCGCACGAATTCATCAATATGCATTGTCGGTGTGCCAAGAGGATGTTCATCATTGCAAGGCCATTGAATACTTCCTAATTCATCTAGCTTCTTATAACTTACACCTCTAAATGTTGGTGTGAGTCTTGCAATCTCATCCATGATGTCTGATGCATGGCTATAGTCCATTTTGTAACCTAAGGCATTAGAAAGCATCTGTGTGATCTCCCAATCTTCGTATCCATTTTTAGGAGGCATTACTTTTCTCACTCTAGAAATACGTCTTTCTGCATTTGTAAATGTGCCGTTCTTTTCTAAGAATGAAGAGCCTGGCAAAAATACATGCGCATACATGGCGGTTTCATTTAAAAATAAATCTTGCACAATCACGCACTCCATCGACTCCAATGCATGCGTTACATGTTGTGTATTAGGATCTGATTGAGCGATGTCTTCGCCTTCACAATAGAGCGCTTTAAATTGTCCGTCGATAGCGACATCTAACATATTAGGAATTCTTAAGCCAGGTTCATTTTGTAATTTCACGTCCCATGCTTTTTCAAATAAAGCCAAAGTCGCTTTGTCAGATACATGTCGGTAACCTGGGAATTCATGTGGAAACGATCCCATGTCGCAGGCGCCTTGAACATTATTTTGTCCTCTTAAAGGGTTAACCCCTACACCCTCTCGACCGATGTTGCCTGTCAACATAGCAAGATTAGCAATACCCATAACCATCGTTGAGCCTTGACTATGTTCAGTGACACCCAGTCCATAATAAATCGCGGCATTACCACCTTTAGCAAAAAGTTTTGCAGCGGCCCTTACATCTTTAGCATCTACGCCAGTAAATGCGCTCATCGCTTCAGGTGAATTTTCAGGTTTGGTAATAAAGTCTTTCCATGATTTAAATGCGTCATCTTCACAACGCGCTTTAATGAAAGAATCATCCATGAGTTTTTCAGTCACAATCACGTGGGCTAATGCATTTACGATAGCAACATTGGAACCAGGTTTAAGTTTTAAATGATAATCCGCTTTGATGTGAGGTGAGTTATCAACAAGATCAATAGCACGAGGATCGACAATGATAAGCTTCGCACCTTCTCGTAAACGTCTTTTCATTTGTGACGCGAATACAGGATGGCCGTCTGTTGGGTTAGCACCAATGATCATGATCACGTCCGAATGCATGACTGAGTCAAAATTTTGCGTCCCTGCAGACTCGCCAAGTGTTTGCTTGAGTCCATAGCCTGTGGGTGAATGACAGACGCGTGCGCATGTATCAACATTATTATTACCCAGTGCTGCACGGACTAATTTTTGCACTACATAAACTTCTTCGTTCGTACATCGTGAAGATGAAATAGCGCCTACTGAATCACGCCCATATTTTTTTTGAATGCGCTGAATTTCACTCGCTGCATAATTAATAGCCACATCCCATGTCACTTTTTCCCAAGGATCATGAATGCTTTTACGAATCATCGGTGTAGTGATGCGATCTTTATGTGTCGCATATCCCCAAGCAAACCTTCCCTTAACACAGGAATGTCCATGATTAGCACCACCATCTTTGTTGGGTGTCATACGAACTACTTCTTCACCTTTCATTTCTGCATGAAATGAACAGCCCACGCCACAATATGCACAAGTCGTTGTGACACTATGTTCTGGAACACCTGCCTCAATAATTGTATTTTCAATAAGGGTTGCTGTTGGGCATGCTTGCACGCATGCGCCGCATGAAACGCATTCTGAATCTTTAAAATCTTTATTACCTGCTGATACCTTGGAATCAAAACCCCGGCCTTGAATAGTCAGTGCAAATGTACCTTGAACTTCTTCACATGCTCTGACACATCTTGAACAAACAATGCATTTTGAAGGATCAAACGTAAAATAAGGATTTGAAGTGTCTTTAACGCTCTTTAAATGATTTTCACCTTCGTAGCCATAACGCACATCTCGAAGACCAACAGCGCCTGCCATGTCTTGTAATTCGCAATCACCGTTCGTAGCGCAAGTTAGACAATCCAAAGGATGATCTGAAATATAGAGCTCCATCACACCGCGCCTAATATCAGCGAGCTTAGGTGTTTGTGTATGTACTTTAATGCCTTCAGCAACAGGTGTTGTGCATGAAGCTGGATAGCCTCGACGACCTTCAATTTCAACTAAGCAAAGACGGCATGAACCAAAGGGCTCTAGACTATCTGTAGCACATAATTTAGGAACGGTAACACCGGATAAAGATGCTGCATGCATGACGGATGTGCCCTCAGGCACTGACACAGACACGCCGTCAATTATTAAATTAACAGTCTTATCTGAAATTCTTTTGGGTGTTCCAAAATCTTTTACATCATCCATATTTTATCTCTAAATAAATCACCAAATTACCCTATCAGTCTATGCCTTGAGCTCTTTTGCATCAACCCCAAAATCTTTAGGGAAATGATTTAAAGCACTCAATACTGGATAAGGCGTCATACCGCCCAGTGCACATAAAGAACCATTTAACATGGTATCTGAGAGGTCTCTGATTAATGCGACATGTTTTTTAACTTCTTGTCCATTGATGATGTGATCGATCACTTCGACACCGCGCGTGGATCCTATCCGACAAGGTGTACATTTTCCGCATGATTCGATAGCACAAAAATCAAATGCATAGCGCGCCATCTTTGCCATATTGACTGTCTCATCAAACGCTACAATGCCGCCATGTCCTAATACTGCCCAGATCTCAGAAAATTTTTCATAGTCAAGCGGAGTATCAAATTGAGACTCAGGCAAATAAGCACCCAAAGGTCCCCCTACTTGCACGGCCTTAATTGGCTTGCCTGACAAAGAGCCGCCACCAAAATCGTAAAGGAGCTCTCTTAAAGTAATACCGAATGCTTTTTCAATCAATCCCGTCTTTTTTAAATTGCCGGCAAGCTGAATCGGAAGTGTGCCTCTGGATTTGCCCATACCAAAGTCTTGATAATACTTAGCACCTTTAGCCAAAATAATAGGGATAGTAGCTAACGAAATCACATTATTCACAACGGTCGGTTTACCAAATAAACCTTCAATCGCAGGGAGTGGCGGCTTAAATCTAACCAACCCTCTCTTGCCTTCTAAGCTTTCTAAAAGTGAAGTTTCTTCACCACATATATATGCACCTGCCGCACGCCTTACTTCTAAATGAAAGGCTTTGCCAGATTTTAAAATATCGTCGCCTAAGTAGCCTGCGCCCTTGGCTATATCAATAGCTTGATTTAAAGTTTTTAGCGCATGAGGGTATTCAGAACGTAAATAGATATAGCCTTGTGAAGCTCCGACTGCAAGGCCGGCTATGATCATCCCTTCAATGAGCACGAAAGGATCGCCTTCCATAATCATGCGATCTGAATAGGTACCTGAGTCGCCTTCATCCGCATTACATACAATATATTTTTGTATCGCTTTAGTATCTAAAACTGTTTTCCATTTAATACCTGTAGGAAAAGCAGCGCCGCCTCGGCCTCGCAAACCAGAATCTGTCACTGTCTGAACAATCGCTTGTGGATTTAAATTTAGCGCATTCTTTAAGCCTTGAAATCCGTCATGCTCAATGTATTGATCAATACTGGTGGGCTCAGTAATGCCCATGCGCGCAAAAGTTAGGCGCTCTTGTTTTTTTAACCAATCGATTTCTGATACCAGGCCTAATGCAAGATGATGTTTACCACCATTAATAAAATCTGCATCAAATAATGACTTCGCGTCACTTGGATTAATGGGACCAAATCCTATACGGCCTTGAACTGTTTCGACTTCAACCAATGTTTCTAACCAAAACAATCCGCGCGAACTATTTCGTACGATTTGAATGTCTAGTTTTCTGGCTTGCGCTTCTTTTAATATAGCTTCTGCAACTTGATCTGCGCCAAGCGATAATGCGGTGGAATCTTTCGATACAAAAATTTTAATACTCATGATGCACGCTTTAAATCTGAAATAAGTTGATCTATTTTTTTACTGTCTACTCGGCCATAAACTTCTTCATCGATCATCACCGCAGGAGAGCATGCACAATTGCCTAAACAATAAATGGGCTCTAAAGTAATAGCGCCATCAGCGGTTGTTTCATGAAACTCGACACCGAGTTTATTTTTAATATGATTCTCAAGCGCTTCACTTCCCAAAGCCTGACAAGATTCTGCGCGACACACTTGAAGAATATGGCGGCCAGGTTTATGGGATCTAAAATGATGGTAAAAAGTCACAACGCCATGGACTTCTGCCACTGACAAACTAAGTCCTTTAGAGATTAAAGGATAGGCGATTTCTGGCACAAAACCTAAGTCATCCTGGATAGCGTGCAAAAGGGGCAATAAGGCGCCAGGCATAGACTGGTGCTCAAAAATATGCTGATTTATGATCTTAAGATCATTTGGATTTAAGACAAGGTCTTCCAACGATATCTCCAGATTTTTCTTGAGTGCTTGGCTCAAGAGCAAAATAAAATAGTATTATAAATTACCAGGATGATATTCACTTAAGTAATTTCATTATTGAAGGGGTGTTTAAAGATGGGAACACAAAAAGAAAGCAAATATTTTCATGGGGGCTGCCCTCATGACTGTCCTGACACTTGCTCAATGGTTTATGAGGTAGAAGACAATAAACTCATAGGCGTTAAAGGCAATGCGGATCATCCAATGACACGTGGTGGGCTGTGTGTGAAACTTCAAGATTATGAAAAACGCCACTACCATCCAGACCGCCTTCTATATCCTATGAAGCGAATCGGTCCAAAGGGAACAAAACAATTTCAAAGAATTTCCTGGGACGAAGCGCTCGATACCATAGTTAATAAATGGCAATCCATTATTAAAGAATTTGGTTCAGAAGCCATTATGCCAAACAGCTACTTAGGCAATCAAGGCTTGGTGCATGGCATGAACGGGGGAGACTCTTTCTTTGCTCGATTAGGAGCAACCGTTACTGAAAGAACATTCTGCGGAGAGGGTTCGGCCACGGCTTGGCTGCTTACCCTTGGCCCCACTGCAGGGGTCGATCCAGAGAGCTTTATTCATTCGAAATTTATTATTATTTGGGCTTGTAATTCGGTGAGCACCAATATTCACCATTGGCATATTGTTAAAGAAGCGCAAAAAAAAGGCTCAAAGGTTGTTGTCATTGATGCTTATGCTTCAAGAACGGCTAAAGAAGCAGATTGGCATATTTGTCCCAAGCCTGGCACTGACGGTGCTTTAGCGATGGCAATGATGCATGTGATTATTGAAGAAGGATTGGTGGATCAAGACTATGTAGACAAATATACAGTAGGCTTTCCAGAATTAGCAGAACTGGCAAAAAAGAGAAGTCCTGAGTGGGCAGAAGAAATCACGGGCGTCTCAGCGAATGATATTCGAAAATTAGCCCGAGAATATGCAACGACCCAACCATCAGCTATCAGAATTGGTGTAGCCCTTGAAAAAAGCTGGGGAGGCGGTCAAGCAATTAGAGCCGTTGCATCTCTTCCAGCACTTACTGGAGCTTGGCGTCACGTAGGTGGAGGCATCCTTCAATTCCCAGTATGGGAGCAGCCTTATAGATTTGATGTCATTTGCAGGCCTGACTTAATTCCAGAAGGCACACAAGTTGTTAATAACCTTCAGCTGGGCCGTGTTTTAACGGGCGAACAAAAACTAAAAGTGCCTATCAAGTCAATGATGTGCTGGAATACAAATCCCGTCACTCAATCAACGGAAAGCGAAAAAATCTTAGAGGGCTTGAAGCGCGAAGATCTATTTTTAGTTTCCGCAGAGCACTTTATTTCCGATACTGCAGCCTATGCTGATATTCTGCTTCCAGCATCCATGGGGGCAGAACAAGAAGATATCATTTTATCTTGGGGTCATTTATACCTCACCTACAATACAAAATGTATAGAATCCCCAGGTGAAGCCGTGCCAAATTATGAAATTTTCAGACGTCTTGCTAAAAGATTTGGTTTTGAAGAAGAATGTTTTAAATGGTCAGATACTGAATGTCTTCAACATTATATCGACTGGAATTCTCCGGCCTGTAAAGACATTGATTTGGATTATTTAAAAAAACATGGTTATGCGAGAATCAATGTGGGCACAAAAGATAATCGAGCGCCTCACAAGGAAGGAAAGTTTCCAACACCATCTGGCAAATGTGAATTTAGGATAGTCGGGGCTAAGAATTTTGTTGCTGGGCCTTTTAGGCAAATGTACGAAGCTTTTCAGCCAGGAGATGATATTCCTGAGCTGCCTGATTATGTGCCGTCCAAAGAAACAGCATCCGCAAATCCAGCTTTAGCTAAAAAATATCCATTAAATATTTTGGCGCCAAAAAGTCATGGCTTCATTAATTCGAGTTACGCCAATATCGAAAATAAGCTTAAGGCTCAAGGAGAGCAGTTTGTGATGATTCACCCATTGGATGCAGAAGAAAGGGGCATTAAAAATGGCGATCGAGCTAAAGTATTTAACGATCGAGGATTTTTTGAAGCTGTATCAAAGATAACAACCGATGTTAATAAAGGAATCGTAGTTACAACACTGGGCTATTGGAGACAACTAAATAATGGTGTCGTCAATTCAGTGAGCTCCAATGCTTTTGGTGATATGGGAAACTCACCAACTTCCCATGATTGCTTGGTCGAAGTTCAATTAGCTTAATTAAATTGACAATGCAGAGCCCTCCGCTTATGGGATTAACAGATCAATTTCATCGAAAGATTAATTATCTTCGATTATCTATTACCGATCGATGCGATTTTCGTTGTGTTTATTGTATGAGCGAAGATATGCAATTTTTACCTCGTGACGAAGTTCTTTCTCTTGAAGAATCTGCAAGAATTATAAAAATTTTTGCTTCTCTTGGTGTCACAAAAGTAAGGATTACGGGTGGTGAGCCTTTAGTTAGAAAAAATATTTCGTGGCTTTTTCATGAAATATCAACTATTAAACCTCTAAAAGAAATTGTCATTACAACGAATGGTAGTCAGCTAGCGCAGCATGCGCATATGCTTAAAATGTCGCAAGTTAAACGTATTAATATTAGCCTTGATAGTCTTGATCCCGTTCTTTTCAAAAAAATCACGCGCACGGGTGACTTAAATAAAGTACTGCTCGGTATTGATGAGGCCATCAAAGAAGGCTTTTCGAATCTCAAACTTAATTCCGTTTTAATGAAAGGGATTAATGATCACGAAGCCATCGATTTAGTTAACTTTGCATTGCATAAAAAGATGGATATTTCTTTTATTGAAGAAATGCCTTTGGGTGACATTGACCATAAAAGAAAAGATACTTTTGTCAGTAATAATGAAGTCTTAAAAAAATTACAGGCTCATTTTAATTTAATCCCCACCACTTTTTCTTCTGGCGGTCCTGCTAAATATTGGCAAATTGCAAATCAATCTTCTAAGATTGGTTTTATTTCTCCGCACAGTCATAATTTTTGCGACACGTGTAATCGCGTTAGAGTTTCATCTAAGGGCGAATTATTTTTATGCTTAGGGCAGGAAGAAAAAATTGAGCTCATGCCTCTTTTACGTCAGTATCCAAATGAAGACTGGCCAATTCAAAAAGCCATTATAGAGAGTATGGCGATCAAACCAGAAGCACACAACTTTAATCTTGATGCAACAAAACCTGCAGTTGTGCGATTTATGTCGCATACCGGAGGTTAAATTCAAATGAATAACTCAGCCACTGTAGTCATTTTAGCGGGTGGCCAATCAAAGCGGATGCAAGTTCAAAATAAAGCGATTATTTTATTTGAAGGTAAGCCCTTGATAGCTCATGTCATTGACCGCATGAAGATTCAGGCAAAATATACCGTCATCAACACACATCGAAATCAAAAGGATTATGAAATATTTCATTTGCCACTTATTGATGACATATTAGATGTCCAGGAGGGTCCGCTTTTAGGTATCTTAACCAGCCTTCAAGCAATCAAAACGGATTGGATACAATTTGTACCTTGCGATACGCCCTCCCTGCCAAGCAATCTCATTGCAATATTAATGAAAGCCGTCGAATCCGAGAAAACTTTAGTTGCAGTACCGGAAACGAGTGACGGTTTGCAGTCATCTTGTCTTTTATGTCACTCATCAACATTAAACAATCTTCAGATTTTTTTCAATCAAGGGGGCCGAAAAATTGAAGACTGGATTCGTCAGTTACCTTTTTCAATTGTGCCATTTAACGATGAGTCACAATTTTTAAATGTAAACACTCAAGAAGAATTGAAAAAAGCATATTCATGAAAAAAGATATACATTTAAGTGATTTAATTTCGGACTCTAGTATGGCGGGGGATTATGATCCTAATGCGATGTCTGTTGAAAAAGCCAAAGCTTGGATTGCTAATTTTTTAAATCCCATCGATCAAAAAGAAACAATACATATAAAAGATGCGCTTAATCGTATTCTTGCTGAACCTATTATCGCAACAATGAATGTACCTAATCATGACAATTCAGCAATGGATGGTTATGCGATAAATCTAGATTTACTTTCCGATAATGGTCCCTTCAAGCTCAAAGTCACGGGTAAACTTTTTGCAGGGAACGTCTTGGAAGGCAATGTAGAAGAAGCTGTGCGCATTATGACGGGCGCTACAATTCCTTCTGGATTAAATGCTGTGATTCCTCAAGAGCATGTTGAACTTAATGAAGGTGTTATTACATTCAAAACAAAACCTCAAATAAACCAAAACATTCGACACATGGGTGAAGATATTAAAAGTGGACAAATAGTTCATCAAAATGGTCGGCGCATAGAGCCCTGTGATTTAGGTCTATTTGCCTCATTAGGTATCGACTCGATTAGAGTTTACAGAAAAATTAAAGTGGCTTTTTTTTCAACGGGTGACGAAATCATTTCGCTCGGTAACCCCTTGTTACCTGGCCATGTGTATGACAGTAATCGCTACAGCCTGATTGGTCTATTAAAACGTCTTGATGTAGAAATGTTCGATCTTGGCATTATCCCTGATGACAAAAAAGTCATTGAGGATACATTGAACAAAGCGAGCAATATCGCTGATATCGTCATTACCACTGGAGGTGTTTCTGTGGGCGAAGCAGATTACATGAAAGACATTTTAAAAAAAATAGGCGAAATTTTATTTTGGAAAATTTCTATGAAGCCTGGAAGGCCTCTGGCTTTTGGGAAAATTGGTAAGTGTCATTATTTTGGACTTCCAGGGAATCCTGTGTCAACTATGGTCACTTTTTATCAATTTGTAAGAGAGGCTATTCTGACTTTATCAGGCCAAACACCCATCCCTAAAATACCACTTATTAAAGCAAAGCTTCTAGGGCCTATTAAAAAGATTCCCGGTCGAACGGAGTTTCAAAGGGGCATTTATGAGCAAGATAATCAAGGTATATTCAAAGTGAGTCCTTTAAAAGACCAAGGATCGGGAATCTTAAGATCTATGAGTGAAGCTAATTGCTTTATCCTCCTTCATGAAGATACCGCTCATTTAGAAAAAGAGACATGGGTGGATATTCAATTATTTGATAGTCTTATTTAAGCTTTAAAAACTAGAATTTTATTCTCACGAAAGTTCCTAAAACGTTTAAATATTTTTCTAAAATCCCGTCACTTTTTTATTAAAAATCGCTTAATATAGAGACGTGGAAATCAATAAAAAAGTACCCTCATTTAAACTTCTTGGCACCAGTGATCTTCAATTTAATCTATCGGATTACAAAGGTCGTTATCTCGTTATTTATTTTTACCCCAAAGATGCCACTCCAGGCTGCACCACGCAAGGCGTTGACTTTAGAGATGCTTATAAAAAATTTCAGGCGCTTGATACAGAGATATTTGGCATTTCTCGAGATACCTTAAAGTCTCACGAAAACTTTAAAGAAAAATTTACATTTCCCTTCGAACTTTTAAGTGATGAAGAGGAAAAAGCGTGCGAGTTATTCGGTGTCATAAAAATGAAAAATATGTATGGTAAACAGGTAAGAGGCATTGAACGAAGCACATTTGTAATTGATCCAGATGGTAAATTGATTCAGGCTTGGCGAGGTGTCAAAGTCGAAGGTCATGTCAAAGAAGTTTTGCAATTTATTAAACAACACAACTCTATTTAACTATGGCCAAAAAAAATAGTACAACCAAACTTTTTGTATTAGATACCAATGTATTAATGCACGACCCCTCAAGCATTTTCCGATTTGAAGAACATGATATTTACCTTCCTATGGTGACATTGGAAGAGTTGGACAATAATAAAAAAGGCGTCAGTGAAGTTGCTCGTAACGCAAGACAAACCAGTCGCAATTTAGAAGAGATTATAGGTACCAATGAAGAAAGCCTAGAAAAAGGTCGCTCGCTTGGGATTAAAGGTAACACTCACGTTACAGGAAAACTTTTTTTACAAACCACTGCACTCCCACATGATTTGCCAATGCTCGCTGGCAGTAAAGCCGACAATCAAATTTTAGGCGTCGTTGCCTACCTCAAAAACAAACACCCTGATCGCCAAGTTATTCTTGTTAGTAAAGATATTAATATCCGCATTAAAGCGAGGGCTCTTGGTATTGCTGCTGAAGATTATTTTAATGACAAGGTGCTTGAAGATACCGAGATGCTCTATACCGGCATCACAGAACTCCCTGAAGATTTTTGGGAGAAGCACAGCAAAGATATGGAATCATGGCAGGAAAATGGAAAAATGTTTTATCGACTGACTGGACCTATGTGTCTCAATTTCTCTGTGAATGAATTTATTTTTTACGAATTCGATAAACCCTTCCACGCTATCGTTAGAAAAATTTCTGGCAAAACAGCAACACTCGAAGTCATTAAAGATTTTATTAATGGCAAACATAATATCTGGGGTATTAACGCTAGAAATCGAGAACAAAATTTTGCATTAAATCTTCTCATGGATCCTGATATTGATTTTGTAACGCTCCTAGGTCAGGCAGGCACAGGTAAGACGCTTCTCACGCTTGCTGCAGGATTAGCGCAAACACTTGATAAAAAAATCTACAATGAAATTATTATGACACGTGTCACTGTTCCTGTAGGCGAAGATATCGGTTTCTTACCGGGAACCGAAGAAGAAAAGATGACACCATGGATGGGCGCATTAGAAGATAACTTAGATGTACTTAATAAAACAGATGAAGAAGCGGGGGAATGGGGAAGAGCTGCGACACAAGATCTAATTCGTTCACGCATCAAAGTGAAATCACTTAATTTTATGCGAGGCCGAACATTCCTTCACAAATACCTCATTATTGATGAAGCACAAAATCTAACGCCCAAACAAATGAAAACGCTTATTACGCGTGCAGGTCCAGGCACTAAAGTAGTATGTCTAGGCAATATTGCACAAATTGATACGCCTTATTTAACTGAAGGCAGCTCAGGCTTAACTTATGTAGTCGATCGCTTTAAAGGTTGGGATCATAATGGTCACATTACGCTTGTTCGTGGTGAACGTTCTCGCTTAGCTGATTATGCTGCTGAAACGCTTTAACTTAAAAGTTTCAAAAGGTTTTGTTCCTTTATTGATTGCACAATTTTTATCAGCGCTTGCTGATAATGCTCTTTTATTTGCAGCTATTGCATTGCTCGCGCAGCTTAATTCTCCTCAATGGCATCAGCCTCTCCTGCTTCAATTTTTTGTGATCTCTTACATTATTTTGGCGCCTTTTGTAGGTGGTATCGCAGATGCTTATCCCAAAGGTCGCGTCATGTTTTATTCCAATGCTATTAAATTTATTGGAAGTTTATCTATGTTGTTAGGTATGCAGCCTCTTTATGCATATGCGATTGTAGGTGTAGGTGCTGCGGCATACTCGCCTGCAAAGTATGGAATTTTGACTGAGCTTCTACCACCTAAAGAGCTTGTGATGGCCAATGGATGGATGGAAGGTTCAACAGTCTTTGCAATTATTTTAGGCTCTATTATTGGAGGTGCGCTCGCTCAATTTGACCCTCTAGTGGCCATCATTATAATTACAGGGCTTTATTTACTCGCTGCTGTTTTTAATCGTTATATTCCATTACTTCCTATCGATCATAAACTGACAAAAAAGAATCCTCTATTTATGATAAAAGATTTCTGGCATGCGTTTAAAGTATTATGGAAAGATCCTGAAGGTCAATTATCTCTTGCGGTGACTACGCTCTTCTGGGGAGCAGGAGCTTCATTAAGATTAATTGTCATTGCATGGGCAAGTTATGCATTGCAATTTAACTTAGAAGAGGCAACGCGCTTAACAGCTATGGTTGCTTTCGGAATTGCGATTGGATCAGTCATAGCAGCTCGCTATATCAGTCTTAAAGATTCAGTGCGAGTGCTGCCAGCTGGGATTCTTATGGGTGGCTTTGTGATGACTATGGTTGTAATTAATGATTGGCATATCGCAGGCCTGATATTTTTACTGATTGGCGCATTAAGTGGATTCTTTATTGTGCCATTAAATGCACTCCTTCAACATCGCGGTCATTTGCTTATTGGTGCAGGCCACTCGATTGCTGTGCAAAACTTTAATGAAAATATTGGGATTCTTTTATTAAGTGGTACTTACACTTGGATGGTAAGAGAAGAATTTTCAATCAATACCATTATTATTCTTTTGGGTTTATTTGTCAGCGTCACTATGCTGGCTATTTATAAACACTACAAAAAAATTATTTAGTGCAGTTTAACTTGGGCTTCCGTTCTGCGTGTAATGATGCGAGCGAGCGTTTGAAGCGCTGTACTCATAAATCCATGAAGTGCCATCAAATGCATTTTATAAAGTGATTGGTACATAAGTCTTGCAATAAATCCTTCAATGAACATTGATCCGCCCATTAACGAGCCCATCAAATTACCTACAGTTGAATACTCCCCCATATTCACAAGAGAGCCGTAATCTTTATAAATGTATTGCGGTAAATTCACTTTACCTTTGACGCGCATCTTCATTGACTTGAAAAGAAGCGACGCTTGCTGATGCGCTGCTTGCGCTCTTGGTGGCACAAATTGATCGGTGCCATCAATCGGGCACGCTGCACAATCTCCAAATGCAAAAATAGAATCATCTCTCGTTGTTTGAAGTGTTGTATGAACTAATAGTTGATTAATGCGATTCGTTTCCAATCCATCTATTTTTCTTAAGAAGTCAGGCGCTTTAACACCGGCCGCCCATACCACTAACGCTGAAGGAACAAATCGTTTAGTATGCGTCGTTACACCTTTTGCAGAAACCGAAGTTACACGCTCGCCCATATAAAGATGCACACGTAATTTACGTAATTCTAATTCTACAGAGTGTGATAATTTTTTGGGGAGTGCTGGAAGTAAGCGAGAGCTTGCTTCAATGATGGATATTTTAATATCACGATCAGGATTGACGCGATCAATGCCGTATGCAGTCATTTCACGTGTGGCTTTATGAAGTTCTGCTGCAAGCTCTACGCCTGTTGCGCCTGCACCTACAATGACCACTTCAAGTTGGCCTGGCTGAATCGCCTTCTTTTGTGTTTGTGCTTTTAAAATAGCATGGTGTAATTTTTGATGAAATACTTCAGCTTGCTCTTGTGTATCCAATGCAATCGAATGTTCCGCTGCACCCTTGATGCCAAAATCATTGGTAGTGCTGCCTACAGATATAATTAATGTGTCGTACTGAAAACTTCTTCTTGGAATAATTTCTTTACCGTCTTCATCGATGTAGGGTGCAATCGATACTTCCTTCTTATGTCGATTTAATCGATCCATGCGGCCTAAACGAAAACGAAAATGATGCCAATGTGCTTGTGCCATGTATTCCAATTCATGCTTATCAGGATTCATACTCCCCGCAGCAATCTCATGAAGAAGGGGTTTCCACACATGCGTTTTTGTGCAGTCGATAAGTGTAATTTCAGCCTTTTTCTTTTTACCAAGCGAATCACCAAGCTTTGTTGCAAGTTCTAGCCCGCCTGCACCGCCACCTACTATCACAATCTTATGCATTTCACTTCCTTAAATACAGACAATAAAAAACCACTACTGTAATTATACAGGAGTGGTTTTTTAATATTTTCCAGAAATTATCTAGATATTTTTTAAATTACTCGTTACCTGTAACACCGCCTGAACCTTGTGTACGAATCCAAGCAATCACTTTAAGCAGTTCATCAACTGTTACGCCATTTTTTGGATCTGTTGCATCCATAAGACCAATGCCTTTAGCGCCCATACCGCCATTTGTGCCCGCCCAAATTGTTTCGAACATACCTTTGTTTGTAGCGTCTTTAGGATATCGGAATGTTGGGCCGACTAAACCTGGGCCTACTTGACCCTTTGCATCGCCACCATGGCACTGAGTACATGAATAAAGTCCAAAAATCTTTTTGCCTTTTGCAGTCGCTTCAGCGTTACCCACATAAGAATTTTTACCTGTAGCTAAAAATTCTTTTGCTGCAGGTGTATCAAATAAACCAGAATCAATTTTTAATGCACTTCCATCTGTTGTTTTTACAAATGAAACATCAGCAGATGCGATACCTGCAATTGTCATCATAGAAACTAAAAGCGATGACATGAGTACTTTTTTTACTAACATAATTTCTCCTAAAAATTGCGTTAATTTTGAAGGGTGTTCGCTCCAAAATATAAATTCTAAAAAGCTGTTTTATCTTCCAAAAAATCTAAGAAAACATACAGTAATGTTACTCATTTTTTGTTATAAAGTCACCCTTTTAGAGTGACTTTTTTTAACTTTAATTACCTATCTTATCGCCCAGAACGACTGGCACATGAGGGATGCCGTAATCATCTAAAATCTTTAAAATTTTAGATTGATTTCGGTCAAGTGCGCCTTGAATCATTTCCATGCGGTCTTTATCTTTCTTTCTGACTGCGAGAGAAATATTAAATTCTGCCTTACCCTTTTGAGTATCAAATGAATTTCGTTCAGATTTAAACTCAGGAAGCGGAACAACCACTAAAGGCTCCTTGGCTTTTTTTGCATAGTAGCCTCCTAGAGGGCCCCATATAATAGCAACATCAATTTTTCCCGCGACTAAATCATCAATCATATGGCCTGGCGGTAAATTTAGATCTCTTTGTAATCGGTAAGGACGAGCATTCGCCATAAGATCATAATCGCGCAATGGAATGGTCGGTGGGCTTTCACCTACGATACCAATAATACCTTTTCTTAAGTCTTCCGAATTCCAATCTTTTATATTGTAGTTACTTGATTTTCGATACACGAATACATAGCCGGAGCGATAGTAAGGTTTGGAGGTTCGTAATGTATCTACATCTGATCCCATCCCAATAATCACATCACAGCGTTGCGCATTAATCGTGTTTCTTAAATAGCCCTGACGATCGAGCCAAAATTCATAAGTCAGTTCTTTACCTAAATCTTTTGCTAAAACTTCTGCAATTTTATTTTCAAAACCCTCGCCTTTTTGATTTGAGTAAGGCAAATTTTCTGGGTCAGCACACACTCTAAATTCTTTATCTGTAGGAGTTCGATATGGCATCCCAGGTAAACCATCTTCACGGTCTTGTCCTGCAGCAAACGCATTCCCTACAAATGCTAAATTCATTACATATAAAAACATTACTATTTTTTTAAACATTTTTTTTCCTTACCAGTTAAAAATCATGGGCCCTATAAAAAAACACCCCGCTCGAAAGCGGGGTGTTTATAGGACATACTAACTAACAGTTAGTTCTATAAAAAATCTTTCGATTAATTATAGGCTAAATACTGTTAAAGCACCGCCGCCAGGAGCAGCATTGTACTTAGTAAGTTCAGCATAACCACCAGCAGCGCCAAGAGCGTCTGTTGGGTTAGTTAAGCCAAGGTTCATTGCAACGCCAGCCCAACCACCGATGCCTGATAAAACGCCAACGTGTTGTTTGCCACCGTTTGTGTATGTGAATGCATTACCAATCACACCTGAACCAACTTGGAATTTCCAAAGTTCTTTACCTGTCTTAGCGTCAAGAGCTTTGAACCAACGATCAAGAGTTCCGTAGAACACTAAGTCTGAAGCAGTATTTAAAGAACCACCCCAAGCTGAGAACTTCTCTTTGTTGTACCAAGCTTTTTTGTTAGTCATTGGATCATAAGCAGCAAAGCCACCCATTACACCGTCTGGACCAGCAAACATCGTTAATGTTGCACCAACCCATGGTTGACCTGCTACATACTTAGACTCAACTGGTTCGTATGTCATACATACGTGGTTAAGTGGTGAGTAGATAAGGCCAGTCTTAGGTGAGTAAGATGCTGGTTGTTGATCTTTTGTACCCAATGCAGCTGGGCATACACCCTTAGCATTGTAGTCTTGGTGTGTAGAAGCTGTAGCTAACTTGTTAGGTACACCAGATTTTTTGTCAATGTCAGTTGCCCAGTTAACAAATGGATGTACTTTTTCTGCAGCAACTAAAACGCCGTTGTCAGCTTGCCATGTATAAGCAAAACCGTTACGGTCATGGTGCCATGCGTATGTCTTACCACCATTGTCAAATAAGATCACTTCGTTAATACCGTCGTAATCCCACTCGTCATGTGGAGTCATTTGCATACCCCAGCGTGCAACGCCAGTGTTTAAGTCACGAGCGAAAACAGTCATAGACCATTTATTGTCGCCTGGACGTACATCTGGATTCCAAACTGATGGGTTACCTGTACCGTAGTACACTAAGTTTGTTTTTGGATCATATGGCCACCAGCCCCAAACAGAGCCACCACCATGTTGCCAACCATCTTTAACTGCTTGTGGTTTCAACCATGTTTTAACGCCAAGATCTTTTTCACCGCCTTTTAACTTAGCAGTATCAATTTTCTTGAATGAACCGCCTTGTTTGTTACCACCATTAACGTCTTCGTAGACTGATAATGCTGAGTAAAGTGGTGTGTCTTTGTTAAAGTCTTTGCCGATTAATACTTCAGCATCAGGACCTGTTGAGTAAGCTTTCCAAGCTAACTTGCCGTCTAAAGTATAAGCTGCGATAAAGCAACGAACACCGAATTCAGCACCAGAACAACCTGTTAAAACTTTATCTTTAATTACGTGAGGAGCGTTTGTGTTTGTAGCACCAACTTTAGGGTCAGTGATTTTAGCGTCCCATAATTTTTTACCTGACTTAGCATCCAAAGCAACTAATGTACCGTCGTTTTGTTGTAAGAAGATTTTACCGTCGCCATAACCAAGACCACGTGAAACGTTGTCACAGCAGAGAACTGCTTGAACTGATGGATCTTGTTTTGGGAAGTAAGACCAAACGATTTTTTGATTGTCGTTTAAGTCAAGCGCGTAGATGTTATTTGGGAATGCTGTATGAACATACATCATGTTACCAATAACAACTGGAGAACCTTCGTGACCACGGTTTACACCGGTTGCGAATGTCCAAGCTGCTTTAAGGTTTTTTACGTTACCTTGGTTAATTTGAGTTAATTTGCTGTAAGCCTGATTTGAGTAGTCACCGCGTGGTGCTGCCCAGTTATCAGGATTAGCAATTGCTTTTTCTTGATCAGCAGCTGCTGAAGCAATCATTGGCATTGCCACTGATAGACCAGCTACTAAACCAAGAGCTAACTTGATTTTGTTAATTTTCATATAAATCTCCATAGTTTTTACTAAGGGTTTTAAAAGAAGTAAACTCTCTTGTCACTTTAAAATTTTAAAGTGTTTCGCTTTAAAGACTCTAAGGTGCTTCGAAGGCTTACTTTCAGCACAATTTGACTTGTGCTTGAATAGTAATATATGCCTCTTTTTTTTAAATTGCAACAATTTAGTTACAATTTGTTAACACTTTTTTGTGGCTTTTTTGACAAAAAACCTGATTTCAGCAATTTTTGTTAAAATAGCTAATAAAATCAATAAGAAAGACAAAAATTTCCTATGCCAACTGACTCTTTATATACCTTATATCCAGAGATATCCCCCTATCATGCCACTTGGATAGATCGGCCTCATGGGCACAAAGTTTATGTCGAGCTTTCAGGAAATCCTCATGGAAAACCGATTATTTTCCTCCATGGCGGGCCTGGAGGCGGTACTAACACAAAACAGCGCCAGTTTTTTGACCCTAAGCACTACCAAATCATTCTTTTTGATCAAAGAGGATGTGGTCAAAGTAAACCTTTAGGTGAAGTTAATGGCAATACCACGGCAGATCTTATATCTGACATGGAAGCCATTCGTGAACATCTTCATATTAAGCAATGGATTATTTTTGGCGGGTCCTGGGGCAGCGCTTTAGCGCTGGCATACGCCACTCAATACTCACAAACTGTCAAAGCACTTATATTGCGAGGCATCTTCTTAAGTCGGATAAGTGAACTTGATTGGTTTTTAGATGAGGTTAAAGCTTTTTTTCCGGAAGCACATCGAACGCTTCTTCATTACTTGCCAGAGCATCAACGTGATGATCTTATAAAAAATTATAGTGCGCTTGTATTTTCAAACGATATAAAAATAAGTGGATCTGCTTCTATTGCTTGGAATCGATTCGAAGGTGGTCTTTTAAAATTACTACCTCAAGTAGAAGAAAATAAAACGCACACCGATGAAGATATACAAAATGAAATTGCACGCGCACGCGTTCAACTTCATTACATCAAAGACAAATGTTTTATTGATGGGAAAAAAATATTAGAAGAAGTTAAAAAATTAAAAGATATTCCTACGACCATCATTCAAGGGCGCTACGATATGGTATGTCCGCCGATCACGGCTTACGAGCTTCATCAGCATATGCCTCATGCCGATTTTATTATGGTGCCTGATGCAGGACACTCTGCGTCTGAGACATCTATGACGCATGAACTCATCAAAGCTACAAATAGCTACAGAACATTATCGTAATGATCAAACTTCACCCTCTTTTTAAAAATCTTTATCAAAAAAAAGATGAATCACTTCCTGTTTTTATGATGAAAGAAACATTAGCAGGTTGTAAACGACACAATGTGTTTGGTTTAACTGCATCTCTTTCTTTTTTTTCTCTCTTTGCTTTAATCCCAATGATCCTTCTCATTTTCTTTTTCTTAAGTCATTGGTTAGTCAACTCAGAATTTGCATTAGGAAAATTAGCACTTCTCACCAGCAATCTTTTGCCGCAAATAAGTAAAAAAATTATGCTTGAAGTCTTCAAGATATCAAGCCATACCAAAGCATGGGGAATCTTAGGTACCCTTATTCTATTGTGGGCAGCTACACCTCTCACAAGTTCGCTTCGCGCCAGCCTTCTTATTATTTCAGCCACTGAAGAAAATCCATCATTTTTAAAAAGTAAGATTCGAGATATCGTCGCTATCATTGGCATTCTTTTTCTTTTCTTTCTTTTCACGCTATCAGGCATGATCATGCAAAAAACGGCCGTCTTTTTTAGTGAATATTTAAGCTTTGTTAATTCACAAATGATTTATTTTATGAGTTCATTTTCGTTTGTTGTTTTATCGCTGTCTCTTTTTAATCGATTTTTCTTCCCCATTAAGGTAGATGTAAAACATATTATTTTAGGTTCGTTACTGACAGCTTTTTTTTGGCTTCTGCTCCGCTCAACGTTCGATATCTTTTTATCTTTAAGTCATTCATACGGCACCTTCTTTGGCGGGATGCGCAATCTTTTCATTTCACTCATCTGGTTATATCTGAATATTGCCTCTTATTTAATCGGTGTGGAGTTGATGGCGACACTACACAAAAAAGACATGCTGTTATTAAAAAAATTATTTGATGACTCAATTCCCCTTTCAAGCTCTTTCATTCATTATCTTGCTTCACGTTACGGAAAAATATATAAGCAAAATGCAATGATTTTTGAGCAAGGTAATCGCGAACATAATGTGTATTTCATCGTTCAGGGATCAGTCAATTTAATTCAAGACGGTCGAGTGATACGCTCTTTAAAAGCGCATGAATATTTTGGTGAAATGGCAGTCTTAAATGAAACTCCAACCATTGCTTCCGCGATGTCAACGTCTAACGAATCTGAAATCATTGCGATTCCAAAAGTGCATCTTGAAATGATGCTCGCTGATGAACCTAAAGTAGCGATGAAATTTTTAAGAAAAATGTCTTTGCGATTGCAACAACGCTAAAAGTTTGCAGGTTTTAAATCAAAAGCAATACAAATTCTTTCTTCATTCGAACTAAAAGGTATCGTTCGATGAAAAACAGAAGATGGAAAGAAAACAACATCACCGACCTGAGGTAGGTATAGTTTTTTTTCAAAGTCATCATGCATTCTCGGATAATCATCACCATCAATACTTAATTCAATACCACCTTCATCAGGATGTTTTTTTTGTTGTGGAATCGATAAGTAAACAGCTCCGCTGATCCAGCCTTCCTCATGAATATGTGATGAAAGATGTCCGCCTGTTTGCATTTTGACAAACCAAGAACTACTAAACTCAATCGTTTTTGGAAAAGCCTTAATGAACATTGAATCTTCATGCTTATAGTGGTCATAGTATTTTTTAATAAGCAATGTAATTTCTTGTGCCAATCTTTTAAATGAAGGCTCTTTCCTTTTAAAAAGATTGCCTGATGACTGAGTGCCATTCACCAAACGACTTTGCATGCGCTCTGAAATATCAGCTTCATTAATATCATTTAAAAGAGATTGTAATAAATTGTCCTTGGGATCTTTTAATGCATCCACTTGACCGTGAAACGCAAAATGGAGTGGGTCTGGACAAAAATTATACTCATCTTTTTTATGAAAGTTTTTTGCAAAGTGGGTTGAGAGAGTTGCTAAAAGTGGGGAGGTATTTTTTTTAACCATCGCGACACTTAATTCTTTTTCGAAGATATCAAATTGTTTTGTCTTGTATAAACAATAGAGAGCTCGCTCTTCCCAGTCGTTTAATTGAGAGGCTTTATAAAACTCATAGGCATCCTGAAATTTTTTATTGTCATGAAGAAATGTTGCAAGATTGTAATTAGCGATTGGGTTTTCTGGGTCAATTGATACAGCTTCCCTTAACCAGCGATTTGCTTCCGCAATTTCGCCTTGGTGCCATAACGCATCACCGATGACTGAGCAAACTTCCGCATCCTGCGGATTCTTCTCCAACGCTTTTCGGTAAGATTGAATCGCCTCTTCCAAATGGCCTTGATTGCGATAGGCATTGCCTAAATTAAAATGACCTCGTGCGTGATCTTGGATTTTAAGTGACTGCTTAAAAGACTGAATGGCTTGATCAAATTCGCCCTGCACCAAATAGACAGCACCGACACTGCCATGTGCCTCATAGAATCCTGGCTCTAATTCGATCGCTCTTTGATAAGCACTTAAAGCTTTGTCAAATTCTGATTGGCTTTGGTATGCAATGCCAAGATTAAAGTAAGCTACGACTAGATCAGGTTTAATCTTTATTGCTTTTTGATAGTGAAGAATTGCATCTTCACTATCACCCATTTGGTATAAGACTGAACCTAAATTAAATTGCATCTCTGCAAATTGAGGTTGAATTTTTAAAATATTGCGATAACTCTCTGCCGCCTCTTTGAATTTTTTTTGTGCCTCTAGGGATACGCCTAAGACATTATGCAAAATTAGTTCTTGCGGAAAATCTTCCAATAAAGCTTTCGCTTTTTTTTCTGCTAAGGCGAATTGACTGGATTGGTGAAGTTGAATTAAATCATTCGCATCTGATGATTTAAAAAGCTTCATATCGATCTTGTTTAATGATGCGGTGTATCTTCTGCAATTTTATCCATAATCGCAAAAAGAACACCTGAAACAATAAAGGTGATATGAATCCCAACCATCCAAGCCATTTGCGTATTCGTTAATATCTGGCCTGGTGTAGATGCATGCATAAATGCTTTTAAAAGATCAATCGCTGAAATAGCTACAATCGAACCAATTAATTTAAGCTTTAGTCCTGAATAATCCACTTTACCCATCCAATGTGGTTTATCTTCATGGTTATCTACATCAATTTTAGATACAAAATTTTCATATCCGCTAAAAATAACCATAATGAGAAGATTGGCCACAAGCGTCATGTCAACTAAAGCAAGTATAGACAAAACGATTTCTCGTTCTGGCGTGTCAACAACTGTCATGACTATATGAAAAAATTCTTGTCCAAATTTTACAAACAAACATAAGAGACCACCTACTAAACCTAAATACATAGGTGCCAGTATCCAGCGACTCTTAAATACGACTTTCTCTAAAATTTCTTCAGTTTTCATGCAAGCTCCACAGGTTGGCGTTAATTGGATAAATCATATCATTACTCTGCTATCGATATCTGTGAGTAATGATTGAAAAAAACTATTATTAGGATACTATTTTATCTTTACTTTCGTAAGTCATGTAATGTCAAACGATTCAATTATTATTCATGGCCATCTTTTAAAAGAGGCGCGGGAAGATTTAAATCTTTCTGTGGAGGATGTCGCCCGTCAGTTAACTTTAAGTAGCAAACACATCACCTCGATGGAAGAAAATAAGACAGATGGGTTTGTATCTACTCCAATCAAACTAATTTCTGTCAGAAAATATATAGCCTTTCTTGAGTTAGATTTTGATGCGGTCGTTGAACATAAAAAAAATAAAACAAAGTCTTTGCTGCTCCCTGAGCCAGAAATTGACAAAGATGTTGTTGACGCAGAAGAGCCCTCTAATAAGAAAATACTTTTATTATTAAAAATAAAATTATTCTTTCTGTGGGCAAAAACGCACATTAAAGTGCGCTATATTTTTTACTTCATTACTTTTCTTTTTATTTCTAACTTTTTGATTGGCGTGTATCAGAAGTATGCTGTCGCTCACAAAAATTTTGAAGGGCGCGAAGTTGATTTGCCTAATTTAGAATCCCTTCCAAATGATATTGCGACTTATGAAATGAAACCTGGCGAGCAAAAATCAGAATCCTTTGAAGTGCTTCCTATACAAATCAAAAAAACAGAAGAAAATAAAAGAGATGTTAAGGATCTTGCAATTAAAATGTGTGATCAAATGGTTTCAAAACCAATCACACAAATATCATCCCCTACAGACCCTCTGAAACCTAGCGATTACTTTCACATTATCTCAAAAGGCCCACAAACGATTTGTATACTAGACAGCAAGGGCAAAGAAGATAAATATGTAATGACTGAAGGTCAAAAATTAACGTATCGAGGTGGAAAGCCTCCTTTTAAACTTGTGATGCATCCCGAACTTAGTGAAATTTTTTATGAGGGCTGGCTAGTTAAACTCAAACCTGAACAAAGTTATGTTCAACTGAATCCTAAAACTTATAATTGAAATAGACTTATTTAAATTTTCTAACAGCGCCTGTAACGACGCCCCATATTTGAAACTGAACCCCTTCTATAACTTCAATAGGGCTAAATGCTTCGTTTGCAGGTAGCAAGCGTGGGGAGCCATTTTTATTTTTAGCTAAAGTCTTGACGGTAAATTCACCGTCTAATGATGCCAATACAATATCGCCAATGGAAGCTTCTTGAGATCGATCTACAATCACGACATCATCGTCATGAATACCAGCGTTATCCATAGAATTTCCTTTAATACGCACAAAAAAGGTCGTATCAGCTTCTCGAATAAGATAATCATTAAGATCCATTCTTTTCTCAACATGATCATCTGCTTGTGACGGAAGCCCTGCAGGCACCTTATGCTCGAATAGAGGAATCTTAGTTTTGGTCATCGCCTCATTCACCAAATCAATCGATACCACATTAGAAATTTCTTGGATCTTTCTTTTGGCGTAAGCCTCTAGGATATTTGAAATCACAGCAGTTTGGCTTTCTGGCACTCTAAGTAAAGTCGTCTTCTCACCAAATTTTCCGGTGCCTGATTTTCGTCCAGCGCCTGGTCTTTTACCGCCTCGAATAGGAACAATTTTTTTCATTTGAATATTGTAACAAGAATCAAATGAAAAGAAAGCTTTATTTTGAATTAAGTAGATATCGACGGAACCCTTATCTATTGTGAAAAAAATTGAATATGACTGTTGACAAGGCTTAAAAATCAATGCAAAGTACGCCTAGACCTTCTATGACGCTGTCATTTCAATGGTCTTACATATCTTAATTTACATTTGGAGGAATTATGAATAAAGGCGAACTAATCGAAGCAGTTGCAAAAGCAGCAGGTTCAACAAAAGCAGACGCTGGTCGTGCGATTGATGCAACACTTGCAGCTATCACTAAAGCACTTAAAAAAGGTGACGTAGTAACGCTCATCGGTTTTGGTACTTTTAAAGTTTCTAAACGCGCTGCACGAGTTGGTCGTAACCCACAAACTGGTAAAGAACTTAAAATACCAGCACGTAAGGCTCCAACATTCAAAGCAGGTGCTGCGCTTAAAGCGGCAGTTAACTAAGCTTAGAATTAGTTATTCATATAAAAGCGCTTGGGTTTAAACCCAAGCGCTTTTTTTATGCCTTAAAATAAAGCGCTATGCCTTATTACATCAAAGGAAACAAAATTGAATTGCTTAAAAACGGCAAAGATTATTTTGCCGCTGTTATTCAATCCATCAAAAAAGCCCGAAAAAGTATTTTTATAGAGGCCTATATATTTAGCCATGATGTGACGGGTAAGAAAATCTTAACCGAGCTTAAAGAAGCTAGCCAAAAAGGGATTAAAGTTTATTTGCTTCTTGATGGATTCGGAAGCCGTGATCTCTCACAAAAAGTTATTAATGAAATCAAATCCTCTAAAATTCACTTCCTTTTTTACCATCCTAAAATTTCACCTTATCAAATGAAGCGTATTTCATTAAGACGACTTCATCGCAAAATGATTTTAATCGACCATGAAATCGCCTATATCGGAGGTATCAATATTATTGATGATATGCATGTGCCCAATGGCAAAGGACCACGCATTGACTATGCGGCGCAATTAAAAGGGCCTGTCGTTCATCTCATCAGTCTAAGTATGGTGAAACTTTGGAAAAGAGTGTCATGGTCACATTTAGAGAAATCATTTACTCCAAAAAATTTCCAAAAACAAATAGCGGAATATCCCAATGGTACAAAACTTAATTTTATTGAGCGTGATAATTTTCGCCACAGACAAGATATTGAAAAAGCTTATTTACATGCTATCGAAAATGCTCAAGACGAAATACTTATTGCAAATGCCTACTTTATTCCAGGCAAAAGATTTGAGAGGGCTTTAATTGCAGCGGCACATCGCGGTGTATCGGTAACGCTTCTCTTAAAAGGCGAAATAGATTATTTCTTATCGAACGCTACACGAGCCTTTTATGGAAAATTTTTAAAAGAAGGTATTACCATCTTTGAATACACAAAAAGTTTTATGCATAGCAAGGTGGCAGTGATTGATGGAACCTGGTCGACCATAGGATCTTCTAATATTGACCCTTTCAGCCTTTTGCTTGCCCGAGAAGCAAATATTTTTATTTGGGATAAATCTTTTGCATCTCAACTTAAGAAAAATATCGAAGAAGATATTCGATTGGGAGGTACTGAGATTCTCTTAAAAGACTGGGACAAATCACACTTAATTAAAAGAATAAAATCTCGTATTGCATATTTTATTATTCGAATAAGTTTAGGTATCGCTAATATTTAAGGCATACCGCAATCATGACATTTACCCTTGACCGTAGAAAAACCTTTTACTGTTGACAAACCCTTAACATTCGTAAAAATCGCGCCATCAACAATGGCATCAGTTAAATTTGCATTTGTAAGATCAGCCCCTGTTAAGTCTGCTTGACTCAGATCAGCGCGATACATATTCGTATTTTTTAAATTAGCCTCTCTTAAATCGCCAAATAAAAAACTCGCGATATTTAAATCGGCACCTTCAAAATTTGTTTTATAAAATTTACCACCCACTGAATCAAATTTCATTTGTCCCATCGGCTGATTGCCAACATCCAAACCAAATTGACCATTTTTGATGGTAGCACCTGACATATTGACTGCGCCCAGTGTGCCGATCATACGAGCCCTTGTTAAATTAGCACCCTTAAAATTAGTGTCGCCAAAAATTGCCTGAAAGATAGTTGCTTCAGTTAAGTTAGCCCCTGAAAAGTTTGCTTTTTCAAGGCGCGCTAAATTCAAATAAGCTCTTTGCATATTAGTATTCGCTAAATTTGCACCTATAAGATTAGCACCAAAGACACTCGTATTCAGCATTTTGCAGTGACTTAAGTCTAAGCCATTCATATCAAGATACCCTAAGTCTTTATTCGAAAAATCACAATCAGGACTTTTGATTTCTTTCAGTACATCCTCTTGAGATACCTTTTTACGATCAATTTCTTTATTTTTTTCGTAAAAAACTTCAGCTTTCTTAATAAAGTCATTTGGTGTTTTTAAAAAGATATCTTTACTTATCTCGCTTCCAAAGCAATAAACCTTACCTTGATAATTTGCATTGACTGAACAGTCAGTTTTAAGGAAATGTCCTTCAGATAAACTTAAGAGGCAGTAATTTCCGAACTCACCTGCGAAAACTAAATTTGTAATAAGGAGTAGAAATACTATCCAATATCTATTTAATAGCATGGCAATACATCCTAAAGATTTTGATTTATTATAAACCTTTATCATTTCAGATTTTTAATTATGTCAAATAATAGATATACGATTCTTATCACTGGTGCGAATAGGGGATTGGGCCTTGAATTCGTCAAACAGTATGCTATAGACGACTATGAAGTCATCGCATGCACAAGAAAGATCAATAAGAATGATGATCTTCATCGACTTCAAGCTTCTTTTGAAAATATTTCTATTCAAGCTCTTGATGTCGAAAATTTTCTGGCAATTGATCAACTTGCGAAAACATTAAAAAAACCTATTGATATTTTGATTAATAATGCGGGGCTTTACCCAAATAGCTCATTCGATGATATTGACTATGAAGCATGGCTTGATGCTTTCAAAATTAATACACTTGCTGCATTTAAAATGACAAAAGCTTTTCTTCCCCACCTTAAAAAAGGTGAATTAAAAAAAATAGCATCACTCACAAGCAAGATGGGAAGTATTGATGACAATGCAGGTGGTGGTGAATATCTTTATCGATCAAGCAAAACTGCACTTAATATGGTCATGAAAAGTTTATCGATTGATTTAAAACCCTATGACGTGAGTCTTATTACGCTTCATCCAGGATGGGTAAGAACAGATATGGGAGGAGCTAATGGTCTCATTGACGCTGAAGAAAGTGTGACTGGGATGAAACGTCAAATTGATAAACTTTCAATAAAGACTTCGGGCCAGTTTATTGCTTACGATGGCAAAAAAATTCCTTGGTAATAAAAACACTCTCAGATCTTCACATTAAAGAGTCTGTCGAGTTTTTATCTTCTCTCGATAAAGATTGGGAATGTTTAATAAAAAAAGTGGGGCCTTGTCATTTAAAAATATCATCAGAACTTTCTCCCTATGAGTCTCTTTTAAAAACTATTGCCTATCAACAGCTTCATGCCAAAGCGGCTGAAACGATTTTTAAAAGATTCTTATCGTTATTTAAAGGTAACTTTCCTAAAGCAGATGAGCTTATTAAGACCGATCCCATAATCATTCGTAGAAGTGGCTTTTCCCAAAAAAAAACAGAAACACTGCTCCTTATTGCTAAAGCTTCTTTGAATAAAATTATTCCTGAAGAAAAGGAAATTATGTATTTAAATGATGATGAAATTATTGAAAGGTTAACTTCCATTAAGGGCGTAGGCGTATGGACTGCACAAATGTTACTTATATTTCATTTGGGGAGGTTAGATGTTCTACCTATTCATGACCTTAGCATTAAGAAGGGCTTCCAAACTCTCAAAAGACTAAACACTCTCCCAAAACCAAAACTATTACTCATGACTGGTGAAATATGGAGACCTTACCGCACTATAGCTAGCTGGTATCTCTGGCGTGCAAATTAATGCTCAATACAAAGCTTCGGTTGTGGTTTACAAATGCGATTAACATCATTTGAGGAGAATATCGCAATATAACTTCCCCGATACCATGAACTATATTCGAGTTTCATTTTTTCAAAATCGGGCTCACCATCAAAAGTAATAATGACTCGCCCTTCTGGATGCTCTTTTGCCCAATTGAATAATTCGCTAGTAATTAAAACTTTTGGCGGGTTATTAAGTCTTCCAATAAAATCAAATTGTCCTGCATAATTGCCTAAGTATGCTAATGGCAAATGTTTATCTTCTATATTTTTTAATGTACGACTCACTTCTCGTAAATCATAAGCATTCCCTGTGTGGTAAATTACGCCCAAGAAAAGAATAGATGTAATCAGTAAATTTACTACAATTAATTTCCATAAAAATTCTAACTTTTCATTCGTCTTCCAAAAAAATAATATAAGAGCGCCTAATATCAAAATAAAGCTATTTTCAATTGGCAATGATCTCATCCAGGGAGCCATATCATGCATTCGATGCGTTACATTTAAATAATAAAATATGACGCCTAAAATTAATAATGGTAAAACAATCGCAGCATGGTCATACCATGCTATTTTTTTAATGCGATCAAATTCACTTGCAATCATTAAAGCTAACGCAGGATAAATAGGTAGCAAGTAATGCACCTGTTTGCCACTAATAAAACTAAACGCAATAAAAACTGGTAAAAACCAAGCAATAGAAAATCGAAGGCCTTCAGTCATTTTTCGAGAAGAGCGCTGAAATAATAATTTCCAAAAAGATGGCACAAAAAACCAAGGGAAAATAAGAATCGGCGCCATCGCCAAATACCACCATTGCGGCCTATTATGTGCAAATGAATTCACCATACGATTAGCAGTTTGACCCCAAAAAATATCATGCTGATATTGGGCTCCACCCGAAATGCCTGCTGGAATAGCCCAGCATAAAAGTATGGCAACGCTTATTAGAAAAGAAATTACAAAAGAGCGATACCATAATTTCCATTCCATATTTTTTTGATCACACCACCATGGGGCTAAAAGTGCAAGCGGCAGAAGCTGTAAAAGAATAGCGGGTCCTTTAGCCAATAACCCCCCTGCAAAAGCAATCACTAAATATAAGAAGCCTTGTGATTTTTTTTCTTTTAAGGAAATTACAAGACCGAATACGCCTAGACATGTGAAAAAAGTGAGCATCATATCAAACATGAGCGCTGAGGAATAGACAGTCCAAATAGTACTTGCTAGTAAAAGTATTGAAGCTGTATTGCCTACATAATTATTTTTTGCCCAAAACTTTTCTGCTATTTTTTTAACAAGAAAAATGGAGCCAAGTGAAAATAAAAATGGAATGATACGTGGCCACCAATCATTAACTCCAAAAATATACCAGCCTAAATTAATTAGCCAAAATAAAAGTGGTGGTTTGTGGCTGTAAGGTAAATGATTAAGATGTGGCACTAATAAATCGTGACGAAGCCACATATCCCAGGCGACAGATAAATAGCGCGTTTCATCTGGTGGGATATAATGACGACCAGCGACTGCAATTCCTAAAAGTAATGCAGCGATAGCTACAATGAAAAAATTAAAATGATTTTTGTTAAGCATAAATATATTTACTGCTTATTATAAAAGAAAAAAGCCACTTACAAAGTGGCTTTTCTAATTATAGAAAAAATTAACCTTTATCTATAGTGTCTTCAATGATTGTCGCTAATTCTGCATCACATTCAATTTCCCAACGTTTACCGTCAGCGCCCTGAATATCAATATCAAATATAGGTCGACCATCCTCTTTTTCCATTTCAATTTCTACAATTGCTCCAGGATGTTTTTCTAATGCAGTTTTTATGCAAGAACTCATTACTTCGTTATGTTTTTTTAAATCCAAAATCACTGGTCTATCATCATGCTTATAGTTATTGCCATAGAATAGAACTGCTCCGACGAGGCCTGCCACAATCACCAGGGCTAATATAGCTAAAGATTTTTTCAAAATACCCTCCTTAATTTAAATGCGTTGTAACGTTAAAACTAAAACCAAAAAACTGCAAACACAAAAGTTATAGCTTTTGATTTACATCAATTTATTTACCTATATATTGCTTACCCTGAGTGTCAACTGCAAGCACTTGAAGATTACCTTTAATTTTTGGGGAATCAAAAACAAAGAAAGGGTTTTCAGATGTGCTGCCACCACCAAATTCTGCACTCCATATTTCTTTTTCCTGATCTTTGACTACCACGCTTGATAAATGCCACTCAGGAAGAATAAAAAGTCCTGTGTAGTTACTTAAATTAGCCTGATATCCATTATGTTGGGGGTGTTTAATAAATACTGAAGCTCTCGTTTCAGTTTGTAATACTTTCATGGTACCCACTTCTTTTAATACCGCATCTGCATCATAAATCATCCCTGCTGAACAACCACCTGCTGATCGAATTGCAACCTGATTATAGAAGAACTTTCCCTCATCGTCCTCAGCAATCACATCAATATAACTGTCTTGCTCCATGCGGATATTAGTTTCAAAAGTGAAAGGTGCCACCTTAGGATGCATAGTTAAGGCTAGAGATCCAATGCCTGGTAATTGATGAGGATTACCTTCAACCACCACTGAAATATTTTTATATTTTTTATTTGCTGTAAATTTAAAAGGAACTTGGGTTCCGTCTAGCGCTCTTTTAGCGACATCGAATGTGATGTCATCTGATTTGGTTAAAGATTTACCTTTAAAGTATTTGTCTATAACACCATCTAGATGATTAGGTGTTTCAGCGTGAACGCCCAAAGGCGCGAAAGCGCTTACCAAGCTCAATAATATTGAAAAAACTATATTTTTCATCACTTTTACTTCCCTTAAAATTGCAACAAAATTTATCTAAATATAATGCTCTCAAATGCATAAAAGTACAAGAAAACAGACTTTTATATTATCCACGATATCCTGGTTTCACTAATTTAAGATGAATATCACTGATTACTTTTTCTTTGAATCCGCCTTCACAATAAGCCAGGTAAAAGTGCCACATTCGAATAAATACATCATCAAACCCTAAAGCCTTTACTTCTTTGATATTTGCAAAAAAAGCCTTTCTCCAGAAAGCCAGCGTTCTAGCGTAATGATCACCAATATCTTGAACATTATAAATTTTTAAATCTGAGGATTGCGTAATGCTATTTTGTAAAGCTGTCAAAGAGGGAATACAACTACCCGGGAAAATATATCTTTGAATAAAATCAACAGATCGCTTAGCTTTTTCATAGCGTTGATCTGCAATCGTAATGGTTTGTATGAATGCAATACCATTAGCTTTTAATAAATGAGCACATACTTCAAAATAAGTATCGTAATACTGATAACCCACAGCTTCTAGCATTTCAATAGATACTAATTTGTCATAACGGCCTTTTAAATGCCGATAATCTGAAAGTAACACGTTAATCTTATGCGTTAATTTTAAATCTTTAATTTTTTGTTTTACATAGAGATACTGTTGTTTTGAAATAGTTGTAGTCGTGACTTTGCATCCATAATTTTGTGCAGCATAAATAGCAAAACCTCCCCAGCCAGAACCAATTTCAATCACATGGTCATGAGAGGATAACTCAAGCCCTTGGCATACCTTTTCCAATTTATAAATGGATCCTTTATGAAGGGAGTCATGAGGATTTTTAAACACAGCGGATGAATACATCATGGTTGCATCTAAAAAAAGTGAGAAAAAGTTATTGCCCAAATCATAATGTTTAGAAATGTTAACGCGGCTTCCTTTAACTGAATTTTGATTTAAATAGTGGAGCGCTTTAAGCATTGGCTTTAAAAAAACATTAAATAAGCCTTCTAATTGATCCATTGCATTTTGATTGATAGCCATAATACGAACAAGCTGAGTTAAATCGTTTACAGACCAAAACTTTTGCATAAAAGCCTCGCTCACACCAATGGAGCCACCAAAAGCTAGCGCCCCGTAAAATCTGGGGTCATGTACGGTTATGTGAGCACTTAATTTTCCTTTATTTCCGAAAGAAAAACTTTTTCCTCCTTCTTGAATAGAGATATAGCCTATATCAATTTTCTTTAACTGATTAAAAACAAGGGATCTAGCTAAATGATGTAATGGATTTTTCATAGAAATAATTAAAAATTTATGGATGTGGAAAAAAAGTAATGCCTTTTACCTTTAAGCATAATGCTTGCCAATAAATAGATAGAATTGTTTTAAAAGTTTCAGGTGGGAATCTGAAAAGTAAAAAATTCAGTGATTGCTTTGTTAAAGGTTTTTTTTGCAGCTGCATAGATGCATTAAAAATAAATTCTTTCTCGCGGATGTTATTCATAGACACTTCTATCTTATCTCCTGGCTCTTTAAAGCTCCAGCGGTATTGAATATCCATTGGCATAAAAGGCGATACATGGAAATTCTTCCTAAATTCAAAAGTTTTGATTGGTGTCTTTACATTTCTGCAGTCATGGACATAAGCATGATTTTCATTCCAAGGTGTATTGGTAATATGCGACACAATAACTTCTAACTTATTTTTTGTATTAAAGCAGTAATAAAAACTCACTGGGTTAAAACAATATCCAAAATAACGTGGGCTCGTCAGTAAATATACTTTTCCATGATGATTAAAATTGAGCTCTTTTCTAATTTCATCCTGTATGGATTTTTTTAAGTTTATTTTTTTATTACCAAAGTAATCCGACCTTAAAAAGCAGCCAAAATTAAATTTGTTATAACTCCAAAAGAAGTTATCTGAAAACATAGTTTCTATATTGTCCAAATCCAGATACAGCAAACGAATTCGGTACTCGAATGTATGCTTTTTAGGCTTCGACCGCGAATGTTTGAGGGAACCTTCATAAATGGCATTCATTTCTAAAATCCATGTATCTCGTTAAACTGCTTAATCGCAACTAAAGCACTTTTGACACCGTCCTCGTGAAATCCATTCCCCCAATAAGCCCCAGCAAAGGAAGTGCGATTTATTCCTGAAATCAGATGATAATTTGATTGGGCCACTATACTTTGCAAGCTATATTGTGGGTGGGCGTAGGAAAGCTTTTTAATAATTTTCTTCTTATTAATTTTTTCTTGCGGATTTAATGTCACTAAAATCGGTACATTTGTAATTAGATTTTGCAATATATTCATATTGTATGTCAGAGACACAGGGGAATGAATATTTTGATTGATATGATAATTCCACGCCGCCCAAGCTAGCTTTCTTTTTGGCATAAAATTCTCGTCATAATGCAAGATGACTTCATTATCTGTGTAAGGTATTGCCTTTAAAATACTTTTTTCATCTTGAGTAGGGCTTTTAATTAATTTCAATGCTTCATCACTATGGCAAGCAAAAAATACCCAATCAAATTTTTCAGTTCGGTCTCGAAATTGAATAATCACATGGTCACTTTTTCTATCGATAGACTGTATTTTTTCATTGAGCTTAATTTTACTTGCAAAAGATGCAGTTAACTTTTTTACATAATTGACTGAACCACCCGTGATAGTTAGCCACTGGGGCCTATCATTGACATTCAACATGCCATGATTATCGAAAAACCGTACAAAAAATTTTGCGGGAAATTCCACCATGGTTTTATAGTTAGAGGACCATATAGCAGAGCCCATCGGCAATATATAATATTTTTTAAAAAAATCAGAGTAGGCTTCTTGATCAAGATACTCACCTAAACTTATTTCTTGATTGCTATTTAAAAGTAAAGTTGATTTTTTATTAAATCGAAGAATTTCTTTGATCATCTTATAAAATGTAGGACTTATAAGATTTTTTCTTTGCGCAAACAGTGTATTTAAATTTGTTCCATTATATTCAAAATCTTTTTGACTATCTTTGACACTAAAGCTCATAGCACTATTTTCATATGGCACATGAAGCTCATGTAATAAATTTAAAAAATGTGGGTAGGTTTTTTTATTAAAGACAATAAAACCTGTGTCTACATGAAACTTTTGATTAAATAAATCGATGTCATGGGTATGTGAGTGCCCACCTACTCTTGAGTTATTTTCAAATAGCGTAATGTGGTGATTCGAATTTAGATGATAAGCAAGTGTATTGCCAGAGATACCTGATCCTATAATTGCTATTTTCATAGCTAATGATGAAGATGTTCTATTTTTTTAGATTCTCGGATATTGTCAGAAATCGTGCGCACATCCCATATCACTCCCATCATTGCTAAAAATTTCAAAACGTAATAAGTTAAATCTATTTCCCACCAATAGAAACCTTGCCTTGCAGAGCCTGGATAGTGATGGTGATTATTATGCCAGCCTTCACCAAACGTCAAAATTGCAATAATAAAATTATTACGACTCGTATCTTTAGTTTCGTATCTTTTTTTTCCCCATTGGTGTGCCACTGAATTCACTAAAAAAGTGGCGTGATAAAGCATCACTGTAGAGAGTGAAAATCCCCAAATGAATAATTGGAATCCATTCGTATTTAATTGCGGCTCATATTGATTTAAGTAATGACCAGCAATAAATAAGCCAATCGACAATGCTAAAGGCATTAAAAGATCAAACCGATCAATGATTCGCAACTCTGGAAATCTTATGAGCTCTCGAATAAATTTCGTATTAGTCACGAAATTTGATTTAGTTAAAAACCATCCCATATGACTCCACAAAAAGCCGTGCTCTTTTGGTGAGTGCTTATCTTCAGAAGTATCTGAGTGCATATGATGACCGCGATGGTGCGCTGCCCACCAGAGAGGTCCTCTTTGAACTGCAGTAGCACCAATCATAGCGAAAAGAAGCTGAACGAAACGGGAGGTCTTAAAAGTTTTATGAGAAAAGTAACGGTGATAGAAACCTGTGATCGCGAACATGCGAATGGCAAAAAGAGAGATACATACTATAAAAGCAATCCAACTAAAACCTACGACGAAGATTAATAAACAAGACAAATGAAGAAGAATAAATGGAATAACTCTCATCCAATCAATCTCCTTGCCATTTGTAATTGATGCGTACTTTTCTTCAAGAAAAGAATTATCAAACCAAAAAAATAGTTTTTTAAAAAATTGACTCATTATTAATTTGAATGCTCAATCCAACGTAATTTCTTAATATCGTAACCATCATCTTCAATTTTTTTGACTAGGTTTTTTAGTGTATCTTGATCTATCTTTTTTTGGCGAGACATGATCCACACGTAATCCCGATCGTCTCTAGCAATAATCGTATTTTGGTAATTTTGATCTAAATAAACAATTTTATATTGTGCTTTGATAGGCCATATAAATTGCATGCCCCATAAGGCATTGCCAGACCCTTTCATCACAAAACCTTTAGGATGATATGTTTTAACAGGTCCTGACAAAGATCCCTCATTAAAAGTGAAGGTTGTGCCGATCGTACCGTCTTCGTTTAATTCGTATGACTCGATGGCATTAAATGCATTTTTTTCAATAAAGGTTGGAATGTGTGCAATAACAAACCATGGCCCCATAAATGACTTTAAGTTTACTTCAGGAACTGTTTTGATCGGGGCTTGAGTCATACATCCATTCAATAATAAAAAAAATGCTGCCAGTAGGGAATATTGATATCGCATATTATGCCTTCCAGAATCGAGGAATTAAAGTATTTACTTTTTTCTTGTAAGTTTGATACCCATCAAATTTTTTAACGAGATTAGCTTCAAGAAGTGTCACACCTGAAAATCTTAATATCAAAAAGGTCATAAGAAGTGGCGCTATCAAATTAAAATGAATCCCTGTGGCAAGGGTTGTCATAAAAAAGCCCCACCATACTAGAAGCTCACCAAAATAGTTTGGATGCCGACTAAATTTCCATAACCCCGATTGCAGGAGCTTTCCGTGATTTTTTATGTTGCTCTTAAATAGCATTAATTGATAATCGGCGACTGACTCATAAACAATCCCAAATAATGCTATTGAAAACCCTAATATATCGAACCAAATTAAAGGATGGTCATTTTCTATTGCAATAAAAAGAATCGATCCCACAATCCATGAAAGAATAGATTGGAGTCCAAAAATAATATAGGCACTTTTATTTCTAAAATTGGGTTCGTTATTTTTTCGAATTTTTAAGTAACGCGCATCTTCTGATTTTCCCCAATTTCTTATCGTAAGATAAATCGAAAGGCGAGCCCCCCACAGAAAAACTAACAAAAGAACCAGAGCAGATCTTAATGACGGTGTAAATGCTGTGTAAAAATAAATCGCATTAAGGACAAAAAATAAACCCCACATGATATCAACATGAGTCACATTATTTTTTTTAAGGCTTATAAGCCAGCCAAGGTATGCAAATAAGACATTAATAATTAATGCATTTAAATAGATCATGTGCGAAATCCATTCCACTTTCCTGCAATAAGCAAACAAACTGGGGTTAAGATCGCCCAGCCAAGTGCTAGCGCATATATTGAAAAATGATTTGTAAGTTGAACCGCATTTAACTGCTCTGCCGCAAAGTAAGCTACAGGGCCGCCGATAAATCCAAATAAAACAGCTAGTACCCTATTAGATTTAAGCCAGCTCAAGGAGAGATTGAGTGTGGTTGCAAATAATCCCCACATAGCGACAATCCAAACAGGTACGAGAGTATCAAAGAATTGATTCTGATAGGTTACTAAATTTGTAATTAATAGTAACTGATCGAATATCGAGCCCAATAGCATGATGATAAATAGCAGCATAGTGGCCTCTTTTTTTCGCGAGGCTTGCATAATATGAGCCAATAAAATCAAAGCTACGACCATCATAGATAAAGGTAGCTTTTGATTGGCAGCTCCCCATACCGAGATAAACCAGCCCAGCTGAAAAAGTACAAAATTAATTAATTTCATTTATTTCTTTGGTCTCTCAAATTGATAATGCGTAACCCACCACTCCTGGCCATCACGATATCCAAATAATTCAGCGCAGGCCATATAAAAAATACGCCACCGATTAAACCATTGCGTCGCATGTTGATTGCCATATGTTTTTCTAAGAATAGGATAAATGTCTGATTTCTTCTTATCCATATTATCTAACCATGCATTGGCTGTCTTTTCATAATGGGTTCCATCCCAGCACCATTTTTGATTCAGTTTTAAATGCTCTTGAAAATGTAACGGCAGATCATCACTTGGCATCATTCCGCCTGAAAAGAAAAATTTGCTCATCCAGTCATCTTTATCTTTAACTTCAAATGCATAAGGTGTATGTTGATGGACAAAAATATGCATAAAGAATTTTCCACCGGGCTTTAACCAATCATGAAGCATTCGATAAAGCTTTCTATGATTTCGCATATGCTCGAACATTTCAATTGAGACAATCCGATCAAAAGCTTTTGGAATCTTAAAATTTTTAGGTTGGAATCGATTCATATCACATGTGATGACATGGATATTATTAAGCTTTCTTTTTTTCGCCTCAGTCTCAATAAAAACCCTTTGACTGTTTGAATTAGATACCGCAAATATTCGACTTTTCGGATACTTCTGAGCCATAAAAAGCGTTAAAGATCCCCAGCCACATCCAAGCTCTAAAATAGTTTGTCCATTTTTTAAATCGGCATGTTTGGCACTGATATTCAGCGCATTAAATTCTGCATCATCTAAATGATTCGTTTGGCTATCCCAATAGCAACTACTATATTTTTTATGTTTACCTAAACAAAAATCAAAAAAAGAAGACGGCACTTCATAGTGTTGTTTGTTTGCAAGATGGGGAACTAAAGCGATAGGGGATTCATCCATGCTTTTCAAAAACACACTTTTTAAATCTTGTGATTTTTCTGCATCTTGATTGCTGATTTCATCAAGGCGTTTCTTTAGAAGCTGTCTGATTCCAAAGCGGATGAGTGAGTCTGGGAGGAACCCTTTTTCAGAAAGTAATAGAGCTTGTTTTAACATAATGAAATATTTTATTAAAGTTTATAGATACGAAATCTTACTTTAACTTATCTAATTTATTCAAAATAACTTCTGCGAGACTTGTATTTAATTGATTGACCTTTTTTTGAATGTTTTGTAGCGCTACTAAATCCTTTTCAGATTCAGCAATGTCTGCTAACCCCATCATGGCATCCACATGTCTTGGATTTATTCTTTCAGCCTTGGAAAATGCTTCTTTAGCAGCTTTAAGATCTTTTTTTCCTTGGCCAGCTAGCCCCAAAAAATACCAAGCATCAGATGAATTCGGCTCTTCTTTAATCCACAAATCTGAAATGGACTTTAGCGCATCCCACTCTTTATTTTGGTAAGGAATCACCACTTTCATAAAATAAGGCTTTTGATCGAATGGCATAGCCCAAAAAGGAATATCTAAAGTTTTAAGTGATTTAGCATCAGGCTCCTTCATAAGCTTTTTAATCCACTCTACCGGCAAACTGTAAAAGAATCCTTGAGGCCCTGGGCTTTTAAATGTCGTAATCCCGATTAAATTATATTTTTCATCAAATAGGCCACCCCCGCTTGAACCAAGAGCAAAGGCCGCATCTGACCTAATAATGACACTACTATCTAAGCGATGCATCGCCTTAACGGAGCCATAAGATGGCTGTGGCACATTACTCCCGTTTGGATAGCTCACACTAAATACATCTTCTTCATATTGGAGTGTTTGGCTATCGCGAAGAGGGACTGGCGTAAATGGTAATTCTTCAAACTTTAATAAACATAAATCATGTTTCCAATCAGCCTTAAATGCTATTGGCTTATATGCATTATCGTATTTAGAAATATTGGCGCCCAATGTATTCGCTATCACATGGCAGTCAGTTGCAACATATTCCTTACTTACAACAACACCTGTTCCAGTACCTGAGGAGCCATCGGGAAAATCAACATTAACAACTACAATTGAATTATTAAGCTCTAATAATTTTTCAAAAGTGGGGATTGCTTCTGCTTGTGTCGCAATGAGCAATAAAAATAAACTTATCGTATGTTTCATAGTCTATGTGACTCTAAGATTTAAATATCGTTCATAGTGGTGTCTTAAAAAATGACAATTAAAAATGTTCTCGGCACAAAATTAGAAGTGTGCAACCTAAACCCTATCACAGGATTCACCAGAAATGGATGTTGTGAGACAGGCCCCGAAGATATCGGCCAGCACACGGTATGCGCAGAAGTTACCCAAGAATTCCTCCAGTTCTCTCAATTAAAAGGTAATGACTTAATGACCCCAAGGCCTGAATATGAATTTATGGGACTTAAAAAGGGAGATCGTTGGTGTTTATGTGCCAACCGATGGCTTGAGGCTCTAGAAGAAGGTATCGCACCTCCTGTCGTTTTAGAGGCCACACATGAAAAAGCTTTAGAAATTATTGATCTTGCAGAACTCAAATACCACCAAATAAGGTAATCTATGGCTTACAACGCAAAAGAAATAGAAGATAAATTAACGCTTAAATGTACGTCCTGGTCTTATATTTTTCCTTCAATTGAAAGAAAATTCTTAACGCAGAATTTTGATGAGTCAATTCGCATAGCGAATGAAATTGCAAAAATTGCGAACCAATTAAATCATCATCCAGAACTCGTATTTAAACATAATGAACTGATCATCAGAACTCATACCCACAGCGCGTCAGGCATTACAGATAAAGATTTTGAATTAGCGGAAAAAATTGATCAATTACTCTTGGTTTAATTTTTTTTATTTAAGTACTTTTAAATCCTCAATAATTTCTTGGCTATGTTTTGAGGTATCTACGCTCAGATAAATTTTTGCAATCTTGCCTTGTGGGCTAATTAGATACGTATATCTTTTAGCAAGCTTAATCACTAAGAAGTTGTTTAATGCGCCGTAGCTATTGGCAACATCCCCTGAGGTATCTGACAAAAGAGGAAAAGGTAAATTATATTTTTCAGCAAATTTCTTATGAGAAAAGCTATCATCAATACTTACACCAATGACTTTAGCGCCTAAAGCCTCTAGCGTTTTAAAATCATCTCTAAACTGACAAGCTTCCTTAGTACATCCAGGCGTATCATCCTTCGGATAAAAATATAGAACAACCCATTTGCCCTTGAAGTCAAACAAACTGACTTGATTGCCTTGGCTATCTGGAAGTGTAAAAGTTGGTGCGTCATCACCAATCTTTAAAATAGGTGCTGCCATCACATTTGCTCTAAGCAAATAAAATACGAGAGCAATACCAATTAAAATGAAAATCTTCATATAAATATATTAACCTTTAATTAACGAATCGTCTTAATAAGCTCCAAAAGCTTTGTGGTCATTTTAATGAGTGTCTCTTTTAAAACTTTTGCCTGATCGGCTATGATAGATTGACTCCTATCATCTGCATCTGATGCCTGAAGATCTTCAATGTAAAAAAGACGGCTATCAAGCTTCAACCATAAAATCAGAACCATGATTCTTTCTTGGTTTGGAAATGACAATCCTTTAAGCCATTTTCTTGCAGACTCTTGGGAAATATGAAGTGAGGTTTTTTTACATTGTTTATTAAACTGAGTCGCAAAATAAAACGCAGAAATACTTTTAGATTTGTATTTAAGTCTCAATGCTTTGTTAAGTTCAGCTGAAAATAATTTATGTGTATTCATATTTAGCAAATTAAGTAGTACATCTAATTTCTCGCCCCCCCCAATTCCACCTATAAGTTGCATTTATAAAGGCTTTGCAACTTCCACTTCAAACTATGTCATCTAAGAATGACAGAATTATTTTTTAAAATAATGCATAGTGACAAAGTGAACAGACTTTCCAAAATAGACAGTACCTTCGGTATCATTCTTCGAAAAAAAAGGCTTAGCAAAAAACTCACGCAAGAAGCCTTGTCAATTGAATCTAGTCTTTCTCGAGCTTATATCAGCGAGTTAGAAATGGGCCATAAAGACCCAAGTCTCTATACGATATTTAAGTTAGCTACCGCTTTAAAAATTAAACCTTCCACAATTATCGACGAAGTCGAGCGTCAGATTTAATTCAAATTACTGAGGTGGTGCAGCAGGTGCTTTTCTACCTGGCGCTGCTGGCGGTGTGTAGCCTGCGATACGACACTGAATACCTTCAACAAGTTTACCTTTGGCGCCATGTTGAATAATGGTACATGTCTGAATTAAATTCTTGCTTTGTAATTCTGAAATAGTTTTTCTTAATTCTTTTAAATCAATCCCTGTATCTTTTACGATCTCGTGATCAATTTTTTGTCCGTGTTTTTGTAAATATTTTAATACCACTTCTTTTGTCATATTGTTACCTTTCTTTTTACTTACTTTTTAATTCTAATTTGGTGGGCCCACCTGGACTCGAACCAGGGACCAAAGGATTATGAGTCCTCTGCTCTAACCAACTGAGCTATAGGCCCTCTGATAGATTAATTTATTCTTTTCCGTTTTCTAAAAAGCTACGTAATCTTTCTGAGCGTGTTGGATGTCTCAATTTTCTCAAAGCCTTCGCTTCAATCTGTCGAATACGCTCACGCGTGACATCAAACTGTTTACCCACTTCTTCTAACGTATGATCTGTATTCATTTCAATACCAAAACGCATACGTAAGACCTTAGCTTCGCGTGGTGTCAGAGACTCTAAAATTTCTGCTGTCACATCACGCAGTGATCCGTATACAGCTGCATCAATCGGGGTTAATGTTGCTGCATCTTCAATAAAGTCACCAAGATGAGAATCTTCATCATCACCAATCGGTGTTTCCATCGAAATAGGCTCTTTAGAAATTTTTAAAATCTTACGAATCTTATCTTCAGGCATTTCCATTTTTTCAGCGAGTACTGATGGGTCAGGTTCAGCACCTGTGGATTGTAAAATTTGTCGTGAGATACGATTCATCTTATTAATCGTTTCAATCATATGCACTGGAATACGAATTGTTCTTGCTTGGTCGGCGATAGAACGCGTAATCGCTTGTCGAATCCACCAAGTCGCATATGTTGAAAATTTATAGCCACGACGATATTCAAATTTATCGACGGCTTTCATCAAACCAATATTACCTTCTTGAATGAGGTCTAAGAATTGAAGGCCACGGTTGGTGTATTTTTTTGCAATCGAAATCACAAGACGTAAGTTAGCTTCAATCATTTCGCGTTTTGCACGACGAGCTCTTGCTTCACCTGTCGTCATTTGCTTATTGATTTCTTTTAAATCTTTAATCGATAAACCTGCTTCTTTTTCAATCGCAATCAATTGATCTTGCTGGTCTACGATGGAATGCTTAAAGCGTTCTAATTTTGCGTTATAAGCTTTATCTAATTTTAATTCATCGACAAGCCAATTGAGATTCGTTTCATTACCGGGAAAGCTCTTAATAAAATGTGTGCGAGGCATGCCTGATTTTTCGACACAGAAGTCCATCAATTTTCTTTCGTGTATACGAATTTGATTCACGCGATTTCTAACGGAGTCACAAAGAGCTTCTACTTGTTTGGCTGAAAATCTAAATTCCATGAGTTCTTTTAAAACAGATTCATGAAGTTTTTTATACGCAGGATCGTCAATATCTTTTTTAAGACGAATATCATTCATCTTCTGATTAGTTTTCCTAATCGCAGCAAAACGCGTTAAAACTTCTTCACGTAATTTGGCAAGTGCTTCAGCTGAAATCGCAGCGGCTTTGGCGCCATCTGCATCATCATCTTCTTCTGCATCAATATCTTCTTCGACTTCCTCTTCGGCTTCAGCAGCCACGATCGGCGCTTCGACTTCTACATCGATTAAACCATCTACCACTTCATCGACACTTAATTCATTGGATTCAACTTTATCAACCATCGCAAGAAGTTCAGTGATAGTTGTAGGACAGGCTGCAATTGCTTGCACCATGTGTTTTAAACCGTCTTCAATGCGCTTTGCAATTTCAATTTCGCCCTCACGCGTTAATAGATCGACAGTTCCCATTTCACGCATGTACATGCGCACAGGATCGGTTGTTCTTCCAAATTCAGAATCCACAGTAGCAAGGGCTTGCTCAGCCTCTTCAGCCGCTTCTTCATCTGTCACAGGAGGTGGCACATCTGCCATGAGGAGCGCTTCTGCATCAGGCGCTTGTTCATACACCATGATCCCCATATCGTTGATCATGCTCACAATGCCTTCAATTTGTTCTGACTCTTGAATTTCGTCAGGTAAGTGATCGTTGATTTCAGCGAAAGTTACATAGCCTCGCTCTTTACCAAGGACGATTAAGGTTTTAAGACGGGCACGTCGCTCTTCGATAGCCTGAGGATTTGCGTCATTCGCATTTCCATAGAAATCTTTCATTTTGGGGTTCTTTTTTTGCGACGGGTCTTTTTTTGGTCTGGCCATGCTCTACCTCTTCTTGTTAGGGCTTATTTTGCCTTATAAATCAACAAAATATAAATAAACGCGTAACCTTCAAGTGTACCAAAAAGGGCCTTTTTGGTCAATGAAAGGCTTAAGTTTTAGGGGGTGTTTTGGGTCTTTGGGTAAGCGTTTTAAGGTGTTCTTTTTCTTCATTTGTTAAGCTACTTAAAGGTTTGTCTTTCAAAGCGCTAAAATGAGCCTTCGTTTTAGACGCTTTTCCCTGCTCAAGGAGAGTTTTTCTCGCCCCCTCAATTTCAGACTCAAAATGGATCTGATCATCAAAGTGTGTAAGCTCCTCATTGACTAAGTCCATCACCACATTATCTACTTGTGATTTAAGACCATGAAGGATTGAAGAAGGTTTCGATTCAGGTTGATTTAAGGCAATTTCTAAGACTTTTTTAAGTAAATCATCTTCAAAAGATTCTGTTTGAGCCAACGCTAAATCTTCGCTCATGGCCAGCTGGGGCTTTAAGATGAGAAGCAAAATAAATTGACGTTTGACTGATGCTGGAAGCTTTCCCTTTGTTTTAGCATAGGATTTATTGGCTTGAAATTGAGGCTGTGCCACATGAAGCAATTGATCTATTTCTTTATCATTCAAATGAAGTAATTCCGCAAAACGTTTACGTAAAAGTAAGCTTAATTTAGGTGCTGTGATCTCTTTTAAGATAGGCTCTGCTTCATTTAAAAATTTCACTTTATCTTCTTGAGTCGCTAAATGATTTTTTTCAGTTAATTGCTGGATTAAGTATTGCGACAAAGGCATCGCTTCTTGCATCATCGATTCAAAAGCTTCTTTGCTATGCAATCGAATAAAGCTATCAGGATCATGTTCTTCAGGTAAAAATAAAAATTTCAAAACAACTTTATCATTCAGGCTCGGAAGTGCATTCATCATGGCGCGCCAAGCTGCGGCTTGTCCTGCATTATCACCATCAAAACAAAAAATAATCGTATCAGTTTGACGCATTAACTTTTTAATATGGAATGCAGATGTGGCGGTACCCAATGTTGCAACCGCATGCGTTACACCAAATTGTGCGAGACCTACGACATCCATATAACCTTCTACTACGAGGACACAACCTTTTTCGCGAATCGATCGACGCGCTGCAAAAAGGCCGTAGAGCTCTTGGCTCTTTTGGAAGAGTGGTGTTTCAGGTGAGTTGTAATATTTAGGCGTATCCTCGGGATTGATCACTCGCCCACCGAATCCAATAATTTCGCCTTTCATATTATGAATAGGAAACATGATGCGATCACGGAAACGATCATAGCGTTTACCTTGATCGTTCTTTAAGACGAGACCCGCAATATTAAGCGCTTCATCATCGTATTTTTTAAAAACGCTTTCTAAATTTTGCCAACCTTCGGGGGCATATCCTAATTGAAATGTTTTTGCGATTTGCCCTGTAAGTCCACGTTTTTTCAAATACTCAATCGCACGTTCTGATTTTTTTAACGCACTTTGATAATACTGAGACGCGAGCTCTAGAGCTTCACCAAGCGCTAAATTTTTTTCTTTAACTTCGGGTGAAATTCTTTGTGAATCTTGGGGCACAGTTAAACCAACTGACTTAGCAAGATCTTCTACCGCATCCACGAAGCTCATGCCTTGATATTCGATTAAGAAACTTAAAGCTGAGCCATGTGCGCCACAGCCAAAGCAATGGTAAAACTGTTTTGAAGGGCTTACCGTAAATGAAGGCGACTTCTCTTGGTGAAAAGGACAGCAAGCCACATAGTTACTACCGGCTTTTTTTAAAGGTACACTTTTATCAATCACATCGATCACATCGACACGATTTAAAAGTTCTTGGATGAACGACTCTGGAATCATATGCGTTTAATCATAGCTTAAAAATAAAAAGGAGCCTTAAGCCCCTTCATCATTTTTTTAAATTTTTATATTGAGTTTTTTGGGAGACTATCAACCAAGCTTTTGTTTGATGAGGGCGGATAATTTACCCATATCTGCTCGACCCACCACTTGAGGTTTGACGATCGCCATTACTTGACCCATCTCTTTAATGCTTGTGGCGTTTGCGGCCTTAATCGCAGCATCTAAAATGGCACTCACTTCTTCGTCACTTAGCGCTTGCGGAAGATAGCTTTGTAAGATTACCACCTCAGCTTTTTCAGCATCAGCTAAATCTTGTCTTTTTGCAGACTCGTAGGCTTCAATGGAATCACGACGTTGCTTTAACATTTTTTCAATGACAGCCATAACATCTTGATCCGTCAATTCAATACGCTCATCGACTTCACGCTGTTTAATAGCTGATTGAAGAAGTCTAATTGTGCCAAGACGAACGACGTCTTTAGCGCGCATAGCATCCTTCATGTCCTCAGTAATTTTTACTTTTAAGGACATCTTAAAAAATTAGAATAATTTTGGGGGGAGCATTTGATTGCGAAGACGACGGTACTGACGCTTCACTGCCGCAGCAGCTTTACGTTTACGTTCCCAAGTTGGCTTCTCATAGAACTCACGCGCACGTAAGTCGTTGATAAGACCGGTCTTCTCAATTAAGCGCTTGAAACGACGAAGTGCTACGTCGAATGGCTCGTTTTCTTTTACACGTACTGTTGACATTAAACTCTCTTATTTTAAATAATGCGTTTTTGTGTGTTTTCCCAAAATGGAATTTCGGAAAAGTCCGTTATTTTAATGCTAATCTACTCATTTATCAATCTTTTTTGAGCCTTAAACCCATGCTGGTACTTGGTATTGAAACCTCCTGTGATGAGACTGGACTCGCCCTTTTTGACAATGAAAAAGGTCTTTTAGGTCATATCCTTCATTCTCAGGTCGACCTTCATGAAGCTTATGGCGGCGTAGTCCCTGAGTTAGCTTCCCGTGACCATATTAGGCTTATTTTGCCCTTGCTTGAAAGTCTTTTTAAAAAGACAGGGGTTAAAAAAGAAGATGTGGATGCCATTGCTTATACACAAGGCCCTGGCTTATCTGGAGCTTTATTGGTTGGAAGTTCGCTCGCTGAAGCCCTAGCCTTTGCACTTCAAATCCCTACGATTCCGATTCATCATTTAGAGGGACATTTATTAGCGCCCTTATTGGAAAAAGATCCGCCCACTTTTCCTTTTTTAGCCCTTTTAGTTTCTGGGGGTCATACGCAAATTATCCATGTGAAAAAAATCGATCAATATGAAATTATTGGTGACACTTTAGATGATGCCGCAGGAGAGGCTTTTGATAAAACAGCACAATTATTAGACTTAGGTTACCCAGGCGGATTGGCTTTGTCACTTTTAGCTGAAAAAGGAAAGTCTCGTTTTGATTTACCGAGACCGCTCATGCATAGCAAAGATTTAAATTTTAGTTTTAGTGGATTAAAAACGGCAGTGTTGCATTTAATCCGCGCACAAGAAAATTTAACAGATGAAATCAAAGCTGATATTGCTTTTGCATTCCAGGAAGCGATCACTGACGTCTTAAGCAAAAAATGTCTCGCAGGGCTCGATCAAACACACTTGAAACATCTCGTCGTCTCAGGTGGCGTGGGTGCGAATAAGCAATTACGTGAAAAATTAAAAACTGAATTATCTAAAAAAAATTATGAAGTTTTTTTTCCGCGCTTAGAATTCTGCACAGACAATGGCGCCATGATTGCATTTGCAGGTGCGATGCGATTAGAAACTTCCTTAAAACGTGATCTTAGTTTTATAGTTAAACCCAGATGGCAACTCGCTTAAAAAATTATTTCTTATCTCTAAAACTTGATTCGGTGCCATTGATTAAGCGTTTAATATTATCAATGTGACGAAGAATTAAAATCAGTGCAATGATGGACGATGCAATCAATTGATAAAAATCAATTGCATAAAAAAATCCCATCACAGGAGACAGGCTTCCTGCAATGATGGCCGCCAAAGATGAATAACGCCAGATGCTAAACACAGCGAACCATATAGCCAATACAGTCAATCCCATTACCCAAGAAAACATAAAGAGAATACCTGCAGCCGTTGCAACTCCCTTACCCCCTTTGAAGTCATAATAAATAGGAAAAATATGTCCTATGAGTGTGGCAATTGCAACAAGTGCCACCATCAATGGAGACAATTCAAAATATTGCGCTAAGCCGACCGTCAAAGAACCTTTAAGAGCATCACCTAGAAGCGTTAATAAAGCGGCTAATTTTTTTCCTGTTCGTAACACATTCGTGGCGCCTGGATTTTTTGAGCCTATCGTGCGAGGATCAGGCAAAGAAAATAAATGACTCATCACGATGCCAAATGAAATAGCGCCAATGAGATAACTAAAAAGAATGTAAATCACGTTCATCATTTGAAAATCACTTTATAATGAAACCTCTATTTTACAATTTTTTGGAGCGCTCATGACGGCCCCACTTATTTTTATAGAAGAGATGAAAGTTGAAACCATTATTGGTGTCTCGGATTGGGAACTCGCAATGCCTCAAATATTGGTGATTGATCTTGAAATGGCTTTGCCACAATTAGCCTCAACGACTTCTGATTTAATTGGAGATACAATTGATTACGGCATCGTTGCTGAGCGCATTAAATCCATCACATCAAGTCACACATTTAAACTCTTAGAGCCTTTAGCTCATCTCATTATTGAAACATTAGAAAAAGAATTTAAGTCTCCCTGGATGAAGCTTAAAATTTCAAAACCTCAGATTTTGCCGCAAGTGAAAGCTGTCGGTGTCATCTTTGAAAAAGGAAGTCGCCCTTAACCTCTCGGGTGATGTGTTTCGTGAAGTTTTTTTAAACGCTCGCGTGCCACATGTGTATAAATTTGTGTCGTTGAAATATCTGCATGCCCCAATAACATTTGAACGACTCTTAAATCTGCGCCGTGATTAAGTAGATGTGTGGCAAATGCATGTCGTAAGACATGTGGTGACAATGTTTTTTGAATGCCTGCGATCAATGCATAGCGTTTAATTAAATGCCAAAATGATTGTCGCGTCATCAATTCTCCACGTTGTGTGACAAACAAATCGTCCGACACATGCTGATTAAGAATATGGGGTCTTGCTTCTTTTAAATAACGATCAATCCATTCGACAGCCACTTCTCCCATAGGGACTAATCTTGTTTTGCTGCCTTTACCTGTGACGCGAATCACACCATCACTTAAACTCACTTCAGTCACTCTTAGACTAATAAGTTCAGTCACACGCAAACCACAGGCATAAAGAAGTTCTAACATCGCGCGATCTCGAAGACCTAAGGGTGTTTCAATTTGAGGGGCTTTTAAAAGAGATTCGACCTCAGTTTCATTTAAACTTTTAGGAAGTGATTTCGGTAACTTTGGGGCTTCCACATGAAGGGTAGGATCTTCATTGATATGACGTTCGCGTAAGTGATATCGATAGAAACGTCTCAGTGTTGCGATCAGCCTTGAAATACTTCTTGCTTTGACATGACTAAATTTATTAGCGAGATAAGCTTGAATATCACTTTGATGAGCCTCTAATAATATTTTCTTAATACTCTTATTTAGAAATTCGGAGAACTGCATTAAATCAAAACGATAACTCTCCAAAGTATTTTTGGCTAAACCATCTTCAAGCCATAGGTGATCAATAAATTGATCGATGACTTTTTTTTCTTCATCAGAAATAACAATGGGATCTCGTATTTTCTTCGCCATAGAAAAAGATTAACACAAATAAAAAAGCCCCGCTTTAACGGGGCTTTTTAAATTACTCAGCTGCCTTATCGGGAGCCGCCTCAGGCGCTGCCGCCTTCGGTGTTTCTGTTTTTGGAATATCTTGAATAATTTCTTTTTCGCGTGCATCTAATTTTTCACGGATACGCGCAGATTTACCTGAACGCTCACGCAAGTAATAAAGTTTTGCACGACGTACATCACCGCGACGTTTTAATTCGATCGATGCGATGAGTGGAGAATAAGTTTGGAATGTACGTTCAACACCTTCACCTGATGAAATCTTTCTCACAGTGAATGCTGAATTAAGGCCACGATTTCTTTTTGAAATCACAACACCTTCGTAAAGCTGTACACGTTTTCTTGTACCTTCGACTACATTTACACCCACTACGACTGTATCGCCTGGTGCAAAGCTAGGGATGGTTTTACCTAGACGAGCAATTTCTTCTTGCTCTAATAATTGAATAATATCTACCATAATCCGTTCCTTTTAGTTATATAGAGTCTTGTTCCTGCTTATCAATTTCTTGAAGCAGCCGAGTCTCTTCTTTAGTCAACAGCCTTGCGGCCAACAAATCAGGTCGTCTGACCTTGGTTAACGCTAACGATTGCTGAAATCGCCAGGCGCTAATTCTAGCATGGTTACCCGACAATAATACATCCGGCACCTTGGATCCTTCGAACACCTCAGGCCTCGTATAGTGAGGGCAATCAAGTAAGCCATTCACAAACGAATCCTCAATGGCTGAGTTATCATCACCTAACACCCCTGGTAGTTGCCTAATAATGGCATCCATCACCACCATGGTGGGTAATTCCCCGCCACTTAATACGTAGTCGCCAATTGAAATTTCTTCATCGACACTACTTTCAATCAACCGCTCATCAACCCCTTCATAACGACTTGCCAAAAAAATGAGTCCTGAAGTTTTTGATAATTCCATTACTTTTTGATGTGTGAGTGGCAATCCTCTTGGGGATAAATGAATCACTCGCACATCGTGAATACCTTTATTCATTTGCGCTTTTTTTGCCGCATCAATCGCCTTCTTTAAAGGCTCAATCATCATCAGCATGCCAGGACCGCCGCCATAAGGCCTATCATCTACCGTACGATGTGTGTCACTCGTAAAATCTCTTGGATTCCATAATGTTAAATCTACAAACGCTTCATGAAATGCGCGAGAGGTAATACCGAAATCCTTTAATGCTTGAAACATCTCAGGAAAAAGTGTCACCACATCAAAAGATAAAGGTTTCATTTAAAAATCTTTATCCCAGTCGACTTCAATTTCTTTTTTTTCCATATCCACATTTAAAATTACATGCGGAATAAAAGGGATTAAATACTCTTTGTCGCCCCTAACGACTAAGACATCGTTCGCTCCTGTTTCCAGAAAAGTTTGAACAACACCTAAATGTTCTTGTTTCTGATTGATGACGGCATGTCCCATCAAATCATTCCAGTAATATTCGCCCTTTTCTAAGGCGGGTAACTCATGCTTGGGTATTAAAATTGTTTTATTTCTTAACCCAAATGCTGCATCTCGATCATCGATATTTACTAACTTAGCAACGATACTATTGCCGTGTATTTTGGATGTTTCGATCGGATAACTTATGGATGATTTTTCATCCCCAATAAGCCACTCTTTTTTGTTCAGAAGTTGATTGATATCTACCGTGAAGGGCTGGATCTTGATCCAACCTTTGACACCATATGGCCCACTGATGCGTGCCATGATAAATTTTTCTCTCTCACTCATATCACTTGTATCAACAAGTGAATCAAAACATTAAGCGCTTTCAGCTGGTGGTTCAGTCGCCTCAGCTGGAGCTGCTTCAGGAGCTGCGGCTTCTACTGGGGCCGCTTCTGGAGCTGCCTCAACTGGAGCTGCTTCGGCTGTTACTTCTGGAGCTGCTGCTGCAGGCGCTGCTGCAGCTTCTGCTGCCTTCGCTTTTTCTTCTGCTTCTTTAGCTTCCATCGCTGCTTTTAATTCTTCTGCTTTCTTAGCGGCTTCTTTAGCTTTTCTCAACTCTACTTTATCTGCGTCTTTTTTCTTTAAAGCCACGATTGCTTCTGGGCCTTTTGCATGCAGTTTAACTAAACGGTGAACTGAATCTGAGAGAAGTGCGCCATGACCTTTCCAATGTGTCACACGTTCGTTATCAATACGAAGTGCTTCGGTGCCAATCTTAGCCATTGGGTTATAAAAACCAATACGCTCAATAAAGCGTCCGTCGCGGCGATTTCTTGAATCTGCCACTACTACATTGTAAAATGGGGTCTTTTTTGAACCGCCTCTAGAAAGTCGAATAATTACCATAATTTACACTCTTCAATTAGTTAAAAATTTTCTTAAGAAAGGGGCGGATTTTACGCTATTTTTGGCATATTTGGCAAGCATAATCACTTTAAAGACAAGAATTTAAGGCTTCTTTTCGTCTATTGGTAAGAGGTGGGATCTTCAATTCCGGCCGCTTTAAAGCCGTTTTGCCTTAAACGACACGAATCACAGACGCCACATGCATGACCAACTTGATCAGCCTGATAGCACGAGACAGTTAAACCGTAATCCACACCTAATTTCATACCCTGAAGAATAATGGCTTCTTTAGATAGATGAATCAACGGAGTGTGAAGTTGAATATTTTGGCCTTCTACAGCAGATTTAGTCGCTAAATTAGCCATTTTCTGAAATTGCTCAATGTATTCGGGCCTGCAATCAGGGTAACCTGAATAGTCGACGGCATTAACCCCTATAAAAATATCATGCGCACCGATGACTTCTGCCCAACCTAGCGCCAAAGTGAGCATTAAAGTATTACGCGCAGGAACATAGGTAATCGGAATATGAGAAGTTAATTCAGTCGGCATTTTTAAATCAGGATTGGTAAGTGCAGAAGTAAGCATCCAACTTAAATCCATCTCAACCGTTTTATGATCTTTCACTTTAAATTGCATAGCAATTTTTTTAGCCGCAGCGAGTTCCGCAATATGGCGCTGGTGATAATTGACACTCAAGGCATAACATTCATAACCTTCTTTTTTCGCAATCGCTAACGTGGTGGCTGAATCGAGGCCCCCTGATAAAAGAACTACGGCTTTAGACACCAGGTTTTTCTCCCCAAAGGAGTTTATGTAATTGAATTTGCATGCGCACATGCAGTTGATCTTTCAAAATCCAATCTCCTAAATCAGTGACATCTAATTTTTGATAGACAGGGGAAAATAAGACGCTACATTTTTGTGTGAGTTTATATTGATCAAGTATTTTTTTAGCCCAGTCATAATCTTCACGACTACAAAGTACAAACTTAATTTCATCTTTTGAACTAATCATATCTAAATTTTCCCAGTGATTTTTTTTCTCTTCACCTGACTCGGGCGTTTTGATATCTAAAATAATTTTAATGCGCGGATCCACTTCTTTAATAGAAAGTCCGCCGCCACTTTCAATCGACACCTCGTAATTGTTATCAGCCAAAGTTTTAAGAAGGTGGATTACTTCTTTTTGTGCCAGTGGTTCCCCACCTGTCACTGTGACATAGCGCGTATCATATTTTTTGATGGATGCCATGATGTCCTCGATATTCATCATCGATCCACCTTGAAAAGCGTAAGCCGTGTCGCAATAATGGCATCGCATCGGACAGCCACTTAAGCGAATAAAGATTGTAGGTAATCCCATACGGGAAGATTCACCTTGCAGTGAATAAAAAATTTCAAAGATTTTAAGTTGTGTCACGTTAAGAATTTAAGGCTAAAGAAATTAAGATGTAAAAATTTTAGGGCTTGATACTTTCTAAAACTTTTAAGCGCTTTTGTGCATTTTGAACTACATCACTCTTAGGAAATTTTTTAATTAAATCCTTCAAGCTTTTTTTTGCTTCAGGGATAAGTGCTAATTGAATTTGTGCATTGGCTAAACCTAATAAAGCTTCTGGATTTTTTGCAAAATCAGGATGCTGATCGAGTAATTTTTGATAAGTACCAATCGTTGCTTTATAATTTTTTAAATTAAATTGTGCATTAGCTAAACTATATTTAGCATCCGGTAATAATGCACTGTTGGGGAATTGCTTAATAAAATCAGTAAAGGCTTGGAAAGCTTCTTTATTTTTCATGCCGTCTAAAAGTGCGCTTGCTTGATCGTAAACCTCTTGATCCGAAGGCGCTTTGACCTCAGGAGTTGCGGGTATTTCTGGAACTTTATTAGACGGGGGAGCGTTACTTCCGGCTGACTTTTCTTCAATTCTTCGAAGTCTGCCATCCAAATCTTGATAAAGATCTTTCTGACGTTGTTCAACCGTAGCATTTAAATGACGTAACGTTTCCATATCACCACGTAATTTAGAAACATCTTGTTTCAATAATTCGATTTGATTCAACATGTCGTTGAGGCTGCCACTTTTAATGACAGCCTCAAGATTGACAATACGCGTTTCCAACTCAGTTTCTTTTAATTGCATCTCTTGAAGTTTTTTTCTAGCGTCCGTATCTTCAAAGAGTGCAGCATGTAAAGGTGCGACAAATAAACATGCTAAAAGAATAAGTTTTTTCATTAAAGCTTAGCTATTTACTCTTTTTCGTAAGAGATATCGACGCGACGATCTTTTCCATAGCATGCGTCATCTTTACAATTTGTATCCGCACGCTCTTCGCCGAAACTTACTGTTTCGATTTGTGCATCTTGCGCGCCTAATACATTCATAGATTTCTTAACCGACACAGAGCGTTTTTGGCCAAGTGAAACGTTGTATTCACGTGAGCCACGATCATCCGTATTACCAGTTAACGTCATTTTGGCTTTTGGATGTGACGCCACATATTTAGCATGCGCTGCTAAGAGGTCTTTATATTCAGCTTTCACCGCATCTTTATCATAGTCAAAGTAGATGCTACGTTTAGATAAGATGTTATTTGGATCACGCAAGCTTGCTAAATCGAGATCTTTTTCATCGTCAGATGCAGAAGGGCCAGCAGGCTTTGATACATCAACAATCGGTGTTGAGCTACAGCCTATCAAAAATAATGATAGTAATGATGCAAGAAATAGTGACTTTTTCATTTTCCAAATCTCCAGTTAAGTTAATTTATTTTACAAAAGGCGCCCATGCGGGCTCTCTAATATCATCAGCATTAATATTAAATGATTGACGAACCACACCATCAATCGATACGGTAGAAAGTTCGCCCGATCCGTTTATCTTATGTGCATATAGTATCACATGCCCATTCGGTGAAAACTTAGGCGCTTCATCAAAAGGACCATCGGTAATTTTCGTAATTTGTCCTGTTTGTAGATCGTGTAAAACCACTCTAAATCGACCTTCATCTTGCGTCACATAAGAAAGCATTTTGGCATCGGGGGAGACGTTAGGATTTAAATTTTGGTTACCCTCAAACGACACACGCTGTGCCTCACCTCCATTTGATGAGACTTTATAAATTTGTGGGCGACCGCCGCGATCGGATGTGAAATAAATCAAACGTCCGTCATGCGACCAAACTGGCTCAGTATCAATGTGCGTGCTTTGGATAAGTGGTTTTAAATTAGATCCATCAGCATCAATGAGATAAATTTGTGAGTTTGCGTTATAGGTTAGAACAATGGCCAAACGTCTACCATCAGGTGACCATGAGGGGGAGCTATTATTACCTTTAAAATTAGCTAAGACCGTTCTTTGTCCTGTCACTAAAGACTGAATATAGATAATAGGTTTTTTCTTTTCAAAAGATACGTAAGCAATTTTTGTGGCATCTGGCGACCATCTCGCAGAGATAATAGGCTGAGGAGAACCCACTACCGACTGCACATTAAATCCATCTGCATCAGCCACATTTAAAGAGTAGCGGCCTTTATTTTTTGTGATGTACGAAATTTTGGTACTAAAGACTCCCGGGATGCCAGTTAACTTTTCATAAATGGTGTCAGAAATTTTATGGGCGATGGCACGGTATTGTGCTACTGGACCTGAATATTCCATAGTGGTTAAAATCGTTTTTTTATTGGTATCAACTAAAAACCAATTCACCTTCATACGGTTATTGGTGATCTCTACCTGGCCTAGGGTCATCACTTGTGCTTCAATGGCACTCATTTCCGAATAATTTATTTCGCTTAGAGCTGAGGGTTTGTTGATCAAACCATCTACATTTAAAGATCTAAAAAATCCCGAGCGATAAAGATCTGCTGCGATGATTTGATGCATGCGACTATTGGCTTTATCACTCACTATTTCTTTATAAGGCATAACTGCAATATTAATTTGCTTAGTTCCACCTCCAGAAATCTCAATCGTTTCAATCGCAAATGCACTAGAAGATATGAAGACAAACAAAATTAGAGCAATAAATGTTTTGAATGTTTTTAACATAAGTAAATTATATTTTTTCATTGGGTCTGAAGTTAAGTTTTAAATTTTTAAATTTCGAAAATAAATCGGTATCTGTGGGTACCGGTAATGGTTGTGATTGAAAAATAGCACGCTCGACCGATTCATCACATACCGGAATACCACTTGATTTTAACATTTTAGGGTTACCAATCAATTCTCCTGTAGGCATTAATCCAATTTCAAACTGAAGCTCCACAGGGTTTGAACCACATAACTGCTTATTCACATTCTGTTGAATTTTTCTTTGAATCAATAGTTTATATTTATCCATTTCACCTAATTTAGCACCCCCTTGGGTAGGATTAGCATTTGATTGTTTCACGTCTTCATGACGATTTAATGAAGGCTTTGATTTATCTTGTAATAATTCTTGTTGAAGTTTAGCCAATTGATCTTGCTTTAAAAGCTCTTCCTGAATTTTTTTCAAATCATCTTTCTTTTTTTGATCTTCTAATTTTTTACGATCCTCTTCTTCTTTTTTTTGTTTCAAGCTAATTTCGGCCTTATCGCTTGTCAGTGATTTAATAATTTCTTCTACCCTAGATGGTTTAGCCACAGGCTTTGGCGGTTCTGGCTCAATCTTTTTTTCAACAGGGGGCGTGTCAACTGCCTTAACACTTGGTACAGGGATTGAATCCCATAATTCCACTTCAGCTACTTGGGGTAGCTTTACTCTCCATTCAAAACTGACAATCATGATCGCGACTAAAATAATATGGACACTTGCTGCATAGACCGCAGCTCTTCTTGCTATGATTTTTTCTTGAGGTCTAATCACGTCTAAATTTATTTTTGTGGCTTAAGAAGTAAGCCCACTTTAGATACATTATTTTGTTTTAAGAGATCCATGATACTTATGACTTCATCGTATTTCACATTCTTGTCAGCGGCAATCACAAGTGCTCGATCAGGCGTTGTTTTAATTAAAGACTGCACGTGGCTTAATAATCGATCGCGCGTATAACTCTCGCCCTCAATCTCAATGGTGCTATTAAGTTTTATGGTAATCACGATGGGTGCTCCTGTTTGTTTTAATGTTTCACCTACTTCAGGAAGCTCCACGACACCTGGATTCGTCATGGGGGCTGTTACCATAAAAATAACAAGTAAAACTAAAGTTACATCAATGTAGGGCACCACATTGATCTGATTCATTAAGCGACGTTTACGCATCACTTATCCTTTTCTTTGTAGGATGTTGACAAACTCTTCCATGAAACTTTCATATCTCACCGATAAACGATCCACTGAAGTTGCAAAACGGTTATAGGCAATGACTGCAGGAATCGCTGCAAATAAACCAATCGCTGTTGCGATTAATGCCTCTGCAATACCAGGGGCTACTTGAGTGAGCGTTGCTTGCGCCACATTGGCGAGTCCTCTGAAGGCATTCATGATGCCCCATACCGTTCCAAATAAACCAATGTAAGGACTTACCGATCCTACCGATGCTAGAAAAGGTAAATGGGCGTCTAAAAAATCAAGTTCACGATTGTAAGTGGCGCGCATAGCACGTCGCACTCCTTCAATCACGTCACTCATATCACTTTTTGATGTCTTATGACGATTAAATTCTTTATAGCCTGCTTCAAAAATTGTTGCTAGGCCTTGATTCTTAATACGGCCACTATGAATGCTGTCATGAAGTTTATTAAGATCCCCACTTGTCCAGAATGTATTTTCAAATTCATCCACTGCGAGTTCTGCGCTCTTTAATACAGAGACTTTAATAAAGATATACCACCAAGAAAATCCAGAAGCTGCTAATAAAATTAACATGACGAGCTGAACAGGAATGGTTGCCCCTGTAATCAAACTTAAAAAAGATAAATCATTCACTACATTCATAAAGACTCCATAATTTCTTTAACGGTGGATGGGATTCTGACGGGTTTAAATTTTTCACTATCAATACAAGCAATATCGACACTTGCATCAATTAACATTTCATTTTCACGATAAATCATTTGTCTAAATTCAATTTTGCTAGACCCTATATCTTTAAGCTCACTCTTAACGATCAAATCATCATTAAAACGCGCAGGAAGTTTGTATTGAATATCGATGCGATGCACCACAAACATAATATGGTCATGATGTTTTAAATGGTGTTGGTCAATGCCAACACTTCTCAACCATTCCGTTCTAGCGCGCTCCATAAATTTTAAATAGTTAGAGTGATAAACGACCCCCCCACTATCGGTGTCTTCGAAATAAATACGCACAGGCAACGAAAAAGTTTTTATTCCTGCCATAAGGTATCAGTGGGTTCTTGTGAAGGTGGTTTCATACCAAAGTGAAGATACGTCGCATTTGTCACGACACGTCCGCGCGGGGTTCGCATGAGGTAACCTTGTTGAATAAGATAGGGTTCTAATACATCTTCAATGGTTTCCCGCTCTTCACCAATCGCTGCGGCTAAATTATCAATACCCACAGGACCACCATTAAATTTTTCTAGAATAGCTTGGAGGAGTTTTCGATCCATGACGTCTAACCCTAATAAATCCACATCCAACATCTTGAGTGCATCATCTGCAATTGACGCTGTAATTTTCCCATTGGATTTGACTTGTGCGAAATCACGCACACGTCTTAATAAACGGTTTGCAATACGAGGTGTGCCTCGTGAACGTTTTGCAATTTCTAATGAGCCTGAAGGATCAATATCAGCTTCTAAAAGACTGGATGAGCGATCAACAATTTTTGCTAATTCCGTTTCGCTATAAAATTCTAATCGAGAGACAATACCAAAACGATCACGGAGCGGATTGGTGAGCATGCCTGCTCGTGTGGTCGCACCCACTAATGTAAAAGGTGGCAAATCAAGTCGCACCGATCTAGCCGATGGACCCTCACCAATCATAATATCAAGTCGGTAATCTTCCATCGCGGGATATAAGATTTCTTCGATGACAGGGGATAAGCGATGAATCTCATCAATAAATAAAACGTCATTGGGTTCTAAATTGGTAAGAAGGGCTGCGAGGTCGCCTGCTTTTTCTAAAACAGGACCTGATGTTTGGCGAAGATTCACACCCATCTCTTTTGCAATGATATGAGCTAAAGTCGTTTTACCTAAACCGGGAGGTCCAAAAAGTAATACATGATCAAGTGCTTCGTTTCTATTTTTAGCCGCCGAAATAAAAATCTCTAATTGGCTTCTGACTTTTTCTTGGCCAACATATTCTTGAAGTTCTTTAGGGCGAAGTGCGCGCTCAATTGATTCCTCAACAGGCTCATTCACGGTACTTGCTACAAAACGATCAGATTCAATCATGCGTCTTCATTAGCCTTTAGATAAATATTTTAAAGCTTGTTTAATGCCATCATTCACAGTGAGATTTATATCTAAACTTTTGACTGCATTTAAAGATTCGCGTTCATTGTAGCCTAATGCAATGAGCGCATTGAGAACATCTTGGCTGATCGATGTGATACCAGAACCCTTAATACTTAGCGCTGAATCAAGTGTGAATTTATCTTTTAATTCCAACAGTAAACGTTCGGCTGTTTTTTTACCAATACCGGGTACACGGGTTAAGAGTCCTGCTTCTTGAAGTGACACGGCTTGAATCAATTCATCAATGGATAAGCCACTTAAAATAGCAAGTGCGGACTTAGCTCCAATACCATTCACTTTCAAAAGCTGTCTAAACATTAAACGTTCTTGGTTGGTACCAAAACCAAATAGAAGTTGCGCATCTTCACGCACGACAAAGTGCGTGAGTAATGTGACTTTTTCTCCTGCTTGAGGCAGTAAATAAAAAGTACTCATAGGGACTTCGCATTCATAGCCCACACCATTGCAATCAATTAAAGCCAAGGGTGGTGTTTTATCTAAAAGAATGCCGGAAATTCTTCCTATCATACGAGCCTACCTTTTTTCATCCGGTAACTTAAAGCATCCATACTTTGCAATTGGTTATAAGCATTTGCATGACACATCGCACATGCAAGCGCATCTGCAGAATCGGCTTGCGGTAATTCGGGCAATTTTAAAAATCGTTTGACCATTTCTTGCACCTGCTCTTTTTTGGCATGTCCTGAACCTACTACTGATTTTTTAACTTGCAATGCTGTGTATTCATAGACAGGTAATTTTTTGATGACTGCAGCGCTGATGGCAGCTCCTCGAGCTTGACCCAGTAAAAGCGTGGATTGTGGATTTACGTTCACAAACACTTTTTCAATAGCGACTTGTTTTGGTTTATATTCATCGATCACTTCGAAGAGCCCTTCTAAAATAATTTGAATACGCTCAGGCAAACTATCACGCGCATCAACTTTTGCACTGACGGTTTTTATTACACCACTTCCAAGATAACGAATCTTGTCACCACTTTTTTCCACAACACCGAATCCTGTTATTCTTAGACCAGGATCAATCCCAAGGATGATAATAGGATCACTCAATGATGTATTTAATCTTCAATCACTGCGGTGGTATAAACTTCCTGCACATCATCTAAGTCATCAAGCGTATCTAGAATTTTTTGCATTCTAATACCATCATCTCCACTCAAAGCATTTTCTAATGTAGGTCTCATCGCGACTTCGGCCAATTCTATTTTTAAACCGGCATTTAAAAGCGCTTCTTTAACCTGAATAAATTCTTGAGAAGGGGTAATCACTTCAATACTCCCATCCTCATCATTGATAATATCTTCAGCACCTGCTTCTAGGGCTACTTCCATGACTTTATTTTCATCTGTGCCGGGGGCAAAAAAGATGCGTCCACAATGTTTAAATAAAAAAGCCACAGATCCATCGGTACCTAAATTGCCGCCATGTTTAGTGAGTGCATGTCTCACATCAGCGACAGCTCTCTGTTTATTATCTGTTAAGCAATCAATAATTATGGCAGCCCCACCAATGCCGTAACCTTCATATCTTACTTCTTCGTAACTCACACCTTCTAATTCACCGGTACCTTTTTTAATGGCACGCGTGATATTGTCTTGTGGCATATTTTCTTCTTTAGCCAGTGCCACAGCAGCTCTCAATCTCGGATTGAAGTTCACTTCTCCACCGGCGAGTCTTGCTGACACTGTAATTTCTTTGATAATTTTTGTGAATACTTTTCCGCGCTTAGCGTCTTGGCGACCCTTGCGATGTTGAATATTCGCCCATTTGGAATGTCCTGCCATGCTTAACCCTTTCTATGCCTTGATTTTATCATGGGTTCATTTTTAAGCCATGGCTGAACAAGCCCTTCTTGGTGCCTTTTAATACGGTCATAAGAAATCATTAAAAGAGATATGCCAATGAAGAACATACCTACAAATTCAAAAGGTTTAATGAATTCATGAAGCTCAATCGATGATGTTATGACCGCAATAACGGGGCAGACTGTCGTAGTCATGGTGGCTATGCCTGCTGATAAATGTCTTAATGCATATAACCATAATAACCATGCAATGGCATTCCCAAAGACTGAGTTATAGATGAGTGCGCCTATAAAGTAACTATTCCATTCAATCGAAGTCGTATGCGTCATTAAGGCGAAGATGACAATAGGTATTGAGCCAAAAAGCATTTGCCATGCAGTCAAGGAAATAAGATCAAGATCAGGGGATCGAGCCTGAAGTTTTTTAGCCAAGATCACGGCAAGTGCCCATGAAATCCCAGATACAATCGCTAACACCATACTGAATAAATCGGTGCCTAAATGAAGCGGGTCTAAAATAAATAAAATGCCCATCAATGAAAAGAAAGCTGCAGGCCATTGCCAACCACTTAGTTTTTCGCCTAAAAGTGGCCACGCCAAAAGCATGGTCCAAAAAGGCATCGTATAAGTAAGCACCGCTGTTTTGCCGGCACCACCTTCGACCAAAGCCCATACTAAAAGTCCTGTGAAACCAGCCGTTTGAAGGAGGCCCAAAACAATTAGGCTTGGAATTTCTTGAATTTTGAAAGGTTTTTTTAAGATAAGCATCACGATGAATAAACAAAGTGCGCCTAGGATAGTTCTGAGCGCTGCAAAATCAAAAGGGCCTGCAAAATGGAGGGCATTTTTCATCACTACCCAGTTATAACCCCAGATAAGGCACAAAAGCATGAGAGCTAAGAAAGCCATCAGGCCTTGATTTTTTTTAAGAAGCATTTTTATACTTGTTTAATATAGTGACATTATTATAAAGTGTATCTTTAAGATCTTAAGCTTTTCGAAAGAGGTGTCTTATGAAAACAGCCGCTCAACTTATTGCTGATAAAAAGCATAAAGAAGTCATTAGTATTGCCCCCAACCGTCCCGTGATTGATGCACTGATTATCTTAGCTGAATATAAGATTGGTGCTCTCATTGTGATGGACCAAGACAAAATGGTCGGTATTTTTTCAGAACGTGATTACGCGCGTGAAGTTGTTCTTAAAGGTAAGTCATCTAAAGTCACTGCCATTCAAGAAGTGATGACTAAAAATGTATTAGTGGGACAAAGTAAAGATACCTTTGAAAAAGCGATGACGCTTATGACCGAAAATCATATTCGTCACTTGCCGATCACGGATGGCCAAAAGGTCATTGGTATGTTGTCTTTGGGTGATGTAGCTAAAGAAATGATTGTGTATCAAAAAAACCTAATCAAAGAGCTAGAAGCTTACGTCAAACAATAATTACCCCTTAAAAATTGGGTTCGTTTTGTAAAATAGTTATTTAACTTCTAAAAAGCATGCTGGTGAAGAAAACAAAAACAACGTCGGTTCTCTAGGCGCGATCTTATTCTTCTAAGATTCATTTCTTAGTAGTTTAGAAACTAAAAAGCACCCTTCGGGGTGCTTTTTTTATGTTTTGAATTTAATCTATTTATTCACCAATAATCTTAACAAGGACTCTTTTTTTTCGTCGCCCATCAAATTCACCGTAAAAAATTTGTTCCCAGGGTCCAAAATCAAGCTTGCCAGAAGTTACAGCTACAACCACTTCACGACCCATAATTTGTCGCTTGATATGCGCATCTGCATTGTCTTCGCCTGTATCGTTATGACGATAGTGATTAACAGGCTCATGAGGGGCTATCGCCTCTAGCCATTCCTTATAGTCATGATGTAAACCCGATTCGTCATCATTAATAAACACACTTGCCGTGATATGCATAGCATTTACTAGAACAAGACCTTCTTTAATACCGCTTTCAGACAAACATTCTCTGATATCAGGCGTGATATTTGTGAAATGCATTCGGGACGGCGCATTAAACCAAAGTTCTTTTCGGTAGCTTTTCATAATGAAATATCCTTATAAAAAAAAGATTAGCGATCTTCGCCCTCAAAATTAAGCTCTACACGATTACCCGCGGGATCGCGTAAAAATATTTGATGGGCTCTCATATCAGGGATTGGTTTCTCTTCAAAAGAAATATTGAACGATTTAAGTTTTTTTAAAACTTCTTGATAGCTGGCAGTCTTAAATGCAACATGATCAAAAGAAGATTTTTGTGAGGAGCGACCATCTCCTTCTTTGGGTGTAATGAGATGAAGGACATCTTTATCTCCTATATATAACCAAAAGCCAAAGCGTTCGAATGCTGGCCTAAATCCTTCAGTTAAACCAACAACATCACAGTAAAAATCTCTTAACTGAATCACCAAATCTTTTTCTGCAACAAGCTGAATGTGATTGATGGATAAAATCATGAACTTATTTTTTAGGTTGTAGTTTGTGGTGTACGAAGACGAATATGAAGTTCGCGAAGTTGTTTTTCATCAACCACGTTAGGCGCTTTAGTAAGTAAACATTGAGCGCGTTGTGTTTTAGGGAAAGCTATCACATCACGAATTGATTCAGCGCCTGCTAATAATGTGACGAGTCGATCAAGACCAAATGCTAGACCACCATGAGGGGGTGCGCCATATTGAAGAGCATCAAGAAGGAATCCAAATTTTTCTTTAGCTTCTTCTTTTGAAATTTTCAAAGCATCAAATACCTTAGATTGAATTTTTTCTTCATGAATACGAATGGAGCCGCCACCTACTTCCCAACCATTGATGACCATGTCGTAGGCTTTAGATAAACATTTGCCAGGATCAGTCGCTAGTAAGTCTTCATGGCCTTCTTTAGGCGCTGTAAAAGGATGGTGAATTGCGACCCATCGATCTGTTTCTTCATCGTGCTCAAACATTGGAAAATCAACAATCCATAAAGGTGCCCATGCTCTTCCATCGACATGATTTTTTTCATGGCCAATTTTAAGGCGCAATGCGCCAAGAGCCTCATTTACAACTTTTTCTTTGTCAGCACCAAAGAAAACAATGTCGCCATTTTGCGCTCCCGTTTTTTCAATGATAGATTTCAAAGCATTGACATGAATATTTTTAACGATTGGACTCTGAAGACCTGTTTCATTCAATTCATTGATATCGTTGATCTTGATGTAAGCTAAACCTTTAGCTCCATAGATTTTGACAAATTCTGTATAAGCATCAATTTCAGAGCGTGTAATGGCAGATCCATTTGGAACTCTTAGTGCTGCAACACGACCACCTTTCATGGTGGCTGCCGATGAGAATACTTTAAAATCGACATCTTTCATAACATCAGTCAATTCAGTAATTTCTAATGTCACACGCATATCAGGTTTGTCTGAGCCATATTTATGCATTGCTTCTTGATAAGTCATACGTTGGAATTGAGATGGCAAATCAATCGAAGCCACTTTTTTATACATCTCACGAATCATGGTTTCAACGATCGTCATAATATCTTCTTCAGACATAAACGAAGTTTCAATATCGACTTGTGTAAACTCAGGCTGGCGATCTGCTCTTAAATCTTCATCGCGGAAACATTTTGTGATTTGGAAGTAGCGATCAAAACCTGACACCATAAGGAGCTGTTTAAATAATTGAGGGGACTGAGGGAGTGCAAAAAATTCTCCCGCATGCACACGAGATGGCACAAGATAGTCACGCGCACCTTCAGGCGTGCTGCGAGTGAGCATCGGTGTTTCAATTTCCATAAATCCGTTTTCGTCTAAGAAGTCACGTAACACTTTAGCTACACGATAGCGAAGACGTAAGTTATTTTGCATCATCGGACGACGTAAATCCATAAAGCGATATTCAAGACGAATCATTTCTGAAATGGAATCGTCATCCAACATAAATGGTGGCGTTAATGAGGGATTTAAAATTTCAATCGTGGATGCTAACATTTCCACTTCGCCTGTCGGAATATTTAAATTGACTGTGCCTTCTGGGCGAGCTCTTACTTTACATACGACCTTTAATACGAATTCATTACGAATTGACTCTGCAGTGGCAAATGTTTCCTTGGTATCAGGATCGATCACAATTTGTGCAATACCTTCACGGTCGCGAAGGTCAATAAAGATAACACCGCCATGGTCACGACGACGATGAGCCCAGCCACATAAAGTTACAGTCTCGCCAATATGTGTTTTATTTAAATCACCACAGTAATGCGTTCGCATCATTCTTAAAGTCTCTTTAGATAAATTTTTAATTAATTTTTTTTGTTTTTTTACTTGGGGGCACAACACCCATTGAGATAACATATTTCAACGCCTGATCCACACTAATATCAAGTTCCACAATATCTTTTTTAGCGACCATCAGAAAAAATCCTGAAGTGGGATTGGGTGTAGTAGGGACATAAACACTCACATACTTACCTTTTAAATGTTTTGAAATATCGGGGCTAGGCTCACCTGTTAAAAATGCAATTGTCCGGGTATCTCGATTAGGATAATGAATGAGTACTGCTTTATTAAAAGCGCGACCTGACTCTGAAAACAAAGTATCGGATACTTGCTTGATACTTGAGTAAATAGAATTCACAAACGGAAGTCTTGATAACAATAATTCCCATAGCTTTAAAAATTGACGACCAAATAAATTAGAGGCTAGAAGTCCAATACCTAGAATGACAGCTACTGTTAAAACGACACCTATACCTGGAATATCGAACCCAAAAAGATTTTTTGGTTGGTAATCGTAAGGCAACCAAATAAGTGTTTGATCTAGGAAGTGGATAAGAGAAGTAATCACCCATATCGTAATCGCTAAAGGGACAAGAACAAGTAAGCCTGTGAAAAAATAACGTTTAAACATAATGTAAATTAATTATTTAAGTTGAAGATGCAGTCGCATCTTTTTTGGTTTCAGTTTTTGTATCAGCTTTTGCTGAACTTTCTTTTGCTTTATTTTTAAAATCTGTAACATACCATCCAGAGCCTGTAAGCTGGAAGCTTGGTGCTGAGACTTGTTTTTTAAAAGTCTCTTTTTTGCACTCAGGGCATTCCATCAAAATCGGATCTGAAATTTTACGAAGTAATTCTTTCGAACATCTGCAAGCTTCACATGTGAAATCAAAAATAGGCATGAATTAAAAAGGAATGTCGTCTTCAAAATCATCAAAGTTTGTCGCAGCGGCTGCCTGCGGTGCGCCACTTGTTCTTTGCGGAGCTTGATTAAATTCATCATTACTTTGCGATGCGGTTTGACTTGGCGTGCTCGATGAACCAGTTGATGAGCCTCCACCGCTATCGCGACCACCTAACATTTGCATACTCTCTGCGATGATTTCCGTGGTGTAGCGATCTTGGCCTTCTTTCGTTTGCCATTTGCGTGTTTGGAGTCTACCTTCAATAAATACAGGACGACCTTTTTTTAAATATTCACCTGCGATCTCAGCTAACTTTCGATACATGACAATGTTATGCCACTCGGTGCGTTCTTGCTTTTCACCGTTCTTATCTTTCCAGTTGTCTGTTGTTGCAATACTAAAATTGCACACTGCGTCGCCGTTCGGCATAAATCGCACTTCAGGATCCTTGCCTAAATTACCCATCAAAATAACTTTATTAACTGACGCCATGTTTTCCTCCTAGTAACCGAATAATTGATGCTTCATGAATCGTTTCGTGCTTGTTGACTTTGAGCATGACCTTGCCTTCTTCAAGCAAGATGATGACGTCACGCACACCTTGTATTTTTTTTAATTGTTGTTGCACTATTCCTAATTGTTTAGGGCTTTTGAGTAATGATTTATTTTTAATCATAAACATTAAGGTTTTAATCGCAGGCGGTGCTTTCATCGATAATGCAAAGCCTACCCACAACGTCATTAAAATGGCACAAAATGAAAACACTGAAAAACTGCCACCAAAATCCGCTAAAAATCCACCTAATAAACCACCAAAAAAGACACCTAATGACTGACACGTATTATACACCCCAATCGCCGTCCCTTTAGCGCTTGGCGGGGCAATTTTGCTTATCAAACTAGGCAGACTTGCCTCTAAGACATTGAAAGCTACAAAGTAGACAAAAAGGGATGCAACTAGACCCCAAAAAATGTTAATTAAAATACCAAACATCAGTTGGGCAATGAGCATCAGAAAAATAGAACTGATAAATACGAGTTTTGATTTATTGAATTTTTCACTCGCGATAATGATAGGCACCATAAAGACGAAAGAACTTAGGAGAACAGGCAAATAAACTTTCCAATGCTGATTGACATCCATACCACCTGAAGTGGCCAGTGCGACCGGCACCACTATAAACATCGCCATTTGTGCTGCATGAAGCGCAAAGATCCCAAAATTTAAACGTGAGAGTTCTTTATTTTTTAGAATGGATTTAAAGGAAGGTGCGGGTTCTTTTAATGTTTTAACGGTATTGACAGTTAACGGTGTGGGCACCACAAAACGTACAACTAAAATAGCTGATAATGATAAAAAACCTGTCAGCATAAAAATACCGGGCACCCCTATCAGACGATTAAGAACAGGAGCTCCCATCAAAGATAAGGCAAAAGTAATACCAATCGTAGCCCCGATCATAGCCATCGCTTTGGTGCGATGCTCATCCCTTGTTAGGTCTGCCACAAGCGCTGTAATTGCAGCCGAAATAGCTCCAGCCCCTTGAATTGCACGGCCTAAAATAATGATATTGATATCGTCTGAATAACCTGAAACAAATGAGCCTAAAGCGAATAAAAGTAAGCCAATATAGATAATGTTTTTCCGTCCATAACGGTCGGACAGCATGCCGAAAGGCAATTGAAAGAGGGCTTGCGTGAGACCGTAAGCCCCTAACGCAAGACCTACTTGAAAAGCTGAGGGGCTCCCTGGCAAGCCTTCTGCATAAATCGCAAAAATAGGTAGGATTAAAAACATACCTAACATTCTTAGGCCATAAATCGATGCCAGACTAAGACTGGATCTAATCTCGAGCGGGGTCATGCCTTGTTCTATCTTCATAAACTTGAATTAGATATTTCTTATTTTCGAATAATTTCGTATATTAACAGGTTACCTTTAAAAAGCTTAAGCTACATGGATACGATCAAGATTCGCGGGGCTAGAACCCATAACTTAAAAAATATTTCACTTGATTTACCCCGTAATAAATTGATTGTGATTACAGGTCTATCCGGTTCCGGCAAATCATCCTTGGCTTTTGATACGCTATATGCCGAAGGTCAGCGTCGATACGTTGAGTCTTTATCGGCTTATGCACGTCAATTTTTAGAGCGCATGAATAAACCGGATGTCGATTTAATTGAAGGTTTATCCCCTGCGATTTCGATTGAACAAAAATCAACTTCGCATAATCCTCGATCAACGGTTGGCACAGTCACTGAAATCCATGACTACTTAAGATTGCTCTATGCAAGAGCAGGTGAGCCTGAATGTCCCACGCACGCGCACACATTGGAATCACAAACGGTATCTGAAATGGTGGATACATTACTAGCACTCCCCAATGACACAAAAATTATGTTGTTAGCTCCCATCGTTAATAGTAGAAAGGGTGAACAACAAGATTTATTTGAAGATTTGAAAGCGCAAGGTTTTATTCGTTTGCGTATTGATGGTGAGATTTATGAAATCGATGCTCTGCCAAAACTCACCAAAACTAAAAAACATCAAGTTGATGTGGTGGTCGATCGCATTAAAATTAATCCTGAGATTAAGCAGCGGATGACAGAGTCGACTGAAACTGCATTAAGACTAGCCGAAGGCAAGATGATTGCGATTGAAATGGATACCAATAAATCACATCTCTTCTCAGCTAAATTTGCGTGTCCTTTATGCGATTACTCTTTGGAAGAATTAGAGCCACGTATTTTCTCGTTTAATAATCCGATGGGGGCTTGTCCTGAGTGTGACGGGCTTGGCAATATTAATTTCTTTGATCCCAAGCGCGTGGTAGCTTTCCCACATTTGTCGCTAGCTTCAGGAGCTATTAAAGGTTGGGATAAGCGTAATCAATTTTATTTCCAACTTCTGCAATCCTTAAGTGAGCACTACAAATTTGATTTAGAAACAGTGTTTGAAGAGTTGTCAGAAAAAATTCAAGACGTCATTTTGAATGGGAGCGGTAGCGAGCAGATTAGTTTTTCATACCTTAATGAACGCGGTCAAATTAATAAAAAAATGCATAGCTTTGAAGGCATCTTAAATAATTTAAAACGTCGTTATCACGAAACGGATTCAGGTACTGTTCGAGATGAACTCGCAAAATATTTGAATATGCAAACCTGTCCTGCATGCGAAGGTTCACGTTTAAGAATCGAAGCAAGACATGTCAAAGTGGGTAAAAAAAATATTCACGAAATATGTCATACCCCCTTAAAAGAAACGGTGCATTTTTTTGAATCTCTAAAATTAAAGGGAGCAAAAAAAACTATCGCTGAAAAAATCATTTATGAAATTACCAGTCGCTTAAAATTTTTAGTTAATGTCGGTTTGGATTATTTATCGCTTTCTCGATCAGCCGAAACCTTGTCAGGTGGTGAGGCACAACGTATTCGTTTAGCCTCACAAATCGGTAGTGGTTTAACAGGCGTCATGTATGTGCTCGATGAACCATCCATTGGTCTTCATCAGCGTGACAACGATCGTTTACTTGAAACCTTAAAAAGATTGCGTGATTTAGGCAATACTGTGATCGTCGTTGAGCACGATCAAGATGCAATTATGACTGCTGATCATGTCGTCGATATCGGTCCAGGTGCAGGTGAACATGGTGGCTATATAGTGGCTGAAGGTACACCTAAGATGATTGCCAAACATCCCAAATCACTCACAGGTCAATACATCAGTGGTCGTAAAGAAATCAAATATAAAAATAAACGAGTATTGCCACGCACTTTAAAATGGTTAGAGTTAAAAGGTGCTAAGGGAAATAATTTAAAAAATGTACATTTAAAATTACCGATTGGTCTCCTCACTTGTGTTACAGGCGTGTCAGGTAGTGGTAAGTCATCTCTCATCAATGACACGCTATATCGTGCCGTCGCACATCATTTATATGGAAGCCATACGGAGCCCGCTGAACATGCATCGATTAAAGGCTTAGATTTTTTTGATAAGGTCGTTGATGTTGACCAAAGCCCGATTGGAAGAACGCCCAGATCTAATCCTGCGACATACACAGGACTCTTTACACCCACGCGAGAACTTTTTGCACAATTGAATGAAAGCCGAAACCGAGGTTATGGCCCAGGCCGTTTCTCATTTAACGTCAAAGGCGGTCGATGCGAAGCTTGTGAGGGGGACGGGGTGATTAAAGTTGAAATGCATTTCTTACCTGATGTCTATGTGCCTTGTGATATTTGCCAAGGTAAACGTTATAACCGTGAAACTTTGGAGATTCAATTTAAAGGTAAAAATATTCATGACGTGTTATCAATGACGGTTGAACAAGCCCATCAATTTTTTAATGCAATTCCTGCGGTTGAAAAAAAATTACGTACTCTCATTGAAGTAGGTTTGGGTTATATCACTCTAGGTCAAAATGCGACGACACTTTCGGGCGGCGAAGCGCAGCGTGTTAAATTAGCCTTAGAGCTTTCAAAACGTGATACAGGCCGCACGCTTTATATTTTAGATGAGCCCACCACCGGACTTCATTTTGCTGATATTCAACTATTACTTGATGTGATTCATAAGCTTCGTGATGCAGGTAATACCATTGTCATCATTGAACATAATTTAGATGTGATTAAAACTGCAGATTGGGTGATTGATTTAGGCCCTGAAGGTGGTGATGGTGGTGGTGAAATTATTTCAGAAGGCACACCTGAAGAGGTTGCTAACAATAAAAAGAGTTACACGGGTAAATATCTAAAACCTTACCTAAAATAAATTACGGTACTTGAATCGCACTCATTCGGGATAAGATAATCCCGCTTCGCTCAATTAATCCTGAAGCATCTTGATGACGCTCATAATATTTAGGATTAGGAATCATAGAGGCTAACTTAGCCGACTGAAAACTATTGAGATCTTTTGCATGGGAGGAAAAATAACGAAGGGATGCGGCTTCAATGCCATACACATTATTTCCCCACTCGATCACATTCAAATAAATTTCTAAGATTCTTTGTTTACTTAAAATCGTTTCAAGCATCAGCGTGATAATTGTTTCTTCTGCTTTTCGCCAAGGCGTTCTTTGGTTAGATAAGAATAAATTTTTAGCAAGCTGCTGGCTAATGGTGGAGCCTCCCGCTACAATTTTTTTGCGTCGTTTATTTTTTTCATAAGCTTTTTCAATGCCTTCCCAATCAAAACCTTCATGGTCAATAAACTTAGCATCTTCGGCTGCAATCACGGCTTGTTTAATATTAATTGAGATTTGGTTGTAATTCACCCATTGATGACGAAGTGTTGCTTTTTCATCTTTCTCTTGAAGATGTTCGAGTCTTCTTTCCATAAAAGCACTTTCACCTGGATTTATAACCGTCCATAAAATAATGTGAAATAAAATCCAGAGCTGATAGAAAAAAAACAAAAGAAATAAGACGGATGCAATCTTTCCTTTAAAAGAGCGATGGTTCCAAAATAAATTTTTTAATCTTTGCGGCAATTAAAGCGCTCTTAAAGATTCAATCACAGATTTTGTTTGAGGCTTAATATGATGCCAAATAAAAAAAGCTTCCGCGGCTTGTTCAACCAACATACCTAGACCATCTGATACTTTAGATCCTCGTGATTTAGCTTGCTTAATAAAAGATGTTTCTTTGCCATACATCATGTCGTAGGCTAAGGAGCCTTTATGAAAAACTTTTGGATCCATATGTAGAGCATCATCGCTTAAGCTCGCTGAAGTTGCATTGATGATGACATCAAAATATTGATGCGGACATTTTGGAATTTCAATCACGTTTAAATGCACATTAAAACTTTTTGCATGCACATCCATTTTTTTTTGAATCACGTTTGATTTTTCAATGGTTCGATTGGTAAGCGTTAATTCAGACGGTTTTTTTTCTAGCATAGAATAAATCACACCTTCTGCAGCACCGCCCGCACCAATGAGTAAAATTTTCTTATTTTTTAAATGTGTATCAAGATTTTGTTCGAGGTCTCTTACTAATCCTATGCCATCTGTATTATGGCCAATCATTTCACCTTGTTTAAATTCGAGCGTGTTAACTGCTTCAGCGATTCTAGCGTGACTAGAATGTGTGGTTGCTAATTGGTATGCTTCTTTTTTAAAAGGCAATGTGACATTTACCCCGCTTAATTTTTGTGCGATGAGTTTATGCATTGTATTTGTAAACTGATCGCGAGGTGAAAGGATAGCTTCGTAAGCAATATGAAGCCCATTTTCTTTAGCAAACGCTGCATGAATTTGAGGAGATAGGCTGTGATGAATTGGATTACCAATCACAGCAAAATGTTTTTTAAGATCAGTCATGGAGCGCTATCACATCGATTTTGATTAAGGTTTTGAGTATAAGTGTTTTTTAAAAAACTGCCATCAAACTCATTTATGCACTTTATAAGTGCATAAAACTCATATATGCATTTTTTTGGTGCAATTTTTGGCTTTCACCTTTTAAATCTCGAACAATAACAGTGTCTTATATCATTATTAGATTGGCACAATTTATGCTTACTATTAATATGTTGAAATGCATTAATGAACAACAGTTTGAATCACAATTGAAGCTTTTAGGAGAATGAAATGGCAATCGCTGATGTAATGAAAAAGATTAAAGATAACAACGTTAAATTCGTGGACTTTAGATTCACGGATACGAGAGGCAAAGAACAGCACGTCAGCGTGCCTGTCTCAGCTTTTGATGCAGATAAATTTAAACAAGGTCACGCATTCGATGGTTCATCGATTTCAGGTTGGAAAGGCATTCAAGCCTCCGACATGTTGCTGATGCCAGATCCAGATACAGCTAACATCGATCCATTCATGGAAGAGCCAACCTTGATCCTGACATGCGATGTCGTAGATCCAACAGACGGTAAAGGTTATGAGCGCTGTCCACGAAGCTTAGCGCGTCGTGCAGAAGCTTATTTAAAATCCACAGGCATAGGTGACACAGCTTACTTTGGTCCTGAACCAGAATTCTTTATTTTTGACTCCATCACTTGGTCTCAAGGTATGGAAGGATGTCACGTTAAAATTAACTCAGAAGAAGGTGCATGGGACTCAGCCACTCAACACGAAGGCGGCAATACTGGTCACCGTCCAGGTGTTAAAGGCGGTTACTTCCCAGTACCACCCGTGGACTCACTTCAAGATGTGCGTTCAGCAATGTCGATTACATTAGAAGCGATGGGCGTTCCCGTTGAAGTACATCACCATGAAGTCGCCACTGCAGGCCAATGTGAAATCGGTACTAAATTTAGTACACTCACACAGCGAGCAGATTGGACTCAACTACTTAAATACGTGGTGTTAAACACTGCACATAACTATGGCAAAACAGCAACATTCATGCCAAAACCTATCGTAGGTGATAACGGTTCAGGTATGCATGTGCATCAATCGATTTGGAAAGATGGTAAAAATTTATTTGCAGGTTCTGGCTACGCAGGTTTAAGTGAGCTCGCATTGTTCTATATTGGTGGTGTGATTAAACATGCGCGTGCACTCAATGCGATTACTAATCCAGGTACGAACTCATATAAACGTTTAGTGCCAGGCTTTGAGGCTCCAGTGAAATTAGCTTACTCTGCGAAGAACCGCTCAGCATCGATTCGTATTCCATTCGTGGAAGGTGACAAAGCCCGTCGTATCGAAGCGCGATTCCCTGATCCAATAGCGAATCCATATCTTGCATTCAGCGCATTGATGATGGCAGGTCTAGATGGTATTCAAAATAAGATTCACCCAGGTGAACCCGCTACAAAAGACTTGTACCATTTAACACCTGAAGAAGATGCACAAGTGCCGACGGTATGTTCATCGCTTGAACAAGCGCTTGAGTATTTAGATAAAGATCGCGAGTTCTTAACACGCGGCGGTGTATTTACCGATGACTGGATCAATAGTTACATCGATCTTAAGATGGAAGAAGTCACTAAGATGCGCATGACACCGCATCCAATTGAATTTGGCATGTATTACAGCTGCTAATTCGTTTGATGTTATTAAAAAGACGGCTTTGATAGCCGTCTTTTTTTGTACCTACATTTTGCCTAAATACATTTATGCACTATTTTAGTGCATTACCGCTTAATATTCTTTACAATATCCTCATACATCCTAGTAAGCAAGCCTTAAGACCATCTGTCAAAGTTGGCTCGAGTTTTGCTTGTTATATAAATGAAAATGGAAAGTTCATGAAAAAAACCACGATGCCATCCTTAACCCCAGAACTTAAGGGGATTGAACACTTAGCAAGTGCGGTATTGCTATGTGATATTGAAGGTCATATTTTGTATATGAATCCATCGGCAGAAATTTTATTTGGACTCAGCGCTAAACATATTTACAAGATGGCGCTAGACGAAGCATTTCCAAATTCTGACATTTTAAAATTAGCCATCAGCCAAGCTTTAAATAGTGATACACCTTATCGCGAACATGAGTTTTTAATTACCACTTTAAAACATCAATCCTATTCTGTGACATGCACCATTACACCCATTCAAACTGAGCCGATTCGATATATTCTTGAGTTCCAACAAATGGATCAGCAATTAAGAATCGCAAAAGAAGAACGCATGTTGATTCAACAACAAGCGAACTCAGAATTGATTCGTAATTTAGCGCATGAAATTAGAAACCCGTTGGGAGGTTTGAGAGGAGCTGCACAACTTTTAGAACATGAACTCCCTGATGTTTCATTAAAAGAATATACACAAGTTATTATTAAAGAAGCGGATCGATTGCAGTCGCTGATGGATCGACTGCTCGTTCCTCATCAAAAACCCAAATATGAACCGACAAATATTCATGAGGTTTTGGAGCGTGTTCGAAGTTTATTGTTAGCCGAATCCCCTGATGAAATAAAAATTCAACGTGATTACGATACGAGCCTGCCTGATATTATTGGCGACCGCGAAAAATTAATTCAGGCAGTTCTTAATATTGCCCGCAATGCCGTGCAAGCCATGCATGAAAAACAACAACAAGGTTTAATCATTTTTAAAACGAGAGCTGAACGACAAATCATGCTCGCTAAAAAACGATACCGTGTTGGTATTAAACTTGACATCATTGATAACGGACCTGGCATTCCTGCAGGTATTCGCGACAAAATATTTTATCCACTCGTCTCCGGACGCGAAGGTGGCTCAGGACTCGGTCTATCGCTCGCGCAAACATATGTAAGTCAGCACCAGGGCATGATTGAGTGTAAGAGTGAAACAGGGCAAACAACATTCACGATTTTATTGCCGATTAAAGATTTAGATACAAAAGAAATTTCTATTCACAATCAAGAATCACAAGGACCTTCACTATGAAAGCAATTTGGATTATCGATGATGACAAATCCATTCGATGGGTATTTGAAAAAGCACTTGCACGAACTGACTTAAATTTTAAAACATTTAGTTCGATTAAAGAGGCACTTGCCGCCATCAAAGATGAAGAGCCGCAAGTGATTGTGAGTGACATTAGAATGCCGCAAGGCTCAGGCTTAGAACTCCTTCAAGTGATTAAAGAAAAGTTTGCGCATATACCTGTCATCATCATGACAGCTTATTCTGATTTAGAAAGTGCGGTCGCTGCATTTCAAGGAGGAGCCTTTGAATACTTAGCCAAACCCTTTGATGTGGATCAAGCGATTGAAATTATTCATCGTGCGATTGATGAATCTTTAAAGCAAACGAATCAAGAAGTCTTGTTTGAAAACTCAACTGAGATGATTGGGCATGCACCATCCATGCAAGAAGTTTTTCGTGCGATCGGACGACTGAGTCGTTCTCATGCCACGGTTCTCATTAATGGTGAATCAGGAAGTGGCAAAGAACTGGTTGCAAGTGCCCTTCATAAACATTCCCCTCGTGCAGATAAACCTTTTATCGCAATTAATACAGCAGCGATTCCAAAAGACTTATTGGAGTCTGAACTCTTCGGGCATGAGCGTGGTGCATTTACTGGAGCGCAAGCTTTACGAAAAGGTCGTTTTGAACAAGCGGATGGCGGCACACTTTTCTTGGATGAAATTGGAGATATGCCAGCTGACCTTCAAACAAGACTTTTACGTGTATTAAGTGATGGTCAGTTTTATCGAGTCGGTGGACATAATCCAATTAAAGTGAATGTCAGAGTCATTGCAGCAACACACCAAGATATGGAAGAGCGTGTTAAAGCAGGCCTCTTCCGTGAAGATTTATTTCATAGACTTAATGTCATTCGTTTACGATTACCAGCACTCCGTGAGCGTGCAGAAAACGTTCCAGATTTAGCCCGCCATTTTTTACAACAAAGTGCACAGCAATTAGGTGTGGAAACAAAAATTTTATCTGAAGACACTTTAAATTATTTATCGCATCTTCATTGGAGTGGTAATGTGCGTCAGCTTGAAAATGTGTGTCATTGGTTAACGGTCATGGCACCAGGTCAAAATATTGATGTCAAAGATTTGCCGCCTGAACTCAAAAATAATGATATGTATAAAGAAGTGACAGCTAATTGGAAAGATGCACTCAAACAAGAAGTGCAATTAGCATTGAACAAAAATCAGAAAGATATTCTGACTCACTTAAATAAAACATTCGAAAAGATTTTAATTGAAGAAGCGCTTTTGTTTACAAAAGGAAGACGCATTGAGGCTGCTGAAATGTTAGGCTTAGGTAGAAACACCTTAACCCGAAAAGTCAAAGAATTAAAAATCGAAAAATAATTTTAATTTTTTGAGTCAGGCGTTGCTTGATTTTGTACTTTAGGGGCAACCGTCATTACAATCATTGATTTGGCAGCTAATGGCCCACCTTCAGTAATTTCTATAGTAAGTGTTCGAGTGCTCCCCGTAAATACCAAAATACTTAACTTAGCCTTAGTCGATGAAACAAGTTGCCAGCCATATTTTGGGTATTCGCTTGTAAAGAAAGCGCTTGCTCCTAGAGGCTCAATACTTGATGATAATTCAATACGTCCCGCCCAGTTATCACCCTCACCTAAAATTAAGGATTTATCTGGTGAGATGCGCGCATCTTTAGGAAGTGGCATTTGATTAAAAAATAAAGTTTCTACCTTTTTAATATCATCAAAGCGTTTGCTTAAATCGCCTAAATTATCTGTATTTGCACAGCTCAAAATGACTAAGGAAAGAAAGCTCACTAAAATAAAATTAACAGTTTTATTCATCTTATTTTCCAATGCCATCTTTTACCCTCTTATAAGTGTTATACCAAATATCTGCCATGTCTGTATTTTCATATTCTTTAAAACAAGGTGTGCCTAATGTATAGTGAATTAATTTCGCTTCATTATTTTCTGGGTACTCAATCGCAAGCCAATTCCATTCTTTAGGTAGATCGCCAATTTCATAATCATTTAACCAAGAAAAACGATGTAAATACTTACCAGTTTGATTTTGAATAAATTCGGGAGTTAAAATTTTATGTTTTGGATGCGAGCAGTTCCAGAGTATTAAACTAGACCAATTTTTCCTTGGATAATTTTCATTTTTATTTCCCAAATATTTAGTATGTGCTTTTGTTTCATAGTCATGCTTAACCACCATAAGGGCTTTCGACGGATCTTTCAAATTCCAAAGCTCTTTAATATCTGATTGGCAAATCATGTCCCCATCAGCGAAAATTGCCCAACCTTCGAAATTATTTAAATAAGGAGCAAGAAATCTTGAATAGATAAAATCATTGCTTTGATCAGTATGTGTTTCTTTGTAATTTTTTAAATTGTTAATCGCCAGGGGAATAAAAGACACGGGTATTGATGCATTTTCAATTACACTTTGACAAAAAGTATGATATGCAACAGACTCTCTTTGATCAAAACCCACAACAATTTTTATTATTTCATTCATTAAATTTTTCTCTAATTTTATTGGCTATTTCAGTTACAGGAATCTCCCAATCGCTGTTTTTAACTTGTTGCATTTGATGCACTTTAGGATACCATAAACTCTTCGATTCATTGATATGCCAATACCATATTTTTCCTCTAGCAAAAGGTACTATAACGTAAGTTTCTTTGCCAATTGATCCCGCGATGTGAGCTGTCACATTACTTGAAGTAACAACAAAATCACATGCATTTATAAGTGATGCGAGGCCATCTATATCTTCTGTATTATCAATTTCGCTTATATTTTTAATAATAATATTATAATTTTTTTCTAAATTAAAAATTTCATCAGCAGTATCGCCATATTGTAAATTTACAAACTCTATATTTCTTATTCTCAACAGGGGAAGAAAATCAACTAGTGTCAAAGACTTATCTTGACCAATATTTTTATTTGAACTCTTCCAAGAGATCCCACATACAAACTTAGATGCATTATCAAAGCACTTTTTTAAACCCTTAGATTTGATCTGGTCTGGCTTTAAATATCCAATAGCTTGTCTTGAAAAAGATTTTTCATCATTTCGAAAAAAGTTACCGATACTACCTATAGGGAAAAATAAATCAAAATCAATTTTTTCAACTGGAGTTTTAGAAGAAATAAAATCAATTGAATCAAATGATCGATCGCACCATTCAATTAATCTAGGATCTACCATCACAATTAATTTATTATATTTTAATGTTATTGCATTATAAAATTCTTTTAATAAGCTTAGATAAAGAATTTCATCTCCGAGTCCATGCTCCGCAACAAGAAGTATCTTTTTATTTTCACAATCAAAATTAGTTAATCTTTGTTTTTTTAATAAATTGATATTATTTATAATTTTATTATTGTACAGTTGTGTTTCAAATCTCTTTTCATAATGCTGCCATCCATTTACAAAATCTTTTGTTTTGAGATAGTCCATTGCAGCATTCATACAGGCCTCTGGAAAATTTTTTTTAAATTGAATTGCTTTTTCATAATCTCTTATAGATTTCTCATAATCGCCTATATTTGAATAGACTGAAGCCCTGTTATTATAAGCAATTCCATAATTTGGCCTAAGAGCGATTGCAATTTCACAATCATTTAAAGCATCTTTAAATTTTTTTAACTCTACTAATGTTGCAGCTCGATTTGCAAATATTTCTGGATTTTTGGGATCTAAAACTTCCGCCTTATTATAATCATCAATAGCTTTTTCATATTCCCTCACAGCATGAAAGCAAGCTGCTCTGCTTATCAAAGCATCTATGTAATCACTATCTAATCTTAACGCGATATTAAAATTCTGTATTGCTTCAATGTCTCTTCTTATGGCATGAAGAGCTATGCCTAAATTACAATATGCGACTTTAAAATCTTGCTTAATTTTTACTGCGGAAGTGAAATCATTAATCGCATTTTCATATTTCTCTAATTTATTGTAAATTGCCCCTCTTGTGTTATACGCCTCTGGATAATCCGGAATAATAGCGATTGCTTTATTAACTTCTTCTAATGCTAGATTGTATTTTTCCATCCCAATGTATATCACAGCTTTATTATTATAAGGATCAGGCAAGTGAGGGTTTAATTGAATTGCCTTTTCATAATCTTGAATTGCGTCCTCAATTCTCCCTTTTTTGGATAACAATACCCCTCTCGAATTATAAGCGTCATATGCTGATGGAAAGAGTCTAATTACTGTATCGTAATTTTGAATTGCTTTATCATAGCTTTCAAGATTTTCATTTGTTATAGCTCTTAATAAATAAGCGTCTAAATATTTAGGATTTAATTTAATTGCATTGTTTATGTCTGAAAGAGCTTCAATATGTCTTCCTAAAATATTAAATACTATGGCTCTATTATTGAAAGCAAAATAAGATGATGGGTCTAAATTTATGGCTTGAGTATAGCTTTCTAACGCCTTGTCATATTGCGATAATTGTCGTAAAGCTCTTCCACGATTGTAATAAATTTCAGGTACATTTGAATTAAGTTTTATTGCTAAATCAAAATGTTCAATAGCTTTCGCTGGATTGCCAGTATCCACAAAAGCCTTTCCAATGTTTATATGCACTGCTAATTGATTTGGATTTGCTTTAATGGATTTTTCTAGGAATAAAATTCCAGATTCAAATCTTTCATTTTGAAATTCAATTAAAGCTAAATTATTTAAGGCCTCGGGAAGATTCGGGGCGACTTTGATAATTTCCAAATAAATTTCTTTTGCCTCATTTAATTTATTTTCATGGCAAAAACCTTGCGCTTTTTCTAGTTTCTTATGTAACAAACTTGTTTTCATTTTTTATTAAGTATAAAAAAACGGCATTCTTTTGGAATGCCGTTTTATTGTAACAACTAAGAACTTAATCTTAGAAGAACAAGATCGCACCTAATGAACCGGTATTGTTCTTGTTTTCTTGACCAGCATGGTTTTCTGATTTTAAGTGTGAATATTCAGCTACTAAGTTTAAGCTCTTAGTAAGTGGGTGATAGATACCACCTGTCCACATTTCATTCTCTTTAACAACCAAACCTGATGCCAAAGCTACGTTAGCACCTGTTGCTAGTGTTTCACCAGAAGCTAAATCAAGTTTACTTGTGCCCCAGCTAATACCAACTTTAGTTTTTGTTGGCAATGCATAAGTTGCTTGAACATAACCACCGTTTGAATCACGTGAGTTACCATTTGTAGCATAACCGTCCCACATTTGACCTGTCGTACCAATACCACGACCACCATAGTAGTAACCAGTCAAGCCAAAGCCAGCAACATTAACATTTGCACCGATATCACCAGCATAAGCTACTGAATCATTAACAGTTACACCTGCTCCTAAGTCAGAAACCTTATTAGCAATACCTGAAACCCAGATCTTACCTGTTACATCATTTGCAGCAAAACTATATGAAGCTTTACCTTCGTATGCTGTTTGTGCTGAACGATTTGAAGAAGCTGCACTGTAGAATGTTGCTGCAGTAGTTGTTGTAACAACTGAAATTGCAGAAGCTGCAGAAGTTACAGCTGTTGTAGTTGTTGAGGCTGCATTTTTAGTACCTGTAGCACGATTTGCGCCCCAGTTTTGTGTTAAACCAACAGTAGCTTGGAAGCCACTGAAATTTGGAGTTGTGTAAGCAATTTGTGATTTCCAGTCTGCATAAAGATAACCAGCACCGATACGTCCGAGTGTTGTATTGTTACCTGCTGATGTAGGAGCGCCAACGCCAAGTAAAGTCATATCGCTAAGAATTGCATCAGAAGCGAAAATACCTAAATCTTTACCAACCTTGATAGAACCCCATGATTTGTCGCCAAATGTTAAATAAGCTTGACGATTATTTTGTGTACCAGAGCTTAGTGCGCCAGTTTCAGATGAACCTGGTTGAATGCTGATTAAGAATGCTACATCCAAATCATTTTGGCGAGTTGTACCACCAATTGATAAGAAGTTAGGTAATAAGCCTGTGGTAATATTTGAAGCACTGCCAGTTGGGTTTGTGTTTGCAATACCAGTTAAACCACCAGCAACAGTGTTTCTTACTTCTTGTTTGCTGTAAGTTGCAAATGAGTTAACGTTACCACTGATGTCAACTGTCCAATCACCCGCTGGAATTATAATACCAGCATTAGCTAATGAAGCTGATGCTAAAACTGCACCTGCTACGGCTAATTTCATTTTATTAATTTTCATAGATTTCTCCGTTAGTTTTTTTTAAAACCTCATCAATTGCTTGATGAGAAAGTTCGCGAACTTTCCCAATGAATATAAAGCCTCATTAAGAAGGTTACGAGAATTATGCGTCATCAAACTGAGCTACCGCAAGTATTTTTAGTGTTTTTTACGACATTTGTGAAGCTTTATAGGTTTTTGTTGCAAATTTACAACAAAATTAATTTAACCTATTGATTTATAAGTAATTTTTCATGCTCACGAATCGCATAGCGATCCGTCATGCCGGCAATATAGTCCGCAATGACCCGCGGTTTTTCCTCTCGCCCGATGGATTGATAGTCTGAAGGGATTAAGTTTAAGTTGTCCATATATACCTTAAATAGACCCTCAATGGTCTTTACTGCCTTATCTGTCATCTCAGTTACCTTAGGATGAAGGTATAAAGACTTCCTTAAGAACTGTTTTAACTCAAGCTGTTTTTCTGCCATCTCGGTCGAAAAATCAATCATGGGACCATTAAGCCTTACCTCATCTACGGTTTTTGGTTTTGATACCTTTATATAGGAGAGACTCGTGCGACATAAATCATCCACCAAACTATGGATCATTCGGCGGATGGTTTCATGAACAAGTCTTTTTTGAGGTAAATCGGGATAAAGGGCTTTGACCTTTAAAGCATGCTCTTTAAAAAGGGAGACTTCCATCAATTGATCAATCGTTAAAAGTCCTGAACGAATACCGTCATCAATATCGTGATTGTTATAAGCGATCTCATCCGCAAAATTTGCAATCTGTCCCTCGAGTGTTGTTTCTGTTTTATCTAAAAATCTTTGACCCACATCACCTAACTTTTCTGCATTTTTAATAGAACAGTGTTTTAAGATGCCTTCCCTTGTTTCAAAGGTGAGATTCAGTCCATCAAATTCGGCATATCTTTGCTCTAAAAGATCAACGACACGAAGCGACTGAAGATTATGTTCGAAGCCACCATATTCTTTCATGCAACGGTTTAAGGCATCTTGTCCTGCATGGCCAAAAGGTGTGTGGCCTAAATCGTGAGCTAAAGCTATGGCTTCTGCTAAATCTTCATGGAGGTTTAGGGTTCTTGCAATACTTCTTGCAATTTGAGCGACTTCCAAGCTGTGCGTTAAACGGGTTCTAAATAAATCACCTTCATGATTCACGAACACTTGGGTTTTGTATTCAAGACGACGAAAAGCGGTGGAGTGAATCACGCGATCTCGATCGCGCTGAAAATCATTTCTTAAAGTTGAGGTTTCTTCTATAAAACGTCGGCCGCGAGATTGTTCTGGATGTGCAGCATAAGGTGCCAACTTCATCATGCTAAAAAATTTGAAGTTTGAAGTGTGGTCTTTAAATGTTTCGTATCGTAATCACTTGTGATCACAGAGTCGCCAATACCTTTTTGTAATACCAATCTAATTTTGCCATCTACGACTTTCTTATCCATGCTCATGAGTTCCATATATTGATCCTCACTTATTTTTGGGGGATCAGTTGGAAGTTTTGCTTCTTTTAAAAGTTTAATGATGCGAGTAAATTCTTCGCCCTTTACCCAGCCCATGAGTTTTGATAAATGAGCTGCCATCACCATACCGGTTGCCACTGCTTCGCCATGAAGCCAAACACCATAGCCCATTGCATTTTCAATGGCATGTCCAAACGTATGTCCAAGATTTAATGTAGCTCTCACACCTGATTCATGTTCGTCCATCTCCACCACATCCGCTTTGTTTTGACATGAACGCTCTATAGCTTCAATCAAAAGAGATGAATTTAATTTCATAAGGCCTTCAATATTTTTTTCAAGCCAATTAAAAAATGTCTCATCACGAATGAGCCCATACTTAATCACTTCTGCCATACCTGCTGAAAATTCTCGTGAGGGTAATGTTTTTAAAGTATCGATATCTGCAATCACGCATTGCGGCTGATAAAAAGCACCAATCATATTTTTACCCATGGGATGATTAATCCCTGTTTTGCCACCGACTGAAGAATCCACTTGAGATAAAAGTGTAGTTGGAATTTGTATAAAAGGTACGCCCCTTAAATAAGTCGCTGCGGCATAGCCTGTCATATCGCCTATGACGCCACCTCCTAATGCAATGAGTGTGACCGTGCGTTCACATTTTTCTTTTAAAAGTGCATCGTAAATAAGATTTAAGGTTTCTTGGTTTTTATAAGATTCGCCATCGGGCAAAATAATTGGAAACGCTTTAATGCCATGCCCTTTTAAAAGGGATAACAATGGATCAAGATATAAAGGTGCGACCGTGGTATTAGTGACAATCGCCACATGCTTTTGTTTTAAGTGAGATTCGATGAGTTTAATTTGAGACAGCAAGCCCTCTCCAATATAAATAGGATAGGATCGATTCTCTAATTGAATATTTAGTGTTTGCATGTGTCTAACTTAATAATGACTCAATTTTATTAATAATCGTTTGTGTTTTTTGTTGTCCAGTGTCGACGACGAATGACGCCACATTTAAATATAAAGGATGTCTATCTTTATATAATTGATTTAATGTATCTAGCATATTGCCTTGTTGTAAAAGTGGCCGATCTTTATCGTAAGCCATACGTTTTGCTAAGTGTTGAGGCTTGGCATTTAAATATATAACCTTACCTCTTTCTTTTAAAAGCGCGCGATTTTCTGCACTTAATATCGCACCCCCACCTGTCGCTAAAATAATATCTTTTTTACTCGATAACTCATCAATCATTTGCGTTTCTCTTTTGCGAAAACCTTCTTCACCCTCGAGTTCAAAAATCACCGAGACCTTAACACCCAACTTTTTTTCAATTTCATGATCGGTATCGTAAAAAGTTTTTTTAAGTTTTTTGGCTAACAATTTACCTATGGTCGTTTTACCTGCGCCCATAAGTCCTACAAAAAAAATATTGTCATTAATCGTTGCCATGACGAACTAGCTTTATATTCAAGAATACTGATTATTTTAAGGGATTAATGAAGTTCTGGTTCGAATTGCCTACAAATAATCTTCAACACCTTTTATAATAAGACTCATTAACCCCTCTTAAATCGCAAAAAAGACTTATGGCAAAACCTACTTTCATAAAACGTCTCATGTTGTGGTTTTTTATAAGCTTGGCAGCCATCGGAGCATTAATTGCTTTAACCATTGCCTTAGTTATACCCTCATTACCCTCTCTCGAATCGCTGACCGAATACCGTCCTAAACTACCTTTAAGAGTCTATAGCTCAGACGGGTTCCTCATGGCTGAGTTTGGTGAAGAACGTCGCGCCTTTATTAAAATTCGTAATGTGCCTAAAAAAATGAAGAATGCTATTTTGGCAATTGAAGACCGTCGTTTCTATCAACACAAAGGGGTTGATGCTGTCGGTGTTGGACGTGCGATTGTCAAAAATTTAGCAGGTGCCTCACATGAGGGAGCGAGTACGATCACGATGCAAGTCGCACGTAATTTTTTTCTTTCATCTGATAAAACTTTAAGACGAAAAATTAGTGAAGTTTTTCTTTCCTATAAAATTGAAAAAAATTTAAATAAAGATCAAATTTTAGAGCTTTATATTAATCAAATTTATTTAGGTCAACGTGCCTACGGTTTTGGAGCAGCAGCTCTCGTCTATTATGGCAAGCCTCTAGAAAAACTCACTTTGGCTGAATGTGCGCTTTTAGCAGGCCTGCCGAAAGCTCCTTCTAATTACAATCCATTTACCAATCCAAAACGTGCCATTCAACGCCAACGTGAAGTCTTAAAAAATATGTTGCGTTATGAATTTATTGATCAAAAAGCTTTTGAAGAAGCGATGAACCAAACGCTTCATTTCAAGGAGTCGCGACAATCCAGAGATTTAATAGCTGATCATGCATCTGAAATGGTAAGACAAGTGCTTTATGATCAATATAAAGATGATATCTACACAAGTGGTATTAAGGTTTACACCACCATTAAGAAAGCCAACCAAGAGGCGGCTAATGAAGCAGTATTAAGAGGCATTTTAGATTACGATCGTCGTCATGAATATCGAGGCCCTGAAAAAACGATTGATTTGGAAGGTAAAAAATTCGAAGATCAAAAAACTAAGATTTCAGACACGCTTGATGGCATAGAAGAATACAACGGATTTATTCCAGCCGTGGTTATTAAAGCTGAATCTAAATATGTTCAAGCTTTCACTAAAAAAGGAGATATGGTTGATATTAAAAATGATGGTTTAGCCCTCATTCAAAAAACCTTGAGTGACAAAGATCCTAAAAATAGAAAAATTAAACCAGGCGTTATTATTCGTGTGATTCAAAAAAATAAACAATGGGAGGTAGTACAACTTCCTAAGGTAGAAGCGGCATTAGTCTCAATGGATCCTCAAACAGGGGCCATTACAGCCCTCGTTGGCGGCTTTGATTTCAATCGAAATAAATATAACCATGTCACTCAAGCGAAACGCCAGCCTGGATCAACTTTCAAGCCCTTCATTTATTCTGCAGCCTTGGAAAAAGGTATTACACCTGCCACTATTGTGAATGATGCGCCACTTCATTTCTCAGCAGCTGAAACAGGAAGTGGAATGGATTGGGATCCACAAAATTATGATAATGATTTTGATGGACATATCAGACTTCGTAATGGTTTAGCAAAATCTAAAAACTTAGTTGCTATTCGGGTACTAAAAGCAATTGGTGCGCCTTATGCACAAGACTATGCATCACGCTTTGGTTTTGACCCTGCAAATCATCCTGCTTACTTATCGATGGGCTTAGGTGTCGGCTCTGCCACACTTATCGAAATGGTGACTGCATATGGTGTATTTGCAAATGGAGGTTATCTTAAAAAACCTTACCTCATAGAAAAGATGGTTGATAGTCAGGGTCAAGTCATCGATCAAACCAATACAATGTTTCAAAATGAAGAAACACCGCGTGTCATTGATCCTAGAAATTCATTTATCATGACGACCCTTTTACAAGACGTAGTCAATAAAGGAACAGCTCAAAAAGCTAAGGCATTAGGTCGATCAGATATTGCAGGCAAAACAGGCACCACAAATAATCAAGTAGATGCTTGGTTTGCAGGCTATACGCCTTCGCAAGTCGCCATTGCATGGATTGGATTTGATCAGCCTAAATCATTAGGTAAAGATGAAACAGGCTCTCAGGCTGCCCTTCCTATATGGATTAAATATATGCAGACCGCCCTCAAAGATGTTCCTATACAAAATTATGCGATGCCTGATGGTGTCATGATTCGCAAAATTAAATCAGATACAGGTACACCGGCTTATGAAAATGAAGAAGGCGTGAATGAGTATTTCTACTTAGAATTTCCACCACATAATGAGATACATCTCCTCAATTAATTTTTAAAAAAAGTGTTTCATATGGCAAGACAAAGTAAACATATTCGATTTCAGGTGGCTCATAAAGCTGCGCAAATGATGGTCGAAGAAGGAATTAGCGATTATGCATTTGCAAAACGTAAAGCGGCTAATTTTTTTGGGCTGATGGATGGCGATGTCTTGCCTTCAAATAATGAAATTAATGATGCTATTAAAGAACATCAAGCGATTTTTTTAAATAAAGAGCATGAGGGGCGTCTCAAAGCATTAAGACTTGAAGCATTAAATCTAATGAAAAAATTAAGTGCTTTTAACCCTCATTTAATAGGCGGAATATTAGATGGCGCAATCGGACGGTACCCTAAAACTCATATTGAACTATATGCTGATTCCATGAAAGAGATTGAGTTTTTTTTACTCAATCTTGGTATACCATACGAAACGCGAGATCTAAAATTAAAAAAAATTCCAATATTAATTATTGCTGGCTCTCAAGGGCCTATTGAACTTATGATCTTTGATATTGGATCTTTGAAATTTAAAAGAAATAGTGGGTCCATAAAATATATAGAGAGGTTAATTTTGGCATGATTAAATTAAATTTAGGTTGTGGGGATAAAATTATCCCAGAGTACATAAATGTTGATATTGATTCAGAAAGATATTCTGATAAAAAACCTGATATCTTGTGTGATATTAAAAAATTAACCTTTAATGATAATTACGCCGATGAAATACTCTCTGTTCATGTTATAGAACATTTCTGGAGATGGGAGGCTTTGGATGTTTTAAAAGAATGGGTTAGGGTATTAAAGCCTGGCGGAAAAATGATTATTGAATGCCCTAATTTGAAATCCGCATGTGAAGAGTTTTTAAAAAATCCTGATGCTTTTTCTGGTCCAGGAGCAGAAGGGCAAAGAACTATGTGGGTTTTTTATGGCGACCCAAAATGGAAAGATCCTTTGATGGTTCACAGATGGGGATACACCCCAAATTCTCTTGGAAGATTAATGCATGAGGCTGGTTTAATTAATCTAAGACAAGAGGCAGCACAATTCAAGCTTAAAGAGCCTCGCGATATGAGAATCGTTGGGGAAAAAAGTGGTTTAATTAACTATACTTTAAATTATAAGGTTTAATTAAAAAATGAAATTTTCAGACGCTTTTAACGCACCAAGAAACTTTACTTCTGAAAAATGGGAGCATTATTTTGAAATTTATGATCATCTTTTGGGCCATTTATATGGATCCAAAGTTAATTTTCTTGAGATTGGCGTTCAAAATGGAGGGTCATTGGAAATAGCGCAAAATCTTTTCTCAAAAGAATCTAAAATTATAGGGCTTGATATAGATCCAAGATGTAAAATTCTTGAAACTGTGGTTGCTGATCATATATTAATTGGATCACAAATAGACGACCATGTTTTGCAGAAAATATTCGAACTAACTCCTCATTTAAATATTATTATTGATGATGGCTCTCACATTCAATCCCACATGATTTTAACTTTCTTAAAGCTTTTTTCTCATTTAGCCCAAGGTGGAATATATATCATTGAAGATACTCATACAAACTATAGCCATGAGCATCAAGAAAGCTTTCTAGGCATTGGTCTCTATGATTACTTTAAAGGACTTTCAGAAAGGCTAAATATAGATTTCATAAATCCTCAGCACAGAAAAGAACGCTTTAAATTACCTCGTGACTTACGCCCTGAAGTTAAAACATACCCAGATATAATAAATGAAATATTCTCAATTGAATTTTTTAATAGCATTATTGCAATACGAAAAAAAATGAAGGTTGAGCCTTTAAGAATCAGAAAATAATGAAAACTATTCATTGGTTTGTGCCATACGAGAATCCGCAATTAGAATTGATAAAAAATTCAAATTTGGCAAGCATTCGCCTAAGACTTTCAGCTTTCTTAAATCAAAAAATTTATACGGTAACTTTTGGAGACTTAATCATTGAAAACCCTGATTTCATTGTTATAGGAAAAATTGGAGGGTCATCAGACAATTACAGAGAAAATTTATGGTTAGATCAAATTAACAAAAAAAAAGAAAATGGTACAAAAATTATATTAGATTACACAGATAATCATCTTAACTTCAAGTCTTCCATGTCTTCTTTTTATAGTAAATCTCTTCTATATATTGATGCTGCAATTGCATCTTCCGCTTTTTTATCAAATGAATTAAAGCAAAAAACTGAAGTTCCTGTAGAAATAATTCCTGATGTCATTGAAATAGAAATCTTAAAACCGAGATCAAAAGAATCTAATTTTAAAAAAATTTTTTGGTTTGGTCATGCTTCAAATATTAATTATTTAATTAAATTCATAAATACTTTGAACAAATTAGAAAATAAAATCGCACTTTATGTATTATCTAACGAACAAGGTTTAGATATTTTTAATAAAAATCAAATTAATATTTCTAAGAATTTATCTATACACTTGGGAATATGGTCTATTGATGCAATGATAAATACTGCAAAATTTTGCGATTTAGCTATTATCCCCTCAGATCCAAATGACCCAAAAAAAGCTGGCGTAAGCTCAAACAGACTTATTACTGCTTTGGCACTTGGACTCCCGACAGCAGCTGATGGAATGGAATCTTACAAGGAATTCAGTAAATATTTTACAGATATTCGCTCAGAAAAATTTATTGATTTACTGCAAAATCCAAATTTTTTTCATGATCAAGTTTTAGAGGCTCAAGAGAATATAATCCCCAGTTTTACTTATGAAGCTATCAATCAAAAATGGGTAAGTTTTTTTTCAGGTTTACAACAAGTTAGCTAATCTTTTAGCCAGCTTGCAACTTCCATCGCGTAATAACTTAATATTCCATCAGCACCTGCTCGCTTAAAAGCTAAAAGAGATTCTATCACAACCGCTTTTTCATCCAGCCAACCATTTTGCGAAGCGGCTTTCAGCATCGCGTATTCACCACTTACTTGATAAGCATAAGTCGGCACGCCAAATTTAGTTTTAACTCGATAGACAATATCAAGATATGGCATGCCAGGTTTCACCATCACCATGTCAGCACCTTCGTTAATGTCGAGTTCAACTTCGACTAAAGCTTCATCGGTATTCGCTGGATCCATTTGATAGCTATTTTTGTCAGACTTACCTAAATTTTGAGATGATCCCACTGCGTCTCTAAAGGGCCCATAAAATGAAGAAGCATATTTTGCTGAGTACGCTAAAATTTTTGTATGAATAAATCCTTCTTTTTCTAAAGCCTCGCGAATTTTGCCGATGCGGCCATCCATCATATCGGACGGTGCCACAATATCAGCCCCAGCTTTAGCATGACTTAAAGCCTGTTTGATTAAGACTTCCACTGTTTCATCGTTCAGGACATAACCTGACGCATTAATCAACCCATCCTGGCCATGACTTGTATAAGGATCGAGTGCTACATCTGTAATGACGCCAAGTTGGGGTACATGTTGTTTTAATAGCCCTACCACTCTTGGAATAAGGCCTTTTGGGTTATAAGCTTCTTTCGCATCTTCTGTTTTTAAGTACGCATCAATCACTGGAAATAATGCAATCGCAGGAATACCTAATTTGAAACATTCTTTTGCGATATCAATAATAAGATCAGCACTTTGACGTTTAATGCCTGGCATGGATGGAATCGCTTCTTCTTTTTGATGTCCCTCCATCACAAATACGGGGTAAATTAAATCATCTGTTCGCAAATGATGTTCACGCATCAATCGACGCGAGAATTCATCTTTACGCATTCGTCTGGGTCTATTCGAATTTTCCATAATATTTAAAATTGAAATAAATTTTTTAAAGAGTGGCCTGGATCAGATTCTCGCATAAAAGCTTCACCGATGAGAAAGGTATTCACATGATGATCTTTCATCAACTTCACATCATCTGATGTAAAGATCCCTGACTCAGTCACAATAATTTTGTCAGCACTGATATTTTTTAATAAATCAAAAGTGGTTGTGAGCGAAACATCGAACGTTTTTAAATTCCGATTGTTAATACCTAGAAGTCTTGTCTTTAATTGCAATCCCAGATCGAGCTCTTCTTGATTATGTACTTCGACTAATACATTCATGCCTAAAGTGTGTGCAATTTCTTCTAGCTCTTGCATTATGTCTAAACGAAGTGCTGCGACAATAAGTAAAATACAATCAGCACCCATGGCACGCGCTTCATAAATTTGATAAGGATCTACCATAAAATCTTTGCGTAATATGGGAAGGCTACATGCAGCTTTTGCTTCTTTTAAAAAATTGGCATGGCCTTGAAAATATTTTTGGTCAGTGAGAACAGATAAACAAGTCGCCCCACCTTTTTCATAAGAGATTGCAATCTCTTTCGGATTAAAATTTTCTCGGATGACACCTTTAGATGGGCTCGCTTTTTTAATTTCAGCAATTACAGCCGCTTTATTTTTTGAGAGTTGTGTTTCAATGGCTTTTATAAAACCTCTAGGTTGAGGAGAATTTTTCACTTCATCTTTAAGTTGATTCAGTGATTTAATTTTTTGTGATTCTTTAATTTCTTCAAATTTAGTGGCAATGATCGTATCAAGAATATTAGCCATGTGACGCCACCTTGAGTGCTTCTAATTTTTTTAATGCTAAACCTTGGTCAATCACTGATGCAGCTTTTGCAATACCTTCTTTTAAAGTTGAAGAAATACCACTGATATAAATAGCTGCTCCTGCGTTAAGAATTGTAATGTTGCGATGAGGACCTTGACTGCCATTTAGCACATCAAGCATCATAGCCTTTGATGCTTCCGCATTTTCTACTTGTATCGTTTTAAGATCTGCTACATCCAATCCAAAATCAGAAGGCTGAATAGTATAAGTTGTGATCGTTTTATTTTTTAACTCTGTAACAGTGGTTCGACTTGATATTGAAATTTCATCCATACCATCTTCACCATGCACCACCATGACATGTTCACTTCCTAGTTTTGATAACACCTCTGCCATAGTTTGTGTGAGCGACTTATCGTAAACACCCAATACTTGATGCGTTGCCAATGCTGGATTTGCTAGAGGCCCTAAAACATTAAAAATGGTTCTGATGCCTAATTTTTTTCGAACCGGTGCTGCATATCGCATCGCTGGATGAAAGTTGGGTGCAAACATAAAAGCAATACCAATCTCATTCACAAGCGACGCCACTTTGTCTGCTGTTAAATTGACATTCACACCTAGGGCTTCTAATACATCAGCACTACCGCATTTAGATGATACTGAGCGGCCGCCATGTTTCGCCACTTTCACACCCGCACTTGCGGCTACAATCGCGCTCAAGGTAGACACATTAAATGTTTGAATGCCGTCCCCTCCTGTGCCACAGGTATCGACTAAATGTGTTTTATCCTGAATCACTACTTGCTTTGAAAATTGACGCATCACCGTTGCTGCGTCAAAAATATTTTCTGCAGTCACACCTTTTTCATTTAAAGCTAAAACATAAGATTCAATAATGTCGTCACTTAGGACACCTGACATTAAAGACTGCATAAAGTCTCTCACAGATAATTCTTTTGAGTTCATGTTAGCCATATGCTTTTAAAAAATTATTTAATAGATCGTGTCCATGTTCAGTGAGCACTGATTCAGGATGGAATTGAACGCCTTCGATCGGAAGTGTCTTATGACGGACCCCCATAATTTCTTCATCATCGGTCCATGCCGTTACTTCTAAACAACTAGGTAATGTTGCACGCTCAATCACAAGGGAATGATAACGTGTCGCTGTGAATGGATTTTTTAAGTCTTTAAATACCCCTTGATCTATATGATGAATTTTTGAAGTTTTGCCATGCATCAATGTTTTAGCATGAATAATTTTTCCCCCAAATGCTTGGCCAATCGTTTGATGGCCTAAGCAAACACCTAGAATGGGAATCTCCCCTTTGAATGTATTGACCACCTCTAAAGAAACACCTGCCTCATTGGGGGTGCATGGGCCAGGAGACAACACAATATACTGAGGATTCTTTTTTTTGATTTCATCAATCGTAATCTCATCATTGCGATACACTTCAACTTCTTGTTTGAGCTCAGCTAAATACTGAACAAGGTTATAAGTAAATGAATCGTAGTTATCAATCATGAGTAACATAATTTATTTTCCTGATTGCACAATTTCAGCGGCACGTAATACGGCTTTCGCTTTGTTTTGTGTTTCAACCCATTCGTTATGTGGAATAGAGTCGGCCACAATACCTGCTCCCGCTTGTACGTAAAGCATTTTATTTTTTATTACCCCTGTTCTAATGGCGATGGCCACATCCATATCACCATCAAAACCTAAATAACCCACAGCGCCGGCATAAATACCGCGCTTACTAGGTTCTAGTTCATGAATAATTTCCATCGCACGAACTTTAGGCGCACCACTCACTGTGCCTGCTGGGAAAGTTGCTTTCAAAACATCCATGGCATGTATATTGGGTTTTAATCTGCCTTCTACATTAGACACAATGTGCATGACATGTGAATAACGTTCAATGGTCATATTGTCCGTGACTTTCACAGAGCCTGATTGAGAGACACGTCCAATATCATTACGACCTAAATCCATGAGTTGCACATGTTCTGCACATTCTTTAGGGTCGGCTAATAATTCTTTTTCTAATTTCAAATCTTCTTCTTCAGTTTTGCCGCGAGGCCGCGTGCCTGCAATAGGTCTTACCGTCACTGTTTCATCTTCAAGTCTCACTAAAATTTCAGGGGACGCACCCACCACATGATGATCCTCCATATGGTAATAAAACATGTAGGGGGAGGGATTTAACGTTCGAAGCGATTCGTAAAGCGCTAATGGGGGAGCTTCAAATTTTTGCGACATTCTTTGCGATAACACAACTTGCATAATGTCGCCTTCAAAAATATAAGACTTTGCTTTTTCAACAGCTTTTTTAAATGCTTCTTCGCCAAACTCTGACTCTGCTTCTGTGAGATTTAATGTTTGAAGCGGCTCTATCTTAATTGACTGATGCAGTTGATCATAAAGTTTATCTAATCTTGCAACACCTAAAACATAAGCATCTTTAATAGACGGATCCGCATAGCTCACAATAAAAATCTTTTTTGCTACATTATCGACCACAATAAGTTCATCAGATAGCATTAATAAAATATCAGGCACACCTAACGTGTCTTTTGTTTTTTTATGTTTTAGTCGAGCTTCAATATATTGAATCGTCTCATACCCGAAATAACCCGCTAACCCCCCTGCAAATCGAGGTAACTCTAAATCGTGAGGCACTTTAAATTGGCTTAGATAATTTTGAATAAAATTGAGTGGATTTTGCGTGGTTTCTTTTTCAATGAGTTTATTCTGATCAATCACTTCAATCACATCTCCACGAATGACAATTCTTTTTTGAGAGGGAAGCCCAATAATTGAATAACGACCAAAGCGTTCGCCTCCTTCAACCGATTCCAAAAGATATGAAAAGGGAAGATTAGCTAACTTCTGATAAATCGATAAAGGTGTTTCATGACCCACATCAAAAGATTTAACTAAAGGAATGAAGTTAAAACCTTCAGCCTTGTAGCTATTAAATTTGTCTGATGTGATTAAGGTGGTCATGATAGAAACGCACGAACATTTGTTGGCGCGTTTTTAAATTAAACAGTTGCGAGTGATGCGCGTAATGATTTCACCACAGTATCGTAACGATTAGGGTCAGTATCTTTACCAGCACCAAAAATAGCAGAGCCTGCAACAAAAGTATCAGCCCCGGCTTTTGCAATTTCTGCGATGTTATTAGCGTTCACGCCTCCATCAACTTCTAACCAAATTTGACGACCTGTTTTTTCATAATAGGCATCAATTTTTTGACGTGCGATTCTAAGTTTATTAAGTGTCTCAGGAATGAATTTTTGACCGCCGAACCCTGGATTCACAGACATTAAAAGTATCATATCGATTTTATCCATCACGTGATCAAGGTAATCAAGTGGGGTCGCTGGGTTAAACACTAATCCTGATTTGCATCCTGAGTCGCGCACCAATGAAAGACTTCGATCAATATGCTCCGAGCCTTCAGGATGGAAAGTAATGATATTAGCCCCTGCTTTTGCAAAGTCAGGAATAATGCGGTCTACCGGTTTTACCATCAAATGCACATCAATAATGGCATCCGTAACTGGACGAATGGCTTCGCAAACTAAAGGGCCAATCGTTAAATTAGGTACGTAATGATTGTCCATCACATCAAAGTGAACGATATCAGTTCCTGATTTAATGACGTCGGCAATTTCTTGGCCAAGTTTCGCGAAATTCGCTGAAAGAATACTGGGGGCAATTCTAAATGTTTTATCCATATTTCTAGTGATCCCAAATGAAAGTTGAGTGAGATATTGTAAAATAGCTATTTTAACTCTTAAATGGCGTGAAGCTAAAGCGTCGGATTAAGAATATTCACATGCAGCTTTATACCGTAGGCATTAACCACACCACAGCCCCCATTGCGATCCGCGAAAAAGTCGCTTTTGATCCAGATCATTTAAGCCAAGCCTTACTTGACCTTATGGAGCATAAAGTGAGCGAAGCAGCTATTTTATCTACCTGCAACCGCAGTGAAATCTACGCCAAAGCTCGCGACCCTAAAATCATCATCAATTGGCTTTGTAAATATCACGGTATCAAATTAAAAATCATTGAATCCCATCTTTATGTCTATGAAAACCAAGAAGCCATTCAACATGCATTTCGTGTGGCTTCAGGTTTAGATAGCATGGTGTTAGGTGAGCCACAAATTTTAGGCCAAATGAAGCAGGCCATTAAAACCGCTGAAAATACAGGTTCGTTAGGCGTTCTCCTCAATAAGCTTTTTCAAAAAACATTCTCGGTAGCCAAAGAAGTCCGAACCAAAACAGATATCGGTATGAGCTCAATTTCTATGGCAGCCGCATCTATCAAGCTTGCAGAAAGTATTTTTGGAGATTTAAAAACCTCAAAAGTACTTCTGATTGGTGCAGGTGAAATGATTGAACTTTGCGCTGAGCATATTAAAAATAGACGTCCTAAATCCATGACGGTCGCGAATCGGTCTCTTGATCGAGGCTTGGCTTTAGCTAAAAAAATTAAGGGTGATGCCTGTCTTATTTCTGAACTCTATGATCGTCTTCATGAGTTCGATATTGTTTTAAGCTCTACTGCAAGCCAATTACCTATTGTGGGCTTAGGCATGGTGGAGCGCGCTCTTAAAACAAGACGAAATCGACCTATATTTATGGTTGATCTTGCGGTGCCCCGTGATATTGAACCTGAGGTAGGGGAGCTTAGTGATGTTTATCTTTATACCGTCGATGATTTATCTCACCTCATTGAAGAAGGCTTAACCAATCGCCAGTCTGCAGCCATTGAAGCTCAAAAAATGATTGATCATCACGTAAAAGATTTCACGCAGTGGTTTAAAACGCGTACTATCGTGCCTACGATTAAAGCGCTTCGTGACCATGCTGAAAGTTATCGCATCACTGAACTTAAAAAAGCACAAAAACTTCTAAAACAAGGCATGAAGCCAGAAGAAGTTTTAGACGTGCTAAGTAAGGCTTTAGCCAATAAGTTTGTTCATCACCCAAGCCAGGCCCTGAACCAAGCTAAAGGCGAGGAACATGAGCTGCTCACCAAAACATTAAAGAAAATTTACCCACTTAAAGATTAAATGCCATGAAGCCTTCCATGCAAAAAAAATTAGCAGCATTAAGTGATCGCATTCAGGAGCTTAATACCTTATTAAGTTCTGAAACGATTACCAATGACATGGATCATTATCGGAAAATCACGAAAGAACATTCAGATATCACACCTATAGTAAATGAATATCATGCCTACAAAAAAAATGAAGATAATTTAAATGAAGCACAAAGTATGCTTTCTGACCCTGAGATGAAAGAATTTGCCCAAGAAGAAATTGAGCAATGCAAATTAAAACTTGTCACGATTGAAGATAACTTACAAAAATTATTACTACCAAAAGACCCAAGTGATGAAAAAAATATTTTCTTAGAAATTCGTGCTGGCACTGGTGGTGACGAATCGGCTTTATTCGCAGGTGATTTATTCAGGATGTATTCAAGATATACGGAACGCCAGGGTTGGAAAATGGAAATTGTCTCGTCGAGCGAATCTGAAGTCGGTGGTTACAAAGAAATTATCATGAAAATAATTGGGCAGGGGGCATATTCAAAGTTGAAATTTGAATCAGGCGGTCACCGTGTGCAACGTGTGCCTGATACAGAAACACAAGGTCGAATTCATACTTCGGCTTGCACGGTTGCCGTATTACCTGAAGCCGATGAAATTAGTGATGTAATCATTAATCCAGCCGAAATTAGACTAGATACCTATCGTGCATCAGGTGCAGGTGGCCAACATATTAATAAAACCGATTCAGCTGTCCGCATTACACACTTACCTACTGGGATTGTGGTGGAATGCCAAGACGATAGGTCACAGCATCGAAATAAAGCGCAAGCAATGAGTGTTTTAGCGGCGCGTATTCGTGATGCACAAATTCGCGAACAACAATCTAAATTAGCATCGGATCGTAGATCTCTCATCGGGAGTGGTGATAGAAGCGAACGTATTCGCACCTACAATTATCCTCAAGGACGCATTACCGATCATCGTATTAATTTAACGCTCTATAAAATTGAAGCGATTACCGATGGCGATATGGAAGAACTCATCAATGTATTATCTAATGAGCACCAAGCTGATCTTCTTGCAGGTTTTGCAGAGGATTAAAATGTGGTAGCGCTTCGTGATGTATTAAAAAATACTGAAAGTAAACTCCATCAAAATATTGCTTATTCGCTGGATGAAGCAAAACTCGAAGCTCGTTTTATTGTGGAATATGTCTTAAAGATTAGTCAAAAAGAAATAATTCAAGAAAATAGACAGCCTATTAATAGAGAAGATCAAGCGCAAATTCAAAGCATCATGGACAAAAGAATATCTGGCATCCCACTTCCATACCTTTTAGGTGAATGGTCTTTTTATGGAAGAACATTTAAAGTCAATCGGAATGTGCTTATTCCGAGAGCGGATACTGAAATACTCATTGAAAAAGTGCTCTCAAAAATAAATAAGCGCGACACATTCAATATGCTCGATTTAGGATGTGGGACCGGAATTATTGGTATCACATTAGCCCTTGAAAGACCGCTTTCAAAAGTGATGCTCATTGATCAATCTGAAGATGCTTTAAAAAATACAAAAGAAAACCTTGCACTTCATCAAGCGCTCAATATAACCATTCAAAAAAGTGATTGGTTTGGTACTTTAGCCAAAACAAAATTTGATGTCATTGTAAGTAACCCACCTTATCTAGAAGACAATGATCCTCACTTATTAGAAGATTTAAAGCATGAACCTATCCATGCTCTGATCTCAGGCCCAACTGGAATGACAGCGATAGCGCATATTATTGAACATGCTAAAAATCATATGAATAGAGATGCCTGGCTTTTCATAGAACATGGATACGATCAGCAGCATGAGACTAGAAAACTTTTTGAATTAAACAACTTTAAGAATATTGAAGTATATTTTGATATCCATAATATACCTAGAGTAAGCGTCGGGCAAAATATTTAAATTAATAAAATAACGAGCATTTATTTAAAGTAATTTAAAAAACTACTATACCAACTTTTATTTTTTTAATTTTATTAATCAAATCTAGAGATTCGTAATGATCGGGATTCTGTTTAATAATTTCTTTAAAAATTTTTTCAGCAAGAGCAAGTTTGCCTTTTTTATATAATGCCAAGCCCTCTAAGAATGAAGCGAGAATATGTATATCTTCTAATTTTACTAATTCTGGCAGATCAATTTTTAAAGAAGGCTTCACTCCCCATTGCCTAAAAATATGAGATTGCGTATAAAAATATTTATTATATTTCTCTCCCCGCCAAAGGCATGATTGATGAAGATTAATGCTAAAAGGAAACAAATTTTCATTTGTATATTTTATGCAAAAATAACTCGCTAATAAATCATCTATAACAATTTGATGTTTTTCTAACTCTCTAAGGAAACTATATTGTTTGAGTATTACGCTATAATGAAATTTTGGAGAAATAGATTCTTTATTCATCAAAATATTCGAGCAAAATGCCAATAATTTTTCTGCTGGTGAAGCATAGTAAAAATCTGCAAATTTTCCCGAAGAATATAAATGAGGCACATTAATAAATGGATTTTTTAAAGATAATTCTGAGATTAATAAATTGAGATTCAATAATAAGTCTGATCTAATTTTTAAAATATAAGAATTAGAAAATTCAGATTTTTCTTTAAGCTTTTCTAAAAAAAAGTTGAGGCTAAAAAATTGTAGGAATTCTGGCTTTATTCCCACGGGCTCTTTGACACTTAATACTTTTAAATTTACAGCGCGTGTCTTTGCTAGTCCATTTATATTTTCAAAGTCTTTTTCCCAAGCAATATAATATATTTCTATATTTAGATTTTTCGCCAATCTAGAATATTCAATAATATTTTTCGTTGAATCAAATTCAACAGTTGATCTCTTTGACCTGTGGATGTTTTTTTCTATATTACCCGTTGAACCATGCGATATTAAAGGCCCAGATAAAACCAGAATTAATTTAAAGTCCTTCTTCATCACCTATTCTTTTTTTTAAAATTTCATAATCAAATGGAACTCCACAATGCTCAATATTTTTCTCGCTAACCACCCTATATTTCACAAGCAATCCACTCTGAATCATCGAATTAAAAAGAGGTGCAATGTATATTTCTTTTTCATAATCATTTTCAGTAACAAATTGATTGTAAGCATTAATAAAATAACTAGCTTTTGCAAAGCCATAAATACCATTCGAACACAAATCTGAAATTCTTTCTTTTTCTGTTGTTCTAGTTACGCTAAAATTTTTTCCTGCTTCTATGAATGACCAATTGCTTCCTTCGGCTCGAAAAACCTCTAAAAAACCATCGCCAAATTCGCTATTTCTTGGCCAAATAAAATCGTATCTTATTGTATCAATATTAAAAATAATAATTTGTTCATCTAAATTTACCCCTTCAAGAGCAATAAAAACCGTTTCCGCTTGCCCTTTTGTGTCTTGCTCAAATTCGATAACCTTATAATTCAATACTCCTAATTTACGAACTTCGTTTTCGACAAATATTTTTGAATTAAAATTATTTTTTACAATAAATAGAAAGCGCTCTTTTCTAAAATATTTTTTAAAAGATTTTACCGATTCTGAAAATACCGTACTTTTACCTAGGGGTAATTGGTATTTCGGAACTAAGTAACCTTCGTTGAAAAAACGACTACTTTTCCCAAGCATTGGAATAATTATCATTTTTCAGAAACTATAAAAAATTCTTTATATACTCTTAATGCATTTGCTATCAATGCAAATTGCAATTTCCTATTTTCATTATGCAATGGAAGCATAGACAAAAACAATAATATTGTTATATGCATAACATCTTTAGCTTTTAAAAATTGAATAAATTTGAATTGTTTAAAACATTCAATAATTTCTATCGTTCTAGCATCTGCATGAATATGAAATTTAAAATTAATTTTTTTTTCAGAAAAATCAAGGTCTAATTGATATGCTTCGGCAATAATAAAATCGTAAAGTCCAACTACAGAATGAGTTAATTTCGCTATGTCATACCTTAAATCTCCATATAAATAAAAATTATTTTTATAATCCAAAGCCCTCGGATCAATAACTTTGATTCGAGAAGAGCGGGAGTCAAACATTATATTGCTTAGGCAAAAATCACCATGTAAATACCCTGGTATAATTTTTTTAATGTCATTTTTGCTTAGACAGTCATTTAAAATTTCACCTATAGATCCTATTTTTTCTCCATTAAGTGACAATTCAGAATTTATTGTTATTTCATAATTTCTCGAAAAAAAATCTGCTAGCCTATCTTCTGTTTTATTCTTTAATAAGAATAATGAATCTTTTCTAATTTTATCTATAATTTTTTTTTCAAAGTTATAACTAGATAACTTTATAAGCAAATTGTTACATAAATTAAAAATATTTTTCCAGGCAAATACTGGTTTTAAGCCATGAACAAATATTTCATTCAGCCCTGGAATATGCAAATATTCCATTGAATATTCTGCTTCATTGGATTTGTTTTTATACTCTAATAAATTTGGTGTATAAATTTTTAATTCATTTGGAATTTCTTTAAACCACTCATATTCAGCATTCATTTTCATTTTATTTTTGCTGCTTTTGATAATTATCCCGTCTTTTATTTCTAATTTATTAAAATACCTGTGGGTCTTCATTATTTTTCTATTGTTGAAATATGTATTTACGTGGCCAAAATCATACCAACCAAAAACTTTAATATGCTGTATTGACATTTCCAGATCATAATCTTTGACTGATTTTATAAAATCCATCTTGGACTCAATAAGATATTTTTGTAAAAGGCTTATCTTAGAAAATGAAAAAAAACCACACCAAATTAATTCATTATCCTGACCAGATGATTCAATTTCCCATAAATAATCGAAATTTGTTTCAGAAGTGGCAATACAGTCCAATCTGTTTGGGATATCCAAGAGCAAAGTATCGCCATACAATATCCTAAAAGGTCTATTTTCAGGCTTCATTTCTATCAAAGATCTAAAAATAGAATCTCCCAAACTTATATCACTTGGATTCCTTATGATTTGAATTTTTTTTCTTTCAAAAAAAATTTCATCTTTGATAGGTAATATGAAATCATCTGGTAAAGATATAAATATATCTTCATTGAATGTTAATTTTAAATTCTCAATTTGGGCTTCAAATAATCTTTTATTGCCAACAGGCAAAAACGTTGGTGGTAGCCTTCCAAATTCACTTTGAAATTCATTTTCAATGTATGCTGCTGAAGAAATTAGAATCATTTAATCGTTTATAGTAACTTATTGTTTTTGGGTGTTAATTTTAAAGTCTATATCAATTTAAGTCATTTTAATAATTTACAAGCCTATTGGTAGGTATAATTTTAAATATGAATAAAAATTCAGTCGGTCTTGTCAAAGCAAAGCTTGCCCAATTTACAAAACCACTTAAATTAACGAGCGGTAAAAAATTACCGAGCTATGAACTCGCCTACGAAACATACGGTAAATTAAACGTTAAAAAAAATAATGCAGTACTTGTATGTCATGCATTGTCTGGCAACCATCATGTTGCAGGACGTTATAAAAAAGATGATAAATATCCAGGCTGGTGGGATAACCTCATTGGTCCTGGACGACCTCTTGATACCAGCCGCTTCTTTGTCATTGGTGTGAATAATCTAGGCGGCTGCCACGGCAGTAGCGGATCTAAAAGCATCAACCCTAAAACAAAAAAAACATGGGGCTCTGATTTTCCAATTGTCACTGTGGAAGATTGGGTCAATGCTCAAGCAGCACTCATGGATCAATTAGGTATTGAAAGCCTAGCCGCTGTGATTGGTGGAAGCTTAGGTGGCATGCAAGCGATTCAATGGACACTTTCTTATCCTAAACGCGTGCGTCATGCCATTGTGATTGCAGCAGCACCTAATCTCACTGCGCAAAATGTTGCTTTTAATGAAGTCGCAAGACAAGCGATTATTACTGATCCTGATTTTTATAATGGGGACTATTACCTTTTTAAAAAGAAACCTAAGCGCGGACTTCGTATTGCCAGAATGTTAGGCCATATTACTTATCTATCCGATGATGCCATGGGAATGAAATTTGGCCGTAAACTTAAAAATAAAAATATTGAATATTCTTTTGATGTGAATTTTGAAATGGAATCTTATTTACATCATCAAGGTGATAAATTTGCCGAGGAATTTGATGCGAATACCTATTTAAGAATGACGCGTGCACTTGATTATTTTGATCCTGCAAAAGATTATCAAGGTAATTTATCTAAAGCATTTAAAAAAGTAGAGGCTGAATTTTTAGTGGTTTCATTTACGAGTGATTGGCGATTCTCCCCTCAACGCTCAAAAGAAATTGTGAAAGCACTTTTAGATAATGAATTGACAGTCAGTTATGCCGAAGTCACCGCACAACATGGACATGACGCTTTCCTCATGTCTGATCCTCATTATCACGGTATTCTCACAACGTACTTTAAAAAGATTGCGAATCAATTATGAGCGCACAATTTAGACAAGACTTTGCGGTCATTGCCAATTGGATTCCATTTGGTGCCAAAGTGCTCGACTTAGGTTGTGAAGATGGATCGCTTTTAAAATTCCTAGAAGGCTCTTTAGAAGTTAAAGGGTATGGCATTGAAAAAGATGATGCGCATTGGCTTAATACTTTAAAACAAGGCTTAAACGTTATTCAAATGGACTTGGAAGCAGGGCTCTCTGGCTTTGAATCTCAATCGTTTGATGTTGTCGTCTTATCTCAAACATTACAAGCAATGCATAACACTGAAAAAATTGTGCATGAAATGTTAAGGGTCGGCAAAGAAGCGATTGTCACATTTCCTAACTTTGGCTATTGGCGACATCGCATTCAACTGATGAGAGGTCAAATGCCTGTTTCTAAAACTTTGCCATATGAGTGGTATAACACACCTAATATTCACTTATGTACGATTAAAGACTTTGATGAATTTTGTATTAAAAATAAAATTGGCGTGAAAGAACGCCTCATCCTGACGAAAGGCAAACCTATTCATGTGATGCCAAATCTCATGGGTGCATTAGCGATGTATCGTCTCGTTTCAAAATAATCTTTGATGCAACTTCGGAATCGATTCTGGCAAGACATCTTTTCCAAAAAAATGTTGGTATGCATTTTTACTGGATTTAGTTCAGGCCTTCCCCTTTATATTCTGATCAGTTTACTGCCGGCATGGTTAAGATCCCATCAGTTGGATTTAAAAGCCATTGGATTATTTGCACTCATTCAACTCCCCTATACATGGAAGTTTCTTTGGGCACCTTTCTTTGATCGATTTACTTGGGTAATGGGTCGACGTCGCGGATGGTTATTCTTTTTTCAATGTTTACTTTTAATAAGCATTCCCTTATTAGGTTTTTATAATCCTGAAACCGATCTCACGATGGTTGTTTTAATTGCATCGTTGATTGCTTTTTTAAGTGCAAGTCAGGATGTAGTAATTGATGCTTATCGACGTGAACTTTTACTTGATAAAGAATTAGGGTTAGGTAATGCCATTCATGTGAATGCATATAAAATTGCGAGTCTGGTTCCAGGATCTTTATCTCTCATCTTGGCAGATCATATGGACTGGCAAAGGGTATTCATCATTACAAGTCTCTTTATGTTGCCAGGACTTCTTTTAACATTTCTCATTAGAGAACCCAAAGTACTCAAAATAAAAAAACAAGATTTAACCACTTCACTCCTTTTACCTTTTCAAGAATTTATAGGTCGGCATGGCTTAAAAAGCGCTTTAACCATTCTTCTTTTTATTTTCTTTTACAAATTAGGGGATAGTATGGCGACCGCTTTAGCGACGCCTTTTTATTTGGATTTGGGATTTAGTAAAACTGAAATTGGTTTAATCGCAAAAAATGCAGGCTTATGGCCAAGTGTCATTGGTGGACTTTTAGGTGGCATTTGGATGATGAGAATGGGCATCAACCGTGCTTTATGGTTTTTTGGTTTTCTTCAAATGATTAGTATTTTAGGTTTTGCATGGCTCGCTCATATAGGTTACAGCCCAGAATGGCTAGCCCTTGTAGTAGGCTTTGAAGCTTTTGGTGTAGGTTTAGGGACGACAGCTTTTGTGGCTTTCATTGCCAAAACGACGCATCCACTTTATACCGCAACACAGTTTGCACTTTTCACAAGTTTGGCAGCGATTCCTCGAACACTTGTAAATGCATCGACAGGCTATCTACAAAATATTTTTGGTTGGGAGCATTTTTTTATACTTTGTTTCTTCCTTGCGATCCCTGGCATGGCTTTACTTTACAAAATCGCACCGATTAAAAATTAAAGCTTATAGTCAATAATAAGTGGTGCGTGATCGCTAAATTTTTCATCTTTGTAAATGGAAGCTTCTACAATCTGATCTTCTAAAGAAGGGTGTGCGATTTGATAGTCAAGACGCCATCCAACATTCTTAGCATAGGCTTCGCCTCGATTACTCCACCAAGTATAAGAAGCATCTGTCGAATCAGGATAAAGCTTACGGTACGTATCTACCCAGCCTACACCTTCAAATAAATCCGTCATCCATTGACGCTCTTCAGGCAGAAAACCTGAATTTTTTTTATTACCTTTATAGTTTTTTAAATCAATTTCTTTATGTACAATATTGATATCTCCACAAAGAATCATCGGCAAATTTTCTGACCTACGTTTTTTTAAATAAGGTAATAAATAATCCAAGACTTCGAATTTAAATGTTTGTCGTTCTTCACCACTTGAACCTGAAGGTAAGTAAATTGAAACCACACTTAAATTGTCATACATAAGTTCGAGATAGCGGCCCTCAGAATCAAAAAGTGGGAGACCTATTTCTCGAATAATTTTTATAGGTTTTCTTTTAGTATAAATACCGACACCGCTATAACCTTTTTTTTCTGCAAAACTAAAATAGCTCGTATAGTCGCCATATTGTTTCATGTCGTCAGTTAAATCACTTTCATGTGCTTTGATTTCTTGCACACAAATAAAATCTGCTGCTTGTGAATCAAGCCATGAAAAAACGCCTTTATTAGAGGCGGATCGAATTCCATTCATGTTTAGCGTTATAATTCTCATAATTCATCTCTACCGATTTATCTATGGATCATTCAAGTCAAGAGTTTATCGAATTTGCCCTAAAAAAACAGGTTTTACAGTTTGGTCAATTTAAAACAAAAGCTGGTCGCTTAAGTCCTTACTTTTTCAATACTGGTCTTTTTAATGACGGTGAGAGCCTAATGAAGCTCGGTATGTTTTACGCTAAATCCATTGAAAGCTCCCATATTCCCTTTGATATGCTTTATGGTCCTGCTTACAAAGGTATTCCTTTGGTCACATCAATTGTGATTGCTTTTGCGAGTCTAGGTCGCAATGTGCCCTTCGCATTCAATCGCAAAGAAAAAAAAGATCATGGCGAAGGTGGTGTCATTATTGGAACGCCACTAAAAGGACGCGTGCTTATTGTCGATGATGTCATCTCTGCGGGCACTTCGGTGAATGAATCCGTGAATCTTATTTTAGAAGAAGGGGCTCAGCCATCAGGTATTGCGATTTCGATTGATCGAGAAGAAAAAGGTAGTGGAGCACTTTCAGCTGTCGAAGAAATTAAAGCAACGCATCATTTACCTGTCTGCCATCTCACTTCTTTAAAAGAAATTATGCGCTATATTGAATCAAATACAACTTACACATCCCATATGGATGCGATGCGCACCTATCAAAAAGAATATGGGATTAAAACTTAACTTAATTTTTGACGAAGAAGTTCGTTGACCTGACCTGGGTTGGCTTTACCTTTAGAGGCTTTCATAATTTGACCTACCAACGCATTAAACGCTTTTTCTTTACCTGATCGATACTCATCCACCATCGCTTGATTATTCTTTAAAACCTCATCAATCATCGTTTCAATAAGTCCGCTATCTGAAACTTGTTTTAATCCTTCAGATTCAATCAACGCATCAATCTCAAGTTCTGGATTCACCCATAATTTTTCAAAAAGTTGCTTAGCGCCATTATTTGAAATCGTACCATCTTGAATACGTTTTAAAAGTAAACTTAAGACAGTGGGTTTTATCGGTGAATTTTCAATGGATAAATTATGCTCATTCAATTTAGAGAATAATTGGCCTAAGATCCAATTTGCAATTTGTTTAGGTTCAGCACCTTCTTTTAAGGTAGCAAAAAAATAATCTGCGACATGCTTATCACTTGTAATACCTGCGGCATCATAAGATGACAATTGGTAATCATACTCTAATCTCGCCTTCATAAGATGAGGCAATTCAGTCATGCTTTCTTTAATCTGATTGATTTTTTCATCAGTAATTTCTAATGGCAAAAGATCGGGATCTGGGAAATAGCGGTAATCATTCGCTTCTTCTTTAGAGCGCATTGCTTTTGTTTCGCCTGTTTCAGGATTAAAGAGGACGGTGGCTTGTTGAATCGACTTACCTTCTTCTAGCATTTCAATTTGCCATTGCGTTTCGTAATGAATGGCTTGTTCAATAAATTTAAATGAATTTAAATTTTTAATTTCGCGACGTGTACCTAATTTACTTTCACCCTTGCGCTTTACTGAAACGTTAATGTCGCAACGAAAACTTCCTTCTTGCATATTGCCATCACAAATACCAATCCATTGAACAAGTTCATGTAATTTTTTTGCATAAGTGACTGCTTCAGAAGCTGAAGTCATATCAGGCTCAGACACAATTTCTAAAAGTGGCGTGCCTGCACGATTCAAATCAATGCCAGTGCCATTTTCAACCGCACCATGTGATGATTTTCCAGCATCTTCCTCTAGATGCGCACGCGTAATGCGTACTGTTTTTTTAATCTCGCCTACTTCAATTTCAAGCGATCCTTTGCCAACCACAGGTAATTCATATTGACTGATTTGGTATCCCTTAGGCAAATCTGGATAAAAATAATTTTTACGAGCGAAAATAGATCTTGATGCTATTTCAGCATTCGTTGCTAATCCAAATTTAATAGCACATTGGACTGCCTCATGATTTAAGACAGGGAGTGTTCCTGGCAGTGCAATCGATAACACGCAAGCTTGCGTATTGGGTTCCGCTCCAAATGCAGTCGATGCGCCTGAAAAAATTTTAGTTTTGGTTTGAAGTTGTACATGCGTTTCAATACCAATCACAACATCCCAACTCATGAAAGCGCTCCTTCGGGAATGGCTTTATGCCAATCAGTTGCTTTTTGGAATTGATGCGCTACATTTAACATACGTGCTTCATCAAAATAATTACCAATAATTTGTAAGCCTACTGGTAGTTTATTAACAAAGCCTGCAGGAATACTCATCCCCGGAAGCCCTGCAAGGTTGGTTGCAATGGTGTAAATATCTTGCAGATACATTGTCACTGGATCATCAATTTTTTCATTTGCTTTAAAAGCAGTCGATGGTGCAGTAGGTCCCATAATGACATCGCATGATTGAAAAGCTTTTTTAAAGTCTTCAGAAATAAGATGGCGTATTTGTTGCGCCTTTAAATAATATGCATCGTAATAACCTGCACTTAATACATAAGTACCTATTAAGATACGACGTTTCACTTCTTCCCCAAATCCTTCTTGGCGAGTCTTAGAATACATATCCATTAAATCATCATATTGACTTGTGCGATGACCATAACGGACACCGTCGTAACGCGATAAATTACTTGATGCTTCAGCAGGTGCTAAAACATAATAGACAGGGATTGATAGATTGGTATTAGGCAAGCTCACATCTACAATCGTGGCACCTAATTTTTTGTATTGATTAATCGCGGCTTCAATCAACTTTGCAACGTCGCCGTCCAAACCTTCAGCAAAATATTCTTTAGGCAATCCAATTTTTAAGCCCTCAATCGGCTGATCAATATTTTTTGTGTAATCTTCTTTTTTGTGATCAATCGATGTAGAGTCTTTGGGGTCAAAGCCTGCCATCACATTCAACATCATGGCGCAGTCTTCGGATGATTTTGCCATCGGGCCTGCTTGATCTAGACTTGATGCAAACGCAATCATGCCGTAGCGAGACACTAATCCATAAGTTGGTTTTAAACCTGTGAGTCCACATAAGGAAGCTGGCTGCCTAATAGAACCTCCTGTATCTGTTGCCGTCGCTCCAGGGCACATGCGAGAAGCAATCGCCGCTGCACTCCCCCCCGAACTTCCTCCGGGAACTCGTGAGAGATCCCAAGGGTTTTTAACAGCACCAAAAAAAGATGTTTCATTCGACGAGCCCATGGCGAATTCATCCATGTTAGTTTTGCCTAGATTAACTGCGCCCGCCTCGTTAAATTTCTTCACGACTGTGGCGTCATAAGGCGCTATAAAATTATGAAGCATCTTGGAACCGCAAGTGGTAAGCCAGTCTTCTGCACAAAAAATATCTTTTTGCGCAATAGGGACACCCGTGAGGGCATCTCCCTCACCTTTTTGAATTCTTTCATCTGCAAGCTTAGCTTGGGCTATCGACCGATTTTCATCGACTGTAATAAACGCATTAATCTCGGGGTTCTTTTTTTTAATACTGGCAAGATAGTCTGTCGTGATTTCGACACTTGATGTTTTCTTCTCTCTCAAAAGGCTTGAGAGCTCTTTAATGCTCCAGTCTTGCATGATTATTCAATCACCTGAGGCACAATATATAAGCCACCACTCACTTCTGGCGCTATTTTTTGTAATTTTTCTCTTTGATTTGTTTCTGTGACAATATCTTCACGGAGTCTTTGAGTGACCGATTGGCTGTGAGACATAGGGGAAATGTTAGTCGTATCCACCTTTTTCATATCTTCAATAAGATTTAATATGCCCGATAATTTTTTAATCGTCGCATCCGCCTCTTCTTCCGTAATTTTGATGCGTGCTAAATGGGCAATTTTTTTGATTTCGTCATGTGTAATCGACATACAAATAGAATTCCTGTTTTTCTAGAGAAAAGCTGTTAATTTATTGATCAATATCATGTATTATACCCTGATTCTATTGACCTTTCTTGGGTTTGAAGCGCCACTTTTTTAAAGAAATTCTAACGATAAACATGCTTAAAAAAATATTCAGTTTTGATCAATTTATGGCGAATGATATTGCCATCGACTTGGGCACTGCAAACACACTGATCTACATTCGAGGTAAAGGCATTGTCTTAGACGAGCCTTCTGTTGTAGCGATTCGTCATGAAGATGGTCCTAATGGCCCGTATAGCAAAAAATCTTTATTAGCGGTCGGCATCGAAGCTAAAACGATGCTGGGTCGATCACCTCAAAATATTCAAGCGATTCGTCCAATGAAAGATGGCGTGATTGCTGACTTCAATATTACTGAAGACATGATTAAGTTTTTTATTGCAAAAGTGCATGACACAAGATGGTTTGTGCCAAGCCCACGCATTATTATTTGTGTCCCTTACGGCGCAACTCAAGTGGAGCGAAGAGCTATTAGAGAATCTGCCGAAAGAGCAGGCGCTAAGCAAGTGTTTCTCATTGAAGAACCTATGGCAGCCGCCATTGGTGCAGGACTTCCTATCAGTGAAGCGACAGGATCCATGGTGATTGACGTGGGTGGTGGCACGACTGAAGTTGGTATTATTTCATTAGGCGGTATTGTGTACGCTAAATCTGAACGTGTGGGTGGCGATAAAATTGATCAAGCTATTATTGATTACTTGAGACGAAATTATGGCACACTGATTTCTGATCCTACGGCTGAAATGATTAAGAAAAAAATTGGTACTGCATTCCCGATGTCTGAAATTTTAGAGCTCGAAGTGACAGGTCGAAATCTTGCTGAAGGACTTCCTCGTCGCCTCAAAATTAATAGCAATGAAATTCTAGAAGCCCTACAAGAGCCTTTAAATGCCATTGTGAGTGCTGTGAAATCTGCACTTGAACAAACACCGCCAGAATTGGGTGCTGATATTGCTGATAATGGTATGGTATTAACTGGCGGTGGTGCTCTATTAAGAAATCTCGATCGCTTACTTATGGAAGAAACAGGCATTCCTGTTGTAACTGCGGATGACCCTCTCACTTGCGTTGCAAGAGGCTGTGGCAAAGCACTTGAATCACTCGATCAATTCTCGACCGTATTTGCTCACGAATAATTTTTGTTTTTTGCTACTTCATTAATAGTTAAAGCTTAATGATTAAATCTCATCAACGTTCATCTAAGCTTTTCAATAAAGGCCCTTCACTTTTATCCAAATTATTGTTACTCATATTCATATCGATTGTATTGATGGGTGTGGATTTTCGTTTTCATTATTTAAAAAATATTAGGCAAGCAACGAATGTATTCACCAAGCCTTTTCATTCATTGCTGAATTTACCAAGTGATCTATATCATTTCACAACAGCATACTTTTCCAATCAATCTCGTTTGCTTCATGAAAATGAAACACTAAAACTGAATATAGATAGCCTGAAGGCTGATCTTCAACGTTTAGATTTTATAGATCAAGAAAATAATCAATTAAAAAATTTACTCGACGTAAAAAATGCGTATAAATTTAAAACTGAAGCTGTCAGTATTATTTATTCCCGCTTTGATCCCTTTAGTCAAAAAATTATTATAGATGGCGGACTTAATAAAGACTTTCAAGCAGGTCAGCCTGTCGTTAATGCATTAGGTCTTGTAGGACAAATCAGCAGTGTTTTTCCTGAAACAAGCGAGGTGACCCTTATTGTTGATAAAAAAATGTCTGTGCCTATTCAAATACAAAGAAACGGTTTAAGAGCGATTACGAACGGGAATGGGCAAAACGAAACGATTTCAATTCCTTACTTACCCAATAGTGTCGACATCATTAAAGGAGATATTTTAAAAACATCAGGGATTGATACAATCTACCCGGAGGGCATTACCGTCGCAGAAGTATTAGAGATTATTAATGATCCTAAGCTGCCTTTTGCAAAAATTATTTGTAAACCTATGTCGGCGATTCGTAATCACAGCCATGTCCTTGTGGTGACGCCCATTAACAAAATTGCAAATCATCTAGCGACCCCAAAAAATGATCAAAAAAAATAAATTATTTTTTATGTCTTTAATCATCGCAGCGATGATTAATCTCATACATATTAATATTTTTAATACTGATTTAACGCCAGATTTTATTCTGCTTACTCTCATATTCTGGTTTTTTAAAAATCCTAATGCAGTGTATATCTCAACATTTTGGCTCGTAGGGCTCATCACGGATATTTTTATGGGTGATCTTCTAGGACAGCATGCTCTCACCTATGCATCTTGTTATTTTATTGCGCAATATTTTATAAATAAAATCATGCTTAACAATAAGCATCAAAAATTACTTTATATTTTCTTAATATTTTTAAGCGCGCAAATTATCATGTTGATCATTAATCTCACGCACGATCTTCACTATCCAGGACTAAGTTATTATCTTCAAAGTATCACAGCCGTTTTCATATGGCATGCGCTCTCTAAATTTAGATTTTTTAAATTAGATCGCTAAAGACATAAGGCCATCTTAAGATGTCTTATACTAAAAATAGTCAAAATATTTATAAGTCGCGCTATTTATTTAAGCAAAGATTAGCGCTGCTTACAGCTTTGATATCCATTGCTTTTTTAGCTATCGTCGGGCGCTTTTTTTATCTTCAAATTTTTAAATATGATTTTTACAGAGGCTTATCAGAAAATAATCGTATTGCTGTGATTCCAAATGTTCCAAATCGAGGCCTTATACTCGATCGTAATGGTATTGTCATGGCAGACAACTATTTTGTTTACAGTCTAGAAATTACGCCTTCTAAAGTCAGCAATCTCAACAAAACTATTGATAATTTAAAACCTATCGTCGAATTTAGTGCCAGCGATTTAAAACAATTCAAAAAAATTTTAAAAGAGAGTTCTTCTCTAGATAGTATTCCTATCAAAACGCATCTATCAGAAACTGAAGCGGCGAGATTTGCTGCAAATAAATTACAATTTGAAGGGGTAGAAATTAGATCCAGGTTGTTTAGGCGCTATCCTAAAGGAGCTTTCGCGTCTCATCTTATTGGTCATATTAATAGAATCAATGAGGAGGATAAAGAGGTCATTAAGAAATTAGGCTGGCAACAAAACTATAAAGGCACTGACTCCATAGGCAAGCTTGGTATTGAAAAATACTATGAAGCTAAGCTTCATGGCACCACTGGATTCCAAGAAGTTGAAATTGATGCCAATGGAAATTCAATTCGTATTTTAAATAGTACGCCTTCTATTGAGGGTGACGCCATTACATTGTCGATCGATTCAAACCTACAAGAGATTGCTGAAAATGCATTTAATAAATACCGGGGTGCGCTCGTCGCTTTAAATCCGAAAAATGGTGAAGTGCTTGCATTTGTAAGCCGTCCTAATTTTGATCCCAATCAATTTGTAGGTGGTATTGATGTAGATGAATGGAAGGTGCTGAATGAGTCATTAGATAAGCCTATGCTTAATCGTGCGATTAATGGTTTATATCCTCCAGGATCTACCATCAAACCTTTTGTCGCATTAGCTGCGTTGGAAAATGATATTCGTAAACCGCCTTTTAATATTAAGGACCCAGGCTTCTTCACACTTCCTAACTCTGGCCATACTTACAAAGACTGGAAACCCTACGGGCATGGTGTTGTGGATATCGTAATGGCAATTACTATCTCATGCGATACATTTTTTTATGGGCTAGGTATCGAATTAGGCATTAAAAAATTATCTGAATTTCTATCTCGCTTTGGCTTTGGTGAGACGACTCACATTGATATGTTTGGTGAAAATGCCGGCTTATTACCTTCACCTGAATGGAAACAGAAACGATATAAACAACCTTGGTATTTAGGTGAAACTGTCATTACCAGTATTGGTCAAGGCTATACGCTCGTCACACCTATGCAGCTCGCTCAGGCAGTAGCAACAATCGCCAATGGCGGATTGATTGTGCAGCCAAGGCTTATCCAATCGATTAAAAATAATCAAACTGGCAAAATAGAAACGTTTAAAAATAAAATTGTTCGAGAACTACATTTCAAACCTGAGAATTTAGCGCTCGTCAAAGAAGGTATGATGAACGTAACGCAACCCGGTGGCACTGCTGCAAGCGTTGGTGCTGGGGCGTCATATAAAATGGCAGCTAAAACAGGGACCGCCCAAGTTGTTGAGATGAAGCGAAATCAAAAATATGATCCTAATCGCATGAATGAAAGACATAGGGACCATGCACTTTTTATTGCCTATGCACCTGCTGAAGATCCTACGATTGCAGTTGCAATTATTGTTGAGAATGGTGGTCATGGTGGATCAACCGCGGGACCGATTGCAAGAAAATTGATGGATTATCATTTGCTCAAAAAAATAGCTGTAAGCAAAGAAGATAATAAAGCAGCCTCACTTGAATCTGAATATCACGATTAAAATAAGATCACTATGTTAGAACGTTTATTCCTTCGACTACAAAAAAATATTGACTCTGTTTTAATGGTCTTTATTAGCTCAGCTTTAGTGGTGGGTCTTTTTACACTTTATAGCGCTTCAGGGCGAAATATTATCCTGGTGCTTAATCAGCTTTTTTATATTGGGCTGGGTTTTATATTGCTTTGGGTCACAGCGAAGATACATCCTAAATATTTTCAGAAATTAGCACTTCCTATTTATATCGTAGGTTTGTTGCTTCTTTTTGGTGTCATGTTTTTTGGGCAATCGAGTCATGGAGCTAAACGCTGGTTAAATTTAGGTATCTTTAAAATGCAGCCTTCAGAAATTATGCGAATTGCCGTGCCTATTGCCATGGCTTGGTATCTTTCTAAACGAGAAAATAAACGGCACGCGATCGATTATGTCATTGCCTCACTTTTTTTTATTTTGCCCGTCATCCTTATTATCAATCAGCCTGATTTGGGCACAGGACTCTTAATTGCCGCATCAGGTTTTTATATTCTTTTTTTAGCAGGCTTAAATTGGAAATTTATTATAGGAGGTAGTATCGGTCTTTTTTCATTAACGCCTTTCATTTGGACGCATTTACATGATTACCAGAAAAATCGATTGCTCATTTTATTAGATCCAAGCCAAGACCCATTGGGCTCAGGCTATCACACGATTCAATCTTCTATTGCCATGGGTTCAGGAGGGCTTATTGGTAAAGGTTGGCTTAATGGCACACAAGGTCAACTTGATTTCTTACCTGAACGAACCACCGATTTTATTTTTGCAGTCTTTAGTGAAGAGTTTGGTCTTTTAGGCAATTTATTACTCTTAGGTCTTTATGGACTCATTATTGGTCGGAGCCTCATGATTGCCTCACAAGCCAAAAATACATTTACACGACTTCTAGCCGCTAACATTGGACTTACTTTCTTTACCTATATCTTTATTAATATTGCGATGGTAAGTGGCATCATGCCCGTGGTGGGCGTGCCTTTGCCTCTCATTAGTTTTGGTGGCACATCTATGACGATTATTTTAATTAGCTTTGGTATATTAATGAGTGTGCATTCACATAAAGAACTTGTAGGATCATCTTAATGTTTAGAGTCTATTTTCTTAGTTTTCTCTTCCTTTCTCTCTTAACAGGTTGTGCAAGTGTTCCTTCTTTCAAGAATGATTCCCTGCCCGTACCTTTAAAAAAAGGTGGGGGCTATTACCTCGATGATGGTCCAGGTGATAATCTTCCTGGAGATATTGATGCGATTCCTGATGCAGTACCAAAAGTAGAGCCCTTTCATGGGCGTGCGAATCAACCTTATATTGCACTCGATAGCAAATATGTCCCGATGACTTCTTTCTATCCATATAAAGAGCAAGGTGTCGCTTCTTGGTATGGTAAGCGCTATCACGGCAAAAAAACATCGATCGGTGAAGTCTATGACATGTATGGCATGACGGGCGCTCACACTACACTCCCTATTCCATGTTATGTGCGAGTCACAAATACTGAAAATAATAAAAGCGTGATTGTCAGAATCAATGATCGCGGTCCATTTAAAAAAAATCGTGTCATCGATTTATCATTTGCCGCAGCTTACAAATTAAGATTGTCTGACAAAGGCAGTGGTCCAGTAGAAGTGGAGCTTATTGACCCAAGACAATTTAGTGCGCTGAAAAAAACGTCTGATCTCATTAATGAAAAAATAAAAGAAAAAGATGCGGTAGTCACTCAAACAAAGCTAGCTGAAGTTCCAATATCAAACGAACCTCTTTATATTCAAGCAGGGGCTTTTAAAAATGAAAAAAATGCAGATCTCTTATTAAAACAACTTTCAGATATGGGGCTAGAAAATACACCACCATTTAAAAAACAATTTTCAGAAGATTTATTTCATGTGGTCATTGGGCCTTTTAATTCCAAGGATGAGGCAAATAACATCGCAAATCTTATTAAAGCAAAAATAAAAATTAGTATTTTTGTAGTGACTAAAGAAAAGAATTAAATGTCTGGTAATCATATGCCACAAGAAACCTTGATTGAATTTCCATGTCATTTTCCGATTAAAGTGATGGGAGAAGTCCATGATGAATTTACATCTACGGTCATTGAAATCATTAAACAAAAAAACAGTAGTTTTGATCCGAGTACAATCGAGATGAAAGGAAGCAGTGAAGGTCGTTATATCAGTCTTACATGCTTTGTTTATGTCACAAACAAGCCAGAATTAGATGACATCTACCGATCACTTTCAACGCACCCGATGATTAAATTCGTTCTCTAGATTTATGTCGATCGATGTGAAATATCTTGGTATCACGCCTTATGAATCTACATGGAATAAAATGAAAATTTTTACTTCCAATAGAGTTGACTCCACACAAGATGAAATATGGATTACGGAACATGAAGCTATTTATACGCTGGGTTTAAATCGAAAAGATTTTATAAAGCCTTTAAGAAGTGATATTTCAGTTCTTCCTGTTGACCGAGGCGGAAAAATTACTTATCACGGCCGAGGTCAGCTCATTATTTACCCACTTATCGATCTTAAGCGCTATCAACTCACCATTAGATCTTTTGTGACTTTAATCGAAAAAAGTATTGTGAATTTTTTATCCCGTCGCGATATCAAAGCTAATGCTAAAATAGAAGCCCCTGGAGTCTATATTGAAAATAAAAAAATTGCTTCATTGGGATTGCGTATCAAAAATCATGCTTCATATCATGGTTTAAGCATGAATATTGATATGGATTTGTCTCCTTTTGAAGCGATTGATCCTTGTGGCTTTAAAAACTTACAAATGACACAATTAAAAACATTTACAAATGATGTATCGATTGAAGCTATAGGCTTCGAAATTGCGAATGATATTAAACATCAGCTACTCAATTTAAAATGATAAAACCTAATATTTCAAAACCCATAGGTGTCAAAGAAATTAATTTTGAGAAAACTTCCAAGATTCCTATCAAAATTATTGAAGCACCTATCAAAGCCAAACCGCATTGGATCAAAATGCAGCTGCCTCAAAGCCAGCGATTTAATGAAATTAAGTCAATTTTAAGAAAAAATAATCTTCATAGCGTTTGTGAAGAAGCCAGTTGCCCCAATATCGGCGAATGCTTTAGTCAAGGCACTGCTACATTTATGATTCTTGGCGATCTTTGTACAAGACGCTGCCCATTTTGTGATGTTGGACATGGCAGACCTTTGCCCCCTGATGCAGATGAACCCAAAAAATTAGCCCAAACTATTCACGAGCTTAATTTGAAATACGTTGTGATTACAAGTGTAGATCGTGATGATCTGCGCGATGGCGGTGCGCAACATTTTGTCGATTGCATTAAAGAGATTCGTAGCAGTTCACCCAACATTAAAATCGAAATTTTAGTGCCCGACTTTAGAGGTCGCCTTGATAAAGCGCTCGATATTTTAAGCTTGATGCCACCTGATGTGTTTAATCACAACCTTGAGACCATTCCACGACTTTATAAAAAAGTACGTCCAGGTTCAGACTATCAGCACTCACTTAATTTACTATTAAATTTTAAATTGAAGTTTCCTAACATCCCGACGAAGTCAGGACTTATGTTGGGGCTGGGCGAAACAAATAGTGAAATCATTGAAGTGATGAAAGATTTAAGATCGCACAAAGTTGAAATGCTGACCCTTGGACAATATTTACAGCCAAGCGCTCATCATCTCCCTGTGGATCGTTACGTGGATCCAAAAGAATTTGATGCTTTAAAAGAAGAAGCGGAACACATGTTATTTTCATCCGTAGCTAGTGCGCCCATGGTTAGAAGCAGTTATCACGCAGATATTCAAGCACATGAGGCTCAAAACTAAATGGTTCCCCATTTAAAAACCGCCCTCACAGGGCCGCTTCTTTCATTAGAAAAGCATCTCATTCATGAAATGGCAAATATTGAACATTGGTTTCGCATTCAATGGCTAGAGCATGCTGCTCCCTTTTACGCATCTGTTGATTTAAGAAATGCAGGATTTAAACTAGCGCCGGTCGACACTAACCTTTTCCCAGGAGGATTTAATAATTTAAATCCGGACTTTTTATCACTCTCTGTTCAAGCGGCGATGGTGGCAGTTGAAAAAGTTTGTCCTGAAGCCCATCGCCTTTTAATTATTCCTGAAAATCACACACGAAATATTTATTACTTAAAAAATTTATTTGAATTACAAAATATATTAAGAAAATCAGGCCTAGAAGTTCGCATTGGTAGTTTAGATACAAGCATTTCAGAACCTACAACCATTGCAGTTGAAAATAATAAGTCTTTACTTATAGAGCCTTTAAAGCGCATCAAAAATAGATTAGTACTTGAAAATAAGACACTCGGTAATTTTGATGCATGCGCCATATTATTAAATAATGATTTATCGGCTGGTATTCCTGATATCTTAAGAAATATTGAGCAAAATTTAATACCCCCTCTTCATGCAGGATGGGCATCACGCAGAAAATCTCAACACTTTAAAGCTTACGACGATGTCGTGAAATCATTCGCTGAATTTATTAAGGTAGATCCCTGGCTTATAAACCCTTATTTCGATCATGCAAGTGGTATTGATTTTCATGCAAGACAAGGCGAAGATGAACTTGCGACAAAAGTAGAGCAAATCTTAAATAAGATTCAATCAAAATATAAAGAGTATAAAATTGAGCATGAGCCCTTTGTGATTGTTAAAGCGGATGCTGGGACTTATGGTATGGGTATTATGACAGTGAAACATGGCGACGAATTAAGAAATTTAAATCGAAAATCGCGCAATAAAATGTCTGTTGTAAAAGAGGGCTTGGAAGTTTCAGAAGTGATTATTCAAGAAGGCGTCTATTCTGAAGAATGTATTAACGAAGCAGTCGCAGAGCCTGTCGTTTACATGATAGATCATTTTGTTATTGGTGGTTTTTATCGTGTGCACACCACGCGTGGTAAAGATGAAAATCTTAATGCGCCTGGTATGCATTTTGTACCTTTAGCCTTCGAAACTTCTTGCTCAACACCTGAGATAGATGAGTCGCCACTTTCAACACCCAATCGATTCTATGCTTATGGTGTAATCGCAAGATTAGCGCTTCTTGCAGCAGCCATTGAACTCGAAACGCATGATCCAATGAATCAATAATTATGCCTATTCTCTTTATAATCGACCCGCCTCATTCCTTAAATTTAAAAAAGGATTCGACCTTTGCCTTAATGAAAGAGGCCATTAAACAAAATCATGAAGTTTATTTTTGTTTACAACATGACTTATATATAGATGCCAACCAATTGTTTTGTAGAACGTATCGCTTTGAAGTAAATATTTTTCCGAATCATGCAAAAACTTATGAAACACATCCTGTTTCATTTTTTAATGCGCTCTTTATGAGAAAAGATCCGCCAGTGGACCAAGCTTATCTGCATACAACTTTCTTATTAGATATTGCCGAAAAATCAAATGTGAAAGTATTTAATAAACCTTCTTCTATCAGAAGTTGGAATGAAAAAATATCTATACTCCAGTTTGATGAACTCATACCTAAAACCTTAGTCACAGCGAATCCAGAAATTGTCAAGCAGTTTTTTAGAGATCATGGCGATATCATTTTGAAGCCACTTGATGGTATGGGTGGAAAAAATATTTTCCGCGTCAGTGAGTTTGAAAAAAATCTGAATGTAATTCTAGAAATTATGACCAATCATGGCCATCAAATGATTATGGCCCAGCAATATATTCCAGAAATTAAATTAGGTGATAAACGTATTGTGATTATTGAAGGAAAACCTTTTCCCCATGCGTTGGCTCGCATTCCCATGGAAGGCGAAACGCGAGGCAATTTGGCATCAGGCGGCCAAGGTGTCGCACAAGCTCTATCAAAAAGAGATTTAGAAATTGCTACAATCGTAGGCAAAAAACTATTGAGTGAAGGTCTTCATTTTGTAGGCATTGATGTCATTGGTAATTTTTTAACAGAAATTAATGTGACAAGCCCAACCGGTATCGTTGAACTTTTTGAACAAACAAAGCAAAACCCTGCAGAACTTATTATCAATGCGCTTCATTAAGTTTTTTTTTATTCTTTTAGGTTTTGCTTTTCTTCAGTCTTGCTCCCATCCCTCCTTATACCAATCTAAGCATTATGTATTTGGAACTATTGTAGATATTTCTATTTATGGTGAAAAAGAAGAAAAAGCAGAAGAAGCCGCCAAAGCAGTTCTTGAAGAATTTACAAGACTTCATAACTCCCTTCATGCTTGGAAAAAAAGCGATCTTACCAATCTCAATGAATCTATTTCAAAAAATAAGTCTTATAGAAACGCCTCTTCAGAACTTATTGAGATCATAAAAAATGCAAGAGAGCTAGAAGTCACTTCCAATCATCTCTTTAATCCAGCAATAGGCGAGCTCATCAATTATTGGGGATTCCATCAAGATGAATTTACTCCAATCCATCCAAATGAATCAAAAATAAAAAGCCTCGTTGAAAGAAGGCCTTCTTTAAACCACCTTCAGATTTCAGGCACAACTATCACGAGCTCAAATCCACATGTAAAAATTGATCTTGGTGGATATGCAAAAGGGTATGCACTTGATCGAGCAAGTAAAATTATCCGAGAGCATCATATTAAAAACGCACTCATCAATATTGGCGGGAATATTATGGCAATCGGTCAACATGGCAGTAAACCGTGGCGTGTTGGCATACAAGATCCTAGAGGAGCACAAGCGATAGCAAAAGTTGATTTGCCAGACGGATGGGCCATCGGGACATCAGGCGACTATCAAAGATATTTTATAAATGAAGGTAAGCGCTATTGCCATCTTATTAACCCCTTTACAGGGTATCCAGTCGAAGGCATCTATTCTGTAACTGTTCTGATCGAGCCATCACAAAGTGCCGGTACTTTATCCGACGTTTTATCTAAGCCGCTTTTTATCAGCAAGAAAGAAAATAGAAAAGATATGGCAAAAAAACTTGGGATCTATCACTACTTAATTATTGAAGAAAAACACATATCGATGACTAAAACAATGGCAGATAAAATTCAATTTTTAAATCCTCTTACCCAAAAGAATAATCAAATTGAAATTACCCGCTAAATTTTTTCTTGGCGATAGCCTTATTATATTGGTAAGTATTATCTTTATAATTTTCGCTTTTAAGACTTTCTGGCATTTTGAAACAGGGAGTGTCGTACAAGTAAATTTTCAAGGAAAAACATATGGAAACTTTAGTCTATTTCAAGATAAAAAAATTAGCCTGATTGGCCATGAGGGTAAAAGTATGATTGAAATTAAAGATGGACGGGCTCGTTTTAAATCAGCGCCATGTAAAAATCAATATTGTATTCAACAAGGCTGGATTAGTTACACAGGACAAATGCTGATCTGTATTCCTAATGAAGTGAGCATTGAAATTTTAGGTAAAACGAAAGCTTATGACTCGCTCAATTATTAAAATCAAAACGACGTTGATAGATCATCAAATCGCGCAATTAAGTGCGATTGCGATTGGTCTAAGCCTAATTGAATCGGTGTTGCCATCCCCCATGCCAGGAGTAAAACCTGGTATAGCTAACATCATCACGCTTTATGCTATCTATCGCTTTAATTTTAAAACAGCCATGTGGGTGAGTATCCTAAGGGTCTTTGCCACAAGCCTTATATTAGGTCAATTTTTAAGCCCTACCTTTATGCTGAGTTTGACCGGGTCAATGTTGAGTCTTTTGACTTTATATTTTGTAATTAAATTACCATCTAAATTTTTTAGCCCCGTAGGCCTCTCCGTCCTCTCTTCTTTTGCACATATTGCAGGTCAGCTTATGCTTGTTCGTTTATGGCTTATCCCTCATGCCAGCATCTATTATTTAATACCTATATATAGTGCGGCTGCACTTTTATTCGGATGCATCAACGGGTGGATTACCTATCGATTACTTAAACAGCACAATTCCATATAACACTTCCAGATAATGCTAAAATAAACAAAGTCAAAAAAGGTATAGACATCATGAAAAAATATCTATGTATTTATATAAGTGCTTTATTACTTCTTAACTTAGTAGGATGCGGTACCAAAGGAGGCTTATATATCCCCGAAAAAAAATATCCGCAAGATACAGCGCCTGAAAAAAAATAAATAATGGGCCAAACGTCATTCATTCATTCTAACAATGGTGTGCTTTTTGCAGAAGGCGTTTCTCTTGAATCCATTGCAAAGCAATTTAGTACGCCCACTTATATTTATTCGAAGAATACACTCATTCAAACTTTTGAGTCTTTTAAAAAAGGACTGCTTAAGACAGATCACCTTATATGTTTTGCAGTGAAATCTAATTCTAATATTGCGATTCTTAATCTTTTTGCCGGACTAGGTGCAGGATTTGATATTGTGTCAGGCGGCGAACTTGAGCGTGTCATATTTGCCGGTGGCGATCCACAAAAAATTGTATTTTCAGGTGTGGGTAAAACTGAGTCTGAAATTTCGGCCGCTTTAAAAGCCAATATATTATGTTTCAATGTGGAATCTCGAAGCGAGCTTATGCGCATTCAAGGTGTTGCAGAAAAAATAAATATCAAAGCACCTATCTCGATCCGAGTAAATCCTGATGTTGATGCCAAAACTCACCCCTATATTTCAACTGGACTAAAAGACAACAAATTTGGTGTCGATTTTAATCAAGCACTCTCGCTATATCTTGAAGCAAAAAGTATGAGTCATATTGATATCAAAGGTATTGATTGTCATATTGGCTCACAAATTACAGAACTAAAACCTTTTGTGGATGCACTGGATCGAGTCCTTTCGCTTGTAGATCAACTTAAAAAAAATAATATTCATTTAAGTCATGTCGATATTGGTGGGGGTATTGGAATTTGCTATCAAGATGAGTCGCCGCCTGACTTTGAAATCTACACAAAAGAAATCTTAAATAAGATTAAAGACCTTAATATCAAAATTATTTTCGAACCTGGTCGAGCACTTGTCGGTAATGCAGGTGTACTTTTATCTAAAGTGGAATATTTAAAACAAAATGATATCAAGCATTTTGCTATCATTGACGCGGCCATGAATGATCTCATGCGACCTACCTTATATGATGCTTATCATGAAATTAAAGTAGTTCGCGAACATGATGCGAAACCTCAATCGTTTGATGTTGTAGGTCCTGTATGTGAAAGTGGCGACTTTATTGCAAAAAATAGATTATTAAAATTAAAAGAAAATGATCTCATTTGCATAATGTCGGCTGGGGCTTATGGCATGAGTATGAGTTCAAACTACAATTCACGTGGACGCGCTGCTGAAGTCATGGTGGATCAAGATAAGCTTTATGAAATTAGAACACGTGAAAAATCGAGCGACTTATTTAAGCTCGAAAAGAAGCTACCGCTTTAATCAAAAATAACGGTTTTATTCGAATAAATAAGAATACGATTCTCTATGTGCCATCGCACAGCTTTAGATAAAACGATACGCTCTAAATCTCTACCTTTTTGAATGAGATCTTCGACTTGGTCGCGATGTGAAATGCGATCGATATCTTGCTCAATGATAGGGCCCTCATCTAAGACTTCGGTGACATAGTGGCTCGTGGCCCCAATCAATTTAACACCTCGCTCAAAAGCTCGATGATAAGGCCTTGCACCAATAAAAGCAGGCAAGAAAGAGTGGTGAATGTTAATCACGCGCTGTGGGTAACGTTTTACAAAGTCTTCGCTTAAGATTTGCATGTACCGAGCAAGCACTATGAAATCGACTTGAAATTTATCAAATAATGCAAATTGCTCTGCTTCAGCTTCTTTCTTTTTATCTTTCTCAACTGGGATATGAAAAAAGGGAATGCCATAAAATTCAGCGAGTTTTTGTGAGTCTAAATGATTACTAATAATGAGAGGAATTTCACATTGAAGCTCGTTATTTTTATAGCGATGAAGCAAATCTGCCAAACAATGATCGTATTGCGACACCATAATCGCCATGCGAAGCTTGTCTTTGGAGAGCTTTAATTCCCATGTCATCTTATATGTTTTAGCGATACCCTGAAAAGCTTCCGCAAAAGAGGCTTCATCTAAAGAAAAGTCTTTTAGATCCCATTCAACCCGCATAAGGAAAAGACTATTTTCCGCATCTTGATGTTGGTCGGCATGCAAAATATTTGCATTATGTTGATATAAAAAATCTGCGATAGCTGCCACAATACCTTTAGTATCTGGACAAGTAATTAATAAGGTCGCTGAATTTTTCATAGGATTAAGTGTCAATTTTGAATAAAACGAATTATACATGGACAATCAGGAATAAAATAATAGGCTGTCATTATCAAAACCCCTAAAATATCAATCTATGACAGATAAAATCAATATTCTTTTAGCCAACCCCCGTGGCTTTTGTGCGGGTGTTGATCGTGCCATTCAAATCGTAGAAGAAGCTCTTATACAATATGGCAAGCCTATCTATGTGAGGCACGAAGTTGTCCATAATCAATATGTGATCAATGATTTAAAAACAAAGGGTGCTGTTTTTATTGAAGATCTGAATGATGTGCCGAAGGGTGCGCATGTGATTTTTAGTGCGCATGGCATTTCAAAAGCTATTCGTGAAGAAGCTAAGTTACGTGAGCTTATTCCTATCGATGCGACCTGCCCATTGGTTACCAAAGTCCATGTTGAAGTAAACAAAATGCTTAATCAAGGTATGGATATCATTATGATCGGACACAAAGGCCATCCTGAAGTAGAAGGCACGATGGGTCAAATTGAAAAACATCAGTCAAACCGAAAAATGTATTTAATCGAAACCGTTGAAGATATCAAAAATTTGATTGTGGATCGTCCAGATAAACTTGCCTATGTGACTCAAACGACACTTTCAATTGACGATACGAAAGTAATAATCGACACATTAAAAATAAAATACCCAAGTATTCAGGGACCAAAAAGTGATGACATTTGCTATGCCACGCAAAATAGACAAGATGCAGTCAAGGAAATAAGTAGTCTTTGCGATCTTATTATTATTGTGGGCTCCAGTAATAGCTCTAATTCAAATCGCCTTAAAGAGCTAGCTCTCAGAGAAGGGGTGGAATCCTATATGATTGATCATGAAGATTTACTTCAATCATCTTGGCTAATTAATAAAAAAAATATTGGCATTTCCGCTGGGGCTTCCGCACCTGAGATAAATGTTAAAAATATTGTAAATAAAATTGAATCGCTTACAAAAGCTTCTATCACTGAACTTCCAGGTATCGAAGAAAGTATCATTTTTAAATTGCCTAAGATTTAAATATGTCTTTCAAAAAACCCATTTCATCTCTTGTATTAATTTACACAGAAGATTTTAAAGTGCTTCTTATGGAGCGCGCTGACAAGAAAGCCTTCTGGCAATCCGTGACAGGAAGTTTAGAAGCAAATGAAACGCCAAGTGAGGCTGCAGCAAGAGAGGTATTTGAAGAAACTGGGATTAATGTAAATCAATATTCACTTGAAGACTGGCACCTATCTCACGTCTATGAAATTTATGCTCATTGGCGATATCGTTATGCCCCTGATGTCACACACAATACAGAATACATTTTTGGTCTTAAAGTGCCAGCTCCGATACCTATTCAATTATCAGCAGACGAACATGTGCAATACCTATGGTTAGATTGGAAAGAAGCCATGGATAAAGTTTTCTCTTGGACTAATGTCGAAGCTATTAAAAAATTAGCCGAAATTCATCAACTAAAACTGTAAAATAGATAGTCTATGCAACTCGCTCAAATTAAATTTAATACGTTTGAATCTATCAGCGATGAAGATTGCGAACAAAGAATTATTGCAGCCAAAAACAAACTTGGTAAAAATTTAGTCATTTTAGGTCATCACTATCAGCATGAATCGGTTTATAGACATGCAGACTATACAGGCGATTCACTTAAACTTTCTCGTGTCGTTGAGTCACTTGATGCTAAGTATATTGTATTTTTAGGCGTGCACTTCATGGCAGAAGTCGCCAATATTTTATCAAGGCCTGATCAGGTTACCATTCTCCCAGACTTAGCTGCGGGTTGCTCCATGGCAGACATGGCCAATTTAAGCAAAGTAGAAAGAAGTTATCGAGAGCTCTCAAAAGTACTTTCATTTGATGAAGTTGTCACTCCTGTCACTTATATTAATTCTGCAGCCGATCTTAAAGCTTTTTGTGGTGAACATGGTGGTATTGTTTGCACTTCAACGAATGCAACAAAAATTATTGAATGGTCATTTAAACAGCGGGAAAAAGTTTTATTTTTTCCAGATCAAAATTTGGGTCGTTGGAGTGGTCACAAAATGGGCATTTCTTTAGATGAGATGCCGGTTTGGGATCCAGATCTCCCACTTGGAGGACTCACTGAAGCAGAGATTAAAAAAGCTAAAATCTTTTTATGGAAAGGTCATTGTGCAGTTCATCAAATGTTTCGCCTTCAAAATATTGAGCGCTTTAGACAGGAGCATCCGGATGGTAAAGTCATCTCTCATCCTGAATGCCCTTTTGAAGTCTGTGCTCATTCGGATTATGTCGGTTCGACAGAATATATTTTAAAAACTGTCACAGAAGCTCCTAAAGGCTCTAAATGGTTAGTAGGTACTGAACTTAATTTAGTCAATCGTCTTGCAAATCAAATGAAAGCTGAAGATAAGCTTGTGCAATTTATGTCACATGTTATTTGTGAATGTTCAACCATGGCACGAATTGATCCTCAACATCTTGCATGGTGCTTAGAAAATATTGTAAATAATGAGCCTGTCAATATCATTAAGGTGCCTGAAGATGAGGCGAAGTTAGCCAAACTTACTCTCGATCGTATGCTTCAGGTGTCATAAATGACGTCATGCACGATTTGTAATCTTATTGAAGGTGAAATTATCTGGAGTGATGATAAGCTTCGCATAGTCCTCATAGACGATAAAGGTTACAGAGGTTATTGTCGTGTTGAATTCATTCATCATATAAAAGAAATGACGGATTTAGATGAAGCGCTGCAATTGAGAATCATGCGCTGCGTGTTTAAAGTTGAAGAGGCTTTAAGAAAAATCTTTCACCCTGAAAAAATTAACTTAGCAAGCTTAGGCAATAAAACACCACATATTCACTGGCATGTCATCCCTCGTTTTAAAGAGGATTCGCACTTTCCAAATTCGCATTGGGGAGAAAAGCTAAGAGAAGGTTTACATCAACCGATATCAACAGAAGAAAAAAAAGACCTGATTAAACTATTAAATCAATCCTTAAGCTAATAAGCGCGTTACTATTTTTCCTTGCTGAATGTGGCTTTCGATAATTTCATCAATATCTTGTTCATCTATAAAGCGATACCAAGTAGCTTCGGGATAAATGACAAGTAAAGGTCCCTCGCCACATCGATCAAAACATCCTGCTCGGTTAATTCTCACTTTAGATTCGCCATTTAAATCAAACGATTTAATTTTTGATTTCATGTACATGAACATTTTTTCAGCTCCTTTGTCAGAGCAACACGCTTCGCCATCCTCGCGCTGATTTAGACAAAAGAAAATATGATGTTTGTAATAATTCATTTATTGGGATGACAAGGTGTCGTCTTTCGTAAAAGTCCATGTTCTTGTAATGCTCAAAATATCTACTTCCTTTCTAATATCTTCAGGAAATGTAGCATAGGGAGCACCTAATTCCACAATCTTTTTTGCTGCGTCATCTAGTATTTTAAATCCTGAACTTTGATTAATCTCAATATTATCAATTCTTCCATCAGGCTTTAAAGATACTGTCATCCTTAGTTGGCCTGAGAATTTTTTTTCGCGTGCTTCTTCTGGATAATTCATATTACCCAAGGTCTCTACTTTTTGTCTCCATGCTTCTGCATAAAGCGCATATTTATATTCTTTGGTACGAGCGCCAATATATTTTCGTCTAGGTTGTTTCTCAAAATTAGAGATTTGATTTGAAAGAGCTGCATCTGATGCACTAATTTCACTTGCACTTGCCAGGACCTCTTCTTTGCTAATCGATTTATTAATAACTTTTGACTCTTTAGGCTGCTGAACTGCTTTGGGCTCATTCAATACTTGTGCGTCTTTTTTTACAATCTTTTCTTGTGACGAGCTTGACGCCTTTCCAACCGCTGACTGATCACCACGATTATTTAATTGAAATGTATTTTTATTTTCAGTGATTATTGGTAGTGGTGTTTTTTTATGGGCATCTTTTTCTGTATTACCCCCTTTATTTGAATTGCTTTGTGCTAAAACGTCTGCATCTTCTTGGTGATTGTCTTTAGAATTTGTTAAAACCACTTCAATCTGGGAGAGTTGGTTCTTAAATGGTTTAATTGGTTTAAAGTGAATGAGCTGGATGGCAAGAAAATGCAGCACAAAGGATAAGAGAATTGAAAGCTTAAGAATATTATTCTTGTATATGCTTTCATCCATAGTCATAAATTAAACTACTCCCTTTAATAAGATTTGATGAATGCCATTGAAACTACCGTTACTCATGACGAGAACATGATCGCCTGATTTTATCTCTTTTAAAATAGTGTCTACAAAAATTTTCATATCATGCCCTACAAATGATTTATTTTTTATAGGTGCCAAAGCCTCTTCAGCATTCCAAGTTAATTTTTCACCATAACAAAATACTTGGTCTGCATCTTTTAAACTTTCAGGCAGTGCACTTTTCATTGTGCCTAATTTCATTGTGTTAGATCTAGGCTCCAAGACTGCGATGATTCTTGCTTTCCCTACTTTAGCTCGTAATCCTGCAAGCGTTGTTGATATCGCTGCTGGATGATGCGCAAAATCATCATATATTGTAATACCGTTTTTTATACCAATACATTCCATTCTACGTTTTACATTTTTAAAAGTTTGCAAAGCCTCTATCGCATCTTTTAATGTCACACCGACATGGTGCGATGCCGCAATCGCAGCTAATGCATTCATACGATTATGATGACCTAAAAGATCCCATGATAAAGTGCCCACCAATTTACCAAGATTTAAGACTTCAAAAGATTGATCTTGATTGACCTTGCCAATCGATAAGCCTTGTGGACTTCCAATATAAGCTTTTTCAGACCAACAGCCTTTATTCATGACTCTTTTTAAACTGTCTTCTTCATCATTAATAATTACGCGTCCGATACTGGGCACCATACGTACCATATGATGAAATTGCGTTTCAATCGCATGAAGGTCTGGAAAAATGTCTGCGTGATCATACTCAAGATTATTAAGTATCGCAGTCTTCGGATGGTAATGAACAAATTTAGAGCGTTTATCAAAAAAAGCTGTGTCATATTCATCTGCTTCAATCACAAAGAAGGGTGAAGTTTCATTCGAATCATTTTTTTGTGGCAAACGTGCTGAAACATCAAAGTTGAGTGGCACGCCACCAATAAGAAATCCGGGCGCATAACCATTAAATTCTAAAATCCATGCAAGCATGGATGATGTTGTCGTTTTGCCATGTGTCCCTGCAACTGCAAGCACCCATTTATCTTTTAAAATGGCTTCGTAAAGCCATTGCGGTCCTGATATATATGGCAAGCCTCGATTCATAATTTCTTCCATCAGAGGATTGCCACGAGACACCACATTACCAATTACATAAAGATCTGGCTTGAGTTCAGTTTGTTTTTTATCAAAACCTTCAATGAGTTCAATACCAACACTTTGTAATTGGGTGCTCATAGGTGGGTATACATTCGTATCGCAACCCGTCACGCGATAACCTGAAGCTTTGGCTAAGGACGCCACGCCACCCATAAATGTTCCACAAATGCCTAAGATATGAATATGCATTTTTTTCTTATAAATTAGGTGCTAACCATTTTTTCAAAAATTCAACTGATACATCTCGACGCTTAGCCATATCTTTTAATTGATCATCCCCAATTTTGTCGACACTAAAGTAATGTGCTTCTGGATGTGCAAAATAAAAACCTGACACGGAAGCTGCAGGTGACATTGCAAACGAATCGGTCAGATGCATATCAATTTCATCTAATCTTAAGTGTGTAAAAATATCTTTTTTAACTGTGTGGTCTGGGCATGCGGGATATCCGGGTGCAGGACGAATACCTTGATAAGCTTCTTTAATGAGGGCTTCTTTATCTATATTTTCGTCTATCACATAACCCCACAAATCTTTTCTAACACGCTCATGCATATATTCTGCAAAGGCTTCAGCTAAACGGTCAGCTAATGATTTAAACATGATGCTACTGTAATCATCATTTTTATCTTTAAATTCTTTTTCATATTTTTCCATGCCTAACCCGCTCGTCACTGCGAAGACACCTATGTAATCTTTTATACCTGAGGATTTAGGCGCAATAAAATCCGATAAGCACTGATTGGGCTTTTGTAAATTATCTACTGTTGGTTTTTCAGATTGCTGTCTTAAGCCATAATATGTAAATAAAGTTTTAGTGCGTGACTCATCTTCATAAATTTCGATGTCATCATCAACACTATTCGCTGGATAAAAAGCCACCACACCATTAGCCACGAGCGCTCGGTTATTGATGAGTTTTGTGAGCATAGTTTGTGCTTCATTGAAAACTTGTGTCGCACTTTTTCCCACAATAGGATCATTTAATATCGCCGGATAAAAGCCAACCAAATCCCAGGTCTGAAAGAATGGGCTCCAATCGATATAGGGAGCGATTAAGCTTAAATCAATATTTTTAAATACACGTTTACCTATAAATTTTGGGGCCTTAGGTGTATACGTTTTATCAAATTGAAGTTTTGATTTATTGAGCCTTGCTGCTTCAAGCGATAATAATTTAACGCCTTTTTTATTGGCATGCTGATCTCTTGCACGCGCATAATCTTTTTCAATATCAAAAATATATTGATCTTTTTGTTCAGGTGTCAAAAGAGATTGCATGACAGCTACAGACCTCGATGCATCAGGCACATAAATCACGGGTCCATCATAATGCGGCGCAATTTTAACAGCTGTATGAGCGCGTGATGTTGTCGCACCGCCAATCAGAAGAGGTGTTTTTAATCCTCTAAAGTGAGGATCACGCTGCATTTCTTTTGCGACATGTGTCATTTCTTCTAATGATGGTGTAATGAGTCCTGACAAACCAATAATATCGACATTCTCTTTTTTAGCCATTTCTAAAATTTCAGAGCATGGCACCATCACGCCCATATTAATAACTTCAAAGTTATTGCATTGCAAGACAACTGATACAATATTTTTACCAATGTCATGCACATCGCCTTTGACTGTGGCAATAAGCATCTTGCCTTTAGGTTTGGAGACGATACCTGTTCTTTTTTCTTCTAATTTTTTTTCTTCTTCGATAAAAGGAACAAGATGTGCTACAGCTTGCTTCATCACGCGCGCTGATTTCACCACCTGTGGTAAAAACATTTTGCCTTGTGCAAATAAATCGCCCACAACATTCATGCCATCCATCAAAGGACCTTCAATCACATGAATCGGTCTTCCATTTTTTTGCATGGCTTCTAACCTTGCTTCTTCAGTATCTTCTACAATATAATCTGTAATACCGTGGACCAACGCATATGCAAGTCTTTTATTAACAGTAATTGGCTCCGTTTCTGTGCCTCGCCAATTAAGTGTTTGAACTTCTTTTTTACTTCCTTTTAAAGTGCCTGCAATTTCGATCATTCTTTCTGTGGCATCAATTCTTCGATTAAGCACAACGTCTTCGACACGCTCTTTAAGTTCAGGATCAAGATCGTCATAAACACCCATCATGCCTGCATTGACAATCCCCATCGATAGTCCAGCTTTGATCGCATGATATAAAAAGACCGTGTGAATCGCTTCGCGAGCTGCATCATTACCTCTAAAACTGAAACTGACGTTGGATACACCGCCTGAAATTTTTGCATGAGGGAGATTTTCTTTAATCCATCTTGTGGCATTAATAAAATCTACTGCATAATTATCGTGTTCTTCAATACCTGTTGCGATCGCAAAAATATTGGGATCGAAAATAATATCTTCGGGTGGAAAATTTATTTTTGAAATTAATAAGTCATAAGCGCGTTTACAAATTTCTGTTTTTCTTTCGAATGTGTCCGCTTGTCCTTTTTCATCAAAGGCCATCACGATCACAGCTGTACCATATCGTCGACATAATGTGGCTTGGCGAATAAATTCAGCCTCACCTTCTTTCAACGAAATTGAATTTACAATCGCTTTACCTTGAACACATTGAAGACCTGCTTCAATAACATCCCATTTAGAGGAATCAATCATGATGGGGATACGCGCAATATCTGGTTCGGATGCGACGAGATTTAAGAAATGCTTCATGGCTTTTACAGCATCAAGCATGCCTTCATCCATATTGATATCAATAATTTGCGCTCCATTTTCAACTTGCTGGCGCGCTACTGATAAAGCTTCGTCATATTTTTCGTTAATGATTAAATTCGCAAATACTTTTGAACCTGTCACATTGGTTCGCTCACCCACGTTCACAAATAATGAATCGTCTTTAATTAAAAAGGATTCGAGACCTGAAAGTCTTGTAACTGTTTCAACAGTTGGCACTTCTCTAGGTTTAATATTTTTTATTTCATCTGCAATGGCTTTGATATGTTCAGGCGTGGTGCCACAACAACCCCCTGCAATATTCACAAAACCACTTGTTGCGAACTCTTTAATTAAAGATGAGGTATCTTTAGGCTTCTCATCAAAGCCTGTGTCCGACATTGGATTTGGTAAGCCTGCATTAGGATAAATACAAATATAGGTATCTGCAATATTAGATAATTCTTCTGCATAGGGCCTCATGAGCGCCGCGCCTAATGCGCAATTAAGACCAATCGTCATCGGTTTTGCATGGCGTACTGAATTCCAAAATGCAGCGACTGTTTGGCCAGATAAAATTCGGCCTGATGCATCAGTCACGGTACCTGACAACATAATCGGTAGACGCATTTTATTTTCTTCGAAATAGGTTTCGATCGCAAAAAGAGCGGCTTTGCAATTTAACGTATCAAAAATTGTTTCAACTAAAAGAATATCCACGTCACCTTCAACCAACGCTTTCACTTGATTGAAATAACTATTTTTTAATTCTTTAAACGTAATGTTCCGGGCTGCAGGATCATTCACGTCTGGTGAGATCGATGCAGTTTTGGGTGTCGGACCAACAGCGCCTGCTACAAATCTTGGTTTATCTTTCGTTGAAAATTTTTCGACCGCTTGGCGCGCTAATTTGGCAGACGCTACGTTCATTTCATAAGCCAAATCTGACATTGCATAATCATCTTGCGCTATTTCTGTTGCACCAAAAGTATTAGTTTCGATGATGTCAGAACCTGCTTCTAAGTAAGCTTCGTGAATACTTTGAATAATTTGAGGTTGAGTGAGGCTTAATAACTCGTTATTACCTTTAAGAAATAATTCACGTTTACCTTCTGGCCCTGAAAATTTTGCAAAACGACCTTCTTGACCACCGCGGTAATCTTCCTCGGTGAGTTTATGTTGTTGGATCATGGTGCCCATTGCGCCATCCAACAATAAAATACGCTCGGCTAAGAGTTTTCTCAGTATTTTTTCTTGATCAGTCATGAAGTCCTGTGGCATTGAATTTTTAAAGATGTATTAGGCATGATTAATAGCCTAGAGTGTAGCAAGAAACCAAAAGGTCATTATTTTTTACGCGCTTCAATCTCAGAGAGTTTCTTTTCTAGTTCTTCTAATTTTTGACGTGTACGTTTTAGAACTTCCGTTTGAACATCAAACTCTTCGCGAGTTACAAGCTCCATTTTAGTGAACATGCCCTTTAATAGTGCATCGATATTCTTTTCGATGTCAGGCAAGGGTGAATCCTTTACTATCTCTCTGATTTTATTAGATATTTCGTTTAATTTTTCATTATTTAACATGATAAATTTCCTTTTGATTCAAGAGTTTATCAGATTTAAACCCACATTAAGTGCATAGAGTCTTAGTGCTATCTAAGGTGGTATTTACTAACTCATTGATTTTAATATAATAAACAAGTTGGCACAGTAATTGCTTATATTATTGTGTGAATATAAAAATAACTAATCACATTATTTTCAGGAAATTTTTACTAAGGAGTTTTAAAAATGCGTAAATTGCTTATTACAACAGCAGTATTAGGAGCTCTTGCAGCACCTTCATTTGTTTTTGCAGCTGAGGCTGCACCTGCACCTGATTTAACAGTTGCATATAACGTTGGTCTCTATAGCCAATACATTTTCCGTGGCTTAACTCAAACAGATCGCAAACCAGCCTTACAAGGTGGCGTTGATTTAACACATTCAAGCGGCTTTTATTTGGGTGCTTGGGGTTCAAATATTGACTGGTTAAGATCATCTTACGGACCAACCGGAACTGTAAATGATACTTATTACACAAAAGGCGGTAATTTAGAAGTTGACTTGTATGGTGGTTTTAGAACTGAACTGGGCAAGTCTGGAGTTGGTATCGATGTTGGGGTGCTTCAATATTGGTATCCAGGCACTCTTAGAAGTGGCTGGGCAAAAGCTAACACCACTGAGCTTTATGGCGCATTGAGTTACGGATGGTTACAAGCGAAACTTTCTGGTGTTGTTTCAGAGGCAGCTTGGGGCTGGGGAAAATCATCAACTGCTGCCCAAGAAGATGCTCGTGGAACTTATTATGCTGAACTTAATGCAACCATCCCTGTTGGAGAATTAGTGGGTGGAGACGTTCTTAAAGGTGTAACAGTTTTAGCGCATTACGCTCGACAAGACTTTCAAGGCAACTTAAATGAGCCAGCAAGTTACAACGACTGGAAACTTGGCTTACAAAAATCATTTGAAAGTGGAGTTAATGTAGGTGCATATTACACAGACACTAATGCTGATAGAGCAAGCTGGACTTATGCAGGTAAAAATATCGGTGATGCAACTGGTACAGCTTACATCCAAAAAACGTTCTAAAAGCAGTTGTTAAGATTAGGGCCTAAGGCCAAGGCCCTTTCTTGATTTTTTTAAACCTCAAGGGGAATTAACATGAAATTTGTAACAGCAATCATCAAGCCATTTAAGCTAGATGAAGTTCGTGAAGCCCTCTCCTCCATTGGAGTTCAGGGAATCACAGTGACCGAAGTCAAAGGATTTGGTCGTCAAAAAGGCCATACGGAACTTTATCGCGGCGCCGAATACGTCATCGACTTTTTACCTAAAGTAAAAATCGAAGCAGCCATCCCAAATAAATTACTCAAACGCGCAGTCGAAGCGATTCAAAAATCAGCGCTCACCGGCAAAATTGGTGACGGCAAAATTTTTGTGATGGAACTCGAAGAAGTTTATCGCATACGAACCGGTGAAGCCGGGGAGGAAGCTCTTTAACCAGAGGAATAAAATTATGAAAAAATTATTATCAACTTTCGCATTAATTAGCTTCTTATGCCTAAACTTTTTAGGGATGACAAGTGTAAGTTTTGCTGATGAAGCAATTTCAGTAAAAGCGAGTGATGCTGTAACTTTAGTTGCAGATGCAACACCTGCTGAAAAACCTGTTGAAGCAAAAGATGAGCCTCCTGCACCGACACCGAATAAAGGTGACACTGCATGGATGATCATGGCTACAATTCTGGTGACCTTAATGGTGATTCCAGGTTTAGCACTCTTCTATGGTGGCTTAGTCAGATCAAAAAATATGTTATCTGTACTCATGCAAACTTTCGTAGTGTTTTCTCTCATGGGTGTTTTATGGGCGATCTACGGATACAGCGTTGCATTTACAGGCGGCAGTCCATTTTATGGTGGCTTCAGTAAGTTATTTTTAAGTGGTATCACACCAGACTCAGTAGGCGCTACTTTTAGCAAAGGTGTAGTGATTCCTGAATTTATCTTTGTAGCTTTCCAATTAACTTTCGCAGCGATTACGCCCGCTTTAATTATTGGTGCATTTGCTGAGCGCATGAAATTTTCGGCTGTACTTTTATTCTTAATCATCTGGTTTACATTTGCTTATTTACCGATGGCACACATGGTGTGGTATTGGGACGGCCCAGATGCAATCACTGATGCTAAATCATTAGAAACTGTGATTGGAAATGCAGGCTGGTTATGGGCTAAAGGTGCACTCGATTTTGCAGGTGGTACAGTGGTTCATATTAATGCTGGTATCGCAGCCCTTGTAGCCGCTCTCATGGTAGGTAAAAGAATTGGTTATGGCAAAGAAGCCATGCCTCCGCATAGCCTTACATTAACTATGGTGGGTGCATCTTTACTATGGGTAGGTTGGTTCGGTTTCAATGCAGGTTCAAATCTTGAAGCGACAGGATTAGCAGCATTAGCTTTTGTAAATACTATGCTTGCAACGGCTGCTGCAACACTTTCCTGGATCGCATTTGAATGGATCTTAAAATCAAAACCATCTATGTTAGGTGCAGCATCAGGCGCAGTTGCTGGTCTCGTAGCGATTACTCCGGCATGCGGATTTGTGGGCCCAATAGGCGCGCTTATTATCGGTGCAGGTGTATCTCCAATCTGCTTATTCTTTGTATCTAAAGTTAAAAAGGCTTTTGGTTACGACGATACACTTGATGTATTTGGTGTACACGGCGTGGGTGGTATCTTCGGTGCAATTATGACCGGTGTATTCGTAAGCCCAGCATTAGGTGGTACGGGTGTTTATGATTATGTTGCAAATAAAGTAGGCGAGTTTGATATGCATACGCAAGTCATGTCTCAACTATGGGCAGTGGGTACAGCCGTTGTTGTATCAGCAACTGTATCTTATGTTGCGTTAAAACTTATCGATATGACGATTGGTTTACGTGTGAAATCAGATGCTGAGCGTGAAGGCTTAGACATTGCTGAGCACGGTGAACAGGCATATCACAAATAAAATATCCTGAAAGTAGTGACTTCTCAAGGGCGCTTTTTAAGCGCCCTTTTTTTATACATAAAATTTAATCGCTTAAAGTTATAATAGAGACCATGTTTAAAAAGTTTTCTTTTTTCAATCGCGCATTTCTTAGAAATGCTTTTTTACTTATTTTAAGTCCCAAACTTTTTTTTAATCACGGGCACATTCCACCAAAGAACCATAAAATCCCAAATCGCTTTTTTGGATTAAGCCTTACCATTGAAGATTTAATTGAGGACCCCATAGGTGTCGTTGAAATGTGTCGTCAGCATAAAATTCGTGATGTAACGCTTCTTATTCCATCCAATCGTATCAGTGAATTTAGTGCAACATTTATGGACGACCTCATTGGGCACGATATTAAATTTAATCTCAAGCTAGTACTGATTGATGAGGAAGATATCTATCTGGAATGGCGGGAGATTTTAGATCTTACATTGCTAGGCTATCAAGCTCACATTGCATCCATTGAAATCGAAATGACGAGCTTTACTCAGAAAGCATTACATACGTTCTTAAATATTTGGACTATGACGTTTAACATTGCGAGACTGAAAAAAATTAAAGTTGCAGGCCCTTCTATTCCTTCGTTTAGCCCTTTCTTTAATGACATGGTATTTAAGCTTTTAAAAGACAAATATCAACTACCTGATATTCATACGATCAATTTAACGAATGAAATGGATAAAGAGCCCGAGCTCATTTATTCAAATTTCTTGATTCCTAAGTTAGGTAAACTTTTTAAATTCAATCTCATAAAAAAATTAGCACTCGTTCAAAGAATTGCCGAAAGTTTTAACATCAAAACTATTTATGGAACAATTGAATTAAAGCGTCATGAAATTACTTCTTATACGCTGCGAGCGATTTCTTTACTGATTGCCTCAGGCCGACTCACTAAACTCTATGTGCCCTATAGAAATGCAGAAGGTGTTCTTTTTCTAGTCGATCGCATGGAGGGCATGACTTATCTGGGCTCTTTATTTCATGATGCATCTTTTGAAATTCATCACTTTAAAAATGAAAAAGAGCAAATGCATGCCATATGGGCACGGGACGATAAGAGCTTAAATCCAGAGAATTTTTATCATATTGAAGATATCTACTCTGCCAAAATCTTTGATAGTCATGGTGACATCATTGATCGTAATGAATTCAAAATTACAGATACGCCCATTTACCTTGTCTGGAGATCGATGGACCCCATTACCTTCATTGATACACCAAAAGCCTTAGATCTTAATGTCACCAATATCATGGCTCTATCATGAAAATCATGAGGTCTAATTCATTACCTATTCTGTGTATTTCATTTAGATTCGGCCTATAGTTCATTCAATGCATCTTGAATGCAGATTGTTTAACACTCATAGGAGAAATATTATGTGGACAACTCCAGCAGCTACAGAAATGCGTTTTGGCTTTGAAGTGACTATGTACGTAATGAACAAGTAATTGTTCGTTAACTACGGTTACTTAAAAAAGGAAGCTTTATAGCTTCCTTTTTTTATTTGGAAGCTTCCTCAATGCGATTGCGTTTCATGGCATATTCTTGGGTCGCGATTGGGAATACATAATCCTTAGGGAGTAATGCCCAGATTTTTCCCTGTTGTTTCATTGAGCCTGCTTTCCGTCCAGCATCATCCCCAGTGCCCCAATAGAAATCTGCACGAACACCACCTCGAATTGCCCCGCCTGTGTCTTGAGCAACCATCAAGCGATCGAGGGGCTCATTCGTATTAGGCTGAGTTGTGGATAAGAAAATAGGTGCGCCTAATGGAATAAATTTAGGATCGATCGCAACACTTCGCTCAGCTTCAATCGATATCCCTAAAGCACCGATCGGTCCTGGCAAGTCATTTGGTAATTTTCTAAAAAATACATAACTCGCATTAACATTTAAAAAATCTTTAAGTTTAACGATGTTTTTTTTCGCCCAATTTTTAATGCCTTCCATCGAAGCCTCGGCCATAGTGATTTCTTTTTTCTGAATGAGCACTGAACCAATCGCTTTAAATGGATATCCATTTTGGTCGGCATAACCAATTTGCATGGCTTCTCCATTATCAAAATGAATAATGCCTGATCCTTGAATCTCTAAAAAGAAGGCCTCCACAGGGTCTTCTACCCAAACAATTTCATTGCCTGCTAAAGGGCTGCCTTTTCCATCAATCTCAGCTCTTGATAAATAAGGTACTAATTTGTTTCCCACTAATTTTCCACGCAAACGTTTTGATTTAAGTTCTGGATACACCTCACTTAAATCTACAGTAATTAAATCTTTAGGCGTTGTGTAAAGTGGGATTTTGTAATGTGATGTTTTAACCTTGCTGCCTTTTAAGATAGGCTGATAATAACCAGTGATGATGCCGGTTTCGGAGCCATCCATATTACTTGCAGTATAGACATTAAAATAGTTTTTAAAATAGTTTTTAATATTTTCATCGCTTGGCTCTTTCATATCATCCGCAAGATCGCATACTTTTTTCCAAGCATCTTTTTGTTTTAATGCAGAACAGCTTCTAAGCCATGCCGTCCAAGCAGGGAGTAAATTGTCACTTTCAAATGAAGATTCAATCGCACTCCAATCTGATTTTTTTAAGAGTCCATAATCAGGAATTTTTGCGAGATCTTCTTTTTCAGTTTTAATTTTTGGGCAGTCACAATTAGATTTTGTAACAGAAACTTTTTCTCCCTTATACGGGGTACCTGCACATGAGACAAGAAATAAAGTAAGTAAGAATAAAATGAAATGTCTCATTTAATGGAGCGTCCTTGGCATCGATAAAATAAACATAGGAATTTCAGCATCAAATGAAGTGCCATCTTCGGATACCATCTGATAGCTGCCATGCATGGAGCCTACAGGTGTATTAAGCTCAGTCCCACTTGTATAAGTATAGGATTCATGCGGCTTAATAAGGGGTTGTTCACCGACCACACCTAAACCTTTCACTTCAAAAGTTTCTTCATTGGCATCTGTAATAATCCAATGACGGCTCACAAGCTGAGCTGGAACTAGTCCATCATTGCTGATTGTAACGGTGTAATTAAAAAAATAACGGTTATGCTCAATACTAGATTTTTCTTCTACAAAATGGGTTTCAACATTAATACGAATCGCATGTAATTTTGTAGATCCCATGATTAGGAAATCATGCCTTGCGACGGGGAGCTAGGTGATGCTGAATATAATTTCTTAGCCATTCGTCCTGCAAGATATGCTTCGCGCCCAGCTTCAATAGCTTTTTTCATAGCACTTGCCATCATGATTGGATCATTCGCACTTGCAATTGCTGTATTCATAAGGACGCCTTCGCAACCTAATTCCATGGCAATCGCAGCATCTGAAGCGGTACCAACGCCTGCATCGACTAAAACAGGGACTTTTGCATGCTCAATAATAATTTGTAAATTCCATGGATTTAAAATCCCCATGCCAGAACCAATGAGAGAAGCTAAAGGCATGATGGCACAGCAACCAATATTTTCAAGTTCTTTTGCCACAATCGGATCATCTGACGTGTATACCATCACATCAAAACCTTCTTTGATCAAAACTCCTGCAGCTTTTAAAGTTTCAATTACATTGGGATAAAGTGTTTTAGGGTCGCCTAAGACTTCTAACTTTACAAGCGTATGGCCATCTAATAATTCACGCGCCAAACGAAGCGTTCTTACTGCATCATCGGCTGAATAACAACCTGCCGTATTAGGAAGATAAGTAAACCGATCGGGCGGGACAAAATCAAGAAGGGAGGGTTCGCCTTCATTTTGACCAATATTAGTTCGACGAATCGCAACTGTAATAATTTCAGCGCCACTCGCATCAATTGCGAGTCTTGTTTCCTCAAAATTTTTATACTTTCCAGTGCCAACCAATAGTCTTGATTGGTAACTTTTGCCCGCGATAAAAAGTGAATCTTTTTTTTGTGTCATCTTAACCACCGCCTACCGCGCCGACAATTTCTAGTTGGTCGCCATCTTGGAGCGTGATTTTTTGAAATTCAGATTTTGAAATAATCATGCCATTCTTTTCAATTGCAATACGTTTACCCAAAAGATTAAGTTGCATGACTAATCCTTCGATTGTCATCGAAGTGTCATCAAAAGATTTTATATTACCGTTAATTTTAAGATTCATAGATGTATCTTTATTCATCAAACATTGAATTTTTAAATAAATTTAGAGTCGTAATTCTATGGAACACAATTCCATGGAATTAAATACAATCCCAAAAGGAAAAGCTATATGCAAAATTATAATACAGATTCGCTGAATACGTTGCCTCAGAACAAAGACGAGACAGATCATTTGATCTCATTGGAAAAGAAAACCGCGCCGATTGAATTAACTATCGATGAAAAGCTTCGTCGTAAACGTTGGCTCGAGTCAATCTCAGATTGCGTTTAAGCAAGTTTACGTTGGAAAAGTTTTAAAGCTAAGTCGTAACCTAAGAGTGCTAATTCAGGATCGTAGCGTTCACCTTCGTCACGCATAAAGGCATGCTGGCCATTAAACTCATGCCACGTAAATACTAATTTAGCTTCAACCATTTTCTCATAAACGGCTTTACGTCCTTGTTCTGGAATATGGTTGTCTTGTTTACCCCAAATCATAAGAAGCTCGCCCTTGATGTCTTTTAAGCGATCCATAGAATGCTGATTAGGTTTATTTGGAATCACATGGGTATGCAAGTCTGTTGCATAAAAACATGCCGTTGCTTCAATTTCGGGTTGAAGTGCCGCTCTAAAAGCTAAGTGCCCACCAATACAAAAACCCATAGCTCCAATAGAGCCTGAAAACCAAGGTTGTTTTTTAATCCATGCAATCATCGCTTGATTATCTGCGTCATAACCTTCAACGTCTTTTGCTGATTTGTCCGCATTACCCTTGTCTCGTCCTGCATCGTCATAAGCTAGTACCGTCCCAATTGGGTTTAACTCATGAAAAACTTCAGGTACCAAAACGGTGAATCCATGACCTGCAATGATTTTAGCTGCCCGTTCAATCGGGCCTGTTTGCTGAAAAATTTCTGAATAAAAGAGAATCGCGGGGGTCTTTTTATGCGTGACAGGTTTATGCACATAAGTACGCATAATGCCTGTAGGGGTATTTAAATCAACGAATTCTGATTGAATTAACATGCTTCATCCTAAGCTTCATAAGGGGTTAATAGAAAAACGGAAGCCCTTATTTTACTTCATTCAAAGCGAGTTTAAACTGAATTTTAGTACTCTGAACTTCGGCCTGTCGAGTAATTTAAAGGAGCGTCATTTTGCCATTCACCACAATCCACGCATTGATGATCTTCCATGGTGGGACAATATTGCAAATGAATTGCCTGGCACTTAAAACAACTCGAAGCTTTCTGATGGCGATCATGAATCTCCGCAGATACTTTGTCACTTCCAAGACCATACTTATTATCCATAAGACTCTCCCTTAAAAAATCAAATGGTGATAAACCTTTAATGTACGCCTCGTTTTTATGAAGCGCAAGTAGCTATTTTAACTTTTGTATCTGACATTTTTGATAGGTTAAAACATCACCCTCTTTAATAAAAGTCTCAGGATCATTAATCTCTAAAGTGGTCGACTCATTGGTATAAGTATTTTTTAGGGCGTCTACTTGTTTTAAGCCAAATTCACGATTCGGGAAAATAATCCACATTTCTTTACCCCCTTCGAGTGCTTTTATATAAAACTTTTTATTTTTTTCGCACTGATACAAAGAAGCGCCTTGGGGAGCAGTTGAGAGTTCACGATAATCACCGTTAAGCGCAGGTAAATTTACCTCAGGCATCTTTATGCTGCCACAGCTTGAAACTAAGGATGACAAAAATAATATGGTGATTTTTTTAAACATCTTTTTCATTGGGATTCTTTCAATAAGGATTCGTCTAATTGACTTAGTAGTATTTCAATTGCATGCGCTTCATGATCGTCATGATTGAGTTTCGCTAACCTTAACAAATAAAGTTGTGCTTGTGCATGACGTGGATTTTTTTTAACCACATCACTCAATTGTTTTTTGGCCGTCTCAAAATCTTTTAATTCAAAATATGCTATCGCATTACTAAAAATCGCTTCGCTCGATTGTGGCTCGCTTTTAAGCCAAAGCGCTGTAATAGTTTTTAATCGTTCCCATTGACCTTCACGGGCTGCATCGTAAGACTGCATAAAATAGGGTCTTTTATCAAATGGAGCATCCCAAAAAGGGAGTTCAGTTTGAGCTGTAAGTTGTATATCTTTACCTTGATGCAACAAACGCTTAATCCACTCTACAGGAATACTATAATAATAAGCATGTCGTCCTGGACTTTTAAATGTAGTCAGTCCTATCAAACGACCGTCGTCATCAAAAAGACCACCACCGGATGCCCCCATCGCAAAACCTGCGGAAGACTGAATAATATTTTCACTATCTAAGGCATATAAGCCTTTAATGCTACCAAAAGACATAATTGGCTTCACGGCATTGCCTCCAAAGCTTTTAGAAAATACTGATTGTTCATAAGTGAGTTTTTGTGTATCGCCAAGCGCTGCTGGCTTTACATCTAAAAATTTAAATTGAAGAATACATAAATCGTGGCGCCAATCTGCTTTCATGCTCACAGGGGAGAAAGCCTCACCTAACTTGCCAATTTGGACTCCTTGCGCATTGGCCACTACATGACAATTGGTTGCTACTTGATTTTCAGCAACCACAATACCGGAACCTACTCCATGATTGCCTTTTTGATCAATTACATGCACCTTCACCACTGAGGGTGACACAGCAAAAGTTGCTTCATCAGAAGGCGCTGCAAGAACTATATGAGAAATTAAAAATAAGAAAAAAACTATTCTATGCATGATATGAGGGCTTTCAATTGAATTTCTTGCATAGATAAGGAACTAAGCTTCTTAGTTCCTTAAAGACAAAACTTTAACCACATTTACTATCACCACAACTTAAGCATGTAAGACATCCGTCCATCATGATGACTGCTTTCGTTTGGCATTTGCTACAAAGTTGTGAGCCTTTTGGATATCCTGTGCTATCAATTTCTTCAGAATGTTTTTCCATGTATTCAGCACGCTTTTCCTCCATCAATTTTTTTTGATGTTCATCAGGCAATGCTTTTTTAAGCATACCAATATCGATTAAATGTTGTTCAACCACTTCTCCAATTTCAGCCACTAAACTCGGCACGTACTTACCGCCTTTTTTAAAGTAGCCGCCATTAGGATCAAATACGCTATGAAGCTCTTCGACCAAGAATGTCAAATCGCCACCTTTTCTAAAAACAGCAGACATCACACGCGTCAAACCTACAATCCATTGGAAGTGATCCATGTTTTTTGAGTTAATGAAAATTTCAAAAGGCCTGCGATGTTCTTGCGGTGTGCCTTCATTCATGATGATGTCATTGATTGTGATATAAAGTGCGTGCTCAGTCACAGGTGTTTTCACTTTATAAGTGGAGCCTGTAATTTTTTCAGGACGGCCTAGAGGCTCGCCTAGTTGCACAACGTTTTGGTTTTCTTTCTGGGTTAGCGCATTCGCTTTATCTTCTTCAGAAACAACGTTATAACCTACGATTTTTTTTTCAATTTTAATTGCCATTATTTTCCTTTAATTTCTTAAGTCTTAGAACTTACCGTAATAACCTTCTTTTAACGCATCGTAAAGATTCGCTGCTGAATGGGTCTCGCCATCATATTCAATTTCTTCGTTACCCTTCACTTCAACTTGAGAGCCATCGTCTAAAGTAAATTTATAAGTGGTGTTCTCTAAATCTTTTTCTGTCACTAATACGCCTTGGAAAGCCTCTGGATTAAATCTAAATGTTGTACAACCTTTAAGGCCTTTATCATATGCGTATAAATAAATATTTTTAAAATCCTCATAATCATAATCCGTTGGGACATTGATGGTTTTAGAAATCGAACTATCAATCCACTTTTGTGAGGCCGCTTGAATATCGACGTGTGCTTTGGCTTGAATCGTTGAAGAATCTAAAAAGTAATCCGGTAATTTTTCATCTTCTTCTTCAGAAAATGGCATTGCCTTTGAATTAATTAATTCGCGATACGCTAATAATTCGTAAGAATAGACGTCCACTTTTTCTTTTGATTTCTTGCCTTCACGAATCACGTTACGACTGTAATGGTGTGCAAAAGAAGGTTCAATACCGTTACTTGCATTATTAGCTAAAGATAATGAAATCGTACCTGTCGGTGCGATTGAACTATGGTGCGTGAAACGCACACCTTGTTTAGCAATCTTGTTGCGTAGGCCTTCAGGGAATTGCTGCATATAGCGACTATATTTACCAAGCAACACTTTGCCTTTCACTTTAGCACCTACTTTAATACCATCAGCTGCCATCTCTGGACGCTTAGCTAACATGTCGGCTGTCACTACAAACTCTTCTTCCATAATAGGGGCTGCACCTTTTTCATCGGCTAAATCAATCCCTGCTTCCCAACCCACCTCAGCCAAAATACGGCTCACTTCTTCAGTGAATTTCAAAGAAGCATCATCACCGTATTTCATCTTAAGCATCGTGAGTGATGAACCCAAGCCTAAATAACCCATACCATGACGACGTTTACGCATAATTTCTTTACGTTGCTCTTCTAAAGGAAGACCATTAATTTCAACTACGTTATCTAACATGCGTGTAAAGATCGCAATCACTTCTTTATATTCAGCCCAATCAAAAAATGCTTCATCAGTGAAAGGTTTTTTAACAAATTTTGTTAAGTTTACGGAACCTAATAAACAAGCACCATAAGGCGGGAGCGGTTGCTCGCCACATGGGTTGGTCGCACGAATGTTTTCGCAGAACCAGTTGTTATTCATCTCGTTCACGCGATCAATCAAAATAAAACCAGGCTCAGCAAAATCGTAAGTAGATGACATAATGATGTCCCACAAACGTCTTGCTTTAATCGTTTTGTAAACTCGACATGCCACTTTACCTGCGTCAATGCCCTCAGCCTTAGTGAGGTATTTACCTTTGACAGGCCACTCTCTCCAAACCACTTGGCTTTCGTCATTCACATTTAAACCATCCACGATAGATTCTTTTTCTGTGACAGGGAATGCGACTTTCCAATCGCTGTCTGCCTTGACTGCTTCCATAAATTCTTTAGTGATTAAGCATGAAAGATTAAATTGACGGAGTCGACCGTTTTCACGTTTTGCTTTAATAAAGTCAGTGACATCTGGGTGAGCAATATCGAAAGTTGCCATTTGTGCACCGCGACGTCCACCAGCAGATGATACGGTGAAACACATCTTGTCGTAGATATCCATAAACGAAAGTGGGCCGCTAGTATAAGCCCCTGCGCCGGCTACAAAAGCACCTTTAGGTCTTAAGGTCGAAAATTCATAGCCAATACCACAACCTGCTTTTAAGGTGAGTCCTGCTTCATGCACTTTATCTAAAATGCCAGACATACTATCTTCTACGATGCCAGATACCGTGCAATTAATTGTTGAAGTTGCTGGCTTATGCTCCAAGGCACCCGCATTCGAAGTAATTCGACCTGCTGGGATAGCGCCGTGTCTTAAAGCCCATAGGAATTTTTCATACCATTCTTCTCTTTTAGCTGGAATTTCAACATCCGCTAGAGCTCTTGCCACACGTATAAAGGAATCATCGATATTTTTATCAACGTGCTCGCCCTGTTTTGATTTCAAACGATACTTTTTGTCCCAGATATCGAGTGAAACATCTTGAATCGGTATTTCGTGGTCTTGATGGTCACTTAATGTGGGCTTTGGACGAACAGCTTTGAGCATGAATTTCCCCTGAATTATTCTTTATTTACTAAATTTGGTGCTAGATGGTATTTTTGCCTAAAACCACAACATATAGTGGTTTTTTAAACATATTATCCATGACCTAGTAGTCCGTCAATTGAAATATATGCACAAATTTAGGGCAAAAGTTAACCCCCATTTTTCGAGTTTAATTTTTAAAACTTAAGCAAGACCTTTCTTTAAAAATAAATTAAACACAAGTTCATCAAGATGGTTTATGCGAAAATATCGGCATGATTCGCTTTTTCTATAGTCTTTTAGTCTATTTTCTTCTCCCATTCACCTGCTTTAAGCTGATTTACCGAGGTTTTAGGCAGCCTGACTACCTAAAATATTGGAGCGAGCGATATGGTTTTTATAGCGCTTCTACAAAACAAATCTGGAGTAAACGAAAAATACTTTGGATTCATGCTGTTTCTGTAGGCGAAACAAAAGCTGCCATTCCATTGATTAAACTTTTTTTAAAAAAATATCCGCGTCATTATTTGCTCATCACGCATGGCACGCCGACAGGGCGAGCGACTTCAATTGATATTAAAGATTCTCGAATTAACCGTATCTATCTTCCTTTTGATACGCCGGGTGCCACAAAAAGATTTTTAAATACCTTTAAACCAGAAATCGGACTCTTACTTGAAACAGAGCTTTGGTTTAATTTGATTCATCAGACTTTTCAACAATCTATTCCACTTTATTTAGTGAATGCGCGTTTGTCTGAAAAATCTTTTCAACTTTATAAAAGAATTTCGTTTCTTGTGAAGCCATCGCTTCAAGAACTAAAAAGTATACTCGCGCAAACAAGGAACGATGCAAAACGCTTTGAAGCGCTTGGCGCAAAAAACGTTGAAGTGATGGGTAATTTAAAATTTGATGTAGCTCCTCCGCGTGATACAAATAAACAAAGTGCAGCACTCAAAAAACACTTACATTTAAAACATCAGTTAGTACTTTTGATTTCAAGTTCAAGACAAGATGAAGAAGAGATTATTTTGCAGAGCTTATTAAAGCTTCAATATAAAAATCTCGTCACAATTTTTGTGCCGCGACATCCGCAACGTTTTAAAGAGGTTGAGCTGATGTTAAAAAAATATCGTGTGTCATTTATTAAGCGCAGTGACAAAAAAATCAAAAATAAACCTTACCAATTTATTTTAGGCGACTCTATGGGTGAGATGTACAGTTATTACAACATAGCGAATATTGCACTCATGGGTGGCACAATATTGCCTTATGGCGGACAGAATCTTATTGAATCCATGGCTATGAGGGTGCCTGTAATTTTAGGTCCTCATACCTATAACTTTTATGATGTATCGAATGAAGCTATTCGCAAAGGTGCAGGATTGAGAATTCAAACATTGGATGAATTAGAAAAAGTATTACCTCACATGCTTAAATCTTCCTCTCAGTTAAAAATGAAGAAAGCCTGTGGAGAAATCATGCTTGCGCATCAGGGTGTAACATTAAAAATCGTAAATGAAATTAAATCTATGATTTAATAAGTTTGGCGATCGCTTTAAATTGATCGCCGTCAGCCACGCGCAACCATTCAAAAATCACGGACTCTATATTCGTAATCACAATACCTTCAGATCTTAATCGCGCGATCGCGTTTTGGTGATGAAGGCTCGATCTTGAGAGTGTTGCATCTTCCGCCACAAAGACTTCTTTGCCTGCCGCTTTTAAAGCTAATGCTGTTTGCAAAATACAAATATGTGTTTCTAATCCGCATAAAATAATTTGTGGTCTTGATTTCACTAAAGCACTTTTAAATTTAGATTCATCAAGGCATGAGAATACCTTTTTTTCGATGGCAGGATGGGGTAATAATGATTTTAACTTTTTGACTGTGGCGCCTAAGCCTTTCGGATATTGCTCCGTATAAAGACAAGGCACTTCTAAAATTTTTGCTGCTTGAATGAGAATGCTTGATGTATCAATAACTTTTTTAATTTCACTTTTAGGCATGACATCCACAAGCTTGTCTTGGATATCAATTACCACCACTTGACTTAAAAGTTGATCATTAATCATTAGAAATTAAAATACAAATGTATTTTCATGTTTCACTTGCAAAGAAGGCACAACCGTTTCAAATAAAATTTCCTCTTCAAAATCTTGATCGTTCAATCTTGTAATTAAAGTTGCATGCATCGAGGGTGCTTCTCCTAAAATGACTAAGAGCCTTCCATTCACATTTAATTGATTTCGAATACTTAACGGTAGATGAGGTAGTGAGCCTGCAAATAAAATAGCATCATAAGGTTGATTTTTTAACCAGCCCAATGAGCCATCACCAGTTACAAATTCAATATTGTTAAGTTTTATGTTTTGACAGTTTTGTTTAGCAAGTTTTGTGAAATAAGGATTGATGTCGACTGATACCACACTTTTAACTAAACTTGCGGTCAGTGCTGAGAGGTAGCCGCTTCCAGAGCCCACCACTAAGACATGCTCTTTTTTTTGAAGTGATAAAGATTGAATGAGTCTTGCTTCTAATTTAGGCGCCAACATGCATACATCCTCATACAAAGGAATTTCAGTATCCGCAAAAGCTACCCCTTGATATTCAGTCGGTACAAATTTTTCACGCGGTACTTGGTGAAGCAAATTAAGCACCTCGGGATCTAAGACTTCCCAGGTCCGGATTTGCTGCTCAATCATATTAAAGCGATGTTGTTCAATGGCATTCATTGTCATGTTCACATTATAACCAAAGAAAAGTTCATCATTTTGATATAGATTAAATATAAATCTAACTTGCATTTCACAGGGGTTTCGCGTAATTTTATGGGGTGCTAGGGGTCCACTTTATAAAGTGGTGAGAAAAACCCTTTGAACCTGATGCGGGTAATACCGCCGTAGGGAATGCAGTCCTCTAAAAGACTCCTTACGGTATGACAAAAAATTTAAGGAGTAATTCATGAACGCGACCGATAAACAATTAAAAAAAAATATTGATCAATTTTTAAATGAAACAGCGTCTCTCGATCCTGAAGCGCTCAAATCTTTTGCAAAATCTAAAAAAGTCTATGTCGCGGGTTCACGTCCTGATTTAAAAGTTCCTTTTAGAGAAATATCTTTATCCGATACGCCTTCATCTTTTGGTGCTGAAAAAAATCCACCAGTCATGGTTTATGACACTTCAGGCCCTTATACAGATCCTGATTATCAAATTGATATTCGTAATGGACTTCCATCATTAAGATCCCAATGGATTGATGAAAGAAATGACACTGAATTTTTAGACGGTCCTACATCGGTCTTCGGACATGAACGCAAAACAAATCCTGATCTCACCAAAATGCGTTTTAATTTATTAAGGCAGCCACGACGGGCCAAGACAGGTAAAAATGTGTCGCAAATGCATTACGCTAAACAAGGGATTGTTACGCCTGAAATGGAATACATTGCCATTCGAGAAAATCAAAGACGCGAAGATATGTCTGCTTTATTACAAACACAACATGCAGGTCATGATTTCGGTGCAGCTATTCCTAAACTTATCACGCCTGAATTTGTAAGAGATGAAGTGGCACGCGGTCGCGCCATTATTCCTGCCAATATTAATCACCCTGAAACAGAGCCCATGATTATTGGTCGTAATTTTTTAGTGAAAATTAATGCCAACATCGGCAATTCGGCACTAGGCTCTAGTATCAGTGAGGAAGTTGAAAAAATGGTTTGGGGTACACGTTGGGGTGCGGATACCGTGATGGACTTATCAACAGGAAAAAATATTCATGAAACACGTGAATGGATTATTCGTAATAGTCCGGTACCCATCGGTACTGTCCCAATATATCAGGCGCTCGAAAAAGTAGATGGCAAAGCTGAAGATCTTACTTGGGAAATTTTTAAAGACACACTCATCGAACAAGCAGAACAAGGTGTCGATTATTTTACGATTCATGCGGGTGTGAGATTAAGTTATATACCGATGACTGCAAAACGTATGACTGGTATTGTGAGTCGCGGCGGATCGATTATGGCGAAATGGTGTTTAGCACATCACAAAGAATCTTTCCTCTACACACATTTCGAAGAAATATGCGAAATTATGAAAGCTTATGATGTCAGCTTTAGTTTAGGTGATGGCTTAAGACCTGGTTCTATTTATGACGCAAATGATGAAGCCCAGTTTGCAGAACTTAAAACTTTAGGTGAGCTCACACAAATTGCGTGGAAACATGATGTGCAATGTATGATTGAAGGCCCAGGACATGTGCCAATGCACCTCATTAAAGAAAATATGGATCTTCAGCTTGAGCATTGCGGTGAAGCTCCTTTTTATACATTAGGTCCACTGACCACCGACATTGCTCCAGGTTATGATCACATCACATCCGGTATTGGTGCCGCGATGATTGGCTGGTATGGATGTGCGATGTTATGTTACGTCACACCTAAAGAGCATTTAGGTTTACCTGACAAAGAAGATGTAAGAGTCGGCATTATCACTTATAAGATTGCAGCGCATGCGGCTGATCTTGCTAAGGGTCATCCAGGCGCGCAAATCCGTGACAACGCACTATCCAAAGCCCGTTTTGAATTTCGCTGGGAAGATCAATTTAATCTAGGATTGGATCCAGAAAAAGCAAAAGAATTCCACGATGAAACCTTGCCGCAAGAAGGTGCTAAACAAGCGCACTTTTGCTCCATGTGTGGTCCACATTTCTGTTCCATGAAAATCACACAAGATGTCAGAGACTATGCGGCATCTAAAGGCATGAAGGAAGATGAAGCCTTGAAAAAAGGTATGGAAGAAAAATCGATTGAGTTCATTAAAAAGGGTGTTGAGATCTACCAAAAAACATAAATGGACCTCTCACTTTATTTTTCGAGTTTCATTCTAGGCCTCATCGAGGGAGCTACCGAATTTTTACCTGTGAGCTCTACGGGCCATTTAATTATTGCAGCTGAACTTTTAAAATTTAACCAAACGTCTGCTAATGTTTTTGAGATCTTTATTCAGTTAGGATCGATTTTGGCAATTGTCGTCGAATATCGCAAAACACTTTTCAAAGTTGCAAGCAATGCACTTCATGATAAAACTTCAAAAAACTTTGTATTACGTCTCTTCATTGCATTTTTACCAGCAGCAATCTTAGGCCTTTTATTTCATAAAGCGATTAAAGCTTATTTATTTTCGCCACTTTATGTGTCACTCGCTCTCATCTTAGGTGGCATAGTGATGATGGCAATTGAAAAACGTCCCTTAAAAATCAATACAAAAACCACAAACGATATTAGCATGATGCAAGCATTTCAAATTGGTTGTGCACAATGTTTATCATTAATTCCTGGCGTATCAAGAGCTGCTGCAACAATCATGGGTGGCATGCTTACAGGATTAAATCGTAAAACAGCCACTGAATTTTCTTTTTATCTTGCGATTCCTGTCATTGCAGCAGCTTCACTATTTGATTTACTCAAAAATTTCCAAGATTTAACTTTGCAAGATTTACCTATTTTTGCAATTGGTTTTGTCACTGCATTTTTAAGTGCTTATGCTGTCATTAAACTTTTTATTCGTTTTGTCGCCACACATACCTTTATTGTTTTTGCCTGGTATCGCATTATTTTAGGTATCATCGTTTTTATTTATTTTAGTGGGTGATCATGTCTAACCATCAAGCACTCATTCAAAAACTCCATGGCATAGCCAAGAAAGCGGAACGTCAATCGGTTAGCATCGAAGAAGGATTATCAGCGCTCAATCATTTTGGATTTTCATTCATCAGTTTTTTATTGGCACTACCTTTTATGCAGCCCTTTCCAGTGGGGCCTATCAGTGTATTAGGGGGTGTTACTTTCGCTGCCTTTGGCTGGCAAATTATAAAGGGATATACCGCTCCGCATTTGCCTCAGAAAATAAACGAGATTGTTCTAAGTGCTGACAATTGGCGACGTATTACAAATGCTGCCATTAAAATTATTCGATGGACTGAAAAGTTTACAAGGCCTCGTTTAGCTTTATTAATTCGAGGCTCATTAGGCATTAGAATTGAAGCTTTCATTCTCATTCTCTCAGGTGTACTCATGGCAGTACCTTTTGGCATACTCCCTTTAAATAATTTTTTTCCTGGCCTTGCCATTGTATTTTGTGCATTAGGACAACTCCATAAAGATGGATTTTTTATTTTAATCGCATTTTTTTGGATTCTTTTTACCATCCTTTATTTTGCTGCATTTTTTATAGGTCTTTATCTTTTAGGGCTAGAAGGTATGCATAATTTTAGTCACTGGCTCCATCAACTTGTTTCATGAAATCATTTGCTGACCTTTTAATTGCTTGGCATGCCAAGTCAGGTCGGCACCATTTACCCTGGCAACAATCTAAAAATCCTTACTCAGTTTGGGTCTCTGAAATCATGTTGCAACAAACACAAGTTACAACCGTCATTGATTATTACAATTGCTTCATGAAAAAATTTCCGACAATCAAGGCATTAGCTCATGCCAATGAAGAAGAGGTCATGCAATTATGGAGTGGTTTGGGATATTACCGACGTGCACGTTTTTTATATGAAGGTGCACAAATGATTATGGAAAGGATGGAGGGTAATTTTCCATCTGAGTTTGACATGATGATGAAGATACCTGGGATTGGCCGTTCAACCGCAGGTGCCATTGCTGCATTCTCATTTAATCAAAAGAAAGCGATTCTTGATGGCAATGTAAAGCGCGTTTTAAGTCGTTATTTTTTAATTTCGGAGTGGACTGGCTTACCTAAAACAGAAAAAAAATTATGGCATTACGCAGAATCACTTCTTCCAAATAAAAACATCGACACTTACACACAAGCACTTATGGATTTAGGGGCGATCTTATGCAATAAAAAACCCCAATGTAACTTATGTCCTCTAAATAAAACATGCCTCGCATTTCAAAAGAGCAAAGTCCATCTCATACCCACCCCTCGCCCTCAAAAAAAGATACCTACAGAATCTACCCATATGATAATCATCAAACATCACGATGAGATCTTGCTTGTTAAACGTCCTCAAAGTGGCATATGGGGAGGGCTTTGGTCGCTACCTCAGTATGAAAATACATCAATCACACCTAAAACATGGGTGAAAAAAAACTTTGGATTAGAAGCAAGTTTGCTAGAAAAAGATTTAAAAGCCTCAACAACGTTCACGCATTTTAAACTTGATATTACTTATAGCATCCTTGAAACCAAATCGCAGCACTCCAAAATCCCACACACTTGGCTCTCGTTAAATCATATTGAAGGCGCAGCCATTCCCTCGATCATTAAGAAAATACTTTTAAAAATTTAATGTCATATCTCGATGTGGAATCTCTGCGTCCAAATAAATATCGCTCGTCACTTCAAATCCAAATTTTTTATAAAAATCGATCGCATGACATTGGGCGCTGATATAAATCGCTGAGAGTTGATTAAGTTTTGCTGTCGTCATAGCCTTTTCTATTAAGGCACTTCCAATACCATCTCCACGATATTCTTTTAAGACAGCGATGCGTCCTAATTGCATACAATATTCAATTACAAGAGCTCTCGCACATCCGATAGCCTTTTCATCTTTAAATGCTAAGAAATGAATCGCCTCTTTATCCATGCCATCCCACTCTAATTGAGACGTCACTTTTTGTTCCTCAATAAATACTTTTTCACGAATCATGGTGAGCGAATCATACCCATCTATCCATTTTACGACCTCAACTTTCAGATTATTTTCCATAGGTGAAATGCTTGCATCTTAATACTGTTAGAGGCATGATGTGTTTTCTATATATTTATATTTAAGGATTGTATGAATAAATTTTTACCTGCTATTGCACGTGTATTTATTGCACAAATTTTTCTTGTATCTATTCTCATTTCACTGAACGGCATTATGAATACACCGGATGGTTATATTGCTTACCAAAACGGATTGATGAGTCATGGTCTTCCAGGTATTTTTGCACCGATCTCAGTCATTGTGCAACTTTTAGGTGGTTTAGCTCTTTTTGTAGGCTTTAAAACAAGATTAACTGCGCTTGTGTTAACTATATATACACTCATTAACGCATTGTCTTATTTATATACATTCACCATCTTACCTTCTCCTGTATATCTCATCCCACTCCAACAAGCGCTTCAGTATTTAGCAATTACAGGCGGCCTGATTGTTTTAATGCAAAATCCTGTCACCACATTTGCACTTGATAATGTAACTAAAACAAAAAAGCGCAAATAAGATTCATTGATATTTAAAAAAGCAGCCATCAAGGCTGCTTTTTTTATATTGATCTATGTCACATATTGTTATCAATCATGGTTATCATTAAAATGATTTAAGTATGCTCAATATTTTTGAGTGCGTTAGAATAGAAGTTAAGCTTTACTAAATATAAGGAATTTATTATGGCAACAGCATCCACAAAATATACAAAGACCGCGATTATTTTGCACTGGCTTATTGGTTTTGGCATTATTTTTATGTTTTTATTTGGCTGGTATATGGAGGACTTGCCGAAAGAAGCTCCTAAAGCTATGAGTTTTGATTTATTTGATTTAGGTTTTTATACATGGCAATTGAGTGAAGAAGTCTCTCCTCGCACATTTTACTTTAATCTTCATAAATCACTCGGTATCACAATCTTAGGTCTAATTGCGTTTAGAGTTTTTTGGAGACTGACACATCCAGCACCAGCCCTTATTAAAACGATGAAGGCTTGGGAGAAAAAATTAGCGAATGCTACCCATCATGCTTTATACCTTATTATGATTTTAGTGCCTGTATCTGGTGCAGCGATGGCACTCTATAGTAAATATGGCATTAAGTGGTTTGGTATCCCATTAGCTGAAGGTTTGGGAGATGATGCTATGAGAGATATCTTTAAAAATGCTCATGAGATTATTGGCATTATTCTTCTTGTCTTATTGGGACTTCATATTCTTGCTGTCCTCAAACATACATTTGTGAATAAAGATGGCACTCTAAAACGTATGACGTTTAAATAAATTCTTATTGATATCTTAAGGCTTCAATTGGATGAAGCTTGGCGGCCTTACTTGCTGGATAATAACCAAAGAAGACACCTACACTTGCAGCCACTGAAAAAGCCAATATGATGGACTGCATAGAAATTAAAATTTCAGCGCCCACCATTTTTTTAACAAGAAGTGCGCCACCTAATCCAAGTGCGACACCAATCACACAACCTACAATAGAAATTACACACGCTTCTAAAAGAAACTGAAGCAGAATATCTTTTTCACGCGCACCTATCGCCATACGAATGCCGATTTCACGTGTGCGCTCAGTCACCGATACCAGCATAATGTTCATAATGCCGATGCCACCTACAAGAAGGGAAATGGACGCAATCGCACCTAACAACATTGACATTGTTTTTGCCGTATCACTTGCGGTCTTTGCCATCGCTGTTAAATTTCTCACTGAGAAATCACTTTCCGCATTTTCACGGATATTATGTCGCTGACGAATCAAATCATTAATCGCGTCTTCAGCAACCCCCATATATTTTTCTGATTTAGCTTGCGCCATGATCATGCGCACACTTCCTGGAATTTGATTGCCAAATAATTTTCTCTGTGCTGTTGTGATAGGAACAATAATAGTATCGTCCTGATCGCGACCATCGAAGCTTTGGCCTTTGCTTTCTAATACACCCAAAATTGTAAATGGGCTTTTTTTAATACGAATCGTTTTACCGATAGGGTCTATATCATCACCAAATAAATTTTCAGCAACTGTTTTTCCAATCAGAGCCACACGATTTGCAGAGCGGATATCAGCATCTGAAAATAATTCCCCGCTATCAACATTCCAGCCTCTAATAGAAAAATAGGTAGGAGAAGTGCCAATAATTGATGTATTCCAATTATTACCTGAAAAAATGATTTGCGCATTGCCAGTGCTTATCGGTGCAATAGCTGCAATATCTTCCAAATCCCCAATGGCATTCGCATCATTGATATTGAGCGCTGAAGAATTACCTGACCCACTTCTCGAACCTGAGGTGCTAGAAGAGCCTGACAAAATTACGAATAGATTACTACCCATCGAATCAATAGATCTTTTAATGGATTGTTGGGCACCCTCACCAATAGCCATCATCAATATCACAGCACCTACACCAATCACCATGCCTAACATAGTTAAGAAAGTGCGAAGGCGATTTGCACTCATGGCATGCCAGGCTTCACTTAACATAGAAAAAAACATTTAAGCTTCTACCTTTTCTTTGTTGCGAGAATCTTCTACAATTTTTCCATCTAAGAAGCGTACTTGTCGGCTCGCATGTTCTGCAATATCATTTTCGTGAGTGACAATAATGATGGTGTTTCCAATTTGATTAAGCTCATCAAATATTTTCATAATTTCATCGCTCGTTTTACTATCTAAATTGCCTGTCGGTTCATCGGCTAAAATTATGCGTGGCTGATTAACAAGAGCTCTTGCAATAGCGACTCGCTGCTGCTGCCCTCCTGAAATTTGACTTGGCTTAGAATCAAAATAATTGCCTAGCCCCATTCTTTCTAAAATATTCTTTGCTATCTTGGTTCTTAATTCTTTTTGATCTTCAGCATAAACTAATGGTAAGGATACATTTTCAACCAATGTTGAACGCGCAAGTAAATTAAAGCCCTGAAAAACAAACCCAATAGTTTTGTTTCTAAGCTTTGCTAGCTCATTACTACTTAAAGATTTAATGGAATGGCCATCGAGGATGTATTCGCCTTTGGTAGGTCGATCTAAACAGCCTAGGATATTCATAAAAGTCGATTTACCTGAACCTGAAGGCCCCATGATAGCAACATAGTCACCATCATCGATGGTGAGATTCACATCTTTGAGAACAGGAAAAACGCCTGCAGCAGTATTGTAATCTTTATAAAGACCCTGAATCTCAATGACTTTTTTTGTCATAGATTAAAACACTCGTGGCGGACGATTAGGGCCTTGTGCATTTGAGCCGGCTGGTTTTTGATCTGTTGCCATGTCAGCCGTAATCACAAATTCATTAGGTTTAATATCTGAAGTCACAATCTCGGTATATTTGCCATTGGTAATACTTGTCTTAACCCTAATCATTTCCGGCTTATTATTTCTTAAGACATAAACTTTGCCAGAACCTAAGCCATCATTTTTGGTTTTAGCTTTATTGTCATCTGATTTTTTATCTTTCTTCATGGCTAATTTCATTTCTTCATTTTTAGGTCGATAACGTAAAGCCGCATTAGGCACTAGTAACACATTGTCATGTTTTGCAAAATTAATATTCACATAAGCTGTCATGCCTGGTAATAAGAGTTGTTCTGGATTGTCCACTGAAATCACAACGTTATAGGTCACGACATTTGCTGTATTTGTTGGATTGAGTCTAATTTGCTTCACCACACCTTCAAAATTTTGATTAGGAAATGCATCCACATTAAATTTAGCTGTTTGACCTACTTGAATCCTGCCGATATCTGCTTCTGCATAACTTGTGTCGATTTGCATCTTGGATAAGTCTTGTGCAACTTTAAATAAGGTCGGTGTTTGTAAGCTTGCTGCCACCGTTTGACCGACATCCACCTCGCGATCTACGATAACGCCTGAAACAGGTGACTTAATAATTGAATAACCATAATTTGTTTGGTCACGTTTGAGCTGTGCTTTAGTCGTGCTTAATTGCGCTTCTGAAGATTTTAAAGCTTGGGTCGCTTGATCGAGCTCTTGTTTAGACACATATTCTTGTTGAAATAAGTTTCGCATTCTTGCTTCATTCGCTTTGGCTAATTCGACTGAGGCTTCATTATTTTTTACATTACCTAGAGATTGTGCAATTTGTGCTTTAAATAATTCATCTTCAAGCTCTAAAAGAATTTGGCCTTTTTTTACTTGATCGTTATAGTCCGCGTAAATTTTTCTAACGCGACCTGAAACTTGCGTACCCACATTCACAAGTGTCACAGGCTTGATCGTTCCATTTGCTGTGACATTTTGTTCAATGTCTCCCATCGTGACAGGCTGGAGTCGATATAAATCTTCAGGTTTCTTTTTATGCGAGAGTTGATACACATAATAAGCACCAAATAGAAAAGCTAAAATTAAAGCAATATTAATTAAATGGGTGGCTAGCTTTTTCATATGTTTTTATTGTCTTTTCTTTTCGGGTAATTTCTGAATCATTGCATTATCAAGGACGCCTATCGATTGGGCAAGAGTTGTTCTTGCAATATTCCAATTTAAAACCGATTGTATTTTTTGTTGTTTCGCATTAGCTAAAGCACTTTGTGCATTGAGCGTATCAATGATATTTCCAACACCTTCTTTGTAGCGACCTAATGCCAAACGCGATGACTCTTCGGCGCTTAAAAGTAGAATATTAGAAGCAGTAATCGATTCATTAGCTGTCTTTAGATTTTGATAAGCCGTCCAAACGTCTAGGGATACCTGCAGTTTTAGCTGGTCTCTTTTTGAGGCATTTAATTCTGCAGTAGCTTCAGCTGAACGAATAAGGAATGTAGGTTTGTATCCTTCAAAAAGAGGGATACTCAAGAAAATGCCAAGCTGTGAGGTATTTTGAGAAGTTTGTCCTAATAAATTTTCATCATATTGGTTGGAAGCATCAATTCTCACTTTAGGTTTAGCATCTGCTTTTACAGCTTCAATTTTAGCTAATGAAGCTTTTAATTGCGCTTCGCTAGCAATTAGGTCTGGTCTTTGGAGTCTCGCTTGCTCAATGAGAGCATCAATATCTTGATCTACTAATTCAGGAATATCATCAAGCTTGCTGTCAGCTATTTGAAAATTAATGTTTGCAGGGGCTCCCATGACGTTCGCAAGATTTCCATAAGCCACTTTTAATGTGCCTTCGTTTCTAAGTTTCGTAAGTGTGGCACTGGCAAATGAAGTTTGTGCTTGAAGTTTATCTGCAGGCGTTGCAACACCTGCGATATATTTAGCCTCTGCTGCTTTAAAACTTTCCTGAGAGAGACGCTCAGTCTCAATCGACGCATTGAGAATTGCACGATTTGCATGGACTTGATAAAAAGCATTCACTGCAGTTAATAGCACAGTTTGAACTGTTGCGTTTTGACTAGCGCTTGCTGCTCTTAAAAGCTGATTCGCATTTTCAAAATTAGCATCACGACTTCCAAAATCATACAAAAGATAAGATGCAACAATTCTATTGGTAGCATTCGAATAGTTCGTTGTCCGATTTTTATTTTCTGTCACGGATAACGTGTCTGTCACTGATGGAAAAAAGAGTGATCTCGCTACGCCAACTTGGGCTGATTGAACTTTAGCGTTTGCATAAACTTCTCTAGTTTGAGGATTATGACAAAGTGCCGCTTCAGTAACTTCAACCAAAGATAAAGGTTTGTCATAAGTCTTCTGACTGCATGGATCACTTACCGACGGATCAATATAACCTTGGGGAATAAGTTGAATATTATCTTCTTTTAAATCCTTATCTGAATACCATATGGATTCAAGCGCATAGGCTGGAATTAGGGCTCCCAATAAAGAAAAGGTAAGAAGAAAGCGAGGAAAATTCAAATGTAAAAATCTTTTTAAAAAACAGCTTGTTAAGTGCTTCATATCGACAAAATCTTAACATGGGACTATTAAGTATAGACTAGTTTCAAGCCTATTTAATTCAAAAAATTAGGGGTAATTATTTAGCTAAACTTAAATACCGGTCTTGCGTAATAAGTCGATTTACAATGACATGCAATTCAATACGATTATTAGGGAGTGGCTTTAACTCGCACTTATAAATTTTGCCGGAATCCGGGTCTAACACCTTGCCTACCAATTCTTTTTTGGCATTCATCTTAAGCTGTTTAAAAACAACCAAACCAATGATAGGTTTATTTTTATCTGGTCCTACGCATGGCTTACATACATCTACAGGATCATCTTCTGGGTCAGGAAAGACCTCGATAATCTTCCCTTCAAACCCCCCATTTTTTAAAGCGCTAATTTGAATAGTTGCCTCAGGGAGTTCTGTAAAATCATCCAACATGTTCCATTTTCCTACCGGCCACACATCGGCAGCAAAAAGCTTGGATGAAACAAGGATTAATATTAAAAATAAATATTTTTTCATTTTGGGTTTTAAGCAGATGCGATTAATGCACCTAAGCTAATGAGCAAAATACCAAACAGTTGTTGAATAACTATAGTTTCACCTAGAAAAAAAATTGATGCAAGAGGGACAGTCACATAGACCAGAGAATTCATAAGTTGGGCTTTAGATAAATCGACTTTTGATAAAATGGCAAGCCATGAAAAAAACGCAATCAACACAAATACCACACCTATTATGATGTTGGCGTTGGTGAGAATATTTAATACATAAAGAATAACGTGACTTAATTGATCTAAAGGAATCTCACCAAGATTGGTCGCCCCTTTTTTTAAGAAAATTTGGGTAGCCGTGTCACATAAAATGAAGAGCAGAAATAAAAAAAAGATTTCTACATTGTATTTGATTTTTAATTTCTGAAGCATGTTTTAAACCTTGCTCATAATAATGACGCCACTTGTTCCACCAAACGCAAATGAATTTGACATCACATGATTCAATTCATTGAGAACACGCTTTTGATTGGGCACATAATCTAAATCACACGCCGGATCAGATTCTTTTAAATTAATCGTCGGCGGTAATTCTTTTTTGACCAACGCCATGAGGGTTGCTGAAATTTCAATGGCACCTGCAGCACCCATTAAATGGCCATGCATCGATTTCGTTGAGCTCACAGGGATTTGATATGCATGACTACCAAATACATTTTTAATGGCGGCGGTTTCTGTCGCATCGTTAAGTAAAGTACCAGTCCCATGAGCATTAATATAACCAATGTCATTCGGATTTAATTTTGCATCAGTCAATGCTGCTTTCATGGCGCGCGATTGACCTTCAACGGAAGGTTGTGTAATGTGATCACCATCGTTAGTTAAACCATAACCTGTAATCTCACCATAAATTTTAGCCCCTCTCGTTTTTGCCATTTCCATCTCTTCTAAAATAAGAACTGCGGCTCCCTCACCCAACACCAAGCCTGTGCGGTTAAGTGAAAAGGGCTTGCAAGAAGCCCTGGGATTAGCCGGATCTTCTTCAGCTAAGGTTCGCAATGCTTCCCACGCTTTAATCGTTCCAAAAGTAAGAAGCGCTTCAGTGCCTCCTGCAAAAGCCGCATCGGCATAACCATGTTTGATTTGTCGATAGGCTTCACCAATAGCAACCGCCGAAGATGAGCATGCCGTCGTATAAGTTATATTAGGGCCTTTCAATTTAAAGTGCATCGCGATTTGAGATGCGGCTGCGCCATTCATGGCCATAAGCACTGTAAAGGGCTTTAGGCGTCTCGCTTTTTGATTAAATAAACGGTCGTAACCTTCTTCAGTGGAGCTCGCTCCTCCCATACCGGTACCAATAAAAGAACCGACACGATCTAAATTCATGGCAGTTAAATCTAAGTTGGAATCCTTCAAAGCTTCGCGTGCGGAATATAAAGCAAATTGACTCACACGATCAAGTAATGCTAATTCTTGTTTGGTGAAATATTGTGTGCCATCAAAAGTGGCTTGCGCTGCAAGCTTAGCCTCTAATTGATCAGTAAAATCTGAATCTAAATGTTTAATACCCGATTGGCCATTTAGTAATGCATTAAAAAAAGTATCGGGTGTATTGCCAACAGGTGACACTACCCCCATCCCTGTAACAACGACTCTTCTTAGTGAGGTGTTGCTCATTGATGTTTAAACTTTTTTAGCTAGCAATTGATCGAGAAGATTCGTCATATCTTGAATCGTTTTTACATCAACTTGATCGTTAGGTACTTTAATACCTAATTTATCTTCGGCTTCAAAAATAATATCGAACGTATCGAGTGAGTCGAGGCCTAATTCTTCAAGAGTGCTTTCAGGCTTAATAATCGTTACATCAATTTCTAATTTCTTTGCAATTGCATTTGACACCATTTCAAATGAATTCATTTTTTTATCCTTAAACGTCAATAGTACTTATTATAAACCTTGAATGGCATAACAAAATTCAGCCATGCGTTTACCAATATCATCTTTTCTTTTATCCAATGTCACAACATGGTAAGTATCATCGATATACATCGTTTCAATATGTGTAGATGAGACATGTTTTTCTACATAATAGGCATTTTTGATACTTGCCATTTCATCTTCAGTCGAATGCACAATAAGGAGCGGGCATGTCACATCCTTCATAATATTTTCTGTTGCTTTAATTAAATGAAAGCTTTCTAAAATTACAGTGGCAGGAGTTTTGAAGTAACCAATTTTATCAGCCGTTCTTGCATCTTTGTTTTGTAAAATAGAATGCACAAGCGCTCGCGTTCTTTCACATTTAATCCCGTAGGGTGATTTTTCTTCCCACTCTAAAAAATATTTCAACGGTGAATAAAGCACAATAGGTAAAAGTACTTTCTGTTGAAATTTAGAAATATTCCACCCGTCGTAAAAGAAGGTGGATGATAGAGGAATCACGCCTGCCACTTTTCCTGGTCGTTTAGCAGCAATCATCATCGCCATCAATGCGCCCATCGAAAGGCCTGTTATAAAAACATGTTCAAATTCTTCTCTTAATGCATCAAAAACTTTTTCAACGGAAATATACCAATCTTGCCACTTGGTTTTTTTTAAATCTTGAATCGATTTACAGTGGCCTGCCAATTCGGGACACGCTACTGAAATACCTTTTCGAGAAATGACGCGGCCTAAATGTTTCATTTCGGAAGGAGTGCCTGTCAAGCCGTGGATTAGCAGAACTATTGTAGTTAGGTTTTTACGCTCAATAAACCCGTTAGGGCCTAAAAGTGAATCAACTGTCGTCAATTTAAATATTGCCCCCTACCAAATAAATGCCCACGATAATTAAAGAAGCTCCCAACCAGCGATATCGATTGATATGTTCTTTTAAAATGATTCGAGATGCTACGAGTATTAAAACAATTTGAACGCTTGATAGTGGAAATGCTTTACTGATATCTACAGAAGCTAAAAAAGCAATCCATAATACATATTCAATCGCGTAGAGAAAAATACCAAAAGCAATTTCTTTAGTTCTTAAAGCATTAATGATGTTATCAATATGAGACAACCAGCCTTGACGGATTGAATTAGCTAATCGACTGGTACCTTTTTTAAATAGAACGGTTGCCATCACCTCCAAGATGATGGCAGACATAAATAACATTAAGGATTTAGCATCCATCAGTTGCCGAAATTATTCAGCACCACATCTTTTTAATAGTGCTTCAAAGAGCTGGATGCCTAAATCAATTTCTTCTTCCGAAATAAGAAGTGAAGGAGCGAGTGTAATCACATTTTTTTCGTAACCGCCAATATCAAGGACTAAACCATAGGTTTTGTCGCCAATTTTGATGTCGCCTTTGAGTCCTTCATTGAACATACGATCGGCTAACTTTCGACTTGCCTTAAAGCCATCATTTTCGCAAAGTTCAATTCGAAGAGCTAAACCTAAACCACTTACATCGCCCACGACTTTCCAACGTGATTTTAATTCTTGAATACGCTTTAAGAAGTAAGCGCCACGATCATTTACTTTTTTACCAAAATCATCTTCTTCTGTCATCTTCATTACTTCAAGAGCTACTGAAGTGCCCAACGGATTCGATGCAAAAGTTGAATGTGTAGAGCCTGGAGGAAATTTTTGTGGGTTAATTAACTCTTCTTTTGCCCAAATGCCGGACAATGGATTTAAACCATTGGTAATTGCTTTACCAAATACAAAAATGTCAGGAATGATGTCAAAGTTTTCCCAAGACCATAATTTACCTGTGCGGTAAACACCCATTTGAATCTCATCAGCCACAAGAAGCACTTTACTTTTTTTAAAAGATTCTGCTATTTTTTTCATGTACCCTTTAGGTGGCACGATATAACCGCCAGTCCCTTGCATAGGCTCAATATAGAATGCACCGAATTCACATTGACCTGCTTTTTCATCCCATACGGATTGATATTCAGTATCAAATAATTTTTCAAATTCCTTATGGCAGTAGGTATCACACGTCTCCACTTTCATGCTGTAAGGGCAACGGAAGCAATAAGGATAGGGAATAAATTGCGCACGATCGGCAAAGTTACCAAAACGTCGGCGATAGCGATAACTTGAAGTGATTGCAGATGCTCCCAATGTTCTGCCATGGTAGCCGCCCATAAAAGCAAATTGATGTGTTTTGCCTGTGTGGTTTCGTACAACTTTTAATGAGTCTTCAATCGCCTGCGCACCGCCTACATTGAAATGTACGCGACCTTTTACGCCATATTTATCTTCCATGTATTTACAAATGATTTCAGCAAGATCAACTTTTTCTTTATGTAAATACTGGCTTGCTAATTGAGGGAGTGTATCGATTTGTTTTTTTAGAGTGTCTGCAATCCGTTTATTTTTGTAACCGAAGTTAACGGCGGAGTACCACATCTGCCAATCAAGATAAGGAATACCTTTTTCGTCAAATAAAAAGCTGCCGTCACAATTTTCAAATACTTTTGGAGGGTCAGCATAATTTACCGTATCTCCATGTGAGCAATACTTTTCATTCTTATCTAAGATTTCAATGATTTTCTGATCCATCGTATAACCCTCTACTTTTAAAAATTAATTAAATACATAACCTGGAATATTTTGCTCTTCAGGCTTCCAAGTCTTCACAACCTTTAGGACATCATCAAACGTATTAAACGTATGATGTTTGACATTATTTTTTTCACAATGATTAATCAGCGATGACTTTGCAAACACAATGTCGGCATGAAGAGATAAACATGCATCTGATTTTCCATCCCCAATCAACACCACTGGTCCACCTACTTTTTTGCTCACATAATCAGCGACTGCACATTTACACATACCATTTCCCCCTTTACATTCAGGATCTCTTAAGGGAAATGTAATTTCAATACCACGTTCTTTGTAATTCAAGCGATTAGAGTATGTTGGAATTTCAGGCCAACCTGCCTGCCTTGTCGCGACTTTAATCGAATGATCTAACCCATCACTTGCAATCACTAATTTAGCAAACTGTTTCACATAATCATAAAAAGGTAAGAAAGTGTCGTCCAGCTGAATGCTACGGAAAAAATTTTCTAGGCTTAAAAGATCGGAATCCACCATATCGATTTGTTTGGACATGCATTCAAGCGCTGTCATCTTACCGTCAAGCCAGTCTTTTTCTAAAGCTTCCCAGCTAGGGTCTGCAAATTTTTCGAGCAATTGATCAATCGTATCGCGCTTTGAAATCGTTCCGTCAAAATCAACTACAAAAAGCATAAACATCCCTGGTGAAATGAGGCTTTGTAGCCTTTAAAGACTACGCATAATTTAAAACAATATATGCCTAAATCCTTTCAATTGACTTACAATTTTGGGTAAGTCATTAATTTAAAAGGTTGACATGAAGATTTTACTGATCGAGGACGATTCCATTATTGGTGACGCGATCAAAAGCTCGCTTGAAAAGGCCGATTATCTGGTCGAATGGGCTAAAAATGGTCTGGAAGGTGAAATTGCACTCACAGACTCTCAATTTGAAGCGGTCATTTTAGACTTAGGTTTACCTAAAAAACATGGCCTCGATATTTTGAAAAATTTACGCTCTAAAAAAAACCAGCTTCCAGTCCTTATCATTTCAGCCAATGAAAATATTGATAATAAAATTTTAGGTCTTGACTTGGGGGCGGATGATTATTTAGCTAAGCCTTTTGAGCTTCAGGAACTTCATGCAAGACTTCGCGCTGTGATCAGACGAACCAACCAATCAGCCGACAACGTCATTCAATTTGGTCCTTTAAGTTTTAATATTAAAGACCGCAAATTTTTAGCACAAAATAAACAGCTGAGCCTTTCGAAGCGTGAGCTTAATTTGTTAGAGCTTTTTATGCTGAAAAATAATCGCTCTATCTCCAAAGAAAATTTATTAGAAAAGCTCTATAGCTGGGATGAGGATGTTTCTGAAAATGCAATTGAAGTTTATATTCATCGCGTCAGAGCAAAACTTAAACCTTTTGGAGTTGAAATCATTAATCGTCGAGGCTTAGGTTACAGTCTAGGACTCCAAACGCCTTGAAAAAAGACTTATCCACAAAGAAACTGATTTTTCAGTGGATTCTCATTCCTATGGTCGTCATTATTTTGATCGACTCTTCGTTTCTTTTTTATCAAGGCGACAAATTAAGACAGGAAACCTTTGATAAAGATTTGGTAGATACAGCCAAAACACTTGCAGTGATCTTTAAAAAATCAAGTGCTAAAGAAATACGCGATATAGATCGCAACACTATTTCACTTCTCTTAAGTGAGCCTCATGATGAAATGTTTTATTCCATTCGAGACAATAAAGGTCAATTTATTTTTGGAAACCCGAAAGTCGCTTATCAAGAAGCCGATTTAGAAGATCTAGCAGATAAAGATTTTCTAAATGTTTTTTTTGATGAAATTGATGGAAAGAGTGTGCGTGTCGTATCCATTCCGATTGAACATACCATTCAGAATAAAACAGCCACTTTTCATATCCAAGTCGCTGAAACGAGAAATCAGCGAAAAGAGATCCAACGGCAAATTATTTTTTGGATCGTCATTCCACAATTGATTCTTCTTATTTCTGCCATGATCTTGGTAAGATTTGCAGTCACTAAGGGCTTAAGCCCGATTCTTTTTCTTAATGAAAAAATTTCCTCACTTTCATATAAGAATTTAACTCCTATCGATTTGCAGGGTGTGCCAAAAGAAGTCGATCGCTTAGTCGGCTCATTAAATAAACTCATGCAAGAATTAAATCTTTCCGTAAAATCACAAAATCGATTTGTCAGTGATGCGGCACATCAATTAAGAACTCCACTTGCTGGGATATTGGCACAAATTGAATTAGCGCTTGATACTAAAAATGCTGCTGAAATTCAAAAACGGCTCGAAAATATTAATGAAAGTTCAAAACGTCTCATTCATATCATCAATCAATTACTCTCCTTATCCAAGAGCCAGAGTGATGCGCTTCATCATGCTGAATTGCAACCTTTGGATTTAGTCTCTTTCACCAAAAAAATCACCTCAATTATGTTGCCTGCCGCTGACTTAAAACATATTGACTTAGGGTATGAAGGCTCTGAAGCTGCCATATATATCATGGCAGATGAAGCACGTCTTTATGACCTCATTCATAATCTTATCGATAATGCGATTAAATACACAGATGACTATGGAAAAATTACATTAGCTGTTGAATTGAAAGATAACAAAGTAAGACTTACCGTTGAAGATAATGGTGTTGGAATTCCTAAAGAAAATCAGACGATGATTTATGAGCGATTTTACCGAGGAGATAATGTTAATACTGCTGGTGCAGGTGTTGGTTTATCAATTGTCAAAGATATCGCAGAGTTTCATCAAGCGACAATAGAAATTGATAGTCGAAACAGCGAAGAGGGGACACGCTTTTATATTGATTTCAATTTGATGAAATCTTAATTTGAGTTTATGTAAAAATGTTTTGATTCGCTTAAAACATGTTCATGAAAAGCTCTTGCAATCGGTGACAATTGTTTACCTCTCAAATATACAAGATGCCACTGCGAATTAATTGGAAAATCCTGTAACTTTAAGACTGAAATTTCATTATCGTAATCAAATTGGTCTAAAGCATGGATTGAAATTACCGCCACGCCTAAACGACTTGCGACTGCTTTTTTAATAGCCTCATTATTTCCCAGTTCTAATAAAAGACTAGGGGTGAATTTCTTTTGTTTAAAATGAATATCTACGCTCATCCGCGTGCCTGATCCTAGCTCTCTTAAAATAAATCTTTCATGCTTTAAATCTTGCAATCGAAGATTTTTTTTGCTTGCTAATGGGTGATCTTTACAAGCAATCATACAAAGAGGGTTAGGCATAAGTATTTGGTCTTCGAGATCAATATGCATGGGCGGCCTCGACATGACATAAAGGTCGTCACTATTATCTTCAACTCGTCTTATAACCCCGTCCCGATTTAATATTTCAAGGGAGATATCTACTTCTGGATATTTACTACAAAAAGAACCTAGTAGTTTTGGAACAAAATATTTCGCAGTACTCACAACCGCAACTCTTAATCTGCCTTTTGTTAACCCCTTCATTTGTGTCGCGTGTTGCTCAAAAGCTTCCCATCGATTCGTCATCTCTCTTGCTGTTTTTGCGAACTCTTTACCTAATCCTGTTAAATGAATTTTTTTTGAGATCACCTCAAATAAGGGAGATCCAATATTTTCAGTCATCTCTTTCAATTGCATAGAAGCCGTAGGCTGGGTGATATGCATCATGCGCGCTGCCTTGGTAACACTCTCTGTTTGTTCGAGTGCTAGAAATAATCGTAACTGTCTAAAGGTTATATTCATAGATTAAAGTCTATATATATAGTATTAATTATTGATTTTACACTATGTAATTATATTCATACAATCTCGACTATGAGTAATTTTCTTGACCCAGCAATTTTATTTTTTATATTCGGTGTGTTGGCTGGATTTGCTAAATCTAATTTAGAAATTCCTCAGCCGATTGCTCGATTTTTATCGCTTTATCTATTAATGGCCTTAGGCCTTAAAGGTGGCTTTGCGCTCTATGAATCAGGCATTACATCAGAAGTCCTGACAAGTCTAGGTGGCGCTATTTTTATGGCTATACTTGTTCCCTTATTGGGATACTTAGTTTTAAGTCAAAAACTTAAAAAATTAGACGCGGCTGCGGTAGCTGCTACTTACGGATCTATTAGCGCTGTAACGTTTATTACCGCATCTCAGAATTTAGACGACTTAGGCATTCATTACGGCGGCCATATGGCGGCGGCTATGGCGCTGATGGAATCTCCCGCAATTATTTTTGCCATCATCATTGCAAATAAAATAAGAAGCCATCATCAACCTGAGTCTGAAACGAGACCAACGCTTGGTAAAATTTTTCATGAGTCTTTCACTGACGGTGGTCAGCTTTTACTTTTAGGCTCCATGATCATTGGTATCATCAGTGGCGATGTTGCTCATGAGGTATTGGCTCCTTTTTCAATTGATTTATTTAAAGGCATCTTGTCTTTCTTCTTACTGGACATGGGACTTCATGCCGCTCGAAATATTTCTGAACTAAAAAATAAACCTACAATATGTTTTTATTACGCCGTATTGGCTCCTGTGACACATGCAATTTTGGCACTTCTTTTGGCAAAATTACTCGGGCTTGAATTGGGCAATACAATTTTATTAATGGTCTTAGCTTCAAGTGCATCTTACATTGCAGTCCCCGCAGTTTTAAGGCAAGCCTTGCCAGAAGTAAGTCCTGCGTTATATATGGGTATGTCGTTAGGACTAACATTCCCATTAAATATTATCTTTGGTATTCCTTTTTATACGTACCTCGCGCAACAGGGGATATAAAGTATAATTTTAAGATGCGCAGCGTATTTATATTATTTTTGTTTATGTTAGAACTAGCCTCAAAAAGTGCATGGGGCGAAGCTCAATACGGCCTTCAAGATCTTATTGATATTGCAAAAAGAGAAAATCCTATTTTAGATGTTCTGAAAGCCAAGGAGGATGCAGCTAGATCAAGTGTTGTAACTGCTGAATCTTATCTTAATCCTGAAATTGAGGTCGGTACAGGACCCTCCCGATTCAGAACTCCAAATACGAGCACCAATCAACGCAGAAATTATGGGGTCAATATATCCCAACCTCTCGAGTTTCCAAATGTGCGTGGTGCAAAAAAAGCGGTTGCTGAATCAAGAGTTAATTACGCTTCATCTGTCACTGAGGCAACAATGATTAATTTGTCATTGCAAATTAAAAAGGCTTTCTATGATGTGCTTCAAAATGAAGCTGTCTTAAAAATTGCTGAGGGAGACCGTGATGCATTGAAAAATATCCGCGAAAAAGTTGCGCTCCGAGTAGAAGTTGGTGAAGCGCCGAGATATGAATTAATTAAAGCAGATACAGAATTAGTTGCAGCTCAAAGAGATGCAGATGCAGCTTTATTAAGAATCTCTGAGAGTAAGTTTTATCTTAGGGGCTTGGTCAGTAAATCACTTACAGATTCATTTGGTTTAGTAGGCTCGCTCCCTCCAAGCGATATAAACCTTAATGCTGATTTTTTAAAAAATGAGATTTCCAAAAGTCCTAAATTAAAACAAATTAAAGCCTCCGCAGATGTTGCGGAAAATCGATTGCGCCTAGAGGAAAAACTTATTAATCCAGGATTAACGCTTAATGCTGGAGTGGATCAAGATCCAGATATTACTAGCTACCGTTTTGGCATAAGCATTCCTATTCCTATTTGGAATCGAAGACAAGGTCAAATAGGAGAAGCGGCGGCTGGATATAGGGAACTGCAGGCTCAATATACAGACCAAGAATTAGCTCTAAAGCGAGATATTGAGTCTGCTTTTCAGCGCTACCTCATCGCTCAACAACAGGTAAAAACTTTTGAGTCGGGTCTTCTGGAGCAAGCAGAGTCAGTCTTAAAAGTTGCTGAGTCAGCTTATCGCTATGGGGAACGAGGTATTCTCGAATACTTAGATGCACAAAGAACTTTCCGTTTGGTTCGTAAAGATTATCTAGCATCAAAATATGATTACGTTGTAGCTATTTTAGAAATTGAACAATTATTAGGTATGGATATCCTGGAGAATAAAATTTAAATGAAAAAACTAGTTACCCAATTATTTTTGATCCTCGTGAGCATATGCTTACTTTCAGCTTGTTCGAAATCGGATAAAGTCAGCGAGCAAAAAAAAATAGATCCGTTAGAGATTATTATTACCCCGGAAATCCAGAAACAAACTAAAAATGAAGTCGTTAAATATCAAGATATCGGAGAAACGCTTATGATTCCCGGTCGCCTTGAAACACAAAATCGAAAACTTGCAAAAATTGGCTCCCCTATTACAGGTAGAGTTAGCGATCTTTATGTCAGCCTTGGTGATGTGGTAAAAAAAGGCCAGGTGCTTGCAAAAGTAAATAGTATTGAACTCACTCAAACACAACTTACACTCATTAAATCAACTCAGCTCATTGGACTTAAAACAAAAGCGGTTGAGCGCGCTAAGCTTCTATTCGAAGCAGATGTCATTAGTAAAGCTGAGATGTTACGTATTGAAAACGAGCTTGAAGCAGTTAAAGCAGATTACAGAGCGAGTCGCGACCAGCTTGTAGTATTAGGTATGAATGAAAAAGCGTTAGAAAAATTAGAATCTTCAGGTCAAATCAATTCATATGGTGACGTGATTAGTCGGTTTGACGGCATCATCATTTCTCGCACAATTAATTTAGGTCAAATTGTGAATCCTCAAGATAATTTATTCCATGTAGCTGATCTTACAAAATTATGGGCTGTTGCTAACATTCCTGAACAGCAAGCATCTTTTATTCAAAAAGATGAACTGGTGACCATTGAAATTCCTGCACTAGATCATAAAAAAATTGACGCAAAGATTATATTTGAGGGAAGTATTGTTGATCCAGAAACTCGTACTGTGATGGTTCGCGCTGAAATAGATAATCAAAATTTGTCTTTAAAACCCGATATGCTCACTTCGATGTATATCCAGTCAAAAAAAGTTTCAAAGCTTGCTGTTCCTGTCTCAGCTGTTGTGAGAGAGAACGATCGAAATTATGTTTTTATCCAGAACAGTCCAAAAACATACAGACTGAGAGAAGTTCAATTAGGACATAAAGATGGAAATCTCATTACTATATTAAGTGGCATAGCTGAGGGCGAAACCATTATCTCAGACGGTGCTTTTCATTTGAATAGTGAACGCAAGAAAAAAGAGCTTGAATAAATATGATTGAAAAAATTGTTAGGGGCTCTCTCCAGCAAAGACTTGTAGTTTTAGTCTTTGCCATTGCATTACTCGTCGCAGGATTTTTTGGTGTCAAAAAATTATCTGTAGATGCTTTCCCCGATGTGACAAATATTCAGGTACAAATTGCAACACCAGCCCCGGGTAAATCACCTGAAGAAGTGGAACGGTTTATTACCATTCCTATTGAAATTGCAATGACTGGCTTGCCAGGCGTGACCGACATGCGCTCGCTCAATAAAAATTCACTTTCTCTTATCACGCTAGTTTTTAATGACCATACAAATGTCTATTTTGCAAGACAGCTTGTCATGGAAAGATTAATGGAAGTCATGGAGAAAATGCCTGATGGCATTGTCCCTGTTTTGGGTCCAGTTTCTACAGGTTTAGGTGAAATATTTCAATATACTCTTGATAAACCAGGGGATGAAAATAAAGAAATTTCTCAAGAAGAGCTTACAGAGAGAAGGACGATTCAAGACTGGGTAGTTCGCCCCATGTTAAGAAGTGTCCCAGGCGTTGCTGAAATCAATTCATTTGGTGGCTTCATCAAACAATATCAAGCCCTCGTAGATCCTGATCGTTTAAATCATCACGGATTAAAACTACATGATGTTTATGTGGCTTTAGCCAAAAATAATGCCAACAGTGGTGCAGGCGTTCTGCCGCAATTTGATGAACAGTTTCTCATTCGCGGTGTAGGTCTTATTCAAAGCTTAGATGATATTCGCTCTATTGTTTTAAAAGAACGTAATGGCGTCCCTGTCTACATGAAGGATGTTGCGGAAGTCAAACTTGGTCATGAAGTGCGCGTAGGTTCTTTAGTTAAAAATGGTAACACCGAATCAGTCGGGGCTATCGTCATGATGATTAGAGGGGGTAACGCAAAAGAAGTTGTGACGCGTATCAAAACTAAAGTTGATGAAATTAATCAAAAACAATTACTCCCTGGTGGTCTTCAAATCAAATCATTCTATGATCGAAGTCAGCTTGTGGATTCTGCATTATTTACTGTGGTTAAAGTACTTATCGAAGGTGTGATCCTCGTTATTGCAATCCTATTTTTATTTTTAGGCGATGTGAGATCAAGTTTAATTGTAGTCATGACTTTACTTTTAACGCCACTTATCACATTTATTGCGATGAACTATTTAGGTATCTCAGCGAACCTTATGTCGCTTGGGGGTCTGACGATTGCAATCGGTCTCATGGTCGATGGCTCGGTGGTGGTGGTAGAAAATACGTTCCATCGGCTAGGGCACGATAAATCCAATAGTAAGCTTCGCGTTATATTAGAATCTGCCACAGAAGTTGGTAAGCCAGTTCTGTTTGGTGTAGGCATTATTATTCTCGTATTTATTCCGCTCATGACATTAACTGGCATGGAAGGAAAAATGTTTAGTCCTTTAGCGGTCACAATCGCAATAGCACTTTTCATTTCACTCGTTCTTTCTTTCACGCTCACTCCCGTGCTGTGCTCATACTTCTTAAAAGGAGGGAGTGGTGAGGACACTAAAATTATTCAAATTATCAAGGCGCCTTATCTTAAGCTATTGGATCTATCATTAAATAATGAAATTAAAACCATTACGATTGCTGTAAGTGTTTTCGTATTATCTATTGTGGTTTTACCATTTTTAGGCACTTCCTTTATTCCTGAAATGAAAGAAGGAACGCTTGTAGCGAGCATTACTCGTATGCCCAATATTTCTTTAGACGAGTCTATTGATATGGAGAAAAAAGCGACTAAAGAAATCGTAAGTGTTCCAGGTGTTTTAAGTGTTGTTTCTAATATAGGTCGGGGCGAAAGTCCTGCGGACCCTCAATCGCAAAATGAATCACAAGCAGTGGTAAGTTTAAAAGATAAGGATGAATGGCCTAAAGGCTGGACACAAGACACCATCTCTAAAGAAATCCAAAGCAAATTAAAAACATTGTTAGGGGCACAAATTGTCATGATGCAACCTATTTCTGCAAGAGTTGCTGAGCTGTCCACTGGGGTGAGAGCTGACGTAGCCGTTAAAATATTTGGTGAAGATATTAAGCTTCTTAAAGCTAAAGCAGATGAAACGGCAAAATTAGCAGGAAGTATTAAAGGTGCGGCAGACATTAAAATTGAAAAAGTATCAGGACAAGGATATTTAAATATTAATTTAGATAGACAAGCAATCGCGCGCCATGGATTTAATGCTTCTGACATTAATGATCTGATTGAAACTGCTATTGGCGGGAAGATTGCAACTCGCGTTTTTGAAGGCCAAAGAAGCTTTAGTGCTGCAATAAGATTTCCTGAAGATCATCGTAGCGATGTTGAAACTATTAGTAATACACTTCTTACTTCTCCTAACGGATCTAAAATTGCACTAAGAGATTTAGCTTCGATTGAAATTAAAGATGGCCCAGCTCAAATTAGTCGAGAGTATGCGAAAAGAAGAATTGTCGTTGCTATGAACGTTAGAGATAGAGATCTTGGCGGTTTTGTAGCCGAGTTGCAAACTAAATTAGAATCTAAATTAAAACTGCCTGATGGTTATTATTTTGTTTATGGCGGACAGTTTGAAAATATGCAACGTGCATTAAATCACCTCGCGCTCATTGTGCCTGTGACTATTCTTGCCATCTTTTTCTTGCTGTTCATTTTATTTAATTCCATTCGTTATGCCACGATGATTATTACTGTTCTTCCTTTTGCCGCTATTGGTGGCGTATTTGGGTTAGCTGTCACAGGGGAGTACCTCTCAGTGCCTGCGTCTGTTGGTTTTATTGCCTTATGCGGCATTGCCGTGTTAAATGGTGTTGTTTTAATCACCTGCATTCAACATTTACGAACAGAAGGTATGTCACAAATAGATGCTATTCGTGAGGGCTGTAAACAAAGATTAAGGCCTGTGCTCATGACGGCAACAGTTGCACTTCTAGCGCTTGTGCCATTCTTATTTTCTACAGGCCCAGGTTCTGAAGTTCAAAAACCCCTTGCTATCGTTGTCATTGGGGGTCTTATTACTTCAACGTTATTAACGCTACTTGTTTTACCTACGCTTTATAAAAGATTTGAAGAAAAAAATATTGAAGCTTAAATTAATAGGATCTCGACTATGAAAGAAATTAAAGCCATCATTCCCCCTCATCGGTTACCTAAAATTCGCTCAGCCATGAGAAACCTTAAAAATTTCCCTGGCATGACGGTCACTAAAGTTGATGGTTGTGGCCACGGTTTAAAAAAAGTCACTGATGATTTAAAACAAGAGTTAACAGACTACACACCAAAAATTCTCATTCAAATGCTAACACCTGATGATCTAGTTGAAGGTATTTTACAAATTATTGTCGAAGTTGCACATACAGGACAACAAGGCGATGGACTGGTATGGGTGACTCCCATTGAGCGTATGATTCGTCTATCCGAAAAAATTATTGTTGAAGAAGCTTAATTTTTTGTAGAATTGAACTTAAGATCTTAAAAACTCATCTAATAATTATTTATCAATAGGATACATCATGAAAAAGCTATCGATCGCTCTTATGGTTTTAGCTTCAAGCTTTGCGAATGCAGCTGAATTTTCAGATATGGCAACCGTAAAAAGGGTGACGCCTCGTTATATTGAAGTGAATCATCCTATTTCTTCATGCCAAACTTCGACTGAAGCTGCGCCCCCAAAAGAAAAAGGTATTGCAGGTGCCATTATAGGTGGTGTCGCTGGAGGCTTACTTGGAAGCCGAGTAGGAAAAGGGAATGGAAAAGTAGCCGCGGGTGCAGTTGGTGCAGCAGTAGGTGCCGTCGTTGGTGACCGTATGCAAAATGACGATACAACTGCGGACACTCGCAATGTAGAACGTTGTACACAGCGTGATAATTACCAAAGAGTTCAAGAAGGCTATACCACTGTATTTTCATATAATGGCCATGAGTTTGAAGAAGAAACACAAACAAAGTACCGTGTAGGTCAGAAGGTATCAGTCCAAGTAAATGCAGTTGTTGATCAACCTAACTAAAGAAAGTGTATTTTTAAGATGAAGCGTATCTTTTATTTTCTTGTTACAAATCTTGCAATCGTTTTAGTTCTTTCTATCACCATGCGACTGCTTGGTGTAGAACCCTTTCTTAACGCGAACGGACTTAACTTAAATAGTCTATTAATTTTTGCAGCGGTGATGGGCTTTGGCGGGGCTTTCATTTCTCTCGCCATTTCAAAATGGTCAGCCAAACAAATGTCGGGCGCTGTGACGATTGAAAACCCAAAGACGCCTGATGAAATTTGGCTAATGAATATAATCAAAAAACAATCTCAAGCCGTTGGAATTCAGATGCCGGAAGTGGCTATATTTAATTCTCCTGTGGTCAATGCGTTTGCAACAGGCATGAGTCGCAATAGCTCTCTTGTAGCAGTTTCCTCGGGTTTACTTGAAATGATGACAAAAGACGAGGCAGAAGCAGTTATAGGTCATGAAATATCACATATTGCAAATGGTGATATGGTCACACTGACTTTAATTCAAGGTGTCGTGAATACATTTGTATTATTCTTTTCTCGTGTCATTGGTTATACGGTAGATAAAGTCGTTTTCAAAACTAGACAAGGCACTGGCCCTGCATTTTTTATTACAATGATTATTTCGGAATTACTGTTGGGTGTTCTAGCTTCAATCGTTGTCATGTGGTTTTCTCGTCAACGTGAGTATCGAGCTGATTTTGGTGGTGGGCAACTCGCAGGAAAACAAAAAATGATTGCAGCCCTTCAGCGCCTTAAAACACAATATGAAACAAGCGCTTTACCAAAATCAATAGCAGCATTGGGCATTTCGGGTGAACAAGGAATAGGGCTCAAGGAATTATTCTCGACACATCCAAGCCTAGATGATCGTATCGCTAGACTTCAACAAAGCACAAATTAAATTTATTAAGCGTGAAACTGTTGGCTATATTCACGCACAGTGTTGAGCATCACATCGACATGCTCGGGTGGTGCGTGCTCTGTAATGCCATGACCTAGATTAAAGATATGCCCTGATCCTTTGCCATATCTATCTAATATTCTTTTTACTTCTTTTTCAATTGCTTCAGGTTTAGATAACAGAATCGCAGGATCTAAATTACCCTGAAGGGCGACTTTTTCACCCACTTTTTGGTGTGCCATTCCAATATCGGTTTGCCAATCAAGTCCTAATGCATCAGAACCTGCTGTTAATTGATCCTCTAACCAAAGGCCGCCGCCTTTAGTAAACATGATTGATGGAATTTTTTTAGTATTCATCATTTTCAAATTGGATAAAATCACTTTCATATAAGGCAATGAAAATTCTAAATAGCCTTGATGAGATAGTGCACCACCCCATGAATCAAAAATCATAATCGTATCGACACCAGCTTCAATTTGCGCGTGCAAATATTGCGTCACTGCTTCTGTTGTTGTTTTTAAAATATGATGAAGTAAATCAGGACGGCTGTAAGCCATTTTTTTGATCGTTAAAAAATCAGTCCCGCCTTGACCTTCCACCATATAAGTCGCAAGCGTCCAGGGGCTTCCAGAAAATCCAATCAAAGGCACACGCCCTTGTAATGCTTTTTTGATTTGTGAAACTGCATCAATCACGTACTTTAAGTCTTTATCTATATCAGGTATTTTTAATTTCTGAATATCTGCCTCAATACGTAAAGGTCTTTCAAATTTAGGGCCTTCACCGGCTGCAAAGTATAAGCCTAATCCCATCGCATCGGGCACTGTCAAAATATCCGAAAATAAAATGGATGCATCTAAAAGCGGGTAACGATCAAGCGGTTGCAATGTCACTTCAGTTGCTAAATTTGGATTCTTACAAAGGCTTAAAAAGTCACCTGCCTTTTGACGTGTGGCACGATACTCAGGTAAATATCGTCCTGCTTGACGCATCATCCATACAGGTGTGTATGGTGTGGGTTCTCTATGAAGTGCTTTTAAGAAGTTATCGTTTTTGAGTTGTGTCATAGGTGATTTTAAAACTTAAAAATAAAGTTTTAAAAATTAACGTGGAAGGGTAGATATTCCCATCAAGAATTCATCCACTGCGCGTGCGCATTGACGACCTTCGCGAATCGCCCATACAACTAAAGATTGACCACGACGGATATCGCCTGCTGCAAAGACTTTAGCTTTCGATGTAATATAAGCATCTTTACCTTCTGTAGAAGCTTTCACATTACCGCGCTGATCTTTATCTACACCAAAAAGGTCTAACATTTTTTGTTGTGGGCTCACAAAACCCATTGCGAGCAATACAAGATCAGCTTTCAATGTAAATTCTGAATTGGGTACTTCCACCATCTTGCCATCTTTCCATTCAACGCGAGCTGCAATGATTTCTTTAACCTTGCCGTTTTCACCTACAAAACTTTTTGTAGTGACTGACCAATCACGATCACAACCTTCTTCATGAGAGCTTGATGTGCGGAGCTTAAGTGGCCAATTCGGCCATACCATCTCCTTGTTTTCTTTCACTGGGGGCTGTGGCATCAATTCGAATTGCGTGACTGACGTTGCATGATGACGATTTGATGTGCCCACACAGTCAGAGCCTGTGTCACCACCACCAATGACAACGACGTGTTTATCTGTCGCTAAAATTTGATTTTGTAATTTGTCGCCTGCCACCACTTTATTTTGTTGTGGTAAAAAATCCATCGCAAACATAACACCATTAAGTTCACGTCCAGGCACAGGTAAATCGCGAGGATGCTCTGCACCGCCAGCCAAAATGACTGCATCGTAGTTATTTGTAAGTTCTTCAGGCTTAACATTTTCACCGATGTTTTGGTTTACTTTGAAAAGAACGCCTTCAGCTTCCATTTGTTTAACCCTGCGATCGATATGTGTTTTTTCCATTTTGAAATCAGGGATACCATAACGAAGAAGCCCGCCAATGCGATCATTTTTTTCATATACAGTGACTGCATGTCCGACGCGAGCGAGCTGCTGTGCCGCTGCCATACCTGCTGGACCGGAACCCACAATGGCAATTTTTTTATTAGTTTTTGATGTTGAAATTAAAGGTTTTACCCAATTATTTTCCCAAGCCTTGTCAATAATGGCATGTTCGATCGATTTAATTCCGACAGCATCATCATTGATATTAAGTGTACATGCAGCTTCACATGGAGCGGGACAAATACGGCCCGTAAATTCTGGAAAGTTGTTTGTAGAATGTAAAACTTCTATCGCTTCTTCCCAATTTTGGTTATAAATTAAATCATTCCAGTCAGGGATGATGTTATTAATTGGGCAGCCTGTTGTGCAAAATGGAATGCCACAATCCATGCAACGCGCACCTTGTTTTTTAGCTTCGTCATCACTTAGATGAAGCACAAACTCTTTATAATTTTTTAAACGTTCTTGTGGTGGTATGTTTTGTTCGCTGATGCGATCAAATTCCATGAAGCCAGTGACTTTACCCATTATGCAGCTTCCTTTGTAAGTGACGCATGAAGTTCATTTAATGCACGTTTATATTCGTTTGGCATGACTTTAATAAATTGAGGTCTTACTTTATCCCAGTTATCTAGAATAAATTTAGCACGTTCACTCTCAGTGTATTTGAGATGTTTTTCGATGAGTGCTTTTAAAATGACTTCATCAGGTTGGTTTAAATGTTGAGGCACTTTGGGTTGTGCTTGTTGTGTCTCTACTTTTTCTAATGACACCATAGATGGATTGCAACGTTTGCTAAACAAACTATCTTCATCATATACGTAGGCTACCCCTCCTGACATACCTGCTGCAAAATTTTGTCCGGTATTACCTAAAACTACGACAGTACCTCCTGTCATGTATTCGCAACCGTGATTACCAACGCCTTCTACCACTGCGGAGGCTCCTGAATTTCTCACACAGAATCTTTCCCCTGCCACGCCACTAAAATAGCTCTCTCCTGTTGTTGCACCATACATCACAGTGTTACCTACAATAATATTTTCATGTGATTTCGCTTTAAATGCTTTAGGAGGTTTAATCACGACCCTGCCGCCACATAAACCTTTAGCAACATAGTCATTACCTTCGCCAATCAATTCCAAGGAAATACCTTGTGCTAAGAATGCTGCAAAACTTTGTCCAGCGGTACCATTTAAAGTAATTTGAATGGTATCTTGCGGTAAACCTTCATGACCAAAACGTTTTGCAATTTCATGCGACAACATGGTACCCACAGTGCGATTTGTATTGGTAATCGGTAAATTAATCGATACTTTTTGACGTTTATCTAATGCAAGTTTTGATAATTTAATAAGTTCGTTATCAAGCGCATGTTCAAGACCATGGGATTGTTCTTCTGTATGACGACGTGAAACTTCTTTTTCAACATTGGGTTGATAGAAAATTTTACTGAAATCAAGTCCTTGAATTTTCCAGTGCTCAATACCAGCTTGTGTATCAAGCAAATCGGTGCGACCAATTAGATCATCAAATTTTCTAATGCCAAGTGATGCCATCCACTCACGCACTTCTTCAGCCACAAAGAAGAAATAGTTCACGACATGTTCAGGTTGACCAGTGAAACGTTTACGTAATTCTGGATCTTGAGTTGCCACACCGACTGGGCATGTATTCAAATGACATTTACGCATCATGATGCAACCTTCAACCACAAGCGGTGCTGTCGCAAAACCAAATTCATCTGCACCTAACAGGGCGCCGATGACGACATCGCGACCTGTTTTCATTTGTCCGTCGACTTGAACAATGACGCGTCCGCGTAAACGATTTAATACTAACGTTTGTTGTGTTTCAGCGAGTCCAATCTCCCAAGGCGTGCCAGCATGCTTAATCGATGAAATAGGCGAGGCTCCTGTACCACCGTCATGGCCTGCAATCACAATATGATCAGATTTGGCTTTTGCAACACCGGCAGCGACAGTTCCTACACCTGTTTCAGATACAAGTTTGACTGAAATACTTGCACTTGGATTTGCATTTTTTAAATCATGAATGAGTTGAGCTAAATCTTCGATCGAATAAATGTCGTGATGCGGTGGTGGTGAAATAAGACCGACACCAGGAACAGAGAAACGAAGTTTTGCAATGTAAGGGCTCACCTTGTGACCTGGTAATTGGCCGCCTTCGCCTGGTTTTGCGCCTTGTGCCATCTTGATTTGAATTTGATCGGCTGAACTTAAATATTCTGCAGTCACGCCGAATCGACCGGAAGCGACTTGTTTAATTCGCGAGCGAAGTGAATCCCCTTTTTTAAGTTTAATATCACTTTCAATTAAGTTAAGGCCAATCACATTTGCAACGGTATTGTCTTTATCTAAAGTTAAGAAGCGTTTTGCATCCTCACCACCTTCGCCGGTATTCGATTTGCCACCAATACGATTCATCGCGATCGCTAATGTTGTATGGGCTTCTGTTGAGATTGATCCTAAAGACATCGCGCCTGTTGCAAATCGTTTAACGATTTCTTTCGCCGGTTCTACGTCATCTAAGGAAATTGCTTTGTCATTCGTTTTTAATTTAAATAATCCACGTAAAGTCATTTGACGTTTCGTTTGATCATTAATGAGGGCTGCATATTCTTTATAAGTACTATATTGGTTCGTTCTTGTCGCATGTTGTAATTTTGCAATCGAATCGGGTGTCCACATATGTTCTTCGCCTCTGACTCTAAAGGCATATTCACCACCTGCATCTAATGCATTAACTAAGACTGGGTCAGCTCCAAAAGCGGATTGATGAATACGCATGGTTTCTTCTGCGATTTCTTCAATGCCGATTCCTTCGATATTGGTGGCTGTTCCTTTAAAGTAAGCATTAATGAGCTGAGAGTTAAGGCCCACTGCTTCAAAAATTTGTGCGCCACAGTAAGATTGGTAGGTTGAAATGCCCATCTTAGACATGACTTTGTAAAGACCTTTACCAATCGATTTTATAAAGTTCTTGTGAGCAAGAACATGGTCATTTGTCATGGCATGCATAGACTCATATGCCAACCAAGGACAAATTGCCTCCGCACCATAACCACCTAAAAGGGCAAAGTGATGCACTTCACGAGCAGAACCTGTATCCACCACTAAGCCTGTATTGGTGCGCAAACCTTCACGCACTAAATGTTGATGTGTAGCCGAAGTGGCTAACAATGCCGGGATCGCCATACGATCTTTGGATTGATTGCGATCCGATAAAATCAGAATATTGTAACCATCCTTCACTGCTTTATAGACATCTTGACGAAGAGTGTCGATTGCTTTTTTCATACCATACGCGTCGTCTTTTTTAAGGCCCTTCACATTGTATGTAATATCAAGTACTAAAGATTTGTAAGCATCTTTTGTGAGTTTAGAAATATTTTTTAATTGTTCTAAATCATCAAGCGTTAAAACAGGCTGACTTGTTTCAAGTCTTGTAGTTGGTTTTGTTTCATCGACTGCTAATAAATTAGGCTTGGGTCCAATAAATGTCACAAGTGACATCACTAACTCTTCACGGATTGGATCGATCGGTGGATTAGTTACTTGTGCAAATAATTGTTTAAAGTAGTTGTAAATAAGTTTTGGTTTTTTTGAGAGTACTGGAAGTGCAGCATCATTACCCATCGAACCTGAATTCTCTTCCCCATTTGCCACCATTGGTTGCAAAATAAATTTAATATCTTCTTGTGTGTAACCAAAACTTTGTTGTGTATCGAGTAAGGTCGCTTTAAGTTCAGTCTTGCTATTTGTTTTTGGGAAGTCACCTAAGAAGTAACGAGAACTATCAATCCACTCGCGATAAGGCTTATGTGTTGCGAGTTCTTTTTTCACTTCTTCATCATCAATGATGCGGCCTTTTTCCATATCGATAAGAAGCATTTTGCCTGGTTGCAAACGCCACTTCTTAATAATTTTTTCTTGTGGGAATTGCAGCACACCCATTTCAGATGCCATCATGACGACACCATCATCGGTCATTAAATAGCGTGCGGGACGTAATCCATTTCGATCTAAGGTGGCACCAATCATACGACCATCGGTAAATGCCACTGCTGCTGGACCATCCCATGGTTCCATCAATGCAGCGTGATATTCATAGAATGCACGACGATTTTCATCCATCATAGGATTACCTGACCATGCTTCAGGAATTAACATCATCATTGCGTGCGGTAGACTGTAACCACCTGCAACTAACAATTCTAAACAATTATCAAAACATGCGGAGTCAGATTGGCCTTCGACAATGAGTGGCCATAACTTTTCTAAGTCATCACCTAATAATGCGGATTGCATACTTTCATGTCGTGCACGCATCCAATTGACATTGCCTTGTACCGTATTAATTTCTCCGTTGTGCGCAATCATTCTAAATGGATGTGCTAAATCCCATGCAGGGAACGTGTTCGTTGAGAAACGTTGATGAACTAAAGCTAATGCCGATGTCACACGCTCGTCTTTTAAGTCTGGGTAGTAAGTATCCACTTCGTTTGCAAGGAGCATGCCCTTATACACAATGGTGCGACTTGAAAGAGATGGAATATAAAATTGTGCAGGATCGTCAAGCCCTAACTTTTTAACGCTATGTTCAATGCGTTTACGAATGACAAATAGTTTTCGTTCGAAATGATTTTGATCTTTGATGTCGCCGCCTTGACCAATGATGACTTGTTTGATTTTAGGCTCTAGTGCTTTCGCAGCATCTGCGATATTAGAATTATTGGTAGGTACATCACGCCAAGCTAAAAATGTTTGGCCTTCTTCTTTGATAATGTCAGTGATGATCTTTTCACATTGAGTGCGATGCGAATTTGATTGTGGAAAGAAAATAAGACCACATGCATATTGACCAGATAGAGGTAAATCAACAGATAATTTTTTAGCCTCATCTCGAATGAGACCATCTGGCATTTGAATGAGGATACCAGCACCATCACCTAATTTTGGATCATAGCCTGTCGCACCACGATGCGTTAGGTTGGTTAAGATCTGAAGACCCTGAGCCACAATGGTGTGACTTTTGGTGCCATGAATGTTAGCCACAAAGCCAACGCCACAGGCGTCATGCTCATTTTTAGGGTTATAGAGACCTTGTTGCTCAGGTCTTTCGAATTGAGTCATAAACTGCATTAAAAAGATTAAACGGAACCTTCAATAATAAAGCCTAACGCCCTGTAATTCAACAATTATTGAGCCTATTTAAGGACTTGAAAAACTTCTTTTGCGGCTTCAACCGTTTGATGAATGTCCTGATCTGTATGGGCTATAGATACGAAGCCTGCCTCGAATGCTGATGGGCCAAAGTAAAAACCTGACGTTAACATGTGATGGAAGAATTGATTGAAATGTTCTTTATTGCTTTTCATGATTTCATCGAAGCTTGTGGGCGCTTTTTCACTAAAATAAATGCCGAACATACCGCCTACGGATTGCGCACTAAATTTCACATTCAATTCATGTGCGGCTTTGGTGAGTCCGTCCACGAGTGATTTGGTTTTTTTCGTTAACTCTTCATAGAAATTTGGAGCTTGCACGAGTTTGAGGGTAGCTAAACCTGCCGCTACTGCCACAGGGTCTCCAGACAATGTGCCCGCTTGATATACCGCACCTATGGGGGCCAAACATTGCATAATATCGCGTCGTCCACCAAAAGCACCCACGGGTAACCCACCACCAATCACTTTACCAAGTGTCGTTAAATCAGGCGTAATGCCATAAAGCGCCTGAGCGCCACCTATATTGACTCTGAAGCCTGTCATCACTTCATCAAAAATGAGCACGGCGCCGTGTTTAGTACATAACTCACGAAGTGTTTTTAAGAATTCCATGTGGGGAATAATGAGGTTCATATTACCTACGACTGGCTCAATAATGACAGTCGCAATCGTGTCGCCTTTTTCTTTAAATAGCGCTCTTAAAGCTTCGACATCGTTATAAGGTAACGTTAAAGTATGTTTTGCGACATCTTCTGGAACGCCTGCTGAACTTGGTTCTCCGAAGGTTAAGAGTCCTGAACCTGCCTTAACTAATAGCGCATCTGCATGACCGTGATAACAACCTTCGAATTTAACTAAAGTATCTCGCTTCGTAAATCCACGTGCGACACGAATCGCACTCATCGTAGCTTCAGTGCCTGAACTCACAAGTCGCACTTGTTCAATACTGGTGACGAGTTTCACGAGTAATTCCGCCATCTCGAGTTCTCGTTTTGTGGGAGCACCAAATGACAAACTATCGAATGAAGCTTCTTGAACTGCTTTTAAGACTTGTGGGTGTGCGTGGCCTAATATCATGGGGCCCCAGGAATTGATGTAGTCAATATATTCGCGCCCATCTTCATCCCATAATTTGCTACCTAAGCCTTTTTTGAAAAAAATTGGCGTACCGCCGACAGACTTAAATGCACGAACGGGAGAATTGACGCCACCTGGAATGACTTTTTGTGAGCGTTCAAATAGCGTTTTATTTTGACTCATATCGATTTAATGAAACATCTTTAAAAATGTTTCTGCAGTTTCCTTTATTGATTTAGCTTCGTAAAGACTTGTAATGACAGCGATCGCGTCGATTCCTGTTTCAATAACATCATGAGCATTATTCACGGTGATGCCCCCAATTGCAACGATGGGAATATGAATCTCACGTTTTGCTTCACTTAGAAGTTCTAACGTGGCTCTCGGAGCGTTAGATTTTGTAGGCGTTGGGAACATGGCACCAAAAGCAACATAGCTCGCACCCTCTTTTTGGGCCTGTTTTGCACGACTTAACTGGTCATAACATGAGCTTCCAATGATGGCATCTTCGCCTAAAATGAGCCTAACTTCGGCGATATTGTCATCATTTTCACCTAAATGAACACCATCTGCCTCTAAATTAAGACACATCTCCACATCGTCATTTACAATGCATGGCACACCATATTCACGACATAGACGTAAAATAGCAGCACATTGCTGTATTTTAACGTCACGATCTTGTATTTTACTGCGATATTGCACCATAAAAGCGCCACCTTCAATGGCTAATTTCGTTTTGTGGATAAGTGTATTTAAGTCCGTCATATCAGTAGTGATGACGTATAAACCTTTAATGATGAATGAATCGCGCATATTCCAATTCATCATCATGAGCCCAGAAGAGTCGATCTGGAATAAATTGGCCCATGCCAGGCTTATATCCATGCTTTAGAGACTGCCAAGTAAAGCGCTGTCCTTCTTGTATCGCCTCTTCTAATGTGGATCCTAACGCCATACAACCGGCAATCGCTGAAGCCAAAGTGCAGCCTGAGCCATGATAACTCCCTGCCAATCTTTCCCAGTTGTAACTCTTCACTTTGCCATTCTCATTATATAAAGTGTTAATGACTTCAGTCGTCACTTCATGGGTACCTGTAATTAAAGCCAATTGGCAACCCGTATTAAGAAGTCGTTCCGCGCATTCATCCAAACTCGCTTCACCAAAATCGTCTCCATCTTTAAATGCTAAGCGCCTTGCTTCAATACTATTCGGGGTAATAAGTGTTGCTTGCGATAACAGCAAGTCTGACATCGCATTAATCATTTCATTGGTGACTAACGCATCACCTCGACCCGAGGCTAATACAGGGTCGATGATGAGTGGAATTGTGGGATAGTCCGCCACAATTTCTGCAATCATCGCGATCGTTTCAACACTCCCTAATAAACCTAATTTAAATGCGGAAACTTCCATGTCTTCTAATAAAGTGCGCGCTTGATCATTCACCCAGTCAGCATCAAAAGCCATCATGCTTTCAACGCCGGAAGTATCTTGCACGGTAATGGCTGTGGTGATTGATAAAGGGTGACAACCCAAACTGGCTAGCGTTAAAACGTCAGCTTGAAGTCCAGCGCCACCTGTTGGGTCCGTCGCAGAAAATGTCATGACGCATGGAGGATTTTTTTTCATATCTTTATTTTAGTGGGATTAGAGATTCGGTCATAGTGAAAATTAAAACTCTAGCGGATCAACATCAACAACCCACTTTACTTTCTGGGCTAATTTATTTTCACGTAAATAAGGCACCCAATCATTAAGTAATTTTTGCAATGCTACGCGAGAACTTGCTTGAAGGACTAACTGCGCTCGCTCCATGCCCTTTAAGCGCTCCATAATAGGTCGAACTGGATTATAAACAGTCACGTGAGCACTTAAATTTTGTGCATGGATCATGGCATCATTGAGGAATTGCATCACATGCGCCAATTGATGCGCCTCTCCCTTCAGAAGAACGAGAAAGGCAAAGGGGCTTAGTTCTGCTAATTCTCTTTCTTTTAAAAGCTCATTCGCAAAGTGTTCATAATCATGTGTTTTTAATGCTTCAAATATGGGGTGATTTGGAAATGCAGTTTGTATATATACTTCGCCTTTTGTCTTTGCGCGTCCTGCACGGCCGCTTACTTGCATCAATTGTGAAAATAAACGCTCACTCGCTCTAAAGTCGGGACTATATAAAGCCTGATCCGTATCCAATACACCAACTAAACTTAAATATGGAAAGTCGTGACCTTTAGATAGCATTTGAGTGCCAATCAAAATATCAATCTCACGATTTTTCATTTTTAAGAATAAATCGTTGAGCGCTTCTTTAGTTTTTGTGGAGTCTCGATCGACTCTTAAAATGCGGGCTTCAGGGAAAAATTCTTTTATTGTTTCCTCAATACGCTGCGTCCCTAATCCGGTTGGATAAAGATCAGTATTGCCGCATGAGGGACATTGCAGTGGCATTTTTTCATCATGGCCACAATGGTGACAACGTAATCGTTTTTGATTTAAATGCACCACTAACTTACTACTGCAACGATGGCAACGACCTGTCCACTGACATGATGAGCATAAAAGAACCGGTGCAAAGCCTCGACGATTAATAAAAATAAGGCTCTGTTCTTTTTTGTTTAAACGATCACGAATCGCTTCAACAAGATAAGGTGAAAAACCTTTTGTGACCGTCGACTTCGAAATATCAATACACTTAATTTCGGGGAGTGTTGAATCTACAACCGCACGCGAAGTTAATTTTAAAAACCCAAATTTTTTGGTGTCTTTGGTTTTAGTCGCATTAAACCAAGTTTCAAGAGATGGCGTTGCAGTCCCCATCACGATCGGAATGTTTTCTGATTTGGCACGGAAAATTGCGACATCCCTTGCGTGATAACGTAAACCTTCTTGTTGCTTAAAGGATGCATCGTGCTCTTCATCAATGATGATGAGAGATAAATGTGGCATGGGTGTAAAAACACTTAAACGTGTCCCAATGATAATTTGGGCTGCCCCCTCTTTAGCAAGTCGCCAATGGGTTAAACGTTCGTTATCCGTTAAGTGGCTATGAAGTGTCACGAGTGTATATTTTTCAAAACGTGCTCTAAAACGGCTTTCTAATTGCGGTGTTAAATTAATTTCAGGGACGAGGACTAAGAGTTGTGCATGTTCTTTTTTTAACGCTTCTTCAATTAAACGAATATAGACTTCGGTTTTACCACTTCCTGTAATGCCATAAAGTAGCCAAGCTGCAAAAATTTTATTTGTTTTTGAAATTTCATCGAATGCTTTTTTTTGTTCATCATTCAATGATGGAATAGGCGCTTGTATATAGACTTTATCGTCTAAGGTGATCTCTTCTTTTTCAATCCAACCCATCTCATCCAGTGTTTCTATTGATTTTTTCCAAGTACTACTGATCGAGCGAAGACTTGCTTCATCAAGAAGTGTCGCATCAATTAAGGCCATCACAATGCGTTTTAAAGTCGTTTGTCGAGGTGGTAATTGATCGACCCCTAACTCTATAGCCTTGGGTGTTAAACGATATAGATATTTTTTCGCCATCGCCTTTGTATTTATCTTTTTTAATCTGGATGGCACGGCGGACAAAATAGTTTGCCCTAAGGGATAGTGATAATACTGACTGCAGAATTGAAAAAGCTTAAAGCTTTGCTCATCAAAAATCACTTCAGGATCTAAACGGATAATAGACTTTAATTTTTTAGATTCGATTGAGCTGGTATCAGAAACACCGACCACGACACCGATCATTTTACGAGCACCAAAAGGCACTACCACATACTGTCCAATTTGAGTATTAGGTTTATCCGTCCTATAGTCAAACACCCGATCGAGGGGTACATCGAGGGCGACTTTGAGAATATAAAGTGCGTCAGTCATGGTATTAGTTTTTAAGGGGAGTCCATCAATTCTAAGTTAAAATAAACGCTTTAATCCTTACCTATCATTCTAAGACGTGAAATCACATCTTCTACAATTATTGTTGCCCGTCGCACAATCGATACATCCTGAGATTTTAGCGAATTCTATTCAATTAGATCGTCCCAGATCGATCGAACATGGAGATTTTTCGAGCAACTTGGCGATGGCGCTTGCAAAGAGTTTAAAAAAAAATCCGCGTGAATTAGCCACCCTCATTATTGAAAAGCTACCCGCCTCACCTTTAATTGAAAAAGTTGAAATTGCCGGTGCAGGTTTTATAAATTTCTATTTAAGTGATAAAGCACGTACCTTCATTATCCATGAGATTTTAAAAAGTCCGGATAACTTCGGACAAAATACTTCGGGGCACAATGAAAAAGGTCAGCCCCAAAAAGTCCAAATTGAGTTTGTATCAGCCAATCCCACAGGCCCGCTTCATGTAGGCCATGGTCGAGGCGCTGCTATTGGCGACTCATTAGCTAGACTTCTAAAATTTAATGGCTGGGATGTGACGCGCGAATTTTATTACAATGATGCGGGTGCGCAGATTGATAATCTTACAAAATCAGTGCATGCCAGATGTCACAATATGGATCCTTCGGATCCTGCATTTCCTGAAGATGGTTACCGAGGTGAATACATTGTCGAAATCGCTAATGCTTTTTTAAACAAAAGCAGCATTGAATGTGAAGGTAAAACAATTCATGCGTCTGGCCTCATTGATGACTTAGAATCTATTCAACAATTCAGTGTCGCTTATTTAAGACATGAACAAGATCAAGATTTAAATGCATTCCAAATTAAGTTTGATGTGTTCACTTTAGAATCTTCGTTCTACCAAAATGGTCACATTGAAAAAGTAGTTGCGTCTCTCATCAAAAATGATTTTACTTATGAAGAAGACAATGCGCTTTGGTTAAAAACGACAGAGTTTGGTGATGACAAAAATCGTGTTATGAAAAAGTCTGATGGGAGCTACACCTATTTTATTCCTGATGTGGCCTATCACTTCAATAAATGGGAGCGTGGATTTAAACGCGTCATCAATGAACAAGGTTCAGACCACCACAGCACAATTACAAGGGTCAGAGCAGGGCTTCAAGCTTTAAAAGCTGGCATTCCTGAAACTTATCCTGAGTATGTGTTGCATCAAATGATCACAGTCATGAAGGGCGGGGAAGAAGTTAAGCTTTCTAAGCGCGCAGGAAATTATGTCACATTGCGCGATTTGATTGATGAAGTCGGTTGCGATGCCACACGCTACTTCTTAGTTGCTCGTAAACCTGATTCACAACTCGTCTTTGATATTGATTTAGCTAAAACACAAAATTCGGATAACCCTGTCTATTACATTCAATATGCGCATGCCCGTATTGCAGGGGTTTTAAGACAATGGGGTGGAGATATCAATCAATTAAATCACGTTAATATTGATGATCTTAAATCGACACAAGAACTGATCCTTATTAAACGCTTAAACGAATTTCCAGAAATAGTTTTACATGCCGGTGTTGAATTAGCACCACATACGATTGCAACTTATTTAAAAGACTGTGCGGCCGATCTTCATAGCTATTATAATGACACTAAGTTTTTGGTTGACAATGAAAATGAAAAGTTAGCGCGCTTAAGTCTCATTCGTGCCACACAAATTGTATTAAAAAATGGTCTATATCTTCTCGGTGTCAACGCTCCGGAAAATATGTAGCTTAAAAGGTAAATATGGAAAAAGGTAAATCAGGTAGCTCTTTTATGAACGGCCTTTTTATGGGCATTCTTGTAGGTATTGGCTTATCTATTGGTATTACCGTCTTTATTACTAATGGTAAAAGTCCTTTTGTAAGTAAAGATACGAATGGAGCCTGTATTGAAATTCAAGGCGCTAAACCTGAGGGAGAAAACTCAGCAGATAATGCCATCCAAGATCAACCGACTAAATTTGATTTTTATAATATCCTGCCTAATAACGATAAAGATATCTCAGATCGAGAAGCAACACAGGCTTTAAAAAATCCAGCTAGTATTCCACAAAAAGAAGTGTACTTTTATCAAGTAGGTTCATTTAATACAGATAAAGACGCTGATAATACGAAAGCAAAATTGGCACTTTTAGGATTTGAAGCGGTCGTACTTACAGCGCCTTCACAAAATAATGAAGTGGTCCATAAAGTACGAGTAGGTCCTTTGACAGATGATGCACAAATTATGAAAACAAAAAACGATCTCGTTAAAAATGGCTTTAAACCTATTTTAGTGAGGGCAACACTTAACAATACGAATACAAATAATTAAGGATATTTTATGAAAAAAATCTTAATCACTTTTTTAATGCTTTTTAGTTCACTTTCGTTTGCGATAGAACCTCAAGTGGGAGTCAATTTTGATAAAACAGTACAAGTGGTCCCCACAGATAACAAAGATAAAATTGAAATCACGGAACTCTTTTGGTACGGATGTATTCATTGCTACCAAATGGATCCCATGTTGAGTGACTGGGTAAAAAAATTACCTAAAGATATTTACTTTAAACGTATGCCTGCCATTCCTCGTCCTGATTGGGCACCGATGGCACGAGCCTTTTACGCTATGGAAACATTAGGTGTAGCTGACAAGCTTCACATCGCTATATTTGATGCAGTTCATAAGGACCGCACACTTAACCCGAGTGACGAAAAAGCGATTCTTCAATGGGTCACATTAAAATCAGGGCTTGATCGTAAAAAAGTGGAGGATGCTTTTAATTCGTTCTCTATGAATGCTTCCTTAAATAAAGCTGCTCAAGTTTTTAGAGCATCAGGTGCTACGGGTGTGCCTACACTCATGATTGATGGAAAATACATTACTTCAAGTACGATGGCAGGTGGCAACAGTGAGGCGCTTCAGATCGCTGATTTCATCATCAATAATGTCAGAAAAGATCGCAATAAAAAATAAAGCTTTAAAAGTTTTTATCACCGGTGCCACGAGTGGTATCGGTGAATCATTAGCTAATCAGTATGTGAAAGAGGGCGCTATCCTAGGATTAGTGGGGCGTCGGCTAGTGCTTCTTAAAAAAATAAAAGCAAAGATTCATGTGCCTTGTGAAATTTATGCAGTGGATGTCTCAGATCAAAAAGGCCTTCAAAAAGCTGCTTCTCATTTCATAAAAAAATACGGGGCGCCTGATATTGTCATTGCGAACGCAGGGGTGAGCACTGGGACACTTGCGGGTGAAAAAGAAGATCTTCATACATTTAAGCGTGTCATTGAGATTAATTTATTTGGTGTAATTCACACCTTTCTTCCTTTTATTAAAGTTTTTAAAAAACAGAAATCAGGTCAACTAGTAGGGATTGCAAGTGTTGCTGGTATTAGAGGCTTACCTGGATCTGGCGCTTATAGCAGTTCAAAGGCGGCTTTAATCAATTATCTAGAAAGTTTACGTATTGAGATGAAGCCTTTTGGTATTCATGTGACAACCATTGCACCAGGCTACATTCATACACCTATGACAAAACATAATCGTTATGTCATGCCTTTTATTTTGGATGTAGATGACGCGGTTTTACGATTTATGCGAGCCATCAAAAATAAAAGGGGGTTTATCATCATTCCATGGCAAATGAATATTGTGGGTACCCTTATGAAGTTTTTACCTCCGCCTATTTGGGATTTTTTAGCTAAAGGCGGGCCTAAAAAAATTAGGGAAATGATTCAATAATTGTCCATATCACGTATATCCATTAAACGTAAAATAAATTAAAATGCTACTTATTTCCTACACTTTTAATTTATGTCAAACCTCGAATACAACGGCCAAGTGCTTACAAATACGCGTCGTGAACTAAAACTTAAAATAGATGATATCGCAACAGAATTATGTTTATCTGTGCAACAAGTTCAAGCGATTGAGAACAACCTAGGTGCTTTTTTTCATTCAAATAAATTAAAGCAAGCAGTCATCAAACGTTATTGTCGGTTTCTTAATATCGATATAAATACTGTTATCACGCAATATGAAATAGATACAACGGATAATAGTTTTCAAAAAGCTAAAAAAGATAATTTAGGGAAAAGCTTTAAAAAATATCTTTATATTTCGATTGCAGCATTTATGACAACCCTCGCTTGGAAACTCTTTGCATAATGTTCCAAAAGTTAAAAGAAGTAATTTTTCGATTTAGAACGCGACATTTTAAGTTTATAGAGTGCAGAAAGTCATTGCGTTTCGATACCTCTGGCTACTATCCTTATCAAATCATGGCGATTGGCGAGAGTTTTTTAATTGATAATGCCAATATAGAGACAATTCATAAAAAACATAAAACGATTAATAAAGAGTTAAGTAAAACTTTTTTAGCTAAAATAGAAGCTGAGAGTGTACGAATAACCCGTATTAAATAATAAGGAAAACAAAATGGAATTTGATCAAAAAGAAGAAACGCCTTTTAACATCCCTGAGAAAAAGAAAACAAATAAAAAAACATTAGCGATTTATATTGGTACCGGCGTGATAACGATCAGTTCACTCATTTATGGTTATGCAAGTTATCAAGCGACTTATTTTAAAGATTTAGAAATTAAAAATCTTAAAGTGCAATTAGATGATGCAAACACTAAATTACAGCGTATTGATGTACTTGAAAATCAAGTCAAGGCATTAGAAGCGTCGTTAGTTGCTAAAAATACTGCTAAACCAGCAGCAATCAAGAAAACAAAGGTATTGTCTAAAAAAGAAACTAAAAAAGTAGCCCCTTCCAAAAAGGCGGCTAAGAAAACAAAGCTATCTAAAGCCAAAGAAAAAAAGCCAGTTAAAAAGTGAGTTAATCAGTGAAGTTTTTTTGACATTAAAATCTGCGAGCACTCCCAGGCACATCACGCATAAAAAAGCCACGGTTGAATGTTGATTTATATACCGATTATAGATTGTTTTTTTTGGTCCTGAAACTTTTTACGTTCAATTTTTGCTTGAGTCGATGAATCGGTAATTGAAAATATGTAAGTCACAAAAAAAGTAACCGTCATTGAAAATAAAGCAGGGTATTTATAAGGGAAAAAAGGTTCTGGAAAATGCAACATATCAACCCATACTGTTGAACTAAAAATTACAAGCATAATGGCAGTTATTAATCCTAAACCTCCACCAATAATTGCTCCCCTTGATGTTAAATTCTTCCAGTAAATTGAAAGTAATAACACAGGAAAATTTGTACTTGCAGCTATGGCAAAAGCAAGGCCGACCATAAATGCAACATTCTGATTCTGAAAAACAATCCCTAGTAATATGGCCAATAAGCCTAAAATTAGTGAGGCAATTTTTGATACTTTCATTTCAATTTTCTCATCTAATTTCCTTTTAAGAAAAAAATGTGGGAATAAATCATGAGAGATTGCAGACGCACCAGCTAACGTTAGTCCAGAAACTACAGCTAAAATAGTAGCAAATGCTACAGCTGAAATGAAACCCAGAAGCATATTGCCACCAACAGCATGTGACAAATGTACAGCAGCCATATTGATGTCTCCTATTAACTTACCATCTTCAGTCATATAAGCTGGATTATTTGTAAGAAAAATGATTGCTCCAAATCCGATAATGAAAGTAAGAATGTAAAAATATGCCATGAAACTTGTGGCGTAGATGACAGATTTCCTTGCATCTTTTGCATTTTTTACTGTGAAAAAACGCATCAGTATATGTGGTAGTCCAGCCGTTCCGAATAAAAGTGCAAGTCCTAAAGATATAGCAGAAATAGGGTCAGTAATAAGCCCGCCTGGGGCCATAATTGCTATTTTTTTGGGTGCAATTGAATTGCTTGATTAAAAAATGCTGTTAAATCAAAGTGAAAATTAAGTAAAACTAAAAATGCAATAATAGAAGCGCCCAATAAAAGTAATACCGCTTTTATAATTTGCACCCAGGTTGTGGCAATCATTCCACCAAAGGTCACATATAACACCATCATTGAGCCCACAATTATTACTGCAAGACTGTAGGGTATATGAAATAACATCTCTATTAACTTTCCAGCGCCCACCATCTGAGCGATTAAATAAAAAATAATTGTGGTGAGAGCGCCACATGATGACAAAATGCGTATAGGCTTTTGTTTTAATCTAAAAGATACACAATCAGCAAAAGTGTACTTACCAAGATTCCGAAGTGGCTCTGCGATTAAAAGTAAGACTATTGGCCATCCAACCAGGAAGCCAATTGAATAAATTAATCCATCGAAACCAGCGCTAAATACCAATCCTGAAATACCTAGAAAGGAAGCGGCTGACATAAAATCTCCAGAAATTGCTAATCCATTCTGAAGTCCAGTTATGTTTCCACCTGCCGCATAAAAAGTCTTTAAATTTGATGTACGCCCTGCGGCCCAGTATGTCACTATCAATGTGAGTGATATAAAAATAAAAAACATAAATATAGCCATAGTTTATTTTTGCGATTTCTTAATTAAATAATTTTTAGTAGGCTTTCTTAGCTGATTAATAAGAGGTTCAATCAATTTGTTAGTCAAAACTGCATATAACGCCGTCACAAATAAGATAATCAAAATTAAACATATCCCTAGAACTAAGCCTAGAGAAATAACAGAAGTTCCAAGTGATTGTGAAAGAACCTGTGGCTTATATGCAATTAATAATATAAATCCCATGTATGCAGAAATAGTAACAATTAATAAGGGAAGTTTTATATATAAACTTCTCCGAATAAGTTTTCTATAAACAGTCTGTTTTGTAATGTCCATCAATGACAAATAGCTTACTTTCTTAAATTAAGTCTTATCAACCAGTTGTGTTATATACCAGATTTGTGTTGTACCTTTAACGCCTTGCTCAGACATCATGGTCTTTAGATCTTCCGAAAAAAAGCCACTCATTACAGTGGCTTTTTATGAAACAAACAAAGTATGCACTTTACTCAGCATCCTTAAAAACAGCTAAAGCACCTATTAACTTCCCATCTTTATCAGTAAGTGGGGCTACCTTAGAATCAACTAGTTTCCCAAATAACATCAATCTACCATTGTAAGATTTTTTCTTAAGCAACGCTTTGTATCCTGGATAGTTCCGATCCATCTTAGTATTGATTGCAGGATTACCATTTTCATCGATCAAGGTGGTATCAGTACGAATAAAATCTTGGCCGTCAAAAGAAAATATAGAGCTGCCTAATTCTGCAAGACTGAATGTTGAAAAACAAAACAAACAGATAAAAATAATTTTTTTCATGATGCTTACCTCAATATATAGGATATAAAAAAGAATACGATTGACACTACAACAACATAATCAATACTGCGCTTTAAAAATAAAGAGTTCAAGAATTTTAGAGCTTATCTATACTTTTGTCGTATGCCATTGCTCCTAATGCTCCCCCAATAAGAGGCCCAATAATAGGGACTAAAAAAATAAATGATCCGTCAGTAAGCCCGATCAAAAAACATTTTACGGTGGCACAGAAAAAGGTTATACCGATTACCCTTTTTATAGCAGTTAGATAATTTTCTTTTTTGTAGGCGTTTTTTCTGAAGATTTTTTAGGGTCGTTACCTAGATGAAGATCGACGCCTTTGACTAAATTTTTAAACTCGTCTGTATACGTAATTTTTTTATTTTGGGGTTGTCTGCCGTAAAATGAAATCGCAGAAAAAATTAGGGCATATAAAAGAATCACTGTAGCGACCACTGTAGTCTCAAAAAAGTAATCACGTACTAAAGTCAAAACAGGGTCTAACCACACCCAGCCATCTTTCACCTGATACTCAAGATTGTCTACCCAAACCGATTGAATGGTATGCAAATATTCAAATAAAGCCGTCATGATGAACTCCTCTTATATAAATCAAATTATAAGTGAAATCCGCATCCATAAAAGACAAGCCTTAACCAAAAGAGGTAAAATATAGCTTTAAATACAACGAATTATTATGAAAATTACAGTTGTTGGGACAGGATATGTGGGTTTAGTGGGTGCGGCATGCTTAGCCGAGGTGGGTAATCATGTCTTAGGTCTTGACGTAAACGCAGAAAAAATCCGGATTCTAAAAGAAGGTGGCATTCCTATTCACGAACCAGGACTTTTGGAAATTGTGCGTCGTAATGTTGAAAATGGTCGTCTTTCTTTTACCACTAATATCGAAGAAGCTGTTCACTTCGGTGAAGTGCAATTTATAGCCGTTGGAACACCCCCAGATGAAGATGGGTCTGCTGATCTTCAATACGTGACAGAAGCTGCGCGAAATATTGGTCGCTTTATGACTTCAGAAAAAGTGATTGTGGATAAATCAACTGTACCCATTGGTACGGGAGACAAAGTCACAGCAGCTGTAGCAGAAGAATTAAAAAAAAGAAATGTCGATATACATTACAGTGTTGTTTCTAATCCGGAATTCTTAAAAGAAGGGGCTGCAGTTGAAGATTTTATGCGTCCTGACCGAATTGTCATTGGAACTGAAGATCCAAAAGCAATCGAAGTCATGAAACAAGTTTATGCTCCCTTTCAAAGAAATCACGAAAGACTGGTAGTCACTAACCTAAGAAGCGCTGAACTCATTAAGTACGCAGCTAATTCAATGTTAGCTACACGAATTAGTTTTATGAACGAATTAGCTAATTTAGCTGAAATTATAGGCGCTGACATCGAGATGGTAAGACAAGGCATTGGTTCTGATCCGCGTATTGGCTATCACTTTTTATATCCAGGTTGTGGTTATGGCGGTTCATGTTTTCCAAAAGATGTGAAGGCTTTAATTAAAACCGCTAAAGATGTGGCTGGTTTCGATTTGAAGTTACTTAAAGCCGTTGAAGAAGTGAATGATCTTCAAAAATTTGTATTGCCTAAAAAAATTAAAAAGCAATTTGGTGAAAGTTTAAAAGGCAAACATTTTGCATTATGGGGCTTAGCATTTAAACCGAACACTGATGATATGCGAGAAGCTTCAAGTCGCGTGCTAATTGATGAATTAATCAAAGTAGGAGCTACTATCACAGCCTACGATCCTGTCGCAATAGATGAAGGAAAACGTATTTTTAAAGATGAAAAAAATATAACTTTTGCTGATACACAAGATGAAGCACTTAAAAATGCAGATGCACTCATCATCGTCACAGAGTGGACGGAATTTCGAAGTCCAGATTTTGCTTTAATTAAAGCCTCACTTAAATCTCCTATGATTTTTGATGGTCGCAATCTTTATGATCCAAAAGCCGTTCGTGCACTTGGATTTAACTACTTTCCTATTGGACGTTAAATGAAAATATTGGTGACGGGTGTAGCCGGTTTTATTGGCATGCATAGCGCCAAAAAACTTCTTGATGATGGTCATGAAATTATTGGTATTGATAATCTGAATGATTATTACGATGTCACTTTAAAAAAAGATCGGCTTAAATTATTAGAAAGTTATAAGCATTTTCGTTTTATAAAGATTGATATTAAAGATCAAAAAGATGTACTCGAACTTTTTAAAAAAGAAATGCCTCAACGAGTCCTTCATCTTGCAGCACAAGCAGGTGTGCGTTACTCCATTGAAAATCCATATGTATATATTGATTCCAACATTCAAGGATTTATTAATATTTTAGAAGGTTGTCGCACAATTAAACCTGAACATCTTGTATTTGCAAGCAGCTCGAGTGTATATGGCGGAAATGAGAAAGTGCCTTTCAGCGAACATGACAATGTCGATCATCCAGTAAGTCTTTATGCGGCGACGAAAAAAGCTAATGAACTCATGGCTCATACGTATAGCCATCTTTATCAAATCCCTACAACAGGTTTACGTTTTTTTACGGTGTATGGTCCATGGGGAAGACCTGATATGTCGCCTATGTTATTTACGAAAGCTATTTTAGCTAATGAGCCTATTCTAGTATTTAATCATGGTGATATGATGCGTGACTTTACTTATATTGATGACGTCACAGAGTCTGTCAAAGAAACATTATTTAAATCTGCAACACCTAATGCCAATTTTGATACAAAAAATCCCGACCCAGCTTCAAGTCATGCGCCTTATCGTATTTTCAATATCGGCAATAGTCAACCTGTCCCATTAATGCAATTCATCGAAACGCTTGAAAATGCTTTAGGCAAAAAAGCAATTAAGAAAATGATGGATATGCAAGCGGGGGACGTTAAAGAAACTTCAGCAGATACTTCTGAACTTAATCAGTGGGTCAAATTTAAACCTAACACCTCCATTAAAGAAGGCGTTAAGCGATTTGTTGACTGGTATAAAATCTACTACTAAGTTATTTCTTTTTTGAAGCTTTATGCGCTTTATGAGCTTTTTTACTCGCTTTAGTTTTAGCTGAAGCTTTTGCTGGTGCAGATGCTTTTGTTTTTGTTGCTAACTTTACTTCTAAATTTTTCACTTCCGTTTGAAGTGCCTTATTTTGATTGATCAGCTCTTCATTTTGAGCAGCCTGATCAGTTAATACTGCTACTTGATTTTGTAATACTTTAATTTCACTTGCCTGATCGGTAATTTTATCTTGTGCATTGTAAGCCACGAATAATGAGCCTACTACAATAACGCCAGCAACTGCATACTGCACAATAGTTTTGGTTTCCATTTAAGTTAATGTCCTTTTTGATATAAATAAATTTCTGATTAATATATTATCCTTTTTACGCAGCCCTTTAAATCACTTTTTGATCTTTTTTGATTTCTCATTCTTAATGAGCATCAAGTTTCTTACATAAACAAGTGTGCCAGGAAGTTGCCCTACGATAATAACAAGTTCAGTTTTATGAAGGCCATAAGCTAAAACAATGACACTTCCTAACAAACTGAAATACCAAAAACTAATAGGTATAAGACTTTTTTGATGTCGTTCACTATGAACCCATTGAACGATAAAACGCATCATAAAAAGTACTTGTCCTAGTAAGCCCACGAGAAGCCAAGTAAAGTCTGGGCCCGACATAGCGTTGAAATAATTTTGAGTAGCTTCAACAATATGCCAAAAAAAATAACTAAAGCCTTGATTCATCCTAATCCTTTTTGATTTGAGGAAATTTAGATCTACGTTGCAACCATGCCACACCGAATAAATCGACGATACCTACCAATAAGCGATCAATAGTGCCGTAATTTGATTGTCCGTGTGTTCGAGGTCGATGGCTAACAGGTACTGATACAATAAGTCCACCTCGCCGTTTTATGAGGGCTGGCAAGAAACGATGCATATGATCAAAATAAGGTAAATCTAAAAAAGCTTCTTTTGAAAAAAGCTTTAATCCGCATCCTGTATCAGGTGTGTCATCCTGAAGCATCCATGAACGAACGCTATTAGCGATCACAGATGAAATTCTCTTAATCCAAGTGTCCCGTCTACTATGACGACGATTTCCACCAACCAACTCAACACCCTCTTTAAGCGCATTCAATAATTGAGGAATATCCGCTGGATTATTTTGTCCATCGCCATCGAGGGTTGCAATCCAATCATATTTGGCATGTTTAACCCCTGTTCTAACGGCTGTACTTTGACCGCAACTTCTTTGATGTCTAATGACGTGAAGCTCCTTATATGTTTTTTGTAGAGCAATTAAATTTTGATGTGTGTGATCTGTGCTTCCATCGTCAATATAAATAATTTCATAGGTAATTTTATTTTTGAGAGACTTTCGAATTTCAAAAATTAAATCAGCAACGTTGTCTTCCTCATTTCTGACAGGAACTACAACAGATAAAGATTTAGGTTTAATGAGTTGAGCCATGAATAAGACTGTTTAAATTTTAATTGACGATATTTTAAACGGTTTATTACTCAACTGTGACAGACTTTGCTAAATTTCGAGGTTTATCAACATCCGTGCCCTTAATCAGCGCAACATGATAAGCCAATAATTGAACAGGAATAGAGTGAATAATTGGAGACAAAACACCCGTATGTCGTGGTGTTCTTATCACACGAACTCCAGGACTTTCCATAAAATGGCTGTCCGCATCTGCAAATACAAAAATCTCACCGCCGCGCGCTTTGACTTCTTGCATATTTGACTTTACTTTTTCAAGTAAATTATCATTTGGTGCAATGACTACGACTGGCATATCGTTATCCACTAATGCCAAAGGTCCATGCTTTAATTCGCCTGCAGGATAAGCTTCTGCATGTATATATGAAATCTCTTTTAGTTTTAATGCGCCTTCCATAGCAATTGGGTAATGAATACCTCTGCCTAGGAATAGGGCGTGGTGTTTATCAGCAAATAATTTTGCCCACTCTTTAATTTGTGGTTCTAAATTAAGTGCTTGTTGAATGCTACCTGGTAACTGTCTCAAATTCTCCAGATAATTTTTATCCTCTGTTTTATTAATCAGTTTTTTAAAAGAAGCAATCGTAACGGCTAAACTAAAGAGAGATACCAGTTGTGTCGTAAAAGCTTTAGTTGATGCCACACCAATTTCAGCCCCCGCTCTTGTATATAAAACAAGTTTAGATGCGCGAGCAATCGCACTCTCTTGGACATTGCAAATTGCTAAACTTAAATGTTGACCTAAAGATTGGGCATGCTTTAAAGCTTCCATCGTATCTAAAGTTTCGCCAGACTGCGAAATAGTGAGTATCAACTGATTAGGATTAGGCACTGAATCTCGATACCTGTATTCGCTAGAGATTTCAACAGTGGTTGATATTTTTGCAATACTTTCTAACCAGTACTTAGCTGTTACTCCTGCGTAATAACTTGTCCCTGCCGCTAAAATTAAAATACTATCTATTTTAGAAAATACATCTTTGGCGTCTTGTCCGAAAAGACTTACATCAAAATGACCTTCATCAATAATGGCTTCGATCGTGTCTGTCAATGCACGAGGCTGTTCATAAATTTCTTTTTGCATAAAATGATCATATGGGCCTAGCTCCATGGAAGACAAAGTGACGTCGCTGATATGTATTTTGCGTGTAATCACTTTTTTATCTTTATTAAAAATTTGGATGCTATCTTTTTTAACTTGGACAACATCGCCATCTTCAAGGTAGATCACTTTTTTAGTGACCGCTAAAAGTGCTGAGATGTCAGATGCAATAAAATTTTGTGTATCACCTAGTCCAATAATCAGTGGGCAGCCTAATCGTGCGCAAATCATTTCATCAGGATTTTTGAGAGAGATCACCGCAATCGCAAATGCACCCCTTAATTCCTGGCCTAACATTTGCGTCGCTTCTAAAAGAGATTGATTTTTATGTTTAACAAAATAGTGAATGAGGTGGGCAATAACTTCAGTATCTGTTTGTGATTCAAACTTGTACCCTAAATTCTTAAGTCGCTCGCGCACTTCTTCATAATTTTCGATAATACCGTTATGAACAACCGCAATTTCATCTTCTGAAATATGAGGATGTGCATTAAGTTCAGTGACGCCGCCATGTGTTGCCCACCTTGTGTGACCAATCCCTAAAAATCCTTCCAGTTTTTGATCTTTCACCATAGTTTCAATTTCAGCCACACGGCCTACAGATCGAACACGCTCAATACCGTTTCGTAATACCGCAATACCTGAAGAATCATAGCCACGATATTCGAGTCGACTTAATCCTTCGATTAAATGTGGAACGATATTTTTATTTGAAATTGCACCTACAATGCCGCACATATATTTAAGTCTCTTTATTTTTTGTAGGTTTAGTCCAACCAGAAATGCTGGTTTGTTTTGAACGAGACACCGTAAGATCTCCCGGAGGAGCATCTTTAGTGATGGTCGATCCTGCCGCAATCGTGGCACCCTTGCCAATTTTCACTGGAGCCACCAAAGCAGTGTTTGATCCTATAAACACATCATCTTCAATCGTAGTGGGATGTTTATTAGCACCATCATAATTACATGTAATAGTCCCGGCACCGATATTCACTGATTTGCCGACAAGGCTATCACCCACATAGCTTAAGTGATTGATATTGGTGTGATCATTAATTTCACTATTTTTAATTTCAACAAAATTCCCAATGTGCACATGACTTTGAAGCTTCGTACCTGGTCTCAATCTTGCAAATGGACCAATACGACAGTGGCTACCCACTTTACTTTCAACAATATGTGAATAAGGTTCAATCGAGGAGTGATCTCCGATGAAGCTATCTTTTATATGTGAGTAAGCTGCAACTTTCACGTGATTACCCAGAACAACCTTACCTTCAAAAATGCAACCTACATCAATCGTCACATCTTGTCCTGCTGAGACTTCACCTCTAATATCAATGCGGCTTGGATCTATAATAGTGACACCCTGGTCCATCAATGTTTTTGCTGTCATAAGTTGATAGTTTCTTTCCATAGTTGCTAATTCAGATTTCGAATTAATGCCGGTAACGGATACTTCATTATCCGCAGATTCACTTAATACTTCAATGTTATCTTCAATAGATAGTCCTACAATATCTGTTAAATAATATTCTTTTTGGGCGTTCTGATTAGTTAGTCTTTTAAGCCAATTTTTTAAGAGATGATTGGGCGCACACATAATGCCCGTATTAATTTCTTTGATATTTTTTTGTGATTCATCACAATCTTTTTCTTCTACAATTTTTTGTATTCGGTCGTCTTTCCTTATAATTCTGCCATAGCCTTTTGGATCCTTTTTTGAGTAAGTTAGAACAGCTAAATTTTTTTGACCTTTTATTATTAGGCGTTCAATCGTTTTTTGGTCAATTAACGGTACATCGCCATATAAGACGAGTGTATTACCTTCATCTTTTATTAAAGGAGCGGCTTGTTGCACAGCATGGCCTGTGCCTAATTGTTCTTTTTGCTCTACCCATTGAATATGGGGAGATGGAAATGTTTTTTTGACGAGATCACCACCATATCCATAAACCACCACAAGCGCTTTAGGCTTGAATGACATAGAAGCATCAATGACATAACCGAGAAGAGGTTTATGAGCAAGCGGTTGCAAGACTTTGGGCAAATCAGAACGCATGCGCGTCCCTTTGCCTGCAGCTAAAATCACAATAGATAAAGACATCTTCGCTATTTTATCGTTTATTTGTCATCACATGACATAAAAAAAGCAGCTTAAAAGCTGCTTTTAATAGTTTTGTAAGTTTTATATCTTAGTGTTTTTGTCGTAGTTTTTGAATCGCTTGAATTTGAGCAATCGCTTCAGCTAATTCAGCTTGTGCTTTTGCATAATCCACATCAGATGAACGATTTTTCATTGCTTCTTCAGCCGCTTTTTTAGCTGCATTCGCTTGCGCCTCATCAAGATCATGACCACGAATTGCAGTATCCGCTAACACGGTAACTACCCCTGGCTGTACTTCTAAAATACCACCTGAAATATAAATGAGCTGCTCTTCATTTTTATCCGCTAATTTAATACGCAGTGCACCTGGTTTAATCGATGTAATCATCGGTGCATGATGCGGATAAATACCCACTTCACCCATTTGTGCCGGTGCCGCGACGAATTCAGCTTCACCTGAAAAAATAGATTCTTCAGCACTTACTACATCAATATGAACCGTTGCAACCATGTCGTTTTTACCTAATCAATTAAGATAATGTTTTTGCTTTTGCTACAGCTTCTTCGATGCTGCCTACCATATAGAATGCTTGTTCTGGTAAGTGATCATATTCACCATTCACGATCGCTTTAAAACCTTTGATTGTATCTTTCAGTGTCACATATTTACCAGGAGCGCCTGTAAAGACTTCAGCGACGTGGAATGGTTGTGATAAGAAACGTTGAATTTTACGTGCACGACTCACTGCTAATTTATCTTCTGGTGATAATTCGTCCATACCAAGAATTGCAATAATGTCGCGTAATTCTTTATAGCGTTGTAATGTCGATTGGACAGAGCGTGCCACTTGATAATGTTCTTCGCCCACGACTTGTGGATCAAGCTGACGTGATGTTGAATCTAATGGATCTACCGCTGGATAAATACCAAGGGATGCAATATCACGAGATAACACAACTGTTGAGTCCAAATGTTGGAATGTCGTTGCAGGTGATGGGTCTGTCAAGTCATCGGCTGGCACATACACCGCTTGGATCGAAGTAATTGAACCTGTTTTTGTTGAAGTGATACGTTCTTGTAAACGACCCATTTCGTCAGCGAGTGTTGGTTGATATCCTACCGCTGAAGGCATACGTCCAAGAAGCGCTGAAACTTCAGTACCTGCGAGTGTGTATCGATAAATATTGTCTACGAAGAAAAGAACATCACGACCTTCGTCACGGAATTTTTCAGCCATAGTTAAACCTGAAAGCGCTACACGTAGTCGATTGCCTGGTGGTTCGTTCATTTGGCCAAACACCATCGCTACTTTTGATTCTTCCATGTCATCTAATTTAATCACGCCTGCATCTGACATTTCATGATAGAAGTCGTTACCTTCACGTGTTCGCTCACCTACACCTGCGAATACAGATAGTCCTGAGTGTTGTTTAGCAATGTTATTGATGAGTTCCAACATGTTCACAGTCTTACCTACGCCTGCGCCGCCGAAGAGGCCCACTTTACCGCCTTTAGCAAATGGACAAACTAAGTCAATCACCTTAATACCTGTTTCAAGTAGATCGACAGATGGTGATAGATCTTTAAATTCTGGTGCTTTTTGGTGAATGGAACGGAATTCTTTAGATTTAATTGGGCCTAATTCGTCAATCGGACGACCAAGCACATCCATGATACGGCCTAGCGTGCCTGTACCCACTGGCACATTGATCGCTGCACCCGTAGATTTGAATGCAGTGCCGCGTGCAAGTCCGTCAGACGAACCCATCGCAATCGTTCTAACAATCCCGTCACCTAGCTGTTGTTGCACTTCAAGTGTCAACCCTGCTTCAGCTTGTGAGTCTTTGTCATCTATGATTAATGCATCAAATACTTTTGGCATTTGATCGCGAGGAAACTCGACGTCAACCACCGCTCCGATACATTGCACTACTTTTCCGATTTGTTTGCTAGCCATTTTTTTTCCTTGAAGACTCTAAATAATTAATTCAATGTTATGCAACCGCAGCTGCACCACCCACAATTTCCGAAATTTCTTTTGTAATTGCCGCTTGACGCGCTTTGTTATAAATCAATTTCAATTCGCCAATCACATTCTTCGCATTATCTGAAGCAGACTTCATTGCAACCATTCGTGCGGATTGTTCTGACGCCATATTTTCTGTGACGCCGTGATAAATCAAAGATTCGATATAACGCGTTAATAATTGATCGATCACACTTTGTGCATCCGGCTCATAGATATAATCCCATGGACCTTCTGGACTTCCGATTTTATCCCCTGAGAGTGGTAACAATTGATCCACAACAGGCTCTTGCTTCATCGTATTAATAAATTTGGTATAGCAAATAAAGAGCTGGTCAACTTCACCATTCACATAGGCATCTAACATCACTTTAATTGCACCGATGAGTTTTTCAACATGAGGTGTATCGCCTAAGCCTATGATGTGTGATTTCACATTCGCGTTAATACGCGTCATGAAACCTAAGCCTTTATTACCTAATGCACTCACATGTACTTTTTTACCTTGTGATTCCCATTGCTTCATCTGATTGACAGACATTCTTAATACGTTGGTATTAAGTCCGCCACACAAACCTTTATCTGAAGTAACCACAATTAAACCAATATTTTTTACTTGGTCTTTTTTCACAAGGAATGGATGCTTATATTCCGATTGTGCGTAGGACAAATGTGCTGCCACATTTCTGATTTTCTCAGCATAAGGACGAGCTTGACGCATACGCTCTTGCGCTTTACGCATCTTTGATGCTGCAACCATCTCCATCGCTTTGGTGATCTTTCGTGTATTTTCTACACTCTTGATCTTGGTTCTAATTTCTTTACTACCGGCCATAATGACTCTTTATATTAGTAAGCGTTACTTGATTTGAAATCTTCAATAGCTTTTTCAAGTGCTTTTTCATTGTCACCTGATAAGTCAGCTGTTTTTTCGATGTCTTGCATAATCTTTTTGTATTTAGAATTCATAAAGCCATGCAATGCATTTTCAAATGCCAATACTTTAATCGTTGGAACATCATCAAAGTAACCTTTGTTTGCTGCAAATAATGTCACAGCCATTTGCGAAACACTTAAAGGTGCATATTGTGATTGCTTCATAAGCTCTGTAAACATGCGACCGCGGTCAAGTTGTTTACGTGTGGCTTCATCAAGATCAGATGCAAATTGCGCGAACGCTGCTAACTCACGATATTGAGCTAAAGCTAAACGTACACCACCACCTAATTTTTTAATTACTTTTGTTTGCGCAGCACCACCCACGCGAGACACAGAAATACCTGCGTTGATCGCTGGACGAATACCTGCATTAAATAAATCTGTTTCAAGAAAGATCTGACCGTCAGTAATTGAAATTACGTTTGTCGGCACGAATGCTGATACGTCACCTGCGGCTGTTTCAATGATTGGCAATGCAGTAAGTGAACCTGTTTTTCCTTTCACTTTACCTTTTGTAAATTTTTCTACATATTCTTCATTCACACGTGCTGCTCTTTCAAGTAAGCGTGAGTGAATATAAAAGACGTCGCCAGGATAAGCTTCACGGCCTGGTGGACGACGCAAGAGTAATGAGATTTGACGATAAGCAATCGCTTGTTTTGTTAAGTCATCATAAATAATAAGAGCATCTTCGCCACGGTCACGGAAATATTCACCCATCGTGCAACCCGCGTAAGGTGCTAGGAATTGTAATGCTGCTGAATCAGAAGCTGAAGCTGCAACGATAATCGTGTATTCCATCGCGCCGTGTTCTTCAAGTTTTCTAACAACGTTAGCGATGGTTGATGCTTTTTGACCAATCGCCACATAGATACAGGTCATGTTTTGACCTTTTTGATTAATAATTGCATCTGTTGCTACAGCTGTTTTACCTGTTTGACGATCGCCAATAATCAATTCACGTTGGCCTCGTCCGACCGGCACCATAGAGTCCACAGATTTCAAACCTGTTTGAACGGGTTGAGATACAGATTTACGCGCAATCACGCCAGGCGCTACTTTTTCAAGCTTGTCAGTAAGTTTTGTTTTAACTGGGCCTTTACCATCGATGGGTTGACCAAGAGCATTCACCACGCGACCAATTAATTCTGGGCCTACAGGCACTTCTAAAATACGACCTGTACATTTACATACATCACCTTCAGTAATGTGTTCGTAATCACCTAACACCACAGCACCCACAGAATCACGTTCAAGATTCAATGCAAGCCCATATGTGTTTCCTGGGAATTCGATCATTTCACCAGACATCACATTTGATAATCCGTGAATACGAACGATACCGTCAGTCACTGATACGACTGTACCCTGTGTTCTCGCTTCAGCGGTTGTCGAGAAATTCTCTAATCGACTTTTTATGAGTTCACTAATTTCTGATGTTGATAACTGCATTACTATCTCCTGATAATGATTAGCTTACGACTTCAACGCGTAGGCTAAATTTTGTAATTGCTCACGAACTGAAGCATCAATCACGGTGTCGCCCACAATCACTTTAATACCACCAATGATTGCTTCATCAATCGTTACTTTTGCATCAATTTTTTTATTAAATTTCTTTTCTAAACTTTTCACTAGTGTATCGACTTCTTTATCTGTCGGCTTTGATGCAACAATAATTTCAGCATCAAGCATTCCTTCATCCGTCGCTTTTAATGTTTCAAAAAGCTCACTGATTTGAGGTAACACATTGAGCCTCTTATATTCAATCAAAAGCTTAATAAGATTTTCACCATAAGCATTAAGTTTTTTTCCGGCAATTTTAATGAGTGTCTTTTCACGATCCTCATCCGACACTTTTGAATCATTAATGAAAGCATGCATGCGCTCATCTAAAGATACTTGCGCTAAAAATTCCAACATCTCAGACCACTCTGTAAGAGATTTTTTTTCTTTAGCAAGATTAAATGCTGCAACTGCATAAGGTCTTGCGATGGTTGAAATTTCTGCCATATGGATCCTAAAGTTCTTTCGCTAGTTTACTTAACATATCGCTATGTGCTTTTTTATCAATTTCTTTTGATAAGATTTTTTCTGCACCCGCAATAGCAAGTGTTGACACTTGTTCACGTAAAGATTCTTTCGCGCGATTAACTTCTTGATCAATCTCTGCTTTCGCACCTAAGATAATACGATCGCCTTCAGTTTTCGCTTGATGCTTCGCTTCTTCTAAAATTTCTGAGGCTCTTTTTTCAGCTTGAGAAATAATTTCAGATGCTTTCTGTTTGGCTTCGTTAAGTTGCTGTGTTGTTTTCTTTGCAGCCACTTCTAAAGAAGCTTTACCTTCTTGTGCTGCAGCTAAACCGTCGGCAATTTCTTTTTGACGCGTTTCAATCGCGTTTAAAAGAGGTGGCCACACATACTTCACGGTAAACCAAATGAGAATCGCAAAAGCAATCGCTTGGGCAATTAACGTAAAATTAATATTCATTTTTGCTCCTGTCTAAGTTCGGTTAAAAGAACCTAAACAATTATTTTGCGATTGCACTTAATAATGGATTTGCAAATGCAAACATCATCACAATACCAACGCTAATAATGAAAGAAGCGTCAATCAAACCTAAAAGCAAGAAAACTTTACCTTGTAATTGAGGAATCATTTCAGGTTGTCTTGCTGCGCCTTCTAAGAAACTCGCACACATAATACCGATGCCGATACATGCGCCTAAAGCTGCTAAACCAATCATCAAACCTAGACCAATTGCTGTGTAAGATTGAATCATTGCTAAATATTGTATATGTTCCATGTTTACTTCCCTTTCAGTTAAAAATACTTAAATAAAAAAACTAATGGCCTTCATGCGCCATCGATAAATACACCACCGTTAACATCATGAAGACAAATGCTTGTAGCCCCACAATTAGAATATGGAATATGGACCAACCTGCGCCCAATAATGCTCCAAAAAATACGCCTGTCACACTCGTTGACGCTAGCAAGCCGAGTAGTAAGAAAATCACTTCCCCTGCATACATATTTCCGAAAAGTCGGAGAGAGTGAGATAAAGGTTTAGAAATATATTCGATGATATTAAATAAAAAGTTTGCAGGCCATACCCAAACTTTGCTACCAAAAGGGGCTGTAAACAATTCATGAATCCAACCACCAAAACCTTTCACTTTAATACCAAAATAAATCATAAGAATCCAAACGGCGATCGCAAGTGCAAATGTTGTGTTGATATCTGAAGTTGGGACACTGCGCCACTCATGAATGCCTAAAGGTGCGTAAATAAAATGTGCCATCACATCAATAGGGAGAAAGTCCATAGAGTTCATCACAAGGACCCAAATAAAAACTGTTAATGCTGCAGGAGCAATAAAAGCATGACGATCGCCATGAAATATATTTTTAACTTGGTCGTCAATGAAACCAAACATAAGCTCTACAAATGCCTGGCCTTTTGAAGGAACGCCAGCTGTTGCTTTTCGAGCAACCATCCAGATCAAAGCCATTGAAATAATACCAAGCAAGACACCCATAACAAGTGAGTCAATATTAATTGCCCAGAATGCACCTTCACCAATAGCCTTCGTATTAAAGGTTAAATGGTGGGTAATATATTCACTCGGTGTTAATGTGCCTTCAGTTGCCATAGCTTCCAATATTTCCTAACGACTTTTATTTGTCTTCATTTAATTTTGTAATCGATGCGCCTGAAATAATGGCTGACAATACAAGCCCCGCAATCAGTGCAAATGGCACAAGCGCTGTATAAAATTTAAACGCTGACCAAAGCGATACAAGTACTACAAAAATTTTTACGGCTTCAGCTTTTAATACATTAATAATGATAGCTGCGGGCTCTTTACTCAAAGCCGTTTTGTGAGCAATTTTTGAGGCGAGAAGTACACCGAATATAACGGAGACACTACCGATCAACGCAGAAACACCTGCATGCTTTCCAAATACTGCTGCAACTAAAACCGTTAATATGCCAGCGGCTTTAACCTGCAAACTCAACATTTTTTGAATGATTTGAGGGAATCGCTTCATTCTTTCAGTGATTTCATCAATATCAGACATTTATGCTCACTGAATGCAAAACTTTGAGTTACAAAGGGTTGAATTTTCCCTGTAATTGGCGGTTCCGTCAAGGGTAAAGCGTACTTTATCCTTTGATTTTTTTAAGAATCTCATCCAATTGCTCCAAATTGCGATAATGCACTTTTAAAGTACCCGAACCATTCTTTTTAGCATCAATAGTGACTGACGCGCCCAGGGTTTCTGCTAAAGAGTCTTCAAGCTGACGCACGTCCGCATTCGTCTTTTTCGGAGGGGCTTTTTGAGTATCGGTTTTGTAACTATTCTGTAAGTTTTTAACGAGCGCCTCAACTTCGCGCACAGATAGATTTTTTTGAATCGCTTCTTCGCACAACATAATCTGTTGGCTGCCCTCTAGGCCAATCAGAGCTCTTGCATGGCCCATATCAATTTTTCCACTTAATAGTCGATCTTGAACAGGCTTTGTTAAAGTTAAAAGTCTTAATAAATTAGAAACGGTGACGCGCGATTTGCCAACCGCATCTGCCGCTTCTTCATGCGTCATATCAAACTCATCAATCAAACGCTTAATGCCGATCGCTTCTTCTAATGGATTTAAATCTTCACGTTGAATATTTTCAATCAATGCCATTGCGAGCGCTGATTCATCTGGAATATTTTTGATGATGACAGGCACTTCATTAAGATTTGCCAATTTTGCAGCGCGCCATCTTCTCTCGCCTGCGATGATTTCGTATTGATTGTTCCCCACAGGTCGCACAATAATAGGCTGCATGACGCCTTGTTTTAAAATAGATTGTGAAAGCGCATGTAAAGCTTCTTCTTGCATGATGCTTCGAGGTTGATATTTACCAGGTTGTAATTCACTGATCAATAAAGTCTGAAGTGAGCCTTCGTTTTTTTGAACATCTTCCTCGCCACTTAATAATAATGCATCAAGTCCGCGACCTAATCCTTTAGCTTTAACCATGTGACTTCCTCATTTCTTTTTCTATAATTTCTTCAGCAAGTTTTAAATAAGCAACGGCTCCTCTAGATGATCGGTCATACATTAAGATAGGCATGCCGTGACTTGGCGCTTCTGCCAGTCTTACATTTCTAGGAATAATCGTTTCATATACTTTGTCTCCAAAGTGCGCGGTGAGTTGATCCGATACTTGTTGAGCTAACATATTGCGCTTATCAAAGAGCGTTTTTAATAAACCCTCAATTTCAATTTTAGGATTTAAATTACTCCTTACTTTTTTGATCGTGTTAACTAAATCTGATAAACCTTCTAACGCATAATATTCACATTGCATGGGAATTAAAACGGCATCTGCAGCAGTCAATGCATTTACCGTGACTAGATTGAGCGCGGGTGGACAATCTAACAATACATAGTCGTAATCTTTTTTTAAATGTTGCAACGCTTCTTTTAATCGTGTTTCGCGTTTACTTTCATTGACAAGTTCAACTTCAGCACCTGCAAGATTTCGATTTGACGGAGCCAAATCAAAACCACCGCGTTCGCAATGAATCACAATATCTTTAAATGATTTACTTTGAATCAAGACATCATAAATTGATGTTTTAATACTCGATTTATCTATACCTGAGCCTGTCGTTGCATTGCCTTGTGGATCAAGATCAATGAGAAGCACAGATTTATTTTTCGCAGCTAAGCTTGCGGCTAAATTTACCGATGTAGTGGTTTTACCTACGCCGCCTTTTTGATTCGTCACCGCTAATATACGCATAACTAAAAAACTTCTTTCTTCAATTGAACTAAATATCGTTCAGCATTAATAAAAGGCACTTCAAGCGGAACCATTGTGTATTGATTCTTTTCGAATGCTTCCAATTCTTCTTTGACATCTTTTGATTTCATCGCCAACCACATACCATTTTTTTGCAATGTATGTTGTGTAAGTGAGATCATATTTTTTAAATTTGAAAACGCTCTTGACGTCACCGCATCAAAAAGTATTGTCGGCTGATATTCCTCAACGCGACCATTCACTACATTTAAATTGGTAAGTGATAATTCACTTTTCACATGTTGCATGAATGTCGTTTTTTTATTAACCGAATCCATCACAGTTACTTTCATTTCAGGCTTTACAATTGCCAATACAACGCCTGGGAATCCTGCACCACTCCCGACATCCAACAAATTTTTTACATTGACATAATTTAAAATAGATAAGCTATCAAGAAAATGTAGTTTAATCATTTCATCACGGTCGCGAATCGCAGTTAGGTTGTGCACACGATTCCATTTTTCAACTAAATTTAAATACACCATGAGCTGATCATTCATTTGATCAGATAAATTTAAGCCCATATGACGCGACCCCTCGATCAACAGATCGCGGTCTTTTTTTATTACCTCATTCATGCCACTTTTTCTGGACGCTTCGTTATTATTTTTTTAGGTTTATTTTTACGCTTAACAAACACTAAAAGTAATGAAATAGTTGCTGGGGTAATACCAGAGATTCGTGATGCTTGTCCTAAATTTTCCGGCTTATGCAAATTTAATTTTTGTTGCGCTTCAACACTCAATCCATGTACTTCTTTGTAATCAAGATCGATAGGTAATGGAATATCTAATTGATCTCGACTTCGATCCACCTCTTCTTGCTGTCTCACAATGTAACCTTTATATTTCGCTGAAATTTCTACTTGCTCTCTGACAGCAGGGTCAATCAAACCTGCATCTTCTTGCATGAGTTCTTTTACGCCCTCAAAACTCACTTCGGGGCGTCTTAATAAATCGAATAAGTTATATTCGTGATCAATCACTTTCCCAATAATGGCTTGTTGTTTTTCAATTGAAATATCTTGTGGCCTTACAAAGAATTTTTTTAATCGTGCTTCTTCTGATTGGATAGTCTCTTTTTTTTGATGAAACATATTCCATCGCTCGTCGTCGACCAGCCCTAAATTGCGGCCTATTTCTGTCAATCTTAAATCGGCGTTATCTTCTCTTAACATCAAGCGGTATTCAGCTCTGCTTGTAAACATTCTGTATGGCTCAGAAACCCCGCGAGTAATAAGGTCGTCTACTAAAACACCCAAATATGCCTCATCGCGCTTAGGGCACCAGGATTCTTTATCTTGTGTCATTAAAGCGGCATTTGTTCCTGCTAATAATCCTTGAGCCGCCGCCTCTTCGTAACCCGTCGTGCCATTAATTTGTCCCGCAAAGAATAGTCCTTGAACGGATTTCGTTTCCAAACTGGATTTCAAATTACGTGGATCGAAATAATCATATTCAATCGCATAACCGGGTCTTAAGATGTGTGCATTCTCTAACCCATTGATTGAACGGACTAATTTGTACTGGATATCAAATGGAAGGCTAGTTGAGATACCATTTGGATAAACTTCATTTGTATCTAAACCTTCCGGTTCTAAAAAAATCTGGTGCGAATCTTTGTCTGCAAATCGATGAATCTTGTCTTCAACGGATGGACAATATCGCGGGCCCACACCTTCGATTACTCCGGTATACATAGGGGATCGATCTAAACCGCTTCGAATAATGTCATGCGTAGATTCATTCGTATGTGTAATCCAACAAGACATTTGTTTTGGATGTGTTGTTTTTTTGCCATAAAAAGAAAAATAAGGGGTCGGACTATCGCCAGGCTGCTCTTGCATCACAGCATAATTAATGGTGCGCCCATCAATTCTTGGCGGTGTTCCGGTTTTGAGTCGGCCTACAGGCAATCCAATTTCTCTTAAACGATGGGCCAAAGAAATGGAAGGTGGATCGCCTGCGCGGCCTGCCTGATAATTTTTCAAGCCCACATGAACAAGTCCGCCTAAAAATGTACCTGCGGTTAAAACAACGGTTTTAGATTTAAATTGAATACCAATTTGCGTAACAACACCAGCTACACGATCCTTGTCCAAAAGAATGTCGTCGACTGCTTGTTGGAAAAGCCAAAGATTGGGTTGATTTTCAAGACGATGTCGAATCGCGGCTTTATATAAAATACGGTCTGCTTGAGCGCGAGTGGCTCTTACTGCAGGACCTTTACTACTATTTAAAATACGAAACTGAATACCAGCTTCATCCGTCGCAATGCCCATGGCACCTCCCAAGGCATCAATCTCTTTAACCAAATGCCCTTTGCCAATCCCACCAATAGATGGATTACAAGACATTTGACCTAAAGTTTCAATGTTATGGGTTAAAAGCAAAGTCTTTTGCCCCATGCGAGCGGAAGCTAAGGCTGCCTCTGTACCAGCATGCCCTCCACCCACCACAATGACATCAAAATTATGCGGAAATTCCATGGTTTTACGTCAGTTAGAAAAGGTGTAATTTTACTTTATTCTGGGGTGAATCACTATGAAAACCATTGTTTCACGTGAAACATTTGCTTAAAAAAGAAGAAAAAAGTGTTCCACGTGGAACCAAGAATTACTTACCAATACAAAAGCGACTGAAAATCTCACCCAGAAGATCGTCTGGAGTAAATTCGCCAGTAATGGAAGCTAATGAAGTTTGTGCTTGTCTTAACTCTTCGGCTACCAATTCAGGGGACTGAAGCTGATTCATCGATTCATTTAAATGTTTTGAGACAGTATTAAGTGCATCTAAATGTCTTTGTCTCGCCATAAATACACCTTGATTTCCGTCCTTACTAAATTCAACACCCGCCATTTTTAATAAAGTCGTTTTAAGCTGAGCCAAACCCTCTCCATTTTTTGCTGAAATAAAAAGATGATGCTCACCGTCAATCATTTCAGATGAAGCTTTTTTGGATAACAAATCAATTTTATTGTGAACCCACACCTTAAAAACGTCTTTTGGAATGCGATTTAGAATGATTTTCTCGTAATCGGTAATACCCTTGCCAGCATCAACTAAAAATAATGCGATATTGGCCTTTTCTATCGAAATCCATGTTTTTTCGATGCCCATTTTTTCAATTTCATCATGGGTGTCTCTTAATCCGGCGGTATCAATCACATGAATCGGGATACCATCGATTTGAATTTCGCTTTTAATAGGGTCGCGAGTTGTGCCAGGAATAGAAGTCACGATCGCCTGATCATTGCCTGACAATTGATTGAGTAAACTCGACTTACCCACATTGGGCTGACCTACCAATACAACGGTCAAACCTTCGCGCAATAAGTGGCCTTGTTTGGCAGATAAAATTACTTCATCCATACTTAACTTTAGACTTAAAAGCTTTTCTTTAACTTTGCCAGTCGTAATAAAATCAATTTCTTCCTCGGGAAAATCTAGACAAGCTTCAATATACATACGTAAATCGATGAGTTCTTTAAGTAAGTCATTGATTTTATTCGAAAAATAACCATTTAAGGAAAGCATAGCGCTTTTTGCGGCCTCAGAGGTTGAGGCATTGATTAAATCTGCAACAGCTTCCGCCTGAGCCAAATCAATTTTGTCATTAAGATAAGCGCGCTCGGTAAATTCTCCAGGCTTTGCCAGTCTCGCACCACATTCTATGCATCGCGCCAATAAAAGCTGCATCACAGCAATACCGCCATGGCCTTGAAGCTCTAAAATATCTTCACCAGTATATGAATGGGGGGATTTAAAAAAAAGTGCGATGCCACGATCAATCACTTGACCATTCACATCTAAAAAAGATAGGTAAGACGCTAAACGATTTTCAGGACAAACACCCAAAAGATGTTTCGCAACATCGCTCGCTTTCGGTCCTGATACTCTCACGACCCCAATACCGCCAGCACCCGAAGGTGTTGCAATGGCGGCAATGGTATCTAAATTATTTGCGAGCTGCATTGCCTTTCTTAGCTAATGCGGCTGCATGAATGGATCGATTGATCATCCATTGTTGAAGAATAGACAATACGTTATTAATCACCCAATAGAGTACTAAGCCTGCGGGAAAGAAAAAGAAAAATACACTAAATACCACCGGCATGATCATCATCAATTTTGCTTGCATCGGATCCGTAGGTGCTGGATTAAGTTTTGTCTGAATGATCATGCTGATGCCCATAATAATAGGCAATACATAGTAAGGATCTTTTACAGAAAGATCGGTAATCCATAACATGAAAGGTGCGTGTCTTAATTCAACAGCACCCATCAAAACCCAATAGAGAGAAATGAAAACAGGAATCTGAATAAGAATGGGCAAACAACCGCCCATCGGATTAATTTTTTCTGTGCGATAAAGCTCTAACATGGCTTGCTGAAATTTAGCTTTGTCATCTCCAAATTTTTCTTTCATGCTTTGCAAGCGCGGACTTAATTCACGCAATTGAGCCATTGATTTATAACTTGCAGCAGAGAGCGGATAAAAGAGAATTTTAATTAAAACAGTCAAAAGAATAATTGCACCGCCCCAATTATTTACTAATTTATGAATCCAATGGAGCACCATAAACAATGGTGAAGCAATAAAAGTTAACCAACCATAGTCCACTGTATAACTTAGCCCTGGTGCTGCTTTTTCAAGCTCCTCTTGAATTTGCGGTCCCGAATAAAGTTTGGTTGAAAATTCTTTTTTCTCGCCAGATTGAATAGTTGGAAGCTGAGTCAACACACCTGATGAATAAATATTTTGCGCAACTTCTTTTGTATAAAATTCACGCTTTTGGTTGCCAGGCAAAATCCATGCGCTCGCAAAATAATGTTGCACAACACCAATCCAGCCATCGAGCGAAATCAAAGATAGGTCATGTTTTTTCATATCTTTAAAATTAATTTTTTTAAACTTATCAGCTTCGTTATAGTAAGCGCCGCCAATAAATGTAGGTGTAATTTTACTTTCTTGAGCAGAGCCATCATCATGCACAAGCTGGTAATAAGCTGATGGCGTAATCGCTGATTTACCATGATTCATAATTTCATAACGCACTGCTATTTGATAGCTACCGCGATCAAAAGAAATAATTTTTGAAACTTCAACATCTTGATTCTTAAAATTCAATTTGACATCTAAATGATTTTGTCCATTTTCCAAAACATAATTTGTTTTTTCAGATGTGAATGTTGATTTGTGTGTTGGTAAATCATTACCAATCAGTCCTGTTTGTGCCACATAAAATAATGGCTTTTGTGAGTCATCTAATAACACAAATTTATCTTGCGCATTATCAGCCAAATGATTATTTAAAAGTAAACGGCGAATATCGCCGCCGATCGTATCAATTTCAATCTGGTATAAATCAGTAGCCACTTTGATACGCGAACCTGTTTCTAATTTGAAATTAGAATCGGGTGCAATAGTTTTAGTGTCAATGGAATTTAATTTTTGTGATGACGGAACACTCGCATCTTGTTGGGTTGCAACTTCAGCGACTGGGGTATGTTTGCGTTGCCATGAATCCCACAGCAAAAGAATTGAAAAAGAAAATACAACAAACAGTATTAAACGCTTCGTATCCATAAATTATAAAATTCCAAAATTAAATAACAGGGTCATGACCACCCTTGCACCATGGATGACATTTACCTATTCGTTTCATTGATAAAAAAATACCTTTTATGACACCTTTTTTATCTATCGCATCAATAGTGTATTGCGAACATGTAGGTGTAAAACGACACTGCTGACCAAAAAAAGGGCTTAATAATAATTGATAACATCTGACAAATAAAATTGCGATTGATTTCACTTTTTTAATCTTGCAATCATCTGGTCAACTTCTGTTTCAATCTCAACAAAATCGTTTCGATAAAACGATTTTTGAATGCGTATCACTATATCAAAATTTAAGAGTTGTTCTTGTTTTTTTCGCATTAATTCGCGCAAGACGCGTCTCATATAATTACGCTTCACAGCTAATTTCTGTGTTTTTTTGCCCACGACCATACCCAAACGAAACAAAGACAGAGTATTAGGTTGATAGTGAAAACTGAGGTGCTGAGAGGAAAGTCGCTTACGGAAATTAAAAACGGATGAAAATTCATCCGTTTTTGTAAGTTTGGTTAATTTAGTTTGCAAATTATGAAGAATTTGCCAGATGGGTCTCTATAGACCGATACGAGCACGGCCTTTAGCACGGCGGGCTGATATTACAGCGCGTCCTGCACGAGTCTTCATGCGTACTAAAAAACCATGCGTGCGAGCACGTTTTACTTTGGATGGTTGATAGGTACGTTTCATTGTGTTTCTCCAGCTATAATTCGATAAGGATCGCGCAATTTACCGTACATACCGCTCTGTGTCAACGATTATTTGTTTAAGAAGTCTTAAAACGCCTGTGGATAACTTTGACCGGTTCAGTTAAGATGACTTCCGTAAAGCAATCATTCCTAAAAAGCATTTTTACACCAATCCGGTTCTCTAAAATGCTAAATCAAGAAGAAATTGTAATTTTAATACTATATATATTGGATTTTGCCGGTA